>NZ_CM181236.1:3250000-5036092 GCF_049201065.2 Anaeromyxobacter sp. Red801 | reverse complement strand
ACCCTCGCGTCCGGCGAGACTTGCGGCTCCACGGACCGGCTGGAGCTCGACCACGTCGTGCCGCTCGCGCGCGGCGGGGCTTCCACGGCGGACAATCTCCGGATCCGTTGCCGGGGGCACAACCTGGAGGAAGCCCGGCGGGTCCTCGGGGACGCGCTCGTGGATTCCTACGCCGGCAGGCGCCGCGCTGGATGAATCAGGGCGCGGGGGCTTTCGCGGTCCGCAGGCCGGGCGTGTCGGCGCTGGCCACCCGGTTCGCGAAGTACGCCTCGAGCGCCTCGCGGGCCACGGCCGTCGCGCGGGTCCGCCACTTCTGGCCGTTCACCACCAGCGTCGCGACGGCGACCTCGGGGCGGTCCATGGGCGCGTAGCCGACGAACCACGAGTAGTCGCGGTAGGGTGACGGGTGGGTGAGCGAGCCGGTCTTGCCGGCGACCTCCACGCCGCGGAGCGAGCCGGGGCCGCCGCGGCGGAACGCCTTGCGGGCGGTGCCCTCGGTCACGGTGCTCCGCATGGCATCGGCGAGCGCGCCGGCGACCTGCTCGTCGATCACGCGCCACGGCGCGGGGGGCACGGGCGGCGTGGCGCCGTCGGCCTCCTCCACCAGCGACGGGGGCACGAACACGCCGCCGTTCGCCACGGTGGCCGCGAGGAGCGCGGCGTGCAGGGGTGAGAGCCGCACGGGGCCGAAGCCGGCGGCGGTGTTGGCGAGCTCGAAGGAGTCGTCGGGGATGGGCGCGGGCGAGACGTCCACGGGCAGCGCGAAGGGGATGGGCTCGCCGAACAGGAACCGGCCGGCGGCGGTGCGCAGCTCGGCGGCCCCGAGGTCGCGGCCGGCGAGCTTCGCGAACACCACGTTGGCGCTGTGGCCGAGCGCGGAGGTGAGGCTCATGCAGCGGCTGTCGCGGCGCGGATCGTCGGCGAGGAGCTTGGGTTGCAGGCGGCGCTTGCCGCCGTGGTAGCAGACCTCGTCGTCGGGGCGGACGCCGCGCTCGAGCAGCGCCGCGGCGGTCACGATCTTGAAGATGCTGGCGGCGGGCGCCATGGCCGTGCGCGCGAGCCCCTTGCGCGCGGGCTCGGCCTCGGAGTGCTCCGCCATCGCGAGCACGCGGCCGGTGGCGGGCTCGAGCAGGACGGTCACGCCCCAGGGCACGGCGTTCGACGCGAGCGTGCGCTCGAGGCGCGCCTGCAGCCGCGGGTCGATCGTCAGCACCGCCCGCCCCTGCCCGAGCGGCGCGACCCATCGGCCCAGCGCGGCGTCGTAGCGGGGCTCCCCGAGCGGCGGTGGGCGCTCGGCGGGGGCCGGGGTGGAGGTAGGGGTCCCGGCCGCGGCGCTCGCCGCCGGGGCCGCCGCGTGGGCGGGCTCGGGGCGCGGGGCGGCCAGTCCCGCGAGCACGAGCGCGCTCGCGGGGAGGAGCCAGACGGAGAGCTTGGAGTGCTTCATCGGACCGGAGGCGGGAGACGTGCGCAGTGTGCCCCACGCGGCCGCCCGCGTCAAAATACGGAGCGTGCGGGCGAGGACCACCGCCTCGCCCGGGCACGCTCCCCGATCCGATGTCCTCCGCTACGCGCGCGCTCTCGGGCGGCGCCCGGCACCCTTGCGCGCCCGCGGGACCCCGATCGCGGCGTTCCGCGCGCGCCGCGCCGGCGCCTTCGCGGCACCCGCGGGCTTCGCCTTCCCGTTCCGCGCCCGCTTCGCGCTCCCCGCCGCGGCCACCTTCTTCTCCTGCGCGCGCTCGCGGAGCGCCGCCTGCGCCGCGGCGAGCCGCGCGATGGGGAGCCGGTAGGGCGAGCAGGAGACGTAGTCGAGCCCGATGCGGTGACAGAACTCCACCGAGGCGGGATCGCCGCCGTGCTCGCCGCAGATGCCGAGCTTCAGGCCGGGCCGGGTGGCCCGCCCGCCGGCGACCGCGATCTTCATGAGCGCGCCCACGCCGTCCTGGTCGACCGAGACGAACGGGTCGACGGGCAGGATCTCCTTCGCGAGGTAGGTCTGCAGCACCGGGCCGGTGTCGTCGCGCGACAGGCCGAACGTGGTCTGGGTCAGGTCGTTCGTGCCGAAGGAGAAGAACTCGGCGGTGCGCGCGATCTCGCCGGCGGTGATCGCGCCGCGCGGCACCTCGATCATCGTCCCCACGAGGTAGCGCACCTTGCGGCCGCGCCGGGCGAACACGTCCTCCGCCACCCGCCGCACCACGCCGGCCTGGTCGTCCAGCTCCTTCACCGACGCGACGAGCGGGATCATCACCTCCGGCTCGACCTTCACGCCCTGCTCGGCGGCGTCGCAGGCCGCCTCGAAGATGGCGCGCACCTGCATCTCGGTGATCTCGGGGTGGCTGATGCCGAGCCGGCAGCCGCGGTGGCCGAGCATGGGGTTCGACTCGACCAGGTCCGCGATCTGCGCGCGGATCTCCTCGACGCTCCGCCCGGTGTCGTGGGCCAGCTGCGCCACGCCCTGCTCCTCGTGCGGCAGGAACTCGTGCAGCGGCGGATCCAGCGTCCGGATGGTCACGGGCCGCCCCGCCATCTCCAGGAACAGCCCGCGGAAGTCCTCGCGCTGGACCGGCAGCAGCTTCGCGAGCGCCTTGCGGCGGTCGTCGTGCGTCTCGGCCACGATCATCTCGCGCATCGGGCCGATCTTCCCCTCGCCGAAGAACATGTGCTCGGTGCGGCACAGGCCGATGCCCTGCGCCCCGAACGCGACCGCGACGCGCGCCTGGTCCGGCTGGTCCGCGTTGGCCCGCACCCGCAGGCGCCGGGCCGCGTCGGCCCAGGAGAGCAGCTTCGCGAAGCGCTGGTAGGTGGGCGCGTCCTTCGGGTCGAGGCTGCGCTCCACCAGCACCGCCATCACCTCCGACGGCCGCGTGTCGAGGCGGCCCTCGATCACCTCGCCGGCGGTGCCGTCGATGGAGAGCCAGTCGCCCTCCTTCAGCACCTTCGGGCCGGCGGCGGTCTCCACCGTCATGGTGCGCGCGTGGTAGTCGAACGAGATCGCGCCGCAGCCGACGATGGCGACCTTGCCCATCTGCCGCGCCACCAGCGCCGCGTGCGAGGTCATGCCGCCGAACGCGGTGAGGAAGCCCTCCGCCGCGGCCATGCCGCGGATGTCCTCCGGGCTGGTCTCGTGGCGGGCCAGGATCACCGGCTCGCCGCGCGCGTGCCACGCCGCCGCGTCCTGCGCGAAGAACACCAGCTTGCCGCTGGCGGCGCCCGGGCCGGCCGGGAGCCCCTTCGCGAGCCCGCGCCCGCCCTTCGCCGCCGCGGCCTTCGCCTCGGCGTCGAACACCGGACGGAGCAGGTGGTTGAGCGCCTCCGGCTCGACGCGCAGCACCGCCTCGTCGCGCCCGATGAGCCGCTCCTCGGCCATCTCCACCGCGATGCGCACCGCCGCGAGGCCGGTGCGCTTGCCGTTGCGCGTCTGGAGCAGGTAGAGCCGCCCGCGCTCGATGGTGAACTCGATGTCCTGCATGTCGCGGTAGTGGCGCTCCAGCGTCTCGCGCGCGGCCTCGAGCTGCCGCGCCACCTCCGGCCACCGCTCCTTCAGCTCGGAGATCTTCTGCGGGGTCCGGATGCCCGCGACCACGTCCTCGCCCTGCGCGTTCACCAGGAACTCGCCGTAGAACTCGTCCTCGCCGGTGGCGGGGTTGCGGGTGAACGCGACGCCGGTGCCGGAGTCGTCGCCCATGTTCCCGAACACCATCGACTGGACCGAGACCGCGGTGCCCCACTCGGCGGGGATGCCGTTCAGCTGCCGGTAGGCGATGGCCCGGTCGTTGTTCCAGGAGCGGAAGACGGCGCCGATGGCGGCGAGGAGCTGCTCCTGCGGCGCCTCCGGGAACTCGACGCCCTTGCGCCGCCGGATCTCCGCCTTGAACTCGGACACCAGCTCGCGCAGCGCCTCGACCGGCAGGTCCTTGTCGTACTTCACGCCGTGCGCGTGCTTCTTCGCCTCGAGGATCACCTCGAACGGATCGCGGTCCTCCTTGCGCTCGGGCTTGAGGCCCAGCACCACGTCGCCGAACATGGCCACGAAGCGGCGGTAGCTGTCCCAGGCGAAGCGCGGATCGGACGCGCGGGCCGCCAGCCCCTCCACCGTGGCGTCGTTCAGCCCGAGGTTGAGGACCGTGTCCATCATGCCGGGCATCGACGCGCGCGCGCCGGAGCGGACCGAGACGAGCAGCGGGTCGGACGGGTCGCCGAAGCCCTTGCCGGTGAGCGCCTCCACCTTGCGCAGCGCGGCCTTCAGCTCGGGCTCGAGCGCCTTCGGCAGCTTCTGGCCGGCCTTGTAGTACTCGGCGCAGACCTCGGTGGTGATGGTGAAGCCGGGCGGCACCGGGATGCCGATGTTCGACATCTCCGCCAGCCCGGCGCCCTTCCCGCCGAGCAGGTCCTTCATGTCCTTGTTCCCCTCGGCCTTGCCGCCGCCGAAGGCGTAGATGCGCTTCGCCGCCATGCGTCACCTCGAGATGGGAGAATCTCGACTGCGCCCGGAAAACGCAGCCGTGGGGCCACCATGCTCGATCGGAACGGCGCGCGGGACAACCCGGTGGTTCGCGGGACGCCCCGACGCGGCGGTGGGGCGTTGACCGCGGTCAACGCCGGGTGCGGGCGCGCGGGCGGGCGCGCGGCCTAGATGCGCATCGCCTCGACGCGCGCCTCGTCGTGCTCGGGCTCGACCTCGTAGGTCTCGACCAGGTCGCCCTCCCGCCACTCCACCACCACGCGCCCGGCGTCCTTGCCCTTCCCGTAGCGCGCCACGATGCGCGCGGCGAGCTGGCGCTCCTCCCAGGTCGGCACGCCCTCGACCAGGGCCACCGGCCCGAGCACGTCGCGCGCCTCCACCCGGGCGCGCCCCTCCACGTGGTGCTCGAGCAGCGCGTTCTCCACCTCGGTGCGCCCGACGATGAGCTTAGCGCGCGGCGAGAGCCGGAAGTGCCGGCCGGTGGAGAGCAGCACCACGTCCTCGCGCTCCAGCTTCCGCGGCTCGCCCCGCGCCTCGCGCGCGTCGAGCACGTCGAAGAACTTCCGCGAGAACGCCTCGTCGGTCAGGTAGCAGCACCCGCCCGCCGGCTGCGGCCACTCCGAGATCCCCAGCTCCTCGGCGAGCGCCATCTGCCGGGTGCGGCCGCGGCCGCTGATGTCGAGCAGCCGCTCGCGGTCCACGATCCCCTCCTGCTCCGGGACGGTCGGGGGCAGGAGCCTCGCCGACAGCGGGCGCAGCAGGCGGCCGTCGAGCCCGCTCTCGCGCTCGATGATCCGCAGCGTGTCGCGGCGCTGGCTCTTGGGGCGCTGGCCGAGCACCTCGCCGGTGAAGATGAAGTCGGCGCCCTCGGCCTCCATGATCTCCTTCGCCTTGCGCATCATGAACACGCGGCAGTCCACGCAGGGGTTCGCGTTCGCGCCGTAGCCCCAGCGCGGGTTCACGAGCATGTCGAAGTAGCCCGGGCCGGAGATGTCCACGTACTCGATCTCCACCTCGAGGTCGGCGGCGGCGCGGAGCGCCTCGTTCTGCGGGACGGTGCCGTCGGGGCGGCCGCCCTTCCGGCGCTGCGTCTCGGTGATGCAGAAGCCGGTGTAGAAGTTCACCGCCTTCACCTCGATGCCCTGCCCGCGGACGAGCGCCAGCGCCAGCGTCGAGTCGAGCCCGCCGGAGATCAGTCCGATCGCCTTGCCCTGCTTCTTCATGTCGCCTTCCAGGCCCGGCGGCGCGCGCCGCGGGCCGCCGTTCAGCGGGCGCGCTTCCGCACGAAGCTCTTCCAGGCCGCGCCGTCCTGGAACGTCCCGAGGTGCTCGTTCCGCGTCGCCTTGCACCACATCGGCATGTCGAGCGCGATGCCGGGGTCGGTGGCGATGACGAGCAGCACCGCCCCCGCGTCCATCGCCTTCACCGCCTTCGCGGTCTCGACGATCGGGAACGGGCACAGGCGCCCCGAGGTGTCGAGGGTGCGCGCGGGCGCGGGCATCCGTTCGGTGAGCGCCATGCGCGTCTCCCTTTAGCCGCTCGCGCCGGCCGCGGCAACGGGCGGTCCGGCCGGGCGCTTCCTTGAGCCCGGCGCGATCGGGGGGTAGCTTGTCCGCCATGCGCACATCCACCGTCCTCGGCGCGCGCGCCGCCGCCGCGCGCGCGCCGTTCGCGATCGCGCTCGCGCTCGCCTGCGCCCTCCCCGCCGCGGCCGCCGCCGCGGAGCCGGCGCCGGGCCCGACCGGCTTCTCCGTCCTCGCGTCGCTGGGCGGCGGCGGCGAGCTGGGCCTCGACCACGGCCAGGCCGGCGTCCTGGAGATCGAGGCCGTGCCGGGGCTGGAGCTGGCCGACACCGGCCTGCGCCTCGAGGCGGGCCTGACGCTCGGCCTCGAGCCCGACACCCACTTCGGCTTCCGACCCGGCGCGCGCTACCAGCTCCCGCGCCTCCCGTTCCAGGTCCGCGTCGCCTTCGACGCCTCCAACTCGCGCGGCGACGGCATGCGCTGGCGCTGGCTGCTGGTCGGCCTCTCCACCGAGGTCCGGCTCACCGGCGCGTTCGGGCTGTTCGCCGAGGCCGACACCGGCGCGCCGCTCGCCGGGCGCTACGGCCTGCCGCTGCTCGTGCGCGGCGGCGCCAGCTTCCGTTTCTAGCCCATGCGATCCCTCGCCTCCGCGGCGCTCGGCCTCGCCGCCCTGGCCGCCCTGGCCGCCGCGCCCGCCGCCGCCCAGCCGCTCCCCGCCCCCGGGGACGCGGACGGCTGGACCGCCGGGCTCTCGACCGGCGTCGCCGGGCGCTTCGGCGGGTTCGAGATCGACCGCGGGGAGCACAACCCGCCGTTCCTGATCCTGGTCGGCGCGCGGGCCGAGGGCTGGTTCCCGGGCCGGCTCTCGCAGGCGGTGCGGCTGCGCGCGCGCGTGCTCGCCGGCGGCGAGGACCGGATCTTCGTGCCGTCCGACGGCGAGGTCGAGGCGGCCTGGGCGATCGGCTACCCCGAGTTCCGCTTCGTGCTCGGCCGCGTCGAGGCGGCGCGCGCCCCGGGGCTCGCGCTCCAGTCGCTGGTCCAGCTCGGCACGCTGCCCTCGGTGGAAGGGAACGTGACGGTGGGCTACCAGGCGCGCCTCGATTACCTGGCCGCACCGGTGGAGATGGTGCATGTGCGCTACCTCGGGCGCGCGCACCTGCCCGGCGCCGGCGCGACCACCGAGTCGGAGCAGGTGCACGCGGCGAGCGCCGCCCGGCTCCGCTACACGGTGGAGTATCCCGCCGGCCCCATCCTGTCGGCGCAGGCCGAGGTGCTGAAGCTGTGGGAGAAGGCGGATCTGTACGCCGCCGCCGAAGGTTCGGCCGGCTGGGCGGCGTTCGGGCGGGCGGTCGTGTTCGAGGCGGTGGCGCGCTGGCAGGGCTTCACGCGGCGCGCGCCGGCACCGGACGACCGGCGGACCGACGGTGAGGTGCAGCTGCTGGCGGTGGCGCGGATCGGCCTCTAGGGGGCCCCACACCCGGGGCGGGGAATTCGCCGGAAGGTCCGGTGTTCGGCCTGGCGTCGCGGCGAGGTGCCGGCGCGTTGTCCACCCGGGGCGATCCTGATATCTGCGGTGGCTCTGACTTGGCTGGAAGGGAGACGGGACACATGAAGCACGTGAGCTGGGTGGTCGCGCTCGTCATCGGGTTCGCGATCGGGTTCGTCGGGCGCGGCTCGTGGGACGCGGGCGGCAGGCCCTCCCGGGCGCCCGTGGGCGCGCCCACGCGCGCGCGTCCGGTGGAGGATCCGAAGGCCGTCTACAAGGTGCCCGCCGACGACTCGCCGGTGCGCGGCCCGGCCGACGCGCTCGTCACGATCGTCGAGTCCTCGGACTTCCAGTGCCCGTACTGCAAGCGCGGCGCGGCCACCATGAAGCAGGTCGAGGAGGCGTACCGCGGCAAGGTGCGCTTCGTGTTCAAGCACAACCCGCTCTCGTTCCACCCGCAGGCCATGCCGGCCGCGCTCGCCGCCGAGGAGGCGCGGGCGCAGGGCGGCGACGAGAAGTTCTGGGCGCTGCACGACAAGCTGTTCGACTCGGCCCCCGCGCTCGACCAGGCCGCCATCGAGAAGGCCGCCGGCGAGCTGGGCCTCGACGTCGCCAAGGTCCGCGAGGCGATGCAGTCCGGCACCCACCGCGCCCGCATCGAGCGCGACCAGAAGCTGGTGGTCGGCCTGGGCGCCCCCGCCACCCCGACCTTCTTCGTGAACGGCCGGAAGATCGCCGGCGCGCAGCCCATCGAGGCGTTCCGCACCGTGATCGACGAGGAGCTCCGCAAGGCCGAGCAGCTCGTCCGGTCCGGCACGCCGGCCGCGCAGGTGTACGCGAAGACCATCGAGCGCGGCGCGACCGCCCCGGTGTTCCTGCCCGGCACCGTGCCGCCCCCGACCGCCGGCGCGCCGTCGGCCGCCGCGCCGGCCCCGGCCGCCCCCCCGGCCGCGCCGCCCGCCACCTACGCCAAGGTCCCGCTGCGCGCCGACGACCCGGCCCGCGGCCCGGCCGACGCGAAGCTGACGGTGGTGCTGTTCTCCGACTTCCAGTGCCCGTTCTGCTCCCGCGTCGAGCCCACCCTGAAGCAGCTCGAGGAGGCGTACCCGGGCCAGGTGCGGATCGTGTGGAAGCACCAGCCGCTCTCCTTCCACCCGAACGCGCTGCCGGCGGCCATCGCCGCCGAGGCGGCCCGCGACCAGGGCAAGTTCTGGCCGATGCACGAGAAGCTGTTCGCGAACCAGCAGGCGCTCTCGCCCGCGATCTACGAGCAGTACGCGAAGGAGCTCGGCCTCGACCTGCGCAAGTTCCAGGCGGCGGTGGCGGCGCGCAAGGGCGCCGACCGGATCGCGGCCGACCAGCAGCTCGCGAACAGCGTGGGCGCGAACGGCACGCCGACCATGTTCTTCAACTGCCGCCAGGTGGTGGGCGCGCTCCCGCTCGAGCGGATGCGCCCGGTGGTGGAGGAGGAGCTGAAGAAGGCCGACGCGCTGCTGAAGGGCGGCAAGGCGGGCCCCGGCTTCTACGAGCAGGCCTGCCAGGCGAACCTGGCGCTGAAGCCGGCCGCGCCGCAGCAGGGCGCGGTGATCCCGGCGGCGCTGCCCGCCGGCCAGCCGGTGCAGGGGCTCGCGGTCCGCGCCGACGACCCGATCCGCGGCAACCCGAAGGCGCCGGTCACCATCGTGCTGTTCTCGGACTTCCAGTGCCCGTTCTGCGCGCGCGTCGAGCCGACGCTGGCGCAGGTGCAGAAGACGTACGGCGACAAGGTCCGGGTGGTCTGGAAGCACCAGCCGCTCGGCATGCACCCGAACGCGCTCCCCGCGGCCGAGGCGGCCGAGGCGGCCCGCGAGCAGGGCAAGTTCTGGCAGATGCACGAGAAGCTGTTCGCGAGCCAGCGCGAGCTGTCCGACGCGCTGTACGAGCGCGCCGCCCGCGAGATCGGCCTCGACGTGGCCCGCTTCGACGCGGCCCGCCGCTCGGGCCGGGGCCGCGCCCGCATCGCCGAGGACCAGGCGCTGGCCGCCCGCATCGGCGCGCAGGCCACCCCGACCATGTTCGTGAACGGCGTGAAGGTGGAAGGCGCGGTGCCGTTCGAGCAGATCCGCGCGGTCGTCGATGCCGAGCTCGCCCGCCGCTAGCGGACCCGTGCCGGCGACGCCCGCCGCGGGCGCGCCGGCGCCCGCCCTGGCGCCGGACGTCGCGGCGGCCTGGGACGCGCTCCACCGCGCGTTCGACCGGATCTTCGTGGTCACGGTCGAGCGCGCGGTCGAGCGGCAGGAGCGCGTCCGCGCGCGGCTCGCCGGGCTCGACTACCGCTTCCACCAGGGGATGGACAAGCGGCTGCTCGATCCGGCGCGCCTCGCCGCCGAGGGCTACGACGCGGCCGCGGATCGCCGCGCCGCGCGCCACTCGAAGCCCATGTCGCAGGGGCAGATCGCCTGCGCCGTCTCCCACCTGCAGCTCTACCGGGCCGCGGTCGAGAACGGCTGGCAGCGGGTGCTGGTGTTCGAGGACGACGTCGTGCCCCGCGGCCCCGACCTGGCGGTCCTGCCGGAGGCGCTGCGGCAGCTCCCCGAGGACTGGGAGCTCGCGTACCTGGGCTGGTCCAACTTCGAGCGCGTGACGCTGCGGCACCGCGCCAAGCAGGCCGCCTACCTGGTGGGCGCGTCGCTGCGCCTCATGAAGTGGACCCCCGCGCAGATCCTCCGGTTCCACCCGCGCCCGTTCAGCGACCACCTGCGGGTGGCGGGGCTGCACCACTGCACCCACGCCTACGCGTTCACGCTGGGTGCCGCGCGGAAGCTGGTGGAGGCGCAGCGCCCGCTCGCGCGCAACGCCGACCAGCTGCTCATCCACATGGTGCTGAGCGGGAAGCTCCGCGCCTTCGTCACGGTTCCCAAGTTCTTCGACCAGGAGGACGGCACCGGGGCGGACGCGGCCTACTCCTTCGTGTTCCACGACTGACCGGGTCCCGCTCCGCCGTGCGGGGGACCGGGCGGCGGGCGGCGGGTGTTGCGCGAACCGACCCGACCATGTAAGTAAACGAGTCCTGCCATGCGTCGGACCTTCTTCAAGGCGAAGATCCACCGTGCGACCGTGACGCACGCGGATCTCGAGTACGAGGGCTCGGTCTCCATCGACGAGGACCTGCTCGAGGCCGCGGGCATCTGGGAGTACGAGGCCGTTCACGTGTGGAACATCACCCGCGGCACCCGGTTGCAGACGTACGCGATCAAGGGTGAGCGCGGCTCGGGCATCATCTGCATCAACGGCGCGGCCGCGCACCTAACCGCCCCGGCGACATGGTGATCCTCGCCACGTTCGCCGAGCTGGAGGAGGCCGAGGCCCGCGACTTCAAGCCCACCGTGGTCCTCGTCGACCGCCAGAACAAGATCGTGGCCAAGGACGCCGTCGAGGTGCCCGGCCCGGCACGCAGGGTGACGGCATGACGGTGCGTCTTTGGCAAGTCCGCTGAGCTGCGGACCACGCCCGATCTCCAGACCTTCCTCTCCCTCTGCAGCCCCGGCCGCGCCGTCCCGGTCCGCGTCGAGATCGACGCCGACACCGAGACGCCGGTCTCGGCCTTCCTGAAGCTCTCCCGCGGCGAGCGGCACGCCTTCCTCCTCGAGTCGGTCGAGGGCGGGGAGCGGAGCGCGCGCTTCACGTTCCTGGGCGCGGCCCCGCGGGCGGTGATCCGCTGGAAGCTCGGCGACCCGGGCGATCCGATCGCCGCGCTGCGCGCCGCGCTCGCCACGCACCGCGCGGTGCGGGTGCCGGGCGTGCCGCGCTTCTCCGGCGGCTTCATGGGCCACGTCTCCTACGACGCGGTCCGCCTGTTCGAGCCGCGCGTCCCCATCGCGAAGGCCGACGAGCTGGGCTTCCCCGACGTCCTGCTCATGGACTTCGACGAGCTGGTGGCGTTCGACAACCGCCGCCACTCGCTCCACGTCATCTGCGAGGTGCGCTGCGACGAGGGCGACGACCCGCGCGCGCTGTACGCCGACGCGGTCCGCCGCATCCGCCGCCGGCTGGCGGTGCTGGCGCGGCCGCTCTCCGACCGCCGCCCGCGCCGGGCCGGGCCGCCGGCGGTGCTCGCGCCGCGGGTCCGCCGCGAGGAGTTCGAGGCGGCGGTGCGGCGCGCCAAGGAGTACGTCACCGCCGGCGACTGCCAGCAGATCGTCCTCTCCCAGCGCTTCGACGCCGAGACCTCGCTCCCGCCGTTCGAGATCTACCGGGCGCTCCGCCGCGTGAACCCCTCGCCGTACCTGTTCTTCGTGAAGGACGCCGCGCGCGCTGGTGGGCTCGTCGCCCGAGACGCTGGTGAAGCTCGAGGACGGCGAGGTGACGCTGCGGCCCATCGCCGGCACCCGTCGGCGCGGCGCGGACGCGGCCGAGGACCAGGCGCTGGAGGCCGAGCTGCGCGCCGACCCGAAGGAGAACGCCGAGCACGTCATGCTGGTGGACCTCGGGCGCAACGACGTGGGCCGGGTGTCCGCCACCGGCACGGTGAAGGTGGCCGCGCTGAAGACGGTGGAGCGCTACTCGCACGTCATGCACCTCGTCTCCGAGGTGCGCGGACGGCTCGCCCCCGGGCGCACCGCCGTGGACGTGCTCCGCGCCGGCTTCCCCGCCGGCACGCTCTCGGGCTCGCCCAAGGTGCGGGCCATGGAGATCATCGACGCGCTCGAGCCGGCCCGCCGCGGCCCCTACGGCGGCGCGGTGGGCTACTTCGACCGCGGCGGCGACATGGAGATGTGCATCGCCATCCGCACCCTGCTCGCGAACGGCCGCCGGGTCTCGGTCCAGTCCGGCGCCGGCATCGTCTACGACTCCGACCCCGCCGCCGAGTACCAGGAGACCGTCAACAAGGCGCGCGCGGTGTTCACCGCGGTCGCGCAGGCCGAGGCGCGCGGGCTGGACGCGCCGCCCGCCGCCGCCCCGCGCCGGCGCGCCGCTGCGCGACCGGCCCCGGCGGCGGAGGGGCGGCCGCGGCGTGCGGCGGGGTCGCGCGGCCGCCGCGCGGCGCCGCGCGGGAAGGGGGCGAGGCGATGAGCGGCGCGCGCCCGGTCCGGCTGCTGCTGGTGGACAACTACGACAGCTTCACCTTCAACCTCGTGCAGTACCTGGGCGAGCTGGGCGCCGAGGTCGAGGTGTTCCGCAACGACGAGATCGACGTGCCCGGCATCCGCGCGCGCCGGCCCGACGCGCTGGTGCTCTCGCCGGGCCCGTGCACGCCGGACCAGGCCGGGGTGACGCTGGAGGTGCTCCGGACGCTCTCCGGCGCGCTGCCCATCCTCGGCGTGTGCCTCGGACACCAGGCCATCGGCCAGGCGTTCGGGGGCAAGGTGGTGCGGAACGTCCGCATCGTGCACGGCAAGGCGAGCCCGGTGCACCACCGCGGCGAGGGGCTCTACGCCGGGCTGCCCGCGCCGTTCCAGGCCGGCCGCTACCACTCGCTGGTGGTCGAGCGCGAGAGCCTGCCGGACGCGCTCGAGATCACCTCGTGGACCGAGGAGGGAGAGATCATGGGCCTGCGCCACCGGGCGCTGGACGTGGAGGGTGTGCAGTTCCACCCGGAGTCGATCCTGACGCTGGACGGGAAGCGCCTCCTCGGGAACTGGCTCGCGCACGTCGCGCCGCGCGGAGAGGAGGTCCGGCCGTGATCCAGCACGCCATCGCGAAGCTCCTGGAGGGCGAGGACCTCACCCGCGCCGAGGCGGCCCAGGTGATGACCGAGATCGCCGACGGCGGCGCCACCCCGGCGCAGTCGGGCGCGTTCCTGGCCGCGCTGCGCATGAAGGGCGAGACGGTGGAGGAGATCGCCGGCGCCGCCGACGTGATGCGCCAGCGGGCGGACCGGGTGCGGGTCGGCCGCGACGTGTTCATCGACACCTGCGGCACCGGCGGCGACGGGCGCAAGGGCCAGCACACGTTCAACATCTCCACCACCGCCGCGTTCGTGGCGGCCGGCGCCGGGGTGTGCGTGGCGAAGCACGGCAACCGCGCCGTGTCGTCGCGCTCCGGCTCCGCCGACGTGCTCGCCGCGCTCGGCGTGAACGTGGACGCGGACAAGGAGACGGTGGAGCGCTGCATCGAGGAGGTCGGCATCGGCTTCCTGTTCGCGGTGCGGCTCCACCCCGCGTTCAAGGCCATCGCCGGCGTCCGCCGCGAGCTGGGCGTGCGCACCATCTTCAACCTGCTCGGCCCGCTCGCGAACCCGGCCGGCGCGCGCCACCAGGTGCTGGGCGTGTTCGAGCCGCGGTGGGTGCCGGTGCTGGGCGGCGTGCTGGCGACGCTCGGCGCGGCGCACGCGTTCGTGGTCCACGGCGAGGGGCTGGACGAGATCGCCGTGACCGGCATGACCCACGTCTGCGAGGTGAAGGACGGCCAGGTGGAGCGCTACACGCTCCGCCCGGAGGACCTGGGGCTGCCGCGGCGCGACGCCGCCGAGATCGCCGGCGGGGACGCGGCGACGAACGCCCGCATCGTCACCGACGTGCTGGAGGGGCAGGCGGGCGGGCCGCGCGACGCGGTGCTGGCGAACGCCGCCGCCGCGCTGGTCTGCGCGGGCGCCGCCACCGACCTGCGCGACGGCGTGGCGCGCGCCGCCCGGTCCATCGACTCGGGCGCCGCCCGCGAGAAGCTGCGGCAGCTGGTGGCCGCCACCACGGTGCCGGCGTGACCGTCCTCGACGGCATCCTGGCCCGCAAGGTGGACGAGGTGGCCGCCCGCCGCGCGGTCCTGCCCGACGCGGAGCTGGCCGCCCGCGCCGCCGCCGCCCCGCCGCCCCGCGGCTTCGAGGCGGCGCTCTCGCCGCGCGGCGGCCCGCTGCGCGTCATCGCCGAGGTGAAGCGCGCCAGCCCGTCCGCCGGCGCCATCCGCGCCGGCCTCGACGCGGTGGCCCAGGCGCGCCGCTACGCCGCGGCAGGGGCCGCCGCCATCTCGGTGCTCACCGACGGCCCCGGCTTCGGCGGCTCGCTCGACGACCTGGTGGCGGTGCGCGCCGCGGTGGACGTGCCGCTGCTCCGCAAGGACTTCGTGGTGGACCGCTACCAGCTCCTCGAGGCGCGCGCCGCCGGCGCCGACGCGGCGCTCCTCATCGTGGCCGGGCTCGCCCAGGACGTCCTGCGGCGGCTGCTCGGCGCCTGCGGCGAGCTGGGGCTCGCGGCGCTGGTGGAGGTCCACGACGACCGCGAGGCGGAGCGCGCGCTCGCCGCCGGGGCGCGCATCGTGGGCGTCAACAACCGCAACCTGCACACCTTCCACGTGGACCTGGCCGTCTCCGAGCGCATCCTGCCCACCCTGCCCGCGTCGGTGAAGGGCGTGGCGGAGAGCGGCGTGCGCACGCCGGAGGACGCGGCCAGGCTGCGCCGCGCCGGGGCCGCGAACCTGCTGGTGGGCGAGGCGCTGGTGCGCGCCGAGGATCCGGCCGCGCTGCTGCGCGCGCTCGGCGAGGCGTGATGGCGCTCCCGCCGAAGGTGAAGATCTGCGGGGTGACCCGGCTCGAGGACGCGCTCGAGGCGGCCCGGCTCGGCGCGGACGCGATCGGCTTCAACTTCTGGCCGCGCTCGAAGCGCTACCTGCCGCCCGCCGAGGCCCGCGCGCTGGTGGCCCGGCTCCCGCCGTTCGTGACGGCGGTGGGCGTGTTCGTGGACCCCTCGCGCGAGGCGCTGCTCGCCGCCGTGGCGGCCTCCGGGGTGCAGGTGGCGCAGCTCCACGGCGACGAGCCGCCGGAGCTGCTCGAGGGGCTGCCGTTCCCCGTCCTGAAGGCGATCCGCGTGGGCGGGCCGGAGGCGCTCGACCAGCTCGCGCGCTACCCGGCCGCGGCCGGGTTCCTGCTCGACTCCGCCTCGCCGGGCTACGGCGGCAGCGGGATCGCGTTCGACTGGGCGCTCGCGGCGCGCGCGGCGGAGCGGACCGCGGTCGTGCTGGCCGGCGGGCTCACCCCGGCCAACGTGGCCGACGCGGTGCGCGCGGTGCGGCCCTGGGCGGTGGACGTGGCGAGCGGCGTCGAGTCGGCGCCGGGCGTGAAGGATCGGCAGCTCATGGCGCGGTTCGTCCGCGCGGCGAAGGAGACGACGTGAAGACGGCAGCCCTCCCCGACGAGCGGGGGCGCTTCGGCGCCTTCGGCGGGCGCTTCGTGCCCGAGACGCTGGTGCCGGCGCTGGACGAGCTGGAGCAGGCCTGGCGCGAGGCGCGGGCCGACCCGGCCTTCCAGGCGGAGCTGGACGAGCTGCTCCGGCGCTACGCCGGGCGCGAGACGCCGGTGTCCGAGGCCCCGCGCATGAGCGCCGACGTGGGCGGGTGCCGCGTGCTCCTGAAGCGCGAGGACCTGTGCCACACCGGCTCGCACAAGCTCAACAACACGCTCGGCCAGATCCTGCTCGCCCGCCGCATGGGCAAGAAGCGCATCATCGCCGAGACCGGCGCCGGCCAGCACGGCGTCGCGACCGCCACCGCCGCGGCGCTGTTCGGCCTGCCCTGCGAGGTGTACCAGGGCGCGGTGGACGTGGAGCGGCAGGCGCTCAACGTCTTCCGGATGCAGCTGCTCGGCGCGCGCGTCATCCCCGTGACGGCCGGCTCGGCCACGCTCAAGGACGCGATGAACGAGGCGCTGCGCGACTGGGTCACCAACGTCCGCGACACGCACTACATCATCGGCTCGGTGGCCGGACCGCACCCCTACCCGGCCATGGTCCGCACGTTCCAGTCGGTGATCGGGCGCGAGGCGCGCCGGCAGGTGCTGGAGCTCGCGGGCCGCCTGCCCGACGCGGTGGTCGCCTGCGTGGGCGGCGGCTCCAACGCCATGGGCATCTTCTCCGCGTTCGTGGACGACGCGCACGTGGACCTGGTCGCCGCGGAGGCCGCCGGCCTCGGGCTCTCGACCGCGAAGCACGGGGCGTCGCTCGCGAAGGGCACGCCCGGCGTGCTGCACGGCTCGCGGAGCTACGTGCTGCAGGACGGGCACGGGCAGATCCAGGAGGCGCACTCCATCAGCGCCGGCCTCGACTACCCGGGCGTCGGGCCGGAGCTCGCGTACCTGAAGGACCAGGGCCGGCTCACGCTGCTGCCGCAGACCGACGCCGAGGCGCTGGACGCGTTCCAGTACCTCGCGCGCATGGAGGGGATCATCCCCGCGCTGGAGAGCGCGCACGCGATCTCCGCCGCGCGCAAGGTGGCCCGCGACGCCGGGCCGGGGGGGCTGGTGCTGGTGAACGTCTCCGGTCGCGGCGACAAGGACGTGGAGCAGGTGCGGAAGATGCTCGAGGCGGCGCCGCCGCCGCGGCGCACCCGGGCCCGCGCGGCCCGCCCGGCGACGAAGGCGAAGGCGCGGCCGCGCGCCGCCGCCCGGAAGGGAGGCCGCCGGTGAGCCCGCGCACCGCCCGCAAGCCCCGCCCCGCCCCGCCGGCCGCGGCCGAGCGCCCCGACCGCATCACCGCCGCCTTCGAGCGCTGCCGCGCCGAGCACCGGGCCGCGCTCGTCACCTACGTGATGGGCGGCGACCCCGACCTCGCCACCGCGCGGGCCATGGCGCTCGCCTGCGTGGCGGGCGGCGCCGACCTCGTCGAGCTGGGCGTCCCGTTCTCCGACCCCATCGCCGACGGCCCCACCATCCAGGCCGCCGCCCAGC
Organism: Anaeromyxobacter sp. Red801; assembly: GCF_049201065.2. NCBI lineage: Bacteria > Pseudomonadati > Myxococcota > Myxococcia > Myxococcales > Anaeromyxobacteraceae > Anaeromyxobacter > Anaeromyxobacter sp. Red801. Next base: position 5,018,990 of record NZ_CM181236.1, on the reverse strand, counting down.
GCGCGCTCGGCGCCGGCACCACGCTCGAGGGCGTGCTCGGGATCGCCGCGGCGGTCCGCGCGCGCTCGCAGGTCCCCATCGCGCTCATGGGCTACCTCAACCCCATGCTGGCGGGCGGGGTCGAGGCGCTCGTGCGCGGCTGCGCCGGCGCCGGGGTGGACGCGCTCATCATCCCGGACCTGCTGCCCGAGGAGGCCGAGGTGCTCGCCCCGGCGGCGGCCGAGGCGGGCGTGAAGCTCGTGTACCTGCTCGCGCCCACGTCGAACCCGGCGCGGGTCGAGGCCGCGGCCCGGGCCGCCACCGGCTTCCTCTACTTCGTGTCGGTGACCGGCGTGACCGGGGCGCGGCACGCGGTGGCGGAGGAGATCGCGCCGCTCGTGGCGGCGGTGCGCGCGAGGACCGAGCTGCCGGTGGTCATCGGCTTCGGGGTGTCCACGCCGGAGCAGGCGCGTGCGCTCGGCCCGCTCGCGGACGGCGTGGTGGTCGGGAGCGCGATCGTGAAGCGGATCGCCGAGGGCGGCTCCCGGCGCGCCCGCGCCGAGCGGGTGAAGCGCTTCGTGCGATCGCTCGGCCGCGCCCTGCGGCGCTGAGGCGACGCTAGGCCAGCCCGCCGGCCGGGTGGATGACGTGCACCGCGCCGTCCGCCCGGCGCATGTGCGGGTGGGAGATCCAGTGGCACCGCGGGCAGAAGCTCGCGGCGTGGCCCCGCTCGCCGAGGCGCACCTCCAGGTCGCCGTCGCACAGCAGGCAGCCGCCCGGCAGGACGATGTCGCGGCGCTCCCCGGCGCCGGCTGCTTCCATGGGCTCGCGCTCGGCCTTCATGAGGATCAGGTAACGCTTCCTGCGCGCATGGCAAGCGGCCGCGTCCCGGGCGAGCGCCGGACGGCCCGCGCGGACGGCCAGGAGCATGCTCGCTTCGGGTGCGTCAGCCGCGGTGGGGGCAGGCCGGCGGGCCGGCCGGGCGCCCCTCCGCGGAGGCGCGCTACACCCCGCGGCCCACCGCGCCGGCGATCACCCGCACCTGGCGCATGAGCTCGTCGAACTCGGCCGGCGTGAGCGACTGCTGGCCGTCGGAGAGCGCCTTCTCCGGCCGCGGGTGGACCTCGACGATGATGCCGTCCGCGCCGGCGGCGATGCCGGCGCGCGCCATGGCGGGCACGTGGGCGCGCAGGCCGATGCCGTGCGACGGGTCCACGATCACCGGCAGGTGCGTGAGCGCCTTCAGGATCGGGACCGCGTTCAGGTCGAGCGTGTTGCGGGTCATGGTCTCGAAGGTGCGGATGCCGCGCTCGCAGAGCGCCACCTGGTAGTTGCCCTCGGAGACCACGTACTCCGCCGCCATCAGCCACTCCTTGATGGTGGCGGAGGGGCCGCGCTTCAGCAGGATGGGCCGGCGCACGCGCCCGAGCTGCCGGAGCAGCGAGTAGTTCTGCATGTTGCGGGCGCCGATCTGCAGCACGTCGGCGTAGTCCGCCACCATGGCGAGGTGCTCGACGTCCATCACCTCGGTCACGACCTTGAGGCCGGTCTCCTCGCGGGCGGCCGCGAGCAGCTTCAGGCCCTCCTCGCCGAGCCCCTGGAACTCGTAGGGGCTGGTGCGCGGCTTGAAGGCGCCGCCGCGCAGGAACCGGGCGCCGGAGGCCTTCACCGCCTGCGCCGCCTCGAGCAGCTGGCCGCGCGACTCGACCGAGCACGGCCCGGCCATCACCGCCAGGTCCTTGCCGCCGAGCGGCACGCCGCCGACGTCGATGACCGTGTCCTCCTCCTTCACCTCGCGGGACACCAGCTTGAACGGCTGCGACACCCGGATCGCGTCGGCCACGCCCGGCAGCGTGGTGAACAGCTCGGGCTCGAGGCCGCCCTTGTTGCCGGTGATGCCGACGGCCACGCGCTGCGCCCCGGGGATCGGGTGCGCGGTGAGGCCGAGGCTGCGGATCTTCTCGATCACCGCGTCGATCTCCGGCTGGCCGGCGTGGGGCTTCATGACGACGAGCATGGGGTCCGCCTCCGGGGACCCCGGTTGTACTGCGGGGGACCAGGGGGGACAAGGACGGGGACGGCCGTCCCGCCGCCCGGTGTCACGTCCCCGGCGCGAGGGGCGGCGCTTCACGGTGCGTCCGTCCGACATCGCCGCCAGCCCTCGCGCGGCGCTGCGCGTGCCGGGGTCAGGGGACGTCAAGCCCCGCCGACGGGCGCTGCCCGCCGCGCGCACGCTCGCTAGATTGGCGATCGGAGGCGCGACCATGCGGGTGGCGCGGTGGGTCCGGCAGGCGGCGCGGGTGGTCGAGGAGCTGGCGGCGGCGTACGACGGGAGCGTCCGGCGGCGCCCGGTGGAGCGGCGGACCGACTTCTCCCGCTGCGAGCACCCGGTGCTGCTGCTCCACGGGTTCTTCAGCTCGCGGCGCACCTGCGCCGTGCTCGAGCGCCGGCTGCGCCGCGACGGGATGGGCGTGTTCACGCTCGACCTCGGCGGCCTCGGCGGCACGCTCAACACCCGCGGCATCGACGACCTCGCCGACCTGGTGCGCGCCAAGATCGAGCGGCTGTACGCGCGCCACCCGGCGCTCGGCCCCCTCACCATCGTCGGCCACTCCAAGGGCGGCCTCATCGCCGCGTACTACGTGAAGAAGCTGGGCGGCTGGCGCCGCACGCGCGCGGTGGTGACGCTCGGGACGCCGCACCACGGCACGCCCGTCGCGCTGCTCGGCCTGCCCGTCGGCTTCCTGGCGCGCTCGCTCTGGCAGCTCTTCCCCGGCAGCGCCTTCCTGCGCCGGCTCCACGACGGCCCGTGGCCGGGACAGGTGCGGCTCGTGTCGATCTGGTCGCGCGAGGACGGCGCGTCGCCGTACCCGTCGGCGGTGCTCGAGACGCACGGGCTGCCGCACCTCGCGAACGTCGAGGTGCAGGCGCACCACGCCGCGTTCCTCACCAGCAAGCGCGTCTACCAGGTGCTGCTGCACGAGCTCCTCGCCGCCGCGGAGGCGGCGCCCGCCCGGCGCGGGCCGCTGACCGCCATGGAGGGCGGGCGCGTCGCGCCGGCGCCCGCCAAGGCCGCCGGGCCGGCCCAGGCGCGGTCCGGCGCGGCGGGCACCGACGCCGCCTGACCGGCGGGGTCGCCGCGAGGTCCCGGTCCGGCTATCCTGCCGCCGTGCGCGATCGGCGCTGGGACTTCCTGTACGACCGGCAGAAGCAGCCGGTGAAGGCGTACCTCCTCGAGCGGTTCGCCGAGGAGCTGGCGCGCGAGCTCACGGCGTGGCCGCCGCCGGAGCTCCAGTGGGAGAGCGAGGCGGAGCGCGCGCGCTGGGGCCACGGCGCGGCGGAGCGGCCCCGCGACGACGTCGTGCGCCTCGCGCTCGAGCTGGCGCGGCTCGACCTCGTCCGCGAGTACGAGGAGGTCGAGCGCCGGCGCGAGCGGGAGGCGCACCGGCTGCAGACGCCGGCCGAGCACGCGGCGCTCCACCTGCTCGTGCGCCTGATCACCGAGGCGTGCCTGGAGCTGAAGGAGCGCGCCGAGGGCGCGCACCTCACCCGCGCCGACCTCTCCGGTGTGCCGGACCTGATCGAGCGAAGGCTCTTCCGCGTGACGCTCTAGCGGCCGGGCAGCACCGCAGCGCGGTCTCTCAGCGGATGATGAGCCCGTCGAACCACGAGCGACGGATCAGCGGATTCCGCTCGTGGTGAGCCTGTCGAACCACGAGCGTTGGCTCAGTGGAGCTCCGCTCGTGGTGAGCTTGTCGAACCACGAGCGTGGGCTCAGCGGCGCCGCGCCCTGGGCGCCAGCGCGCCGTGCGGCCGCTCGCCCGGCCGGCGGAAGCTCGGCGGGTTCACCACCCAGAGGACGAAGACGAACAGCGCCACCAGGGCCGCCGCCACGAAGACCGCGAACACCCACGGGAGGATCCCGTCCGCGGCAGGGTGCGGCTGGTAGACCGGCCCCTGCGCCGCGGCGGCGAACGCCAGCACGAGCGCGGTGAGCGCGAGCACGTGGCCCGCGGTGCGAGCGAGCGGGTTCACGGCCCCGGCCCCCTCGCCCCCGGCGTCCGCCGCGGCCGGGAGAAGAACATCCGAAACAGCGCCACGACGACGATCGCCGCCACCAGCATCCAAAGCCACCCGTACCCGCTGCGCGGCGCGGGCGCGGCGTCCCCGCCCGCCTGCGCCAGCGCGGCGAGCGGCAGGAGCGCGGTCGTGAGGCCGGTGAAGATGCGAGCGAGCGGCATGGATCCCCCGAGCGCCTCCCGACGAGGCGCACCAGGAAGATGCGGACCGCGCGTGGCCGGGGGAAGCGGCGCGGGGAGCGCGGTGCGGCGTCGGCCGTGCCGATCGGACGCCCGCTCGCTTCGCGTTCAGGGTCGTGCGCGCAGGCCGCGCCCGGCTCGCCGGAACCTACCGGCGCCACCACCGGAACGCGGTGCCGTCGAAGTAGACGTGGAAGGCGTCGCAGTCGCCGGCAGAGAGGGCGATCCCCTTGCCACCGCGGTCGGCGGCGCTCCGGAGGTACGCGGCGGTCTTGCGCACGGCCTCGCAGGACGCGTCCGACGCGCCATCGCAGCCGAGCGCGGCCAGGTCGATTCCGGGCTCCTCGAGCGCGATCGTCGCCTCGCCGGGCGCGCCGCACAGCCCCGAGGCGCGGGCCGGATCGTGGGCGAACTCCAGGACCCACGCGCGGGCGTCCTTCCCTCCGGCGCCATCCACGATGCCCACGCTGGACGCGTTCCCCGAGGAGCCCACGAACACGTGATCGGCGCGCCCGTCGAAGGTGACGTCGGCGACGAGCGGGGGCGTCCGCCACTGTACGGTGGGTGATTGCGCTCGGATCGCCCTCTCCGATTCGCCTCCACGTGTCGCAGGCGCTTCGGCCAGCGCCGGCGCGCCGATCATCAGTACGGCTCCGAGGCCAAGGGCAGTCGCGAGGTGGCGTGTGTGCCTGATCATCTAGGTGGTGCCTCCATGAAGCGGCCGCTCCTCACGCCCCGGGCCGAGGAGGCGGATCGAGCAACCTCAGCCGCTCCGAGTTCATGACGTAGCCCTTCCCGGAGTCCGTCGAGACGCGAAAGCAGCGGAAATCCTTCCCGTACGCCTCGCCGCGAATCTGGAGCGCCGTTCCGGGCGGCAGCTCGGCGACGACCCCGCGCACCTCGGGCCCGCTGATGCGAGGGTCGTTCGGGCCACTGCTCAGGGATTCGAGGCAGTCGGTCTCCGTCGCGTAGAGATACACGGGCTCATCGACGACCACGGCGCGCCGCCGATCGCATCCCAGCGCGAAGGCCACGCAGGCGATGACGGGCCATGTCCAGCGCCTGGTCACGGGGCGCGCTCCGCGGGCGGGGCCGGATCGCTCACGTCGCGCTTCAGCTCCATCGACGGAACCTTGGCCAGGAGCGCCTCGTACTCGGCAGGCCCGAGGTCGAGGAACGCGTCCTGCTCGTGCGCGATGGTCCCGAGGATGGTGGTCCCGTCGTCCCGCCGGAAGCAGAGGTCCCCGGGGAGCGCGGGCTGGACCCAGTCGAAGAGGCTCTCGGCGGCGCTCGAGAGCACGTCGACGACGGCGTCACCGACCGGAACGCGCCAGAGCGTCGCCTGCGAGTCGGTCAGCTTCGTCCCCGGCCACTCCGATGCCCGTTCCGACCGGGCGCCCAGCCGCTCCAGCTCCGCCAGGATCCGCTGACCACGCTCGTCGAGACCCAGCCCGTCCCGCACGACGAGCAGCGCCTCGCCGGAGAAGGTGGCCAGCACCCGGAGCAGCGCACGATAGGCGGCCCCTCGCGCCTCGCCGCGTGCCGAGCAGGTGAACCGCCTGTCGGTCGTGCCCGGGAAGTACACGTCGATGCGCTCTCCCAGCGCGGCCAGCCTCGCGAGCGTCGTCGAGTCGACCGAGAACCCCCCGTAGCGGCCCTCCGGCTCCCACCAGATCGACAGCGTCGCCACGGCCGAGAACCGCGCCACGGCTTCACGCCACCGCCCCTCTCGTCCCGACACGAGACCCAGGAGCTCCCGCGCGGCCGTGCCGACGTCGTCGCCCTCGACCTCGAGCCCCCACGAACCGCGGATCCGCGGCACCGGGAATCGGCGACCGGCCGGCAAGTCGCCCTTGCGAAAGGATCGAGTGGGCGGGAGCCCCACGATCGCGGTCACGACGTCCGGCTCGAGGTTCTCCGAGGACATTCCCAGCGACACGTTCGTCCGATCGTGCATCTCGTCACTCCAGCCGCCGAAGCGTCGCGGGATCGTTCCAGTAGAGGCCGGCGTACGCGTCGCGGCTGAAGCCTGCTCATGAAGGGCGGCCTCGGCGCCGGCGATCTCCTGCCTCATGCCCATTGATGGAAGGGCCGTTGCGGTCGAACGTGACCCATACCCGAGGTGCGCGTCAAGCGGGTCCCGTCTCACCGCGCCGGAGCTGCCGTCACTCCCGCCCCTCCAGCGTCCCCAGCAGCGCGGACAGGTGCGCATCCAGTGCGGCCAGCGCGGCAGGCGGGAGCGCGGACAGGAGCCGGCGCTCGTTCTCGACGTGCGCCTCGACGGCGCGGTCGATCAGCGCGAGGCCCTTGCGCGTCAGCTGCACGAGCGTGCTGCGCGCGTCCTGCTCGTTGGGGACGCGCTGGACGAGCCCGCTGCCCTCCAGGCGCTTGAGGCGATGGGTCATCGTCCCCGACGTCACCATCAGCGCCGAGAAGAGCTCGGTCGGGCTCAGCCGGTAGGGCGCCCCGGCCCGCCGCAGCGTGGCGAGCATGTCGAACTCCCAGAGGCTCAGGCCGAACCGGGAGAAGCCTGCCTCCAGCCGCTGCTCCAGCAGGGCCGCGCAGCGCTTGATGCGCCCGATGGGGCCCATCGGGCTCGCGTCGAGGTCCGGGCGCTCCCGGGCCCACTGCTCGAGCACGCGGTCCACGGCGTCTCGCGGGGCGCCGGGCGTCGATTGTCTTGACTTCAAGCTACCTCCCCGGCAGATGTCTCGACTTCAAGCTACCGCACATGCCGACCTCCCTTCCATCGCCGTCCCGCTGGCGCGACGTCCTGATCACCGCCCTCGCCCCTGCCATCTGGGGCTCCACCTACATCGTCACGACGGAGCTCCTGCCACCCCACCGGCCGTTCACGGCCGCGCTCATCCGCTCGCTGCCGGCGGGCGCGTTGCTGGTGCTCATGGCGCGACGGATGCCCGCCGGACGGGACTGGCCGCGCCTGCTGGTGCTGGGCGCGCTCAACATCGGCGTGTTCCAGGCCCTGCTGTTCGTGGCGGCGTACCGCCTGCCGGGCGGGCTCGCGGCGGTGCTCGGCGCCGTCCAGCCGCTGCTGATCATGGCGCTCGCCTGGGCGGTGGACGGCAGGGCGCCGGCGCGGGCGACGCTGACATCGGCGGTCGCCGGCGTCGGCGGCATGGCCGTCTTGCTGGTGTCGCCGAGGACGGTGTTCGAGCCCGTGGGCATCGCGGCCGCGCTCGGCGGCGCGGCCTGCATGGCGACGGGGGTGTGGCTCACGCGGCGCTGGCGCCTGGACCTGCCGGTCCTCGCGCTCACGGGCTGGCAGCTCGTCGTCGGCGGGCTGATGCTCGTCCCGCTGGCCTGGGTGGCCGACGCGCCGCTGCCCCCGCTCTCGCGGTCGCAGGTCCTGGCCTACGCCTACCTGAGCCTGGCCGGAGCCCTGCTGTCCTACGCGCTCTGGTTCCGCGGCGTCGCGCGGCTGCCCACGGTGGCCGTCTCGTCGCTCGGGCTGCTGAGCCCGCTCACCGCCGTCGTGCTCGGCTGGGCGCTGCTGTCCCAGGCGATGTCGGGCAGCGCGCTCGCGGGCATGGCGATCGTGCTGGCCAGCGTCTTCGGAGTCCAGTGGACCTCGACCCGGATCCCGTAGCGAGCGCCACGTCCCGGGGCGCGCTCGCGCCCGCTACTTCGACGCCTTCGGCACCTTCTCCCAGTCGGCCAGGAACTTCTTCAGGCCGGCGTCGGTGAGCGGGTGCTTCGCGAGCTGCTCGATCACCGAGTACGGGATGGTCGCCACGTCGGCGCCGAGCTTGGCGGCCTCGAGGACGTGCACCGGGTGGCGGACGCTCGCGACCAGCACCTGGGTCTTGAACCCGTAGTTCCGGTAGATCTGGACGATGTCGCCCACCATCGCCATGCCGTCCTGCGAGATGTCGTCGAGGCGGCCGACGAACGGCGAGATGTACGTGGCGCCCGCCTTGGCGGCGAGGAGCGCCTGCACCGGCGAGAAGCACAGGGTGACGTTCACCTTGGTGCCCTCGTCGGTGAGCGTCTTCACCGCGCGCAGGCCCTCGACGATGAGCGGGACCTTGATGACCACCTGCTCGCCGAACTTGGCGTAGTGGCGCCCCTCGCGCAGCATCCCCTCGTAGTCGGTGGCGGTGACCTCGGCCGAGATCGGGCCGGGGACGAGCTGGACGATCTCCTTCAGCACGTCCTCGAAGCCGCGGCCGGTCTTGGCGACGAGCGAGGGGTTGGTGGTCACGCCGTCGCACAGGCCGAGGGCCAGGGCCTTCTTGATCTCGCCGACGTCCGCAGTATCGATGAAGAATTTCATGGTCTTCCTCCAGGGGGCCGGCGTCACATAGCGCACCCGCGCGCCCTGCCGCAAGCGCCGCGGAAGTGCTATATCGGCGGCCGACCATGGCCTCCAGCCGCAGCAGCAGCCGGGCCCGGGTGGTGAAGCTCCCCGCACGCCGTCCGCGGGCGAGCGCTTCCCCGCGCCCCCGCACCCAGGATCTCGTCGCCTACGGCCGCACCGTCGTGGGCGCCGAGGCGCGCGCCATCGGCGCGGTGCCCCTCGACGACGCCTTCGCCACCGCGGTCCGCTGGATCCTGGCCTGCAAGGGCCGGGTGGTGGTGACCGGGATGGGCAAGCCGGGCTTCGTGGCCCAGAAGATCTCGGCCACGCTGGCCTCCACCGGCACCCCTTCGCTCTACGTCCACCCGGCCGAGGCCGCGCACGGCGACCTGGGCCGGATCGCGCGCGAGGACCTGGTCTTCGCGCTCTCGAACTCGGGCGAGACCGAGGAGATCCTCCGGCTGCTCCCGTCGCTGAAGAAGATCGGCGCGAAGATCGTCGCCATCACCGCCGACCGGTCCAACCGGCTGGCGCGGGCGGCGGACCTGGTGATCGCCATCGGGAACGTCGAGGAGGCCTGCCCCATGGGGCTCGCCCCGACCGCCTCCACCGCGGTGCTGCTGGCGGTGGGCGACGCGCTCTCGATGACGGTGCTCGCGAACCGGCCCTTCGACCGCGAGGAGTACGCGCTGTTCCACCCGGGCGGCAAGCTCGGGCGCGGCCTGATGAAGGTCCACGAGTTGATGCGCGGCGAGACCTCGAACCCGGTGGTCCGCGAGGACGCGCCGCTCGCCGCCGCGGTGGCGGTCATGACCGAGACGCCCGGCCGCCCCGGCGCGACCTCGGTGGTCGCCGCCGACGGCACGCTGGTGGGCATCTTCACCGATGGTGACCTGCGCCGGCTGGTGGAGCGCGGCGAGACCGACTTCGCCCGCCCGGTCAGCTCGGCCATGTGCCGCGGGCCGAAGACGGTGCGGCCGGACGCGCTGGTGGTGGACGCGGCGCGGGTGCTGCGCCAGGCGCGCATCGACCAGGTGCCGGTGGTGGACGCCGACGGGCGCCCGGTGGGCCTGCTCGACGTGCAGGACCTCCTCGCCGCCAAGATCCTCTGAGGCCGCCGTGGCCCGCGCCCCCCGCCCGCGCGCCGTCCCGCCCCGCCCCGCGCCCCGCGCGCGGACCGCGCCCCGGGAGCGCGCCCTGGTCACGGCGGTGGTGGAGACGTGTCACCGGCTCGCCGCGCTCGACCTCATCGGCGCGGGCGAGGGCAACGTCTCGGTGCGGCTCGGGCCGGACGCGTTCCTGGTCACCGCCTCGGGCGTGAACAAGGGGCTGCTCCGGCCCGGGCACGTGCTGCGCATCGACGGCGCCGGCACGGTGACCCGCGGCGCGGGCCGCCCCTCCACCGAGCTGCGCATGCACCTCGCCGCCTACGCGGCGCGCCCGGACGTGGAGGCGATCGTCCACGCCCACCCCATCACCGCGGTGGCGCTCACCGTCGCCGGCGTGCCGCCGCCGAACGACCTCGTGCCCGAGGCCGCGGTGACGCTGGGCGAGATCGCGCTCGCGCCGTTCGCGACGCCGGGGACGGGCGAGGTGCCCGCCTCGCTCGCGCCCTACCTGGCGCGGCACGACGTGCTGCTGCTCGAGCGCCACGGCGCGCTCGCGCTGGGCCGGGCGCTCCCCGAGGCGCTCGACCGGATGGAGACGCTGGAGCGGGTGGCGCGGATCGCGCTCGCCGCGCGCCTCGCGGGGCGCTGCACCCCGCTGCCGGCGGACGCGGTGGACCGGGTGCTCGTCGCGGCCGGCAGGCCGGCGCGGAGGCGCTAGCCGCGATTCACAGCGGGTACAGGCCGGCCACCACCAGCGGCGCGCCCGGCGCGCGCGCCAGCAGCGCGGCCACGGTGCGGCCCAGCCCAGGGACCACCAGGTCCGGCGCCAGCTCGGCGAACGGCTCGAGCACGAAGCGGCGCGCCGCGATCCCGGGGTGCGGGACGGTGAGCGCCGGCGTCCGCACCACGCGATCCCCCTGGACGAGCAGGTCGAGGTCGAGCGTGCGCGGCCCCCAGCGCAGGCCGCGGCGGCGGCCGGCCGCGCGCTCCGCAGACGCGAGGACCGCGTGCAGCGCCTCCGGCGTGAGCCCGGCCTCCAGCTCCAGGACGGCGTTCAGGTACCGGGGCTGCGGCGGGCCCATGGGCGGCGTGTCGAACACGTGCGAGGCCCGCAGCACCGCGAGGCGGGGCGAGGCGCGCAGCACGCGGGCGGCGAGGGCCAGGTTCGCCCAGCGATCGCCGAGGTTGCTGCCGACGCCCACGTACGCGCGCACGATGCGCCCTTCCCCCCGGCCGCGCCGCTCAGGTCACCGGGTTCCGCAGCACGCCGATGCCCGGCACCTCCACCTCCACCCAGTCGCCCCGCCGGATGGGCCCGACGCCCTCGGGCGTGCCGGTGGCGACGACGTCGCCGGGGAGCAGCGTCATCACGCCGGAGATGAACGCCACCAGCGCGAACACGTCGAACGCCATGTCGCGGGTGTAGCCGCGCTGCCGCTCGGTGCCGTTCACCCGGCACGCCACCGACGCGTCGAGCGGGTCGAACGCGTCTCCACCACCGGGCCGATCGGGCAGAAGGTGTCGAAGCCCTTGGCGCGCGTGAACTGCTTCTCCTCGCGCTGGATGTCGCGGGCGGTGACGTCGTTCAGGCAGGTGTAGCCGAAGACCGCGCCTCGCGCCTCGGCGGGGCTGGCGCCGGTGAGCGTCCGGCCCATCACCACGCCGAGCTCGCCCTCGTGGTGGACCTCGCGCGACTGCTCCGGGCAGCGGATGGCGTCCTGCGGCCCGATCACCGAGGTGGAGGGCTTGAGGAAGATGAGCGGGGTGGTGGGCACCTCGTTGCCGAGCTCGCGGGCGTGCGCCACGTAGTTGCGACCGACGCACACGATCTTCGACGGCTCCACCGGCGCGAGCAGCGTCGCCTCGGCGAGCGGCACCGCCGGCCCCTCCGGCAGCCCGCCGGCCCAGGGCGCGGCGGTGAGCGGGCGCAGGACCTCGCCCTCCACCAGCGCGTAGCGGTCCACGCCGGCGCGGCGGAACCGGCAGACCCTCACTTCGCGCCCCGCAGGCCGAGCACGTCGGCCATGTCGTAGACGCCCGGCGCCTTGCCGGGCAGCCAGGCCGCGGCGCGCGCCGCGCCCCGGGCGAACTGCTCGCGGCTGGTGGCGCGGTGGGTGATCTCCACCCGCTCGCCCTCGCCGCAGAAGAACACGGTGTGCTCGCCCACCACGTCGCCGCCGCGGAGCGTCTGGATCCCGATCTGCCAGGGCGGGCGCTCGCCCAGGATGCCGTGGCGGCTGTACGCGAGCGCGTCGGCGGGCGCGCGCCCGAGCGCCTGGGCCGCCACCTCGCCCAGCGCCACCGCGGTGCCGGAGGGCGCGTCGCGCTTGTGCTTGTGGTGGATCTCGACGATCTCGACGTCGTAGGCGTCGCCGAGGACCCGGGCGGCCTGGCGCACCAGCTCGAACACCACGTTCACGCCCACGCTCATGTTGGGCGAGAGCACCACCGGCACCTTGCGCGCCGCCTCGGCCACCTTCGCCTTCGCGTCGGGCGTGAAGCCGGTCGAGCCGATGACGAGCGCCACGCCGGCCGCGGCGCACGCCTGCGCGTGGCGCACCGAGGCCTCGTGGCTGGTGAAGTCGATCACCACGTCGGCGCCGGGCAGCGCCTTCGCGAGGTCGTCCACCACCGCGACGCCCAGCGGCTCGCCGCCCGCGAGCGTCCCCGCGTCCTTGCCGATCGCCGGGCTCCCGGCGCGCTCCACCGCGCCCGACACCGCCAGGCCGGGCGTCGCCCGCACCAGCCGGACGATCTGCGTGCCCATCCGCCCCGCGGCCCCGGTCACCACCACCTTGGTCATGTCGGTCACCCTTGGCTCAGGCGAGCTTCAGCCCGAAGCGCACCATCGCGTCGCGCACCTTGGCGAGGCTCGCCTCCGACACCGGCGCGAGCGGCAGGCGCAGCTCGCCGCCCGCCCGGCCGAGCAGCGCCACCGCGGCCTTCACCGGGCCGGGGTTGGTCTCGACGAACATCATCCGGTTCAGCTCGGCCATGGCCGCCTGCTTCGCGAGCGCGCCGGCGAGGTCGCCCGAGCGCGCCGCCACCACCAGCTCCTTCATCGCGCGCGGCGCGATGTTCGCGATCACCGAGATGACGCCGTGGCCGCCGCAGGCGATGTAGGGGAGCACGGTGAAGTCGTCGCCGGAGAGGTAGGCGATCGCGTCCTTGCCGACCTTCTCCACGAGCTGGACCTGCCGGTCCATGTTCGCCGTCGCCTCCTTGATGCCGGCGATGGCGCCCGCCTTCGCGAGCCGCGCCACGGTCTCGGGGAGCAGGTCCACCGAGGTGCGCGACGGGACGTTGTAGGCGACCACCGGGAAGCGCGTCGCCTCCCAGATCGCCTGGTAGTGCCGGAACAGCCCCTCCTGCGTGGGCTTGTTGTAGTAGGGGGTCACCACCAGCGCGGCGTCCGCGCCGAGCGACCTCGCCAGCTTCACCGACTCGATCGCCTCGTGCGTCGCGTTGGAGCCGGCGCCGGCGATGACCAGCGCCCGGCCGCGCACCGTCTCGACGACGGTCCGGATGACGTCCGCCCGCTCGGCGACCGTGAGCGTCACGCCCTCGCCGGTGGTGCCGCACGGCACGATGCCGTCCGTCCCCTCGGCGAGCTGCCACTCGGTCAGCTCGCGGAGGGCGCGCAGGTCCACCGCGCCGTCCTTCATCGGCGTGACGATGGCCACCATCGAACCTTCGAGTCGGCGCATGACGTTCTCCCGGCGGGGGGAAGGTGCTGGATCGTAGCTCATCGCCGCGGGGCGCGGAACCGCTCGGCCTCGGGCTCGGGGGTCTCCCCGCGGACGAGGTCGGCGTAGGTCTCGCGCCGGCGCGCCAGCCGGGTGCCGTCGCCGTCCACCAGGACCTCGGCCGCGCGCGGGCGGGAGTTGTAGTTGGACGACATGGCGAACCCGTAGGCGCCCGCCGAGCGGACCACCAGCAGGTCGCCCCGGACCGGCCGCGGCATGCGCCGCTTGCGCGCCAGGAAGTCGGAGGACTCGCAGACCGGGCCCACCACGTCGCAGACGATCTCGTCCGCGTCCTTGCGCGGCGCGCCGGCGGCCTCGATCTCGTGGTGCGCGTCGTAGTAGCTCGGCCGCACCAGGTCGTTCATGGCCGCGTCCACCACCACGAACACCTTGCGGCCGCTCTCCTTGACGTGGAGCACGCGGGTGACGAGCACGCCGGCGTTCCCCACCAGCACGCGCCCCGGCTCGAGCATCACCTCGCCGTCGAAGCGCGAGAGCGCCTTCTTGATGGCCCGGCCGTACTCGTCGGGGTGCGGCGGCTCCTCGTCGGCGTAGGTGATGCCGAGGCCGCCGCCCACGTCCACGTGGCCGAGCCGGATGCCCTGCTTGCCGAGGTCCTTCACCAGCGCGAGCACGCGGGCGATGGCGTCGAGGAACGGGCGCACCGACGTGATCTGCGAGCCGATGTGGCAGGCGACGCCGCGGAGCTCGAGCGCCGGGTCCTGCGCGGCGAGCGCGTAGAGCCGGCGCGCCTCCTCCACCGACACGCCGAACTTGTTCTCGCTCAGGCCGGTGGAGATGTACGGGTGCGTCTTCGGGTCCACGTCCGGGTTCACCCGGAGCGCGACCGGCGCGCGGACGCCCATGCGCCGCGCCACGATGGAGACCCGCGCCAGCTCCGGCGCGCTCTCCACGTTCAGCACCTTCACCCCGGACTCGAGCGCGAACGCGATCTCGTCGTCGCGCTTGCCCACCCCGCTGAACACCACCTTGCCCGGGTGGCCGCCGGCCTTGAGCACGCGGTACAGCTCGCCGCCGGAGACGATGTCGAACCCCGAGCCGAGGCGCGCGAACAGCGACAGCACCGCCAGGTTGGAGTTCGCCTTCACCGCGTAGCAGACCAGGTGGTCGAGCCCGGCGAGCGAGCGGTGCAGCACCTTCCAGTGCCGGGTGAGCGTGGCGGTCGAGTAGACGTAGAGCGGCGTCCCGTAGGCCTCGGCCAGCTGCTCCACCGGGACGGCCTCGGCGTGCAGGACGCCGCGCTTGCGCTGGAAGTGGTTCATGGGGTCCCCGCCGGCGCGGCCGGTGCGGCCGGCGCCGGGGCGTCGGCCGGGGTGGAGGGCGGCGCAGAGGCGGGCTGCGAGGGCTGCGCGGCGGGCGCGGCCACCGGGTGCGCCGGGGCGGGCCGCTGGGGCGGGCGCGGCGGGCCCTTCACGCCGCAGCCGGCCAGCGCGGCCGCCGCGGCGAGCGCCACGAGCACCGGGCGGGCGCCGCTCATCGGCGCGCCTTCCCGAGCGCCTTCTCCCAGCGGCGCAGCTCGGCGCGGACCGCCCGCGGCCCGGGCGCGCCGGGGAGCTCGCGCCGCTTCAGGCTGCGGCGCGCGTCGAAGCAGCGGAGCACGTCCTTCTCGAAGCGGCGGTGGAAGCTCGCCCACTCGGCCGCGGTGAGGCGCGCCATGGGCCGCCCCTCGCGCGCGGAGAACGCCGCCGCCTTGCCCACCGCCTCGTGCGCCTCGCGGAACGGGACGCCGCGCTCGACCAGGTACTCGGCCGCGTCGGTGGCGAGCGCCTCGCCCGAGCCGAGCGCCTCCTCCATGCGCTCGGCGTGGAACGTGGCGGTCTCGACCGCGCCGGCCACCGCGTCGGCGGTGAGCACCAGCGCCTCCGGCCCGCCCAGCAGCGGCCGCTTGTCCTCCTGCAGGTCGCGGTTGTACGAGAGCGGCAGGCCCTTCAGGATCGCGAGCAGCGCCACGAGGTCGCCCAGCGCGCGCCCGGCGCGGCCGCGGGCCAGCTCGCCCACGTCCGGGTTCTTCTTCTGCGGCATGAGCGAGGAGCCGGTGGCGAACGCGTCGGCGAGCGTCGCGAAGCCGAACTCCTTCGTGGTCCAGAGGACCAGCTCCTCGCCGATGCGCGAGAGGTGCACGGCGGCGAGCGCGCACGCGAACAGGAGCTCGGCGGCGCTGTCGCGGTCGGAGACCGCGTCGAGCGAGTTGTGCGTCACGCCGGCGAGCCCGAGCCGCGCGGCCACCGCCTCGCGGTCGAGCGGCAGGGTGGTGCCGGCGAGCGCGCCGGAGCCGAGCGGCGAGATCGCGGCCCGGCGGCGCACCTCGGCGAACCGCTCGCGGTCGCGGCCGAACATCTCCACGTAGGCGAGCAGGTGGTGCGCGAGCGAGACCGGCTGCGCGCGCTGCAGGTGCGTGTAGCCGGGCAGGATGGTCCGCTCGTGCGCGCGCGCCTGGCCGAGGAACGCGCGCTGCAGCCGCTCCAGGGCGGCGTCGCAGCGATCGCAGGCGCCCACGATGAAGAGCCGCTCGTCGAGCGCCACCTGGTCGTTGCGGCTGCGGCCGGCGTGCAGGTAGCCGGCGTCCTTGCCGACCAGCTCGCCCAGGCGCCGCTCCACGTGCGTGTGCACGTCCTCGAGCGCCGGGTCGAAGCGGATCCTGCCGGCGGCGAACTCGGCCCGGACCTGGTCGAGCGCGGCCACGATGCGGCGGGCCGCCGCCTTCGGCACGATGCCCTGCGCCGCCAGCATGGACACGTGCGCCTGGCTGCCGCGGATGTCCTCCGCGTACAGCGCGCCGTCGTCCTGGATGGACACCGAAAGGGCCACGAGGCGGGGATCGGCCTCGCCGGCGAGCGCGGCCCGGGACACGGGTTTCGCCTTCGAATTCGCTCTCATGCGGGGCCGGAGACGCTATCACACCCGGCCGCCGCCCAGGAACCTCCGCGCAGCGCGCGGGCTCTCACCTCCCGAGCGCCGGATCCCGGCGCGACACCTTCCAGGAGAGAGGCGTCAGATGGCCAGCGAGACCTTCGTCACGTTCCCCGGCGGCAAGCGGGTGGACACCAAGATCGGCAACCACGTCATCCGCACCGACCAGCCGGTCGCGAGCGGCGGCGAGGACTCCGCCCCCTCGCCCTTCAACCTGTTCATGGCCGCCATCGGCACCTGCGCCGGCATCTACGTGCTCGGCTTCTGCCAGAAGCGCGAGCTGCCCACCGACGGCATCCGCCTCCGGCAGCGGGCGCACTTCGACCCGGAGACGGGCGTGCTCGCGCGCGTCGAGCTCGACATCGAGGTCCCGCCCGCCTTCCCGGAGAAGTACCGCGAGGCGCTGGTCCGCGTGGCGGACCAGTGCGCGGTGAAGAAGGCGATCCAGGCGCAGCCGGTGTTCGAAGTCCGGACGGTGGTGGCGGGCAACCCGTAGCGAGGGCCGCACCCCTCCCCGGCCCGCGGCTGCGCCGCCTCCCTGCTGGATGGTTCCGCTCGCCCCTCGACAGGCTCGGGGCGAGCGGGCCTTCTCCTAGAACTTCGCCGCCATGCCGAAGCTCAGGACCCAGCCGCGCGAGAGCGAGTTGCCCAGGCCGCCGAAGGGCTGGAGCACGCCGCCCTCGGCCCAGGTCATGAAGCCGTTGCCGGAGTCGAGCGTGAGGCGCCCGTCGGCCTCGATCGCGAGCGGCTTCTTGCCCTGCTTCTGGAGCACGTAGGCGCCGTCGGCGCTGGTGGTGTCCTCCGCCACCGCGCTCGGGACCGACGCGCCGGACATCGCCTGCGAGTAGACGAGCGCGGTGTCGAGCGCCAGGCCGGGCAGGATGTCCCAGCGCAGCGACGGCTTCAGGTACCAGGCGTCGGTCACCTGGCCGATGATGTGCCGCCACAGGATCAGGTCCACCCGGTAGGCCGGGTTGAAGCGGAAGTTGCGGATGGCGCGGTCGCCGGGCTGGCCGAACTGCGGGCCGTCGATGGAGCCGTACGGCGGGAGGATGGTGTTGCCGCTCGCGTCGGTCGCCTTGCGCTCGGTGTCCACGCCGAAGCCCGGGGCCGAGTCGCCGCTCGCCACGCCCAGCTCGGCGCCGAGGGTCACCTTGTTCGGGATGGCCTTGTAGCGCGCGGTCAGCGTGGCGGCCCACTGGCGCAGCAGGACGCGGCCGAGCGACGAGATCACCTGGCGGGTGGCGTCGGTCGCGTCCGGCACGTACTCGAACGCCTCGCCGATGTGGCCGTAGACGCCGACCGTCTCCAGCTCGAGGTGCCAGCGCTGGGTGACGAGGCGGGCCCAGAAGTCCGCCACGTGCGTGTACGCGTTCCGCTTCACCTTGTCCGGCTCGGTGGCCGGATCCCCGGTGTCGCCGTAGGACCCGTCGTAGCCCTGCGTGCGCCAGGTCGGGTAGGTCCAGCGCTGCGTCCGGTACAGGTAGTACAGGCCGTAGTTGAAGGAGCTGGCGTTGCGCTCGACCTTGCGGCGGATCTCGTCGTCGGTGTCGAGGCGCGCGATCTTGAGCGCGAAGGAGCGGGCGTCGTCGCCGGACTCGGCGTCGAACGGCTGGCCCAGGCCGGGCCCGAAGTGCGGATCCGGGTGGAGCACGCCCTCGGAGTCGAAGTCCAGCATGGGCACGAAGCTGAGCTTCCCGATGGGCGTGGTGACCGGCGGGAGCGCGAACTGGATGCGGTCCACCGTGTCGCCGTAGTCGTCGTCGATCTTGCTGCCGGCGCTGGTGAGGATGCCGAGCCCCCACTCCGACGGCATGCGGCCGAAGCTGAGCAGGCCGACCGGCGTCTGCACCTCGGCCCAGGCGCGCTTCGGCTGGATCGCGTCGCGATCCGCGCTCGCGTCACCCTTCGAGAGCGCGCGCGACGAGCCGTAGAACGAGGCGGTGTACGGGGAGTGGTGCGCGTCGAACAGGTCGCTGTTCGACGAGCCGAGCACGTAGTTGTCGAGGACGTCGATCTGCGCCTTCACGCGGACGCGCTCGGAGATGTTCAGCGTGGGCTCGGCGCGCAGGCGCATGTTGGCCGACGCGAGCGAGCCGCGGTTCGTGCCCTGGAGCGGCTTCGGGAAGTAGCTGTGGCCCGCGGAGTCCACGCCGCCCAGGTCGAGGTTGTCGTAGAGGTCGCCGCGGAGGCGCAGGTAGCCGTCCAGCTGCAGGAACTCGAGCTTGGGCCCCTCGGCCACGGCGCCCATGAACTCGGCGGCCGACTGCGCGCCCTGGATCTCGGCGCGGACCTCGTCGCGCAGCTCCTCCTTGGCCTTCTCGACGGCGCGCTGGATGGCGGCGCGGGTCTTCGCGTCCAGCTCGGCGTCCTTGGGCGCCTCCGCGGCGGGCTTGGCGGCCTCCGGGGCCGGGGCCGGCGCGGATCCGGTCGCCTGCGCGCGCGCCGCGCCGGGGAGGAGGAGGAGCGCCGCGAGCGCGGCCGCGAGGAGGCGGGACATGTGTGCGACCCCTTCCGAAGAGGAACGGCTGGATAAAACACGCGCCTTGGTCGGGGTCAATGGTTGCGACGAGGCCTGCGCCCGCCGGCCTCGGCCGCTCATCCCGAGCGTAGCCCGCACCGTCCGGTGCGGGCGGAGTCGAGGGAGGGCTGCGGGGTCAGTGCCCGCCGCCCTCCTTCAGCTCCACCAGCACGCCGCGGCTGCCCTTGGGGTGGACGAACGCCACCTTGGAGCCCCCCGCGCCCGGGCGCGGCACCTCGTCGAGGAGCGGCGCGCCCTGGGCCTTCAGCGCCGCCATCGCCCTGGCGATGTCGGCACCTCCAGGCAGACGTGGTGCAGCCCCTCGCCCCGCTTCTCGATGGTCCTCGCCATGGGGCTGTCGGGCCCGGCCGGCGAGACGAGCTCGATGCGCCCGGCGCCGTGGCCGAAGATGGCCACCCGGACCTTCTCGGTCGGGACCTCCTCGATCTCGGGCTCGGGCAGCCCGTAGACGTCGCGGTAGAGCTTCACCGCCGCGTCGAGGTCGGACACCAGGATGGCGACGTGATCGAGACCGGTCATGCGCGCTCCCTCGGGGAAGGTGGGGGCGCGAGTAAACCGCAGCCGGAGGCAGGCCGCAACGCGCGGAGGGCTACCTCGCGCCCTTCACGTCCACCTTCTCGACCTTGAGGGCGCCGAGCAGGCCCACCGCGTCCTCCTGCCCGCCGGTGCCGAGCGCCACGTGCGTGGCGTCCGCGACCGGCTGCCCGAAGATCGGGTCGATGGCGATCCACTCGCCGGCGCTCCGCACCTCCGCCCAGGCGTGCCAGTACAGCGCGTCCTTGCCGTCGGCGTAGCGCGCGTACACGAGCCCGTAGACCTGCCGCGCGGGGATGCCCAGCGCGCGCGCCAGCGCCACGGTGAGCACGGCGTGCTCGGTGCAGTCGCCCTTCCGCGCGGCGAGCACGTCGCTCGCCCGGTCGTTGCTCGCGCCGTAGGCCTTCTCGAGGTGCTCGTTCACCCAGCGCGCCAGCGCGAGCGAGGCCTGGTACGTGCCGCGCGCGTCCCCCGCCGCCTGCTTCGCCAGCGCCGCGATGGCGGGCGCGTCGGAGTCCACCTGCGGCGTGGCGGCGAGGTCGTCGCGGCTCGCCCCCTCCCCCGCGCGCGCGAGCGGCGTGTCCTTCGCAGGATCCGCCGCGGCCGGCGCCTTCGCGGTGATGGTGAGGAGCGTGGTGCCCTCCGGCCCGCGCTCGTACCGCTGGCGCGCGTCCGGCTTCTGGAACGCGGCCGGGAGCCCCCGCAGGCGGTAGGTGATGGTGGCCGGCACGGTGCGCGGCAGCGCCTTCGGCAGCGGCACGCGGCCGAGCGCGAACAGGTCCACCTCGTCGAGCCGCTGCGCGCGGTCGGACGGCTCGGGGCGGCCCACGATGGCGTCGCCGAGGTGCCACTCCACGATCCGGCCGTCGTCCGCCACCTTGTACTGGATGGCCACGCGGTCGCCGATCTCCGACTCCTCGACGACCGAGACCTCCTCCTGCACGCCCGCGCCGGCCACCGGCTCCCGGCGCACGAACACGTGCTGCACCTCGCGCACCCGCAGCTTGAGCAGGTCGAGCTGCTTGCCGCGGACGGCGCTGCGCCGCGCCGCGGCGAGCCGGACGCCGTCGGCCATCTCCGCGGTCTCGGCCACGCCCTCCAGCTCCTGCTCGCGCGTGCCGTCGGCCGCGGTGACGGTGAGCTTGCAGCGGTCCTTCGCGCAGGTGCCGGTGAGCGTCCGCTCGCCGCCGTCGCCGGAGAACGCCGCCTTGAAGCCCACCAGCCGGCCGCCGGCGCGCGCCTCCCAGACGCGCTCCTCGCTCTGGCGCCGCTCCACCGTGTTGCCGCCCACGTTCACGCGCAGCAGCATCTCGCTCCGCCCGACCAGCACGTCGCGCCCGTCGCGCAGCTCGCGGGCCAGCTCGACCTTGCTCCAGCCCGCCTTCTGGCCGACGAGGTACAGGCCGAACCACTCCGGCCCGGCCGGCCGCGGCACGGTGAGCACGTCGGCGAGGTCCCCGGACCCGGCGGCCAGCGCCGCCTGCGGCGGGCGCGGCGGCGCCTTCACCGGCTGGGGCCGCTGCTCGGGGCAGGCGGCGAGCGCGAGGGAGGTCGAGCAGCAGAGGGCGACGAGGGCGAGGCGCGCGGGGGTCGGGGTCGTCATGGAGGCGTTCCGAGGAACGCCGCTGTTCTACCAAAAACTCGCCTTCGGGATCGGGCCGGCCAGAATCGCCGCGATGGGCGCGATCTGGACGGTGCTCCTGGGGGCCTCCCTGGTCGCCGCGGCGGTGAACGGGCGGATGGGCGCGCTCACCGCGGCGGCGCTGGACTCGGCCGCGAAGGCGGTGACGCTCTCGCTCGGCCTGGCCGGCGCCATGGCGCTGTGGCTGGGCCTCATGAAGGTGGCGGAGGAGGCCGGGCTCGTCCGGGCGCTCGCCCGGGTGGCGCGGCCGGTGCTCGTCCGGCTGTTCCCGGAGGTGCCGCCCGACCACCCGGCCATGGGCGCGATGCTCATGAACCTCTCGGCGAACGCGCTCGGCCTCGGCAACGCCGCCACCCCGTTCGGCGTGAAGGCGATGCAGGCGCTCGAGGCGCTCAACCCGCGCAAGGGCACCGCCTCCGACGCGCAGGCGCTCCTGTGCGCGCTCAACACCGCCTCGGTGCAGCTCGTCCCCGCGAGCGTCATCGCGCTCCGCGCCTCGGCGGGCTCGCGCGCGCCGGCGGAGATCCTCGGCGCCACGCTCTGCGCGTCGGCCTGCGGGGTGGTGGTGGCGGTGCTCGCCGCGAAGGCGCTCGGCCGGCTCTTCCCGGCGCCGGCCGCGGAGCCCGGGGCGGCGCCGTGATCCGGGCGGCGCTCGACGTCGTCTCCACCTGGGCCATCCCGGTGCTGCTGGCGGGGATCCCGGCGCTGGCGCTCGCGCGCGGCGTGAAGGTCTATCCGGTCTTCGTGGAGGGCGCGAAGGAGGGCTTCGCGACCGCGGTGCGGATCATCCCGGCGCTGGTGGCCATCTTCGTGGCGCTGGGGATGCTGCGCGCCTCGGGCGCCATGGACGCGGCGGCCGCCGCGCTCGCGCCGGTCACCTCCGCGCTCGGCCTGCCCGCGAGCGTCCTGCCGCTGGTCCTGGTGCGGCCGCTCTCCGGCGGGGCGGCGCTGGGGGTCGTCGGGGACGTGCTGCGCAGCGAGGGGCCGGACGGCTACGCCGGGCGGCTCGCCTCGGTGATGGCCGGCTCCACCGAGACCACGTTCTACGTGCTGGCCGTGTACATGGGCGCGGCGGGGATCACCCGCTACCGCCAGGCGCTCCCGGCCGCGCTGCTCGCCGACCTGGCCGGCTTCGCCGCGGCGATCGTGACGGTGCGGCTGCTGCTCGGCGGCCCGTGAGCTACCGCGGCACCCAGCTCGTGGTGATGCGCGCCAGCTCCTTCTCGTCCTCCTCGCGCACGATGGCGTGCGCGAAGGCGCCGGGCCCGGTGCGCGCCAGGCGCGAGAGCACCGCGCTGCCGTAGTGGCACTCGGCGAGGTACTGGACCTCCAGCGCCGCCACCCGCGAGCCCGTGTACACGTCCTTCGGGATGGCCTCGAGCGCCCAGGCGACGTAGCTGCCGTTGTTGACGTGCAGGTTGAGGTCGATGTCCTGGTAGCGGACGTGGAAGCGCTTCTGGAACTCCCAGGTGCGCAGCTCCGGCAGCTTGCCCGGCGCGACGTCGATCACCGGCTTGCCGAGCTCGCGCGGGAAGCGCGCGTCGAGCGCCGTCTCCGGGCGCACCGGCTTGCGCGTCTTCACGTCCAGCACGAACCACTGGGTGGTGCCGCGCGCCACCTCGGCGCCGTCCCGGCGGCGCACCACGAAGTCGCGGAGCGCGGCGAGCCGGTCCACGCCGACCGGCCAGGTCTCCACCTCGAGGACGTCGCCCAGCACGATGGGCACCGGCATCTCGGTCCGCTGCCGGACCAGCACCCAGGTCAGCCCCTTCTCCATGAGCGCGTCGATCCCGACGCCCAGCCGGCCGGCGTGCAGGCCGGCGGCCTCCATCAGGAAGCCGGTGAGCGCGGGCGGCGCCAGCGTCCCGAACGCGTCCACCTCGTAGCTGTGGACCGCGAACGACTCCTTGAAGGTCTCCATGCCGCGGCTCTCTATCCGATGTGCGGGCGGAAGGGAACGGCGCCCGGGCCGCACGATCCGACCGGGGCCGCGGCGCCGGTCCGCGGCTTGACGCGACCGGTCGCGTGGGCTGAACTCCGGCGCGATGGCGGACGGGCGGCCCCAGGCCGGCGAGGTGGGCGCGCGGGCGCCGCGGCGCGACGTCCGCTGCGGCGACGGCGTGGCGTTCCTGCGCGAGGCGGCGCCGCTCCCGCCGGACCACGCCCTCGTCACCTCGCTGCCGGACGCCTCGGAGCTGCCCGCCCTCGGCGCGGCGGGCTGGGAGGCGTGGTTCGTGGACGTCGCGGCGCTCGCCTGCGCCGCGGTGGACCCCGGCGCGCCGGCGGTCTTCTACCAGACCGACGTGAAGCGCGACGGCGCCTGGGTGGACAAGGCGCACCTCGTGGCGCTCGGCGCGGCGAGGGCCGGCGCGCGGCTGCTCTTCCACAAGATCGTCTGCCGCGTGCCGCCCGGCACCGCCACCTTCGGCCGGCCCGCCTACGCGCACCTCCTCTGCTGCGCGCGCGCGCTCCGGCTCGACCCGGCCCGCGCCACCCCCGACGTGCTCCCGGCGCTCGGGCAGATGCCGTGGCCGCGGGCCATGGGCGCCGCGGCCTGCGAGGCGGTGGCGCGGTTCCTCCTCGCCGACACGGTCTGCCGGACGGTGGTGGACCCGTTCTGCGGGCTCGGCACCATGCTGGCGGTGGCGAACGCGCACGGCCTGGACGCGGTCGGCGTCGAGCTGTCGCGGCGGCGCGCCGACCGGGCGCGGCGCCTCCACGCCGATCCGGGCGGGCGGCTGCGGCTGCTCCCGCGCGCGCCCGGGGACGGGCCGCCGTGAAGCGGACCGCGAAGCTGGCGCTGCGCAACCGCGAGGCGCTCGCCGCCGCGCTCGACGAGTTCCTGCCCGAGACCGGCGAGGTGCTCGAGCTCGGGAGCGGCACCGGCGAGCACGCCGTGTTCCTCGCGGCCCGCTTCCCCGCGCTCGCGTGGCAGCCCTCGGATCCGGATCCCGAGGCCCGCGCCAGCATCCGCGCCTGGGCGAAGGAGGCGCGGCTCCCGAACCTGCGCCCGCCGCTCGACCTCGACCTCGTCGCGCCGGCCTGGCGGCGCCGGCGCGCCGACGCGGTGCTGTGCGTGAACGTGCTGCACGTCGCGCCGCCGGATCGCGCCGCGGCGCTGTGCCGGGGCGCGGCCGAGGTGCTGCCGGCGGGCGGCGTGCTCTGCGTGTACGGCCCGTTCTCCCACCGCGGCGCGCCGCTCGCCGGGCGCCTGGCGCGCTTCGACGCGGAGCTGCGGGCGCACGACCCGGCGCTCGGGGTGCGCGAGGTGGAGGCGCTCGCCGAGGAGGCGGCGCGCGCCGGGCTCCGGCTCGAGGCCGAGCTGGAGCTGCCCGCGGTCGAGGGCGACCGGCTGCTCGTGTTCCGGCGCGCCGGCTAGCCCGCGAACCGGGCGTTGTGGAGCGCCATCCGGCGGCGCAGCTCGTCGAGCGCGGCGGCCGTGACGAGCCCGCGCTCCACGAAGTACTCGCCGATGCGGCGCTGCTGGCGGAGCTGGCGCCCGAGCAGCGCGAGGAGCTGGAACGAGGTGAGGTAGCCGTGGCGCACGGCCACCTCGCCGAACGGGACCGCGCGCCCGCCGGCGCGGCGCAGCTCGAGGATCCGCGGCACGTCCTCGGGGCGGAGGAAGCCCCAGTCCACCGCGAGGCGGCCGAGCGGCGGCCGCTGCGCGCGCTGCCAGGCCACCGCCTCGACGAACGCGGTCCAGGGGATGACGCCCGCGTGGAAGAGGAACTCGGCGAGCCGGAGCCGGCGCTGCGGCATGGCGGCGGCGCCCGCGGGCCCCGTCGCGCGGCGCGCGTCCGGCGCGGCCGCCGGCGCCGGACGCGGCCGGGGCCCCGGGGCCGCCTCCGGGCGCGCGCCCGTGCCCGGCGCGCGACGCGGCGGGCGCGCGGGGGCGGGGCGCGGGGGCCGGGCGCGCGCGGGGGCGGCGGGGCCGCGCAGCGCGGACAGCACGCGGTAGGCGTCGGCCACCGCGCGGAACTCGCGCGCCAGCTCGTGCTCGGGACGGCCGGTGGCGCCGGCGCGATCGGGGTGGGTCTCGAGGGCGCGCCGGCGGTAGGCGGCCTTCAGCTCGTCGCGCCAGCCGGCGCGGTCGGCGGCGAACCCGGGGCCGAACAGCACCCGCCCGGCGGCGACCACCTCGTCCAGGCTGAGCTCGACCGTCCTCGCCATCCCTGGGCTCCCAGCCCCGCGGGCCCGCCAACCCCGCGATATCGGGCGATGTCCCGGCTTACCCCGCACCCGCCGCCCCGGCCAGTTTTCGCCCCCGCGCGGTAAGCGCGCGCTGACTACCGTCGGGGGCGCCCGCCGTGCGATAAGGGCGCGAAATGATCCGGAAGATCGTCCACATCGACGAGTCGAAGTGCGATGGCTGCGGCCAGTGCATCCCCTCCTGCGCCGAGGGCGCCATCGCGCTGGTGAACGGCAAGGCGCGGCTCTCCGGCGACGCGCTCTGCGACGGGCTGGGCGCCTGCCTGGGCGAGTGCCCGCAGGGCGCCATCACCGTGATCGAGCGCGACGCCGACGCGTTCGACGAGGCGGTGGTCGCCGCGCACCTCGCGCGCCAGGGCCGCGCACCCGCAGCGCACGCGCCCGCCCCGCCCGCCCCGGCGCCCGCGCGCCCGCGCCCGCTGCTCTCGGTGGTGCCGTCCGGCGATCCCGCGCCCCAGGGCGGCGGCTGCCCCGGCTCGCGGAGCCGCACGCTGTCGCCCCGCGCCGCGCCGCCCGCGAGCGCCGCGGCCGCCCCCGCGTCCGGCCAGAGCCGGCTCGCGCACTGGCCGGTCCAGCTCCACCTCGTGCCCGTCGGCGCGCCCTGGCTCGACGGCGCCGACCTGCTCGTCGCGGCGGACTGCGTCCCGTTCGCGTACGCGCGCTTCCACGACGACCTGCTCGCCGGCCACGCGCTCGTGGTCGGCTGCCCGAAGCTCGACGACAACCGCTTCTACGCCGAGAAGCTCGGGCAGATGCTCGCCCGCTCCGACGTCCGCAGCGTGACCGTGGCGCGCATGGAGGTGCCCTGCTGCGGCGGCATCGCCATGGCCGCCCGCCAGGCCATCGCCGCCTCCGGCAAGGCCATCCCGCTCCGCGACGTGGTGGTGGGCGTGGACGGCGCGCTGCACGGTTGAGCGCTACGATCCCGGCGTGACCGCCCGGATCGTCCTGTTCGCGCTCGAGGATCTGCGCGCCCGCCACGCGAGCGCGCTCCTGCCCGGCGCCGACCCGCGCCACGACACCGCGCCGTTCCGGCGCTTCCGCGCCGCGCTGCTCGAGCTCGCCGCCGCCGCGGCCACCGGGCCGGCCGAGCTCTCCATGTGGTGGGAGGGCACGTACAACGGCTACGTGCTGGCGGTCGCCGCCGAGCCCGCCGAGGCGCTCGAGGCCCTCGATCCGTCGCCGGCCTGCCCGCCCGACGGCGAGAGGGTCGCGCCCCCGCGCGCGGACCGGTATCCTCTCGCCCGCGTCGAGCCCGGGCGCGCCGCGGTGGCGCGCGATCCGGACGGCGCCACCTACGAGGCGCCGTTCGGATCGGCCTCCGGCCACTTCGGCGCGCCGGGCATGCGGAGGATCCCATGAAGGCGGTCGTGTTCGGCGGCAAGGGCGGTCCCGAGGTCATCGAGCTGCGCGAGCTGCCGGACCCGTCGCCGGCGCGCGGCGAGGTGCTGGTGCGCGTGCGCGCGGCGGCGCTCAACCGGGCCGACCTGCTGCAGCGGCGCGGGCTCTACCCGCCGCCGCCGGGGACCCGCGAGGACGTGCCGGGCCTGGAGCTCGCCGGCGAGGTGGCCGCGGTCGGCGCGGGCGTCACCGCCTGGAAGCCGGGCGACCGGGTCATGGCCATCGCCGCGGGCGAGGCGCAGGCCGAGCTGTGCCTGGTGCACGAGCGGATGCTGGTGCGCATCCCGGACCGCCTCTCGTTCGAGGAGGCGGGCGCGATCCCGGAGGCCGGGATGACCTCGCACGACGCGCTGTTCACCCTCGGCGGCCTGCGGCCCGGGTGGCCGGTGCTCGTCCACGCCGTCGGTTCGGGCGTCTCCACCGCGGCGGTGCAGATCGCGAAGGCGGCCGGCGCGACGGTGATCGGCACCTCGCGCACGGCCGACAAGCTGGAGCGGGCCCGGGCGCTCGGCCTCGACCACGGCATCCTGGTGGGCAAGGACGAGCCGCGCTTCGCCGACGAGGTGAAGAAGGTCGCCGGCCGGTGCCCGCTGGTGCTCGACTTCGTGGGCGGCCCGTACACCGCCGAGAACCTGGCCGTGCTCGCCACCGGCGGCCGGATCGTGGTGATCGGGACCATGGGCGGCGCGAAGCCGACCGTGGACCTCGGCGCGCTCATGCGCGCGCGGGGCAGCATCGTGGGCACCGTGCTCCGCCCGCGGCCGCTCGAGGAGAAGATCGCGGCCACCCAGGCGTTCGCGAAGGACGTCCTGCCGCTCGTCGCCGCCGGCAAGGTGAAGCCGGTGGTGGACGCGGTGATCCCGGCCGCCCAGGTGCGCGAGGCGCACGAGCGGATGGAGCGGAACGAGAGCTTCGGCAAGCTCGTGCTGGCGTTCTGAGCCGCCCGGGGGCGCCTTGCCGCGCGGGGCCGGCGCACGCACCGTGTGCCGGCATGCGCCTCCTCCATCGCCTCCGCGTCCTCTCGCTCGCCGTCCTGCTCGCCGCCTGCGGCGGCGGCGGCGAGGACCGGCTCCCGCGGCGGAGCTGGGCCTGGGTGGACGTGCCCGGGGCGGAGTGCGCCGACGGCTCGCCCACCGGGATCGGGGTCAGCCGCGGCGACGACGACGCGCGCGTGGTGCTGTTCCTCGACGGCGGGGGCGCGTGCTGGGACGCGGTGACCTGCTTCCAGCTCCGGACCGCCTCCCCCGGGCCCTTCGGCGCGGCGCAGCTCTCCGCCCGCCTCGCGGAGCTGCCCGGCTCGGCGCTGGACCGCACGCTGCCCGGCAACCCGTGGGCCGGCGCGACCCTGGTGTTCGTGCCGTACTGCACCGGGGACGTGCACGCCGGCGACGCGGTCCAGGACTACCCGGGCGCGCCGCGGAGCTGGCGCCATCACGGGCGCGCCAACGTGGAGGCGGCGCTCGACTGGCTCGCGGCGAACCTGCCCGCGCCGGGCCAGGTGGTGGTCTCCGGCGCCAGCGCCGGCGGCTTCGGCGCGCTGCTCGCGTTCGACCGCGCCGCGGGGCGCTGGCCGGCGGCGCGCGCCTACCTGGTGGACGACTCGGGGCCGCCGCTCGTCGGCGACGACTTCTCGCCGGTGCTGCGCGCCGCCTGGTTCGCCGCGTGGCGGCTCGACCGCACCCTGCTCCCGATCTGCCCCGACTGCGCGCTCGATCTCTCGGCGCTCCTGCCGGTGCTGGCGCGCGCCCACCCCGGCGCGCGGCTCGCGCTGCTCTCCTCGCGCCAGGACCAGGTCATCCGCGGCTACGTCGGGCTCGGGCCGGCCGGGTTCGAGGCGGCGCTGCTGCGCCTGGTGGACGAGCGGGTGGCGCCGCTCGCGCAGGCCCGCGCGTTCCTGGTGCCGGGCGAGGGCCACACCCTGCTCGGCGCGCCCGGGACGTTCACGTCGGGTGGCGTGCCGCTGCTCGAGTGGCTGCGCCGGATGGTCGAGGACGATCCCGCCTGGACCACGGCCGGGCGCTAGGCCGGGCCGTGGTCCGCGTCACCCGCGCTACCGCCGGCGGCGCCGCACCGCGCCCGCCAGCCCGAGCAGCGCGAGCAGCCCGCCCGCGCCGCTGCGGCAGCCGCTCGGCGCGATCACGCCGGCCTGCACCCCGCCGCCCGAGCCGCCGCCGGTGCCACTCCCCGTCCCGCTGCCCGGGGCGCCGGGCGCGCCGCCCCCCAGCTCGACGATGCGTCGCGCGATCCGCTCGCGCGCGGCGAGCAGGTCGGCCGGGCTCACCTCGGCGTCGTAGGGGTGCGGGAACAGCGCCCCGGAGATCTCGTGCGCGAGCGCGCCGCCGCCGAGGTCGGTGAGGATCTTCAGGTACTCGTAGTCCTCCATGCCCTCGCGGATCATCTTCAGGCGGATGGACGCGACCGGGATCTGCGTGGTGCCGCCGACCTTGGCCGGCGTGCCCGGGTAGAACAGCGTCCCGTCGCCGTTGCCCGAGAAGTCCCACTGGTTGGCCCAGGGGTCGTGCGAGTACGCCATGGTGGTCTCGTAGTAGAGCTCGCCGGTCACGTCGTGGTTGAACGAGACCCACTCCATGGCGCGGTTCCGCACCGCGGACGCGTCGATCATGTAGCTCGGCCAGCCGGTGAAGTAGCGGTCGGAGTCGCTGGGCGAGCCCATGTCCACGGTGCCCCCGCAGCCGTGGCTCATGCAGCTCTGGTACGTCCACAGCTCGCGGCGCGGCGAGCCGGCCAGGAACGCGTCGTACCTCGCGCGCTGCGGCCCGGCGAACTTCTCGCCGGCGCGGTCGTCGAGGAAGTTCACCACCGGCACCAGCACGTCGATGGCCGAGGTCACGCCGGCCGCGTCCGCCTGCTGGATGGTGGTGGTGACGAGCGTGCGCAGCGCCGGGGTCACCGCGCGCGCCGCGGCGGCGCGCGCCGGGATGTCGCTCCAGGCGCACTGCAGCGGGGGCTCGTCGCAGGTGTACTGGAACAGCCGGTCGTCCCAGCCGCGCGCCTGGAAGAAGCTCGCCCACGAGGCGTAGCTGGAGCTGCCGCCCAGGTACTCGACCGAGGTCGCCTCCGCCCCGGGCAGCGCCGCCGCGGAGGTGCCGTCGAACAGCGGGCCGAAGAAGCTGGAGAAGTGGGTGAGGTCGCGGTTGCCGTCGTCGATGCGCGAGAGCGTGACGCGGTGGTCGAGCGCGAGCTGGCCGTAGCGGGCGCGCAGCGCCGAGAGCGCGTCGCCCGAGACGCCGTGCGCCGTGTTGAGCGTGCCCCAGGACAGGCCGAACGCGCTCTTCAGCGAGGCGGTGGACGGCAGCGTGAACGGCCACACGGTGAGCGTCACCGGCACGGTGGCCTCGCCCCCGCTCCAGGTCACCCGCACCGAGCCGGTGTAGTCGCCCGCCGGCGCGTCGGGCGGCACGTGCACCTCCACCCAGATGGCCCGGCTCTCGCCCGCCGGCACGTCGAACGGGAAGGCGTTGCGCCGCTCGCCCGCCAGCTCGTCCACGTCCGGCACCAGCGCGTCGGGCCAGGGGCCGGTCCCCCCGTCGAGCGCCGAGGGGTTGGCGAGGTTGATGATCGCCTCCCGGTAGAGCCGGAGGGAGAGGGAGGCCGGGCCGGTCAGCCCGGCGGTGGTGGCCCGGACGCCGGCGGCGGCGCCGGTGACCACCACTTGGAACGCCTCGAACTCGTTGCGGGCGGCCGTCAGCGCGGCGCTGCCCTGCGCGCGCGCAGCGGCGGCGGGGCGGATCTTCTCGGTGGAGGTGGCGGTCCAGACCGAGGCGGCCTGGGCGGGGAGCGCTGCGAGGAGCAAGGCGAGGACGGCGGCGGACGCGGGGAGGTCCGCGAGCGGTCGGAGCGTCAAAGGAGGCTCTCCATGTAGGGACGCCGCCCCGATCAGCGTACAGCCTGCCTCCCGGCGTCTCGTTCAGGTGCTGATCTGCCATGAGGGCCGGGGCCGACACCACAGACGGGCGAGCAGGCGCCCGGCGCCGGGCGGGCCGGCGCGCGCCCGCCCGGCCGGCCGCGGCGGCTCACCGTCCGTGACTTGCCTTCCAGTGAACAGGCCCCGCGGCGGCAAGCGCCGCCGCCGGGCGGAGGACCTAGCTTGCGGCCCGATGCGCGTCCTCTACCTGCACTACGGCCCGCAGTCCGGCGTCACCGCCGCCATCACCCGCAGCCTGGCGGAGGCCGGCGCCGAGGTGGTGGAGGCGAACCCTGCCGAGGGCTTCCTGTACCAGCTCCGCCCCGGCTGCCGGATCCCGAACGTCCGGCCCGCGGTGGTGCGCGCGGTCGCCGAGGCGCTGCGCACGCACGGCCGGAGCTGGAAGCCGTACTACCTGCACACCACCTTCGCGTTCGACCACCTCTCGGCGCGGGCGGGCGAGGCCGTCCGGCGCAGCGGGGCCGACGCGGTCGTCCAGGCCGGCGTGCTGTTCTCGCCGGGGCTCGCCCCGGAGGTCCCCTACCACCTGTACCTCGACCACACCCGGGCCATCGCCGAGCGCTACCCGCCGCTCGACGGGCTGCCGCCGCCGGTGCCGTACGCGCCGGAGTGGCGCGCGCGCGAGGAGGCGGTGTACCGGGGCGCCGCCGGCATCTTCACCATGAGCGAGGCCGTCCGCGCCTCGCTCCTCGCCGACTACGGCGTGAGCCCGTCCCGGGTCCACGTGGTGGGCGCCGGCCCGAACGTCGAGCCCGGGCCGCGCGACCTGGGGCTGGCGCGCGAGCCGCTGGTGCTGTTCGTGGGCCGCAACTTCGTGCCGAAGGGCGGGCCGGAGCTGCTCGAGGCGTTCCGCGAGGTGCGCCGCGCCCACCCGCGCGCCCGCCTCGCGCTCGTGACGGGCCGCGCGCCGGCGGCGCTCCCCGAGGGCGTCACCGACCACGGCCTGCTCGGCAGGGAGGCGCTCGGCCGCCTGTACGCCACGGCGGCGGTGTTCGCGCTCCCCACGCTGCGCGAGGCGTTCGGGCTCTCCTTCCTCGAGGCGATGGCCTTCGAGCTGCCGGTGGTGGCGAGCCGGATCGAGGCCATCCCGGAGATCGTGGCCGACGGCGAGACCGGGCTGCTCGTCCCTCCGCGCGATCCCGCCGCCCTCGCGGCCGCGCTGGGCGCGCTGCTCGCCGATCCGGCCCGCGCCCGCGCCATGGGCGCCGCCGGCCGCGCCCGCGCCGCGGCCCGCTTCGGCTGGACGCGCGCCGCCGCGCGCATGCTGGACGTGCTCCGGCCCGCGCCGGCCCTGGCCACGGGCCGGCGCGCGTGAGCGTCAGGGTGGCGGCTGGAGCGTCCGCACCTTGGCGACGAGGTCGGTGAACCAGTCCTGGACCGTGCCGCGCACGTTGTCGTGGTCCTGGTGGTACGCGTTCAGGTGGCAGACGAGCTGGAGCGCGGTCACGCCGTCCCCGGCGTCGGTCGCGACGAGCGACCCGTCCTGCACCTCCACGTTCACCGTGCCGTGGATGCGCTGGTAGCGGAAGCCGATCACCTCCGGCGCCTCGAGGGTGCCCACCAGCGGTCCGCCGCGGTACGCGATCACCCAGTGCACGCGGAGGCCCGACGGGCCGGCCTCGTAGCGGATCTCGAAGGAGAGCGGGAACTCCGGCTCGACCGTGCCGGTGACGTGCCAGTCCGCGCCGTGGATGCGGCTGGTGGCCGGATCCTGCAGCGCCTCCCACACCACCAGGAGCGGCGCGTGCACGTACGCCGCGCCGTGCGCCCAGGACCACTCCGGCCCGTCGCCGTCCACGGTGACCAGCGCCTCGGGGTGCGGATCCCCCTCGACCGGCGCGGGGAAGCTCGCCTTGCAGTCCTCGAGCGGCTCGTAGCCGGCGGCCGGGTCGAAGGGCGTGTCGGTGTTCCCGCAGCCGCGGCCGCACCCGGCGAGCGCGACGACGGCGGCGAGCGCGAGCCGGCGGACGGTGCGCATCGCGACCTCCACGGCCAGCGTAGCGCCGCCCGCGCGGGGCCGGCGCTGCCCTGCTGCGCTCCGCCGTCCGGGGCGCGCGCCGCGGACGCGGGCGGAGGGGCGAACCCGGGACGGCGGACCACGCGCGGTGCGTTGACGGGGCCGCTCCCGGGTGGTGCGCTTCTTCCGTCCATCTCACAGGGGGAACCACCGTGCGCTCCACGCGAATCGCCCTCCTGCTCGCGGCGCTCGCCGCCGCCGGCTGCGGCTCCAGCAGCAACGACAGCGGGCCCACCGAGCTCACCGGCACCGTCCGCGGCCAGCCCTTCACCGTGGTGGAGGCGGCGTTCGCCGGGCCGGAGACCTCGAACGACTGCAGCATCGACATCCCGGGGGTGCCGGCGCCGGTCCCGTACGCGCCCTCCTCGGTGCTGATCGGCTTCTCGAAGAGCCCGGGGCTGTGCCAGACGCTCACCACCCCGTGCGCCATGAAGAAGAGCTTCGGCCTGGTGGGCGGCCTGCTCGTCCACGCGCGCATCAGCCTCACCGGCGCCGCGGTGACCGCGCCGCCGCTCGACGTGGCCAGCTACCCGGTGGTCGCCGACCCCGGCAGCCTCACCCCCGACACGACCGGCGCGGTGCGGGTGGGCATCTTCTCGGCCAACGAGACCGACGACGCCTGCCTGGACAAGCCGTCCATCGACGCGACCGGCACCGCCACGATCAGCGCCATCTCGGCGAACGAGATCCGCGGCTCGCTCGACCTCACCTTCGAGGACGGCGGGAAGCTGGCGGGTCCGTTCGTGGCCACCCGGTGCGACGTCGCCTACGACGCGTGCACCCCGGAGCCGCCCATCTGCAATGGCACGCCGACCTGCAACTGAGGTCGCGTGATCGCGCTCGCCGCCGCGCTCGCCCTCGCGCTCGCGCAGGGGAGCGCCGCGGCCTCGGAGGAGACGGAGCCCGGGCCGTTCCTGGGCGAGGGGACCCGCTACGCGGATCTCCCGGTGGTCCGGCGCGTCCTGCTGGACCTGGTGGCGATCCCGGCCGACGCGCCGCGCTGGAGCGCGCCGGACGCCGCCGGGCTCGCGCTCACGCTGGGCGCCGGGCTGGCGCTCATGTGGCCCGCGGAGCCGTCGCCGGACGTGCGCCTCGACCGCTGGATCACCCGCGAGCTGAACCCGCACCTCCCGGTGGTCTGGAACGACGTGGTGCAGCCGGCGCTCTGGGGCGGGATCGCGGTGGGCGGCCTCGGGACCTGGTGGCTCGCCACCCGACGCGGCGACGCGTACGTGGCGCAGGGCTGCTCGCTCATGGCGGAGGCGCTCACGGTGGCGCAGGCGTACCACGTGTCCGTGAAGCTGCTCGTCGGGCGCGAGGGGCCGCGCGACGGCGAGGGCGAGGGGCGCGTGCTCGGCCCGCGCGCCTCGCTTCGCCTCTACCCCGCCGGCACGCCCTCCGGCCACGCCGCCACGCTCTACTCGCTGCTCTCCGCCGGCACCGCGTACTTCGAGCCGCCGCTCGCGGCCCAGCTCGGGCTGCACGCGCTGGTGGGCGGGCTGGTGGCGTTCCACGTCATCGACCACCGGCACTTCCTCTCCGACTCGCTGCTCGGCTCGGTGCTGGGCTGGTCGGTGGGGCGCTGGGTGGTGCTGCACCGGCGCTCCTCCCCGGACGCGCCGCCGTCGCGCGGGCCCTCGGCCCTCGCGCTCGTGCCGCTCGCGCTGCCGTCCGGCGGCGGGCTGGCGCTCGCCGGGTCGCTGTAGGGCGCGCGAGCTCGTCGCCTCCCCGGCCGGAGTCGAAGGTGCCCTGGCGGGCGGTGCCGCCCGGGCCGGCACGCGCCGCGGCGTGGCGCGAGGCGCATCGTTCGGTGCGGAGGGAACGGCTTGCCCGACTCGATCATCGCCCGAGCGCGCCCGCTCATGGCTGCGCGCCTCGCCGGCGCCGCGCTCACCTTCGCGGTCCCGCTGGTGCTCGCGCGCGTCCTGGTGCCCGCCTCCTACGGGACCTTCAAGCAGGCCTGGCTGCTCTCCCAGACGCTCGCCCTGGTGCTGCCGCTCGGGCTCACCCAGAGCCTCTACTACTTCGTCCCGCGCGACCCCGCCCGCCGCGACCGCTACGTGGCGCAGACCGCCTGGGCGCTGCTCGCGGTGGGCGCCGCGTCCGCGCTGCTGCTGCTCCTGGCGCGGCCCTGGGTGGCGGCGCACTTCGACAACCCCGAGCTCACCCGCAACCTGCCCTGGGTGGCCGCCTTCACCGCGTTCACGGTGGCGGGCGCGCCGCTCGACGTCGCC
The DNA here is from genome assembly GCF_049201065.2 of Anaeromyxobacter sp. Red801. Classification (NCBI taxonomy): domain Bacteria; kingdom Pseudomonadati; phylum Myxococcota; class Myxococcia; order Myxococcales; family Anaeromyxobacteraceae; genus Anaeromyxobacter; species Anaeromyxobacter sp. Red801. Next base: position 4,984,120 of record NZ_CM181236.1, on the reverse strand, counting down.
TGGAACGCCACCGGGCGCATCGGCGCGGCCGCGCTGGTGCGCGTCGCCACCGAGGGCGGCCGCGGCGCCGCCATGGTGGCGGGGGCGCTCCTGTGGCGCTCGGTGGAGGGCGTGTTCGCCGGCATCGCGCTCGCCACCGCGACGCGCGCCGCGCTCTCGCTGTGGCTCCTCGCCCGCCGCCACGGGGTGCGCGGCGACCTCGCGCTGCTCCGGCGGCAGGTGGCGTACGCGCTGCCGTTCGGGCTCGCGTTCGTGCTCATCGTGCCGCAGCAGCAGTGGCACCAGTACGCCGTCGCCGCCGCGGTGAGCGCGGCCGCGTTCGCGGTGTACAGCGTGGGGACGTTCCAGCTCCCGGTGGTGGACGTGCTGTACACGCCGGTGTCGGAGCTGCTGCAGATCGGGCTCGCCGAGCACGAGGGCGCGGGCCGGCCGCCGCGGGCCGGGCTGGCGCTGTTCCACGAGGCGGTGCTGCAGCTCTCCTTCGCGTTCGTGCCGCTGGCCGGCCTGCTCGCGGTGGCGGCGCCGGTGCTGGTGCCGTTCCTGTTCTCGCCCCGCTACGCCGCGGCCGTGCCCATCTTCCGGCTGGCCACCGGCTCGGTGCTGCTCGCGGCGCTGCCGCTCGACGGCGTGATGCGCGCCCGGGCGCAGAACCGGTTCATGCTCGCGCTCTCCGCCGCGAAGCTCGGCGGCACCGCGGCGCTGGTCGCGGGCGGGCTCGCGCTGCTCGGCCCCATCGGCGCGCTCGGCGGCTGGATCGTGGCCGAGGCGGCGGCGCGCGCCGCCATGCTCGCGCGCACCGCGACGCTGTTCGAGGCACCGCTCCGCCAGGCGCTGCCGGTCCGGGCCCTCGCCCGCCAGGTGGGCGCGACCGCGGTCGCCGCGCCCGCCGCCTGGGTGGCCCTGAACGCGCTCGCCGCGCCGCCGTTCTTCCGGCTGGCCGCCTGCGGCCTCGCCTTCGCCGCAGCCTACCTGGGCGTCTCGTGGGCGTTCGGCTGGCTGCCCGCCGGCTGGGTGGGCCTGTTCCGGTCGCGCCGGGGCGTCCGGGCCCCGGCCGCGCCCCCGGAGAGCGCATGACCGCCGGGCGACGACCGGGTCTGGACCCGACCCCGGGGTCGCCCCGGCAGCCGGCGCTGCCCAGGTCCCCTCGCATGCGGCCTCGCGCCCTCGCCGTCGTCCTGCCCGCCCTCCTGCTCGCCGCGCTGACGGTCGCACGCCTGCCCGCCGCCTGGGAGAGCGGGAACGCGCTCAACCACGTGTCCGGCGCCTGGATGACGCTCGCCGACGACCTCGCGCACGGCACGTTCTACCGCCCGCTCGCCTCGGCCGAGCTGGGCTACGGCGGCACCCGCTTCTTCCCGCTCGCGTTCGCGCTGCACGCGGGGCTGCTGCGCCTCGGCGCGCCGCTGCTCGCCTCCGGCTACGCGCTCTCGCTCGCCGCCGGCGCGCTGCTCGTGCTGGGCGGCTTCCTCCTGGCGCGGCGCATGGGGCTGGCGCGCGCGCCCGCGGCGGCGTTCGCGGCGCTCGCGCTGGCGGGCTTCGCCGGGCAGCACGCGCTGTCGGCGGTGCGCGGCGACCTCCTCGCGGTCGCGCTGCAGGCGCTCGGCCTCGCCGCCACGCTCGCCTCGGATCCCGACGCGGACGCGCCGCCGCGCCCGCGCCGCGGCCGGCTCGCGCTCGCGGCGCTCTGCTTCGTGCTCGCGTTCGCGGCCAAGCCCACCGCGCTCACCGCCCCCGCCGCCGCGATCGCGTGGCTCGCGCTGCGGCGCGCGCCCCGGGCTGCGCTCTGGCTCGCCGCCGCCACCGCGGCCGGCGCCGCCGCGGTGACGCTCGCCACCGACCTGCTCTCGCACGGCCGGTTCCTGTCGATCCTGGCCGCCTGCGCCGCCGGCGGCGCCGGGGCGGGCGACCTCCTGCGCGCGCCGCTCCGGCTGGTGCGCCTGCTGGCGGTGGAGGACCGCGCCGGGCTGGTGCTCATCGTCGCGGCCGCCGCCGCGCTCCGCGCCGCCGCACCCCGCACCTGGGCCGGCTGGCGCGCGCCCGCCGCGGGCGGGCTCCTGCTGGCCGCGCTCTGGGTGGCGGCCGCCGCGCTCGGCGTGCTCGCGGTGCTCGCCTCCCCCGGCACCGGCGTGAACCACCTGGTCGAGCTGGAGGCGGCGGGCGCGTCGGCGCTCGCCGCCGCGGCGGCATCCCGTGCCCGGGCGCGGTCGTCGTCGCCCTGGCCCGCGCTCGGCGCCCCGGCGGCGGCGCTGGCGGGCGCGTTGCTCGCCGGCGTCACGTGGCGCGTGGACACGTCCAGCTCCCGGCTCGGCGAGCTGCGCGCGGTCATCTCCGCCCTGCCGCCCGGCCCCGTCCTCTCCGAGGACCCGCTCCTCCCGCTCCTCGCGGGCGAGCGCCCGCTGCTGCTCGACGCGTGGATGCTGCGGCTGTCCTCGGCGCACGACCCCGCGCTGGCGCGCCCGCTGCTCGAGGCGCTCCGCGCCGGCGCGGTGCCGGCGGTGGTGCTGTTCCAGGACCTCGCCGGCCCGGAGGCGGACGCCTGGTACGGCAACGGCAACCTGGGCGCCGCGCCGGTGACGGAGATCCGCGGCGCGTACCGCCGCGCGCTCTGGATCGGCCGGTACCACGTCTACCAGCCGATCGCGCCCGCCCCGCCGCGCGCTCCCGGCGGCGAGGATCGCGTGGTGCTCGCAGGCCCCGTGCCCGCGCCGGCCGCATCCTCCGCGCTGCCGGCCGTGCCGGCCGACGCCCGCGCGCCCGCCGCGGCGCCGCCCGCCGAGGGAACGGCGCGGCGCGCCGCGCGCCGCCCGGGCCCGCCGCCGCGCGGCGGCGAGGCGCGCGGGCCGGCGTTGTGACGGCGGCGAGGCGTCCCGTGCGCACGGGACCCGTCGCCTCCGGGTCGATTGGCCGGTCGGCGGGCTCGCGCTAGAGTCTCCGGCCCATGCGCAAGATCGCTCAGGAATCCTCCACCCCGGCGCCCGGCGCGGCGGGCGCGCCGCACCGCGAGCTGACCGTCCGCGCCGTGGGCGTCGCCATCGTGGTGGCCGCCATCATGGGCGCGGCCGAGCCGACGGTGGTGCTGCGCATCGGCTACGGGCCGAACATCTCCGTCGTGAGCGCGTTCCTCGGCTTCATCGCGCTCTCGCTCCTCGGCCTCGCCACGCGCGTGCGCGCCACGCGCTGGGAGACGAACCTGGTGCAGACGGCCGGCACCGCCGCCGGCTCGGGCGTGGGCTTCATGTCGGTGGTGCTCGCGGCCATCGACATGCTGAACCAGCGCGGGCTGCTGAACCTGCACCTCAGCCCGCTCCAGATCTTCGCGTGGCTCGCGCCCTCCGGCCTGCTCGGCGTGCTCCTCGCGGTGCCGCTGCGCAAGCACTACATCGACCAGGAGAACCTCACCTTCGCCGACGGCACCGCCGCCGGCGAGACGCTGCTCGTGCTCGACCAGGGGCCGAGGGAGGCCGGGCCGCGCGTGGCGGCGCTCGGGCTGGGCGGCGCCATCTCGGCCGGCTTCGTGGCGCTGCGGCAGGGCCTGGGGTGGATCCCGGAGACGATCTCCTTCCGCTTCCTCACCCCGCACGCCGAGGCGCTCCGCGTCGGCTCGGAGCTGGGCGTGCTCTCGCTCGGGGCCGGGCTCCTCATCGGCCTGCGGGTCACCCTCTCCATGGGCCTCGGGCTGGTGCTCGCGTGGCTGGTCGCGCCCGAGCCGCTGTTCCGGGCCGGGCTGGTGCCGGAGCTGACCTTCAACTCGGTGCTGCAGCGCTGGATCATGTGGCCGGCCACCGGGCTCATGGTCGCGGGCGGCCTCGCCGCGCTGGTGCTCAAGTGGAAGGTGATCGCGAAGACCTTCCGCGGGATGTCGGCGAAGGGCGCCACCGACGGCGGCGACTTTCCCATGCGCTGGGTGGCGTGGGGCGCGATCGGCTGCACGGTGGCGCTGGTGGCGGTGCAGAAGATCTCGCTCGGCTTCCCCATCTGGCTGTCGCTCGTGTCGGTGGGGCTCTCGCTCATCCTGATGCTGGTCGGCATCCGCGTGCTGGGCGAGACGAACTGGGCGCCCATCAGCGCCATGGCGAACGTGATGCAGGCGGTGTTCGCGGTGCTCGCCCCGGGGCACGTGCCCATCAACATGGTGGGCTCGGGCATGAGCGGCTCGGTGGCCGCGAACGGCGAGCACCTGATGCAGGACTACAAGGCCGGCAAGATCGTCGGCTCCACCAACCGGAACCTCACCATCCTGCAGCTCGTCGGCGTGCCGGTGGGCGCGCTGGCGGTCGCGATCGCCTACCCGGCCGTGCGGGCCAAGTACGGCATCGGCGGCGAGGGCGGCCTCACCTCGCCGATCAGCGTGAAGTGGGCAGGCTTCGCCGAGCTCCTCTCGCAGGGCTTCGGCGCGCTCGCGCCGAGCGCGGTCGTGGCGCTCGGGATCGCGCTCGTCGTGGGCGTGGTGCTCACCGTGCTCGAGTCGCACCCGCGCATCGGCCGCTTCGTGCCCTCCCCCACCGCCGTCGGCCTGGGCATGCTCATCCCCGGCTTCGCCATCTTCCCGATGGTGGTGGGCGGCCTGATCCAGGACCTCTGGAAGCGGCTCTCGCCGCGGACCGAGGAGATCTACAACACCCCGCTCGCCTCCGGCTTCATCACCGGCGAGGCGCTGGTGCTGCTGGTGCTGGCGCTCATGGCGCTGTAGGAGGCGGGCGTGACGAAGCGGATGCGGCTCGCCGACCTCGAGCGCGAGCGCTCGCGCGCCCGCGGCGCGCGGCGGCTCCTCCCCTGGGCGGTCGCGAGCGCGATCGCGGCCGGGCTGCTGGTGGGCACGGCCGGCGCCGGCTGGCGCGGCGGCGTGGCGGTCGCGGGGGTGGGGCTGCTCTTCGCGGCGTTCGCCGCGGCGGCGTCCGTCGCGCGCTGCCCCTCGTGCGGGGCGCCGCTCCGCAGGGAAAGCGACCGGCCGGCCCCGGGGGGACGTCCGGGACCGGCCGATCCGGTGCGGGAGCAACACTGCGCGCGCTGCGGGGCCCGCTTCGACTGAGCCCCGCGACGCGGGGGACTACGGCACGAACTCGACGTGCGGGCTCATCTGGCGAGCCAGCGGCGACTCGGTGAGCAGGCGGAGCGCCCGTTCGAGCTTCTTGTCGCCGATGCCCGGGACCGCCTCGTACGCGGCGGAGATGAGGTCTCCGAGCGTCGTGACCATGCGGCGGGGCGCGAGGTGCTTCATGCGGCGGCGGGCCTTGCGGTTCATGGATCCCTCCGTGTCTCGAGCGTGCGGTTCCTACCGATAGCAATCCGCTTGCCTTGGCCCGAGCGACGAGGTTACAGGGGCTTGCCGCCGGAGACCCCACCCCGACCGGTAAGGATTTCAGCCCGGCCCGCGAAATCCCGACAGCGTGCTGTCGGTTTTCCACCGGTTCGCACCAAGCCCGAAGGACGCCTCATGCCGACCCAGCCCTCCCGCGACCTCCAGACCTTCCCGAACCCGAAGCCCGGACGCCCGTTCGAGATCGCGATGGAGTGCCCGGAGTTCACCTGCGTGTGCCCGATGACCGGGCAGCCGGACTTCGCCACCATCCGCCTCCGCTACGTGCCGGCCGAGCGCTGCGTGGAGCTGAAGAGCCTGAAGCTCTACCTGTGGAGCTTCCGGGACGAGGGCACGTTCCACGAGGCGGTCACGAACCGCATCTGCGACGACCTCGTGGCCGCGCTCGCGCCGCGCTGGATCGAGGTCGTGGGCGACTTCGCCGTCCGCGGCGGCATCCACACGGTCGTGACCGCGCGCCACGGCGAGAAGCCCGCCGGCGTCTGAGCGCGGTCGGCCCCGCCGCGGCACGATCCCCGCGCCGCCCGGCGCCCGGGCGGGCGTGCGCGCGCCCCTGTCAGGCTTCCCCTTCACCCCCCCGCACTGCACCTTGAGGTCCGGGGAGGGGAGGGAGGATGCGGAGAGGGCGGCTCTCGATCGCGTACGTCCATTACGGGTCCCAGAGCGGGGTCACGGCGGCGATCGCCGCGGCGCTCGGCGAGCGGGGGCACGAGCTCCGGCTGGTCGCGGCCACCGGCGACCTCGAGCCGCGCGACCCCGCCACGCGGCGGCTGCGCCCCGCGCCCCCGGTCGTCGCGCACCTGGCCCTGGCCGCGGCGCGCTACGGGCGGCTCGCGCTCCGGCACCGGTGGAACACGACCTACGCCTGGGATCGCCACGCGTCCCGCGCCGGCGAGCGCCTGCGCGCGCTCGCGCCGGCGCCGGACCTGGTGCTCCAGAACGGGGCGCTGTTCGCGCCGGGCCTCCCGCCGCCCCTGCCCTACGCGCTCCTGCTCGACCACACCCGCGCGCTGGCGCAGGCGAGCCCGCCCTGGCCGGCGGCCGGCCTGGCCGCGCCGGTGGACTACGGCCCCGGCTGGCGGGCGCGCGAGGCGGCGGTGTACGGCGGCGCGCGCGTGATCGCGACGTTCTCGGCCAACGTGGCCCGCTCGCTGGTGCGCGACTACGGCGTGGACCGCGCCCGCATCGCGGTGGTGGGCGCCGGCGCGAACGTGTTCCCGGACGAGGCGCCCCGGCGCGACGACGGCCGCACGCTCCTGTTCGTGGGCAAGGACTTCCGGCGCAAGGGCGGCCCCATCCTGCTCGACGCGTTCGCCCGCCTGCGCCGCCGCCGCCCGCGCGCCCGGCTGCTGGTGGCGGGGCCGCGGGAGGTGCCGCCGCTGCCCGAGGGCGCCTTCCACCTCGGGCCGGTCGCCACCGAGGAGCTGCCCGCCCTGCTCGCCCAGGCCACGGCGCTGGTGCTGCCCACGCTGCGCGAGCCGTTCGGGATCGCGTTCCTCGACGCCATGGCGTGCGGCGTGCCCTGCGTCGGCACGCGCATCGAGGCGGTGCCGGAGATCGTCGTCGAGGGGGAGACCGGGGTGCTCGTGCCGCCCGGCGACGCGGTCGCGCTCGCCGGGGCGCTGGAGCGGCTCCTCGACGACCCGCAGGGCGCGCGGGCCATGGGCGCCCGCGGGCGTTCGCGGGTGGCGGCGCGGTTCACCTGGGCCCGCGTCGCGGCGCGGCTGGAGCGCGCGCTGCAGCGCGCGGTGGGCGGCGACGCGCCCGGGCCGCGCGCGCCCCGCCGGGCGCGGCCCGTACCCACGGTGCGCACGGTGCCGCCCGCGCCGCGTGAGACGGTTCTCACCCTGAACTGAGCGTCCGGCCGGGGCCGCCCGGGCGTGGGGTGGTACACGGTACGCGCATGGGCGCGGGGGACGCCGCGGCGCGCAACCTGGGCAGCCGCGCGAACGCGGTTACAATCCCGTCCGCTTGTCCGGATCCGGAATGTCCGCCCCCGCCACCTTCGAGCCGGCGTCGCTCGTCGGCACCTGCCTCGACGGTCGGTACGAGCTGACCGGCCACCTGGCCACGGGCGGCATGGGCGCGGTGTTCCAGGCCCGGCACGTCCACCTGCGCAAGGACCTGGCGGTGAAGGTGCTCCGGCCGGAGCTGTCGGCCTCGCCGGACCTGGTGGAGCGGTTCCGCCGCGAGGCGGAGATCGCGAGCGCGCTCCAGCACGATCACATCGTCCACGTCACGGACTTCGGCCGCACCGAGGAGGGCTGGCTGTTCCTCGCCATGGAGCTGCTCACCGGCGAGAGCCTGTTCGACCGGCTCCGGCGCGAGGGCGCGCTCGCGCCCGCCGCGGCCGTGCCGGTGCTCTGGCAGATCTGCGCCGGCCTCGGCGCCGCCCACGCCATGGGCGTCGTGCACCGCGACCTGAAGCCGGAGAACGTGTTCCTGGCGCGGACCGGCAGCGGCCGCGAGGTGGCGAAGATCCTCGACTTCGGCATCGCCAAGATGACCGACCCGAGCTCCGGCTGCGCCACGCAGGCGGGCATGGTGGTGGGCACGCCCGAGTACCTCGCGCCGGAGCAGGCCACCGGCGGCGCGGTGGACGCGCGCGCGGACCTCTACGCGGTCGGGCTCATCGCCTGGCGGATGCTGGCCGGGCACCACCCGTTCACCGCGCCCGACGCGCGCGGGCTGCTCATGAAGCAGGCCACCGCGCCGGTGCCGCCGCTCGCCGAGGCGCGCCCGGAGCTCGCCGCCTGGCCGGAGCTCGTGGCCGTGGTGGCCCGCGCCTGCGAGAAGGAGCCCGCCGCGCGGCCCGCCAGCGCGGCCGAGCTGGGCGAGGCGCTGGCCGCGGCGCTCGGCCCGGGGTTCGCGCTGCCGCCCGGCGCGACGCCCGCGCCCTCCCCGCCCCCGCTCGCCTCGGCCGAGTTCGAGCTGGTGGCCCCGGAGCTCCCGACCCCGCCCGTCGCGGCGCCCCGCACGCTCACGCTGCCGGGCGCGCCCGCCGTCGCCGTGCGCGGCCCCCGCGCCGCGGCCCGCCGGCTCGCCGCCCGCGGCGCCGGTGCGCTCGCCCGCGCCGCCGCGTCGCTGGCCCGCGCCCGGGCCGCCGCCCGCCCCGCGCTCGAGGCGCTCGGGCGCCGCGCCGCCGCCGGCGCGCGCGCCCACCCCCGCCGCGCCGCCACGGTGGCAGGCGCGGGCCTGCTCGCGGTCGCGCTCGCGGGCGGCATCGCCTGGGCGCGGGCGCGCCCGGCCGCCGAGGCGCGCGAGCACCTCGCGGCGGGCCGGCCCGCCGAGGCGAGGCTCGCGCTCGAGGCCGCGCTCCGCAGCCGCCCGAAAGACGCGGAGCTGCTCCTCCTGCACGGCCGCGCCCTGCACCGGATCCCGGGCCGGGCCGCGGACGGCGTGGAGGCCTACCAGGCCGCGCGCGAGGCCGGCGTGCTCGACGCGGAGGCGCGCTCCGACCTGGCGCGGGACCTCGGCGGCGAGCGCAGCCTCGCCGATCGCGCCGCGCGCCTGCTCCGCGACGAGGGTGCGCGCGCCATCCCGGTGCTCGCGGGCGCGGCGGCGGCCGGGACCGGCGTGCAGCGGCTGCGCGCGCTGGCGGTGCTGCGGGACCTCGGCGCCGAGGAGGAGGTGGAGCGGCAGGCGGCGTACGGCGCGCTCCTCGCCGACCCGGACTGCGACGTGCGCCGCGCCGCCGCCCGGCGCCTGGGCGAGCTGGCCGATCCGGCCGCGCTGCCCCGGCTGCGCGAGGCGGCCGCCGCCCGCGCCGAGAAGCGCGGGCTGTTCGGGCTCACCAGCACCCGCGTCCCCGCCTGCGGCGCGCCCGAGGCGGCCGAGGCCGTCCGCCGCATCGAGGCGGCGCAGTAGCGGCGCCGCGCCGGGGGGCGCCCGCCCTCAGCGGGACGGCTTCAGCACGATCGCGCCGTCGTGGCGGCCGCCCTCGAGCGCGCGATGCGCCTCCGCCGCGTCGCGCAGCGCGTAGCGCGCCGCCACCGGCACGCGCACGCCGTCCCGCCAGGCGGCGAGCACCGCCGCGGCGCCCTCGCGGTAGCGTGCCGCGTCCTCCATGAAGCGGAGCACGCTCGGCCGCGCCAGCGCGACGGAGCGCGCCCTCGCGAGCTCGGCGAGCGCCGCCGGCGCCGCGTCGCCGCCGACCTGGCCGATGCTGGCCAGCGTGCCGGAGGGGCGCACGGCGTCGAGCGAGCGGCGCAGCGTGTCGCCGCCGACGCCGTCGATCGCGAGCGCCACGCCCTCGCCGCCCGTCCAGTCGCGCACCGCCTGCACGAAGTCCTCGGCGCGATAGTTCACCGCGCGGTCCAGCCCGTTCGCGCGGGCGACCTCGGCCCTGGCCGCGCTGCTGACCGTGCCGATCGTGCGCAGGCCGAGCCGCTTCGCCCATCGCGTGAGCAGCAGGCCGAGCCCGCCGGCGGCGGCGTGGATCAGCACCGCGTCGCCGGCGCGCAGCGACGCCCCGCGGGCGAGCAGCATGTGCGCGGTCGTGCCGCGCAGCAGCAGCACCGCGGCGTCGTCGTCGCCGAGGGTGGCCGGCAGGCGCACCAGGCGATCCGCGGCGATCAGCCGGTGGCCGACGTAGCCGCCCGGCGGGCCGCCGGCCCAGGCGACGCGGTCGCCGACGGCGACGCCCTCGACGCCGGCGCCGACCGCCTCGACCACGCCGGCGGCCTCGACCACGCCGGCGGCCTCGACGCCGAGCACCGCCGGGCCCGGCGGCAGCGGATGGCGGCCGCTGCGGTGGTACACGTCCACGTAGTTCACGCCGATGGCGGCATGGCGCAGCAGCGCCTCGCCCGGACCGGGCGCGGCGAGGTGGATGCGGGCCGGCTGCAGCGCGGCGGCGCCACCGGGCTGGTGCAGGTGGATGGCTTCGGTGTGCATGGGGGTTGGCTCCCTGGGTCGTGGATGGCGGCACGATAGGCCGTGCGCCCGCACACGGAACCTCCAGGAGATCGCCCATCCGGTGTGCGAAAATGCACGGACGATGCTGGACTGGGACGACCTGAGGCACTTCGTGGCGGTGGCGCGGCTGGGCAGCCTGTCCGCCGCCGCGCGCGAGCTGCGCGTCGAGCACACCACCGTGGCGCGGCGCGTGGACGCGCTGGAGGCGACGCTCGGCGTGCGCCTGTTCGACCGACTGGCGCGCGGGTGGCGCCCGACCGTCGAGGGCGAGCGGCTGCTGGAGCCGGCGCGGCGGCTCGAGGACGACGCGCTCGCCTTCGAGCGCCAGGCGCTGGGCAGCGCGCCCCTGTCCGGCACGGTGCGGGTCTCGGTGCCGCCCAGCCTGGCCACCGCGCTGCTGGCGCGCGACCTGGACGCGCTGCGCGGCGGGCACGCCGGCATCGTGGTGGAGCTGGTGGCCGAGACGCGCAGCGCCAGCCTCGACCGCCGCGAGGCCGACCTGGCGTTGCGCCTGCAGCGCCCGTCGGCGCCCGGGCTGGTGGTGCGCCGCGTCGCCGAGCTGCGCTACGCCGCCTACGCGACCCCGGCCTACCTCGCCGCGCACGCGCCCTCCGGCTGGCGGTTCCTCGGCTACGACGACAGCCTGCGCGAGGTGCCGCAGCAGCAGTGGCTGGAGCGCCGCGCCGGGGCGCGTCCGTTCGCGCTGCGCAGCAACGACCTCGCGGTGATCCACGCCGCGGCGGCGGCCGGGGGAGGCGTCGCGGCCTTGCCGGCCTTCCTCGGGGCCGCCGACCCGGCGCTGGTGCAGGTCGACGTGGGCGGCGCGCCGCCGCCGCGCACGCTGTGGCTCGTGATGCACGCGGACGTGCGGCGCTCGCAGCGCGTCGCCGCGGTCGCAGAGGCGCTGGGCGCCTGGCTGGAGCGCGAGGCGGCGTGGCTGCGCGACGGCGTCGCGCCCGCGACCGGCCCGCGCGCCGGCGCCGGGGCGAGGCGGCGGAGGACGCGGCGGCGCTGAACGCCATCGAGGCGGCGCCGTCGCCCTCCCCGTGCTAAACGACGCCTCCACACACCCGTGGAGGAGCACGCATGTCCCGAGGCATCGAGCGGATCGCGGTGAGGGCGGCAGGGGCGGCGCCGGCGGAGGCGGAGGCCGACGCGCTGGCGCTGCCGGTGTTCGAGGACGAGGTCCGCGGCGGCGGGACCGGCGCGGTGAAGGACCTCGACCGCCTCCTGGACGGCGCACTGCTCGCGGCCGCCCGCGCCGAGCGGTTCGCAGGGAAGGCCGGGCAGGAGCTCGCGCTGCCGACGCTGGGGCGCGCCCGGGCCGGCCGCGTGGTGCTGATGGGGATGGGCGCGCGCGCGAAGGCGCTGGAGGCCTGGGCGCGCGACGGGTACGAGGCGCTGCGGGCCGCCGCGGGCAGGGCGGCGCGCGGCGCGGGGAAGGCCGGCGCGCGCACGCTCGCGCTCGCCGCGCCGGAGCTGGACGGCGACGCGCTCCCCGGCGCCGCCCGCGCGCTCGCCGAGGGCGCGCTCCTCGGCACCTACCGGTTCTCCCGCTACAAGAAGGACGATCCGGCGCGGACGCCCGGCGTGTCGGAGGTGTCGGTGCTGGTGCCGCCGTCGCAGGAGAGGGCCCGCGCGGTGAAGGACGCGCTCGAGCTCGCCCGCCGGCTCGCGGGCGCGGTGGCGTGGGCGCGGGATCTCGTGAACCTGGGCCCGGCCGACTGCACGCCGGAGCTGCTCGCGCGCGCGGCCTCCGAGGTGGCGCGGCGTGCCGGCCTCGCCGTGGAGGTGCGCGGGCCGAAGGAGATCCAGGCCCTGAAGATGGGGATGTTCCTGGGCGTCACGCGCGGCTCGGCGGAGCCGCCGCGGCTGGTGAAGGTGAGCTGGGTGCCGCGCGGCGCCGCCGGGCGGAAGGCGCCGGTGGTGCTCGTCGGCAAGGCCATCACCTTCGACTCGGGCGGCCTCTCGCTGAAGCCCACCGAGAGCATGGTCACCATGAACACCGACATGGCGGGCAGCGCCGCGGTGCTCGGCGCCATGCAGGTCGTCGCCGCGCTGAAGCCCCCGTTCCCGGTGCACGCGGTGCTGGGCGCCTGCGAGAACATGCCGGGCGGCCGCGCCTACAAGCCGTCCGACGTGCTGGTGGCGCACGACGGCCAGACCGTCGAGATCACCAACACCGACGCGGAGGGGCGCCTCGTGCTCGGGGACGTCCTGTCCTGGGCGGCGGACACCCTGAAGCCCGCGGCCATGATCGACGTGGCGACGCTCACCGGCGCCTGCATCGTGGCGCTCGGCAACGGCACCGCCGGCCTGTTCGGCCCGGACGGCCCGGTCGCGGACGGCGTGCTCGCGGCGGCGCGCGCGGCCGGCGAGGACGTGTGGCGGCTGCCCATGACCGAGGCGCTGAAGGACCAGCTCAAGAGCGACCGCGCCGACCTCAAGAACACCGGCGAGCGCTGGGGCGGCGCCATCACCGCTGCCCACTTCCTCCACGCGTTCGCGAAGGACGCGCCCTGGGCGCACCTCGACATCGCCGGGCCGTCGCACACCGGCAAGGAGCAGGGCTACGTCGCGAAGGGCGGGACCGGCTTCGCGGTCCGGACCCTGGTCGAGTTCGTGCGCGCCTGGAAGGCGTGAGCGGCCGCATTCACGCCCGGTGAGGCCTCACTCGCGCTCGCCCGGCGCGCCGCCGGGCGGGAGCGGGGCGTCCTCGGTGCCGGCCGCGTCCGGCGCCGCGAGCACCTCGCGCGCCTTCTCCAGCTCGTCCGGCAGGACGAGCAGCACCAGCCCGCCGTTCGCGAGCGCGATCGGCGGGAGCAGCGACGCGAGCGGCCGGTCCTGCACCACCGCCTCGATGCCCTCGGCCTCGAGCAGGCCGAGCGCGACCTCGGCCTCGGAGAGGCTCTCGAACGACGCCACCGGGACGAGCTCCTGGTTCTCGTGCATCGCGCGCCTCCTCGCCCCCGAGGATACCGCCGCCGGGGCCCGCGCGCAGGCCGACCCCGCGGCGCACGGCCGGCCGCCCGCCGAGCGGGGACACCGGTCGGGTCCCCACCGGTCATGCAATTGCCCGGCGGGGCGTGCCCCGGCATGTGGAGAGGATGACCGACCTCGCCCGGCTCCCCCCGCGCGACGAGCGCGGCGCGCTGCGCGTGGTGGTGGAGTCGCCGCGCGGCGCCACCCTGAAGCTGAAGTACGACGCGGAGCTGGGCGTGGTGACGGTCTCGCGCCCGCTGCCGCTCGGGCTCGCCTACCCGTACGACTGGGGGTTCGTCCCGGGGACGCGCGCGCCGGACGGCGACCCGGTGGACGCGCTCGTCTACTGGGACGCGGTGAGCTTCCCCGGCGTGGTGGTGCCGTGCCGCCCGGTGGGCGTGGTGCGCCTGGAGCAGGACTCGAAATCGAACGGCCGCGTGCGCAACGACCGCATCCTGGCGGTGCCGGTGAAGCACCCGCGAGGCGACGACCTGCGCTCGCCGGACGACCTTCCCGCGCGGGTCCGCGACGAGATCGCGCAGTTCTTCCTGTCGGCCATCTTCTTCGAGCCGAAGAACCCGGCGCTGCTGGGCTGGGGCGGGCCGGAGGAGGCCGAACGCCTGGTGGACGGCTGCACCCGGGCGCTCGGGGCCGTGGCGCGGCGCCGCTCCTGATCCAGCGCAAGCCGCGGCGCTCCCCCGCGCCGATCGCGCGCGGGTGGGGTGGGCCGGAGGCCGGCCCCTGCGGTACTCTCGGCGTTCACCGGGCGGGCGCTGCGCGCCCCGATGAGCGAGCGAGGAGAGCCATGATCGCGTGGACGCCGGCCCTGGCGGTCGGGATCGAGGAGATCGACGCGCAGCACCAGGAGCTGTTCCGCCGCGCCGAGCGCTTCGTGTCCAGCCTGGGCCAGACCTCGCGGCAGGAGGTCGGCATCCTGCTCTCGTACCTGCGCCTCTATTGCGTGACGCACTTCGGGGCCGAGGAGTCCTGGATGCGGCAGGTGGAGTACCCGGGCTACGCGCAGCACAAGGCGGAGCACGACGGCTTCGTCGCGAGCCTGATCGCGCTCTCCGACGAGCACGAGAAGCGCGGCGGGCCCGGGCTGCAGGCGGCGCGCGTCTCCACCTTCGTCGAGCGGTGGCTCCAGGACCACGTCACCGGCACCGACGTCGCGTTCGCGAAGTTCGTCCTGTCGCGGTCCGAGTAGGTTCGCGCCGGCGCGCCGCGCCCCCGCCGCGGAGGTGCGCCGTCGCCCGCGCGGGGCTAACCTCCGGGCGTGAACCTCACCGACACGCTCGCGCTCCTCCTCCGCCCCGCCGGCGGCGGCATCCACCTCGTCTCCAGCGGCAAGTCCGAGCAGCTCGCGCTCCAGCGCCGGCTCTACGGCGCCGACGACGAGGCCGAGATCCGCGCGCGCTGGCGCGAGGACCTGGAGCGCGCCGCCACCGCCCGCGCGGTGGTGCTCGGGATCCCCTCCGACGTGGGGGCGGGCTTCCGCCGCGGCGCGAACCTGGGGCCGGCCGCCATCCGCGAGCGGCTGCTCGAGGACGATCCGTCGCGAAGCGCGCGCGACCGCGCCGACGGCGTGGTGGACCTCGGCGACGTGTTCGTGGTCCCGCAGCTCCTCCACGACGACATGCTGGGCGAGGCGCAGCTCGCCGCCAGCCGGCGCGCGCTCTACCCGGACCTGCCGGCGGAGGAGGCGGCGCTTCTGCCGGTGTCGCCGCTCTCCATCGCGGAGCGGGCGCTCGCGCTCGTGCTCGAGGCGAACCCGCGCGCCCGCGTGTTCGCGGTGGGCGGCGATCACTCCACCGCGTGGCCGGTGGTGAAGGCGCTCGCGCCGCGCTGGCCCGGCATGGGCATCGTGCAGATCGACGCGCACACCGACCTGCTCGAGGACCGGCTCGGGATCCGCTACTGCTTCGGCACCTGGTCGTACCACGCGAACGAGCTGGTGGGCCGCGGCGGGCGGCTCGTGCAGGTGGGCACGCGCGCCTCCGGGCGCGACCGCGCGCACTGGGAGTCCACGCTCGGCGTGCGGCAGTTCTGGGCCGCCGACGTGCTCGCCGACCCGCGCGCCGCGCTGGACCAGATCCTGGCGCACGTGAAGGCGACCGGCGTCTCCTCGGTCTACTTCTCGAACGACATCGACGGGACCGACCAGGAGTGGGCCGACGCCACCGGCACGCCGGAGCCGGGCGGCCTCACGCCGGCGTTCGTCTCGTCGCTCGTCCGCCGGCTGGGGAGCGAGGTGGGGCTCGCGGGCGGCGACGTCATGGAGGTCGCGCCGGGGATCGTGGGCGGCGAGGGCGCGGGGCCGCGCACGGTCGGGCTCGCGGCGGGCTACCTCGCCGAGACCATCGACGCGGCGCTCGGCCGGACCCGGTGAGCGCCGCGGGGGCCCCAGGGACGGCAAGGCCCCGGCGCCTCGCGGTGCCGGGGCCCTCCTGCGGATGCCGGACGTTGCCTCGGAGCTCGGGCCGCTAGGCCTTCTCGTCGGCCTTCTTCGCGGCCGGGGTGGTGGCGCCGAGGAGCGCGCCCACCGCCGCGCCGGCGGCCGCGCCGGCCACCGCGAAGAGCGAGGCGACCGCGGTGACGCCGAGGACCATGCCGAAGACGATGAGCGCCTTCACGCCGATCGAGGCGGTGACCGGGGTGCCGAAGATGCCGCCGGCGAGCAGCACGCCCGCGTAGCCGCCGTAGAGGAGCGCGGGGAGGAGCGCGACCGCGAGGAAGACCGCGAGACCGATGCCGGCGCCGACGAGAGCGGGGACCTTGTTCTTGTTCGCCATGACCTTCTCCTTTTTCGCTGGGGCCGTCCGTCCGGCCATCCGCCCCCTCGTTGTGCACGGCCCCTGCCAGCCCGCCCCGCCCCGGATCTCGCGGGGTTGCGCGCCGACGTGTCGGGAGTTCCCGACCCGGCCTCCGACCGTCCCGACTGGGGGAGGTCTGCGCGTCCGTGTGGTAGGTTCTCGCGCGTGAACGCGTTCAAGCCCCACCTCGCCTCGGTCGCCGACTACCCGTACGCGAAGGTCGACGCGCGCCTGAAGCTCGACCAGAACGAGAGCCCCGACGACCTCCCCCCCGAGCTGAAGGCCCGCGCGCTGGAGCGCATCGCCCGCGCCGCCTGGAACCGCTACCCGGAGCTGCACGCCGAGGACGTGCGGGACGCCGTGGCGCGGCACGAGGGCTGGGACCCGCAGGGCGTGGTGCTCGCGCCGGGCTCGAACCTGCTCGTGCTGGCGCTCACGCAGGCCGCGCGCACCGTCGTCGACACGGTGCCGGCGTTCCCCTACTACAAGGGCGGCAGCATCGCGACCGGCACGCCGTGGCGCGGCATCCCGCTCGCGCCGGGGTTCACCATCCCCATGGACGCGCTGCTCGCCGCCATGGACGGCGCCGGCGGCGTCCTGTTCCTCCCCAACCCGCACGCGCCCACCGGCCAGCTCTTCGCGACCGGCGACGTGGAGCGGCTCGCCGAGCGCGCCCGCCAGCAGGGCTGGGTGCTGGTGGTGGACGAGGCGTACCACGCGTTCGCGGGGAGCGACGCCCGCCCGCTGGCGCGCGCCAACGCCCACGTGGCGGTGCTGCGGACGTTCTCGAAGTCCTGGTGCCTGGGCGGCGTCCGCGCCGGCTACCTGCTCGCGTCGCCGAAGGTGGCGGCGGTGGTCCGCGCCTGCCTGCCGCCGTTCTGCATCCCGGTCCACACCGGCGCCATCCTGCAGACGGTGCTCGAGTCGCCCGGCTACGTCGGCGAGCTGGTGACGCGGATCCAGGCCGAGCGCGCCCGCGTGCTCGAGGCCCTCTCCGCGCACCGGACCTGGCGGCCCTACCCGAGCGCCGCGAACTACCTGCTCGTCCGCACGCCGGACGCGAAGGCCGCCTGGGATCACCTGCTCTCGCGCGGCATCCTGGTCCGCCGCCAGGACCACTACGCCGGGCTGGAGGGCTGCATCCGGATCACCATCGGTACGCGCGCCGAGAACGACGCGCTGCTGGCGGCGGCTGCGGACGCGCCCTAGCGGGCCCGGCGCCGGGACACGACGGGCGGGGCGCCCGCGTCATGCCCGAGCGCGCGCGATGGCCCCTGGGGTCACCCCCAGGACGCGCCGCATGCACCTCGCCATGTGGCTCTGGTGCGCGAAGCCGGCCTGCAGCGCGACCTCTCCGGACGTCAGGCCGCCCCGCAGCAGCAGCGTCTTCGCCCGCTCCACCCGGCGCTGCACGACGTACGCGTGCACCGGCACTCCCAGGGCGCGCCTGAACAGCACCTTGAAGTGCGGCGCGCTCACGCCCGCCTCGCGCGCGAGCCGCGCGATCGAGAGGTCCGCGTCGAGGTGCGCCTCGACGCAGTCGACCACCCGACGAAGCTGGTCCTTCGAGAGGCCGCTGCGCGGAACGGCCGGCGCGGCGTGCGCGGAGAGCAAATGTGCCGAGAGCGCCAGGCCCAGGCTCTCGCGGAAGAGCAGCCCGCTCGGGAAGCCTGCGCGCCGCTCCGCATCGAGCGCCCAGGCGATGTGCTCGATCCGGAGGTCGCGGAGGTGATACCGCGGGGCGATGCTCGCCCGTCCGGGATCGAGGCCCATCTCCTCCGCGACCCGCCGCACGAGCGAGTCGGGCAGGCGAAGGTGCACCGTCCGGCTCTCGTCGTCCTCGGTCCAGGCGTCCGAGACGCCCGCGGGGAAGACGTTCACCTCGCCGCGGGTCCGGGTGGACGGCGCGCCGCTGGCGGGGCACGAGACGCGCACCGGCGGCCCGACGTGCACGCTGACGTGATGGTCCGCGACAGGGGGGTGCACGAGGTCGCCCGCGGGCGTGACGCGCAGCTCGACGCCGACGACGCCGCGGTGGCCCGCGGCGCGGATCGCCGCTCCGGGCGCCTCGGATGGTCCGCTCATGCAGGTGGTCCTAATCCGTCCGTGCTCTCGATTCATCCGACCGTGGGCGCGCAGCCGCGCAGCGCCCGGTAGACGAGCCCTCCATTCACGAACAGGAGCGTCCTCATGGAGAGGTTCACTGGAAAGAAGGCCGTCGTCACCGGCGGCACGGCAGGCATCGGGCTGGCGATCGCCAGGGCGCTGCTCGAGGGCGGCGCCGAGGTGCTGGTCACCGGAAGCACCGAGCAGGGCCTGGAGGCCGCGCGGCGCGAGCTCGGACCGCGCGCGCGGGTCGTGCGCTCCGACACCTCGAAGCTCGCCGACGTCGCCGCGCTCGGCGCGCTCGTCGAGCGGGAGCTCGGCGGCATCCACGCCGCCTTCGTCAACGCCGGGTTCTCGAAGCTGACCCCGTTCGACCGCGTCACCGAGGAGGAGTACGACCGCACCTTCGCCGTCAACACGAAGGGCGCCTACTTCACCGCGCAGCGGCTCGCGCCGCTCGTGCACGACGGCGGCGCGTTCGTCTTCACGACCTCCGTCGCCGACGAGCTCGGCGTACCCAGCCTGAGCGCCTACTCGGGGGCGAAGGCGGCGGTCCGGTCGTTCGTGCGGACGTTCGCCACGGAGCTGCTGCCGCGCGGGATCCGCGTGAACGCGGTGAGCCCGGGCTTCACCGCGACCCCGACGCTGGGCGTGACCGGTGCGTCGAAGGAGGAGGTCGCGGCGTTCGAGAAGGAGGGGAACGAGCTCACGCCCATGGGGCGGATCGGGTCGCCGGGCGAGGTGGCGCGCGCGGCGCTGTTCCTCGCGTTCGAGGCGACGTTCACCACCGGGGCGGAGCTCCCGGTGGACGGCGGGCTGTCGCAGCTGTGACCGGAAGCGGGGTTCCGCAGTGGGCGGGACCCCGCTTCGCCTCGCCCCGCCCCTACGCCGCCGCGACCTCCGCCTCCTCCGGCAGCGGCTTGCCGAGCTCGCGCTTCTTCCACAGGAAGTAGACCGCCGGGTAGACGAGCAGCTCGAGCAGGAACGAGGTCACCAGGCCGCCGACCATGGGCGCGGCGATGCGCTTCATGAGGTCGGCGCCGGTGCCGGTGGACCACATGATGGGCAGGAGGCCCATCATCGCGGCGAACACCGTCATGGCCTTCGGGCGGACGCGCTTCACCGCGCCGTGGATGATGGCCTCGACCAGCCCGTCCTCGTCCTTCACCAGCCCCTTCTTCCGGTACTCGTCGTAGGAGAGGTCGAGGAAGAGCAGCATGAACACGCCGGTCTCGGCGTCGAGGCCCATGAGCGCGATGAGGCCCACCCAGACCGCGATGGAGACGTTGTAGTCGAGCAGCCACAGCAGCCACACCGCGCCGATGGCCGAGAACGGCACCGCCAGCATCACCAGCGACGCCTTGAACGCGCTCTTCGTGTTCATGTAGAGCAGCGCGAAGATGAGCACGAGCGTGACCGGGATGATGAGCTTCAGCCGCTCCTTCACCCGGATCATGTTCTCGTACTGGCCGCTCCAGGAGATGGCGTAGCCCGGCGGCGGCCTCACCAGCTCGGCCACCTTCGCCTTCGCCTGGTCCACGTACCGGCCCACGTCCACCTTGGACGTGTCGAAGTCCACGTACACGTAGCCGGCCAGCAGCCCGTTCTCGTCGCGGATCATCGACGGGCCCTGCGCCAGCACCACGTCGGCGATCTCCTCCATGGGGATCTGCCCCTGCCCGTTCGGCAGCGGCAGGAGCACCCGCTTCAGCGCGTCCAGGTCCTCGCGGTAGTCGCGCGCGTACCGGACGTTCACGCCGTAGCGCTCGCGCCCCATCACCGTGGTGGTCTGATTGTCCCCGCCCACCGCGGTCATCACCAGCATGTTGGCCGCGTCCACCGACAGGCCGTAGCGGGCGAGCTGCTCGCGCTTCAGCACGAAGTCGAGGAAGTAGCCGCCGGCCACGCGCTCCGCGTAGACGCTGCGCGTCCCGGGCACGTGCTGCACCGCCGACTCGATGTCCTTCGCCACCTTCTCCACCGTGGCGAGGTCCGCGCCGGCCACCTTGATGCCCACCGGCGTGCGGATGCCGGTGGAGAGCATGTCGAGGCGCCCCTTGATCGGCATGGTCCAGGCGTTGGAGATGCCGGGGAGCCGGAGCGCCTCGTCCATCTCGGAGATGAGGTGGTCCTCGGTGATCCGGTCGCGCCAGACCGTGCGCAGCACGCCCTTCAGCCACTCCGGCGCCCACGAGGAGTACCAGCGCGGCTGCTCGCGCCACTGCGCCTCCGGCTTCAGCACGATGGTGGTCTCCATCATGGTGAACGGGGCCGGGTCGGTGGAGGTGTTGGCGCGGCCGGCCTTGCCGAACACGCGCTCGACCTCGGGGAAGGTCTTCAGGATCTTGTCCTGCACCTGCAGCGCGCGCTGCGCCTCGGCGACCGACATGCCCGGCTCCACCGCCGACGGCATGTAGAGGATGGTCCCCTCGCGCAGCGGCGGCATGAACTCGTGGCCGAGCGCGAGGTACGCGGGGATCGAGGTGGCGACGAGCAGCGCCGCCACGACCAGCGTGGTCTTCGCGTGCTTCACCACGAACCGGCAGGGCGGCTCGTAGATCCGGTGCAGGAAGCGGCTGATGGGGTGCCGCTCCTCCGAGTAGTACTTGCCCACCAGCACCTGGTTCGCGACCCAGGCCACCGGGCGCGGGCGGAAGCGGAACGGCTCGACGCGGGCGAACAGCATGCGCATGGCCGGGTCGAGCGTGATGGCGAGCAGCGCCGCGATCGCCATGGCCAGGTTCTTGGAGTAGGCGAGCGGGCGGAAGAGCCGGCCCTCCTGGTCCACCAGCGTGAACACCGGCATGAACGCGACCGCCACCACCAGCAGCGAGAAGAAGACGCCCGGGCCCACCTCCAGCAGCGCCTCCAGGCGGACCTTGTGGAAGTCGCCCTGCTTCCCGTCGGCGATCCAGTGGTGGATCTTGTTGTACGCGTTCTCCACCTCGACGATGGCGCCGTCCACCAGCACGCCGATGGAGATGGCGATGCCCGCGAGCGACATGAGGTTCGCGTTCAGGCCCATGAAGTACATGGGGATGAAGGCGAGCGCGACCGACACCGGGATGGTGACGATGGGCACGATGGCGGACGGCACGTGCCAGAGGAAGACCAGGATCACCAGCGAGACGATGAGGATCTCCTCGAGAGCTTCCCCTTCACGTTCTCGATGGCCTTGCCGATGAGCTCGGAGCGGTCGTAGGTGGTCACCACCTCCACGCCCTTCGGCAGCGACGGCTTCACCTCCTCGAGCTTCGCCTTCACCCGGTCGATGACGTTGAGCGCGTTCTCGCCGGCGCGCATCACCACGATGCCGCCGACCACGTCCCCCTCGCCGTCGAGGTCGGCGATGCCGCGGCGCATCTCCGGGCCGAGCGCCACGGTGGCCACGTCCTTCACCAGCACCGGCGTGCCGCCCTCCGCGCGCAGCACCAGGTTCTCGAGGTCCTGGATCGACTTCACGTAGCCGCGGCCGCGGACCATGTACTCGCGCCCGGACAGCTCCACCAGGCGGCCGCCCACGTCGTTGTTGCCGCTGCGGACGGCCTGCACCACCGCGTCGATGGGCAGCCCGTAGGACGCGAGCGCGTTCGGGTTGACGGTGATCTGGTACTGGCGCACCTGGCCGCCGACGGTCGCGACCTCCGACACGCCCGGCACGCTCTGGACCGCGTAGCGCAGGAACCAGTCCTGCGTGGAGCGCAGCTCGTCGGAGGTGTGCTTCCCGGTGCGATCCACCAGCGCGTACTGGAACACCCAGCCCACGCTGGTGGCGTCGGGTCCGAGCTCGGTGGTCACCCCCTGCGGCAGCTGCGGGGTGATCTTGGACAGGTACTCGAGGACGCGGGTGCGCGCCCAGTACATGTCGGTCCCGTCCTCGAAGATCACGTAGACGTAGCTGAACCCGAAGTCCGAGAAGCCGCGGACCGCCTTCACCCGCGGCGCGCCCAGCAGCGCCGAGGTGATGGGGTAGGTCACCTGGTCCTCGATGATGTCCGGGCTGCGATCCCACTTCGAGTAGACGATGACCTGCGTGTCGGACATGTCCGGCAGCGCGTCGAGCGGGATGTTCTTCATCGTCCACCACGCGCCGACCAGCGTGACGATCGTGGCGCCGAGGACGATGAACGGGTTGTGCGCCGAGAAGCTGATGATGCGCTTGATCATGGCCTAGTGGCCCCCGTGCTGCGCGTGGTCGCCGGCGCCGGCCGCGGGCGCGGCGGCGGGGGGCGCACCGGCCGCGCCGGCCGGCGCGGGCTTCGCGCCCGAGGCCATGGCCGCGAGCGACGCGCGCAGCCGGGACTCGGAGTCCACCAGGAAGTTCGCGCCGGTCACCACCTGCTCGCCCTCGTGCAGGCCCTCCACCACCTCGACGTGGCGGCCGTCGCCGTCGCCGAGCCGCACCTCGCGCGGCTGGAACCGGCCCTCGCCTGCGGCCACGAACACCACCTTCTGCGTGCCGGAGTCGATGACCGCGTCGGCCGGGATCACCAGGCCCTCGGTCCGCGCGCCGTGCAGCAGCACCTCGCCGAACATCTCCGGCTTCAGCTCGCCGCCCGGGTTCGCGAACTCGATGCGCACCTTGGCGGTGCGCGTCTTGGGATCGAGCAGCGGGTCGATGAACACGACCTTCCCCTTGAACGGGCGGTTCGGGTACGCCTTCAGCGAGAGCGTGGCGGGCAGGCCCACCTTCACGTGCCTCAGCTCGCTCTCGTACACGTCCGCCAGCACCCACACGCGGGAGAGGTCCACGATCTCGAACGGCATCGAGCCGGCCTCGATGCGCATGCCGGGGACGATGTCGCGCTTGGTGATGACGCCGCTCGCCGGCGCGTGGAAGGTGAGGTCCTTGCGGGCCTCGCCGGTCTTCTCCAGCCGGGCGATCTCCGACGCCGGCACGTCCCACAGCTCCAGCTTGCGCCGGGCCGCCTGCACCAGCGCGGCCCCGGCGCCCTCCGCGCCGCCCTGCGCGAGCGAGCGGCTGGTGCGGAGCGCGAGCAGGTACTCCTCCTGCGCGGCCAGGAGCTCGGGGCTGTACATCGCGAAGAGCGGCTCGCCCCGGCGAACGGTCTTGCCGATGAACGTGGAGTGGTCGTGCTCGACGAAGCCGCCGACCTTCACGTTGAGGTGGTGCACGCGGGTCTCGATGGCGACGCGGCCGGCGGTGCGCCAGGCGCCGCCGACCTCGCCCCGGATCACGGGCGCGGTGCGCAGCCCGATGAGCTGCTGGCGGGAGGGCTCGATGGTCACGCTGGCGAGCCCCTCCGGCGCCGGGCCTTCCGCCTGCGCGCCGCCCGCGGCGCCGCCCTCCATCTTCACCAGCTTCATGCCGCAGATCGGGCAGTCGCCGGGGTGGTCCTGCACGATGGTCGGGTGCATCGGGCACTGCCACTGCGGCTTCTGGTCCGCGGCCGGCTTCGCCGCGCCGCCCGCGGGCGCCCCGGCGGCGGGGGCCGCGGCGCCGCCCTGCGGCGGGTCCATGGGCACGAGCTTCATGCCGCAGATCGGGCACTCGCCGGGGTGGTCCTGCACGATGGTCGGGTGCATCGGGCAGGTGTAGAGCTGCTGCTTCTCGGCGTGCGCCGCGTGGTCGTGGCCGTCGCCGCCGGCGGCCTCGCCGCCGCGCAGCCGGCCGGCGAGGAGCACCGCGCCGCCGCCCAGGGCCGCGCCGGCGAGCAGCGCCGCGAGCAGGATCAGCGCCCCGCGCGCGCGCCGCGGCGGAGGGGGAACGTTCGGGTTCGTCGGGATCGTCGCGTCGCTCACATGCCACCCATCGAGGAAGAGGAAGAGGAGGAACCACCGGAGGCGGCCGCCTGCGCCCCGCCGCCCGCCGCGCGGGCCGGGGCGGCGGCCGAGGCCGCGCCGCCCGCGCCGGGCATGCCCCCGCCGCCGCCCGCGGCGCCGCCGGGGAGCGCCTCGTCGAGGCTGACCTCGCGCTCCGCGATCCACAGGCGCTGCGCCTCGGCCGCCGTGCCGAGGAACCCCTCCTCGTCGGCGACCGTCCCGGCCAGCGCGTCGAGCACCGACGCGAACGGCACCTGGCCGGTGACGTACTGCGCGAGCGCGCTCTCCGCGGTGGCGCGCGACTGCACCAGCAGCCCGCCGCGGTAGAGCGCCAGCGTGTCGAGCGCCGCCGCGAGCGCCTCCTGGCGCTCCAGCGCGCGGAGCCGCACCACCTGCGCGAACGCGTCCGCCGCGGCGGCGCCGTTCTCGGCCCGGGCCGCGCTCATGGCCGCCGCGCGCGACTGCTTGCGCCCCGAGAAGACCGGCAGCGGGACCGAGACGCCCACCTGCCACATCGGCTCGAGCGCGCCGCGCGGCATCACCCCCGCACTCACGGTGACGTCCGGGAACCGCTCGCGCCGGGCCAGCGCCGCCTCGCGATCCGCCTGCTGCGCCCCGGCCCGCGCCGAGGCCAGCTCAGGGCTGCGCGCCTCCGCGTCGGCGAGCGCCGCGTCGCGGTCCGGCAGCGCCGGATCCGCGAGCGCCTCCAGGCCGGCGATGGTCTCGACCGGCTCCGCGGCGGGGCGGCCGCGCAGGCGGTTCACCACCGCCACGCGCGCGCGCTCCTCGGCCTCGAGCGACACCCGCCGCTGGCGCAGGCGCGTCCGCTCGAGCTGGGCGCGGAGCAGGTCGGTCTGCGCGCCGCCGCCGGACTCGTAGCGGGCGCGGGCGGTGCCCTCCGAGCGCGCCCAGAGCGCCTCGAGGCGGCGCAGCAGCGCCATGCGGTCGCGCACCAGCACCAGGTCCACGTAGGCGCGGCGCATGTCCGCCTCGGCGCCGAGCCGGGCCCGGTCGAGCGACGCCACCGCGGCGTTCGCGCCGGCCGCCGCCGCCTCGGCCCGCAGCGCGCGCTTGCCGGGGAACGGGAAGGTCTGCGAGAGGCCGATCGAGTAGTAGCTCGTCTCCATCTTGCCGACCTGGATCGCGCCGAAGCCGTCGTTCTGCAGGCCGAGCGACAGCACCGGGTCCGGCAGCGCGCCGGCCTGCGGGACGCGCTCGTGCTCGGCGCGGACCATGGCGTGCGCGGAGCGGAGCTCGGGGCGCGCCTCCAGCGTCTCGGAGAGGAGCCGCGCGAGCGCCGGGTCGTCGGCGAGCGGCACGCGCGCCTCCGCGGCGGCGAGGGCCGGCGCGGCGGCGGCGAGGAGCAGGATCGCGGCGGGACGGAGTCGTCTCATACGGGGGAGCTCCCTAAGCAGCGCCCGTGCCACCCGGCGGAGGCCGGGACCGCAGCCTGATCAGGCGGTATTTCCTCGGTTTACGAGGGGCCGGCGCCGCCGCACGCGTCACGTGTAACCCGCGGCGTCACGCATTCCCCCGTGAACCCCGGGCCCCCTCCATCGGGCCCCGGCGGGGTATCGTTCTGCCGTCCGTGACCCCATGACCGCTCGCGACGCCCACCCATCACCCGCCGGCACCGAGGCGGAGCGGCGCGTGGCGGGCGTCGCGTGGGAGGCGCTCGCGGGCACGGGCCCCGGGCTCGGGCCGGAGCTCGCGGAGGTGCTCGCCGGCGGCGCGGCGGAGCGGGCCGTGACGCGCGCGCTGCGGGCCCGGCCGGCGCTCGACGCCGCCGGGCGCGCCGCGGTGGCCGAGGCGATCTTCGGCGTGGGGCTCTGGCGGCGCCGGCTGCGCGCGCAGCTCGGCGATCCGCTCGCGCCGCCGGCGCTGCTGCTCGCCGCGCTGGTGCGCGACCTGGGCGGCCGCGAGGCGGGCCGCGCCGAGGCGCTCGCCGGCCTGCCCCCGGGCGCGCTCCCGCCGCCGCGCCCGCCGCCGGCCGCGCGCGCCGACCGCTTCTCGCTGCCCGGGTGGCTCGACGCCGAGCTCGACGCGGCGGCCGGCCCGGAGGCGGACGCGCTCGCCGCGGCGCTGTGCCTGCCCGGCCCGGTGGCGCTCCGGGCGAACCGGCTCCGCACCTCGCCGGAGGCGCTCGCGGCGCGGCTCGGGGCCGAGGGCGTGCGCACCCGGCCCGGCGCGCTCGCGCCCGCGTGCCTCGTGGTGGAGGGCCCGCGGCCGAACGTGTACGGGCTGCGCGCCTGGCAGGATGGGCTGCTCGAGGTGCAGGACGAGGGGAGCCAGCTCCTCGGCGAGGCGGTGGGCGCGCGCGCCGGCGAGGCGGTGCTCGACGCCTGCGCCGGCGCGGGCGGGAAGACGCTCCTGCTCGCGTCGGCGGTGGGACCGGCGGGGCGCGTGCACGCCGCCGATCCCGACGCCGGGCGGCTGGTGCGCCTCCGGACGCGCGCGCTCGCCGCGGGCGCGGCGGGCATCGTGGCCGTGCACGGCGCCGCCGCGCCGGCGGACCTCCGGGTGGACCGCGTCCTCGTGGACGCGCCGTGCTCCGAGCTGGGCGCGCTCCGCCGCGGGCCGGACCTGCGCTGGCGCATCGATCCGGCCGCGTTCGAGGCGCTGCCCGCGCTGCAGGCGCGGATCCTGGAGCGCGCCGCGGCGCACGTGCGAACGGGCGGGCGGCTCGTCTACGCGACCTGCACGTTCCGCCGGGCGGAGGACGAGGAGGTGGCCGGGGCGTTCGAGCGGGTGCACCCGGAGTTCGAGCGGATCGCGCCGGAGGCGCCGGCGAGCGCCCTCACCCCGGACGGCTTCCTGCGGACCTGGCCGCACCGGCACGGGACGGACGCGTTCTTCGCGGCGGCGTGGGTGCGGCGGGGGTAGGAGAGGGCGCGCCGGCGGCCCGAGCGCGCCCTACCTGGCCTTCACCGCTCGCGCGGACAGCAGCTTCGCGCCGCCGTGCGCCTGGAGCGCCGCGTCCAGCGCCCGTGCGTAGTCGGGCCGCGCGTCCTCCAGGCGTGCACGCCCCCGGTCCGTCAGCACGGTGTACACCCCGCGCTTGTCGTCCGGGCACAGGTCGCGGACGGTGAGGCCGGCGCGCTCCATGCGCTCGACCATCCGCGAGACCGAGCTCTGGTTCAGGCTCAGCTGCGCGGCCAGCTCCTGCATGCGCAGCTCGGAGTCCGGGGATCGCGCCAGCATCTCCAGCGCCCGGAACTCCGTCAGCCCGAGCCCATGCCGCGCCTGGAGCACCTTGCCCAGCTCGGCCTCGACCCGGGCGACGACCTGGATCAGGTCGAGCCACGCATCGCCTCGCCTCGACGTCACCGGCGCGCCCTCCTCTCGAGCGACATGCGGCGCAGCTTCTCACGTGCATGTCCATGCAAGCAACGCGGGGCGCGGGAGGACGCCGGGATCAGCCCGGCAGCCGGCGCCCGTCCGTCCGGGCCCCGGCGCGGTCGGCCAGCTTCAGCCAGACGACGCCGGCGATGATGACCGCCAGCCAGGCGGCCTGGACCGGCGTCAGCGCCTGGTGGAGCAGGACGCTGCCGAGGACGGCCGCGCCCACCGAGCCGATGCCGGCCCACACCGCGTACCCGATCCCCACGTCGATGGTGCGCAGGGCGACGCTCAGCGCGTACAGCGTGAGCAGGAAGAACAGCCCGGCGGAGATGGACCAGCCGGGCACCGTGAAGGCCTTGCTGCCGGCGACGCTGAGCGCGTAGCCGATCTCGAAGGCGCCCGCGAGCAGCAGCATGATCCAGGCGCGCCCGTTGCCCGTGTTCCTGTTCGTCTCGATGTTCGTCGTCATGTCCGTTCCTCGTGGAGTACCCGCTGCGTGATGGAGGGAGGCCGCGCTCGCCGCTCAGGCGGCGCCGCTGAGCCGCAGGCCCACGACGCCGCCGATGACGAGCGCGATGCCGAGGAGCTTCTGCCAGCCGAGGCGCTGCCCGAAGAACAGGGCGCCCAGGATCACGACCCCGACGCCCGCCACCGACGTCCAGATCGCGTAGCCCACCCCGACGTCGAACGTCAGCAGCGCGAGGCTGAGGAAGAAGGTGCCGATGGCCCCGCTGACGAGGGTGGCGGCCGTCCACCCGGGCCGGGTGAACCCTCGTGCATTGCCTGCGGAGATGGCCACCGCGATCTCGAAGATCACGGCGACGCCGAGATGGAGCCAGCTCATGTCGTGTTCCCCTGGGTCGGTTCGTTCAGGAAGCGCCGCCGGGCGGCGCGCCTAGTTTGTTGCTTGCGCATGCATGTAGTTAGGACCGGCGACGCCGTCAAGTCCTTGCATGTGCATGCACCTCGAGCGCGGTCGGCACGGCCCGGCAAGAAGGGGGCAGCGGGGGTCCGGGTGGGCACGGGGTGACCGGAACCGCGGGGGCGAGATCGGCTCACGAGAGGCGCGTGGAGGGACCGTGGACGCGGCGCCGCGTGCGGGATTGGGGACGCGCTCCGAGCGGATGCGCCCGGGCGGCACCCGTTTTTCTCTTCGTGAAGATTTGACGCACCTGGGGCGCGGCGACGGTTTCGCGCTCTGGGGCGCGCGAGAACGGGCGCTCCGCACGCTGCCGCGGCGCCATGGCGCCGCGTTCGCGTGTCGCGAGGGGTCGCGACCCCTCGGCGGCGATCGTGCGTCCTGGGCCGTCCTGGCGCGTTTCACGATGGGCGAATTTCACGTGCGATGCTTCGGGCATGGACACCGCACGCGAACTCGCCGACGACCTCGCCCGCCTGCTCCGCCACGAGCACGGCGCCCTGGCCGACTTCCTTCTCGCCCTCGCCCGCTTCGACGAGAACCAGCGGCGCGAGCTGGGCCACACCTCGCTGTTCTACTTCCTGCATCGCGAGCTCAAGCTCTCGAAGGGCGCCGCCCAGAACCGGAAGACGGCGGCCGAGCTCATCCAGGCGTTCCCGGAGGTCGAGTCGGCCCTTCGCTCCGGTGAGCTGTGCCTGTCCACGGTGAACGAGCTGGCCAAGGTGCTCACCCCTGAGAACCGCGCCGCGGTGCTGCCGCGGTTCTTCGGGCTCTCACGCCGCGAGGCGGAGGCGGTCGCGGCGGCGCTCCGGCCGGCGGCGGTGGTGCCGGACCGCGAGGTCGTCACCGTCGTCCGCGCAACCGGGTCCGCGCCGCGGCCGCTCACCCTGGCCGCGCCACCCCCGCCGGCCTCGGCGCCGCCCGGCGATTCGGTTCATCCGGATGAACCACCGCGGCCCGTGGTTCACCCGGGTGAACCGCCTTCCTTCGTGACCACCGGTGGGTCGTCCACGCTGCCGGCGGCGCCACCGCCACCGCGCGAGACCGTGAAGCCGCTCGACGCGGAGGTCGCGCGCCTGCACCTCACCGTCTCACGGGCGTTCCTCGACAAGCTCGAGGCCGCCACCGACGCGCTCGGGCACGCGTGCCCGGGCGGGACTGCGGCGGAGATCCTCGAGCGCGGGCTGGACCTCGTCCTCGCCCAGCGGGCGAGGCGTCACGGCCTGGTCGAGAAACCTCGCAGGAGCCGCGGCCGTCCCGCCCGCCCCGATGCGATCCCGGCGGAGGTGAAGCGGGAGGTGTGGCGGCGCGCGGGGGGCCGCTGCGAGTGGACGCTCGGGTCCGGCGAGCGCTGTGGCTGCCGGCGCCGGCTCGAGTACGACCACATCCGGCCCCTCGCGCTGGGCGGCGCGTCGACGATCGACAACGTCCGGCTCGTCTGCCGGCCGCACAACGTCCTCGCGGCGCGGCAGGTCTTCGGGGACGCGCTGATGGACCGCTACACCGCGCCTACAGGTTGGTGCTCCGCAGCACCGCGCCGCTGGACGCGTTCGTGACGAGGTGCGCGTAGCGGCGGAGCCAGGACGAGCCGGGGTCGCGGCGCTTCGGGCGGAACCCCTCGCGGCGCCGCGCCAGCTCGGCGTCCGAGACGTCCACGGTCAGCGCGCGCGCCGCCACGTCGATGGTGATCCGGTCGCCGTCCTGCACCAGCCCGATCACGCCGCCCTCGGCCGCCTCCGGGGAGACGTGGCCGACGCAGGCGCCGCGGGTCGCGCCGGAGAAGCGGCCGTCGGTGACGAGCGCCACGCTCTCGCCCAGGCCCATGCCCATGATGAGCGAGGTGGGGGAGAGCATCTCCTGCATGCCCGGCCCGCCCTTCGGCCCCTCGTAGCGGATCACCACGAAGTGCCCGGGCTTCACCTTGCCGCCCATGATCCCGGCGATGGCCTCGTCCTGCGAGTCGAAGCAGATCGCGTCGCCGGTGAACTTGCGCATCGAGGGCTGGATGCCGGCGGTCTTCACCACCGCGCCCTCCGCGGCCAGGTTCCCGAACAGCACCGCCAGGCCGCCCACCGGCGAGTAGGCGTTCTCGAGCGGCCGGATGAGCTCCGGGTCGGCGGTCCGCGCGTCGCGGATCCGCTCGCCGACGGTCTCGCCGGTGACGGTGAGCGCGTCCTCGCGGACGATGCCGCCGCGGCGGGCGGCCTCGCGCAGCACCGCGGGCACGCCGCCGGCGCGGTGGATGTCCTCCATGTGCACGGTCGCGAGCGACGGGGCGATCTTCGCGATGTGCGCGACCTTGCCGGCGATCTCCTCGATGTCGCGCAGCGACAGCGGCGCGCCGGCCTCGCGCGAGATGGCGAGCATGTGCAGCACGGTGTTGGACGAGCCGCCCATGGCCATGTCCACCACCATGGCGTTGTGGATGGCGTCGCGGTTCACCAGGTTGCGCAGCTTGAACCGCTCGTCGGCGGCGATCTCCACCGCCCGCCGCGCGGCGCGCCGCACCAGCGCCTCGCGCTCGGGGGTGAGCGCGAGCACGGTCCCGTTGCCGGGCAGCGCCACGCCCATGGCCTCGCACAGCACGTTCATCGAGTTCGCGGTGAACATGCCGGAGCACGACCCGCCGGACGGGCACGCCTGGCACTCGATCTCGTACAGCTCGGCGTCGGTCAGCTGCCCCTGCGCGCGCTTGCCCACCGCCTCGAACGCGGTGTTGAGGTCGATGGGCGTCCCGTCGTGCAGGTGGCCGGCCTTCATGGGCCCGCCGGACACGAACACGGTGGGCACGTTCACGCGCAGCGCGCCCATGAGCATGCCGGGCACGATCTTGTCGCAGTTCGGGATGCAGACGAGCGCGTCGAGCTGGTGCGCGTTCATCACCGTCTCGATGGAGTCGGCGATGAGCTCGCGCGACGGCAGGCTGTAGCGCATGCCCTCGTGGCCCATGGCGATGCCGTCGTCCACGCCGATGGTGTTGAACTCGAACGGCACCCCGCCGGCCTTGCGGATCTCGTCCTTCGCGATCCGGCCGTACTCCTGCAGGTAGTAGTGGCCCGGGATGATGTCGATGTGGCTGTTGGCGATGCCGATGAACGGCTTCTCGAAGTCGCCGTCGTTGAGGCCCGTCGCGCGGAGGAGGCTGCGGTGGGGCGCACGCTCGAAGCCCTTCTTGATCCGGTCGCTGCGCATCCCACCTTTTTCGCGGAAAGGCGCGTGGAAATCAATCGGCCGAGCGCGCGCGCCGCGGCGGGCGGGCGTGCGTCCCCCTCGCCGCCCGGCGCGCCGGGGCGCGCCGCGTTAGATGGAGGTCGATGCGTGCCCCCGGCTTCGACGAGGCGACCGAGCGCGTGCGGCGGGCGCTCGGCGCGCGGCCGCGCCGGACGCTGGAGGTCCCGGGGTTCCGGCCGGCGGCGGTGCTGGTCGCGCTGCTCGACCGGCCCGGCGGCCCCTCCGTCCTGTTCACCCGCCGTTCACAGGCGCTCGAGCACCACCGCGGCGAGATCTCCTTCCCGGGCGGACGGCTCGAGCCGGGCGAGGACGCCCCGGCCGCCGCGCTCCGCGAGGCGCACGAGGAGGTGGGGCTGGCGCCGGCGGCGTCGGAGGTGCTCGGGCTGCTCGACGACCTGCCCAGCGTGGCCGGCTACGTGGTGACGCCGGTCGCCGCCTCGGTGCGCGCGCCGCCCGCCGCGTTCACCGCCGCCGCCGACGAGGTGGACGAGCACTTCGAGCTGCCGCTGGCGCAGCTCCTCGACCCGGCGCTGCGGCGCGCCTCCCTGTGGGATCCCGCCCGCCTGCCGGAGCGGCTCGCGACGGTGGTGGCCCGCGCGGCGGTGCCGTTCGAGGACGTGGACCCGAGGACGGGGCACTGGCGGGTGTGGTCGTTCCACGCGGACGAGGCGCGGGTGGTCTGGGGCCTCACCGCCCGGATCCTCGCGGATCTCCTCGATCGGGCCTTCGCCGGGCGGGGGTGACCCCGGACGCCCGCGTCGGGGGGGCGTGTCGCGCACGGGGATTTGCGGGCTTACCATCCCGGCGTGAGCCGCACGCCCGCCGCCCTGCTCGTCGCGCTCGCCGCCGCGGGGCTCGCGGCCGGGGGCTGCGGCAACCCGACCTTCGATCGGCGCATCGACCAGGGCGGGCGCGGCGTGGGCGAGGCGTGCACGCGGGCCTCCGACTGCCGCTCCGGCCTGTGCCTCTCGCGCGTCTGCGCCGCGTCGATCCCGGCCGGCGCGTGCAGCCCCTCCGGTCGCCGGCCGGTGATCGCGCTCGGCGCGGTGGCCGGCCCGGCGGAGCGGCCGCCCGACGTCCCGGATCCGCCCTGCGCGCTGCCGGTCAACGCGGCGGTGATCGGGCCGGTGCAGGAGCGCGGCACGCACGCGCCCGGCGACGAGGTCTCGTTCGACGTGCCGCCCGGCACCACCGGGTTCACGCTCTACTTCCAGGAGGTGGACGGCACGGCGCCGGAGGCGGTGGACTGGCCCGGCGCCGGGCCCGCCGCGAACGCGCCCTTCCCGCAGGTCGTGGTGGACGGGGGCGGCGCGCGCTTCTACGACGACGCCGCCAGCCCGCCCGTCGTGAACGGGGTGCGCGACTACAGCCAGTGGCTCCTGTTCTATGCCGGCGTGATCCCCTCGGCCGGCGCGGTCACCGTCCCGAACACCACCACCGCGCTCGACCGCATCCGCTCCGACGGCCAGCTCGCGCCGGGCGCGTGGCGGTTCACGCTGAACGACCTCGCGGCCGCCTGCACCACCACCACCGGCTGCACCGGCGGGAGCACCGAGGGGCGCTACGACGTGAAGGTGGTCACCCGCGCCGGGCCGCTCGTGTCCACCGGCACGCTCGACCTCGAGATCTACCTCGTCTCCTCCGACCCCGCGCACCCGGAGTACACCGCCGCGAACGCCGCCGCCGATCCGTCCAACAACGCCACCGCCGCGCAGTTCCGCCGCTTCGTGGACGGGCTCCAGTCGCTGTTCGCCCGCGCCGGCGTGTGCCTCGGCACCGTCACCTTCCACGACGTGGCGGACTGGGCGCGCACCGAGCTGAACACGCCCAGCATCGACGACTCCGGCCCGTGCAGCGAGCTCGCGCGCCTGTTCCGGCTGGCGGAGCCGCGGAGCGCGGTGCACCTGTTCCTGGTGGACGAGCTCACCACCTCCGCGAGCGGCGGCGGCGGCACGGTGGTGGGGCTCGACGGCTCGATCCCCGGCCCCTCCGGCGTGCCCGGCGGCGTGAACAGCGGCGCCGCGGTGGTGCTCGCGGACCTCGGCGCCGAGGCGGCGCCGGGCGCGTGCTCGCCGGCGAGCCCGTTCTCGGTCGCCGCCTGCGGCACCGACGTGGTCTCGTACATCGCCGCCCACGAGGCGGGCCACTGGCTCGGCCTCTACCACACGACCGAGGCCACCGGCACCGCGCTCGACCCGATCGCCGACACGCCCGGCTGCCCGTGCGGCACCTGCCGCTCGCCGTCCTCGCCGATCCCCTGCGGCAGCGCGCTCCTCTCCGCCCCGCAGTGCGCCGGCACCTCGGGCTGCGGCGGCGGCGACAACCTCATGTTCTGGCAGATCGACCCGTCGATCGCGCGCGGCACGCTCACCCCGCAGCAGGGCGAGGTCGTGCGGCTCAACCCCGCGGTTCGCTGAGGGAGGTCCCCGTGCTCGCGCCCGGCCTCGCCGCCGCCCTCGCCCTCTCGGCGCTCGCCGCCGCCCCCGGGGCCGCCGCGCCCTCCACCGCCGACGAGGTGCGGGCGATGCTCGGCACCATCGACCGGACCATCCCGGCGGAGGCGTGGCGCGCGCTCGGCCCGGAGGCCGGGCCGCTGCTCGAGGCCGCGGCAACGAGCGGCAGCGAGCTCCCGAGCCG
Organism: Anaeromyxobacter sp. Red801; assembly: GCF_049201065.2. NCBI lineage: Bacteria > Pseudomonadati > Myxococcota > Myxococcia > Myxococcales > Anaeromyxobacteraceae > Anaeromyxobacter > Anaeromyxobacter sp. Red801. The sequence goes on along the minus strand of NZ_CM181236.1, from coordinate 4,950,072 downwards.
CCGCGCCCGGGCGCTGGAGGGGCTGGCGGCGCGCGGCGGGGCGCGGGCCGAGGCGCTCCACCGCCGGCTCGCCGCCGACGCGGCCGCGCCGCGCATCGTGCGCGCCGGCGCGGTCCGCGGGCTCGGCGCGCTCCTGCCGCCCGCGGGCCTGGGCGAGGCGCTCGTCCCGCTCCTCTCCGACCGCGACCCCCGCCTCCGCCGCGCGGCGGCCGAGGCGCTCGCCGCGCGGGCGCCGGCCCAGGGCTGCGCCGCCGTCCGCGCGCAGGCCGCCCGCGAGCCGGGCCGCGCGCTCGCGCGGGCCGTCCAGGCGTGCGAGCGCGCGGTGCCACGCCGACCCTGATCGCCCCGCGCGATCGTCGTCGCGGCGCCGGACCCCTGCTATCGTCCGGCCGTGCTCGCGCTCGCCGCCGCCCTGCTCGCCGCCGCCACCGCCTCCGGCCCGCCCATGGCCTGCGAGCGCCTCGCCAGCCTGTTCCCGAACGCGCCCCGCCCGCAGGGCGGGGAGCCCGGCTGCGCCGCGGCGCTGCGCGAGGCGTGCGACGCGGGGCGGCGGCTCGCCTGCGCCGAGCTGGGGCGCGTGCTCGAGGCGGGCACCGCCGGGCCGGCGGATCCGGCCGGCGCCGCCGCGCTGCACCGCCGCGCCTGCGACGCCGGCGTGGGCGCCGCGTGCGCCCGCCTGGCGCGCCACCTCCGCGAGGCCGGGCAGCCGGCGCGCGCGGTGACGGACGCGCTCGAGGAGGGCTGCGCGCTCGGCTCGGGGGTGGCCTGCCTGGAGCGCGCGGCGGCGGAGCGGGACCCGGCGCGCGGGGCGCGGCTCCGCGAGCGCGCCTGCGATCTCGGCGAGGCGGACGGCTGCCTCGCGATCGTGGCCGGCGCGCCGCCCGCCCGCGCGCAGGCGCTGCGGGATCGCGCCTGCTGGCTGGGCTCGGCCGACGGCTGCGCGGCCGCCGGCGCGGGGCTCGCGCGCGGCGACGCGGGGCGCGAGGATCCGGTCGCGGCGCGGCTGCGCCTCGAGCGCGGCTGCGAGCTGGGCGGCGCGGAGGCGTGCGCGCGGCTCGGGCTGGTGCTGCTCGCGGAGGGGCGGCGCGGCGAGGCGGCGCGCGGCGCGCGGCTGCTGGTCGAGGGCTGCCCGGCGCTCGGCGCGGAGGAGTGCCTGGACTCCGCCGAGGCCTGGCTGAAGGGCCCGCAGGCGGTCATCGACGAGGGCTCGGATCCGGCGCTGCTCGACCTCGCCTGCCGGCGGAAGGTCCCGGACGCCTGCGCGTGGCTGGGGCGGATGGTGCAGGAGGGCCGGCGGGTGCCGGCCGACGGCCCGCGCGCCGCCGAGCTGTACCGGCGCGCCTGCGAGGCGGGCCGCGCGAGCGCCTGCTCCGACCTGGGCGTGCTCTACCGGTTCGGCGCCGGCGTCCCGCGCGACGAGGCGCGCGCCGGGGCGCTGTTCGCCGGCGCCTGCGAGCAGGGCGTCGAGCGCGCCTGCGCGCTGCGCGACGATCCCTCCCGGCCGATCGACTGATCGCCGGGGTCAGCTCGCGAGCGCGAGCGGGCCTGGCGCGTCGCCCAGCGCCGCGACCTCGATCGGGCCCGCGGCCTCGAGGCCCTCGGCCCGCAGCTCGGCGCGGAACAGCTCCTCCGCCTCGCGCGCGTCCCAGGCGCGGACGTGCGCCACGCGCCGGCCCTCGGGCGACGCGATGGTGCAGCGGTAGAACGACTCCCGGTGGGCGTTCATGGCGGTCCTCGGTTCGGAGGGCGCGCGGTCCGGTGACGGCCCGGTGGCGCCGCGGCGAAAGGTAGCGCCCGCGGCATGGCGCCACGGTGCCGGGATCGTGTCGTTCTCGTGACGACCGGCGCCGCCCGCTCCCTCAGGCGGCCGGCAGGGCGGGCGGGTCGTCGGGCCGGAGCGGGCGGCCCAGGGCCCGCGCCACCGCGTCGAGCAGCGGGTGCTCCTCGACCGGCTTCGCGACGAACGCGTCGGCGCCGGCCTGCAGGAGCGCGCGGGCCGCGCCGTCGTGCCCGGAGATCCCCACCACCGCCAGGTTGCGCAGGCGGCGCTCGCGCGAGCGGCGCAGCAGCCGCACCAGCTCGGAGCCGAGCATGCCCGGCATGACCTCGTCCACGATCACGAGCTCGGGCGGATCCGCGAGCGCGAGCGCCAGCGCCGCCTCGCCCGAGTCGGCGTCGATGGGCGTGTAGCCCGCCCCCTCGAGGATGAGGCCGATCAGCTTGCGGATGAGGTGGTTGTCGTCCACCACCAGGATCCGGATGGGCGCCATGGTTGGACCTCGCGCCAAGGCTAAGGGCCCACCCTGACACGGGCCAGCCCGGCAGTTGACGCCTGTCGAGACCGCCCCATCAGAGAACGCCTCTCGGTGAGCGACACCCCGGTCACCACGCGCGTGCGCTCAGCGGCCGTGGTGCTGCGAGACGTCGGCGGAGGCGTCGGCCTGCGCCCACATGGAGCGCGGCGTGCGGGCCTGCTCCATGATGGCGATGCCGATCGCGCAGGCCAGGAACACGGCCAGGGCGAGCATCCACGGCCGGAACTCGAGCAGATCCCGGGGCTGCACGGGACGGCGCCCCCGGCTCTCGTCTTCCCACGGCCACATCATGCCCCGTAAGTAGACCGCGATTCTCGCGAGATGCAACCCCTAGCTCGGGATGACGAGCGGGCGTTCAGGGGATCCCCCGGTTGGGCGGGGAACCTCCGGCCCGCCACCTCCGGCCGGGCGGCTACACTGTTCCGCCCATGATCCCCCTGCTCGTCGCGCTCGCCCTGTCGGCGGCCCCCTCCCAGCCCCGGACCCTCCGCCTCGACCTCTTCCACACCGGCACCGCCACCGAGGAGCGCTTCGCGGTGGACCGGGTGGTGCTCGAGCCGTTGCCGTTCCCGGGCAACCCGGCGCGCCCGGTGGACGACACCAACCTCGGCAAGTACTTCTTCGAGGTCCGCGACCTCGCCACCAACCGCGTCGTCTACTCCCGCGGCTACGCCTCCATCTACGGCGAGTGGGAGACCACCGAGGACGCGCGCAAGGTGAGCCGCACCTTCTCCGAGTCGCTCCGCTTCCCGGCGCCGGACGCGCCGGTGCAGGTGGTGGTGAAGAAGCGCGGCGCGGGGAACGCGTTCCAGGAGGTCTGGTCCACGGTGGTCGATCCGAAGGACCGCTTCGTGGATCCGTCGCGGCCGCCCTCGCCCGGCCCGGTGATCGAGCTCCTGAAGAGCGGCGACCCCGCCCACAAGCTCGACCTGCTGCTGCTCGGCGACGGCTACACCGAGGCGGAGCGCGGCAAGTTCGAGAAGGACGCGCGCCGGCTGGTGGCGGAGCTGTTCGCGCACGAGCCGTTCCGCTCGCGGAAGGCCGACTTCAACGTGTGGGGCATCTGCCCGCCCGCCGAGGAGAAGGGCGTCTCCCGCCCGCTCACCGGCGTGCACCGCCGCACGCGCGTGGGCTCGACCTACGACGCGTTCGGCTCGGAGCGCTACCTGCTCACGTTCGAGAACCGCTCCATGCGCGACGTGGCGTCGTTCGCGCCGTACGACGCGCTCGCCATCCTCGCGAACGGCGAGACCTACGGCGGCGGCGGCATCTTCAACCTCTACGCCACGGTCGCCGCCGACAACCGCTGGGCCGGCTACATCTTCGTGCACGAGCTGGGGCACCACCTGGCCGCGCTCGCCGACGAGTACTTCACCTCGGACACCGCCTACCTCTCGCCCGAGGGCCGGCCGGAGCCGTGGGAGCCGAACGTGACCGCGGACCCCAAGGCCCCGAAGTGGGGCGACCTCGTCGCCGCCGGCACGCCGCTCCCCACGCCCTGGCCGAAGGACGTGTTCACCAAGCGCGCGAACGAGTTCCAGGACCGCCGCAAGCGCATCCGCGCGCAGAACCGGCCCGAGGCCGAGATGGACGCGCTGTTCCTGGCGCAGCAGAAGGAGGAGACCGCGCTGCTCGGCGACGCCCGGTTCTCGAAGGCGGTCGGCGCGTTCGAGGGCGCGAACTACGAGGCCACCGGCTACTTCCGGCCGCAGATGGACTGCGTGATGTTCACGCGGGACCCCGTGCCGTTCTGCGCCGTCTGCCAGCGGTCGATCGGCCGCGTCATCGACCTGTACACCGCGCGGTGAGGCCTCCCGGCGGGGGCGCGCACCGCCCCCGCCGCCCCCGACCCGGAGTCGTTTCGTCCTGACCCAGAGTCGTTTGCCGAGGGCCGTTCGGTCCCCGTCAGGGGGATACCGTTCCGGGCGTGCTGCAACGCGTTATGATTCTAAAGTCAGCGACGGCGCCATCCCCCCCGCGCCGGCCCGGAGACCGCCATGGTGGACAAGAAGACCGCGAGCTTCATGCGCTCGCTCGCGCTGGGCGACATCGAGGAGGAGATCCTCCTGCCCTACCCCGAGCCGCGCCGCGCCGAGAAGGAGACCCTGGAGGCCATCCAGCAGACCCTCAAGTCGATGCTGGGCGGGCGCGGCGCCGACTTCCGCGCCTGGGACCGGGCCGGCGAGATGCCGCCCGGGTTCGTGCAGGAGCTGAAGGACGCCGGGCTGTTCAGCCTGGTGGTCCCGGAGCACCACGGCGGCATGGGGCTCGGCGCCACGGCGTACGCGCGCGTCATCCAGGAGCTGGGGCGCTACGACGCGTCGGTCGCGGTGACGGTCGGCGCGCACAGCTCCATCGGCATGCGCGGCCTGCTCCTGTTCGGCACCGAGGAGCAGAAGGCGCGCTTCCTGCCGCGCCTCGCCACCGGCGAGCTCATCGCCGCCTTCTGCCTCACCGAGCCGGGCGCCGGCTCCGACGCGGCCAGCATCAAGACCACCGCGGTGCGCGACGGCGACGACTGGGTCCTGAACGGCGAGAAGCTCTGGATCACGAACGGCGGCATCGCGGACTTCTTCACCGTCTTCGCGAAGACCTCGCTGGAGGGGCGCGGCCACATCACCGCGTTCATCGTCACCCGCGACCTGAAGGGCGTCTCGACCGGCCCGCACGAGGACAAGATGGGCATCCGCGCCTCGTCCACCACCACGGTGGTGCTCGAGGACGTGCGCGTCCCCGCGGCGAACGTGCTCGGCGAGGAGGGCAAGGGCTTCAAGGTCGCGATGAAGATCCTGAACGCCGGCCGCACCGGCCTGGGCGGCGGCTCGGTGGGCGGGATGAAGCGGCTCATCGAGCTGTCGGTGGCGCAGGCGAAGGAGCGCAAGCAGTTCGGCCAGCCCATCGCCAGCTTCGGGCTCGTCCAGCAGAAGATCGGGCAGATGGTGATCGACTGCTACGCGGCCGAGAGCGTGGTGAACATGGTGGCGGGGCTGGTGGACCGCGGCTTCGAGGAGACGCAGGTCGAGGCGGCCATCTCGAAGGTGCTCGCCAGCGAGAGCGTGTGGCGCACCGCCGACGAGGCGCTGCAGATCGCGGCGGGCTCCGGGTACATGCGCGAGATGCCGTACGAGATGGCGCTCCGCGACACCCGCATCAACCGCATCTTCGAGGGCACCAACGAGATCCTCCGGCTGTTCATCGCGCTCACCGCGGTGAACGACCTGGGCCAGGAGCTGGCCGACGTGGCGGAGTCGATGAAGGGCGTGCTCGCCGATCCGATCAAGGGCTTCGGCGTGATGTCCGACTACGCGAAGCGCCGCGCCGCGCTCGCCACCGGGCTGCGCCGCAAGAAGGGCAAGTGGACCATGCTCCACCCCGCGCTGGCCGAGGACGCGGCGGTGTTCGAGGGCGCGGCCACCGACCTCGCCATCGCCGCCGACAAGCTGCTGCGCAGGTACGGCAAGAAGATCGTGGGCGCGCAGCTCCTCACCAAGCGGCTCGCCGACGCGATGATCGACCTGTTCACGCTCGCCTGCATGCTGGCGCGCGTGTCGACGCGCCTCGAGGACCACGGCGAGGCGGCCACCGTCGAGGAGCGGCGCATCCTCACGGTGTTCGCGCGCCAGGCGCGGCGGCGCGTGGAGGCCGGGCTCGCCGGCCTCGAGCAGAACGAGGACGGCGCGCTGCAGGCGGTCGCGGCGCACGCGCTCGAGACCGGCCGGTACGGCTGGGACAACCTCTAGCGCGGAGCGCGGAGCGCCCGCGCGCTCCCCGGGGACGGTGGAGCGCGCGGGCCTGGTTCGCGCGGTCGAGGAGCCCCGCGGGTGCGGCGGCCTACGCCGCGTGCAGGAAGGCGAACACGACCTTGCGCCAGCCCTCCTCGCCGAGCGCGGCGGGGAGCGGCTCGACGAGCGCGCCGCCGTCGGCCGCGGCGAGGCCCAGCTCGGACTCGACGAAGCGCGAGAGGCGGGTGCGCTCGGCCGCGAGCCAGCCGCCGGCCTCGCGGTCCTGCGGCAGGCGCATGTAGGCGGCGTCCGCGGGCGCGACCGTGAACAGCCAGCCGCCGCCGTACGGCTCGCGGTGCACCAGGCCCGGGTCGCGGCGCACGGCCGGGTTCACGCGCATGACCTTGCCGTCCACCGGCGCGCCCATGCGCACGGTCCGGCCGCCGGCGCGGAGCACGACGATGGGGTCGCCGCGGTGGACGTCCATGCCGGGCCGCGGCAGCTCGACCGAGGTCACCGACGGCAGGATGTGCCGCGCGAGGTCATCGACACCGACCGTGAACTCGCCGGTGCGGCGCCCCGGCGCGAGCCAGGTGTGGTTGGGCGCGAAGTAGGCCCCGGGCCGCCAGGCGAGCCCGTCCGCCATGGGCACCGCGCGTGCGCGCCGCTGCCGCACCGTGTGGATCGCGACGCCGAGGAGCACCGCGGGGATCGCGAGCGCGAGCCCGCCCGCGATGCTGAGCGCGAGGCGTCCACCCATGCCGACCAGGAGCGAGCCGGCGGCTTCCAGGATCTCCATCAAGGTCGTCATCTCCGCTGCCGCCTTTCCGGCGGGAGGGTCCCCCCGAGCCTGCGGAGCCGCTCCGCCGAGAGGACTCATCGCAAGGGGCAGGCCAGCTCGGGACCCCAGCGGTTTCGCGCCCCTGCGATTCCCCGCGGCCGGCTGCCGCGTCGAGAAGCTCACCACACGCTGGGTGCGGCACGCGCGAACCGGCCGCGATCACTGCGCTTCGTTCCCGCGTCGAGTTCCTCCACAGGTGCTGCGATCCTCACCTGCGCCGGGCGCCGGTGGAGCGTCGTCGAGGCCTCCCGGCGAGCCGCGGTGGCCCCCCGCGGCGCCGCCCCACCGGATGCGGCCGGCGAGGCTTGCCCCCGCCGCCCGTGCCGCCAAGCTTCCGGTGCGGAGGTTCCACGGATGCTCCGCCACGCCCTCGCGATCCCGCTCGCGGCCGCCCTCGCGCTGCCGGCCCGCGCCGAAGACCCCGCGCCGCCGGTGGAGGGACGGCTCGACGCCGGCGCCGCGCAGGTCGAGATCCTCGGCCGGCCGGTCCGGGTCGGCGAGCGCATCGAGCTCCCCGAGGGCTACCTGATCGTGGAGGAGCAGGGCACCGAGGACGGGCGGGTGGGCTCGTTCAGCGTGGTCCCGGCGGAGTCGTTCCAGCCGGTCGCGACGCTGGCGATGGCCGCGGACGAGGGCGCCGGGCGAGGCACGGCCTCCGACGCCGCGCCCGGCTCGGCGCCGCCCGCGCCCGCCGTGCTCCCCGCCGGCGCGCGCGCTGCGGCGCCGTGCCGCGCCGAGCGCGCCGCCTACCTGCGCGAGCTGTGGAAGACCTCGGGCATCGACGTGAAGGACCCCGACGCCCTGCTGGCCGGGCTGGAGGCGGGCGAGGCCGGCCCCGCCACCGGCTACTACTGGTTCGCGCTCGCGACCGACCCGTTCCGCCCGCTGGCCTGGTCGTCCGACCTGCGCGAGCGCGCCGAGACGCTGGCGCGCTGCGTCCGCGGTCGCTGAGCCCCGACACTACCCCCCGGCGAGGGCGCGCCCCTCGTCGTGCCGCGGCTCCGGCGGCGACGCGTCGCGCTCGCCCCCCTCCGCGCCGACCGGCAGCTCCAGCCGGAACACCGCGCCGCCGCCCGCCGGCGCCTCCACCGACACGCGGCCGCCGTGCGCCTCGGCGATGCTGCGGGTGATGTAGAGCCCGAGGCCGAGGCCCCCGGTCCCCGCGCTCCGCTCGCCCTGCTCGAACAGCTCGAAGATGCGCGCGCGGTCCGCCTCCGAGATGCCGCGCCCGGCGTCCGCCACCGCCACCTCGACCGAGCCGCCGCGCCGGGAGACCCGCAGCGCCACCGGCCCGGACGCGCCGTGCTTCACCGCGTTCGAGAGCAGGTTGGTGATGACCTGGTCCACGCGCCCGCGGTCCCACACGCCGTGCAGCGACTCCGGCGCCTCCACCGTGAACGCGCGCCCCTGCAGCGCGAGCACGTCCTCGAAGCGCCCGGCCACGTCGCGCGCGATCTCGACGAGGTCGCAGGGGGCGCGCTCCAGCGCCAGGCGCCCGCTCCGGATCCGGGCGAGGTCGAACAGGCTGTTCACCAGGCCGCCGAGCCGCTCCACCTGCTTCACCGCGCCGCGCACGCGGCGCTGCAGCTCCTCGCGCGAGCCGGGCGGCACCGGGATGCGCCCGGTGTCGAGCAGCTGGTTCAGCACGCGCGCCTGCAGCAGCAGCGCGGCGAGCGGGGTGCGCAGCTCGTGCGAGGCGATGGAGAGGAACCGCTCGCGCAGCTCCACCGCGTCCTGCGCGCGCCGGTAGAGCAGCGCGTTCTCCACCGCCTGCGCGACGCGCCGGCCCAGCTCGGCGACGAGCTCGAGGTCCCGGGCGCGCGCCGGGCGCGCGGTGAACAGGCGCATCGTGCCGAGCCGCTGGTCGTGGGCGGTGAGCGCCACCTGCACGATCTCCGCCGCCTCCAGCGCGTCGAGATCGCGCGCCAGCTCCTCGCCGTCCGACTCGAGGAGGCCGGACGGATCCTGGATCACCTCGGTGCCGCGCTCCGGCCCGCGGCCGAGCGCCGGGTGGCGGGCCACGCGCTCCAGCGCCTCGCGCGCCTCCGGTCGCACGTGGGCGACCGCGCGCACCGGCGGGCCGCGCGGGTCGACCACCACCTCCACCGCGCAGCCCTCGCCGAGCGCGGGCACCGCCACCGCCGCGGCGCGCGCCACCGTGTCCTGGCAGTCGAGCGAGGTGGACAGCTCGGCGGTCGCCCGCGACAGGAGCTCCAGCGCGGCCCGCCCCTCCACCACCTCCGTCACCTCGACCGAGAAGCCGCGCAGCTCGAGGCCGCCGCCGTCCTCGCCCGGCAGGAGCCGCGCCGCGGTCTCGAACCACGCCTCGGTGCCGTCGGCGCGCACGAAGCGGTGCTGCAGCGTGGCGCCGGGGCCGCCGGCGGTGATGGCGCGGAGCGACGCCAGCACGCGGTCGCGGTCGGCCGGGTGCAGCGCCGCCGGGAACATGCCCGCGTCCGCGGTCCACCGCTCCATCGGGTGGCCCAGGATCGCCTCGGCGCTCGGGCTCACGAAGCGGCACACCAGCGTGTCGGGGTCGATCACCCAGACCAGCGCGTGGGTGATCCCCTCGACCAGCGTGCGGTAGCGCTTCTGCGCCGCCTCCTGCCGGCGCAGGCTCTGCAGCTCGAACTGCGCCAGCGCCAGCGCGTGCTCGCGCCGCTCGTGCGCGCGGAGCTGCTCCGCCTGCGCCAGGATCTGCCGCTGCGCCCGGTGCAGCGCCACGAACGCCGCCACCTTGGAGCGCAGCAGCTCCGGGGTCACCGGCTTGAACAGGTAGTCGACCGCGCCCGCCTCGTAGCCGCTCAGCACGCGGCGCTCGTCGGCGCCGTACGCGGTGATGAAGACGATGGGGATGTTCCGCGTGCGCGGGTTCTGCCGCACCAGCCGCGCGGTCTCGTACCCGTCCATCTCCGGCATGTTGACGTCGAGCAGGATGAGCGCGCACTCGTCGCGCAGGAGGAACCGGAGCGCCTCCGCGCCGGATCCGGCCTTCACCAGCTCGTACCCCAACCCGGCCAGCGCCGACTCGAGCGCCAGCAGGTTCGCCGGCCGGTCGTCGACGAGCAGGATCTTCGCGGCTTCGACACCGTCCATGGACGCTCCGGGGGTACCGCCGAAATGCGTCCATGATCCGTTCGACCCCCCGCATGCGTAACGCCCCCGGTGCGGCCCCTTCCCGCCAGGGTTCACTCGCACTGTCCGTCAACGACCTCCCCGCGAGGGGAGTGGAGGAAAGCGCTCCAGATGGAGAAATCGTACCCCTCTTCCCGTCCTTCTCCCCGAGGAACGCCCATGACGAGCCGCACCCGCGCGAAGCCCCACGTCGGTGCTCCCCCTCCCCCGCCCGCGCCCCCAGCTCGTACCGCCCGCGCCGGCGCCGGCCGCTCGCCCGGTGGGCCGAGGCGCGGCAACGGGGCCGAGGTGGTCGCGGAGCGCACCTCGACACCTCCGCCGGGCTCGCACGCGCGCTTGCAGGCCCTCGGCCCCGAGGACCGCGAGGAGCTCGCCCAGCTGGTCGAGGTGCTGAAGGCGGCCAAGGCCGGCGACTTCTCGGTCCGGCTGCCCTACCGCCGCGACGGCCTGCTGAGCCAGGCCGGCGAGCTGCTGAACGATCTGATCGCGCTGAACGAGCACGCCGCCGACGAGCTGGTGCGCGTGGGCCGCGTGGTCGGGGAGGAGGGGCGCTCGACCGAGCGCGCCTCGGTGGGCCCGGCGCGCGGCGCCTGGGCGGCGAGCGTCGGCGCGGTGAACCAGCTCATCTCCGACCTGGTCGCGCCGACGAACGAGGTGGCCCGCGTGCTCACCGCGGTGGCGACCGGCGACCTGTCGCAGAAGGTCGCGCTCGACCTGGGCGGCCGGCCGGTGCGCGGCGAGTTCCTGCGGATCGCGACCAGCGTGAACGCGCTCGTGGACCAGCTGAGCGCGGTGTCCGCCGAGGTCCGGCGCGTCGTGCGCGAGGTCGGCAGCGAGGGCAAGCTGGGCGGCCAGGCCTCGCTGAAGGGGCTCACCGGCACGTGGAAGGACCTCACCGACGACGTGAACGGCCTCTCGGCCAACCTCACCGCGCAGCTCCGCAACATCGCCAAGGTCACGACCGCCGTCGCGAAGGGCGACCTGTCGCAGAAGATCACCGTGGACGCGCGCGGCGAGATCCTCGAGCTGCGCGACACCATCAACACCATGGTGGACCAGCTCTCCTCGTTCGCGGCCGAGGTGACCCGCGTCGCGAAGGAGGTCGGCAACGAGGGCAAGCTGGGCGGCCAGGCCGACGTGCGCGGCGTGTCCGGCACGTGGAAGGACCTCACCGACAACGTGAACGGGCTCGCCGCGAACCTCACCGCGCAGGTCCGCAACATCGCCAAGGTCACGACCGCCGTCGCGAACGGCGACCTGTCGCAGAAGATCACGGTGGACGCGAAGGGCGAGATCAACGAGCTGAAGAACACCATCAACACGATGGTGGACACGCTCCGGTCGTTCGCGGCCGAGGTGACCCGCGTCGCGAAGGAGGTCGGCACGGAGGGCAAGCTGGGCGGCCAGGCCGACGTGAAGGGCGTGGCCGGCACGTGGAAGGACCTCACCGACAACGTGAACGGGCTCGCCGCGAACCTGACGGTGCAGCTCCGCGACGTGTCGAAGGTCGCGACCGCCATCGCGCACGGCGACCTGACGCAGAAGATCACCGTCGACGTCCGCGGGGAGATCCTCCAGATCAAGGACGTCATCAACCGGATGGTGGACCAGCTCAACTCCTTCGCGGCCGAGGTGACCCGCGTCGCGAAGGAGGTCGGCACGGAGGGCAAGCTGGGCGGCCAGGCCAACGTGCGCGGCGTGTCGGGGACCTGGAAGACCTCACCGACAACGTCAACGCCATGGCCTCCAACCTGACGGTGCAGCTGCGCGACGTGTCGAAGGTCTCGACCGCCATCGCGAACGGCGACCTGACGCAGAAGATCACCGTGGACGTGAAGGGCGAGATCGCCCAGATCAAGGACGCCACCAACAAGATGGTGGACCAGCTCAACTCCTTCGCGGCCGAGGTGACGCGCGTCGCGCGCGAGGTGGGCACCGAGGGCAAGCTGGGCGGGCAGGCCAACGTCCGCGGCGTGTCGGGGACGTGGAAGGACCTCACCGACAACGTGAACGGCCTCGCGGCCAACCTCACCAACCAGGTGCGCAACATCGCGCTCGTCACCACCGCGGTCGCGAACGGCGACCTCTCGCAGAAGATCACCGTCGAGGCGCGCGGCGAGATCTACGAGCTGAAGAACACCATCAACGTGATGGTGGACCAGCTCCGCTCCTTCGCCGCCGAGGTGACCCGCGTCGCGAAGGAGGTCGGCACCGAGGGCAAGCTGGGCGGCCAGGCCTACGTGAAGGGCGTCTCCGGCACCTGGAAGGATCTCACCGAGAACGTGAACGGCCTCGCCGCGAACCTGACCAACCAGGTGCGCAACATCGCGCTCGTCACCACCGCGGTCGCGAACGGCGACCTCTCCCAGAAGATCACCGTCGAGGCGCGCGGCGAGATCTACGAGCTGAAGAACACCATCAACGTGATGGTGGACCAGCTCCGCTCCTTCGCCGCCGAGGTGACCCGCGTCGCGAAGGAGGTCGGCACCGAGGGCAAGCTGGGCGGCCAGGCCTACGTGAAGGGCGTCTCCGGCACCTGGAAGGACCTCACCGAGAACGTGAACGGCCTCGCGGCCAACCTCACCAACCAGGTGCGCAACATCGCCAAGGTCACCACCGCGGTGGCGCACGGCGACCTGACGCAGAAGATCACCGTCGAGGCCCGCGGCGAGATCCTCGAGCTGAAGAACACCATCAACGTGATGGTCGATCAGCTGAACTCCTTCGCGGCCGAGGTGACCCGCGTCGCGAAGGAGGTCGGCACCGACGGCAAGCTGGGCGGGCAGGCCGAGGTGAAGGGCGTCTCGGGCACCTGGAAGGACCTCACCGACAACGTGAACGCGCTCGCCGCGAACCTGACCAACCAGGTGCGCAACATCGCGCTCGTCACCACCGCGGTCGCGAACGGCGACCTCTCCCAGAAGATCACGGTGGACGCCAAGGGCGAGATCCTCGAGCTGAAGGACACCATCAACGTGATGGTCGATCAGCTGAACTCCTTCGCGGCCGAGGTGACCCGCGTCGCGAAGGAGGTCGGCACCGACGGCAAGCTGGGCGGGCAGGCCGACGTGCGCGGCGTGTCGGGCGTGTGGAAGGACCTCACCGACAGCGTGAACCTGATGGCGACCAACCTGACCACGCAGGTGCGCGGCATCATCCGGGTGGTGACCGCCATCGCGAACGGCGACCTCTCGCAGAAGTTCGTGCTCGAGGCCAAGGGCGAGGTGGCCGCGCTGGCCGAGACCATCAACGGCATGACCGACACGCTGCGCACCTTCGGCGACCAGGTGTCGAGCGTGGCGCGCGAGGTGGGCATCGAGGGCAAGCTGGGCGCGCAGGCGCACGTGCCGGGCGCGTCGGGCATCTGGAAGGACCTCACCGACAACGTGAACTTCATGGCCGCGAACCTGACCAAGCAGGTGCGCGGCATCGTGAAGGTCGTGACCGCCATCGCCAACGGCGACCTCTCCCAGAAGTTCATCCTGGAGGCGAAGGGCGAGGTGGCGGCGCTGGCCGAGACCATCAACGGCCTCACCGGCACGCTCGGCATCTTCGCCGACGAGGTGTCGAGCGTGGCCCGCGAGGTGGGCATCGAGGGCAAGCTGGGCGGGCAGGCCAAGGTGCCGGGCGTCTCCGGCATCTGGAAGAACCTCACCGACAACGTGAACCAGCTGGCCGGCTCGCTGTCCGCGCAGGTGCGCGCCATCGCCGAGGTGTCCACCGCGGTGACCAAGGGCGACCTCACCCGCAAGGTGGCGGTGCAGGCGCAGGGCGAGGTGGCCGCGCTGAAGGACAACATCAACCAGATGATCGAGGCGCTGCGCGACACCACCGACAAGAACACCGCGCAGGACTGGCTCAAGACGAACCTGGCCAACTTCTCCAACATGATGCAGGGCCAGCGGAACATCGTCTCGGTGGCGCAGGCCATCATCTCCGAGCTGACGCCGCTGGTGGACGCGCAGCACGGCGCCTTCTTCATGCTGGAGCAGCCGGAGGACGGCGTGCCGGACGAGCCGGTGCTGCGCCTCATCGGCAGCTACGGCTTCGGCGGGCGCCGCAGCCTCTCCAGCACCTACCGCATGAAGGAGACGCTCATCGGCCAGTGCGCCTTCGAGAAGAAGCGCATCATCGTGAGCGACGTGCCGGAGGGCTTCCTCTACATCGCCAGCGGCATGGGCGAGGCGCCGCCGCGCAACCTGCTGGTGCTGCCGGTGCTGTTCGAGGGCGAGATCAAGGCGGTCATCGAGCTCGCCTCCTTCCGCGAGTTCAGCCCGAACCACCTGGCCTTCCTCGACCAGCTCATGGAGAAGGTCGGCGTCATCCTCAACATGATCTCCTCCAGCATGCGCATGGAGGGGCTGCTGCTCGAGCTGAAGCGCTCCAACGCCGAGCTGGAGGCGCAGGCCGCCGAGCTGAACGAGAAGGCGCGCCTGCTCGAGCAGAAGAACTCCGAGGTGGAGCTGGCGAGCCGCAGCCTGGAGGAGAAGGCGGAGCAGCTCCAGCTCATCTCGCGCTACAAGTCCGAGTTCCTCGCCAACATGTCGCACGAGCTGCGCACGCCGCTGAACAGCCTGCTCATCCTGTCCAAGATGCTGGCGGAGAACCGCGACGGGAACCTCACCGTGGAGCAGGTGAAGTTCGCGAGCACCGTCTACACCTCCGGCCACGAGCTGCTCGGGCTCATCAACGAGATCCTCGACCTCTCCAAGATCGAGGCCGGCAAGATGCCCATCGAGCCGCGCGACACGCGCCTCGAGTCGGTGCGCGACGACCTGGAGCAGACCTTCCGCCACGTCGCCGAGCACAAGGGGCTCGGGTTCCAGGTGCGCATGGCGCCGGAGCTCCCGGAGCGGCTCCACACCGACCCCACCCGCCTCCTGCAGATCCTGAAGAACCTCATCTCGAACGCGTTCAAGTTCACCGAGCGCGGCGAGGTCGTCCTCGACGTGGGCCCGGCCGCCGGCGGCGCGCTCGCGTTCGCGGTGCGCGACACCGGCATCGGGATCGCGGCCGACAAGCAGAAGCTGATCTTCGAGGCGTTCCAGCAGGCGGACGGGACCACCAGCCGCAAGTACGGCGGCACCGGCCTCGGGCTCACCATCTCCCGCGAGATCGCGCGCCTGCTGGGCGGGTCGATCGAGGTGGAGAGCGCGCCCGGGCGCGGGAGCGTGTTCACGCTGGTGCTGCCGGCGCGCTGGGCCGGGGCGGAGACCGGCCACGACCCGGCCATGGCGCTCGCGGCGGAGCGGCCCGAGGACTACCCGGAGCTGCCGGCCGGCGTGGACTTCTCCGGCCGCACCGTCCTCCTCGCCGACGACGACATGCGCAACCTGTTCGCGATCCACAGCGTGCTCGAGACCGCGCACGTGAAGGTGATCCACGCGCAGAACGGGCGCGAGGCGCTGCAGGTGCTGGAGGCCTCGCCGCAGGTGGACCTGGTGCTGATGGACACGATGATGCCGGAGATGGACGGCCTCTCCGCCATCCGCGCCATCCGCGCGCAGCCGCGCTACCGCGCGCTCCCCATCGTGTCGCTCACCGCCAAGGCCATGAAGGGCGACCGCGACGACGCGCTCGCCGCCGGCGCCACCGACTACGTGGCGAAGCCGGTGGACCCTCAGCGGCTGCTCGCCGTGATCGGCCGCTGGCTGGGCGAGCCCGACGCGCGCATGGGCGGCGCGGTGAACGGCGCGGCGAACGGCGCCGCGCGGTAGGCCGGGCGGGCGCGCGGGCCCGGGCGGTTGCTTCGCTCGCCACGATCGGTAGAGTGGCGGGACCGTGATCCGCCCGATCCTCCACCGCGCACGCCGCGCGCCCGACACGGCCTGCCCGGCGCATCGCGCCGCGGCCCGCTCCGCGCGCTAGCGGGCGGCTCGCGGCGCGCTCCCCCATCCCAGCTCCGTCCCCGCGGCCCGGCCGCGCGCGGCCCCGTGCCGCGGCGCGGCCGCGCGCCGTCGTCCCGTCCCTCGCCTGGAAGGAGGTGCTTCCTTGAATCGTTCCCTCGGTCCCCACGGCACCGCGCTGCTCGTCGGCGCCGCCGGCGGCGTCGCGCGCGCCCTGCTCTCCGTGCTCGCCTCGACGCCGCTCGGCCGCGCGCTCGCCGCGCGCCTCGACGCGCTGCTGCTCGTGGACGCCCGGCCGCTCCCGCCCGGCCCGCTGCCGCCGGTCGCGCAGCCGCTCCCGCCCGCCGCGATCCGGAACGCCGACGACCTGGCGCGCCTGGTGCGCGACCACGGCGTGGACCAGGTGGTGGACCTGTCCTCGCTCGACACGATGGACGCCATCCGCGCCTGCGACGCCACCGGCGCGAGCTACCTCGACACCAGCCTCGAGCACTGGCCCGGACAGGCGCCCGGCGCCTGGGAGTCGCTCGTGCTGCGCGCGATGCCGCCGGCGCGCCCGGCGCTGCGGCGCGGGAGCTTCCTGGTGGGCAGCGGCATGAACCCGGGGGTGGTGAACGCGCTCGTGTTCGCGGGGATCGAGGCGTTCGCGCGCCGGGCCGGGGTCGCGCCCACGCCCGAGGAGCTGCGCCTGCACGCCGTGCTGTTCACCGAGGAGGACACCACCGTGGAGGCGATGGGCGCGCCGCCCCCGGGGGCGTTCCCCATGACCTGGAGCCCGCTGCACTGCCTGGAGGAGCTGCTCCTCGACGACGCGATCGCGGTCCGGCGCGGGGAGCTCGTCCGCCTCGGCCACCGGCCCTGCGACGCCTGGTACCGCGCCCGCTGCGGGGACCGGGTGGTGGAGGGGTTCGTGGTCCCGCACGAGGAGGTGCTCACGCTGGCGGAGCGCCTGCCCGGGCAGGAGCTGGCGTTCGTGTACCGGCTGCCGCCCGCCGCCCGCGCGGCGCTCGCCACCGCACCGCAGCGCGTCCGCCCGGCCGCCTGGCCGCTCCACCGGATGTACCCGCCGCACCGCACCGCGCTCCGCGGCCGCGACCGCGTGGGCGTGCTCCTCTGCAGCCTGCGCTTCGGCGAGCTCTGGATCGGCTACGACGTGGGCGCTGCCGCGGCCGGGCGGCTCGGCACCGGCGCCACCCAGCTCCAGGTCGCCGCCGGCGTGGCGGCGGGCTGGGCGCAGCTCGGGCGGCGCCGCGGGCTCCACTTCGTGGAGGACCTCGACTGGCGCGAGCACCTGGCGCGGGTGGACGCGCTGCTGGGCCGGGCCCTCGTGGTCCACGACCCGCACGCGCCGCCGCGGACGCTCGCGGAGCGGCGCGTGGGCGCGGCACCGGCCGAGGTGGCGGCGCTCCCCGCCTGAGGGCGCGAGGGGTGGGACCGGCGGCCGCGGCGCGCCTGCGGCCTCCGGCCCCGCCGCGTGCGGTTGACTTCCCGGCGCGCGTGGCCGACAACGGGATCGTCGTGATCGGAACCCTCGCCCAGCGCTCCTCCGCCCGCCTCGCGGCGTCACCGGCCCTCCCGCCGGCGGCGGCCGCGTGCGCCCCGGCGCCGGCCTGTCTTGGTTCCCGCGTCCTGGCGCGCCGCCCGTAGCGCCGCCGGGACGCATCCCCGCACCCTCAGCCCCGCACCACCCCAGCGTCCACCCGCGCCGGGGGCGCACGCGCATGCGCGCCGCCCGGAGAGAGGAGGCCGACCTCATGAAGCGCGTCACCATCCGGGATCTGCACTGGCTCATCGGGCCGCAGGAGCCCCCTTGCCTCTCCGTGTACCTCACGCTCGACGCCGAATGGCCGGGCGGGCCGGAGGACTGCCGCCGCCTGAACGCGCTGCTCGAGGAGGCGGGGCGGCGCCTCTCGGCGTCGCACCCGCGCGACGAGGTGAACGCGCTCCTGAAGCCGATGGTGCGCGCGCTCGAGCGCGGCTGGCCCCCGCGCGCCCGCGCGCTGGCGCTGCTGCGCTCGCACGAGGTCAACCTCGCGTTCGAGCTGCCGTTCGAGGTGCCGGCGCTGGCGATCGTGGCGGACGCGTTCCACACCAAGCCGCTCCTGCGCGACGCGGACCGCAGCCGCTTCTTCGTGCTGCGGCTCCTCGGCGGCGGCGGGGCCGAGCTGCTGGAGGGCACGCCCGAGGCGCTCGCCGAGGTGGAGCCGTCTCGCACGCCGCGCGCGCTGCGCGCCGCGCTCGCGGGGGAGGTGCGCGAGGGCGACGTGGCCGGCCGGCCGCTCCGGCTGGTGACCGGGGCCGGGCGCGAGGGGGAGGCGCGCCTGCGGCGCCGCTTCCGCGCGCTCGACGACGCGCTCTGCGCGTTCCTCGACGACCGCGGCACGCCGCTCGTGCTGGCCGGGGTGGCGGAGCACCACGCGCCGTTCCGCGCGGTGAGCGCCTACCCGCACCTGCTCGACGACGGGATCGAGGAGGAGGTGGCCGATCTCGAGGCGCTGCACGCCCGCGCGTGGAACGTGGTGCGCGCGCACCACGAGGAGGTGGAGCAGCTCGCCGCCTCGCAGTTCGTGAGCGCATCGCTCCGCGGCGAGGCGAGCGATCGCCTGGACGAGATCGCCGCGGCCGCCGCCGACGGGCGCGTGGGGCTGCTCCTCCACCGCGAGGGCGCCCACGTGCCGGGCCGGGTGGACCCGCGCAGCGGCGCCTGCGCGCTGGCGCCCGGGCGCGAGGCGCGGGCCGGCGCCGACGTCATCGACGCGCTCTGCGACCTCACGCTGCTGCGCGGCGGCGACGTGGTCGAGGTGCACCCGAGCCGCATGCCCAGCGACTCGCCCATCGCCGCGGTGTTCTGGAGCTGAGCCGATCGTTTCCACCCACCCCGAGCGGACGGGAGGTGCACATGTTCACGGAGCTGCGGCTCGAGCGGAGGCTCGCGCTGCTCGACCTCGAGGAGCGCAGGCTGGTCACCCGCGCGTCGCTGGGTGCGGCCGCCGCGGTGGCGCTCGCCCTCGCCGGCGTGGTGGGGGCGGCCCGGCTGGGCACGTCCGGCGCGACGGCCCTCGCGCAGGCGCTCGCCACCGCGCCGCTTCCCGTGGCCGTGGTGGTGGGCGCCTGGGCCTACGGCCAGCGCCGCCGCGCGGGCGACCTCCGCGAGCGCCGGGCCGAGGTGCGCACGGCGCTGGAGACCGCCCCGGACCACGAGCTGCTCGACGATCCGGGCGCGGCCGGGCGGGTCTCGCCGGCCGACCTCATCGCCATCGAGCGGCTGATGCGCACGTTCTACGACGCGGCCTCCGGCGCGCCCTCGGAGAAGCGGTGGGGCCGGTTCACCGCGCTGTTCGCCCCGGGCGCGCGCGTGGAGACCGGGCGCGGCGGGCCGTCCGACCCGGGCCTGCCGGTGGACCGCTACGTGGCGCTGGCGCGGCTGGAGGGGCGCGACGTGTGGCTCCGCGAGGTGGAGCGGACGCTGCACCTGCTCGGCGACGTCGGGGTTGCGGTGAGCGCGTTCGAGGCGCACGAGCCGGACGCGCCGGCGCCCGCGCGCGGGGTGAACGTGCTGCGGCTGCGCAGGGCGCGCGGCGCGTGGGAGGTGGAGGGGGTCACCTCGCGGCCGCTGGAGCGCGCCGTCACGCTCCGGCGCACGCTGGCGCCGTCCTCCGGCCCGCGGCCGCCGCCGCGCGCCGCCTGAGTCAGGTGACGCCCCACGGCGCGGAGAGCCCGTCGGTGGCCTCCAGCCAGTCCGCCACCCGGTCGGCGGCGCCGGCCACGTCGCCGTCGGTGACGTCCAGCTCGAGCCAGGGCAGCGACGACTCGCGCACCAGGCGGCGGAACAGGTCCTGCTCGCGCACGAACGCGTCGAGGTCGTCGTTGCGAGGGCTTGCCGGAGATCTTCAGCCGCTCGGCGCGGGCGGCAGCGAAGGTCTCCGGCCGGCGCATGCACAGCACGTGGCGGAAGCCGAGCACGCGCAGGCGCGGGTCGAGCCAGGAGAAGTCCGGGTCGCGGCGGCCGGCCTGGAGCTGGTACGCGCGGGTGGAGACGTGGAACCGGTCCACGATCCACGAGTAGTAGCGGTTGAGCTCGAACAGGCGGGCCCAGGTGGCGTACGTCTCCATCGCCTGGGCCTCCTCCTCCGGCGCGTAGTTGATGGGCCCGCGCCCCCAGGGCACGTCGGTGAACGCGCACCATTCCGCAGACACGAGCGGCGAGTGGTACCGGTACTTGCGCGGCCCCACGATGCGCGGGTGCTCGTTGAGCGCGAACGCGAGGTCGGTCTTGTGCGTGAGGCGGGTGCCCTCGAGGATGATCTTCGGCGTGAGCTTCGGGCCCATGCGGCCTCCTTTGCGGCGCCGAGGATAGCGCCGTCCTCGCCCGCGCCCTGCCGCCGCGTGGGGCGTCCGCCGCGCTCCCCCGGGCGCGGGGCGCCTCGCCCTGCCGGCGCGCCTGCGCCCTTTTCGACCGCAGGTGATCGCCGCGCGGCGCGCTAGAGTCTCGGCTCCGGCGCCCTGGCGCGCCCCCGGAGGCCGCATGACCCTGCCCCGCCGCCCCGCCGCGCTCCTCGCCGCCGCCCTCGCCGCGCTCGCCTGCGCGCACGCGCCCGCCGGCCCACCGGCCGCCGGCGCGCGCGCCGCCGCCGCCCCGGCGGCGCCCTGGTGGAAGGGCGCGGTCTTCTACGAGGTGTTCGTGCGCAGCTTCGCGGACTCCGACGGCGACGGGAAGGGCGACCTCCGCGGCCTCACCGCCCGGCTCGACTACCTGAACGACGGCGACCCGGCCACCCCCACCGACCTGGGCGTGGACGCGATCTGGCTCATGCCCGTGTTCGCCTCGCCGAGCTACCACGGCTACGACGTCACCGATTACCTGAAGGTCAACCCCGACTACGGCACCGAGGCCGACCTCGACCGGCTCGTCGCCGAGGCGCACCGGCGCGGCGTCCGCGTGATCCTCGACCTCGTCCTCAACCACACCTCCGACCAGCACCCCTGGTTCCGCGAGTCGGCGTCGTCGCGCACCTCGCCGCGCCGCGACTGGTACGTGTGGCGCCAGGACGATCCGGGCTGGACGCAGCCCTGGAACACGTCGCAGACCACCTGGTACCGCCGCGGCGGCGAGTGGTACTACGCGATCTTCTGGAGCGGGATGCCGGACCTGAACTACCGGAACCCGGCGGTGCGCGAGGAGGCGAAGCGGATCGCGGCGCACTGGCTGGCGAAGGGCGTGGACGGGTTCCGCCTCGACGCCATCCGCCACCTCATCGAGACCGGGCCGGGCGCGGGCCAGTCCGGCTCGCCGGAGAACCACGTCTTCCTGCGCGAGTTCGCCGCGGCGGTGCGGGCCGCGAAGCCGGACGCGGTGCTGGTGGGCGAGGTCTGGTCGGAGACCGACGACATCGCCCGGTACTACGGGGACGGCAAGGACGAGTTGCAGCTGCTGTTCGACTTCCCGCTCGCGAAGGCGATCGTGGAGGGCGTGGACGCGGGCGACGGCGGCTTCACCGCGCACGTGCTCCGCGAGATCGCCGCGGCCTACCCGCCCGGCGCGGTGGACGCGCCGTTCCTCACCAACCACGACCAGTTCCGGGTGGCGACGCAGCTCGCGAACGACGCCGGGAAGCTGCGGCTCGCGGCGGCCATCCTGCTCACGCTGCCGGGCGCGCCGTTCGTCTACTACGGCGAGGAGCTGGGGATGCAGAACGGGCCGGGCCGCGAGGACGAGTGGAAGCGGACGCCCATGCCCTGGGACCGGTCGGAGCACGGCGGCTTCACGACGGGTGACCCGTGGATGCCGCTCGCGCCGGGGCACGAGAGCGCCAACGTGGCCGCGGAGTCGGGCGACCCCGGGTCGCTGCTGTCGCGGTACCGGGCGCTGGTGCGGGCGCGGAAGGGCTCCGCGGCGCTCTCGCGCGGGGATGCGGCTCCGCTGTCCACCCCCGGCGCCGCGCTCGCGTACCTGCGGCGCGGCGAGGGGGAGACGGTGCTGGTGGTGCACAACATGGGCGCCGGGCCGCTCGAGCTCGGCGACCTGGAGGCGCCGGGGGCGGTTGCCGAGCCGGTGTTCGTGGACGCGGGCGCGGCGCTGGTGCGGGAGGCGGCCGGGTGGCGGGTGACGCTGCCGGCGCGCGGGAGCGGGGTGTGGAGGGTGCGGTAGGGGGGGCTGGCTCTGCGAGAGCGGCGGGCTTGGAAGAGGGGCTGGAGGTCGGGCAGCGGGCTTGCGGGGCGGGCCTCGCTGGCCGGGACCGGCGACGCGGAATCGGCTTGCGAGAAGCCGCAGGGGGAGGCGGGCTGACTTCCGCTCGCCGCCGCAGAGCTTCTCCGCTCATGGTGAGCTCCGTCGAACCATGAGCGGGATGCCGGGACCGCCGTCACGGTGAGTGACTGCTTGCAGCCCAACGGGCACGCCGTTCGTGCTTGACCTCGTTTCACGCTGAGGCGACCCGTGCGGCGCAGGTGGCTCTGGAAGACCCGCCTCGCGCGTCGGCGGCGGGCGTGGTTGGCGTGCGGGGCCTGGCGGCGGGTTCGCGAGGGTCGTGGCTTCTTCTCGCCCCTGACGGCGGATGCGGGCGTCGGGCGAGGGCCCGGAAACGCGTGCGAGAGTGTCCACATGGACACTGTGCGTGAACTCTCGGCTCGGCTCGCCACCCTCCTCCGCCGCGAGCGCTCGGCGCTGGCGGAGTTCCTGGTCGCGCTCGCCGGCTTCGACGCGCGGCGCGCGTGGGCAGACCTGGGGTACGCCTCTCTCTTCCACTACCTGCACCGCGAGCTTCGGCTCTCCAAGGGCTCGGCGCAGTACCGCAAGGTGGCGGCGGAGCTCATCCAGGCGGTCCCGGCCGTGGTCGAGCCGCTGCGGGACGGGCGGCTCTGCTTCACGACGGTCATCGATGTGGCGCGGGTGGTGAACCCCGTGAACTGGCAGGAGGTGCTGCCGAGGTTCTACGGGCTGTCCCGCCATGAGGCGGCGGAGGTGGTCGCGGCGCTGCAGCCGCATCCGGCGCCGCCGGTGCGGACGGTGCTCACGGCGGTCCCCCGGCCGCCGGCTGGTTCAACTGTTGAACTGACCATCCCTGCCGTGACGCCTGGTTCAACTGTTGAACTTGTGATCCCGCGGAGGACATCTGGTTCAACTGTTGAACCGGCCCCTGTGGCGCCCCCGTCTCGGATCGCGGAGCTCACGCCGCTCACGGCGACGCTTCAGCGGCTCCACGTCACGGTAAGTGAGCGTTTCGCCCGTAAGCTGGAGCGGCTCCGCGACCTCCGTCCGGACCTCTCGGACGACGCGCTCCTCGAGGCGGCGGTGGACCTGCTGCTGGCGAAGGCGGAGAAGCGAAAGAGCGGGCGCTCGGACCGGCCGCTGGCCGCGGCCCGGCCCTCTCGCGATCCGGACCGCATCCCGGCCCACGTCCGCCGCGAGGTCTGGCGACGGGACGGCGGGCGGTGCACCTTCCTCCTCCCCTCCGGCGAGCCGTGTGGCTCAACGCACCAGCTCGAGCTCGACCACGTCGTGCCGCGGGCCTGCGGCGGCGCCTCCACGGTCGAGAACCTCCGCATCCGCTGCAGGGGCCACAACCTCGAGGAGGCGCGGCGGGTGTTCGGTGACCAGCTGATGGACGCGTACGCGGGGAGACGCTGCGGCGGCTCGGCCTGAGGCGCCCGCCCGCCCGGGTGGACACCCGCGGGCCCGCGTGCTGTCATGCGCGCCGCCATGGGTGGCATGGGCCGCACCGAGCTGTTCCTCGTCGTCCTGCTCGCGCTCGCCGTCGTCGGCGTGGCGTGGTTCCTGCGCACGGGCGCCTGGAAGCGCGGGCGCATCGGGATCGTGGCGGCCGCGGTGCTGGTGGGGCTGCTGCTGCTCACCCGGCGCGTGGGGTGGGGCGAGCTGGCGGTCGTGCTGGTGCTGGCGGGGATCCCGTTCTTCCTGCTCGCGCCGCGGCGGCGCTGAGGCCGGCGAGCGCTAGCGCCCCGTGCACGTGCCGGAGGGCGCCGCGAGCATCATCAGCTTGCCGGAGAGCCGGTCCACGAACATCTGGTAACCGCCGGAGCAGCCGGGCGAGTACTCGAGGTACACGCCGGGGGACTGCGGCGAACAGGTCGCGTCGGCCTGCACGCCGTACTGCAGCACGAAGGTGTCGCCGTTCGCGAGCGGGACCGCGGTCTCGGCCAGCACCTCGAACGCCTCGGGGTCCTCGCACGGGGTCCAGCGGTACTGGGCGGCGAACTGCTCACGGTCGACCAGGGACCAGGAATCGAGCCACAGGTAGCGCTCGGACATCGGCGGCCCGGCGACGCGCTCATCGAAGGCCACGATCTCCGCACGGCCCTCCGCGCCGAGATCGGCGAAGTACGCGTCGAGCCAGGTCGTTCCCGAGCTGCCCTCCTGCAGCGTGCGCACCAGGATCGAGATCCCCTGGTAGTTGTGGCTCATGGCCGGAACGGGACCCGAGCCGAGCGACCAGTGCACGGTCCTCGCCCCGGACGCGTCCGTGTCCACGCTCACCACGGCGTTCATCCACAGCTCGATCGAGTCCCTACCGGGATCCGCGACGTCCACCGGCTCGGGCTCGAGGCCAAGGGTGATGACGCGGTGGGTCCGCAGCACGGTGCCCGTGACGCGCTCGAGGCCGGTCGCCGGGTCCACGGCGCCCACGCGCGCCACCTGCTCGCCGCCGTCCGCGGACCGGATCACGGCGCGGACGATCGTCCCCTCGCTCGTGTCGGAGTAGCGGTCCAGCAGGGGGATCCAGGCGTGCCCGGTGACGAAGAAGCTCTTCGCGCCGAACGGCCGGTAGGCGACGTCGGTGACCACGTACGGCAGGACCACCTCCTGCGTGTCCACGACCTCCCACTCGGCGCAGCCGCAGGAGCCACCGGTGCGCGCGGCCCGGAGACAGCCGGCGGGGACCGCGCAGTCGCCCGTGCTGCAACCGGAGAGGCCGATGGCGGCGGCGGCGAGGAGGGCGAGGACGGAGAGTGCACGCATCGGAAGGCGCCTTTCGCGGGAAGCCCGGCGCCCACCGTACGCCATCACACCCTGCGTGAGAACACGGAAAGAGAAACGGCCGGGTCGCCCCGGCCGCTCCCGTGCGCCTGCGTCGATCCGCCGCGGCTACTTCTTCATCGCCTTCTCGGCGTCCGCCTTGGACAGGTAGACCTTGCAGTCGCCCGAGACGACCCAGGCCTCCTTGGAGTCCTTGATCATCCAGAACATGTCCTTGTTGCACTGATCCTTCTTGTCGCCCTTGTGGATGATGTAGTTCACCCGGCCGTTCTCGAACTCGCTCGCCGGGATCGTCCAGAAGATGCCGAAGTCGTCCTTGCCGCTCGGCTGCATGGGCTTGAACCAGGTCACGCCCTTCAGCGGACGGTCCGACATCTGCTTCGCCGCCCACTCGTCCGACGCCTCGGACTTCGCCTGGAAGCTCTCCCAGCTGTGGAGCGCCCAGCCGTCGTAGCTGCCGTCCGCGCGGTGGTAGTGGAGCGTGACGTTGTCACCCGCGGCCGCCGCCTTCTCCTCGGCCGCCGCCGGCCCCGCGAACCCCATCACGGCGGCGATCAGGCCGGCCGCGAGCACCTCGAAGATACGCTTCATGACGGTTCCCTCCTGCACTCACTGTAATCCGCGAAGCCGGTGAGGCCGGGGGAACCTGCCCCCCGGCCCCGCCGGTGATGCGCTGCCGCTAGAACCAGGTCTCGACCTGGGCGCCGAACGTGACGCCGTGCTTCTTGTCGCCGAACACGGCCGACGGGCCGTTGCCGTTCGGGCCGGAGTAGTACACGGCGTTCCAGCTCTGCAGGAACCCGGCCTCGGCGGTGTTCCAGTTCGCGTACGTCACGAAGAGCCGGAGCTCCGGACGGACGAAGAACGCGCCGCCCGGCCCGGGGGGGCCGGCGAGATGGTCGGGGCGAAGGACGCGGTGAAGAGCGTCGCGTCGTCCTTCGGCGGGTCCTTCGGCTTGAAGGACTGGTAGCCGACCTCGGCCTGCAGCTTGAAGTAGTCGTTCACGTGGTAGACCGGGCGCGCGCCCAGCGACCAGGTCTTGAAGCTGTTCCACGGGCCGTCGCCGCCGTACTGGTGCGTGACGTCCTCGTAGACGAACGCGAGCATGCCGGAGAACAGCGAGTTCGGCTGCACCACCATCTGCTCCACGATGCGCCAGCGCTCCGCCTTGTCGCTGTTCTGCGGCTCGGGGTAGCCGGTCATCGGCGCGATGGTGCCGGTGGCGTACTGGAAGGCCAGCTTGTTGAAGCCGCCCAGCAGGCCGGGCTGCACGTGCTGCAGGGTGAACATCGGGCTCACCTTCTGCACGTCGGCGCCGCGCGGGCTGCCGCTGTTGATGGCGAGCTCGGCGCCCAGCTCGAGGTTGCCGCCGAAGAAGAACGGGATCGAGTAGATGCGCAGGTCGGGGCGCCAGATGGCGGTCTTGTCGCTGCGGTCGTAGCCGAGGCCCCAGCCGCCCTTGTTCTGCAGCACCGCGAAGGCGACCTTGGCGAAGCCGGCCAGGTCCACGTCCTCGATGCCGGCGCCCTGGCCCGAGGCGTCCCAGTAGAAGAAGTCGAGGATGTGGAGGTCGTTGCGGCGGTAGTACCGGTTGCCGACCCACACCGCCGCGCCGCCCATGAAGGGCAGGTTCTTCGCGATGATGTAGTTCTGCCGCAGCGCGAACTCGTTGATGGCGGTGTTGCCGCCGCTGTTGTTGTTGAGCGGCTCCGCGTTGCGGAGGCCGCCGGTCTTGTAGTGCAGCATGCCGACGTAGTCGAACTGCACGCCGCTGCGATCCCGGTACAGCGTCTGGCCGAACTCGAGCTCGGCGTAGGTCTCGCACTCGTTGCCGAGGCGGAACTTGTAGCCGACCGGCGCGGTCAGGAAGCAGACCTGGTTGCCGCCGTCCTCGTTGCCGCCGATGCCGGTGCGCAGGTACCCGTGAAGCTCGACCGCCTGCGCCGGGATCGCCGTGAAGGCGATCGCCGCCGCGAGGATGCCGACCAACGTCTTTCTGGCGTTCATGTGATCTCCCTGGTGATGCTCCCGTGCTGCTCCAGCGGGCCGTGCCGGCCCCGCCCTCCTCCCACTCTCGTTCGCCGTCCCTCCCCCGCTACTTGCGGACCATCTTCAGCGTGGCCGGCTTCTTGACGGTGCCGTCCGGGTTGCACTCGTAGGCGAGCATCTCGTGCTGCGCCGCGATCTCCGACTTGTCGCCCACCGCCTTGCCCGCGAGCACGTCCATCACGTGCGGATCGCAGTCGGTGTCGGTGCCGCCGCCGAAGCGGTGCTGGCCCTCGTACTCGTTCACCTTGCGGGTGAGCAGGTCGGTCTTGTCCGGGAAGCCCTCGTTCGACTGCATCAGGACCTGGTAGCCCCACTTCGCGATGGAGCCCTCCCAGGTCCTTCTTGCTCACCGTGCCGGTGATGGTGCGGCCCTTCCCGACGGTCTCGTCGGGCACCACGATGGCGGCGAGCAGGTCGGCCGCCTTCTGCTTCGCCTCGGAGCGCACGCGGCCGGCCGGCTGCGGCGAGAGGATCACCACCTTGTTCCAGGCGGAGTCCTTGGCGAACTCGACGTTGGTGCCGGGCAGCCCCCTGGTGAAGCTCGGGCCCTTGCCGGTCTGGATGTGGACGAACGCCATCTGCACCGAGAAGTTCGCCGGCGCCGGCATCCCCCACGGATCCTCGAGGTCGGAGTTGACCGTGATCTCGAAGGTGACCTTGTCGCCCTTCTCGGTGACCTTGAGCTGCGTGAGGTCGAACGAGCCGGCCTTGTACACGGGGTCGGTCGGGTAGACGTACTTGCCGGGCCCGTTGTCGTCGCCGACCGGGTCCTTGAACACGACCTCCTGCGCCGCGGCGGTGGTGGCCGCGAGGGCGGCGAGCGCTGCCAGGACGAGACGGTGAATCATGGTTCGACTCCTCCGAGTGCCGCGGGTCGCGGCGTGGTTCAGCCCTTCACGCTGCCGGCGGTGAGGCCGGACACGAGGTACTTCTGGAGGTACAGGAACAGCACCACGACCGGGATCGACACGATGATCGAGCCGGCCGCGAAGTACCCCCACTGCTGCGAGAACCCGCCGACGAAGAAGCGCAGGCCGACGGGGGCCGTGTACATCTCCTCCTTGTCCATGAACGTCGCGGCGAGGATGAACTCGTTCCACGCGGTCATGAACGAGAACAGCGCGGTGATGGCGATGGCCGGCTTCGCGAGCGGCACCACCACGGTCCAGAACACGCGCGCGGGGCCGGCGCCCTCGATGATGGCCGCCTCCTCCAGCTCGCGCGGGATGGTGTCGAAGTAGCCCTTCAGCATCCACACGCAGAACGGGATGGCGGTGGTGGCGTACATGAGCACCAGCCCGGTGCGCGTCGAGCCGAGCCCCAGCCACGTCACGATGATGATGTAGAGCGGGATGAGCATCAGCGTGCCGGGGAACATCTGCGACACGAGGAATGACATCATCCCGGCGCGCCGCCCGGGGAAGCGGAAGCGCGAGAACGCGTACGCGGCGGTGGACGCCAGGAACACCCCGAGCACGGTGGTCGCGGCCGACACGATCACGCTGTTCAGCATCCAGCGCCCGAACGGCTGGTCGCGGAACACCGCCGTGAAGTTCGCCGCGCTGAAGCGCTCGGGCCAGGGGATCACGGCGCGCAGCAGGTCGAGCTTGCCGGGATCCGCCGGGAGCGAGGCGAGCGCCAGGCTCTGCCCGCCGGAGAGCGCGATGCTGATCACCCAGAGCAGCGGGTACACGGCGACGAGCACCATCACCACCAGCACGGCGTGCAGGATCCAGTGCGGGATCCGCTCCTCGCGGCGCGACGCCATCAGATCCCCTCCGTGGCGCGCGTGACCCGGTTCTGGAACACGCCGTAGGCGAGCAGGATGAGGAAGATGACGGTCGAGTACGCGGCCGCGTAGCCGTAGCGGTACTGCTGGAACGCGTACTTGTACGCCTGGGTGATGAGGATCTCGGTGGTGCCGCTCGGATCGCCGCCCGTGACGAGGAAGATGATGTTGAACATGTTGAAGGTCCACACCACCGAGAGGATCACGGCGGGGACCAGCGCGGGCTTGAGCGACGGGAGCGTGATGGCCTTGAACTGCTGCCACCGCGAGGCGCCGTCCACCCGCGCCGCCTCGTAGAGATCGGCCGGGATCGACTGCAGGGCGCCGAGCGAGACCACCATCATGAACGGGAACGAGAGCCAGCCGTTGGTGGCGAGCGCGGTGAGGTAGGACGTGAACGTCTCGTCGAACCAGGAGAGCGGCTCGAGGCCGAACAGCATCCGCGCGTAGTTCACCACGCCGAACTGCCGGTGGAACATGCCGCGCCAGATGAGCGCGGTGATGTAGTTCGGCATGGCCCAGGGCAGGATCAGGAGCACGCGGTAGATCGGCCGGAACGCCAGCCCCTTGGTGTTGAGGATGAGCGCCAGCACCAGCCCCACGGAGACGCCGATGGAGACGTTCGTGACCGTCCAGATCACGTTGAACGCGAGCGTCCAGTAGAAGGACGGGCTGCCGTCCGGCATGCGGAACGCGAACGTCCGCAGGATCTCGACGTAGTTCTGCAGGCCCACCCAGATCTCGGTGAGCGGCGCGCTGGTGTTGTACAGGGTCTGCCCGGTGAACGAGAGCACCACCCCGTACAGGAACGGGAAGAACACCAGCACCAGCATCCCGAGCATCGCCGGGATGGCGTAGGCGTAGGCCACCCGGTGGCGCACCAGGGCCGCCCGGGCCCGGGCCGCGCCGCCGAGCGCCACGAACAGCACGAGCGCGAGGCCGACCGCCGCGGAGAGCCCGAGCGCGCGGACGCCCTCGCCGCCCCCGCCCGCGAGCCGCAGCGCCCAGGCCGCGAACCCGCCCACCCCGGCCGCGTAGAGCACGAGCGCCGCCGCCAGGGCCGGCCCGCGGCGGGCCGCGGCGCGCCGCAGCGGCAGGAGCGCGAGCAGCGGCAACGCCACCGCGGCGAGCGCGGCGGGCACCCCGGGCGCGGCCGGCGGGGGCTTCGCGGGCCGGTCCACCTCCACCGCGCCCACCACCGCGCCGTCCTTGCGCACAGGCGCGCCGAGCGCGTAGCGGCCCTCCAGCCGCTCCACCTCCACCTCGGCGCGCGCGAAGCCCTGCTCCGCGTTCTCCAGCACGATGCCGCGGAGGCGCTGCGCCTGGTCGTAGGCCCACTTCTCGTCGCGCAGCAGCCGGCGCGGGGCGGCGCGCTCGCCCACGTCGCGCGGGTCGGTCGAGCCCTCCAGCCGCGCGCCGGACACGATCACCAGGCGCCCCACCGTGCCGGCCGGCTGGTCCGCCTGCCAGGCGGAGAGCGCCGCGCGGGCGGCGTCGCCCTCGGCGCCGGCCTGCTCCACCGCCTTCGCGAGCCGCGTGGCCCCCACCGCCTCCGCCCTGGCCCGCTCCTCGTACCCGCCGGCCGAGGCCGCGCGCAGCCACGCCCAGGAGAGCGCGACCGCGACGGCGAGGCCGGCGGCGAGGGCCGCGAGCGCGCGGGGCCAGTGGGAGGCGGGGCGCGTCACTTGCTCTTGCGGAGGTTCGCGACGTCGGCCGCGACCTTGGCCTGCGCCTTGGCGAGCGCGCCCTTCGCGTCGCCGCCGCGGGTGATCGAGCCCATGGCGGTCGTGGCGGGCGACCAGACCATGGTCATCTCGGGCAGGTTGGGCATGGGCACCGCCACGTCCACCTGCTTCTTGAACGCGGCCAGCACCGGGTCGGCCGCCACCTTCGGATCCGCGTAGACCTTCGCGTTGGCGGGGCTCTGCCGGCCCTCGAGCGCCATGATCCGCGCCGCGTCCAGGTCGGTGGCGTACTTCACGAAGTCGAAGGCGGCGTCCTTGTTCTTCGAGGGCGCGGCCACGTAGACGCCCTCCACCGTGGTCCACGGGCGCATGGGCTTGCCGCCCGCCTCGGTGAGCGCCGGCAGCGTGGTGACGGCCCAGTCGATGCCCGGCGCGATCTCGCCGAGGAACCAGTTGCCGGAGAACACCATCGCCGCCTTGCCCTCGTTGAACAGGGAGGTGATGAGCGCGGTGGACGGCTCGGCGGGCATGAAGCCCGCCTTGATCCAGGCCTGCAGCAGCTCCGCCGCCTTCACGTTCTCGGGCGCGTCGAGCACCGGCTTGCCGGCGTCGAACACGCGGCCGCCGAACGCGTTCTGGAGGGCCGCGTGGTAGTAGTAGTCGGCGTAGGAGTACGCGAGGCCGAAGCGGCCCGCGCCACGCTGCGTGAGCTTCTTTGCGAGCGCCTCCAGCTCCGCGCTGCTCTTCGGCGGCGCCTTCACCAGCTTCTTGTTGTAGACGAGCGCGATGCACTTGTAGTTGAGCGGCAGCCCCCACACGCTGCCGCGGTAGGTCATCGCCTCGAGGGTGGAGGGGATGAAGCGCGCCTTCAGCGCGTCGTCGAGGAAGAAGTCGATGGGCTCGACGGTGTTGCCCGCCTCGATCCAGCCGCCCAGGCGGTCCTGCGCGAAGATGAAGACGTCCGGCCCCTTGCCGCGCGGCACCGCCGCCGAGATCTTGTCGGCGAACGCGTCGTACGGGACCGCCAGCGTGGTCACCTTGTTCGGGTTGCCCGGGCGCGCGTTGTACGCGGCCACCACCTTCTCGAAGGCCGACTTCTCGGCGCCGCGGTAGGCGTGCCACACCACGACCTCCGCCGCCGAGGCGAGGCCGGGGAGCAGCAGGGCGGCGAGCAGGGCGAGCAGCGAGCGGTTCCGCATGGTTCTCCTCCTCGCGCCGCCATCACAGGCGGCGCTGGGTCTCGGCGTCGAACAGGTGAAGGTGGTCCAGCTCGACCTGCACCTCGAGCTGGTCTCCGATGCCCGGGATGGCGTGCGGCGCCTGGCGGAAGACGACCGGGTCCTCGCCGGCGCGGGCGTGCACGATCACCTCGTCCCCGAGGGGCTCGGCGATGTCCACGGTGACCGGGATGCGCGCCGACTCCCCGCGCGGCGCCCGGCCCAGCTCGACCACGTTCTCGGGCCGGATGCCCACCGTCACCGCGGCCCCGTCGCGCGCCGCGGTCGCGGCGCGCAGGGCGGCCGGCACCGGCAGCGAGAAGCCCGCCGCCGCGATGCGCCCGCCGCCGCCCTCCAGCCGCGCCTTGAAGAAGTTCATGGGCGGGCTGCCGATGAAGGCGGCCACGAACAGGTTGGCCGGGCGCTCGTACAGCTCGAGCGGCGCGCCCACCTGCTGGAGCTTGCCGGCGTTGAGCACCGCGATGCGGTTGCCCATGGTCATCGCCTCGACCTGGTCGTGCGTGACGTAGATCGTGGTGACGCCCAGGCGCGCCTGGAGCTTCTTGATCTCCGCGCGCATCTGCACCCGCAGCTTCGCGTCGAGGTTCGAGAGCGGCTCGTCGAACAGGAACACCGACGGCTTGCGCACGATGGCACGGCCCAGCGCGACGCGCTGGCGCTGCCCGCCGGACAGCTCCTTGGGCTTGCGGTGGAGCAGCGCGTCGATGCCGAGCACCTGCGCCGCCTCGGTGACCAGCCGGTCCATCTCGGCCTGCGGCGTCTTGCGGATGCGCAGGCCGAACTCGAGGTTCTCCCGCACGGTCATGTGCGGGTAGAGCGCGTAGCTCTGGAACACCATCGCGATGTCGCGGTCCTTGGGCGGGACGTCGTTCACCACCCGGCCGCCGATGAGGATCTCCCCCCCGGAGACCTCCTCCAGCCCGGCGATCATCCGGAGCGCGGTGGACTTGCCGCAGCCGGACGGGCCGACGAGGACCATGAACTCGCCGTCCTGGATCTCGAGGTCCAGCCCCTCGATGACACGCGTCTCGCCGAACCGCTTCGCGAGATTCCTGAGGACGACCCCCGCCATGCCCCACCTCTCGGCCGCCTCGGCCCAGGCCCGTCCGATGGCGCCCATGTCTAGACCGCCGCGCTCCGGGTGAGGGTTAGCCAAATGGGGCCTGCGCGCAATGCGGCCAATGTACGCAAACCCCCATTTATGCGGGGTTAGCGACGAATCGCCGCGCCGGGTGCGGGCTTGGCCACCACCACCCGCGCCCCGCGACCCGGCACCTCCAGCGCCATCCCACCGGGGCCGGTCGATATCGCCCCGCCCTCCAGGGCGTCCTCCAGCTCCCGCCCCTCCCAGGCGGGCGGGACCGGAATCCGCAGGGAGAGAGGCGCCTTGCCGCGGTTCACCGCCACCAGCACCGCGTCGTCCCCGTCCCGCCTCAGGAAGACCAGGCCGTCACCGTCGGTCGCGAGCGGCTCGTGGGTACCGCGGGACAGGGCGGGGTGCGCGCGCCGCAGCGCGACGACCCGGCGGTAGAACGCGCGCATTGCCTCGTCGCGCGGCTTTCCGGCGCCGGGGAGCACGTCCATTTGCCCCCATGGCATGTCGGAGCGATTGTCCGGCCACTCGCCGATGGGCCGCGCCACCTCCTCGCCGTAGTAGAGCGTCGGGATCCCCACGGTGGTGAGCTGCAGCAGCGCGGCGAGGCGGAACAGCGCGCGATCGCCGCCGAGCAGGTGCAGCGCACCGGGCTGGTCGTGCGAGGAGAGGTAGTGCGCGAGCAGGTGCCCGGCCCGGACCTTGTGGCGCGACGCGAGGTAGCGCTCGTAGGCGACGGTGCGGCCCCGGCCGAGCAGCCAGCCGACGGTCGAGCCCTGGAAGCCGAAGTCGAGCCCGGCGTCGAGCGTGTCGGCGGCGAAGTACGGGTCGAGGGACTCGCGGTCGCCGCCCCACAGCTCGCCGAGCAGGAAGAACCCCGGGACGAGCTCCGCGCGCACCCGGCGCCGGTGGAGCTCCCAGAAGTCCGGCTCGACGTGCTTCACGGTGTCGAGCCGGAAGCCGTCCACGCCCGAGCGCTTCGCCCAGCCGAGCTGGGCGGCGAGCAGGAACTCGCGGACCTCGGGCCGCTCGGTCTTCCAGTCGGGCAGGCCGGCCAGGCAGCTCGTCAGGTCGTCGTCGCCGCAGTCGCCCACCACGTTGTTGCGCAGCCAGGGGCGCGTCCTCGGGTCGCGCAGGTAGGCGGTGTCGTAGCCGGCGTGGTTGTAGACCACGTCGAGCAGCACGCGGATGCCGCGCGCGTGGCAGGCGTTCACGAACGCGGCCAGGTCGGCCTCGCTGCCGAAGCGCGGATCGAGGCGCGACAGGTCGTCCATCCAGTAGCCGTGGTAGGCCCAGTCCGGGAACCCGGCGCCGCTCACGTAGCCGGGGATGTTGCGCACCAGCGGGTTCACCCAGATCGCCGTCACGCCCAGCGCGGCGATCTCGTCGAGGTGCGCGGTGAGGCCCCGCAGGTCGCCGCCGTGGAACGTGCCCTTGCCGGCGAGGTCCACGTCCCGATCGTTGGCGCGGTCGCCGTCGGCGAAGCGATCCACGAGCACGAAGTAGAGGACCTCGTCCTGCCACGGGCGCGGCGGCAGCGGGCGGGGCGGCGCCTCGGCGAGCGCGGCCGCCGCGGCGGCGCCGGCGGGCGGGCCGGAGGGCGCGCGCGGCGCGCAGGCCGCGAGCGCGAGCGCCGCGAGGCAGGGCAGGAGCGCGGCCGCGAGGCGGGCGCGGCGGAGGGCGGGCGAGGACGGCATGGGCGGCATCTTCCGCCCGGGGATCCGGGCCGTCAGCTTTCCCGTCGGGGCGCGGTCCGCCGCGCGCTCCCGCGCTATCTCACCACCGCCACCGACCCCGGCGCGCCGGGCAGCAGCGTCACCGACTCGGCGAGCGAGACGAGGTGGAAGATGCCCTCGCGCCCATCGTAGGCGGCGGTGAGCTCCTGGCCGACCACGGCCTGCGGGCCGGAGGCGGAGCGGACCACCACCACCGCGCCGTCGCGGAGGCCGGGCGCCTTCGCGATCCCCCCTCGAACGCGGGGAGGAGCTGCTGGTAGGGCGTGAGCGCGGTGCCCGGGAACGGGCGGAAGAGCTGGTAGAAGCGCGCCGGCGACACCGCCGCGGCGTACGGCCCGTGCCGCCCCGCCGCGTCGAGCGCGGCGAGCGCCGCGAGCAGCGCGTCGCCGGCGCGGCCCGGGTCGGCCCAGTCGCCCGCCGGCACCTCGACGAGGCCGGGGTGATCGAGCAGCCCGCGCACCCCCGCGCCCGCGTGCCCCTCGAACAGCAGCCGGTCCTCGGCGCGCGCGATCCGGCGCGCCGCCTCGGCCGCCTCGGTGAGCGTGAGCGGCTCGCCGCGCCGCTCGAGCGCCTCCACCGCCCGCGCGCCGAGCCGGAACGTCCGGTGCAGCACCGGGAGCGCGCGCACGCTCGGCACGTGCACGTGCGTCTCGTCGCCCGCCCCCGGCTCGTCCTCGCCGCCGGCCGGCGCGTCCTCCGCCACCCCGGCGCGCGCGTCGAACCCGAGCGGCCCGACCACCCTGAGGAGCCGCCGCCCGGCGCGCGCCTCGGCGGCCGCCGCCCCGATCGCCTCGTCGATCCGGTCCCACACCTGCTGCCCGAAGGGCGCGCCGTCGCGGTCCTGCCAGCTCATCGATCGCCCTCCCGGCCCGCCCGCCCCTCGACGTCCGCCGTGCCGGCCGCCTCGCGGGCCTCCTCCTCGCGCACGATCGGCCCGGCGTGCCCGGTGTGCATCCGCAGCATCCGCGCGAACACCACGTCGTTGCGACGGATCCACTCGAGCACCATCATGGCGTGCTCCACCTCCTCGTCGCGGTTGTGCTGCAGCACGCGCTTCAGCTCGGGATCCGAGGCGGCGTCCACCCGCTGCTGGTACCAGTCGATCGCCTCCAGCTCCTCCTGCAGGGAGACGAGCGCCCGGTGGAGGTCCCTGGTCCGCGCCGAGAGCGCGTCCTCGCGCTCGTGGAAGCCCTGCGATGCACCCGCCATGTCGGAAGGGGTGCGCAGGCGCACCGGGCGCGCCAAGCCCCCGCGCGAACCGTCGCTTCCGCGCCGGCGCGGTTCGTGGCATGGAAGCGTGGGTGGAGAGCCCCGCTTCCTTCCTCGAGCGCTGGCACTACGGCGGCCTGTTCGCGGTGATCCTGGCCGAGGAGGCGGGCATCCCGCTGCCCCTCCCCGGCGACCTCTTCATCGCGGCCATGGGCTTCCTCGCCCACTCGCACCGCGCCGCGTTCCTGCCCACCGCGGCAGTGGTGACCTCGGCGACCGTGCTCGGCGCGACGGTGCTCTACCTCGTCTCGCGCCACGCCGGCCGGCCGCTGCTGCTCCGGGTGGCGCGGCGCTTCGGCTACACCGAGGCGCGGGAGGCGCGCCTCGAGGCGTGGCTCACCCGCCGCGGCGCGGCGGCGGTGGTCGTCGGCCGGCTCATCCCCGGGCTGCGGATCGTGATGACGGTGGTCGCGGGCGCGCTCCGCCTGCGCCAGGGCACGTTCGTGGCCGGCACGCTGGTCGCCGGCGCGCTCTGGGCGACGATCTACTTCTGGCTGGGCTGGGCCCTCGGCGCCGGCTACGCGCGGCTCGCCGGCGAGGTGCGCCTCGAGGCGCTCTGGCCCTGGGCGGCGGCGGCCGGGGTGCTCGCGGCGGGCGCCGTGCTCGCCTGGCGCGCGCGCCGGCGGGCGGCGGCGGCCGCGGCCGGTTCCGTCGAGAGCCCGCCCTCCGGGTCGGCCGGCTGAGGCGTACGCTGCGTGGCGCCGCCGGGTGGGTCGGCGGTCGCGCCGCGGGCCCGCGCTGTCTAGCTTCGGTACGTGGCAGCCACCGGAAACGTCGTTCGCAGGGTGGTCCTCGTCGAGGACGACCCCGGCATGCGGGAGGCCATCCGTGCGCTGCTCGTGCGGGTTGGCTACCAGGTGGCTCCCGCGGTGGACGGGGCGGAGGCGTGGGAGCTGCTGGCCCGCGGCCCCCGGCCGGCCGCGGTGCTGGTGGATCTCTACACCCCGCGCATGACCGGCCACGACCTGGTGGCGCGCATCCGCCGGACGCCGCGCCTCGCGGTGGTGCCGATCATCGCCATGAGCGGCGAGCGCGCCTCGCGCGACCGCCCGGCCGCGGAGGCGTTCCTGGAGAAGCCCTTCTCGCGCGAGCAGCTCGAGTGGGCGCTCGAGCAGGTGGGGGCGGACTGATCCGTCCCTGATCGCGCCGCCGATCGGCCTCCCGGCCGGTCAGGGCTGCGGCTGCGCGTCGGTGCCGGCCGCCTGCGCCGCCGCCGCGCGGGCGCGCGACCGCTCCCGCCAGCGCATCGCGGCGGGCAGCGCCAGCAGGGCCGCCGCCAGGCACGCCACCTCGCCGAGGACCGCCAGGAGCCCGAACGAGATGAGCGCCTGGTTCCGGGCGATGAGCAGCGACGAGTAGCCGATGATGGTGGTGAGCGAGCAGAGCGCCACGGCGCCGCCGGTGGTCCGGACGATGTCCGCCACCGAGCCCGCGTGGTCCACCCGCCGGCGCTGGAAGATGTTGGTGGCGTAGTCCACGCCGATGCCGAACGTGATGGGCAGCGCGATGAAGTTCAGCATGTTGAGCCGGAGCTGGAGCGCCCCGGCGAGCCCCATGAACCAGAGCACGCCGACGCCCAGCGCCGCGAGCACGCCCAGGGCGTCCCCGAGCGAGCGCACCGAGCGGCGCCCGAGCCCGAACGCGATCATCACCAGCGCCACCACCCCGAGGAGCGACAGCACCGTGGCGCGCGGGCCGTCGCGCTCGATCGCGTCGAGCACGTCCGCGAATACGAGGGTGGAGCTGGCCATGGGCAGGTCGGCGCGCGGCATCGGCACCGAGCGCAGCTCGCGCGCGAAGCGGCGCACGTCGAGCCCGTTCCAGACGTCCATCCGGCCCGAGGGGTAGACCAGCACCGGGGTGCCCACGCGCCCGTCCACCTCGGTGAGCTGGCGCCGGATCATGTCCGGCAGGTCCTTCGCGCCGAACGGGCGCAGGTCCGCCGGCGGGAGCACCTGCTCGATGGCGAGGCGCTTCTCCGGCGAGAGGAAGGAGAGGTTCTCCGGGGTGGCGAGCGCGCGCAGCTCGCGGACGAGCGGGAGCTTCGCCTCCTGGCCCTCCGGCACGAACGCGGCGATCGAGAGCACGTGCCCGAAGGTGGTGTCGGGCGTCGCGCGCATGTGCGCGTCGAGCGCCTTCGCGATGGCGCGCGCCTCGCCCTCGTCGCGGGCCAGGATGGCGGTGGGCGAGAGGTGGTCGCCGTGCAGCGCGTCCACCCGCTGGTCCCACCAGCCCGGGCCGCCCTCGGCGAGCGCCGACTGGTCGCGCAGGCGGCGGAAGTCGTGCTCGATGGGATCCCGCGACCAGCGGACCACCAGCACGGCCGAGGCGATCGAGAGCAGCACGGCCACCGTGACCATGCGGCGGGGCGCGCGCTCCACGATGGCCGAGATGGCGTAGGTGAAGATGGGGCGGGCCGGGCGCTGCCCCTGCCGCGGGATGGGCGCGCGGCGCTCCCACGCGAGCACCAGCGCCGGGGTCACCGCGTAGGCGGAGAGCCAGGAGAACGCCATGCCCAGCCCGCCGATGAGGCCGAACTGGTTGAAGCCGCGGAAGTCGGTGGAGAGCAGCGAGGCGTAGGACACCCCCGCGGCGAGCGCCGCGGTGAGGGTGGCGAGCCAGGTGTTCGCGAGCGCGGTCACCATGGCGGGCCCCGGAGCCTGCCCGCGCCGGCGGTCCTCGAGGTACCGCGCGAACAGGATCAGCCCGACGTTGATCCCGTTGCCCACCACGATGGACCCGAGGAAGGCGGTGTTGGAGTTGAGGTGGCCGACGAAGATCTCGGCCAGCCCGAACGTCGCGAAGGTGCCCACCAGGAGCGGCGCGCCCACCGCGAACACGGCCTTCCAGGTGCGGTTGTAGACCACGACCGAGGCAGCGACCGCGAGCAGCACCAGGATGGTGGCCCACACCAGGTCCTCGGCGAGCGCGTCGTGCTCGAGGATGTTGTTGGCCACGTAGCCGCCGTAGCCCACCTCGATGCCGGCCTTCGCGGGATCGAGCCGCGCGACCGTCTCCTTCACCACCCGCTCGAGCGCGACCACGTCGCGGTAGTCGTCGGGCGGCGCGTCCAGCCGGATGACCATGGCGAGCGCGGTCATGGTCTCGCCCGGCTCGCGGCCGGGCACCTCGCCCATCACGTAGCCGCTCGGGAACTTGCCGAGCAGCCCCTTGCGCTCGCCGGCGATCCGGTCGACCAGCCCCTCCACGTCCGGCGCCGGCCCCTCGGCCTTGCCCGCCTGCCGCGCACGCTCCCACGCCACCCGCGCGCCGAGCGTGTCGCGCAGCGTGGCCAGCTCCTCGCGCGAGAGGAACAGCAGCAGGCGCGGCTTGAAGAAGTCGCGCGCCTCGTCCACGCGGTACTCGACCCACCGCAGCAGGCCCGGCGGCGCGTCCTGGAGCGCGTCGTTCAGGTCGTCGGCGAACAGCTGCAGGGCGAGCGGGTCCTTCCCCGCCAGCACCACCGAGAGCTCGGCGAACCCGCCGATGCGCTTCGTGAGCGCCTCCAGGTCCCGCGCGCTCCGGCTGTTGGCGGGGAGCAGCTCCGACATGTCGGGGCGCAGGTCGGCGTACAGGCGGAACGTGCCGTACCCGCCGGCCAGGGCCACCAGGGCGGCGACGGCGAGGATGGCGACGCGGCGCCGCTCGGAGAAGCGGACGAAGGCTTCGATGATGCGCATGGATGGCGTCTTCTACCTCATCCCGCGCCCGGGGCGCGGCTCCTCAATCTACCGCCTCGCGGCCGGGTCCGTGCCCGGGTCCGGCAGGTCGGCGGCGCACAGCACGGCGAGCCGCGGCCCGCCGGGGCCGAGCTCCAGGTACTCGAGGGCCTCGCCGTGGAGCGAGCCCGCGTTGGCGTAGCGATCGCCCGGCGCGAGGTGGGCCCGGTGCACGTGCCCGAACACGCCCAGGGCGAAGCCCTCGCGCTCCACCTCGGCCAGGCACCGGCGGCGGAAGGTCGCCACCATCCAGTCCTCGGCCACCGCGCGCGCGGCCGCCTCGGCGAACCAGGCCGCGCCCCGCACCACGCCGAACCGACCGAAGCGGCGGGAGATTCCGTCGCCGAGCCGCCCCAGCGCGGAGGCGTTCACCGGATCGGCGGCGTGCCCGTGGGCGACCAGGACGCGGCCAGTCCCGGGAAGCTCCAGCACCACCCGCTCCTCGCCCGCGTCCGGATCGTGGTTGCCGCGCGTCCGCCGGAGCCGGCCCTCGCGGCCGAGCGCCTCCAGCTCCGCGACGACCAGCGGGTGCGCCGCCTCGGCCCGTCCACCCCCCGTGAACAGGTCGTCGAACGCGTCGCCGTTCAGCACCACCGAGGCGCCGTCGGCGCGCGCGCGGGCCAGGAAGGCGCGCGCCAGCCGCCCGTGCACCGCCGGGCTGCCCGGCGCGAGGTGCCAGTCGCTCGCGATGCGCCAGAGGGTCACCGCCCCGCCCTCCGCTTCGCGACCAGCCGGTCGTAGAGCGCCTGCGTCCGCGCCCGCGCCAGCTCCTGGAGCGGCTTCACCACCGCCGGATCCCGCGCCGACCCCGGCCGCCGCTCCACCGGGATCGGCTCGCCGACGGCCATCTCGAGCCGCGCCGGGAGCGGCAGCGGCGACCAGAACGAGAGCTTGCCCCACCGCAGGCCCGGGTACGCCTCCGCGCCGCCCACCACCGCCACCGGGACGATGGGCACGCCGGTGCGCACCGCCATGCGCGCGAAGCCGAGCCGCCCGTCCCAGCGCAGCCGGTAGAAGTCGCGGGAAGGCTGCGCCTCGCGCATGCCGCCGGGCGTCACGAGCAGCGACTCGCCGCGCTCCAGCACCGCGACGCAGTCCTCCTCGTCGGTCCCGATGATGCCGGCGTGCTCCTTCGCACGCGGCAGCCCGGGCAGGAAGCGCTCGATCTGCGACTCCGCCCCGACGATCCGCAGCGGGCGCCAGTCCTCCAGCCGCCCGCTCTCGTGGAACTCCTTCCAGCCGAGGAAGTAGCCGGCGAGCACCAGGTCGAGCACGAGGTACCCGGCGCCGTGCAGCGCGACGTAGATGCACGGGCCCTTCGGCACCGCGCCCTCCACCGTCATGCGGTGGTAGCGGGCGAGCCGGCGCGCGCCGCCGAGGATCCAGCGGTAGGCCGGGTGGCGGGGATCGAGCGGGGGCGGCGGGTCGTGGGGGGCTTGGCGGCTCACGTGCGGCTCCAGGGGGGTGCGCGCCGTGCGCGGACGGCCTCGTCGAGCAGCGCCTGCGTGGCGGCCGCGACGCCGTCGGCGAAGGCGGCTACCGCGGCCGCGTCGCCGGGCGGCGGCGGCGGCATGGGCGCGCCGAACCAGAAGTCGAGCGCCACCGGCAGCGGCACCGGCGGGAGCCACAGCGAGCCGTCCTTGCCGAAGGGGAGGCGGAGCGGGTGCTGCTGGTCGGCGCCGGCGATCGCCACCGGCACCACCGGCACGCCGGCGGCGGCGGCGATGCGCGCGTAGCCGCGGCGCCCGGCCCAGTCGAGCGCGTCCGCCTCGCCGTAGAGCTCGCGCGCGCCGCCCGGGAACACGAGCAGCGACTCGCCGCCGCGGAGCGCCGCCAGCGCCGCCTCCTCGGTCGCCTCGATGCTGCCGACGTGGCGCCGGACCCAGGCGAGGCCGGGGATGCGGTGCAGCGAGGTGCCGCGCTTCTCCATGGGGCGGAACGGGATCCGGTCGGCGTCCCAGAACGTGAGCAGCCCGAGCAGGAAGATCTCGAAGTAGAGCCAGGTGCGCGGGTGCTTCGCGACGTAGATGACGGGCCGGTCGCGCGGCACCGCCTCGAGCCCGTGCACGCGCGGGCGGTACCAGAGCTTCAGCCCGCGCGCGAACGGGACGAGGACCGCCTTCTGGCGCCAGGTGCGGGGGAAGGCCATCGCGCGCTCCCGCCGCGGCTAGCCCCGCGCCGCGCGCGCCACCGGCGCGAGCGGGGGGACGGCGAGCGCGGGGCTCCCGGCGCCGGCCACCTGGTAGATGTGCAGCACGCGCGCCGCCACCCGCGACCAGCACAGCGCGTCGGCGCGCGCGCGCCCGCGGGCCCACAACCGCGCCCGCAGCCCGTCGTCG
This sequence comes from Anaeromyxobacter sp. Red801, assembly GCF_049201065.2. Classification (NCBI taxonomy): domain Bacteria; kingdom Pseudomonadati; phylum Myxococcota; class Myxococcia; order Myxococcales; family Anaeromyxobacteraceae; genus Anaeromyxobacter; species Anaeromyxobacter sp. Red801. The sequence continues at coordinate 4,908,304 of NZ_CM181236.1, read as the reverse complement.
CGCCCGGCCCGCCACAGCGCCGCGGCGAGCGCGTCCGGATCGCCGGCGCGCACCAGCAGCGCGGCGCCGCGGGCCGCCTCGGCGTAGCCGGGGATGTCGCTCGCCACCACCGGGCAGCCCGCCGCCATGGCCTCGGCGAGCACCATCCCGAAGCTCTCGCCGCCCAGCGACGGCGCGCAGAACACGTCGGCGTCGCGGTAGGCGCGGGCCAGCGCGTCGTCGCTCACCCGGCCCAGGAACCGGACCCCGGCGCGGGCGCCGCGGCCGGCCCAGCGCTCCGCCGGCCCGTCGCCCACCACCTCGACCTCCACCGCCTGGCCGCGGGCGCGCAGGCGCTCCGCCGCGTCGAGCAGCACCGCGAGGCCCTTGCGCGGCTCGCCGAAGCGCCCGACGAACAGGACGCGCGGCGGCGCGTGCGTCGGGCGCGGCGCGGCCTCGGCCTCCGCCCCGAAGCGCCACCGCTCCACGCCGTTCGGGATGACCGCGATGCGGCCGCGGAAGATGGGGCGCGCGAAGCGCTTCGCCTGGCGCGAGACCGCGATGCCGAAGTCCACGCGGGCCAGGCCCGCGGAGGCGAAGCGGCGCAGCACCGACTGCACCCACGGCTCGCGCTCGGCGTTCGCGTGGAAGGTCGCGACCACCGGCCCGCGCGCGTGGCGCAGCGCGTGGCGCCCCGGCCCGGGCACGATGGGCTCGTGCACGTGGACGACGTCGAACCGGTGCGCGTCGAGGTAGGCGCGGGTGGCGCGCTCCGAGACGAGCAGGCCGATGCGCGCCACCGAGCCGTTCGCGGGCACCGGCAGCACGCCGCGGAGCCCGTCGCAGCCGTCCGGCACCGCGCCGCTCGCCGGGCCCAGCACCCGCGCCTCCACGCCGAGGCCGCCCAGCGCGCGCGCCAGCCCGAGCGCGTGCCGGTTCACGCCGCCCTCGTGGGACAGGTCGTACGGCGTGACGATGCAGACGCGCACGGCCGGATCCCTAGGGCGTGCCGGCCGGCGGCGCACCCGGGGCGCCGTGCTGGGCCCCGCCCGCGGCCGCTCCTTCGCCGTGGCGGAGCATCTGGTGGATCACCCATAGGCGGCCCAGCGCGGTGCCGCCCGCGCCCAGCGCCACCAGCGCACAGGTGGTCTCGAGCAGCGGCAGCACGGCCGGCCCGGGCACGAACGACGCCGCGAGCAGCGCCGCCATGAGCATCACCACCCGGTGCGGTCGCTCCAGGCCGAACGTCGGGCAGGAGACGCCCAGGCCCTCACCGCGGGCCCGGGTGTACGAGACCATCATCGAGGCGGAGAGCGCGCCCACCGCCCACAGCATCCCGGAGCGGTCCGGGAACGCCGCGGCCAGGCCGGCGAACATCGCGATCTCGGAGACGCGATCGAGGTTGGAGTCGAGGAACGCGCCCGCCCGCGTCTGCGTGCCGGTCCGGCGGGCCAGCTCGCCGTCGAGCAGGTCGCACCAGGAGCCGTAGACCAGCAGCAGGAAGGCCCACCCGAAGCCCCCCACCCCGACCGCGACGCCGGCGGCCACCGTCAGCGCGGTGCCGATGGCGGTCACGCCGTTCGCGGAGAGCCCGGCCGCGTTCGCGGCGCGCAGCAGCGGCCCGCTCACGAAGTAGGCCCACCGGCCCAGGATCCCGATGATGCCGCGCCGGCCGGTGAAGCGGGCCGGCTCGGGCGGGCGCACCACCGCGTAGGCGAGGGCGGTGGCCGCGCCGAGGGCCAGGTGGGCGAGGATCGCGAGTCGCGCGCCGGTGGGCATCGCCGGCTAGCCGACCGCGGCCTGCTTGGCGGCCTGCGCGGCCGCGTCCGCGTAGCTGCGCAGCTTCGCGAACAGGTTGGTCTGCTGCTGGAAGAGGTCGTGCACCGCGCCGTTGCCGGCCGCGGTCACCGGGCTCTTGAAGAAGAAGGAGAGCCACTCCTGCGGCCCCTTCTCCCCGGCCCGCTGCGCCAGGTCGGCGAGGATGGCGAGGTCGATCGCGAGCGGCGCCGCCAGGATCGAGTCGCGGCACTGGAAGTTGACCTTGATCTGCATCGGGTAGCCGAGCCACCCGTAGAGGTCGATCGCGTCCCAGCCTTCCTTGTTGTCGCCGCGCGGCGGGTAGTAGTGGATCGTGACCTTGTGGTCGATGTCCCCGTAGAGCTCGGGGTGCTGCTTCGGCGACAGGATCGAGTCGAGCACCGAGAGCTTCGAGACCTCCTTGGTCTTGAAGCTGGCGGCGTCGTCGAGCACCTCGCCGTCGCGGTTGCCGAGGATGTTGGTGGAGAACCAGCCGTCGAGCCCGAGCAGCCGCGCGTGCAGCATGGGGGCGATGGTGGTCTTCATCAGCGTCTGGCCGGTCTTGAAGTCCTTGCCGCCGGTGACGACGCCCTCGCGCTCGGCCAGCTCGCGGAGCGCGGGCGTGTCCTGCGACAGGTTGGGCGCGCCGTTCATGAACGGCAGCCCGGTCTTCAGGGCGGCGTAGGCGTAGACCATCGACGGCGCGATGGTGGGGTCGTTCCGGTCGAGCGCGGCCTCGAACGCCTCCAGCGAGGCGTGGGCCGGGCCGATCTCGGCGTAGACCTCGGTCGAGCCGGTCCACACCATCACGCCGCGGGCGCAGCGGTGCTTCTCCATGAAGCCGCGGATGTCGGCCTGGAGCGCGTCGGCCTTCTCGCGCAGCGAGCCCTTCTTGACGTTCGGGCCGTCGAGGCGGCGCACCCACTCGGTGTCGAACACCGCCGGCATGGGCTTGATGGCCTCGAGCTCCGCCTTGAGCGGCTCGAGGTGGTCGCGGTCCAGCACCCGGGCGCGACACGCGGCCGCGTACACGTCGTCCGGGATGGGGTCCCAGCCGCCGAACACGAGGTCGTCGAACGACGCGAGCGGCAGCACGTCCTTGATGAGGCGGCCGTGGTTGTGGCCGTCGTCGAGGAAGTGGCCGAGCTGGGTGAGCGAACCCACCGGCTGCGCCAGCTTCTTGCGGACGGCGTGGACCCCGGCGATGGCGGTGGTGGCGACGGCGCCCATGCCAGGCATGAGCACCGCCAGCTTTTCCCCCTTGCGCAGGGGCTTCAGACCGGAAACGAGTTTCATGTGCACACCTCTGGGCGGTGGCCGCGAAGGGCGCGGCGCCTCCTCTTCCTGCCCCCGCGCTCCGGAAGGCTGCACGCAGCCCAGGAACGCCTGACGGCAGAACGGGCTGCCGGTGGCCGGGTTTCTACCTCATGGCGGGCCGGGGCGAAAGGGTAAGGCGCACCCCGTGGGAGCCGCGCTCACCGGCGGCCTGCCGCGTTGGGCCGGGCGAAGCGCACGTCGTGGACCCGCGCGCCGGGCTCCATGAAGCGCAGCAGCGCCTCGCCCTCGGCGCCCAGCGCCAGCCGCGCGGCGCCGTCGAGGGCCGCGAACGGCTCCACCACCAGCGCCGTCCCGCGCCGCCCGCGCTCGGTGCGCCAGGTCCCGGCCACGCGCCCGTCCACCAGGAAGCAGGCGCGCACCAGCCCGTTGTTCGTCACCACCAGCGGGCGGTGGGCGTCGTCGATGAAGCGGCGCCGGTCGGCGTGGGCGAGCAGCAGCGCGTCGAACTCCCCCAGGAACCGCACCGGCGCGGCCACGTCCTCGGGCGGCCGCGGCGCCTCGGCGAGGTCCACGAGCTCGCGGCCGTCCTCGTCGCGAAAGGTGCGCAGGCCGGCTCCGAGCCCCTCGAGCGCCTCGCGCACGGCGCCGAGGCCGGTGAACGTGGCGAGGTCGGCGGCGCTGGCCGGGCCGACGGCCGCGAGCGCGCGGCGCAGGAGCGCCTGCGGCGCGGCCGCGGGGTCGCAGGCCCTTCCCAGCCAGCCCTCCGCGTCCGCGAACGACGCCGCGCCCGGCCACCCCCAGGGCGCGGCCGCCTCCGGCACCTGCACGAGCGGCACGCCGTAGCGCACCGCCAGCGAGGCGGCGTGCAGGTCGGCGCCCGGGAAGCGCTCCGCCACGCGCGCGCGCAGCGCGTCGAAGGTGCGCGGCGCCTCCGCCAGCCAGCCGCGCGCCGCCCGCTCCAGCGCCGGCCGGTCGAGGGTCTCCAGCTTCCGGCCCGCCGCGGCGCGCAGCGCCGGCTCGAGCGACGGGGCGACCGCGGCGCGCAGGCGCAGGAGGTCGCGGGCGGAGAGCAGGTGGAGCGTGCCGCGCAGGAACGGGGCGCGCACCACCTCGCGGGCCAGCGCGGCGCGCGAGAGGTCCGCGGGCGCGAACCCGTCGAGGCGCGCCCAGAGCGCGAGGAACGGGGGCCGGGCGAGCTGCGCCTGCAGGCAGAGGAGCCGCTCCAGCGCGCGCACCGGCCCGGCCCGCTCGCGCGCGAGGAGGAGCTGGCGGGCGAGCGTGGCGCGGTTCAGCGCGCGGCGGGTGAGGAGCGGCGGCGGGGGCATTCCGCCCACAGTGTAACCCGCCGCTCCGACGCGCGGGCGCACGGCCGGCCGGCGGCGCGCGGGCGCGAGCGGTTGCGGCCCGGCGCGCCGGTGCGGATCGTCGTCGCGGGAGGGGAACGCGATGCGGAGGGCGGACGGTCTTTGGCGGCGGCGCGCGGAGGCGGTGGCGGACCTGCCCGCGCGCCTCGCGCTCGGGAGCACCATGCTCTACCACGGGCTGGCCAAGCTGCGCGGCGAGGGCCCGGCGCAGACGGCCCGCATGTTCGAGGGGCTCGGGCTCCGCCCCGGGCGCGCGCTCGCCCTGGCCACCGGCCTCGCCGAGACGTTCGCGGGCGCGGCGGCGATCCTCGGCATCGCCACCGCGCCGGCGGCGCTGGCGGTGATCGTGACGCAGGCCGTCGCCATCCGGAAGGTGCACGCGCCGAAGGGCTTCAGCGTCATGAACGGCGGCGTGGAGTTCAACCTCGCGCTCGTCGCGATGGCGCTCGCGCTGCTCGCCGAGGGGCCGCGGAAGGTCTCGGCGCACCACGCGGCGCAGCGGCTCGCGCGCCGGCGCGGCCTGCCCGGCCTGCTCGCCGCGGCGCGCCCGGGGCGCGTCGAGCGCGCGCTCGCGCTGCTCGGCTGACCGCCCGGCCTGCGCCGGCCCGGCGCCGTGGCCGCCCCGGCGAGCGCCGGGGCGGCGGGGTGCGCGCCAGCGCCCACCCACGCGGGTGAGCGATGGTGGACCTGGGCCGAATGTCACGGGATTATGCGCTCGGTCTCCTTGTTTCCCGACGGGCGAGCGCGCGAAGCGTGAAATACGCGGTCCGCTGCCCCGTAGGGCCGGGCACGCACATGACCGCATCCGAGCTTTCCACCGACGGCTCCATCCTCCTCCGCGCGCTCGCGGTGCCGCAGCACGGGTTCTCGCTCGTGACGACGCGCCGCCGCGCCGGCCTCGCGCTCGCGCTCGCCACCGCCGCCGCGCTCGCCACCGCGGCCGCGGTGCTCCCGAGCACCGACTTCGGGGCCGCTTCCCTGGCGGCCGACCGCGGCCCGGACGGCGCCGAGCTCACCGTCAGCCAGCGCGAGGAGAACGCCACCACCGCGCGCAAGCTCGGCCTCATCGCCGGCTGGGCCGGCGCCGCCACGCTGCCGGCGCTGCTCGCGGTGGCCGCCGCGGGCTGCCTGTTCGTCGGGTTCCGCGTGGCCGGGTCGCGCCCGGACTTCAAGGCCACCCTGGCGGTGACCGCGCACGGCATGCTGCCGGTGTGGCTGGGCGGGCTGCTCGCCATCCCGGCCGCGCTGGTCCACGCGCCGCTCGCGCCGGCGGACGTGCCGCGCCTGGTGCCGTCGAGCCTGGCCGCGCTCGTCCCCTCGGCGCCGCCGCCGCTCGCCGCCGCGCTCGGCGCCGCCGACCTCTTCACCGTGTGGGCGCTCGCGCTGGTGGCGCTCGGCATGGCCCGCGCCGCCGGGACCTCGCGGCTGCGCGCCGCGGCGGTGACGCTGGTGCTCTTCGCCGCCTACGTGGCGCTCTTCGAGGTGGTCCCCGCCGCGCTGTCGGCGGGCGGCCCCGGCCCCCGCTAGCACAAGGACCCGAGACCCGCATGCGCTCCCTCGCCGCCGCGCTCCTCCTCGCCCTCGCCTCCGCGACGCGCGCCCAGGCGCCCATCACGCTCGACGACGCGCTCGCGCAGGCCGCGCGCGCGAACGCCGACCTCTCCATGGCGCGCGCCGACCGCGGCATCGCCGCCGCCGACCGCGGCCAGGCCCGCGCGGCGGTGCTGCCGCGCCTCGACCTCGACGCCGGCTTCGGCCACAGCTTCATCGGCCGCGCCACCGGCGCCGGCGCGCTCATCGACCCCATCACCGGGCAGGTGACGGTGGTCGGCGCCGCGAGCGACTCCGAGGCCTACAGCGCCTCGCTCTCGCTCTCGCAGCCGCTCTTCGACTGGGCCCGGTTCAAGGACCTCGACCGCGCCCGCTGGGGCGCCCGCGCCAGCGACCGCGGCTACGACGAGACCGCGCTCTCCGTGTCCTTCGAGGTCACCCGCCGCTTCTACGACCTCGTGAAGCAGGAGCGGAGCCTGGAGGTGCTGCAGAAGACCGTGACGCGCTCGCAGGAGCTGGTGGACCGCGCCGAGGCGCTGTTCACGGCGGGGCGCGCCCCGAAGAGCGACACCTACTCGGCCCGCGTGAACCTGCAGAACGACCGGATCGCGGTGGAGGGGCAGCGCATCCGCGTGGCGCAGGCGCGCACCGCGCTGGCGCAGGTGCTGGGGCGCGTGGACGCCGAGGCGATCTCGGTGGTCGCGCCCGCGGCCATCGACGCGCCCGGCGTCCCCGGCGCCGAGCCCCCGCCCGCCGACGCGCTCCTCGCCCGCGCCCGCGAGCGCCGCCCGGCGGTGCTGGCCCAGGCGGCCTCCGTGCACGCGGCCCGCGCCGCGGTCGGCGGCGCGCAGGCCGGCTACCTGCCCACGGTCTCGGCGGTGGGCTCCTACGCGCGCCAGGGCACCGTGCTCGGCGGCCAGGGCGGCGTCTACGGCGATCCCGCGCGCGACTACAGCGCCTCCGCGCAGGTGGTCCTGTCGTGGAACCTGTTCGAGGGGTTCGGCACCTCCGCCCGCGTGCAGCGCGCCTCGGCCTCGCTCGACCGCGCCCGCGCCGACGAGGACCGCACGCTGCAGGCGGTCGCGAAGGAGATCGGCGACGCGCGGGCGGCGGCGGTGGCGCTCGCGCAGCAGGTGGCGCTCGCCACCGACACGCTCTCCATCGCGCAGCAGTCCCTGGCGCTCGCCACCGAGCGGCTGGACGCGGGCCTCGCCAACCAGCTCGAGCTCCGCGACGCGAACCTGAAGCTGACGCAGGCGGAGCTCTCGCTCCTGGAGTCCCGCATCGATCACGCCGTGGCGATCGCCGACCTGGCGCGCGCCGCGGGAGGAACGCTCTAGATGGCCACGCAGAACCCGCTCCCGATGCCCTCTCCCGACCACGCCACGCCGGCCCCGGAAGGCCCGGTGCTGGCCGCCCTCCCGCCGCAGCCGCGCATGAGCTGGACGAAGCGGATCGTCGCCGGCCTGTTCGTGGCGGCGGTGGTCGCCATCACCGTCTCGGCGCTCCGCCCCAAGCCGCCGCCGCCCATCGGCATCCAGGCGGTGGCCGCGAAGCGCGGGCCCATCACCCGCCTCGTCACCGCCGCGGGCAAGCTCCAGGCGGCCACCGAGGTGAAGCTCTCCGCGAACGTCTCGGGCGACCTGCTCGAGCTCGACGCGCACGAGGGCGACCTGGTGAAGAAGGGCCAGGTGCTCGGCAAGGTGGACTCGCGGCGCTACACCGCGCAGGTGGCGCAGCAGACCGCCGCGCGCGCCAGCGCCGCCGCCGACGTCGAGCTGGAGAAGGTGAAGGTCGCGCAGCTCGAGCAGGAGCTGGCCCGGGTGGAGCGGCTGGTGAAGACCGGCAACGCCAGCGCGGCCGAGCTCGACACCGCCCGCTCCAACCTCGGCGCCGAGCGGGCCCGCCAGCAGGCGGCGGTCGAGCGGGTCGCCCAGGCCGAGGCGGCGCTCAGCGAGGCGCGCCACGCGCTCTCGCTCACCACGCTCGCCTCGCCCATCGACGGCGTCATCACCAAGCGCCAGAAGACCGCGGGCGAGCGCGTGCGCGGCTCGGACCTGTCCGAGGACGTGGTGCTCATCATCTCCACGCTCTCCAAGATGGAGGCGAAGATCGAGGTGGGCGAGCACGAGGTGGTCTACGTGAAGGAGGGCGACACCGCCGAGGTCGAGATCGACGCCTTCCCGGACCAGAAGTTCCCGGCCACGGTGGTGGAGGTGGCGCGCAACGCCACCGTGAAGAACCAGGGCACCGAGGGCGAGGTGACCACCTTCTTCGTGCGGCTCGCGCTCGACCACCCGGTCCAGAACGCGCTGCCCGGCATGAGCGCGCAGGCGTCCATCGCCACCGACACGCGCGAGAGCGCCATCGTGGTGCCCATCCAGGCGGTGACCGTGCGGCCCGAGCGCGAGCTGACCGGCGCCGGCCCCGCGCCGGAGGGCCCGCCCGCCGCGGCGCAGGGCGCCGGGCAGAAGAAGGCCAAGCGCGATCCGCTGCGCAAGGTGGTGTTCGTGATCGAGGACGGGGTGGCGAAGATCCGCCCGGTCGAGACCGGCCTCGCCAGCGACACCGAGCTCGAGATCACCTCCGGCCTGAAGGAGGGCGAGAAGGTGGTGGAGGGGCCGTACCGCGTCCTCTCGCGCGAGCTCGCCGACGGCAAGCGCGTCAACGAGGAGCCGCTGGGCGGCAAGCCGGGCGCCGGCGGGAAGAAGGGGTAGCCGTGGCCGAGCCGCTCATCGTCGTCGAGGAGCTTCACCGGCACTACGTGGTGGGCGGCGAGACCGTGCGCGCGCTCGACGGCGTGTCGTTCACCATCGAGCGCGGGGAGTGGGTCGCGATCGTGGGCCAGTCCGGCTCGGGCAAGTCCACGCTCATGAACCTGCTCGGCTGCCTGGACACGCCCAGCGCCGGCGTCTACCGCCTGAACGGCTCGGACGTGGAGGGGCTCGCCGACGACCAGCTCGCCGACCTGCGCAACCGCGAGATCGGGTTCGTGTTCCAGACGTTCCAGCTGCTGCCGCGGGCGAGCGCGGTGCAGAACGTGGAGCTGCCGCTCGTGTACCGCGGGGTGCCGCGGCGCGAGCGCCGCGCCCGCGCCGAGGCGGCGCTGCGCGCGGTGGGCCTCGCGAACCGCATGACCCACCGGCCCAACGAGCTGTCCGGCGGCCAGCGGCAGCGCGTGGCCATCGCCCGCGCGCTGGTGGGCGAGCCGTCGATCCTGCTCGCCGACGAGCCCACCGGCAACCTCGACTCCGCCACCGGCGAGGAGATCATCCGGCTCTTCTCCGAGCTGCACCAGCGCGGCCACACCATCATCCTCGTCACCCACGAGCCGCGGCTGGCGGCGCGCTGCCCGCGCGCCATCCGCCTGTCCGACGGCCGGGTGGTGGGCGACGGCCCCGGCGCCGAGGTGGCGGCGCTGTCCGGCGCCCGGGCGGTCCACGCATGAACCGCGTCACCCGGGCCTTCGTCCGCGCCGGCGCGGAGCTCGCGGAGGCGGTGCGCATCGCGCTCGGGTCGCTCGTCGGCGCGCGGCTGCGCAGCTTCCTCACCACGCTCGGCATCGTCATCGGCGTCATGACGGTGATCGCGATCGTCGCCATCATCCAGGGGCTGAACCGCTCGTTCGAGGGGCAGATCGCGAACCTGGGCGCGAACACGCTCTACGTCTCCAAGTTCGCCTGGCTGGCGCAGGGCCGCGGCGAGTGGTGGGAGATGCGGAACCGCAAGGACCTGGGCAAGCGCGAGCTGGCCGCGGTGGAGCGCGAGGTGACGCTCGCCACGGCGGTGGCGCCGCAGGCCGGCACCCGCGGCACGGTCACCCGGCTCGACAAGGAGCTGTCCGGGGTCCAGCTCATCGGCACGAACGCGCGCTACCTCGACACCGGCGCCGGCTCGGTGCAGGCGGGGCGCTTCCTCACCGACACCGACGTGGACCTCGAGCGCGCCGTCGCGGTGCTGGGCCACGCGGTGGCGGAGCGGCTGTTCCCGGGCGCCTCGCCGGAGAGCGTCCTCGGCCAGCGGGTCACGCTGGAGGGCCACCCGTTCACGGTGGTGGGGGTGATGGCGAAGCGCGGGCAGATGCTCGGCATGGACATGGACAGCAACGTGACCATGCCGTTCACCACGTTCCTGCGCGACCTCGGCTCGAAGCGCTCGCTCAACCTGGCGGTGGCGTCCGCGCCGGAGGACCTCTCCGCGCTCGAGGACCAGATCGTCGGCGTGCTGCGCCGGGTGCGGCACGTCCCGCCCGACAAGAAGGACGACTTCGCCATCAACCGGCAGGAGCAGTTCCTGCGCATCTACCGCCAGCTCACCGGCGCGCTGTACGGCGTCGCCATCGGCGTGGGGCTCATCACGCTGGTGGTGGGCGGCATCGGCATCATGAACATCATGCTGGTGTCGGTGACCGAGCGGACCCGCGAGATCGGGGTGCGGCGGGCGCTCGGCGCCCGGCGGCGCACCATCCTGCTCCAGTTCCTGATCGAGTCGTCGGTGGTGGCCGCGCTGGGCGGCGCGGTGGGCACCACGCTCGGCCTCGGGGTGGCGCAGCTCGTGGCGCTGCTCACGCCGCTCGCGGCGGCGGTGACGCCCTCGGCGGTGGCGCTGGGGCTCGGCTTCTCCGCGGGCGTGGGCCTGCTGTTCGGCTCGTGGCCGGCCTGGCGCGCGGCGCGCCTCGATCCGGTCGAGGCGCTGAGGTACGAATGAACGCCTTCCTCGACACGCTGGCGATGGCCTTCGGCACGCTGCGCGGCAACGTGCTGCGCTCGATGCTGACCTTGCTCGGCATCGTGATCGGCGCCTGCACGGTGGTGGCGATGATGTCGCTCACCGAGGGGCTCCGCCTCAAGATGACGAGCGACTTCGCCATGCTCGGCGCCGGCGCGTTCCAGGTCCAGAAGTGGCCGCACATGAACTTCGGGCCGATCGACTGGCGCAAGTACGAGCGGCGCCCGCCGCTCACCCGCGAGCAGGGCGAGGCGCTCCGGTCGCTGCCGCACGTGAAGTTCGTGTCGATCGAGGAGTACCCGACCGGCGACGGCGGCGCGGTGGTGCTCTCCACGCCGGAGCGGGCCACCCGGCGCGAGATCTCCATCGGCGGCGTGCTCCCCGACTACGAGCCCGCCAACGGCGTCACCGTCGGCCAGGGCCGGTTCATCAGCACCACCGACGTGCTGCTCGGGCGCCGGGTGACGTTCGTGGGGACCGACGTGGTGGACGTGCTGTTCCCGAAGATGGACCCCATCGGCCGCGAGGTGCGCATCCGCGGCGTGCCGTTCGAGATCATCGGCGTCTCGGTGAAGCAGGGCAGCATCTTCGGCCAGTCGAAGGACTCCTGGGCGGTGGTGCCCTGGACCGCCTACGAGGTCGCGTTCGGGCGGAACCGGAACAACAACATCGCCATCCAGGCCACCTCGGCGGAGGACCTGCCGCTCGCCATGGACGAGGTGGTCGCGGCGCTGCGGCGGCTGCGCGGGCTCGGGCCGCAGGACGAGAACGACTTCGAGCTGTTCTCGAACGACACCTCGGCGGAGATGTTCGACAACCTGGCGCGGATGGTGGGCGCGGCCACGTTCGGCGTGTGCGCGCTGGCGCTGCTGGTCGGCGGCATCGGGGTCATGAACATCATGCTCGTCTCGGTGACCGAGCGGACCCGGGAGATCGGCGTCCGGATGGCCCTGGGCGCCCGGCGCGGCCGCATCCTGATGCAGTTCCTGCTCGAGTCGATCACGCTGTCCGGCCTCGGCGGTCTGGTGGGCGTGCTGGTCGGCGCCGGCCTGGCCCTGGGGGCCCGGGCCGTGTTCGACGTTCCCGCGAGCATCCCGGCCTGGGCGGTGATACTCTCCCTCGCCTCCGCCTGCGGGGCCGGGCTGCTGTTCGGCATCTACCCGGCCGCCCGAGCCTCGAAGCTCGACCCGGTGGAGGCGATGCGGATCGAATAGGAGAGCGGCGGCGCGTGGACAGAGCGAAGGTGATGAGAGAGGTACGGGGCTGGACGCTCACCATCCTCGCGGTGCTCGCCTTCCGGACGTTCCTCTACGAGGCCGTCTACATCCCGTCGGGCTCGATGCTGCCGACGCTGGAGATCGGCGACTACGTCATCGTGGAGAAGTGGGCCTACGGCGCGCGGCTGCCGTTCACGCCGACCGCGCAGGCCACCTGGGCGACCCCGAAGCGCGGCGACATCGTGGTGCTGCTCGCGCCCCCGGGGAACCCGCGCGACGACGACCTCATCAAGCGGGTGGTGGCGGTCGGCGGCGACACGGTCGAGATCGTGGACGGGCACCTGGTGCTGAACGGCCAGCCCGTGCCCCGCGAGCGGATCGCCGGCTCGTGCAGCTACTGGGACCGCCCCGAGGGCTCCGGCTGGCGCGAGGAGCCCTGCGTGGATGCGGTCGAGCAGCTCGGGCCGCACCGCTACCACACGTACTGCACCCCGTACCAGGAGTGCGGGGACGTGCCGCCGCAGAAGGTGCCGGAGGGCACGGTGTGGCTCGCCGGCGACCACCGCGACCACTCCGCCGACAGCCGCGTGTTCGGCCCCGTCCCCGTCGGCCGCATCAAGGGCCGCGCCTGGATCGCGCTCGCGTCCTGGGGTCCGGGCGGGCCGAGATGGAATCGGCTGTTTCACTTCGTGAATCATTAGCCACGAGGGCTGCGCAGGCAGTTCGGGCGCCCGAACCGGAGGCGGGTGCACGCCCTGAGCTCGCCCGAGGGCGAGCCGGCGTGGCTTCGAGGGCGCTGCGGCGGCCGGAGCGCTTCCGCGTGACCGCCCGTCCTCGGGCCTCTCGCAAGCCGATCTCGCCCCCACGGTTCCGGCACGCCGAACCGGACCGGGACGCCCTCGCTCCCTCGAAGCCCGTCCGCCACGCCGCGGACGCCGCTTCCTCTTCGAAGCCCTTTCCAGCCCCCACGATCTGCATGGCCTCGTACGACGGGGAGCGCCCCCTCACCCTCCGTACAACCCGCGCACCGTCTCGATCGTGTCCGCGTCCTCGGGGCGCTTGTCCTCGCGGTAGCGCTTCACCCGCGCGAAGCGGAGGGCGAGGCCGCCGGGGTAGCGGGGGCTGGCCTGGATCCCGTCGAACGCGACCTCCACCACCAGCTCCGGGCGCACGGGGACCTGCCACGCGTCGAGCGGTCCCTCCGCCAGCGCCTTCAGGCGCTCGGTCTGCCACGCGAGCATCGCGTCGGTCATGCCCTTGAACGTCTTGCCGAGCATCACGAAGCCGCCGGTGGCGGGGTCGCGCGCGCCGAGGTGGAGGTTGGACAGCCAGCCGCGGCGCCGTCCGCTGCCCCACTCCGCGGCGAGCACCACCAGGTCGAGCGTGTGCGCGCGCTTCACCTTCAGCCACGCGGCGCCGCGGCGGCCGGCCTCGTAGGGCGCGTCGAGCGCCTTCGCCACCACGCCCTCCTGGCCGCGGGCGAGGGCGTCCTCGAGGAACGCGCGCGCCTCGGCGGGATCTCGGGTGACGAGGCGGGGCACGCGGCGGTCCGCGGGGACGGCCCGCTCGAGCGCGGCCCAGCGCTCGCGCTCGGGGCGCGCCAGCAGCTCCGCGCCACCGGCCACCAGCGCGTCGAAGAAGAACGCGGTCAGGGGCAGCTCGGGCGCGAGCCGCTCCACGTCCAGCTTCCGGCCGAAGCGGCGCATGGTGACCTGGAACGGCTCGGGCGTGCCGTCGGCGCGGAGCGCGATGGCCTCGCCGTCGAGCACGAGCAGCGGCTCTGGCGCGGCGCGCAGGAGCGCCACCACCTCGGGCACCGCCGCGGTCACGTCGCGCAGCGAGCGCGAGAACACCCGCACCTCGCCGCCGTCGCGGTGCGCCTGGATCCGCGCGCCGTCCAGCTTCCACTCCAGCGCGGCCTCGCCGCCGAGCGCCCGCAGCGCCTCCTCCACGTCCGCCGCGGTCTGCGCCAGCATGGGCGACACGGGCTCCCCCACCCGCAGCCGGAAGCGCGCGAGGCCCGCGGCGCCCTCGGCGAGCGCCGCCTCGGCCACGGGCGGGAGCGTGCCGGCGAGCATGGCCGCGCGCCGGACCTCGGCCGCGGGGAGCCCCGCCGCCTTCGCCACCGCGTCGGCGAGGACGCCCTCCAGCGCGCCCTGCCGCAGCTCGCCGAGGAGGAGCGCCGCGAGGAACCGCCGCTCGGGATCGCCGGCGCGGGCGAGGAGCGCGTCGAGCGCCGCGCGCCGCGCCCCGCCCGACCCGGGGCCGGCCGCGGCCGCGATCCGGCGGAGCGCCGCGTCCCCCTCCGCGACCGTGAGCCCCGGCCCGCCGACCTCCCGCGGCGCGGCCTCGAGCGCCGCCCGCACGGTGGCGGCGCCGATCCCGATGCGCCCGCCGGGCAGGTCGCCGGCGAGCCAGCTCGCGCCCACGGCGCGCTCCTCCGGCGCGAGCCGGCGGAGCGCCTCGGCGAGCCGCGCGATCTTCTCCAGGCGCGCCGGGGTGGCGGCGACCGCGCGGGAGACCTCGGCGAGCTCGGCGAGCAGCACGCCGGATCGTCTAACCGGCGGCGTCCCCCAGCGCGCGGGCGGCGGCGCGCGCGGCGGCCTCCACCGCCGGGACGGCCGCGGCCACCGCGGGGGTGAGCCCCTCGCCCACCTCGTCCAGGATCTCGACCTCCACCGCGACGAGCTGGATCCGCGACGGCACCGGCGCGCCGGCGGCGCGGGCCCGAGCCACCGCGGAGGGGAGGCCGATGGCGTGCGGCGACGGGCCGCCGGGCGCGTGGATGGCCTCGAGCGGCAGCGCGTGCACGGTGCCGGGCGCCGCCGTTCCGGTGCGCACCGCGTCCACCACCACCACGCGGTCGAAGCCCTCCATGTCGTCGAGCAGGTACAGCCCCGCCTGCGCGCTGGTCCGGACCTCGACGCCCGGCTCCGGGCGCGCCGAGAGCCGCGCGGCCACGTGCAGCGCCACCGCGTCGTCGCGGCGGAGCGGGTTGCCCAGGCACAGGATCAACACGTGGTTCACGACCGCCTCATGGCAGCAATCGCTCGCCATCCGCCCGCCCCTCGACAGGCTCGGGGCGAGCGGCCTTCCGAAGCACCGCTCGCGGTGAGCCCGTCGAACCGCGAGCGGGACCGAGGCGCGCGTTCACCGCCATCCGTCCGCGTCCTCCGGCACGCGCCGCCGGATCACCTCGCGCACCGCGCCGTCGGCGCCGCGCACCGTGACCACCAGCGGCAGCTCGCCGGGCAGCGCGTGCGACGCGCAGGCGTTGCAGGGATCGTAGGCGCGGAACGCCATCTCGAGGCGGTTCAGCAGCGCCGCGTCCACCTTCCCGCCGCGGATGAGCCCCTTCGCCGCCTTGCGCACCGAGACCTGCACCGGCGCGGCGTTGTGCTGGGAGGCGACCACCAGGTTCGCGGCGGTGAGGATCCCGTCCGCGTCGGCGGCGTAGTGGTGGAAGAGCGTGCCCCGCGGCGCCTCCACCGCGCCGACGCCCTCGCGCGGCCCGGGCAGCGGCGCCGGCACCTCGCGCACGTGCGGATCGCCGAGGCGCGGGTCCTCCGCGAGCTGCTGCGCGGTCTCCGCCGCCTGGAGCGCCTCGACCAGCCGCGCCCAGTGGAACGCGAGCGTCTGGTGGGCCGGCCAGCCCAGCGCCTCGAACAGCCGCTGCCGCTCCGCCTCGGCGCGCGGCGTCGCCATGGCGCGCGCCACGTTGAGCCGCGCCAGCGGGCCGACGCGGTAGAGGCCGGTGTCGTCGCCCTCGGTGAACCCGGTCCAGCCCTTCGCCTTGAGGTACGTGAGCTTCGCGTAGGTCCAGGGCTCGACCCGCTCGGCCAGGTGGTCGAGCCAGTCGCGCGGCGCGAACGCCGCGAGCTCGCGGCCGGCCGGATCGATCACCCGCAGCCGCCCGTCCAGGAACGCGAGCCGGCCGTCGTCGTCCACCATGCCCATCGAGTGGCAGCGGACCCGGTACGCCTCGCTGGCGAGCGCCTCCGAGTACTCCGGGTGGTCGAGCACCGCGGCGCGGAACGAGGCGAGCGTGTCCTCGGCGAAGCGCACCAGCCCGGGCGCGAGCGCGCGGGCCCGCTCCACCGTGGCGGCGTCCACCGCCTTCGAGATGCCGCCCGGCAGCGCGAACACCGGGTGCACGGTGCGCCCGGCCAGCGCCGCCATCAGCTCGCGCGCCTCGCGCCGGGCCGAGAGGATGCGCTTCCCGAGGTCGGCGCCCACCTTCGCGAGCACGCCCAGGATGTTGCGCATGGGCGCGGGCGCGTCGGAGCCGGCGTAGAAGTCCGGGCCGCCCATGTACCAGTAGTGGAGGAGGTGGTCCTCGAAGATGAAGAGCTGGTAGTAGAGCGCGCGCGCGAGCCGCGCCGCGGGCGGCGGCTCGACCCCGTACAGCGCGTCGAGCGCCTGCACCGCGGCGATGTGGTGGGCCGCGGGGCACACGCCGCACACGTGCGCGGTGAGCTGCGGCATCTCCTCGGCCGGCCGGCCCACGCAGAAGCGCTCGAAGCCGCGCAGCTCCGGGACCTGCAGGAACGCGCTCTCCACGTCGCCCCGCTCGTCGAGCAGGATCTCGATCTTCCCGTGCCCCTCGAGCCGGGTGATGGGGTCGATGGTGATCCGCCGCGTCACGGGCCCGCCTCGCCTTCCGGCCCGGCCGGCCGCACCCGCCGCGGCAGGAGCGCCGCCGCGTAGGAGTAGCGCCAGAACGTGCCCGCCGGATCCGGCACCGCCGCCCCGAGCGCCGCCGGGTCGGCGCCGCCCAGCAGCGAGGCGAAGCCGGAGAGCATGGCCGCGCCGCCGTCGCGCACGCCGTCGAGCGGCCCGAAGCAGCCGCGGCAGGGCATCCCGGCCTCCACGCACCCGGGCTGGCAGCCCTGGCGCGTCGCCGGGCCCATGCACACGAGCCCCTGGGCGAGGAAGCAGAGGTCGGGATCGACGGCGGAGGTGGCGAGCCGGCGCAGCGCGTGGAGCTCGATGCGCTCCGGCCGCGAGCCCTTGCGCGGGCAGTCCTCGCAGAGCGAGACGTCCGGCGCGAGCACCGCGCCGCGCGGCGGCGGCGCGTCCCCGAGCAGCGCGTCGAGCGCGGCCTGCACCACCGCCGGCGAGGGCGGGCACCCGGGCACGGTGTAGTCCACCGGGACCACGTCCGCGAGCGTGAGCGTGCGCGGCAGGAGCACCGGCAAGGAGAGCGTCGCCGCGTCGGCCCCGGCGCCCGCGCGGACGGGCCCGCCGGGCAGCGGCGCGTCCGGGTTCGAGACGCTGGGCGGCGCGCGGTAGGCGGCCGCGAGCAGCGCCTCCGGCTCGGACAGGTTCCCGAGCCCCACCACGCCGCCGAGGTGCGCGCAGGCGCCGAACGCGACCACCGTGCGCGCCTTCCGGCGCAGCAGCCGCGCCCAGTCCGCCTGCTCGTCGAGGCGCACCGCGCCGTTCACGAACGCGAGGTCGATCCCGCCGTCCGGCAGCGCCTCCACGTCGGCGCGCTTGTGGTCGGTCGCGACCGGCCAGAGCACCACCTCGACGCGCTCCAGCAGGCCGGCGAAGCCGTCGCCCAGGTCCACCACCGCCTCCTCGCAGCCGCCGCAGGAGGCGTTCCAGTAGAAGGCGACGCGCGGCTTCCCGGGCGCGCGCGGCGGCAGCGCAGACGGCGCGGGCCCTGCCTCGGCGAGCGCGGCGCCGGCGCCGTCGAGCGCGCGGCGCGCGTAGTCGAGCGGCCCGAGCGCACGGAGCGCGGCGGTCATCTCGCGGACCTCGCCGGCGAGCCGCTCGGCCTCGGTCGCGCCGGCCCAGGTCATCCGGAAGCGCTCGGGCTCGATCCCCGCCTGCTCGAGCGCCCGCGCCAGCACCGCGCCGCGGGCGGCGGCCCGCAGGTTTCCGTCGAGGTAGTGGCACTCGCCCGGGTGGCAGCCGGCCACCAGCACGCCGTCGGCGCCCTCGCGGAACGCCTGGAGCACGAAGCCCGGCTCCACCCGCCCGGTGCACATGACGCGCACCGTGAGCAGGCTCTGCGGCATGTCGAGCCGCTGCTGCCCGGCCCGGTCCGCGGCGGCGTACGCGCACCAGTTGCACAGGAACGCCACGATGCGCGGCTCGTGCGCCACCCCGCTCACCTCCCCGCCAGCAGCGCGGAGATCTCCGCGGCGATCTGGGCGCGGGTGAAGTGCCGGGCGCTGGCCGCGCCGGTCGGGCAGGCCGCCGCGCACGTGCCGCAGCCGCGGCAGTCCACCGCCAGCACCCTCGCCTTCCCGTCCGCGCCGTCGATCACCATCGCGCCGAACGGGCAGGCGGCCACGCACATTCCGCAGCCGCCGCACAGCGCCGCGTCCACCTCGGCCGCGAGCGGCTCCAGCGCCCGGCGCTCCCCCGGCCGCAGCGTGGCGAGCACCTGTCCGGCCGCGGCGGCGCCGTCGCGGATGGCCTCGCGGATGCTCCGCGGGCCGGCGGCCGCGCCGGCCACGTAGACGCCGGCGGTGCGGGTGGCGGTGGGCTCGAACGGGCTCGCGCCGCCGTCGCCGAGGAAGCCGCGGCCGTCGGGCGCGAGGCGCAGGAGCGCGGCGAGCCCCGCGGCGCCGCTCGAGCCGCGCGAGGGCGCGTGCACCGCGACGAGGTCCGCCCGCCGGCGCGTGGTGCCGCCGCCGGGCTCGGCGAGGCGGACCTCGAGCGCGCCCGCCGCCGCGGCGACGCCGCCCTCGACGAGCGCGCCCGGGAGCAGCTCGACCCCGTCGCGCCGGAGCGCGGCCGCGAGGCCGGCGAGCTGCGGCGCGCGATCGAGCCCGCCCGCGACCGCCACGCGGGCCGAGGGCAGCCGGGCGCGGACGCGCTGCGCGAGCTTCAGCACCTCGCGCAGCGCCAGCTCCCCGTCCGCCTCCGCCGCGGTAGTGGCGAGCAGCACCGCCTCCGGCGTCCGCCCGCCCGCGCCGCGCAGGGCGCCGCCGCCGGGGCCGTCGGGGTGCAGCATCCGCTCGAGCTGGTAGGAGGACACGAGGCCCTCCGGCCCGTCCACCGCGCCGGGCTCGAGCCCGGTCGCGATCACGATCGCGCCCACCTCGACCTCCCGCAGGCGCGGCGCCTCGTCGAGGCGCACCGCGCCGAACGGACAGGCCCCGGCGCAGGCCGCGCAGCCGGGCGGGCACGCGGCGCGGTCCACCACCGCCGCGTGCGGCAGGCACCCCGGGTACGGCAGGTGGATGGCCTTGCGGGCCGGCTCGCCGCCGGACGGCTCCGCCACCTCGACCGGGCAGGCGGCGCCGCACACCTCGGCGCAGCCCAGGCACGCCGCCGGATCCACGTGGCGCGGCGCGACGGCCAGCTCCACCGTGAACCGCCCGGCCGAGCCGCGCACGCGCCGGACCTCGGCGCCGGTCACCACCTCGACGCGGTCGGAGTGCAGGACGCGATCGAGCGCCGGCTCCATGAAGCAGCTCGCGCAGGCGAGGTCCGGGAACACCTCGTCGAGCCGGTTCGCGAGGCCGCCCAGGGCGTGCGCGCGCTCCACCAGCACGACCTTCCGGTCCTTCTGCGCGAGCGCCAGCGCCGCCGAGATCCCGGCCGCGCCCCCGCCCACGACGAGCGCGTCGGCGCTCACCTCGACGTCGGCCTCCGGCAGCGGCCGCTGCAGCGCCACCCGCGCCAGGCCCGCGGCCACGAGCCGCCGGGCGCGGGCGGTCACGTCCGCGGGCGCGCCGCCCAGCCACTCGGCCTGCTCGCGCAGGTTCACCATGTGGAGCTGCCAGGGCGAGCGCCCCGCGCCGGCGAGGACGCCGCGGAACGTGTGCTCGTGCTCGCGCGGCGAGCAGGCCCCCAGCACCACGCGATCCAGCCCGCGCGCGCGGATCCGCCCGGCGAGCCAGGCCTGGCCCTCCGGCGAGCAGAGCACGTCGTGGACCGCCACGTCGGCGGCGGCCGGGAACGCGCCGGGCGCGGAGAGATCGGGCAGGCGCACCGCGCGCCCGAGGTTCGGGCCGCAGCGGCAGAAGTAGAGGCCGATCCGGCTCGGCGACGCCATCGTGGTTCCCGCGGCGCGCCCCACGGCAACGGCCGCCCGCTCTGCTCGCGGTTCGACAGGCTCACCGCGAGCGGTCTCCGGGTCCGCTCGCCCCGAGCCCCGTCGAAGGGCGGGCGGATCCCGCTCAGTACTGTATCTGGATCACCGTCTTCACGCCGTCGCCGCGGACCGAGAGCAGGGTCTTGCGGCGGCGCTCGCAGAAGGTGCGGATGTCCTTCTCGAACGTGGGGCAGTCGCCGGTGATCTCGACCATCGTGCCGGATGGCGTCTCGGCGGTCTCGACCGCCAGCTTCAGCACCGGCTGCGGGCAGCGCATGCCGCTGCAGTCGATCTTCATGATGGATCCCACCGCTCGCTTCCTCCCGGGCCGGACGCGACCGGACCGGTCCCCTTTCCGCCGGCGCGACCGGCGCGATCGGGACGGGCAGGGCTGGGTCGCGTTCGCCGGGCGGGACCATACCCGGCCGCTCCGCTCCACGTCAAACCCGGGCGGGGCACTCCCCGAGCGCCTTGACGACGCAGGGAATCCCCGTGTCGACGCGGAGTTACGGCGCAGCGTGGCGAATGGCAGGCGACCGGGCGGGCGCCGGGCGGGACGTCAGTACTTGGCGTCCTCCGCCTCGATGAGGCGGTAGATCTCGGCCGCGCCGGGCGCCTTCATGATCGCCTCGCGGAACGCCGGGTTCTTGAAGATCCGGCTGATCCGGGCGAGCGCCTTGAGGTGCGTGCCGGCCGAGTTCTCGGGGGCGAACAGGGCGAAGAACAGGTGCGTCGGCTTCCCGTCGATGGCGCGGAAGTCCACGCCGCCGGCGGACCGGCCGAAGCTCGCCATGAGGCCCGGCAGGCCCGGGACCTTGCCGTGCGGGATGGCCACGCCCTCGCCGATGCCGGTGGAGCCGAGCTTCTCGCGATCGAGCAGCGTCTCGACGAGCCGCTGCCCGTCCACCTTCTGGCTGGCCGCGAGCGGGCGGCACAGCTCGGCCAGCACGGCGGGCGCCGCCTGCCCGGAGAGGCTGGCGATCACGGCGTCGGACCGGAGGAACTCGACGATCTTCATGGCGGACCGGCGTCAGCTAACACAGGTGGCAACGTGTGGGCAAGAAGGCAAGGCGACGGCGGCGTCGCGCCGGAGCCGCGACGGGCGGGACGCGGCGCCACGGGGACGCCGCGCCCCGCCGCCGCGATCAGGCCGGGCGCGCCTCGATGAGGCCGACGTTCCCGTCGTCGCGCCGGTACACCACGTTGATGCTCCGGTCCTCCGTGTTCTGGAACACGTAGAAGTTCGCGTCGAGGAGGTCGAGCTGGAGGATGGCCTCGTCGAGCGACATGGGCTTCGCCTGGAACTCGGTGCTCTTGATGACCTTGTGGCTCGGGCGCGAGGGGTCCTCGAGGATCCCGAGCACGTCGTGCCGCACGTCCAGCGTCGGGCGCTCCGCGGCCGCGGCGGCGGCCTTGTGGTTGAGGAGCTTCTCCTTGTGCTTCTTCAGCTGCCGCTCGATCTTGTCGGCGGCCGCGTCGATCGACGCGTACATGTCCCCGGTCTTGGCGGTGCCGCGCAGCAGGAAGCGCCCCGCCTTCACGGTCAGCTCTGCGTGGTGCTTCAGGTTCTCCAGGTGGAGGACCGCGTACGCCTCGGTCGGCCGGTCGATGTACTTCTGCACCCGTTCGACGCGATCGCGGACGTGGGCCTTGAGGGCTTCGGTGGGATCCAGATGCCGGAAGGTGATGTTCACCTGCATGAACCGCCTCCTTGGGAGGACCGCAAATGCTTCGGCCGCGGTCCGGCGGGTGCTGTGTCCCGTCGGTGCCGCGGCCGCGAATGCTGCCGGAGCTGGCAACATGTCGAGGTCATAATAGCCCAGCGCCGCCGGGATCGATCCCGGTCTTCGACGGCGATCCGGCCTGACGGGGCGTCGAGCCGCCGCGATCGGGCGACCGGCCGTCCGGCCGCGGGCGGGGCCGCCCCGCCGCCGGTCACCGGACACGGGGACGCGGAGGCGCCTAGAAGTACTTCTTGCGCTTCGAGCTGGGCAGGATCCCCAGCACCTCGCGGTACTTCGCGACGGTGCGGCGGGCGATCTCGATGTTCTGCCCCTTCAAGAGCTCGACGATCTTCTGGTCCGAGTGCGGGTGCTTCGGGTCCTCGGCCGCCACGATCTGGCGGATGTGGTTCTTCACCGCCTCGCTCGCGATCTCGTCGCCCCCGGTCTTCTGGATGGCCGAGTTGAAGAAGAACTTCAGCTCGTAGATGCCCTGCGGCGTGTGGACGTACTTGTTCGTGGTGACGCGCGAGACGGTGGACTCGTGCATCCCGATGTCCTCGGCCACGTCGCGCAGGATGAGCGGCTTCAGGTGCGCGATCCCCTTGTCGAGGAAGTCGCGCTGGAACTTCACGATCGACTCGGTGACCTTGTAGATGGTCCGCTGCCGCTGGTGGATGGAGCGGATGAGCCACACCGCGCTGCGCAGCTTCTCCTGGATGTACTCCTTGGCCTTGCCCGCCTCGCCGTTCTTGAGCGCGGCGCGGTACATGCCGGAGATGCGCAGCTTCGAGAGGCCGTCGTCGTTGAGGACGGTGACGTACTTGTCGCCCATCTTGTGGACGTAGACGTCGGGGGTGATGTACTGCGCCTCCTCGCCGGAGTAGGCGCGGCCCGGCTTCGGCTCGAGGCGGCTGATCACCTTGACCGCCTTCACCACCTCCTCGATGGGAACCTTCAGGTCCTTGGCGATGGCCTGGTAGTTCTTCGACTCGAGGTGCTTCAGGTGGCGCTCGATGATCGCGACGATCTCGGGCGTGTCGGCGTTCAGCGCGACCACCTGGATCATCAGGCACTCGCGCAGGTTGCGGGCGGCGACGCCGAGCGGATCGAACGTCTGCACCTTCCGCAGCACCCGCTCGGCGACCTCGATCCCCTGCCCCGACTCGAACGCCACCCGCACCAGCGGATCGCGCGAGGTGGCCTCGTCGGCCTCGCCCTCCACCGCCGGCATCTTGAAGTAGCCGTCGTCGTCGAGGTTCCCGATGATGAGCATCGCGACCTGCTCCTCCTCGGGCGTGAAGTTCGAGAGGCGCAGCTGCCAGACCAGGTGGTCGACGAGGTCGGTCTTCTTGGTGAGCGTGGCCTCGTAGCCGGGCAGCTCCTCGTCGGAGAGGCCGCGGTTGGACGGCGCGGTGTGGCCCTGGAGCTGGTACTGGTCGAGGTACTGGTCCCAGTCGATCTCGTTCGCGCCCTCCTCGCCCTTCACCTCCTCGGCCTTCTCCGCCTCCTTGTGCTCCGGCTTCGCCTCGATCTCGGCCTGCTCGGCGGGGCTGGCGCCGTCGGGCACCGCCTGCTCGTCGTTCTCGTCCGCCCCCTCCAGCATGGGGTTCTCGGTCATCTCGGTGCGGATGAGATCGACCAGCTCCATGCGCGAGAGCTGCAGGAGCTTGATGGCCTGCTGCAGCTGGGGCGTCATCACCAGCTGCTGGGTCATCTTGAGGTGCTGCTTCAGCTCGAGGCTCATCGAGGCTCCGCTGGCTGGTGGTCGTCCAGCCTGAACTTGTCGCCGAGGTACACCGCCCGCGCCCGGGGGCTGGCGGCGATCTCGACCGGCGTGCCCTGCTCGAGGATCGACCCCGAGGAGAGGATGTACGCGCGCCCGCAGATGCCGAGCGCCTCGCGCACGTTGTGGTCGGTGATGAGGACGCCGATGCCGCGATCGCGCAGGCCGCCGATGAGGCGCTGCAGCTCGCCCACCGCGATCGGGTCCACGCCGGCGAACGGCTCGTCGAACAGGATGTACCGCGGGCTGGAGAGCAGGCTCCGCGCCACCTCGGCGCGGCGGCGCTCGCCGCCGGAGAGCTGCTCGCCCAGCGAGTCCGCCACCTTCTCCAGGCGGTACTCGGCGAGCAGCGCCGCGGCGCGCTCGTTCCGCTCGGCGCGCCCGACGCCGAGCGCCTCCAGCACGCCCACGAAGTTCTGCCGGACGGTGAGCTTGCGGAAGATCGACGCCTCCTGCGGCAGGTACCCGACCCCGAGCCGCGCGCGCCGGTGCATGGGCAGGCGGGTGAGGTCGTGCTCGCCGAGCGTCACCTTCCCCTTCTCCGGCACCACCAGCCCCACCACCATGTTGAACGAGGTGGTCTTGCCGGCGCCGTTCGGGCCGAGCAGCCCCACCACCTCGCCGGGCGCGACGTGGAAGGACACGCCGTCCACCACGCGGCGGCCGCGGTAGGACTTCACCAGCCCCTCGGCCCTGAGGAGCGCGTCGCCGCCGGCCGCGGTCACTTCCCCTGCTCCTTGCGCTGCGCGTCCAGCTCGCGCCGCCGCTGCTCCACCTCGGCGCCCGGCACGGTGATCCGGACCGGCGCGCCGCCGCCCTCCAGCTTCACCTCGTCGTTGCGCAGCTCGTACACGAGCCGCTTCCCGTGCGCCTCGGTGCCGCGGTCGCGCAGCACCGCCGCGCCGTCGCAGGTCACCCGCGCGGCCGCGTGCTCGTAGGTGGCGGTCTGGCAGGTCACGGTGCGCTCCCCGCGGACCAGCTTCACGTCGCCGCGGCACACCGCGGTCTCGATCACGCCCGCCTCGTCGTTCTTCGCCTCGAGGCGCGCGCAGGTCAGCACCGCGTCGTCGCGGGTGAGGGTCACCGGCTTGCCGGTGAAGATCACCTCGCGGCGCTGGAACGCGTAGCGGACCTCGGCGGCGTCCACCCGGTAGTCGGGCGCCGCCCGGGCCGCGGCCCTCGCGGCGGGCTTTCCCTGGGCCGGCGCCGGGACGGCGCCGAGCAGCGCGGCGGCGAGGAGCGCGATCACCGCGGCTCCCCCCGCCGGTCAGCCGCGGGCTCCCGCCCAGCGTCAGCTCGCCGGTGCCGGCGTCGAGCACGAACCCGGTGCCCTGGAGCCGGTAGCCGCGCCCGTCCACCGTGAGCGCCTGGTCCCCGCGGACCATCCCGCCCTCGCCCTCCGGCGTGTACCGGGCGCTGGGCGTCCGGGCCACGGTGTCGAGGTGACGCACCGTGACACCGCCGTGCGCCTCGAAGGTGTGAGCCGACAGGAACCCGGAGCCTTCCGGCGCGGCGATCCGCACCGGGTCCCCACCGCGCGGGAGGACCGCCACGACGTCCCGGGCCTTGAGCTGGGTCGAGTCGCGCTCCAGCGTGGCGGTGCGCGCCTCGCCCTCGACGCGCAGGTCCGCCTCCCGCCACACGCGGAATCGAACCCCCTCGAGCATCAGCTCAGGCACCACGTCACGCGCCTCCACGGGCTGGGCGGGCTGGCATCCGGTGCCGAGCCCGAGCGCGAGAGCGGCGGCCAGCCCGGCCGCCGTCCGCATCCAAAGCCGCTGAAACATAGCATTCTTTCCTTGCTGGATCGACGGGCACAGACCTTGCTTTATGCCCGGCCGCCCTAGCCGCGTGAAAGCTCAGCGCTTTTCGGCATTGCCTTTGCTTGGGGACCGCCGGCCTGGTTCTCGCCTTCGGGGCGCGTCTTCCAGCGCTGGTGCATCCACACCCACTCGGCCGGGCTCCGCCGGATGGCTGCCTCCAGGGCGGCAGAGCAGGCGGCGGTGAGCCGGACCGCCTCGGCCTCGCGGTCGGGCGGGTCGGCGGCGAACGGGATCTCCACGCACTCGAGGAGGTGGCCGTCGCCGGCGCGCGGCCCCCGGCGCCGGATGGTGCCGACCACCACCGGCGCGCCGAAGCGGAGCGCGAGGTCGGCCGCGGCGCGCGGCGTGTACGCGAGCCGGCCGAAGAACGGGACGAACAGGCCCTGGACCTTCGTGTCCTGGTCGATGAGCAGCCCGAGCGCCTTCCCCTGCCGGAAGGTGCGGATGATGGCGCGGCCGGTGTCGGGGTTCTCGCGCCAGAGCGTGGTGACCCCGCCGGCGGCGCGGAAGCGCTCGGCCACCCGGTTCAGCGCGGCGTCGCCGCCGGCCTTGGCGATGACGGCGTTCGGGATGCCGGCCCGGGCGATGCGGCGGGCGAGGAGCTCCCAGCTCCCCACGTGGCCGGTGACGAACACCATGCCGCGGCCGCGCGCGATGACCTCCTGCAGCAGCCCGGGCGGCGACAGCTCGACGTAGGTCTCGAGCCGCGCGTCGTAGCTGCGGATGGCGGCGAGCTCGAGCGCGGTGCGCCCGAGGTGCACGAACATCGCGCGGACGATGGCCTCGCGCTCGGCCTCGGGCTTCTCCGGGAACGCGACGGCGAGGCTCCGGAGCGCGAGGCGGCGCGTGTCGCGGGCGAGGTGGTAGCCGGCGCGGCCCACCAGCCCGCCGAGCGCGAGGGCGGGGCCGAGGGGCAGCAGGCCCAGGATCCAGAGGGCGGCGCGGACCAGCGCGGAGCGGACGCTCCTCTTGATCCGCTTGCGGAGCGGTACGGCCATGGCGGGGCGCACGCTAGCACGGGATCCGGGGAGATCGGCAGCCCCGGGCGGCGCTCCGGGCTAGAGCCCGCGGGCGCGGAGCAGCAGGTCGCACAGCTCGCGGACCGCGCCGCGGCCGCCGGGGGCGGCGGTGACGAGGTGCGCGACCGCCTTCGCCTCGGGCCGCGCGTCGGCGGGGCAGGCGGCGAGGCCCACCTTCGCGAGCAGCGGCACGTCGTTCACGTCGTCGCCCATGTACGCCACCTCGGCGTCCGGGACGCCGAGGTGCGCGAGCCGCGCGTAGCCGGCCAGCTTGTCGCGCTCGCCGAACACGAGGTGCTGGAAGCGCAGCTCGCGGAGGCGCGCCTCCGAGGCCTTGCCCGGCCGGCCGGAGACGACCCCCAGCGCGACGTGCTCGCGCAGGAGCACGATCCCGTGGCCGTCCTTCACGTCGAACACCTTCAGCGCCTCGCCGTCCGGGCCGTAGTAGAGCCGGCCGTCGGTGAGCACGCCGTCCACGTCCAGCAACAGCAGCCGGACGCGCGCGGCGCGGGCGAGGAGCTCGGCCTCGGTCACGGCTGCCCCAGCGCGTGCCGGATCGCCAGCACCTCGCGGAGCACGCGGTCGGCGGTGGGGAAGTCGAGCGAGTTGGGCCCGTCGGACTTCGCCACCGCCGGGTCCTCGTGGATCTCCATGAACAGGGCGTCGATGCCCACCGCGGCCGCCGCGCGCGCCAGCGGCGCCACGAACTGCCGGTCGCCGGCGGTGGTGTCGCCGCCCGAGCCCGGCATCTGCACGCTGTGGGTCGCGTCCATGCACACCGGCACGCCCAGCTCGCGCATCTGCACCAGGGCGCGCATGTCGACCACCAGGTTGCCGTAGCCGAAGGTGGCGCCGCGCTCGGTCAGGAACACGTTCTCGTTCCCGCCCTCGCGGCACTTCGCGATGGCGTGGCGCATCTCGCGCGGCGCGAGGAACTGGCCCTTCTTCACGTTCACGGCGCGGCCGTGGCGCGCGCAGGCGATGACGAGGTCGGTCTGCCGGCACAGGAACGCCGGCACCTGCAGCACGTCCACCACCTGCCCGGCCGGCTCCGCCTGCCAGGTCTCGTGCACGTCGGTGAGGCAGGGCAGCCCGGTCTCGCGCTTCACCGCCTGGAACGCGGCCAGCCCCGCCTCCAGGCCGGGGCCGCGGTAGCTCTTGCCGGAGGAGCGGTTGGCCTTGTCGAAGCTGGCCTTGAACACCACCGGCACGCCGTGCTTCGCGGCGAGCTCCTTCACGCGCCGGGCGTGGCGGAGGCCGTGCGCCTCGTCCTCCATGACGCAGGGGCCGGCGATGAGCAGCAGCGGCTGCCCGTCGCCCACGAGGTGCCCGCCCACGCGGGCCAGGATCGGCTGGGACATCGGCTATCCGTTCTTCCCGACCGGGAGCTTCTTCACCTCGGCCGAGGGCTGGCGCTGCTGCGCGTCGCGGTGCTCGAGGGCGGCCTTCACGAACCCCGCGAACAGCGGGTGCGGCGCGAAGGGCTTGGAGCGGAACTCGGGGTGGAACTGGCAGCCCACGAAGTGCTGGCCGGGCAGCTCGATCATCTCCACCAGGCCGAGGTCCGGGTTCACGCCCGAGAACACCATCCCGGCCGCCTCGAACTGGGCCCGGTAGTCGTTGTTGAACTCGAAGCGGTGGCGGTGGCGCTCGTGCACCAGGTCGGCGCCGTACAGCGCGCGGGCCTTGGTGCCCTCCTTCAGCGCGCAGGGGTACGCGCCGAGCCGCATGGTCCCGCCCTTGTCGGTCACGCCCTTCTGCCCCTCCATCAGCGTGACCACCGGGTGCGGCGTCTGCTCGTCGAACTCGAGCGAGTTCGCGCCGGCCAGGCCGAGCACGTTGCGCGCCATCTCGATGACGGCCATCTGCAGGCCGAGGCAGATGCCGAAGAACGGCACCTTGTGCTCGCGGGCGTACTTCACGCCGAGGATCTTCCCCTCGGTCCCGCGGATGCCGAACCCGCCCGGCACCAGGATCGCGTCCACCTTGTCCAGCTCGGAGAGGTCGCCCTCCTCCAGCTTGGTCGAGTCGATGAACGCCAGCTTCACCCGCGCGTCGTTGGCGATGCCGCCGTGGACCAGCGCCTCGTTGAGGCTCTTGTAGCTCTCGTGCAGCTCCACGTACTTGCCGACGATGCCGATCCGCACCTCGCCGCGGCGCGGGTTCTTCACCTTGTCGACGATGGTCTCCCAGCGCTCGAGGCGCGGGGCGCGGCTCCAGATGTTGAACAGCTCGGCCAGCTTGTCGTCGAGCCCCTCGCGGTGGAGCGAGAGCGGCACCTCGTAGATCGACGCGACGTCGAGCGCGGTGAACACCGCCGACGGGTCCACGTTGCAGAACAGCGCGATCTTGTCCTTCATGTCGCGCGGGATCTCGCGGTCGGAGCGGCACAGCAGCAGGTCGGGCTGGATGCCGATCTCGCGCAGCTCCTTGACGCTGTGCTGGGTGGGCTTGGTCTTCAGCTCGCCGGCGGCGGCGATGAACGGCACGAGCGTGAGGTGCGCGTAGACGGCGTTCTCCTCGCCCACGTCGTACTTCATCTGGCGGATCGCCTCGAGGAACGGCAGCGACTCGATGTCGCCGACGGTGCCGCCCACCTCGACGATGAGGATGTCCGCGCCGCCGGCGGCCTCGCGGTCACCGCCTTGATCTCGTCGGTGATGTGCGGGATCACCTGCACGGTCTTGCCCAGGTACTCGCCCCGGCGCTCGCGCTGGATGACGTTCTGGTAGATGCGGCCGGTGGTGTAGTTGTTCCGCCGGGTCATCTTGGCGCTGGTGAAGCGCTCGTAGTGCCCGAGGTCGAGGTCGGTCTCGGCGCCGTCGTCGGTGACGAACACCTCGCCGTGCTGGAACGGGCTCATCGTGCCCGGGTCCACGTTGATGTACGGGTCGAGCTTGAGGTGCTGGACCTCCAGCCCGCGGTTCTCGAGCAGCGCGCCGATCGACGCCGCCGAGAGCCCCTTGCCGAGCGAGCTCACCACGCCGCCGGTGACGAACAGGTACTTCGTCTTCTTTCCCCGCTTGACCATGTGCTCTCCCCGGATCACGCCCCCGCGGCCAGGAGCGCCCGCGCGCGCTCCAGGTCGCCGGGCGTGTCGATCCCGAAACCCCGGTAGCCGGTGTCGGCCACGCGGATGTCGTACCCGTGCTCCAGCGCCCGCAGCTGCTCGAGCGCCTCCTCCCCCTCGAGCCTGCCCGGCGCGAGCGCGGTGAACGTCTCCAGGAACGCGGCGGTGAACGCGTAGATGCCCACGTGGGCGCGGGCCAGCGGGCTCTCGCCGCCGGCGCGCCGGTGCGGGATGGGCGCGCGCGAGAAGTACAGCGCGTCGCCGCTCGCCCGCGTCACCACCTTGACGACCTGGGTCCGCTCCAGCTCGCCCTCGGCGAGCGGGCGGGCGAGCGTCGCCATCCGGACGCCGCCGGCCATCGCGTCGATGACCGCCTCGATGGCCTCCGGCTCGATGAGCGGCTCGTCGCCCTGCAGGTTCACCACGATCTCCGGCCGCGGCGCGAGCTTGCGCGCGGCCTCCGCCACCCGGTCCGTGCCCGTCGCGGCCGGTCCGGTCAGGATGGCCTCGCCCCCCGCGGCGCGGACGGCGCGCACGATCCGGTCGTCGTCGGTGGCCACGGCCACGACGTCCACCCCGCGGGCGCGCTTCGCGCGCTCGACCACATGGGCGATGAGGGGCTTGCCTGCCAGATCGGCGAGGGGCTTTCCCGGGAAGCGCGTGGCGCCGTACCGGGCCGGGATGATGACTGCGACGTGTCTCAAACCGGGACTGCAAAGTACGCGGGGGGATCCCCCGAGTCAACGGCAGGTTTCGAGCGGCCGAGAATCATTCAGGACGGGGCCGCGCCCCGCGCCACGGAGCGGAGCTCCGCGGGGCCGCGCCCGCGGGCTCGCGGGTGATTTTCGGGGGACGGCCGGCCTCCTAGCTTTCGACATGGCCCTCGTGCTCCACGTGGTCGGCGCCCGCCCCAACTTCATGAAGGTCGCCCCGCTCATGGCCGCGCTCTCCCGGCGGGGCGCGGCGCAGCGCCTCGTCCACACCGGCCAGCACTTCGACGAGCGGATGAGCGGCGTGTTCTTCGCCGAGCTCGGGCTGCCCCGCCCGGACCTCGACCTGGGGGTGGGCTCCGGCACCCACGGCGAGCAGACGGGCCGGGTGATGATCGCGTTCGAGCGGGCGCTGCTCGAGGCGGCGCCGCGGCCGGACCTGGTGGTCGTGCCCGGCGACGTGAACTCGACGGTGGCGGCCGCGCTGGTGGCGGCGAAGCTCGGGATCCCGGTGGCGCACCTCGAGGCGGGGCTGCGCAGCCACGACCGGAGCATGCCGGAGGAGCTGAACCGGGTGGTCACCGACCACCTCGCCGACCTGCTGCTCACCCCGAGCCCGGACGCCGACGAGAACCTCGCGCGCGAGGGGGTCCCGGCGGCGCGGGTGGCCCGGGTCGGCAACCTCATGATCGACACGCTCCGCGCGCACCTGCCGCGTGCCCGCGCGCTTTCGGCCTGGCGCGACCTGGGCCTCGAGGAGGGCGGGTACGCCGTCCTCACGCTGCACCGGCCCTCCAACGTGGACGACCCCGCCGCGCTCGGCCGGCTGCTCGGCGCGCTGGCGGAGGTCGCGCGCGCGCTGCCGGTGGTGTTCCCGGTCCACCCGCGCACCCGCGCCCGCCTCGCCGACCCCGCGCTCGCCGGCGCTGCCGCCGCGCTCCGGCTGGTCGAGCCGCTCGGCTACCTCGAGTTCCTCTCGCTCACGAGCGCCGCGCGCCTGGTGCTCACCGACTCCGGCGGCCTGCAGGAGGAGTCCACCGCGCTCGGCGTCCCCTGCCTCACGCTGCGCGAGAACACCGAGCGCCCGGTCACCGTCAGCGAGGGCACGAACCACGTGGTGGGCACCGACCCCGGCCGCATCGTGGCGGAGGCCCGCCGCGCGCTCGACGGCGCCCCCGGGCGCGGACGCGTCCCGGCGCTCTGGGACGGGCAGGCGGGGGAGCGGGCCGCGGACGCGGTGCTCGCGTTCCTGGCGCGGGCCTGACGGCGCCGCGCGGGGCGGGGGCGTCGCGGCGGCCGCCGGTGTATGGTGCGCCGGTGACGCAGCAGGTCCGGGTCCGCTTCACGGTCGAGCCGAACTACGCGGGGTGGCGCCTCGATCGCTACCTCCAGGAGAAGATCCGCCGGCTCTCGCGCGAGCGGGTGCAGCGGCTCATCGCGCAGCGGCTCGAGACCGAGGACGGCCGCCGGCTGAAGCCCTCCACCCGCGTCGCGCCCGGCCTCTCCTTCGCGCTCCTCAAGGACGCCGAGGCCGAGCCGGACACGCCCCAGGAGTTCGGGGTGGTGCACGACGACGGCGCGCTGCTGGTGGTGGACAAGCCGGCCGGGCTGCCGGTCCACCCCACCGCGCGCTACGCCGCGAACACGTTCACCTCGCTGGCGCGCCTGCGCTACCCGGACCGCAAGGTCGATCCGGCGCACCGGCTCGACCGCGAGACCTCCGGCCTGCTCGCCTGCGGGACCGCGCCCGAGGTGACGAAGGTCCTGAAGCGCGACTTCGCGCACGCGCGCGTGCACAAGACCTACCTCGCGCTCGCGCTGGGCGCGCCGGTCGAGGACGCGTTCACGGTGGACGCGCCGCTCGCGCTCACCGGCGCGTCGGCGGTGCGCGTGCGGATGCACGTGGCGGCGGAGGGGCTGCCGTCGCAGACCGCGTTCGAGGTGCTGGGCCGGCGCCGCGCGCCGGACGGCGCGCCGGTGGCGCTGCTCGCCTGCCGCCCGCGCACCGGGCGCCAGCACCAGATCCGCGCGCACCTCGCGCACGCCGGGCTGCCCATGGTGGGCGACAAGATCTACGGGCCCGACGAGGAGATCTTCGACCGGTTCACCCGGCGCGCGATGACCGACGGCGACCTCGCGCTGCTCCGCCTGCCGCGCCACGCGCTGCACGCCTGGCGGCTCGAGCTGCCGCACCCGGTCACCCGCGCGCCGGTCCGGCTGGAGGTGCCGCTGCCGCCGGACCTGGCCGCGTTCTGGGAGGGCTGCGCGCCGTGAACGCGTACGACTTCGCCGGGCTGGTGGGCGGGCTCACCGGCGCGTGGATGGCGATCGGGGCCGGGCTGGTCGGGGTCGCGGCCGCGCTGCGGCTCGCGGCGGTGCGGGGCCGGCCGGGGAAGGGCCGGGTGTCGCGCGGGGCGCTCGCGTTCGCGCTGGTGATGGGGGTCGCCGGGCTGGTGCTGTTCGTGGCCGCCGAGCGCGCCCCGTTCCGCCGCGCGCTCGACCACGCCGCCCCCGCGGTCGTCGCCGTCGCCGCGCTGGTCGGGCTGGTCGCGGGGTGGCGCACCGCTCGGAAGCGCCCCGCGCCACCGGACGCCGCGCCGGCCGCGCCGCCCGGGCCGCCGGCCCAGGGCTAGCCGCGCGTGCGCGCGCGGCGCGCGTTCCGGTCGCGGACCGCCTCGGCCTTGGCGATCCGGCTGCGCTGCTTCACCGCGAGCAGGTAGAAGCGCTCCCGCAGCGCCTGCGCCTCGTCCTCGGGCAGGTCGCCGTGCCGGCCGCGCTCGGCCTCGCGCCGCTCCACCGCGTGGGCGAGCGAGATCGCCGCCGCCACCGACACGTTCAGCGACTGGACGAAGCCGCGCATGGGGATGGCGTAGCAGGCGTCGGCGAGCGCCAGCGCCTCCTCGGAGACGCCGCGCTGCTCGTTCCCGAACACGAGCGCCACCTTGCCGGCGAAGGAGAGCCCGGCCATGGGCCGGGAGCGGTCGCCGAGGTGCGTGGCGTAGATCGCGAACCCCTCCGAGCGGAGGTGCGTGAGGCACTCGGTGGTGGAGGACCAGCGCCGCACGTCCAGCCACTTGTCGGCGTTCTGGCTGATCTTCTTGTTGCGGTCGTAGGGCTTCATGGGCCCCTCGACCGCGTGCAGCGTCTGGACCCCGAACGCCTCGCAGGTGCGCAGCACCGCGTTCACGTTCTGCGGATCGCAGAACGCCTCCATCACCACCGTGAGCGTGCGGGTGCGGTTCGCCACCACCGCGTCGATGCGGGCCCGGCGCTCCGGGAGCACGAACGCGGGGTCGCCCAGCTTCACGCGCGCGCCCTCGGCTTCGCGAGCTTCTTGCCGCCGCCGCCCCGGTGCGGCCGCGCCTCCTTGAACAGCGCGCGCCCGACCGCGTCGAGGAGCGCGTCGAGCCCCTCGCCGGTGACCGCCGAGACGAGGTGCACCGGCACCGGCTTCTTGCGCCGGCCGAGCAGCTTCTGGAGCTTCACGCCGGCGGCGCGCGCCTCGGGGATGTCGATCTTGGTCACCGCCACGAGCTGCGGCTTCCGCGCCAGCTCCTCGGAGTAGGCGGCGAGCTCGGCGTCGATGGCGTCGAGGTCGGCCTTGGGCGCGCGGCCCGGCTCCGGGTTCGCGCCCTCCACCAGGTGGATGAGGACGCGGCAGCGCTCCACGTGGCGGAGGAACTGGTGCCCCAGGCCGGCGCCGGCGTGCGCGCCCTCGATGAGCCCGGGGATGTCGGCGACCACGAAGCTCCGCTCGCGCCAGCCGACCACGCCCAGGTTCGGCGTGAGCGTGGTGAACGGGTAGTCCGCGATCTTCGGGCGGGCGCGCGAGATGCGGCTGATGAGGGTGGACTTCCCGGCGTTCGGGTAGCCCACGATCCCCACGTCGGCGAGCAGCTTCAGCTCGAGGACGAGGTCCCGCTCCTCGCCCGGCGTGCCGTCCTCGGCGTAGCGCGGCGCCTGGTTGGTGGACGTCGCGAAGTTCATGTTGCCGAGGCCGCCGCGGCCGCCCTTCGCGATCACGACGCGCTCGCCCGCGGTGCCCAGGTCGCAGAGCTGCTCGCCGGTGCCCGCGTCCTTCACCACCGTGCCCGGCGGGACGCGCAGGACCAGGTCCGCGCCGTCCTTGCCGTTCATGTCCGAGCCGCTGCCCTTCTCGCCGTTCCGCGCCTTGTGCTCGCGGATGTAGCGGTAGTCGAGCAGGGTCGAGAGCTGCGGATCGACCTCCAGCACCACGTCGCCGCCGTTGCCGCCGTCGCCGCCGGCCGGGCCGCCCCGCGGGATGAACTTCTCGCGCCGCCACGCGACGGCACCGTCGCCGCCGTCGCCGGCCTTCACGTGGATCTTCACCTCGTCGACGAACTTCACGAGCGACCTCGAGAAACGCGAAGCGCCGCGGACCCGAGGATCCGCGGCGCGCGCAGTGCCGTCGCCCCGAGCCGTGCCGGAGGCGAGGGGAGCTTACGCCCCGGGGAGCACCGACACCACGCGGCGGTCGCCGCGGGTCCGGCTGTACTTCACGGTGCCGTCGATGAGCGCGAACAGCGTGAAGTCCTTGCCCATGCCGACGTTCTGGCCGGGGTGGACGAGCGTGCCGACCTGGCGGACGAGGATGTTGCCCGCGACCACCTTCTCGGACCCGTAGACCTTGATCCCGCGGCGCTGGCCGGGAGAGTCGCGCCCGTTGCGCGAAGAGCCCTGTCCCTTTTTGTGAGCCATTTCCTGCTCCGTTCGCCCCGGGCCTTAGGCCCGGACCGTGGTGATGAGGACCTCGGTGTAGGGCTGACGGTGGCCCCGCTTCTTGGTCCAGCCTTCCTTCTTCTTCCGGAAGTGGATGACCTTCTTGTGCTTGCCCTGGGCGACGATCTCGCCCTCGACGGTGACGCCGGCCAGGGTCGGCTTGCCGACCTTCGCCTCGCCCTCGCCGCCGACGAGCAGCACGTCGAAGTTCACCTTCCCGCCGACGTCGCCGGCGAGCTTCTCGATCTTCACCCGGTCGCCCTGGGCGACGCGATACTGCTTCCCGCCGGTCCGAATCACCGCGTACATCGCTTCTCCTCGGAATCTGGGGAGGAAAACACGGCCGCGCGCGTGCGAGCGCGACGAACCGGCCCTCCGGAAGGGCGGTCATATACGATCGCGCCGCGGCACCTGTCAAGGAATGCCGGGCGGTTGGATCGGCGCACCCGGCCTGCCGCCGGAGGGGGGAGCCGATGTGGGCATCCCTCCGCCTTGCGGCGTGCGCCCGATCGGCCGATCCTCCGCGTCCTATGAACAAGCGACATGTGATCGCCCTCGCGTGCGCGTTCGCGCTCCCCTGCCTCGCCGAGGCCCAGGCATCGGTGCAGCTCCGCCTGGACCTTCCGGTCGTCCTCCCGCAGCTCGTCGTCGTCTCCCCCGGCGTCCAGGTGGTGCCGGACGTCGAGGAGGAGGTCTTCTTCGTGGACAACTGGTACTGGGTCCGCCACGACGGCGGCTGGTACCGCGCCCGCAGCCCGCGCGGCGGCTGGGTCTACATGCAGCCGCGCTACGTGCCGTCCCGGCTGGTCCAGGTCCCGCCCGGCAAGTACAAGCGCTTCCACCCGGGCAAGGGCCACGGCGCGCCCGCCCGCTACGAGGGCGGCGGCCATGGCGGCCACGGCGGCGACCACGGCGGCCACCCGGGCAAGGGGAAGGGCCACGGGAAGCACTGACGCCCGCACCCGAGCGTGCGGCACCGGCGGGCGGCGGGGTCGATCCCCGCCGCCCGCGTCCTTTCGCGGGGGCGCCGGGATCAGAGCCCGAAGTGCGCCGGCGACAGCCCCTTCCACTGACAGTAATCGCGCAGCTCCCGCTTCACGAGCCCCCAGGTCAGCGCGAGCGCCAGCACGTCGTCGGTGAAGCCGAACGGCACCAGGAAGTCGGGGACGAGGTCGATGGGCGAGACCACGTAGACCACCGCCGCGGCCAGCGCGGCGACCGCCTTCCACGGGACCTTGCGGTAGGTGCCGTTCGCGTAGTCGCGGATCACCATCCAGAGCAGGCGCAGCTTGCTGCGCAGCTTGGCCGGCGCGGTCTTCGCGTACCAGGGCGGGCGCGCGAGGAAGCGCCGCGCCGACTCCGCGTGCGCGCCGGCCGTCTCCGGCGTCACGTCGCGCGCATCGCGGGCGAGCTCCCGGGCGGCCGCGTCGCGGCAGGAGATGCAGTCGCCGTTCGTGCCCTGCGGGCGGCCGCAGGCGGGGCAGGTGCGGGGGGCCATGCCGAGGATCCTAATCCGGGGGGCCGCCCGCGGGGAGCGCCCCGGCCGCGTCGGGCGGGGCTCACCCTTCGCGGGCGCGGCGCCGCGCGCGCTCGGGGCGGGCCGCGGGCTCCGCCTCGACCACCTCGTGGAAGCGGCGGTAGTCCACCGCGCGCCGCCCGTCGGGCAGCGTCCGCACGATGGGCGCGAAGCGGGCGCCCCACCGGATGCGCGCGGCCGGGTAGACGTGGCGGGCGTAGATGACGCGGGTGAGCGCCTCGTCGTAGCCGCTGAAGGTGACGATGATCTCCGCCTCGGCGGCGGCGAGCGCCCCGCCGTCGGCCCCGGCGAGCGGGCTGGCCGGGCCGATGGGGTGGGCCGCCGTCCAGGCGTGCGAGAACAGCGCGGTGCCGCCGCGGACGAGCGGCAGGTCGTGCGCGCGCCGGACCGGCTCGCCCTCGTCGTCGAGCTCGTCGCGCACCAGCATCACCGACACCTTCGCGTCCACCACGTGGCTGGTGCGCTCGTTCGCCATGCGGAACTGGAGCGCCTCGCCGCCGCGGTGCGGGCCGATCACCGCCACCTCGCTGAACAGCACCCGGGCGCGGAGCAGCGAGAACTTCGCGAGCACGATGCCCGCGCCGATCACGAGCTCCGCCCAGCGCACGAACCCCTCGGCGCCGGCCACCAGCCCGGCCGCGAGCGCCCGCGGCGCGAGCGCCGCCCGCACCTCGTCCCGGCTGGCGCCGCGCGCGAGCGCCACCAGCGCCGCGATCGCCGAGCCGCGCGCCGCCGGGCCCGCCTCGCCGAGCGCGTAGTGCGCCGCCTCGAACAGCGCCGCGGTGACGAAGTAGACGAGCGCGTACACCGCGCAGAGGCGCGCCCACGGGCCGGTGACGAGCAGGTGGTACAGGTCGGCGAGCGGGCGGCGCCGCAGGCCGATCGCGACCAGGCCGCGGGTGGCCTGCCCGAACACGCGCGTGTGGGTGAGATCCGCCATGCGGCCGCGGATCCTAGACGCCGGGTGCACGGCGCGGCTAGGCGCCGGACCGCCTACCCCGGCGCTACCGCGCCGTCGCGAGCGCCGCCAGCCCGGCCGCGTGCGGCGCGCGCACCACGCCGCGCTCCGTCACGATGGCGGTGACGAGCGCCGCCGGGGTGACGTCGAACGCCGGGTACCGCGCCGGGACCCCGGCCGGTGCGATGCGCTGGCCGGCCAGCACGACCACCTCGTCGGCGCCCCGCTCCTCGATGGGGATGTCCGCGCCGGTGGGCGTGGCGAGGTCCACCGTGGACCAGGGGGCGGCCACGTAGAACGGCAACCGGTGGTGCGCCGCGAGCACCGCCAGCGCGTAGGTGCCGATCTTGTTCGCCACGTCGCCGTTCGCGGCGATGCGGTCGGCGCCCACCACGACGCAGCCGATCTCGCCGCGCGCCATGAGCCAGCCCGCCATGCCGTCGGTGAGCACCGTCACCGGGATGCCGTCGCGGTGCAGCTCCCAGGCGGTGAGCCGCGCGCCCTGGAGGAACGGGCGCGTCTCGTCGGCGAACACCGAGATGGCGTTCCCGGACTCGACCGCCGCGCGCACCACCCCGAGCGCGGTACCGTAGCCGGCGGTGGCGAGCGCGCCGGCGTTGCAGTGGGTGAGCACCCGGGCGCTCCGCGGGACGAGCGGGGCGCCGAGCGCGCCGATGCGGCGGCAGGCCGCCTCGTCCTCGTCGCGGATGGCGTGCGCCTCGGCCAGCACGTCCGCGGCCGGCGCGCCGATCCGCGCCGACATGCGCCGCACCGCCCAGGCCAGGTTCACCGCGGTGGGCCGGGCGCGGGCGAGCAGGTCCGCCGCGGCGCGCAGCCGCTCCGGGCCGGCGCCCCGCCGCGCCTCCACCGCCAGCCCGTAGGCCGCCGCCACGCCGATGGCCGGCGCCCCGCGGACGGTGAGGTCCTTGATGGCCGCCGCGACCGCGTCGGCGGTGGACAGCTCGAGCCAGCGCTCCTCGGCCGGCAGCGCCTTCTGGTCGAGCAGGCGCACCAGGTCGCGGCCGTCGTCGTACAGCACCGGCCGGAGGGGTTCACGGACCGTCATCGCTCTCCCTTGCCCAGCCCGGCGAAGAGCCGCAGCGCGAAGTACCCGGCCGCGCAGGCGGCCACGCCCGCCGCCGGCCAGCGCCCCTGCACCGCCAGCACCCCGGCCACCACCGCCGAGCCCGCCAGCGCCAGCGAGAGGAACAGCTTGCTCGGGCCGCCGGTCGCGCCGGCGCCCGCGGGTCCCGCACCCCACCCTGCCCAGCGCGCCACGGTCAGTCCCCCAGCTTCCTGCGCAGGAGCGCGTTCACCACCGCCGGGTTGCCCTTGCCGCGCATCTCCTTCATGACCTGCCCGACGAAGAAGCCGACGAGGTTCTTGCGGCCGCCGCGGTACTTCTCCACCTCGCCCGGGTTCGCGGCGAGCACCTTGTCCACCGCCGCCTCGATGGCGCCCTCGTCGGAGACCTGCGCCAGCCCCTTCGCCTTCACCACCGCGTCGGGCTCGGCGCCGGTGCGGAAGACCTCCTCCACCACCTGCTTCGCGCCCGGTCCGCCGATGGTGCCGGCGTCGATGAGGCGCAGCACCGCGGCGAGCCGCGCCGGCGTCAGCTTCCAGGCGGCGGGCGCCTCGCCGGTCTCGTTCGCCAGGCGGGCCAGCTCGCCGATCACCCAGTTCGCGACCTTCTTCGCCGCCTCCGGGCCGGCGCCGTACGCGGCGAGCGCCGCGTCGAACCAGGCCGACACCGCCGCGTCCGCCACCAGGTTCCCGGCGTCCTGGGCGGAGAGCCCCAGGCTGCGCTGGTAGCGCTCGACCTTGGCGCGCGGCAGCTCCGGCAGCCCGGCGCGGATCCGCTCCACCAGCGCCGCCTCGACGATCACCGGCGGCAGGTCCGGCTCCGGGAAGTAGCGGTAGTCGTGCGCCTCCTCCTTCGAGCGCATCGAGCGGGTCTCGCCGCGGTCCGGGTCGAACAGCCGCGTCTCCTGCACCACCGGCTCGCCCGCCTCGATCAGCTCCACCTGGCGGCGGGCCTCGAACTCGATCGCCTGCTTCAGGAAGCGGAACGAGTTCATGTTCTTGATCTCGCAGCGCGTGCCGAGCTCGGAGGCGCCCTTGCGCATCACCGACACGTTCGCGTCGCAGCGGAGCGACCCCTCCTGCATGTTCCCGTCGTTCACCCCGAGCGCCATCAGGATCGCGCGCAGCGCCTTCAGGTACTCGACGGCCTCCTCGGCGGAGCGCAGGTCGGGGCGCGAGACGATCTCGACGAGCGGCACGCCGGCGCGGTTCAGGTCCACGCCGGAGGAGCCGTCGGCGGAGACGTCGTGCACGTTCTTGCCGGCGTCCTCCTCCATGTGGATCCGGACCAGCCGCGCGGTGTGGTCGCGGCCGTCGAGCGTGAACGTCACCTCGCCGCCCTCGCAGATGGGCAGCTCGTACTGCGAGATCTGGTAGCCCTTCGGGAGGTCCGGGTAGAAGTAGTTCTTCCGCGCGAACACGCTCTTCGGGCGGATCTCGCAGCCGAGCGCGAGGCCGGTCCGCACCGCCATCTCCACCACCGAGCGGTTCAGCGCCGGGAGCGCGCCGGGGAGGCCCAGGCACACCGGGCAGGTGTGCGCGTTGGGCGCGCCGCCGAACGCGGTGGAGCAGCCGCAGAAGATCTTGCTCGCGGTGAGGAGCTGCGCGTGGACCTCGAGCCCGATCACCACCTGGAAGTCGGAGATGGGCATCTCAGGGCTCCGGGGGCGCGGGCAGCGGCCCGAGCTCGCGCTCGAGCGCGCGCGCCGCGCGGAACAGGGTCGCCTCGTCGAACGGGCGCCCCACCAGCTGCAGCCCCACCGGCAGGCCGCTCCCGGCCTCGAGGCCGCACGGCACCGAGAGCCCGGGCAGCGCGGCCAGGTTGCAGGTGATGGTGAAGATGTCCGCCAGGTACATCTGGAGCGGGTCCCCGGTGCGCTCGCCCAGCCTGAACGCGACCGACGGGGTGACCGGGCCGGCGATGACGTCGCAGGCGCGGAACGCCTCGTCGAAGTCGCGGCGGATGAGCGTGCGGACCTTCTGCGCGCGCAGGTAGTACGCGTCGTAGTACCCGGAGCTGAGCGCGTAGGTGCCGAGCATGATGCGGCGCTTCGGCTCGGCGCCGAGGCCCCGCTCGCGGCTCTCCGCGTACATCTCCTTCAGCCCCTTCGCGCCCTCGGCGCGCAGGCCGAAGCGCACGCCGTCGTAGCGGGCCAGGTTGGAGGAGGCCTCCGCCGGCGCGATGAGGTAGTAGGCGCCGATGCCGTACTTCGAGTGCGGCAGGGAGACGTCCACCAGCGTGGCGCCGAGGCGGCGGTAGGTGTCGAGCGCGGCGCGGATCGCGGCCTCGACGCCGGGGTCGAGGCCGCCCGAGAGCCACTCGCGCGGCACGCCCACGCGCAGCCCGCGCGCGCCCTCCTCCAGCGGCCCGAGGTAGTCGTCCACCGGGCGGGTGGACGAGGTCATGTCGCGCGGGTCGTGGCCGGCGATGGTGCGCAGGACCAGCGCGGCGTCGCCCACCTCGCGGGCGAGCGGGCCCACCTGGTCGAGCGACGAGGCGAACGCGACCACGCCGTAGCGCGAGACGCGGCCGTACGTCGGCTTCACCCCGACCACGCCGCAGAACGCGGCCGGCTCGCGGATCGAGCCGCCGGTGTCGGTGCCGAGCGAGGCGTGCACCTGCCCCGCCGCCACCGACGCGGCGCTGCCGCCGGAGCTGCCGCCCGGCGTGCGGGAGAGGTCCCAGGGGTTGTGGCAGGGCCTGTACGCGCTGTTCTCGTTGGACGAGCCCATGGCGAACTCGTCCATGTTGAGCTTGCCCACGATCACCGCGCCGGCGGCCTCGAGCCGCTCCACCACGGTGGCGTCGTACGGGGGCAGGTAGCCCTCGAGGATGCGCGAGCCCGCGGTGGTGGGGACGCCCTTCGTGACGAAGATGTCCTTCACCGCCACCGGCACGCCGTCCAGCTCCGAGCGGCGCTCGCCGCGCGCGGCGCGGGCGTCGGCCGCCTTCGCCGCCGCGCGCGCGCGGTCGGCGCTCACCGCCAGGAACGCGCCGAGCTTCCCGTCGGTGGCCTGGATGCGCGCCAGCGAGGCCTCGACCAGCTCGGAGGACGAGATCGCCTTCGCGGCGACGCCCGCCCCCGCCTCGCGCAGCCCGAGGCGGCAGAGCTCCTTCGCCGGCGTGCTCATTCGAGGATCCTCGGCACCTTGAAGGCGGTGCCCTCGCGCGCCGGGGCGGCGGCGGTCGCCTCCTCCGGCGGGAGGGACGCGCGCACCGCGTCCTCGCGCAGCGCCGGCAGCTCGCCGGCGGCGAGCGCGTGGGTCATGGGCTCGACCGCGGTGACGTCGAGCTCCTCGAGCTGGCGGACGTGGTCGAGGATGGCCGAGAGCTGCCCGGCGAAGGTGCGCTCCTCCTCCTCGGACAGCCTCAGCCGCGCCAGCTCGGCGATGCGCCGGACCTCCTCGAGCGACAGCGCCATCTCTCGCCTACGCCTTCGACTCCGGCTTGAACCAGTTCAGGATCGCGCTCATCACGCCGCGCGACTCCGGCTTCTCGAGGTGCTCGAGCTCGCCCTTGTCGAGGAAGATGCCGCTGCACGAGAAGCACACGTCCACGTCCACGCCGCGGAGCTTCACCTCCTGCATCTGCATGCCGCACTTCGGGCAGTGCATGAAGTGGAGGTCCTTCAGCCGCTTCCGCTCCGACTCCTCGGTCTCCTTCTTGAGCTGGAGCGCGAGCTTCCGCTTCTTCTCGGCGTCCTCCCGGACGAAGTACTCGTCCTCGGTGGTGGACGGCTTCCCCGGCGTTCCCTTGTCGGACATGGTCATCTCCTCAGTGCGTCGATGGCGTTCCGGGCGACCGCGGCCTCCTCGCCGTCGGGATGATGCGCGAGGTACCGCTCGTAGTACCTGATGGCTTCCGCGTCGTTCCCCTGCCACCGGTAGGTCTCGGCGAGCCCGAGGGTGGCGTCCGGATTCTCCGGCTCCACCCGCAGCGCCGCCTGGAAGGCCGACTCGGCGGAAGGGTAGCGGGCGAGATCGAGATAGCACAAACCCTGCCCGGTCAGGGCCGCCACGTTCTCGGGATCCGTGGCGAGCACGCCGCGGTAGAGCTCGAGCGCCCGCGCGATCTGGCCGCGGCTCCGCAGGCGGCCGGCCTGCGCCAGCGCGTCGGCGCCCGTGGCCGTCTTCGCGGCGGGGGCGGCCGCGTCCGGTGCGGCCGCGGGCGGCGCCGCGTCGGGCGACGGCGCGGCGGCGGGCGGCTCCGCGGGCGCGGCGGACGTCGCCGGCGAGGCCGGGGCGGCGGCGCCGGTGGGCGGGGGCTCGCCGGGAGCGCCGGCCGCGGGCGGCGCGGCGGGCGCGGGTTCGGCCGCGGCGGGTGGCGGGGCCGGCTCCGCGCCTTGGGGGCCGGGCGCGGGCGGCGGCTCGGCCTCGGTCGCCGGCGGCGGGCCGGCGTCGCCGCCGAACAGGTCCAGCCGGGCGCGCGTCCGGTCGAGCAGCACCTTCGCCCCGAGCCCGAGCGCGCCGGCGAGCACCAGCGCCAGGAGCAGCTGCGGCGCCCGGCTCCGCCGCAGGCTGCTGGCGGGGCGGCTCCCCGGGATCGAAGGTGCCCGCGCCGAACGCGGGGGGCGGCTCGATGCGGGCCGCGGTGGGCGGGACGGCCGGGCGCGGGACGGCGGGCGCGGGAGGCGCGGCGGCGGTCGGGCCGGGGCGCGCGGCGGGCTGGGCCGGCGCGGCCGGCGGCGCCGTCGGGGCGGGCGGTGCGGCCCGGGGCGGCGGCGCGAGCGGCCTCGCGCCGACCGCGTGCTCCGGGCGGAGCGGCGTGGTGACGAAC
The DNA here is from genome assembly GCF_049201065.2 of Anaeromyxobacter sp. Red801. Taxonomy (NCBI): domain Bacteria; kingdom Pseudomonadati; phylum Myxococcota; class Myxococcia; order Myxococcales; family Anaeromyxobacteraceae; genus Anaeromyxobacter; species Anaeromyxobacter sp. Red801. The sequence continues at coordinate 4,865,110 of NZ_CM181236.1, read as the reverse complement.
ACCACCTTCCGCCTCACCTCGAAGAGGTACCCGCAGTTGGTGCACTGAAGGGCCACGCCGGCGGCCGTCACCTGCTCGTCGTCGAGCACGTAGGCCGCCCTGCAGCGCTCGCAGCGGATGTCCATGGATCCCCGGAGAAAAGCCCGCGCTTCCGCAGGATTCTACGCGAGCGCCCCCCGCCCCGCCGAAAAATTGACCCCCCGGTACCCCCCGATATCCTCCCGGAGGCAGGCCCTCGTCCGCGCGAGCGGCGTGTTCCACCCTCGAGGTCCCGTCGTCGCCATGGGCAAGCCCAAAGCCAATCGCCGTGTCTCCCCGAAGGAAAAGGGAAAGCGCGGCGACCCGCCCGCCGAGCGCGCGAAGGGCGGCGCCGCGCCGCGCACCGGCATGGCGCGCGACGTGGGCGCCGTGGTGCTGCTCGCGGCCGCGCTCGGCAGCGGCCTCTCGCTCGCGACCTACTCCTCGCTCGACGCGGCGCTGATCGCGCACGGCGTCGCGCCCGCGAACCTGGTCGGCCCGGTCGGCCACCGGACCGCGTCCGCGCTCTACGGCGTGCTGGGCCTCTCGGCCCTGGTGCTCCCGTTCGGCCTCGGCGCCGCGGCCTGGCGCCTGTTCCGCGGCGCGCCCCCGCGCATCACGCTCGTGTCCGCCGGCGCGTACACCGTGCTCACGCTGGCGGTCGCGACGCTCTCGCACCTGGCGCTCGCCGGCAGCGTCTCGCTCCCCTTCCCGCCCGGCGGCGCGGTCGGGGCCGCGCTCGCGCGCCCCAGCGTCCACGCGTTCTCGCTGTGGGGCAGCGTGATCCTGGTGGGCGCCACCGCCACGGTGGCCGCCATCGTCGCGTGCGACCTGAAGGTGCAGACGGTGGGCGCCGCGCTCTGGCGCGCGCTCGCCGCCACCGCCGGCTTCCTCTCGCGCCGGCTCGCCACCGCGGTGGACGAGCACCGGGTCGCCGTGGCCGAGCTGCGCGCCGAGGAGGCCGCCGAGCGCGAGCGCCGGCTCGCCGCCGAGCAGCTCGCCGGGACCGCCGAGATCGAGGCGAGCGGCGAGGAGGCGCACGAGGAGGCCCGCGCCGTGGCCGGCGCGCTCGCGCTCGAGCAGCTCCGCCGCGACACCTTCGAGGATCCGGCGTGGGTCGAGGGGCTCGCCCCCGCGCCCGAGCCGCGCGAGGAGGCCGAGGGCGCCGGCGAGGGCGAGCCGGCCGCCGAGGAGCCGCCGCGCCGCCGCCGCAAGGCGCGCGAGCCGGAGAAGGCCGTCGAGGTGCGGGCCGAGGTCGAGGACCCGGCCGCGCTCCCCGTCCCGGCGCCCGCCGAGAAGCCGGAGATCGTGGTCTCGCAGGCGATGCTGGAGCGCGCCCGCAAGAAGGAGAAGAAGAAGGAGGCGCCCGCCTTCGCGTTCCAGAAGGCCGGCGACGTGTTCCAGCTCCCGGCCAGCGACCTGCTCGACGTCCACGACGAGAAGGCCAAGGACCTCGACACGGCCGGGCTGACGCGCACCGCCGAGCTGATCGTCGCGACGCTCGCGCAGCACGGCGTGGACGGGACCATCAAGCACATCCGGCCCGGGCCGGTGGTGACGCTCTACGAGTTCTCCCCGGTCGCGGGCGTGAAGCTCGCGCGGATCGAGAACCTCGACAAGGAGCTCACCATGGCGCTCAGCGCCACCCGGATCCGCATCATCGCGCCGATCCCGGGCAAGGGCGTGGTGGGCATCGAGGTCCCGAACCGCGACCGCGCCACGGTGTGGCTGCGCGACATCCTCGAGTCGGAGTCCTTCGCCTCCGCGGGCGGCTTCCTGCCGCTCGGCCTGGGCAAGAACATCGAGGGCATCCCGTACTGCGTGGACCTGCAGCGGATGCCGCACCTGCTCATCGCCGGCACCACCGGCTCCGGCAAGTCGGTCGGGCTGAACACCATGATCCTGTCCATGCTCTTCCGCCAGACGCCGGCGGAGGTCCGCATGATCATGGTGGACCCGAAGATGACGGAGCTGTCCACCTACGAGGACATCCCGCACCTGCTGCTGCCGGTGGTCACCGACCCGCAGAAGGCGGCGCGCGCGCTGCAGTGGGCCGTGGACGAGATGGAGCGGCGCACGCAGATCCTCGCCGACACCGGCTCGAAGGACCTCAAGTCCTACAACGGCAAGGTGGAGAAGCTGCGCGCCGAGGGGCGCACGTTCGAGGACCGCGACGAGGTCGCGCCGCCGCGCAAGCTCGTGGTGGTGGACGTGGCCGCGGGCGAGTCCGAGGACGAGGCCTCGGCCCGGGCCGCCACCGACGAGGCCGCCGGCGGCGCGTGGCACCCGCTGCCCGCCGAGGCGGTGGCCGGCTCGCCCGAGTTCGAGGACCCCACCGCGCCGCCGCCCGCCGATCCGGTGGCCGCGCGCGACGAGAAGAAGCTGCCCCAGAAGCTGCCGTACATCGTGGTGGTCATCGACGAGCTCGCCGACCTCATGATGACCGCGCCGCGCGAGGTGGAGATCTCGCTCGCGCGCCTCGCGCAGAAGGCCCGCGCCACCGGCATCCACCTCATCGTCGCCACGCAGCGCCCGTCCACCGACGTGGTCACGGGCATGATCAAGAACAACTTCCCCGCGCGCATCACCTTCCGGCTCGCCTCGCGCCACGACTCGCAGACCATCATCAACGGCCCCGGCGCCGAGACGCTGCTCGGCGACGGCGACATGCTGGTGCTCACCGCCACCGCGCCGGTGACCCGCGTGCAGGGCGCGTTCGTCTCCGAGGAGGAGCTGCACCGCGTGGTCGGCTTCCTCAAGGAGCAGGGCAAGCCGGTCTACGACGAGTCGATCCTGAAGGCGCGCGAGGGCGCCGGTCCCGGCGGCTACGATCCCGACGAGGACGACCCGGTGTACGACCAGGCCATCGACCTCGTGTCGCGCATGGAGGAGGTCTCGGTGTCGAAGCTCCAGCGCGAGATGCGGCTCGGCTACAACAAGGCCGCCAAGATCATCGAGCGCATGGAGCGCGAGGGCATCGTGGGCCCGCCGAACGGCGTGAAGCCGCGCCAGGTGCTGATCCGCCCCGCCGGCGAGGCGAGCGCGATCCCGAACGTCTAGCTGCGCACGTCGCCCTACATCGGCCCCGGCGGGTTCCCCTCCCGCTGCCCGGAGGGGAAGTCCCGGTCGCCTCGCGGTGTTCCCTTGCGGCGTGGCGATCCCGCGCGGGGAGCCGAGGTTGTCCGGCTCCCCGTGTCCGCGGTACACCCGGACCGGGGGCGCGCGTCCGCGCTCCGCGTCCGGGCCCACGGCATCGAAGGCGCCGGGACCGGCGCGACACGACTTTCATCCGAGAAGGAAGGACCGCATGAACAAGACCTCGCTTCGCCTCACCGCGGCCGTGACCGCGGTCCTGCTGTTCGCCGGCTGCCAGACGGCCGGCAAGCGCACCGCCATCGGCGCCGGCGCCGGCGGCCTCGCGGGCGCGGGCGTGGGCGCCCTCATCGGCGGCAAGAAGGGCGCGCTCATCGGCGCGGGCGTCGGCGCGCTGGCCGGCGGCTCGGTGGGCCTCTACCTCGACAAGCAGCACAAGGAGCTGGAGAAGATCGCCGAGACCAAGCGGACCGAGAACGGTCTGCTGGTCGAGATGAAGGGCGACATCCTGTTCGACTCCGGCAGCTCCGCGCTGAAGCCGGAGGCGATCGGCAAGCTCGAGCAGATGGGCGACATCCTCGCCAAGTACGGCGACGACCGGATCCGCATCGAGGGCTACACCGACTCGACCGGCTCGAAGTCGATGAACGAGGAGCTGTCGCTGCGGCGCGCCGACGCCGTCAAGCGCGTGCTCGTCGGCCGCGGCGTGCAGGAGAAGCAGATCACCGCGCTCGGCATGGGCCCGGTGCGCCCGGTGGCGGACAACGGCACGGCGAGCGGCCGCGCGCAGAACCGCCGGGTGGAGCTGCATATCGACGTCCCGAACGCGACCTGAGAACGGGGCGTGCCGCCCCGCCCCGCCGAGCAGAGCTCGTCGGGGACCCCACCCCTGCTGCGCGGGGCCCGTGACCTCGCGGGCCCCGCTGCGCGGGGTTCCCGCGAGGTCCCCGCGGGGAGGGGCTACCGCCCCTCCCCAGCTGCGCTGGGGCCCCTCCCTGATCGCGATGACCTCGTCGAACGAACCCCGCTGGCGTGAGCTCGGCGCGGCGATCCTGCTCGCGGCGGCCTGCGCCGGGCTGGTGCGGATCTTCTTCTTCACGCACTGAGGGCGCCCGCCCCGCCCCTGCCGACCCGCTCACCCTGAGCGTGGGCGGGCCGCAGGCCCGCCGGAGTCGAAGGGTCACCCTGAGCGTACGCCGCCCGCAGGCCCGCCGGAGTCGAAGGGCCTAGACCTTCTTCTCCTCCCCGCGCACCAGCCTGCGGATGTTCTCGCGGTGGCGCAGGAAGATGAGGAGCGCGATGGCGAGGCCGGCCCAGGGCACCGGGTGGCGGGCGCCGTAGGTCGCGAACGCGCCGGCGGCGCAGAGCGTCGTGCCGGTGAGCGAGCCCACCGACGAGATGCGCGTCAGGCCGTAGGCGACGGCGTAGCCGAGGAGGCCGGCCAGCGCGGCCCAGGGCGCGAGCACCGCGAAGATGCCGAGGCCGGTGGCGACGCCCTTGCCGCCCTTGAAGCCGAGCCACACCGGGAACAGGTGGCCGACGAACGCGGCCACCGCGACGGCGGTGGCCCAGGCCTCGGCGTGCGGCGCGCCCGCCAGGAGGCGGCGCGCCACGAGGATGGGCACGATGGCCTTGGCGGCGTCGAGGACCAGCACCAGCACGCCCATCTTCTTGCCGCCGGCCCGCGCGACGTTGGTCGCGCCGATGTTGCCGGAGCCGACCGTGCGCACGTCCACGCCCAGCACGAGGCGCCCCAGCACCACGCCGAACGGGATCGAGCCGGCGAGGTAGCCGGCCGCGACCAGGATCAGGCCGAGCAGGTCCGGGCTCACGCGCCGCCTCCGCGGGCCACCAGCCACGCCCAGTTCGCGAGCAGCGCGACCACGCCGATCGCCACCGCGGCGCGGGCCGCGCGCGGCGACGGGACCGGCAGCGGCCACCCCGCCGCGGCGCGGACGAGATCGGCCGCGGACAGCACCCAGATCCCGCCGGCCAGCGCGGCGCCGAGCGGGCTCGCGCCGAGCGCGGCGGCGAGGTCGCCGTGGGCGAGGTGCACGAACGCGTGCGTCATGCCGCAGGTGGCGCAGGGGATCCCGGCCATCCCCTTGAGCGGGCAGGTGTAGTGGAACGAGAGCACCGGGACGAAGCGCGCCACGAGGAACGTGAGCGCGCCGACGAGCGCGAACACCTCCGCGTGCCCGAACCGCCCGGTGCGCCGCCAGCCGATCACGCCGATCCTCACAGGTCGATGGCCGGGCCGTGCCCGAGGTCGGAGAGCCCGCCCAGCGCGCCGCCCAGCAGCATGCCGAGCGGCCCGAGGCAGCAGCAGACGCACAGGAGCACGGCCGGCGTCAGCACCGCCGCGGCGGCGCGGCCGGTGCCGCAGCGCTGGGCCTCGGAGAGGCCGATCACCACCGCCACCAGCCACCAGATCGGCGCGACCAGCCCGCCGCAGCCCGGCACGGCCAGCAGCGCGAACACGCCGAACGTGTAGCCCACCGTGGTGAGCGTGGCGGGGAACCCGCGCCGGGCGCCGCCGAACAGGACCAGCAGGAGGTGGATCGCGCCGGCCGCGACGTAGAGCGCCACCAGCGCGAGCAGCGGCGCGAGCAGCACCTCCCCGAGCACGATGGCGCCGGTCCCGCGCTGCACGAAGTTGCGGATGATCTCGGCCTGGCCCGGCGGCATGCGGCCGGCGAGCTGCTCCATCATCGCCACCATCTGCTGGCCGGAGAGCCAGTTGAACAGCGACTGGACCGCGACGCCGAACGCGTACGAGATCACCGCGAACAGCACCGCGCTGCCGGGCTGGTCCACGCGCACCTGGCGGAAGAAGCGCGCCGGCTCGATCGCCGCCAGCTTCCAGGTCTCGAAGTACGCGGACAGGACGCCGCGCTGAGCGCGCTCGGCGAACGGGGCCGCGAGCTCAGGGCCGGAGGGCGTGGGCGGCGGAGGCGGCGGCGGGCCCAAGCCGCCGGGCGCGCCGGGGGACGGCGGCGGGCCCCACGCCGGCGGCGGGGCGCCGTAGCCGCCGGGCGGGGGCGGAGGGGGCGGCGGCAGCTCGCCGCCGGACGGCGGGGGCGGCGGGGCGCCCCACACCGGACCGCCCGGCTCCGGCGGGCCCGAGGCGGGCGCGGAGGCGGGCGGCGGAGGGGGCTCGGCCGCGGGCGGCGCGGCGGGCGGAGCGGGCTCGGCAGGCGCCGGCGGCGGCGCGCCGGGATCGGCGAGGAGCAGCTCCGCGCCGCAGTGCGGGCAGGTCTGCCTGCCGAACCGGTCGGTGGTGAACGTCGCCTGGCAGCGGGCGCAGCGAGCGAGCATGGCGCGGAGCTTACCGCGTCCGCCCACGCCCGCCCGCGGGAAAGCGCGCTACTCGGAGAGGACCCGGACCTCGTCCACGTTGATGGCGCCGCGGCTCCGGTAGATGGCGATGACCACCGCCAGGCCGACCGCCGCCTCGGCCGCCGCCACCGCGATCACGAAGAACGCGATGGCGTGCCCGGCGAGGTCCCCGCTCCTGCGGGCGAACGCCAGGAAGGTGAGGTTGGCCGCGTTCAGCATGAGCTCGACGCTCATCATGAGGATGAGCGCGTTGCGCTTCGTGAGCACGCCGAGCAGGCCGATGCCGAACAGGATCGCGGCGAGCCAGAGGTAGTACTCGACCGGCATTAGATCCGCTCCTTGGCCACGACCACCGCGCCCACGATCGCCACGAGCAGCAGGAGGCTGGTGACCTCGAACGGCAGGAGGAACTGGGTGTAGAGCACCCGGCCGACCGCCTTCACGGTGCCGAAGTCGGCGGTGAGCGTGGCGAGCTCGCCGGTGCGCGCCTGCGCGATGGCCGACGCGAGCACCGCCACGAGCAGCACCACGCCGAGCGCGCCGATGAGCTGCATGGCGCGCCGCGGTTCCTTGATCAGGTGCTCGTCGCCGAGCGAGAGCAGCATGATCACGAACAGGAACAGCACCATGACCGCGCCCGCGTACACCAGGATCTGCATGAACGCGATGAGGTGCGCGACCAGCAGCACGTAGATCCCGGCCAGGAAGAAGAACGCGGCGACGAGGTTCATCGCGGCGTACACCGGGCTGCGGGAGACGATCACGCCGATCGCGGTGGCGACCAGCGGGATGGCGAACACCCAGAAGGTGACCTGCTCTGCCGTGACGCTCATCGCCTAGTACCTCACCGCCCCGACGAGGGCTTCACGCGAGGACTGGTCGAGGCCCCAGCCGCTCTCGCCCATGGGGCAGCGGTGCGCCTCGACGTGCCGCAGGAACTCCGGCTTGAACTTCTTCAGGAACGACTGGACCGGCATGGCCGCCGCGTCGCCCAGCGCGCAGATGGTGTTGCCGGCGATGTTGCCGGCCACCTGCTCGAGCTTCTCCACGTCGGCGGCGGTGGCGTGCCCGTGCTCGATCTTCTCGAGGATGCCCTCCATCCACGAGGTGCCCTCGCGGCAGGGGGTGCACTGGCCGCAGCTCTCCTCGGCGTAGAACTTCGCGATGCGGGCCAGGGCGCGGACCAGGCACACCGACTCGTCGAACACGATCACGCCGCCGGAGCCGGACATCGACCCGGCCGCCTTCACCGCGTCGAACTCGAGCGAGATGTCGATCTCGTGCGCGGCGAGCACCGGCGCGGAGGAGCCGCCGGGGATGACCGCCTTCAGCTTGCGGCCGCCGACGATCCCGCCCGCGTCCTCCATGATCAGCTTCTTCAGATTGTAGTGGACCGGCTTCTCGTAGACGCCCGGCCGGTTCACGTGGCCCGAGACGCCGAACAGGCGCGTGCCGCCCGACTTGCCCACGCCGAGCGCGGCGAACGCCTCGCCGCCGTTCGCGACGATCCAGGGGACGTTCGCGATGGTCTCGACGTTGTTGATGATGGTCGGCTTGCCCCACAGGCCCACCACCGCGGGGAACGGCGGCTTGAGGCGCGGGTAGCCCTTCTTGCCCTCGAGCGACTCGAGCAGCGCGGACTCCTCGCCGCAGATGTACGCGCCGGCGCCGCGGTGCACGTGGATGTCGAGCGGGAAGTCCTTCTTGCCGAGCAGGCGCGGGCCGAGGATGCCGGCGTCGCGCGCCTCCTGGATGGCCTGCTCGAGGATGCGCGCCTGCCGCGCGAACTCGCCGCGGATGTAGATGTAGGCGAGGTGGATGTCGAGCGCGTAGCAGGTGAGCGCGATCCCCTCGATCAGCATGTGCGGATCGTGCTCGATGATGTAGCGGTCCTTGAACGTGCCCGGCTCGGACTCGTCCGCGTTCACCGTGAGGTAGCGCGGGCGGACGTCCTTCGGCAGGAACGTCCACTTGAGGCCGGTCGCGAACCCGGCGCCGCCGCGGCCGCGCAGGTTCGACTTCTTCACCTCGTCCACGATGGCGGCCGGGTCGGCGCCCATGGCCTTGTCGAGCGCGCCGTAGCCGCCGTCGGCCCGGTACGAGGCGAGCGAGGCGGAGTCCGGCTTGCCCCAGCGCTTCGAGAGGATGAGCGTCTCGCTCACTTGAGCCCTCCGACGATCTGGTCGACCTTCTGGATGGTGAGCCGCTCGTGCATCTCCTCGTCCACCAGCATGGCCGGGGCGGTGCCGCAGGAGCCCAGGCACTCCACCTCGCGCAGCGTGATGCGGCCGTCGCGGGTGGTCTGGCCGTTGGCGAGCTCGAGCTTCTTCTTCAGGTGCTCGAAGACGCGCTCGCCGCCGGTCAGGCAGCAGGAGACGTTGGTGCAGACCTCGACCACGTGCCGGCCCGGGGGCTCGGTGTGGAACATCACGTAGAAGGTCGCGACCTCTTCGGCGCGCGCCGGCGACGTCCCGAGCCGCTGCGCGGCCAGGCGCTGTACCGCCGGGGACAGGTAGCCGAAGATCTCCTGCCCCAGGCGGAGGGCAGGGATCATCGCGGCAGCCTTCCGATCGGGCGGGTACCGGTTCAGGATCCCCGCCAGCTCCCGGTCGAAATGCTCGACCTTCTCACGGGGCAGTTCTTCGACCGCACCAACCGACGCAGGGTTCGTCATAAGGGTCCGGGAAGTCTGGGCGAAAACCGGGGCAGGCTAGTGAGGACATGTAAGATTGTCAAGGAGATCCGCAGCGATATACTCGACTCCTCAAGTCATGACCGAGGGACGGGAGCAGCGCCGCGACCCACGCGTTCCACTCGTCCTTAGGGTCGAGTACCCCGGCGTTCCCAACGCCGTCCGCGACGCCACCGAGAACCTCTCCGCCGGGGGCCTCTTCATCCGGACCGAGCGCGAGCTGGAGCCAGGCACGCGGATTCCCCTGCAGATCTCCTTTCCGGGGCTCCTTGCACCCTTCGAGGTCGAGGTCGAGGTGGTCCGCCGCCGGGCGCCGGGGGAGGCGGGGCCCGCCGGCGTGGCGGTCCAGATCCCGCCGGACCGGGCCGCCGATCGGCAGAAGCTCGCGCAGCTCGCCGAGACGGCGCGGAGCGCGCGCGGCCGGACCCGGGGCGGCTACCGGGTCCTGGTGGTCGAGGACAACCCGCACGTCGTCGAGATGTACGAGTACGCGCTCCGCCGGCTGCGGAGCGGGAGCGACGCGCTCGATGTGTCGGTCGAGTTCGCCACCAACGGCCAGCAGGCGCTGGAGCGGCTCGCGGCCCCGCCCGCGGTGGACCTCGTGCTCACCGACCTGTTCATGCCGGTGATGGACGGCTTCGCGCTCATCGAGCGGATCCGCGCCGACCCGCGGTACGGCGAGCTGCCGATCATGGTGATCAGCGCCGGCGCCGCCGACGCGCGCACGCGCGCCATCGACCTGGGCGTGGACGTGTACCTGCAGAAGCCGGTGCAGTTCGTGGACGTGATGAGCACCGTCCGCACGCTGCTGCACGTGCGCGGCTGAGCCGCCACTTCGACTCCGCCCGCTCACCCTTCGACTCCGCCCGCTCATCCCGAGCGTAGCGCGGCCGTGAGGCCGCGCGGAGTCGAGGGACGCTCAGGGTGAGCGGATACGGTCCGCAGGGCCGCGCGGAGTCGAGGGAGGAGTCGAGGGACCGTCACAGCCGCTTGCGCATCACCACGTGCTCGATCCCGGCCTCCTGGAACGGCGCGCCCTCGGGCACGTACCCGTGGCGCCGGTAGAACGCCTCCACGTAGCGCTGCGCGTGCAGCTCGATCTCGGCGAGCCCCTCGAGCCGCGCCCGCGCCTCGAGCGCCTGGAGCACGAGCCCGCCCACGCCGTCGCGGCGGCGATCGCGCGCGACCGCCATGCGGCCCACGCGCCCCACCCCGCCCGCCTGCCGCACCAGCCGGCCGGTGCCGACGCAGCGGCCCGCGTCGAGCGCCACCACGTGGAACGCGGTCGCGTCCTCGGCGTCGTGCTCGAGCTCCATGGGCACGCCCTGCTCGGCCACGAACACCTCGTCGCGGAGCGCGAGGGCGAGCCGGCGCAGCGGCTCGGTGTCGGCGGGGACGACGGAGATCGGCATGGCGGGCTCCTCGGGCTCTTTCACGGAGAGGCGATTCACCAAACGAAAACGCCCGCCGGAAGGCTCCGGCGGGCGCGGTTGCTCCGGTCTGCCGGAAGGCTACTTCTTGGCCTTCTTGTTGAAGATGTCCTTCAGCGCCTTGGCGGGCGTGAGCTTGATGGCGGTGCGGGCCGGGATCTTGATCTGCTCGCCCGTGGCCGGGTTGCGGCCGATGCGGGCCTTGCGGTCCACGAGCTTGACCGCGCCGAGCCCGCCGAGCGGGATCTTCCCCTCGGCCTTCAGCCGCTTCGTCACCACCTCCTCGACCGCCTCGAACACCGCGCGCACCTGCGCCTTCGAGACCTGCGAGCCCTCGGCCACCGCCTGGAAGAACTGAGCCTGCGTCATGTAGGGGATCCCTCCGTTCGCACCGCCGCAAGGTTTTCGAGGCGGCGAATGGCTTCGGAGATATCGCTTCCGGATCCACACGTCAACTTCATCGCGGCGCGGATCGCCTGGAAAATGGGCCGATCGTGACGATCCCGGGCCGCCGCCCCCCGCCCGGAAGGCGGGCGGCAGGGAGCACCCGGAGTCACGTGAGGGCGGCCACGATCTCGAAGACGATGAGCAGGATGATGGCGAGCTCCAGCAGCTCCGACCGGCTGGTGTCGGCGGCGTCGCCGATGAGGTCGTTCACCTCCGCGAGGAGCCGCTGCTTGCGCAGGACCGACTCCTGCCACGCGGGCAGGCGGAAGCGCCGGACGGCCGACTGGTACAGGCGCGCCAGGTAGAAGTCCCCCACGATTTTCACCGCGTTTTCCAGCCTTTCGATCATTTCCGAGAGCTCGAGCAGGAGCGCGGCGGTGCGCCGCTGGAGCTTGCGGTAGCGGCGCGTGAACACGTTCGCGACCGGGCTGCCGCCCGCCTCGATCTCGTCGTAGATGCGGTGCAGCTCGGTGTCGAGGAGCGCGTCGTAGTAGCGCAGCTCGAGCAGGTGGGCGGTCGCGAACTCGAGCAGGTCCGGGATGTCCTCCACCCCCGAAGGCTCGGAGACGAAGGCGCTGTTCCAGTGCACCACCGCCAGGTCGTCCTGCAGGTAGGAGAACCGGTGGGACAGGACCTCCTGCCGCTCCGCCGCGGAGAGCGGCACCTCGCTGGTCTCGCCGAGCAGGAGCTCCGGCACGTGCCCCCCCGAGAGGAGGTCGCTGGCCGGGATCGGCCCCTCCTCGAAGCGGCGCACCAGGAACACCTGGTAGCTCTCCAGCCCCTCCCACGCGTGCGGGCGCTCCAGCGCGGCGCCGAGCGCGCGCGCCACCGCCTCCGCCTCGCGGCGCGCCGCCGTGTCGAGCGCGGGCGAGGGCTCCACGAACAGCGCCTCGGCGAGCGGCACGAGCGCGCCGAGGCTCGTGCCGGGCGCGATGGGCAGCCGGTAGCGGATCGAGACCACGCCGTAGTCGAACACGTGCGCGCTCGCCTCGGCCGGCCGCGTCCCGTCGCCGAGCGGGAGGTCGCGCGCGCCGAGCGCGAGCTGCAGCGGCGGCCGCGGGAACTCGAGCGCGGAGGCGGACTGGGCGCCCTCCAGCCGCAGGCGGCCCGCCGGCGCGGACGCGGCGCGCTCGGCGGCCACGAGGTCCACCGCGTCCGCCACGTCGAACAGCCGGTACACCAGCACCTCGCCGTCCGCCACCCGGGGCCCGTCCAGCGTGCGCATGCCGCGAATCTACAGCGCCTCCCCGGCGCGTGGGGTCGCCGCGAGGTGGAACGACCCGCCCGCGCGTCCAGGGCACCGCGCCCCAAGCACAGGCCCCCGCATGCCCGTTGCGGCCTGGCGGGGTTCGTCGTTCATGTTGCGCGCGCCTGCCCCCGCGGACCCCGTGAGCCTCGCCGTCATCCACAACCCGCGCGCCTCGCCGCGCGTCCCCGCGCGCTGCGAGGTGCGGGTGCGCCAGCGGCTCTGGCGCTGGTCGGCCGAGACCGCCGACCTCGGGCCCGGCGGGTGCCAGCTGATCTCCGGGCGGCGCATCGCGCCGGGGCGCGCGGTGCGGGTGACGCTCGCGCTGCCGGCGCTCCGCGTCGAGGTGCGCACCGCCGCGCGGGTGGTGTGGTCCCGGCCGAGCGCGCCGGGGCGGCTCGGCCTCGCCTTCGAGGGCACGCCGTCGCACCGCGCCTGGTTCCAGGCGCTGGCCCTCGCCGACCCGGCCGTCTCGGCCGCCGCCCGGCGCGCGCCGGACCGGCTCCCGCTGGAGGCGCGCGTCTACCTGGGCGCGCCGCCGCCGCCGGCGCCGGGCTTCACGCCGGACGAGCTGGCGCTGCTGCGGCGGGTGGGATCCGGCGTCCGGGTGGGCGGCCTGCTCGCGTCGCTGGGCGGCACGCCGTCGGAGCGGACCGTCGGGGCGCTGTTCGGCCTGGTGACGCGGCGGCTCCTGGTGCTCGAGGCCGCGGCGTCGCCCGGCCCGGAGCGCTGGCGCGCCACGCTGGCCGCGGCCGAGGCGGCCGCCGGCGTGCCGGCGCTGGCCCGGCCCTCGACGGCGCAGCGGCTCTTCGAGGAGGGCATGGAGCACCTCGCGGCCGGGCGGACCGCGCTCGCGCTCCGCCGCTTCGAGGAGGCGCACGCGCACGCGCCGGCCGACCGCGAGATCGCGGCCATGGCGGCGCGGCTGGCGCGCTGGAGCTGATGGCGCCTCCCGTTCGCGCGGGGCCCGTCGCGAGGCACACGATGGCGTCGCCGAGCCGGGCACACGAGGACCGAGCAGCGCAGGCGTGCCCGTAGGCACGTCGAGCAGCGCAGGGACGAGTCTGCCCGGCGCAGGCAGCCAGCGTGCGCCGCAGCAGGGCTCCGCGCGAATGGGCGGCGCCGTGCTACTGGCCGACCAGCCGGAGCGGCGGCGGCGCGGTGCGCTTCGGGAACTGGATCAGGTAGTCGCCGGTGAAGCAGGCGTCGCAGAACCCGGTCCGCTCCTCGCCCATGGACGCGTACATGCCCTCGAGCGAGAGGTAGCCGAGCGTGTCGGCGGTGACGTAGGTCGCGATCTCCTCGATGGAGTGCGTGCTCGCGACCAGCTCCTGCCGCGACGGCGTGTCGATGCCGTAGTAGCAGGGCCAGGCGGTGGGCGGCGAGCTGATGCGCAGGTGCACCTCGCGCGCGCCCGCCGACCGCAGCATCTTCACGATCTTCCGGCTGGTGGTGCCGCGCACCACCGAGTCGTCCACCACCACCACCCGCTTGCCGCTCAGCACGTCCTTCAGCGCGTTCAGCTTCAGCTTCACGCCGAAGTGGCGGATGGACTGCTGCGGCTCGATGAAGGTGCGGCCGACGTAGTGCGACCGGACCAGCCCCATCGCGAACGGGATGCCGCTCTCCTCGGCGTAGCCGATGGCGGCGGGGACGCCCGAGTCCGGGACCGGGATCACCAGGTCGGCGTTGACCGCGTGCTCGCGCGCGAGCTGGCGGCCGAAGCCGTGGCGGACCGCGTACACCGACCGGCCGAACAGCACCGTGTCCGGCCGCGCGAAGTAGATGTGCTCGAAGACGCAGCGCCCGAGGCGCGCCGGCGGGCGCTCGTCCGGGAAGAGCCGCTCGCTGCGCAGCCCGCTCCCGTCCACGATCACGAGCTCGCCCGGCTCCACCTCGCGCACGTACTCGGCCTCGATGAGGTCGAGCGCGGTGGTCTCGCTCGCGAGCACCCAGCTCCCCTTGAGCCGCCCGAGCACGAGCGGCCGGAAGCCCATCGGGTCCCGCGCGCCCACCATCACCTTGGGGGTGAGGAACAGGATCGAGTACGCGCCCGACACCCGCCCCAGCGCCTGCCGGACCGCGCCCACCAGCTGCTCGGCCGAGCCGGGCGCGCCGGACGCCCGGGCGCGGGCGATGAGGTGGACGATCACCTCGGAGTCGGTGGAGGCGGTGAAGATCGAGCCCTGCGCCTCCAGCTCGGCGCGGAGCGCCTCGGCGTTCACCAGGTTGCCGTTGTGCGCGAGCGCCACCGGGCCGCCGGCGTACTGGACCGCGAGCGGCTGGGCGTTCTTGAGGTGGGAGGCGCCGGTCGTCGAGTAGCGGACGTGGCCGATGGCGGCCCCGCCTTTGAGGGTGGAGAGGACGCCCGCGTCGAAGATGTCCGCGACGAGGCCCATGTCGCGGTGGGTGTGGAGCGTCTCGCCGTCGCTCGAGACGATGCCCGCGGATTCCTGCCCGCGGTGCTGCAGCGCGTGCAGGCCGAGGTAGGTGAAGTTGGCGGCCTCTTCGGACTGGCCCACCGCCCAGATCCCGAAGACGCCGCACTCGTCCTTCAGCTTGTCGTAGACGGCGTCGTACCCCATGAGGCGCGGGAGTATAACGATCCACGCTTGAAAATGCCTCCCGCCAGACGACTCCTCCTCGCGGCCGCGTTCCTCCTGGGAATTCCCGCCGCGATCCTCGCCGTCGCCTCCCTCCCGTGGCACGGCGACCGGCCCGCGGAGGCGCCCCGCGTGACGGCCGTGCGCCGCTGCCAGGGTCCGCTGTCCGCCGGCGCCGCCGCGGCGACGTTCGAGCTGCCGCCCGGCGTGCCGATCGGCGGCTTCGCCCGGCTCCGGTACGCGAGCGAGGGGATCCGCGATCCGGTGGGCGCCCGCGCGCTCGTCCTCTCGGCCGGCGAGTGCCGCTTCGCGCTCGCCTCCGCGGAGATCCTGCTCGTCCCGGAGGCGCTCGAGGTGGCGGTGCGCGCGCGGCTGGGCGACGTCCCGCTCGACGGGCTCCTCGTCGGCGCCACCCACACGCACTCCGGCCCGGGCGGCTACTGGGATCACGTGTTCGGCGAGCACATCGCCACCGGCCCGTTCGACCCGGTGCTCCGCGATCGCATCGCCGGCGGGATCGCCGAGGCCATCCGCGCCGCCGCGGCGGCCTCCGGCCCGGCGCGGCTCTCGGTGGGCGAGGGGCGCGCCGAGGAGCTCGCCTACAACCGGACCGTGGGGCCGGTCGAGGCCCGCCTCACCGTGGTGCGGATCGACCGGCCGGACGGCACGCCGGTCTCCGAGGTGGCGGTCTTCGCCGCGCACCCGACCACGCTCGGCCGCGCCAACCTGCTCATCTCCGGCGACTGGCCGGGCCGCTACCTCGCCGGCGGCGGGCACGGCGTGCGGCTCTTCTTCCAGGGCGCGCTCGGCGACCAGGCGGCGACGCCGGTGAAGGGCCCGGAGGGCACCCCCACCGATCGCTACGGCGACGCGTTCGCGCGCGCGGTGGACGGGCTCGCCTACTCGGTGCCGGACCCCGCGCCCGCGATCGCCTTCGCCACCGCCGACGTGCCGCTGCCCGCGCCGGATCCCGGGGCCGTCCCGCCGCTCCTGCGCCGCGCCGCGAGCAACGCGTCCTGGGACACCATGCCGGCGCGCGCCGACGTGGAGGCGCTGCGGCTCGGCGGGCTCGTGCTGGTGGCGGTGCCCGGAGAGCCGGTCTCCGAGGTCGCCGAGGCCTGGCGCCGCGCGGCCGGGCCGGGCGCGCAGATCGTCTCGCTCGTGAACGGGTACGTCGGCTACGTGGAGACGCCGCGGATGATGGCCTCGGAGCGCGGGGAGACGCCGCGGACCTACTACGGGCCGTCGCTCGGGGCGCGGCTCGAGCCGGCGGTGGCGGCCGCGGCGGCGGCGGTGCGCGGCGAGCGGCCGGAGCGCGCGCCCGCGGGCGCCGGACGCACCCCGGCGGCGGCCGGCCGCCGCTGAGCCCGCCTACTCCCGCGGCTTCAGCGGCGCGAGCTCCTCCCACGTCGGGCCCTGCGGGACCTTCCGCATCGCCTCGGTGAGCCCGTCCGGCGGCACCACCAGCCGGCGCGACTCCATGCCCATCCACGCGCCGCTCAGCACGATCCGGGCCGCGGTCTTCCCGCCCGGCCGCCAGAACTCGTGCGCGAGCTTCCAGCGCGCGCCGTCCGAGGAGAGCCCGAGGCCGGTCAGGTCCACCTCGACCGAGTCGCCCAGGCGCAGCTCGCGGACGTAGTCGATCTCCTCGCGCAGGAGCACCGGGCCGATCCCGAGCTCCTCGAACCGCGAGAACGGCCAGCCCTGGTCGGCGAGCCAGCTCATGCGCGTGTCGATGGCGTACTCGCTGTAGGCGGTGTTGCGCATGTGGCCGTTCGCGTCGCAGTCGGCCCAGCGGACGATGAAGATCTTCGTGTAGCGCATCCGGTTCTCGGCTCCGAGGTGGGTAGCCGATTGTTTACCCCCGCGCCGGGCCCGACGCGGGGACCCGCTTGGGACGGACGGCGGGTTCGCGGCCTCAGAAGCGCACCGCCAGCCCGCCGCCCGCATCGGCGTCGCGGTCCCGATCCCATGTCAGCCAGCCCAGCACGCCTGCGGTGGCCGCGAACGCCGCGGCGAACCCGGCGGACACGAACGCGTTGCGCCGGGCGGCGTCCCCGCTGCCGCGGAGGTCGCGGTAGCGGCCCGGATCCGAGCCGGCCAGGAGCTGGCCGTCGGGACCGAGCATGTCCCGCGCGTCCGCGTAGCGGCCGGAGGCGGCGAGCCCCTGCTGCACCGCGACCGCCGCGAGGCCCAGCGCGAGCGCGCCCGAGCCGATGGCCGCCGGCCGCATCCAGCCGGGCCCGGCGCCGGCCCGCGACGCTCCGGGCAGCGCCCGCCCGGCCGGATCCGGCGCAGGCAGCGCCGCCGCGCGGGGGGCGGGGGCGAGGATCGACCGCACCGGCGCGGGCGCGGGGGCGGCCGCCACGGTGGGCGCCGCGGCGACGGCCGCGGGGGGCGACGAGCCGGTCGCCGGCGCCAGCGATGGCGCGGGCGCAGGCGCGGGGGCCGACGGCGTGGTCCGCGCCGGCTCCGGGCGCGGGGCGAGGGCCGCGGCCGCCGTCGCGGCCGGCACCGGCGGCGCGGGCGTCGGCGCGGCCGCGCGCGTGGGCACGACGGCCGGCGGGGCGGCCGGCACGGACGGCGCCTCGGCGACCGGCGGCAGCGGCGGCCGGATCTCGCGCGGCCCCTGCTGCGTCAGGTTCTGCACGTCGCGCGAGGACTGGCCGGTGAGCAGGAACGACGCGAGCGCGCCGACCTGGACCGACGGCAGGCCGCCCGCCACCAGCCGCACGCTCCCCTCGCGCAGCAGCGCGCCCCGGCGCACGTCGAAGATCGAGCCGACCAGGAACTGCGCCTGGCCCTCCTGCGCGCGGCTCACCGTCAGCAGGCGATCGACGCCGAGCCAGGCGCCGGCGCGCACGATGCCGTAGCCGCGCGCCTCCGGCGCGAGCGCCAGCCCGGGGCCGGCGTTCACGCGCAGCGCCTCCGCCAGCGCGAAGTCCAGCACCACGCTCCGGTCCTCCGGCTCGAGGTCCACGGTGAAGCTCGGCACCCGCAGCGCGCCCGCCCCGCCGCCGACGCGGTAGCTCCCCGCCGGCAGCGTCAGCGTGACGGGCGTCGTGCCCATGGCGCGGCCGTTCACGTAGACCGTGCCGGACCGTCCCTCCGAGGCGACGTGCAGGCGCCGCCGGGGCAGCGCGCGCACCCGCGCCTTCACCTCCTCGAAGCGGCGGCGGAAGCCGGGCGAGTACTGGTCCGGATCCGGCTGCAGCGCAGGGTCGGTGCGGGCGAGCGCGAGGAAGGCGCGCTCCATCTCGCGCTCCTGCCCCAGGCTGAGCGAGGCGTGGGCGAGCCGGAGCATGGCGCGCTTCCACTGAAAGTACGCCTCCTCCCCCTCGGGCAGCGCCTCCAGGTCGTCCACGATGGCGCGCAGCGTGCGGACCGAGCTGTCGAACTCGCCGTTCTGGTAGACCGCCAGCGCGCCGCCGTAGGCGCGGTCCAGCTCGGAGAGCGTCGCGTCCGAGCCCTGGCCGAGCAGCCGCCGCCGCATGGTGGCCACCTCCTCCACGCCGCCGACGCGGTCGCGGCACGCGGCGCGGAGCTGGTGCGCGAGCTCGGTGAGCTCGGCGTCGGGCCCGGCCGGCGGGTCGGCCACCGCCATCACCCCGAGCCGCTCCACCGCGCCGGCGCCGGTGGCGGCCAGTGCGCACAGGGCCGCGACGAGCGCGCGCCTCACGGCAGCGCCCCCGCGTTGCCGGTGTTGCGCGGGTCGTGGAACGCCTTGGGCCACGGCGCGGCGCGATCGAGCTGCCCGTCCACGATGACCGCGTAGAGCTTGCCGTCGGCCCCGGCCACGTACGCGGTGGAGGTGGCCGCGCCGGGCGCGCCGTGGACGTTGGCGGGCTGGAGGGCCTGGCCGGTGGCGGACAGCTTCACGCTCCAGGCGATCTTCCCGTCGTCGGCGTCCACGGCGTAGAGCCGGCCGGTGGAGGTCGGCACGAGCAGCGCCGGCCGCTCGCCGGCGAGCGCGAGCGGGATCGCCGGCACGCCGTTCAGCGCCTCGCTCTCGGTCCACGGCGGGGCGCCGGCCGTGGAGAAGCGCTGGAGCAGGCCCGCGCCGCTGCCGATCACCACGCTGCCGTCGGCGAGGACGATGGGGCCGGAGCTGCCGAGCGCCACGGTTCCCAGGGTGACGGTTGCTGCGTCCATCGTCGTACGGTTCAGGTTTCCGTTCTGAGCGACGGTCCAGATCGCGTCCGCCGCATCGATCGCTATCGGCGCCGATACAGAGTCGCCGACGACTGGAGGGACAGGCGTGCCGACTGTTCCCCACTCCGCGCGCAGCACGCCGTTGGCCGGCAGCGAGTACTTGAGAAGGGTTCCCGATGATGTGGTGATCACAAACCCACCAGCTGCTGCAGTGGGCACGCTAACGGGACCGAATACGCTCGTCTGATCGCAGAACCCTGTGGCGTTGGCGACCAACAGCAGGGCCGCTTGAGAGGCGGCCACAACCCAATCACCGGTGAGCGTAGGTGGACCCGCTAGCGGTTCGCCTGGCGAGCACGATGCAGACGTCGTCTGACCATTGGTATCGATCATGTACAGGGATCCACCCTGTGTTCCGACCCACATATCCGACGCCGTCAGGGCGGGAGTCCCTGCCGCCCCTCCTGCCAATTGCACAGCTGCGCCTACAGGCAGCCCAGTGGCGTCGAATCGGTAGACCTTCCCGTTGCTACCGCCCAAGACGACCGTCCCGACGTCGTCGACCGCAGGCGGACTGAGGGCCACGGTGGCCCCGATCTCCGCTGCTTGAGCCCACCGGAGCCTCGTCACGGTCTGCGCCGGCACGTCCACCGGGATGCTCGCGTTCCTCGCCCCGTCGCGCGCCGTCACCGTCGCGACCACGGCGCCCTCGAACGCGGGGAACGGGTATCCCTCGAGCGGCACCTGCGCCACCCAGCGGCCGCCGGCGCGGGCCATCGGGACCGCGCGCGACGGATCGAGGTCGAGCGCGACCGCGACCTCACCGACCTCGTGGTCGTCCGCGACGGTCGCCTCCACGCGCAGCGTCCCGTCGCGCAGGCAGGGCGGCCCGCAGGCCACGGCCACGCCGCTCACGGCGGGCGGCTGCGCGTCGGGCCAGCAGACCGCGCCGTCCGGCGTGGAGGCGCAGTACTCGCCCGCCGGGCAGTCGGCGCTGCGCGCGCAGCCCTGCCGGTCCTCCTTCACGCCACTGCACCCCACGGCGAGCACCGCCGCCAGCGCCAGCATCCGGTCCATGTCGCTCCTCCTAGAAGGCGAATCGCCAGGTGAGCCCCGCCGCGAGGGCCGCGCCGCCGGCGCCGAGGGCCGCTGCGCTCCACCGCCGGCGGCTGCGCCAGTCGGCGCGCGCCCGCGTGTACGCGGCCGGATCGCCGGCGGCGTCGGCCCGGTCCGCCGCGCTCGACGCGGAGACCGCCAGCGCCACGCCCGCGATCAGGGACGCCGCCCCTGCGCCGGCCAGGCTCCAGGCCGCGATCCGCCCCGCGCCCGGCCCCGGCTCGGGCGGCAGCGCCTGGAGCAGCCCGTCCAGCGCGCTGCGCAGCGGCCTCACCGCGTCCTTGCCCGGCGGCACCTCCACCAGGCGCTGGGCGCGGGCCTCCTCGGTGGAGGCGTCCGTGAGCACCAGCACGAACCGGCTCCCGTCGGAGCGGCCCTCGGCGCGCGCCACCACCGCGTGCGCCAGCCCGGCCCGCCGCGCCGCGCGCGCGCCCTCCGCCGCGCCGTCGCAGGCGACGCCGTAGTCGAGCCAGCGCCCCGGCCGCGCCCGCGCCGCCTCGCCGACGGCCTCGGCCCGCGCCAGCGCCGGATCGCCGTCCACCACCGGCCGGCACAGCAGCAGGCGCTCTCCGCCCGAGGCGACCGCCGCCGCGATCACCATGCCCATCACGCCCGAAAGCGCCATCGCCACCTCCGCACGATCCGTCACGCCGTCACGCTGAGTGCGCCCGCACTATCAGCACAGCTGCGTCGCCCGCTGCAAGCGGCGTGCAGCGCCCCCGACGCGTGTGGATCCGCGTGACCCACCCCGGCTCGGGCGCGCCGGACGGTCCGCGCCGCGGACCGCCCACCCGAGGCGCGGACTCGACCCAGCGTCCGGGATGCGGGATCACTCGCGAAAGGTGGATCTGCTCCCTGGTACGACACTCGCAGTGCGACCGCGCCGCTTGAAACCGGATCGTGCGTCCGTACGATCCGTGAACTTCGCCTTCCAGGAGGACGGCCGATGCGCAGCGCAGGGTTCGTGGAGCGGCTCGGGATCATCATCTTCGTCATCGCAGCGGGAGCGGGCTGCTCGGGCGGCGGCGCCACGGCGCGCACGTGCCAGGCGGACGACGGCTGCGGCGCGGCGGCGCGCTGCGTGGCCGGCGCCTGCGTCGCGAACGCCCCGCCGATCGCGGTCATCGCCGCGCCCGCGGGGCCGCAGGCGTTCGCGCTGGTGGAGCTGGACGGCGGCGGGAGCGCCGATCCGGACGCGCCCCGCGACGCGGTCGCCTCGCACGCGTGGACGATCGCGGCCGTGGACGCGCCCTGCGCAGCGCCGGCGGTGGCCGGCACCGGTCCGCTGGCGCGGGTGCGCTTCGGGTGCGCCGGCCGCTACGCGATCGAGCTGGTGGTGCGCGACCAGCTCGGCGCCGAGAGCGCGCCGGCCCGGCTCGAGCTGGACGTCGCGCCCTACGCCGGCACGCCGCCCGTCGCCGCCGGCCCGGACGTCGCGCTCGGCCACCTGTGCCAGGGCGAGCCGCTGCGCTGCGCCCCCGACGGCCCGGTGGCGCTGTCGGCCACCCTCTCGGCCGCCGCCGCGCAGGGACCGGTCCGCTGGCAGTGGACGGTGGAGCCGCCCGCCGGCCGCCCCCTCGGCGCCGACCGCCGCGCGACCTTCACCCCCGGGCCCGACGACATCGCGCCGGCGGTGTCCATCGAGACCGACGGGACGGCCATCTCGGGCGACTGGGTGTTCCGGGTCGAGGCGTCCGACGACGCGGGTGTGCTCGGCGCCGCGGCCACGCGGGTGAGCGTCGGCAACCGCCCGCCGGCGGTCGCCGCCACGCCGCCCCCCGAGGCGCCGCACGCGTACGACGCCTCGGGCCCGCGCCTCGTCGCCGAGGGGCGGATCCCGATCTCGGTGACCGACCCGGACGGCGATCCGCTCGAGCCGCGCACCGTGACCTGGCACCACGCCGGCGACGGCGACGCCGGCGTCTTCGAGGGCGAGGACCTCGGCGCCGCGCTCACCTTCCGCGTGGCCATCCCCTACGCCTCGCCGGCCGACGCCCCCTACCTCGCCGGCGGCGCGGGGCTGGAGCGCACCCTCGTGGTGACGGTCGCCGACGCGAACGGCGCGCCGGCGCGGGCCGAGCTGCCGGTGACGGTGGGCAACCGCCCGCCCTCGGTGGTGTCGGCGCCGTCGAGCGGGCTCGGGATCCTCCACGCGTTCGACCCCATCGCCCGGCGCTACCGCGCCACGCAGGAGCTGTGGCGCGTGGTGGACCCGGACGGCGACCCCATCTGGCCCACCGGCGGCACCGGCGACGCGGCCTGCGACCGGCTCACGCTCCTGTCCGATGGCGCCGCGATCAGCGAGTGCAGCGGCGCGTACCAGACCCCGTCCGACCTCGCGGCCTTCGTCGGCCTGCACACGATCGCGCCCTCGATCGCCGATCCCTGGACCGCCACCGCGCTGCCCGCGGCGCAGCTCTCGATCGGCAACGGCCTGCCCACCGCCACCTCCTCCACGGTCACGCAGGTGGTCACGTGCGACCGTCCCCCCGACGACGCGCTCTGCTGCCGCTGGTCGGGGTCGGTCTGCGTGCAGTACCCGCTGGTGATCCCGGCGCGGACCTACGCGGTGACGCCGAAGGTCTCGGACCCGGACGGCGATCCGGTCCAGGTGGCGTTCTCGGCCGGCGTGACCCCGATGAGCGTGCGGTGCGAGGGCGGGGCGTGCGAGCAGGCCACGGCCGTCGCGCCGGAGGTCGCCACCTGCACCGCCACGCAGGCGACGAGCACGCAGACCTTCTCGGTGACCGATGGCGCGGACTCCCCCACCACACCGAGCGCGACCTTCAGCTACGTGCGGAGCTGTCAGTAGGCGGGCGCGCCGCCGGGCGCCGACCGGCGGCGCTCCACCACCGCGTCGGCGGCCTGGGCGATGCGCTCGACGCCGAGCGCCTTGTCCAGGACCGCGTCGGCGCCGGCCGCCGCGAGCCGCGGCTCCAGCCCTTCCTCGAGCCGGCCGGTCACCGCCACGATGGCGAGGTCGGCCTCGCCGCCCACGGTGCGGATCCGGCGCACCAGCTCGGCGCCGTCCATGCCGGGCATGCGCACGTCGGTGACGAGGAGGTCGAGCGCGAGCACCTCCTCCGCGAGCACCCGGAGCCCCTCGGTCGCGTCGGCGGCGGTGAGCACCTCGAACCCGCGGCCGCCGAGCGCGTCGGCGAGCATCCGGCGGAGCAGCGCGTCGTCGTCCACCACCAGCGCGCGGCGGGGCCGGCCGGAGAGCTGCGCCACCGCCGCGGAGAGGACCGCGTCCGCCTCGGCGTCGAGCGTGAACCGCACGCCCATGCCGCTCGCGCTCGCGAACACCACGCGCGCCGGGGTGGACAGCTCGACGCCGTTCGGCAGGGCGAGGCGGAGCACGAGCTGCGCGCCCACCTTGGCGGGCCGGGCGGTGCGCACGAACGCACCGCCCTGGGAGAGGTTCTCGATCCAGTCGGAGGCGAGCTCGCTGGCGGTCGCGTACTCGATGCGCGCCTGCGCGGCGGGGTCGGGCGGCGGCAGCGCGACGACCGTGACCGGGCCGCTCACCGCGAAGCGGGCGGTGGCGCGGGTGCCGGCGCCGACCTCGCTGGCGCCGGCGGCCTTGCGGGCGAGGGCGTCGCGCAGCGCCGGCGGGGCCTCGTCGAGGCGCAGCGTGTAGCCGGCCGGCGCGCCGGGCCGCGCCTGCGCGGGGCCGCGGACGTCCATCACGGTCGCGCGCGCCTCCACCGGCCGCGCCACCCCGGGCAGCCGGAGCGCGAGGGCGAGCACGTCACCGGGCGGCGGCGCGATGGGCGCCGCCACGAACAGCGTCCCCGCCTTGGGATCGCACTGCACGCCCTGCCAGCCGGGCCCACCCACGTCCATGCACAGCACCGGGTGCGCGGCGGCGCTCCGGTGCCGCCCCGCCGGCGCGCCGGCCTCGCCGAAGAAGCGTCCCGACACGTCGAGCAGGTCGCCGGGGAGGATGCCCTCGGCGACGACGTCGCACGCGTCCACCTGCGCCCGCAGCCGCTCCCGCTCCGCGTCCGGCGCGTCGGCGGGCGCGAGCAGCCGGCCGCCGGCGCGCGCCGTCCAGAACGCGAGGCGCGCCCGCGCCGCCTCCGAGGCGGCCCCGCCGCGGGCGGCGACCGCCACCGCGAGGAACCGGGTGGACGAGGCGAACGCGAGGTCACAGCCGTCGAGGGCGTCGCCGAGCACGTGCGGCAGGGCCAGCACGAGCCGCTCCGCCGCGAGCAGGCGGTCCCCCTCGGCCCGGACGAAGATGCAGGCGAGCTCGACGGTGTCCATTGGGCGCGTCCAGTCCATACTCCAGGTGGAAGGCGTGCGCCGCCCGCGAGATGGGGGCGCCGGCCGGCGCCCCTCGCAGGCGTGCGCTAGGCCGGCGCGGCCGCCCCGGCGTGCGCGGCGTCCCGGCGGAGGACGGCGGGGATGCCGTCGCGCCACGCGCGCGCCAGCTCCTCGACCGGCACCGAGAGCGCGCCCTGGATCTCCAGCCGGTCGCCGCCCACCGCCCCGAGGCGGATGACCGGCGCGCCGCACGCCTGCGCGAGCTCCACGAACCGGGCGGCGTTCTCCTTGGGCAGCGACACCAGGATGCGGCTCGCGTCCTCGCCGAACAGCACGAAGTCCTTGCGGACCGGGAACGGGATTCGCACCGCGCAGCCGATCCAGCCCGGCTTCGAGCCGTCGGCGGGGACCTCGTGCATCATGCAGCTCTCCGCCAGCGCCACCGCGAGGCCGCCCTCGGAGCAGTCGTGCGCCGAGGAGAGCAGGCCGGCCCGGACGGCGCGGCGGACGGTCTCCTGCACCGCCTTCTCGCGCGCGAGGTCGAGCGCCGGCGGGCGGCCGGCCTCCTCGCCGTGCTCCGCCGACAGGTACTCCGAGCCGCCCACCTCGCCCTGCAGGCTCCCCACCAGCGCGATGACGTCGCCGGCGTCGCGGAAGGTGGAGTGGCAGGTGCGCTCCACCGGCTCGACCAGGCCCACCATGCCGACGGTGGGCGTGGGCAGGATGCCCTGGCCCTCGGTCTCGTTGTAGAGCGAGACGTTGCCGGAGACGACCGGGGTGCCGAACGCGCGGCAGGCGTCGCCGATGCCGCGCACGCACTCGGCGAACTGCCACATGATCTCCGGCTTCTCGGGGTTGCCGAAGTTCAGGCAGTCGGTGATGGCGATGGGCTCGCCGCCCACGCAGGCGATGTTGCGGGCGCACTCGGCCACCGCGTGCATGGCGCCGAGGTACGGGTCGAGGAAGCAGAAGCGCCCGTTCACGCCCACCGAGAGCGCGATCCCCTTGTGCGCGTGCTTGTCGTGCGAGACCGCGAGGCGCACCACCGCGGCGTCGCCGCCGGGCCGCACCGCGCCGACCAGCCGGACCATGTGATCGTACTGGCGGTAGACCCACTCCTTGGACGCGATGGTGGGCCGGGCGAGCAGCCGGAGCAGCGCCGCGCCGAGGTCGGCCGGCTCGGGCAGGGTGGCCGGGTCGAAGGCGTGCAGCGCGGGCAGCGCCGGGTGCGGGGTCATGGGGCGGTGGTACTTCGGCGCGCCCTCGGTGAGCGGATCCACCGGCAGGTCGGCCACCACCTCGCCGCGCCAGTGCGCGCGCCAGCGGCCGCTCGCGGTCACGCGCCCGATCACCGCCACGTCGAGGTCCCACTTCTCGCAGATGCTCCGGACCAGCTCCTCCTTGCCCTCGGCCGCCACGAGCAGCATGCGCTCCTGCGACTCGGAGAGGAGGATCTCGTACGGCGTCATCCCCTCCTCGCGGAGCGGCACCTTGTCGAGGAACAGGTCGAGCCCGTTCCCGCCGCGGCCGGCCATCTCCACCGACGAGCTGGTGAGGCCGGCGGCGCCCATGTCCTGGATGCCGACCACCGCGTCGGTCTGGAACAGCTCGAGGCACGCCTCGAGCAGCAGCTTCTCCATGAACGGGTCGCCGACCTGCACCGTCGGGCGCTTCTCCTCGGTGGAGGCGTCGAACTCGGCCGACGCCATGGTGGCGCCGTGGATGCCGTCGCGGCCGGTCTTCGCCCCCACGTACATCACCGGGTTGCCGACGCCGGCGGCGGTGCCGCGGAAGATCTTGTCGGCGGGGAGGATGCCGAGCGTGAACGCGTTCACCAGGCAGTTGCCGTTGTACGAGGGGTGGAACGCCACCTCGCCGCCCACGGTGGGCACGCCCATGCAGTTGCCGTAGCCGCCGATGCCGGCCACCACGCCCTCCAGCAGGTAGGCGGTCCTCGGGTGGCTCGGGTCGCCGAAGCGGAGCGCGTTCAGCGAGGCGATGGGGCGGGCGCCCATGGTGAAGACGTCGCGGAGGATGCCGCCCACGCCGGTGGCCGCGCCCTGGTACGGCTCGATGTAGCTCGGGTGGTTGTGGCTCTCCATCTTGAACGCGGCGGCGAGCCCGTCGCCGAGGTCCACCACGCCCGCGTTCTCGCCCGGCCCCTGCAGCACCCGCGGGCCGCTGGTCGGGAAGGTCTTCAGGTGGACGCGCGACGACTTGTAGGAGCAGTGCTCGCTCCACATGACCGAGAACACGCCCAGCTCGGTGAGCGTGGGCACGCGCCCGAGGTGCTCGAGGATGCGCTGGTACTCGTCCGGCTTGAGGCCGTGCTGCGCGACGATCTCGGGGGTGATCTGCTCGGTCATGAGGCCGCGGATTCTAGCGGCGGAGGCCCGGGAGATCGAGGCTCGTCGTCCGGCCGGGCGCCGGGCGTGCGGCCGGCCGCGCGCCGCGGGCCCGGGGCGCCCCGGTCCTGGCCGCCCGGGCGCGTCACCGGGCGGACCGCCTACAGCGCCAGGAGCAGCTTCGTCAGGTCGTAGCGGACGTCGCCGCGCTCGGAGACCGGCACCGGGGCGGCGGGGAGCCGCAGCCGCTCCACCAGCCGGTTGTAGCCGAGGCCCATGAGCGTCCGGAGGTTGACCGCGTCGTGCAGGTTGTACTCGGCGAACAGCCGGAGCGCGTCGGCGTCGCCCCGCTCCTGCCAGGCGCGCCAGAGGCGGACCGCGTCCAGGCCGGAGAGGCCGTGGAGGTGCGCCGGGCGGCCGACGCCGGTCTCCTCCTCGAGCCGCTTCAGGCCGCCCCTGTGGCCGAGGCGGCGCCAGAGGTGGCAGAGGTCCACGTGCGCGCGCGGCGGGCGCCAGCCGGGGAACGCGCGCCGGAGCACCGGCTCGTCGAAGGCGAGGCCGTTGTAGGTGACGAGCACCTTCCAGCCGCGCGCCGCCTCCGGGAACGCGTCGAGGTCGCGACCGTCCAGGAACAGCCGCGGCCCGGACGCGTCCAGCACGCCCACGCAGGTGAGCCGCTCGCCGTCGGTCTCGACGTCGAGGAACGCGGCGTCCTCCGCGAAGGCGGGGTAGAGCCGCCAGCGCTCGTTGCGCGGGATCATGGCCGCGAGCGCGTCGGCGTCGCCCGCCTCGAGCGCGGCCTCGGCGCGGGCCACCGCGTCGCGCAGGCGCGCGTCGATCCGCGGCGAGAGCGCCACCGCGGGCGCGGCGGGCAGGTCGGCCCAGCGCCGGATGCCGGCGTTCCAGAGCTTCCCCTCGAGGTAGGGGCCGATGCCCGGCGCGAGCCGGAAGGTGCTGCGGATCATGCGGAGGCGGAGCTTACGCGCGGAGCCGCCGCGCGCGCAAAGCCGGCCCGGCTCACCGCTCCCAGGCGCTCCGCCACGCGCCGGCGCGCTCGGCGTGCTCGAGGAAGCTCCGGTAGAACGGGTGGCGCGACACGGTGCTGCCGTCGCCCACCACCACCAGCTTCGCCCGCGCGCGGGTGAGCGCCACGTTCATGCGGCGCACGTCGGCGAGGAAGCCCACCTCGCCCGCCTCGTTGGAGCGCACCAGCGAGACCACCACCGCCTCCTTCTCGCGCCCCTGGAAGCCGTCCACCGTGTCCACCTCCAGGCCGGCCTCCAGCTCGTCGGCGAGGAGCTGCCGGAGGCGCTGCACCTGCGCGTCGTAGGGCGAGATCACCGCCACGTCGTCGGGGGCGAGCCCGGCCGCGAGCAGGCGCCGGACCTCCGACGCCGCCAGCTCCGCCTCGCCGGCGTTCTGCTTCGAGTCGGAGCCCTCCGGCGTCTCCTCCTCGAAGCCGCGCCCGGAGGTGTCCACCAGCTCGAGCGGCGCGTCGTCCACGGCGCGGCCGGCGGCGGCCGGGTGGGCGCGGAGCGCGCCGCCGTAGAGCGCCTCGGACGGGAACGCCATGATGCGGGCGTTCATGCGGTGCTGCTCGGCGAGCATCACCCGCGCCCGGTCGCCGTGCGCCTCCACCAGCCGCTCGAACAGCGACACCCCCAGGCCGCCGGCCTGGGCCGCGGCGGAGAGCACGGTGGGCGGCAGCTGCAGGTGGTCGCCGGCCAGCACCGCGCGGTCGGCGCGCAGGAGCGCCAGGTACGCGGCCGGCTCGACCGCCTGGGTGGCCTCGTCCACCACCGCGAGCGCGAAGCGGCGGCCGGCGAGCGCCGGCGCGTCGAGCGAGGTGAGCGTGGCGAGCACCACCTGCGCGCGCTCCAGCACCTCCGCCTCGGCCCGCGCCTCGAGCCCGCGCGCCTCGGCGAGCAGCGCCCGCGCCTCCCGCTCCTGCTCGCGCGAGGCGCTGAACCGGCCCGGCCCGCGCTTCTGCCGCCGCTTGCGCGCGTCGCGCCGGAGCGCGAGCGCCTGGTCCACGAGGCCCTGCGCGATCCGCGCCGCCTCGTGCGCCTCCACCCGCGCCTCGAGCGTGTGCTCGAGCAGGCCCGGGAGCACGCGCGCCGGGTGGCCCACCCGCACGCAGGCGAGGCCGGCCGCGGCGAGCCGCTCCACCAGGTTGTCCACCGCGAGGTTGGAGGGCGCGGCCGCGAGCACGGTCTCGCCGCGGGCGGCGGCGCGGCGGATCACCTCCACGAGGACGGTGGTCTTGCCGGTGCCGGGCGGCCCGTGCACGAGCGCGAGGTCCTCGGCGCGGTCGGCGAGGTCGAGCGCGGCCCGCTGCTCCGGGTTGAGCGGCGCGTCCAGCGCGGGGCCGCGGGGCGCGCGGAGGAAGCGGGCCGCCTCGCCCGCGAGCACCGCGTGCCAGCGCTTCCCGGCGCGGTCGTCGCGGAGCCGGCGCAGGCCGCCGGAGAGGCGCTCCCAGGTGACCGGCGACGGCTCGAGCTCGAGCACCACCCGGCCGTCGGTGACCCAGTCGGGCGGCGGCTCGTCGAACGCCACCGCCACCGCGGTGCGCGTGCGCCGGGCCACCACGCCCTGGGGTGCGTCGGGTGGCGTCTCCCGGCGCTGCGCCACCGACACCAGGCTCCCCGCGCCGATCCGCCCGCCCGGCAGCGGGCGCCCGCCGCGCCCGAACGTCACGAGCGCCCGCCCGGCCAGCGCGCCCTCGTCCTGCGCCTCCACGTCGGCGATGGCGAGCCCGCGGGCCTCGCGCTCGGCGAGCGAGAGCCGCCCCTTCGCCTCGGCGAAGCGGGCGCGCTCCTCGTCGCGCTCGGCGGCGAGCAGCGCGGCGAGGCGGTCGAGGTGGTGCGCGAGATCCAAGCCTCCCGTATAGTCGCAGCCGCGATGTCCGGCGAGTACGTCCTCTGGTTCGATCCGCGCTGCCCGGCCAGCCGCCGCGCGCTCACGCTCCTGCGCGAGCGCGGGGTGGAGCCGGACCTGCGGCGGCCGCTGGAGGAGCCCCCGTCGGCGGAGGAGGTCTCGGCGCTGCTCCGGGCGCTCGGCCTGCCGGCGCGTGCGGTGGCCCGCCGCGACGAGGACGAGTACCAGGTGCTGCGCCTGTCGGACCGCACGCCGGAGGCCGAGCTGGTCGAGGCGCTCGCCGCCCACCCGCGCATGCTGGAGCGCCCGATCCTGGTGGCCGGCGCGCGCGCGGTGCTGGCCCGGCCGCCCGAGCGCGTGCTGGAGCTGCTCGGACCGGGCTGACCGCACCACGCCGCATCGCACCCGGCCGTACTCCGGGACCCTTACGGGTTCCGCGGGTTCGGGGTATATGGCCACCCGGGGGAGCCGTCCCCGCGAGGTTGCCGAGATGAGTGGCCGAGGCGAGGTTCGCGAGCTGATCCGGGGCATGGGTGCCGCCCCCGCGGACGCGGGCGAGTCCCGCGGGCGCGCGCCGCTCGACGCGGCGGTCGCCGCGCTCGCCGAGCTCGCCATGAACACCGAGGGGACCGGGCCGTTGCTCCAGGCCGCCTGCGCCATCGCGCGGGACGCGCTGGGCGCGGACGCGGCGGCGTTCCTGGGGCCGGACGAGGCGGCCGGCGCGCTGGTGGTGCGCGCCGCGGTGGGGCTGCCGCCCGACGCCGCGGGCGCGCGGGTGGGCGGCGCGCTGCTGCCCGGCGCGGGCGCGCGCGTCACCGGCGGCCCGGGCAGCGGGCGGCCGCTGCTGGATCTCGGCGGCCTCGAGGCCTCGGCGGAGGTGGCGCTGCCCGGGCGCGAGCACCCGCTGGGCGTCATCGGCGCCTACGTACGGCACCCGCGGATCTTCCACGCGGACGAGCTGCGGTTCCTCGAGGCGAGCGCCGGCGTGCTCGCGGCGGCCCTGGCGCGCGAGCTCGCCGAGGCCGAGGTGCTCGAGCGCGAGCGCCAGATGCGGGCGGTGTTCGACGCCGCGCTCGACGCGATGCTGTGCGTGGACGCGTCGGGGCTGATCCGCGACGCGAACGCGGCCGCGATGACCTTGCTCGGCTGCGGGCGGGCCGGCGTCGTCGGGCGGAGCCTGGCGGAGCTCGCCGCGGAGCCGCCGCGCCCGGGCACCCCGGCGCTCGCGGACGTGCTCCGGGGCGAGCGGGTGAGCGGCGCGGCCGAGGTGGTGCACGCCGGCGGGCTCCGGCGCTCGGTCGAGTTCACCGGCATCCCGGACATCCGGCCGGGCCGGCACCTCGTCGCGCTGCGCGACGTGAGCGAGCGCAAGCAGCTCCACGCGCGCCTCGCGCTCGCCGACCGGATGGTGTCGGTGGGCACGCTCGCCGCCGGCGTGGCGCACGAGCTGAACAACCCGCTCGCCTACGTGGTCGCGAACCTGTCCTACGTGGACGAGCAGCTCACGCTGCTCGCCCCGCGCCTCGCCGCGGCGCGGAGCGGATGCGGGCGCGAGCCGGACCTCGCGAACGCGCTGCTCGACGCCGTCCACGACGCGCGCGACGGCGCGGAGCGGATGCGGGTCATCGTCCGCGACCTGAAGACGTTCTCGCGGCCGGACGAGGAGCGCGCCGGCCCGGTGTCGCTCGCGCCGCTGCTCGACTCCTGCGTGAGCGTGGCCTGGAACGAGATCCGGCACCGCGCCCGGCTGGTCCGCGAGCTGGCCGACGTCCCGCCGGTCCAGGGCTGCGAGGCGCGGCTCGGCCAGGTGTTCCTCAACCTGCTCGTGAACGCCGCGCAGGCCATCCCTGAGGGCCACGCCGACGAGCACCAGATCCGGGTCTCTGCCCGCGCGCTGGCCGGCGAGCGGGTGGCGGTGGAGGTGGCCGACACCGGCTCGGGCATCGCGCCGGAGCACCTGCCCCGCATCTTCGACCCGTTCTTCACCACCAAGCCGCCGGGCGTGGGCACCGGGCTCGGGCTCTCGATCTGCCAGAGCATCGTCTCGGCGATGGGCGGCGAGATCCAGGTGGAGAGCGCGCTCGGCCACGGCACCGCCTTCCGCGTCGTCCTGCCGGCGTCGGGTCCGGACGGGGCCGGCGCGCCGGGACGGGGGGCCGCGCCGGCGGCGCGGGCGCGCGGGCGGATCCTGGTGGTGGACGACGAGCCGCTGGTGGGGACGGTCATCCAGCGGACGCTGCAGGGCGAGCACGAGGTGACGGTCGCCTCGAGCGCGCGCGCCGCGCTGGCGCGGGTGGCGGCGGGGGAGCGGTTCGACCTCATCCTCTCGGACCTGCTCATGCCGGAGATGACCGGGATGGAGCTGTACCGGTCGCTGCGCGAGCGCGCGCCGGAGCTGGCCGGCCGCGTCGTGTTCCTCACCGGCGGCGCCTTCACGCCCGCCGCCCGAACCTTCCTCGAGCAGGAGCCGGTGGAGTGCGTGGAGAAGCCGTTCGAGCTCGAGACGATCCGGGCGCTGCTGGCGCGGCGGCTCGTGACCGCGGGATCCCCGCGCAGCTAGCCGCGCCTCACCACACCACCATCAGGCCCATCGGCAGCGGCACCACCCGCGCGCCCGCGGGCGACGCGCCGCCGCCCGGCGCCGGGCGATCCTCCCGGCCGTGCAGGAGCAGCGGCACCGCCGCGCCCACCCCGCCGCCCACCGCGGCGCCGACCAGCACGTCGGTCAGCCAGTGCTTGTCGCCGGCCATGCGCAGGTAGCCGACGCCGGTGGCGAGCGTCATCCCGACGGCCCAGACCCACGGCGCGCTGGAGTAGCCGCGCAGCGTGGAGACGGTGCCGGCGGCGGAGGCGATCGAGAACGCCAGCGCCGAGTGGCCCGAGTAGAAGGACAGGTTGTCGTCGGGGTCGCCCTCGCGGCTCCCCGAGGCCCAGTTCCCGTACCGCACGAACGGGCGCTGGCGCCCCACCGCCAGCTTCACCACCTGGTTCACCGCCATCGAGAGCGAGGCGGCCTCGGCCACGTAGAGCAGGTCGCGCCAGCCCTCCCCGCCGTCGCCGGCGCCCCGCGCGGCGAGGAGCTGGTGGGCGGTGACCGCCGCCGGCATGAGCGCGAAGGCGATCACGTCCGAGCCGCGCGCGGCGAGCGTGGCGTCGGAGAGCACCAGCCGGTCGCGCGCCCAGACGTCGAGCGCGTTCGCCTTGCAGAAGCGGCACGCCGAGGGCGCCAGCTCCGGCTTCAGCACCTCGCCGAGCAGCCAGACGCCGGCGGCCGCGCCGGTCACCGCGAGGTCGGTGCGGTCGTCGCCGCGCAGCGGGTGGGGGCCGGCGGCGCGGGCCGGGGCCGCGAGGAGCGCGGCGGCCAGCAGGGCGGCGACGGCGGGCGGGGAGGCGCGGCGCATCGCCGGACAGTATCATCCGTCCGCCATGGCGCGAGCGCCCGATCCCCCGTCCGGCCGCGACGATCCGTTCCCGGAGCCGGTGCCGCTCCCCATCGACGGCACGCTCGACCTGCACGCGTTCGCGCCCGGCGAGGTGGGGACGCTCGTGCCGGAGTGGATCGGGGCCTGCCGCGAGGCGGGGCTGACGGAGCTGCGCATCGTGCACGGCAAGGGCATCGGGGCGCTGCGGCGCGCGGTGGAGGCCTTGCTGGCGCGCGACCCGCGGGTGAAGGCGTTCCGCGCCGCCGGCGAGGACGCGGGCGGCTGGGGCGCGACGCTGGTGACGCTGCACGCGCCTTGAGTCACGCGCCCCGGGCCGCGGCGGCGAGCGCCTCCTCCAGCGCCGCCGCGTCGGGGCCGCTGCCCTGCGCCAGGTCCGGCGCGCCGCCGCCCTTGCCGCCGAGCCGCGCCGCGGCCTCGCGGACCCGCGCGCCCATGTCGGGCAGGCCCGGCCCGGCGCCGCGCGGGCGCGCGAACGCGAGGGACGCGCGCCCCTCCTCCACCGCGCCGAGGAACGCCACCCGGCCGCGCGCGGCCAGCCCGGAGGCCACCGCGCGCAGGTAGCCGGCCGCGCCCGGCGCGGGCGGCGCCAGCACCGCGCGCACCGCGCCGGCGGGCTGCGCCGCCGCGAGCCGGTCCGCCTCGCCCTCGGCGAGCGCGGCGGCGAGCCGGTCGAGGTCCTTGCGGCGCTGCGCCGACTCGGCGGCGAGCCGCGCGGTCGCGGCCGGCACCTCCGCCGGCGCGCAGCGGAGCGCCGCGGCCGCGGCGGCGAGCCGCCCGCGCGCCTCGGCGAGCGCCCGCACCGCCCGCGCGCCGCACACGAACTCGACGCGGGTGCCCGCGCCCCACCTCTGCGCCCCGAGCACGGCCACGGCGCCCACCGCGCCGGTGCGGCGCGGGTGCGTGCCGCCGCAGGGCGACGCGTCCACCACCTCGCCGCGGGCGAGGTCGCCGACGACCACGATGCGCGCGCCCTTCTCCGGCGCCTTGCGCAGCGGCAGCGCGGCCAGCTCCGCGGGCTCGAAGTCGCGCGCGGTCACCGGCAGGTCGCGGAACACGAGGTCGTTGGCCCGCGCCTCGGCGGCGCGCAGCCGCTCCTCGCCCAGGCTGGCGGCCGGCGCGTCGAGGTCGATGCTGCAGGTCTCGGCGCCCAGGTGGAACGAGACGGTGTGCGCGCCGGCGGTGGCCTCGAACGCGGCCGAGAGCAGGTGCTGGCCGTGGTGCTGCTGGAGGTGGTCGCGCCGGCGGACCGCGTCCACCTCGCCCGGCACCGGGGCGCCCGCCTCCGGCGGCGCGCCCTCGAGCGCGTGCAGGAGCTCGCCGTCCACCTCCTGCACGTCCACCACCGCGGCGCCGCCCAGCCGCCCGCGGTCGGCGGGCTGGCCGCCGCCCTCCGGGTAGAACGCGGTCCGGTCGAGCACGACGGCGGGGCGCCCGGCCAGCGTGCGCACGCCCACCACGCGCGCCTCGAAGGTGAGCCGGTCCGGATCGTCGAGGTAGAGCCGCTCGGTCATGGTCGCTCCCGGTGCCCCGCCGGCGCGCCGGCCGCCGGGGCGGGCGAGCATATCCCCGCGGCCCGCCGGGCGGCGTGCCCTCCCGCGCGGCGCGCCCCATCGTGAAGGACATGAAGCTCGTCATCCACGCCCATCACCTCACCCTCCCGCCCGACCTGGGCGCGTTCCTCCGCAAGCACGTGACCCGCCCGCTCGCCCGGCTCCAGGACGACTCCGCGGCGGAGCTGTCCGTCCACCTCGGCGACGCGCGGCGCCGGAGGGGCGGCGTGGATCAGGAGTGCCGGCTCTCCTTCCGGATGCCCGGGTCGCGGACGCTGCACGTCGAGAGCGTGCAGGACGACCTGCACACCGCCCTGCTCGACGCCGCGGAGCGGCTGAAGCGCCTGGTGAAGCGCGAGCTGGAGAAGATGCGCTCGCGGAGCGGCCACCCGATGCACCGGCCCCTGGGCCGCAGCTACCGCCTGCGCGCGAGCCGCCGCGGCGTCACGCCGGACGGGGAGCCGGCGGGGTTGTAGTCCCTCGGTCCGCGTCCCTCGACTCCGCGCCGGATGAGCGGGATGTAGCGCTCACCCTGAGCGTAGGCGAGCCGGAGGCTCGCCGGAGCCGAAGGGTCGGGATGAGCGGACGGAGTCGCAGGGTCGGGATGAGCGGACGGAGTCGCAGGGTCGGGATGAGCGGACGGAGTCGAAGGGTCGGGATGAGCGGCCGGAGCCGAAGGGATCAGGCCGCCACGCGCGGCGGGCCGAGCAGCCGGCGCAGGTGCGCGAGCAAGGCCTCGCTGGTGAACGGCTTCTGGATGAGCTCCACGTCGCCGTCCACCAGCCGGTCCTGCACCAGCACGTCGTCGGTGTGGCCGGTCATGAACAGCACCTTCATCCCCGGCTGCCCCGGCGAGAGCGCCTCGGCCAGCTCGGCGCCGGTCATGCGCGGCATGACGAGGTCGGTGAGCAGCACGTCCACCCGGCCGCCGCGCGCGCGCGCCGCCTCCAGCGCCTCGGCGCCGTTCCGCCCGGAGATGACCTGGTAGCCGCTGCCGGAGAGCACGCGCCCGAGCAGGGTCCGGAGCGCGTCCTCGTCCTCGGCCAGCACCACCGTCTCGCCCAGCCCGCGCGGCGCCGCCATGGGCACGGCGACCGCCACCCGCGCCGCGGCCTCGTCGGCGGCCGGCAGGTACACGGTGAAGGACGTGCCCGCGCCCGGGCGCGACTCCACCCGGATGGCGCCGCCGGCCTGCCGCACGATGCCGTAGACCGTGGCGAGCCCGAGCCCGGTGCCGGTCTCCTTGGTGGTGAAGAACGGCTCGAAGATGCGCGCCCGCACCTCCTCGGTCATGCCCACGCCGGCGTCGCGGACGGTGAGCGTCACGTAGCGGCCGGCCGGCAGCGACAGCTCGCGCAGCGCCTGCGGGACCTCCACGTTCGCGGTGGCGATGTGGAGCGGCCCGCCGTCGGGCATGGCGTCGCGCGCGTTCACCGCCAGGTTGAGCAGCACCTGCGCGAGCTGGTCGGCGTCGGCGAGCACCGGCCACGGGTGCTCCTGCAGCGTGGTGGTGACCTCGATCCGCTCGCCGATGGCGCGGCCGAGGAGCTTGCCCAGGTCCTGCACCACCTTGTTGAGCGAGAGCACCTCGGGCCGGAGCAGCTTCTTGCGGGAGAGCGTGAGGAGCTGCCGGGTCACGCCCACGGCGCGGTGCGCCGCCTCGATGATCCCGTCGGCGCACTCGCGCAGGCGCGGGTCGGTGGCGGGGAGGTCGCGGACCAGCAGCTCGGAGTAGCCGAGCACCACCGCGAGCACGTTGGAGAAGTCGTGGGCGACGCCGCCGGCGAGCCGGCCCACCGCCTCCATCTTCTGCGCCTGGCGCAGGTTCTGCTCGAGCTCGCGGCGCTCCGCCTCGGCCCGCTCGCGCTCCGACATGTCGCGCACCGACACCACGCGCAGCCCGCGGTCGTGCAGGCGCAGGGCGTCCACCGTCACCTCCACCGGGAACGCGGTCCCGTCGGCGCGCCGGTGCCGCCCCGGGGCGGCGTGGATGCCCGCGGCCGGGCCGCCCTCGCCCCCGCCCTCCTCGAGCAGGTCCGAGAAGCGCAGGTCCCGGAGCGCGTCGCGCTCGCGGCCGTAGAGCCGCTCGGCGGCCGGGTTCGCGTCCTCCAGCCGGCCCGACTCCGCGTCCACCAGCAGGATGGCGTCGGAGGAGGTCTCGAACACGCCGCGGTGCAAGGCCTCGCTCTCCACCAGGCGCGCCACCAGCTCGCGCTGCGAGCGCTTCATCCGCACCTTCTCGACCGCGTTCTCGACCTTGAGGTTGAGCGCGTCGTAGTCGGAGACGGGCTTGGTCACGTAGTCGAACGCGCCGATCTGCACCGCCTGGATGGCGGAGTCGAGGGAGGCGTAGCCGGTGACCAGGATCACCTCGACGTCGGGCTTGGCCGCCTTGAGCTGCCGGGCCACGTCCAGGCCGGAGCCGTCGCCCAGGTTCTTGTCCACCAGCGCCACGTCGATGTCGCCGGGCTCCGCCGCGCGCGCCAGCGCCTCGCGCGCCGAGCCGGCGAGGAGCAGGGTGCGCCCCTCGCCCTCCAGGAACCGCCGGAACACGTCGAGGATCACGGGCTCGTCGTCGACGATGAGGATCGTCGCCATGTTGCCTCCGGGAGATCGAAGCGGACCCCGGCCGAGAGGCCCGCCGCCGCGAGCGCGCCGAGCGGCGAGCGCCCGGCGGCCAGCAGCGACGCCTCCAAGAATGGGGTCGCGAAGCGGAACGGCCAGCCCACGCCCAGGGTGGCGCGGAGCGCAGGGGCGGTGCCCGAGTCGGCGGGGGCACCATCGGGATCGACGCGGCCGAAGAGCGCGCCCGCCGCCAGGCTCCCCCACAGCTCCGGCCCGCGGCGCAGCTCGCGCCGCACGGTGGCGCCGCCGAGGAGCGTCAGCCCCCGCGCCGGCGCGTCCGTCCGCACCAGCAGCGGGTCGCCCCGGCCGCCGGGGACGGCGAGGTCGCGGTGCTCGCCGTAGCCGAGCGCGCCGGCCTCCAGGCGCCAGGCGAGGACGTACGTGGGGGGCAACAGGCCCCGGACCGGCAGCTCCGTCGCGAGCCCCGCGCTCATGGCGGTGAAGCGCCCGCGCAGGTCCCAAAGGACGCCCGCGGTGGGGAGGAGCGCCGGCCCGTGGGGCGGGACCAGCAGGAGCTCCGCGGTGGCCCGCGCCTGGCCCACCTGGGCCAGCACGGTCTCGCCGGTCCGCGCCGGGACGGACGGCGCGCGGTAGCGCACGCGCCAGCTCCCGTCGCCGTCCGGCTCCACGCCCAGGATCGACCCGCGCCGCGCCGAGACGGCCGGCGCCGCGCGCACCGGGTTGTCGAAGCGATCGAGCACCGTGACCCGGAGCGCCGCGTCGTGGCTGCCGTCGGCGAGCAGCACCGCGTCCTGGGGCGAGAAGCGCGCCTGGGCGGGCGGGCCGGGCTGCAGCGGCAGCGCGCGCGACCCGGAGATCCCGGCCGCCGGGGCGCGCGCGGTGATGACCACCTCGCCGCGTCCGCCGAAGCCGGGCCGGACCCGCAGCCGCGCCGCGACCGCGCCCACGCCGGCCGGCGCCGGCGCGGAGAGCGTGCCGCCCTCGGCCGCCAGCTCCACCGGCGCGTCCACCGCGTTGCCGGCGGCGTCGAGCACGCGGGCGGTGACGCCCACCTCCTCGACCGAGCCCGCCACCACCGCCTCGCGGTCGAACGCCACCGCCACCGTGGCGGGCGGCCCGGCGATGGCGTCGAGCCGGATCACCGCGCGCGAGGCGGGCGAGCCGGGCAGGCGCACCACCAGGCGGTCCTCGCCCACCGCGCCCGGCGGCAGCGTCCAGATCGCCTCGAACGCGCCGGGCTCGCGCGCCACCGCGCTCACGCTGCCGCGCGAGGCCTCGAACGCCGGCACGTCGCCGCGGCGCGCCGCCCCGTGGGGCGCGACCACGTACGCGAGCACGCGCACGTGCTCGGGCTGGTCGGCGTGCACCGCGGCGTGGTCCGCCACCGCGTGCACGAGCGAGGTCTCCGGGACGTGCAGGTCCACCGGGCGGAAGCCGTGGTGCGCCTCGCGCACGCCGGGCGGGACCACCACCGGGATGACCGCCAGGCCGTCCGGCCCGGCGCGCCGGGGCCCGAAGGTCCGGTCGCCGATGCGCAGCACGATCTCCTCGCCGGGCTGCGAGCGCACCCGCGCGTCGCCCTGGCCGGAGAGCGGCAGCGCCACCCACCCGTCCACCGGCCCGCGCGCGGTCCGGCCGGTGGCGGCGACGATCGCGACCTGCGGGTAGCGCTCGGCGGGCGGGCGGTAGCGCGCGGCGAAGCCGCCGCCGGCGAGGCGCCGCAGCCCCTCGACGCGGCCGGCGTTGGTGGAGATGGAGAGCTCCTCCACCTCGGCGGGCGCGTGGATGCGCAGCTCGGCGGCGCCGTCGCGCCCGAGCAGCAGGCGCGGCGGCTCGGCGACGATGCGCAGCGCGCCGCCCGAGCCGGGCGGCGGCTCGTCGAGCGCGGCGCCGCCGGCCGGCGCGAGCGCCGCCAGCACGGCCAGCACCGCGAGGGCGCGCATCGGGCTAGGGCGGCGTCGGCGATGCATTCCAGTCCATCTCGAGGGACTCGATGGTGCCGGCCCCGGCCTTGGCGGGCGGGCAGCGGCCGGCGGGCGCGGGGCCGGCGCCGGGCTGGCACTCGGGCGCAGGGGCCGGCTCGGGCCGCTCCTGGGCGCGGCGCGCGGCGGCGCGGGCGAGGACGCCGGGCGCCACCTCGGCGGACGGGCGCGCCCTGGCCCGGAACGCCTCGGCGGTGGCGGCCGCGGGCGCCGCCTTCGGCGCGGCGGCCCCGGGTGCCGCGGGCGCGGAGGCAGGGACCGCGGCGGCGGACGGTGCGGAGACCGCGGCGGGAGGAGCGGCCGGCCCGGGCGCGGCGGCGGGCGCAGGGGCAGCGGCGCGGGCGGCCGGGGCCGGGGCCGGGAGCGGCGGACGGCGCGCGGCGGCGGCCGGCGCGGACGCGGTCGGCGTGGCGGGCGCGGAGACGGTGAGGACGGCCGGGGTCACCGCCGGCGCGGCGACCTCGGCCGCCGGCGGCGGCGCCGGCGGGTGCCGGCGCGCGGACAGGAACGCGCCCGCGATGGCGGCGGCCACCCCGGCGGCGAGCGCCACCCAGGCGGCGAGGCGCGCGGCGCGGATCACGGCCTCGCCTCCGCCGGCGCGGCCGGGATGGAGATGCAGAACTCGGTCACCGCCCAGGCGAGCCGGGCCGGATCGTCGGCGTCCACCAGCGTCACCTCGCCGCCGAAGCGGCTCATCAGCCGGCGCGAGATGTGGAGCCCGAGGCCGGTGCCGTGCCCGGGCGGCTTGGTGGTGAAGCGCGGCTCGAAGACGTGCGCGCGGATCTCGGCCGGGATGCCCGTGCCCGCGTCGGACACGCGCACCTCGATCCCGTCGCCGGCCGCCTCGAGCACCCGCACCTCCACCCGCCCCGCGGCGACACCATCCACCGCATCGAGCGCGTTGGCG
This sequence comes from Anaeromyxobacter sp. Red801, assembly GCF_049201065.2. Lineage (NCBI taxonomy): Bacteria > Pseudomonadati > Myxococcota > Myxococcia > Myxococcales > Anaeromyxobacteraceae > Anaeromyxobacter > Anaeromyxobacter sp. Red801. Next base: position 4,825,015 of record NZ_CM181236.1, on the reverse strand, counting down.
ATGAGGTTCGTCGCCGCGTGCACCAGCGCGCCCGGCGCCCCGAAGCCGTCGGGCAGGTGCGCCGCGGGGGTGAACGCGAACCGGGGCCCGAGCGGGCGGACGCGGAGCGCGAGCAGGTCCACCGCGCGCGCCACCACCGGCGTCACCGCGAAGCGCACCGGCTCGCCGTCCCCGGCGCGGAACAGCTCGTCGTAGCCGTTCACGACCTCGCCCATGCGCGCCAGCTGGCTGCGCAGGATCCGCCACGCCTCCTGCTGCGCCAGCCCCGGGCCGGCGGCGCGCTCGAGCAGCGTGGCGGCCGCGTCGGCGCCCATGAGCGGCTGCCGCAGCTCGTGGAGCAGCGCGGGCGCGAGCAGCTCGGCGTCGAGCAGCGCCAGTCCGGGCGGGTCTTCGTGCTTCCTCTTCATGCGCGCTCCGTCAGGCGAGGTGCGCGGCCGTGGCCGCCGGGAGCAGCACCGTGATGGCCGCCCCCGCCCCCTCCTCGCTCTCCACCACGATCCGCCCGTGGTGGGCCTCCACGATGCTGTGCGACACCGACAGCCCGAGGCCGACGCGGCCCGGGTGCTCCTTGGTGGTGAAGAACGGGTCGAAGATCCGCTCGCGGATGGTGACCGGGATGCCCTTGCCGGTGTCGGCGATCCGGAGCCGCAGCGCCTCGCCGTCCACCCTGCCGAGCGAGACCTCCAGCGAGCCGCCGCGCGGCATGGCGTTGATGGCGTTCTCCACCAGGTGCGCCACCACCTGCTGGATCTGCACCGGGTCGCCCTGCGCGTCGGGGAGCCGCTCGTCGAAGCGGGTGGTGAGCTCGATGCCGGCGGCGCGCAGGCGGTCCTCGTAGAGCGCGAGCGCGGCGCGGACCGGGCCCACCAGCGAGAAGCGCCGGCCCTGCATCGACCGCTCCTGGTCGGCGAAGCTGCGCAGGTCCTCCACCACCCGCGCCACGCGCGCGGTCTGCTCCTGGGCGCGCCCGATCATCTCGGCGTGGGCGCTGCCCGCCGGCAGCTCGCGCTTCAGGATGGCGAGGTAGCCCACGATGGCGGTCATGGGGTTGTTGAGCTCGTGCGCCAGGCCGGCGCCGAGCGAGCCGAGCGCGGCCAGGCGGCGGGTGCGGAGGATCTGGTCCTGCGCGGTCTTCAGCTCGGCGGTGCGCTCCTCGACGCGCGACTGCAGCTCGCGGTTCCAGCCGCGGATCTCCTCGTCGCGCCGGCGCAGCTCCCCGGTCATGCGGGCGAAGGCGCGGCCGAGCTCGGCGATCTCGTCGCGGCCCTTCTCCGACACCGGGGCCGAGTAGTCGCCGGCCGCGATGGCCGCGGCGGCGCGCGAGAGCCGCTGCACCGGCCGCGTCACCATCCGCGCCAGGAACGCGCCGACGAGCAGCGCCAGCACGAGCGCCACCCCGGACCAGCCCACCGTGTAGAAGCGCAGCCGCTCCGCCGCGCTGAACGCGACCGCCATCGGCTGCGCCACCACCGCGCCCCAGCCCAGCGAGCCGAGCGGCGCGAACGCGGACAGCCAGCGCTCGCCGTCCTGCCGCCGGACCAGCCGCGACCAGGCCAGGCCCTTGCCGAAACCCACCTCGGACAGCCGGCGCTCCTCGGCGGTGAGCGGCCCGGCCTGCACCCCGGCGATGAGCTCGCCCTTCCCGTCCACCAGGTAGGCGAGCCCGCCGGCGGCGGACAGCTCCGAGATGCGGTGCTCCACGTCGCGGAGCAGGATCTCCGCCGCGAGCGTCCGGTCCTTGCCGATCCGCAGCGCCACCGCGATGCGGGCCGGGCCGCGCTCGCCGCGGTACGGGGCCGAGATCGTGGTCGCGCCGGCCTTGGCGGGCGCGCGCGGGATCTGCCGGGCGAAGCGGTCGAGGTCGCGGTCGTCCACCGGCTCGCGGCCGGCCAGCGCCGGGTCGCGCTCCGGCCGCCGCTCGAACACCGGCCCGGCCACCGGCGTGTTCGCGTCGTCCACCAGCACCAGGATCGAGACGAACGGGAGCTGGCGGTACGGGATGTCGAGCACCGCGGACAGCTCGCCGCGCGAGAACTCGTCGAACGGCATGGCCGAGACCGCGAGGCGCAGGCTCTCCACCGAGTTCCCGACGAACCGCTCGGTGAACAGCGCCAGGTCCTCGGCGGCCTGGACCTGCATCCGGCCGACGGTGCGCTGCAGCTCGTCGCGGCTCACCGTGTACGAGACGAGCCCGAGCAGCGCGACCGGGAGGACCCCGACCGCCAGGAGCACGAGCCCGATCTTCGCGCCGAACCGCATGCGGTGCCCGGGTCCTTCCCGAGAGTGCCGTCGAGTTCCGCCGCGGGGACGCCGGTTGCCCGGCCGTCCCTCACAGGAGGGGGAATATGGCCGCCACCTGGGAAGGTGGACAAGCCTCGCAGGTGGCGGAATGTCCCACAAACCTGGGACGGAGCGAAGGAAAGTCGGGCGGCGGCGGGCGCGCGACCCCCAGATGGACGCGCTCTCCCAGTGGAATCCCGCGCTTTCAGAGTCGTTTGACTGCCCCGCGGGAATCGGTATGGTGCGCGCGCTTGCCCTCCCAGGGAGACCCTCGATGACGATGCTCGAGAAGCTGATGCCGAAGTCGGACGACTTCTTCTCCGACTTCGAGGCGCAGGCGGCGACCGTGGTGGAGGGGGCGAAGCTCCTGAAGCAGCTGCTCGAGGACTTCACCGACGTCCCGAGAAAGTGCCAGGCGATCAAGGACGTCGAGCACAAGGCCGACGACATCACCCACCGCGCCTTCGCCCGGCTGCATACCCAGTTCATCACCCCGTTCGACCGGGCCGAGATCCACCGGCTGCTCTCCCGCATCGACGACGTGCTCGACCTCGCCGACGCGGCCGCGGAGCGCCTCGGCCTCTACGACATCGACCAGGTGCTCCCCGAGGCGCGCGACCTCGCCGCCGTGCTGGTGGCCCAGGCGCTGAAGATGGAGGAGGCGGTGAAGGGGCTCCGGAACATGAAGAAGGACCCGGACACCATCCTCGAGGCCTGCAAGGAGATGAACGTCCTGGAGAACCAGGCCGATCACCTCACCCGGACCACCATGGCGAAGCTGTTCAAGCGCGGGAACGACCCGCTCACGGTCATCAAGTGGAAGGAGATCATCGATCTCATCGAGACCGCGACCGACCGGGCCGAGGACGTGGCGAACGTGATCGAGGGCGTGGTGCTGGAGCACGCCTAGACGATCCCACCCCTCCCCGCCGCGCCCCGGTCCGCCGCCATGCTCATCCTCGTCGTCCTCCTCGTCCTGGTCGCGCTCGCCTTCGACTTCATCAACGGGTTCCACGACGCCGCGAACTCCATCGCGACCGTGGTCTCGACCCGGGTGCTCTCGCCGCTCGTGGCGGTGGCCTGGGCGGCGTTCTTCAACTTCATCTCCGCCATGCCGGTGCTGTGGGGCGCGGAGCTGAAGGTGGCCGCGACCATGGGCAAGGGCATCGTCCACTTCGAGCAGCTCAAGGCGGGCGGCATCTCGCTCGTTCTGATGGTGGTGTTCGCCGCGCTCATGGGCGCGATCGTCTGGAACCTGCTGACCTGGTGGTGGGGGCTGCCGTCGTCCTCGTCGCACGCGCTCGCCGGCGGCATGATCGGCGCGAGCCTGCCGCCGCTCGGGTTCGCCGGCCTCATCCCCTCCGGCATCCTCAAGATCGCCGCGTTCATCGTGCTCTCGCCGCTCATCGGCATGGTGCTCGGCTCGCTGATGATGGTGGCGACCGCGTGGGTGGTGCGGAAGAACACGCCGGCGCGCGTGGACCGCTGGTTCCGCCGCCTCCAGCTCGTCTCGGCCGCGATCTTCAGCTACAGCCACGGCACGAACGACGCGCAGAAGGTGATGGGCATCATCTCCGTCATCCTCTACGGCACGATCTGGGCGGACCGCGCCGCCATGACGCCGGGCCACTTCCCGGTGCCGTTCTGGGTGGTGCTCTCGTGCCACGCCGCCATCGGCCTCGGCACCATGTTCGGCGGCTGGCGCATCGTCCGCACCATGGGCCACAACCTCACCAAGCTGCAGCCCATCGGCGGCTTCTGCGCCGAGACCGGTGGCGGCGTGACCATCCTCGCGCTCGCCCACCTCGGCATCCCGGTCTCGACGACGCACACCATCACCGGCGCCATCGTGGGCGTGGGCTCGACCAAGGGCACGCGCGCGGTGCGCTGGGGCGTGGCCGGCCGGATCATCTGGGCCTGGGTGTTCACCATCCCGGCCGCGGCGCTCGTCGCCGGCGTCATCTTCCTCGTGACGCGGGCGATCGTCGGCGTGCTCGGCGTCGGCTGACGATCAGTCGCCGCGCCGCCGCGAGGCCAGCATCCCGCAGGCGGCGTGCTCGTCCTGGCCGCCGGAGTAGCGGCGGACGATGGGCGTGCCGGGCAGCTCGCGGGCGAGCGCGTCGCGGAACGCGTTCCACTCGTCCTCGTCGGGCGGGCGGTAGCGGCCGGAGGCGTCGTTCACGGCGATGGGGTTGAGGCGCACCGGGATCCCGGCGAGCAGCCGGCCCAGCGCCGCCGCGTCCTCCTCGCCCACGTTCACGCCCGAGATCATCACGTACTCGAGCGTCACCCGGCCGCGCAGCGCGGCGTGCTCGCGGATCGCCTCGACCAGCTCGTCGAGCGGGAAGCCCTGCTCCACCGGCATGAGCGCGCGCCGCTTCCAGGGCATGGCGGCGTTGAGCGAGATGCACAGGCGGAACTTGTGCCCCTCGGCGGTGTAGCGGCGGATCATCGGGACCACGCCGGCGGTGGAGATGGAGATGCGCCTGGCGTCGATGCGCGCGCCGGCCGGATCGCAGAGCGCGTAGGCGGCGGCGAGCACCTCGTCGTAGTTCAGGAACGGCTCGCCCTGCCCCATGAACACCACGCCGGTGATGGGCCGCTGCGAGTCGGCCCGCACCGCGAGGAGCTGCGCCACCATCTCCCAGGAGCGGAGCGAGCGATCGAGGCCGAGCTTCGCGGTGGCGCAGAACGCGCAGCCGAGCGCGCAGCCCGCCTGCGAGGACAGGCACACCACGTGGTGCGTGTCGTAGAGCGGGATGCGGACCGTCTCGACCCGCAGGCCGTCCGGCAGCTCGAACAGGTACTTGCGGAAGCCGTCGCGCGCGTCCACCGCCTCGAGCAGGCGCAGCTCGCCCGGCGTGGCGAGCGCGTCCACCTCGTCGAGCACCGAGCGGCGGACGTTCCGCGCGTCGCGCAGCGGGGCGCCGCGCCCGATCACCGCGCCGGTGATCCGGCGCGCGTCCTCGAGGGAGATGCCGGCCCGGCGCGCCAGCGTGCGGCTGTCCTGGCCGGCGAGGTGGAGCACGGCGGCCAGATAGCATAAGTTCGCGCCGATGAGAGCACTCGCCGCCGCCGCACTCCTGTTCCTCGCGGGGTGCGTCACGTACAGCCAGCCGCCGGAGAACGCTCCGCCCCCTGCGCCGGAGGGCGAGGCGCCGCCCGAGGCCTCGCCACCTCCGCCGCCGGCGCCGGCGCCGCCCGCGCCGTCGCAGCCGGGGCCCGCGCCGCGATCGCAGCAGCCGCCGGCAGGACCGCCGCCGCCGGGAGCCCCGCCGCAGGCGGCGCCCCCGCCCGCGCCGCGCCCCGGCTACCTGGGCCGCGACCAGGCCATCGAGACGGCGTTCCGCGTGGCGCGCGAGCGCAGGCTCCAGGTGGACACGGTGAAGCACGCGTACCTCGACGAGCCCGCCGCGCGCTGGCACGTGGACGTCGCGGGCCCGCGCGACTTCGCGCGGGTGGTGCTGGACGCGCGCGACGGGCGGCTGCTCAAGGGCCGCTTCCGCGCGGGCGGCGCGGACGCGGGGCCGGAGCGGGCGCCCTAGCGCCGCGGGCCCCGGCCGGCGCCGGCCGGCTCACCCACGCGCTGCCGCGCAGCGCGAAGCGCCAGGGCCGCGCGGCCCACGGCCCGGCGTAGCCCACGTTCACGCGCGGCCCGGTCACCACCGCCTCCGGCGGCGCCGGCGCGTCCTCGAGGAAGAGATCGTCGCCGCACAGGTCGCGGCCGTTGTCGTGCTCGCGCCGGATGGCGAGCGCGCGGCACAGGTTCCCGGGCCCGCGGGTGGAGTGCAGGCATCCCTCGATCGGCTCGGCCGCGCGGATCAGCACCGCCGACGGGAAGCCCTCCGGCCCGGTCACCACGTTCATGCAGTGGGACGTTCCGTAGATCAGGTACACGTACGCGCGGCCGGGCGGGCCGAACATGATGGCGGCGCGCGGCGTCGGGCCGGCGCGGGCGTGCGAGGCCCGGTCCTCGGGCCCGTGGTACGCCTCGGTCTCGACGATGCGCGCGGCGCGACGCACCCCGCCGTCGAGGTGCACGAGCACCTTCCCCAGCAGCGCCCTCGCCACGGTGCGCGTGTCGCGCGCGTAGAACGCCTGCGGCAGCTTCATGCGGAGCGCGGACGCTACCTCGCGGGAGCGTCCCGCGCCAGGTAGCCGGACCCCACAGGGAGGGGGGGCGCCCGCTGCGCCCGCCCCACCGAGTGTGCCAACCTTCGGGCGAACGTGCGCCCGCTCCCCCTCATCGCGCTGCTGCTCGCGCTCCCGTGCGCGGCGCTCGCGGCCCCGGCCGCGGCGAAGGACGACGACTTCGAGCCCGACGAGCCGATGCGCTCGCTCGCGCTCGGGCCGCTGCCGCGCGCCCGCGCCATGGTGTCCGGCGACGTGGGCTGGCTGCGGAGCGGCGTCGGCCTGGGCGTGGGCCTCGGCGCGGCGCTCGACCTCGTGCTGCGCATCGACGCGATGCCGCTGTACGAGAAGGGGTTCGGCGGCCAGCGCGAGCTGCAGGGCGGCCTGCGCTTCTCGCCCATCGCCGAGGAGGACCTGCGCCTCACGGTCCAGGTCACCGGCGGCCAGGTGTTCATCTCCAAGCCGGCGGAGGTGGTCTCGTTCACCACGGTCCGCGGCGAGATCCTGCTCGGCGCCACCTTCGACCTGCTCAGCCCGTACGCGCGGCTGGGGGTCCGCACCATGAGCCGCAAGGTCGAGGGCGCCGACGCGTGGCAGCGCGAGGAGGAGATCGGCCTCGGCGTCGAGCGCGTGCTCGGGCGCTTCGTGGTCGGCGCCGAGGGCTACGTCCTCGCCCGGCCGCACCGCTCGGGCATGGGCCAGTGGAGGCTGCGGGTCGGCTATGCGCTCTAGCGGACGGCACGGCGGGCACGGGCGGCGGCGGGCCGCCATCGCGGCGGCGCTCGCGCTGGCTGCGCTCGCCGGCTGCGCCACCCGCGACGTCGAGACCACGCCGTTCCGAATCCGCGCGGAGGGCCCGGACGGCGCCTCGCTGGTGGACCCGCTCTCCGGCGCCGGGTTCATCGTGGTGACCGGCCCGGCCAGCCTCCCCTCGCCCACCACCCTGCGGGTGGACCAGGCGGTGGTGGACGACATGAACGGCACCCACACGCTCGAGGCGGTCACGTTCACGTTCGATCCCGCGGCGGTGCCCGACCTGGCCTTCCCGCCGCGCCTGGCCGGGCTGACCGTGACGGTGGAGATGAACGTGGACCCGGCCGGCACCGGCCCCGAGCGCGAGCCGCTCACCATCCCCGCGCTGCGGATCGCGACCGGCGAGACGGCGCGGAGCTACGACTTCCTCGTCGGCGAGTCCGCCTACACGCTCGCGAACGGCATGCCCGGCGTGCCCGCGCTGCTCGGGCCGTTCGTCGGCACGAGGACATCCCCTTCTTCGAGGTGCTCCCGAACTGGACCGAGTCCGAGCCGGCGAAGTGCGGCATGGTGTACGACGCCGACATGCTGCGCGTGACGCAGTCCATACCCGTGGTGACGCTGGCCGCCGGGCGGAGGGCCCAGGTGTACGTCGGGCTCCGCGCCGAGCCCTGGAACGTGGTGCACGTCCAGTCGTGGCACCGGCGCGGCACCTGCGCGCGGCAGGCGGGATCGTGGACGCAGTTCGCGGCCTGGCGTTAAAAGACTCCTTCCATGCGCCGCGCCAAGATCGTCGCCACCCTCGGACCCGCGTCCGGCGAGCCGGACGTGCTCGCCAGGCTCCTCGAGCAGGGGGTGGACGTCGCCCGCCTGAACTTCTCCCACGGCCGCCACGAGGACCACGCGCGGATGCTCGACAAGATCCGCGCCGCCTCCCGCCACCTCGGCAAGGCGGTGGCCGTCCTGCAGGACCTGCAGGGCCCGAAGATCCGCACCGGCCCGCTGAAGGCCGGGAAGGCGGGCGTGCAGGTCGAGGCCGGGCAGGAGCTCGTCATCACCACCGAGGGCGAGCTGCCCGGCGACGCCCACCTCGTCTCCACGACCTACCCGCACCTCGCCGAGGACGTGCGCGCCGGCGACCGCCTGCTGGTGGACGACGGCCTGCTCGAGTTCCGGGTGCTCGCCACCGACGGCGTGCGCGTGCGCACCGAGGTGGTGGAGGGCGGCTGGCTGGGCGAGCACAAGGGCATCAACCTGCCCGGCGTGGCGCTGCGCGCCGAGGCGCTGTCCGAGAAGGACCGCGCCGACGTGGCGTTCGGCATCTCGCACGGCGTGGACTACGTGGCGCTCTCGTTCGTGCGCACGCCCGAGGACATCGCGCTCTGCCGCGACGAGATGGAGCGCGCCGGCCGGGTGGTGCCGATCATCGCCAAGATCGAGAAGCCCGAGGCCATCGACAACCTCGACGCCATCATCGCCGCGGCCGACGGCGTGATGGTGGCCCGCGGCGACCTGGGCGTGGAGATCCTGCCGGAGCGCGTCCCGCTGCTCCAGAAGGAGATCTGCTCGAAGGCGAACGCCTCCGGCAAGCCGGTGATCATCGCCACGCAGATGCTGAACTCGATGATCGAGCACCCGCGCCCCACCCGCGCCGAGGCCTCCGACGTGGCGAACGGGATCTGGGACGGCGCCGACGCGGTGATGCTGTCCGGCGAGACCGCCAGCGGCCGCTTCCCGCTCGCGGCGGTGCAGATGATGGACCGGATCGTGCGCGAGGCCGAGGCGGGCACGCCGGCCGCGCTCCACGCGCGCATCCCGCCGCCGGCCCGCCCGGCCCCGTTCAACCTGGTGACCGCCGCCGCGGCGTGCGAGGCGGCGGAGGCCGCCGGCGCGGTGGCCATCTGCTGCTTCACGCTGCGCGGCGAGACGGCGCGGCTGCTCGCGCACTTCCGCCCGCGCGTGCCCATCGTCGCGTTCTCCCCCGACCAGTCCATCCGCCGGCGCCTGGCGCTCTACTGGGGCGTGCTGCCGAAGGTGATGGAGCCGGTGAAGAACGCCGACCTGATGGCGGAGATCGTCTCCGACCGGCTGCTCGAGGAGCGGCTGGTGAAGCCGGGCGACCGGGTGGCGCTGGTGCACGGCTCGCCGCTCGGCCTGCCCGGCCAGACGAACTCGATCCGCCTCCACGAGATCACCCACCCGTCCGACCGCGGGCCCGCCCAGCGCTACCGCGTGCCGGTGTAGCGGCGCGGCCGGCCCCCCGGGCGCCCCTTCGCAGGAGAACCGCATGGACATCCCCGCCCTGCAGCGCGCGCTGGCCGAGTCGAAGCTCGACGGCTGGCTGCTCTACGACTTCCACGGCCAGAACCCGACCGCGGTGAACGCGCTCGACCTCGCCGGCCACATGCTCACCCGGCGCTGGTTCTACCTCGTGCCGCGCGCCGGCGAGCCGGTGGCGCTCGTGCACCAGATCGAGCTGGGCTCGTTCCCGCGCCACGTGCCCGGCGCGCGGCGCGGCTACTCGTCCTGGCAGTCGCTCCGCGGCGAGCTGAGCGCGCTCCTCGGCGGGCTCGGGCCGCGGGCGCGCATCGCCATGGAGTACTGCCCGGAGGGCGCCATCCCGTACCTGTCGCGGGTGGACGGCGGCACGCTCGAGCTGGTGCGCGGCTACGGCGTCGAGGTGGTGAGCTCGGCCGAGCTGGTGCAGCGCTTCCTGTGCCGCTGGGACGACGCGCAGGTGGAGAGCCACCGGCGCGCGCTCGCAGCCATCGACGCGGCCAAGGACGAGGCGTTCCAGCGCATCGGCGCCGCGCAGCGCAAGGGCGAGCGGATCCTGGAGACCGAGGTGCAGCGCTTCCTGATGGAGCGCTTCGCCGCCGCCGGCCTCGAGACCGACCACCCGCCCATCGTGGCGGTGAACGGCCACGCCGGCGACCCGCACTACGTGCCCTCCGAGGCCACGCCCACGCCCATCGAGCGCGGCGACCTCGTGCTCATCGACCTGTGGGCCCGCGGCACGGGCCCGCGCGACGTCTACGCGGACATCACCTGGGTCGGCTACTGCGGGGAGAAGCCGCCGGCCAAGGTGCAGGAGGTGTTCGACGTCGTCTCCGGGGCGCGCGACGTCGGCCTCGCCACGGTGGAGCAGGCGTTCCGCGACGGGCGCACGCTGCAGGGCTGGGAGGTCGATCGCGCGGTGCGCGACTTCATCTGGTCGAAGGGCTACGGCGAGCGCTTCGTGCACCGCACCGGCCACTCCATCGGCACGAACGTGCACGGCGACGGCGTCAACCTCGACGACCTCGAGACCCGCGACACGCGCACGCTCATCCCCGGGCTGGCCTTCTCCATCGAGCCGGGCGTCTACCTGCCTGACGAGGGGCTCGGCGTCCGCTGCGAGATCGACGTGTTCCTCGCCCCGGACGGCCCCAAGGTGTTCGGCAAGATCCAGCGCGAGCTGGTCCGGATCTGATCGCGTCGCGCCCGGCGCGGCCGGAGGGCCCGCGATGTCGATGACGTTCCCCGGCCTGCCCCCGCCGCCGCCGCCGCCCGAGCCGGTGCTGGCGACGGCGGTGGTGCTCCACCGCGACGGGCCGCGCGGGCGCGAGGTGTTCCTGGTGCGGCGCGGGCGCGACCTCCGCTTCGCGGGCGGCTGGCACGCGTTCCCGGGCGGGCGGCTCGACCCGGAGGACGCGCGCGTGCCGGTCGAGGGCGCCACCGGCGAGGACGCGCGCCTCGTCGCCTGCGCCGCGCGCGAGCTGTTCGAGGAGACCGGCGTGCTCGCCGCCCGCGGGCGCGAGCGGGTGCCGGCCGCGGTACGCGAGGCCGCCCGCCGCGCGCTCCTCGACGGGGCGCTCGCGTTCGGCGACTTCCTCGCCGCGAACGGGCTCGCGCTCCAGGCGGCCGCGTTCACGCCGGCGGGCCGCTGGGTGACGCCCGAGCACCTGCCGCTCCGCTACGACGCGCGGATGTTCCTCCTGCCGCTCCCGCCCGGCGAGGCGCCGGTGGTGTGGCCGGGCGAGCTCGCCGACGGCGCCATGGTCCCGGCCGCCGACGCGCTCGGCGCCTGGGGCCGCGGCCAGATGCTGCTCCACCCGCCCAACCTGCACGCGCTCCGCATGCTCGACCGGCCCGGCACCATCGACCTCTCGGCGCTCCGCGACCCGCCGCACCGCGACGGCCCCATCTGCCGCCGCATCGAGTTCCAGCAGGGCTTCTTCCTCGCCGCGCTGCGCACGCCCACGCTGCCGCCCGCCACGCACACCAACGCCTGGCTGCTCCCGGCCGAGGGCGGCCTCGCGGTGGTGGACCCGGGCGCGCCGGAGCCCGCCGAGCAGGCGGCGCTGTTCGCGCTCCTCGACGGGCTCGCCGCGGAGGGGCTCCCGCCGCGCGAGATCTGGCTCACCCACGCGCACCCGGATCACGTCGGTGCGGTGGCGGCGCTCGCGGCGCGGCACGGGCTGCCGGTGCGGGCGCACCCGCTCGCGGCGGACCGCGCCGGCGCGCCGGTCGAGCCGCTCCGCGAGGGCGAGCGGATCGGCGACGGCGGGCGCTTCCGCGTGCTGGAGACGCCCGGCCACGCGCGCGAGCACCTCGCGTTCCTCGACGAGCGGAGCGGCGCGCTGGTGTGCGGCGACCTCGTGAGCACGCTCTCGACCATCGTGATCGACCCGCCGGAGGGCGACATGGCCGAGTACGAGCGGCAGCTCGCCCGGGTGGAGGCGCTCGGGCCGCGCACCATCTACCCGGCGCACGGGCCGCCCGCGCCGGACGCGGTGGGGAAGCTCGCGGCCTACCGCGCCCACCGGCGCGAGCGGGAGGCGCTGGTGGTGGCGGCGCTCGCGGCCGGCGGGACGCTCGCCGAGCTCACCGCGCGCGCGTACGCGGACACGCCCGCGGCGCTCCACCCGGTCGCGGCGCGGAGCTGCCTGGCGGTGCTGGAGAAGCTGCGGGGGGCATCCCGCGCGGAGGAGGCAGGCGGGGTCTGGCGGGCGCGGTGACGGGCGGCGGGACGGGCCACGGGACAACCGTCGGATTTCCGAGCGGAAGCCCGCGGAAAGCCGGTATCGACTGTGTCCCTTGCGACACCAACAGCCGGCAACGCGTTGAATTCCCTGTCCCCCGTCGAGGGCACATCCGTTGCACAACGGGCCGTCCATGCCTGATCGCGCGAACAAGCTGGCCCGGCTGGCCCTCCTCCTCGCCGGCGCCTTCCTCTTCGGCGGGGCCTCGGCCGAGGTAGCCGTTCGCACGCACCAGGCGGTCGAGCAGCTCAAGGCCGAGCGCGAGGTCGGCGCCGCCGGGCAGCTGGTGGCGCTCGAGCTGACCGGCGCGCAGGGCGAGGTGGTGGCCCGCCCCCGCCTCATCGCGCCGCGCGGGAAGGCCGCCGAGCTGGTGCTGCACGATCCCGCCCACCCCGGCGAGATCCGGCTCTCGTTCCGCGTCGAGGCGGAGCGCGATCCCACCGGCGACATCTCGCTCGACTACGAGCTGTCGGTACCCTCGCGCGCGGTGAGCGCCCGCGGCAAGATCTCGCTCACCCCGGGCGTGGAGCAGTCGATCCAGCTCGGCGGCGGCGTGCTCGTCGCCACCTGGCTCGCGCTCCCGGTCCCGTCCGCCGGCTTCGACGCCTACCTCGAGTCCGAGGCGGCGGCGCGGCGGCTGGCGGGGCGGACGAGCTAGCTCAGGTCGGTCGACTCCGCTCCCTCGACTCCGCTCCCTCGACTCCGCTCCCTCGACTCCGCTCCCTCGACTCCGCTCCCTCGACTCCGCTCCCTCGACTCCGCTCCCTCGACTCCGCGCGGCCTGCGGCCGCGCTACGCTCGGGATGAGCGGTTGAAGTGCGCGCTACGCTCGGGATGAGCGGTTTGAAGTGCGCGCTACGCTCGGGATGAGCGGACTGAAGTGCGCGCTGCGCTCGGGATGAGCGGACTGAAGTGCGCGCTGCGCTCGGGATGAGCGGACTGAAGTGCGCGCTACGCTCGGGATGAGCGGACTGAGGTGCGCGCTACGCTCGGGATGAGCGGTTGAAGTGCGCGCTACGCTCGGGATGAGCGGTTTGAAGTGCGCGCTACGCTCGGGATGAGCGGACTGGAGTGCGCGCTGCGCTCGGGATGAGCGGAACCCTCCCGCTCGTGGTTCGACGGGCTCACCACGAGCGCATGAGTGCCCTGACCCTGCGCTTTCCCGAAGCCCGCTCGCCCTGAGCTTGTCGAAGGGCGAGCGGATCCGAAGACACCAGCGGACGCTATGGCCGCGCGAGGCGCGACCTCGCCCCTACCGCTCCTGCGCGGCCGCCTCGGCCTCGAGCGCGGCGGCCTCGGTGCGGACGCGGGCGAGGTGATCCACGAGGCGCAGGCGCTGGACCTCGAGCGCGCGCAGCCGGGCGTGGTCCTCGGCGAACGTCGAGCCCTGCGCCGGCGCGCGCGACACCGACGCGCCGCGGGCCACCACCGCGCGCTGCTGGGCGGGGCCGTGCGAGGGCTGCGTGAGCGCGCGGCGCAGCTCGCCGATGCGCAGGTCGATGGAGCGGATGGCGAGGACGACCCGGTCCGCCTCGTCGTGCAGCGCGTCGGCGCGCTCGCGCAGCTCGCCGGCGGGCGCCGCGGCGGGCGGGAGCGCGGCGCGCCCCTCCTGCCGGTCGATCTCCTCCGCCAGCTCCTGCGCGCGCACCAGCAGGCGGCCGAGCTCGCGGCCGACGTCCTCGCCCGCCAGGTGGCGCATCTTGAGCTGCTCGATGCGGGTGGCGATCGCGTCCAGCTCGACGCGCGCCTCCAGGGCGGGCGTGGCGGTGCCGAGCGTGATGACGAGCGTCAGTTCCGCGAGCATGGTGCGCCCGTCAGGCGGAGCAACCGGCGTGCCGCGCCCGGCGCGCGTGCTTTCGCGCCCTTGCGACGCCCGCGGCCGCCGAACGGACGCATTTCCGGGCGGGGACCCTCGGAAAACCGAGCCTGCCGGCACTCCCGGTCACGGTGCGTGCGTCTGCTCGCCGTAGTCCACCGCGCCCAGCTCGCGGCCGGCCTCGTCGTAGCTGGTCCAGCGCCCGCACTGCGCCCCGCCGCAGTGCCGCCCCGCCGCCCTGCGGGCGCCGCCCGGCCAGTAGGACACGAACGGACCGTCCTGCGCCCCGGCGCGCCAGCCGGAGGTCTCCTCCACCTGGCCGGACTCGTACCAGATGGTCCAGCGCCCGTGCTTCGCGCCGTGCGCGTAGGCGCCCTCGCGGGCGCGCCGCCCGTTGCGGTGGTACTCGACGAACGGGCCGTCGCGCTCGCCGTCGCGGTACGCGCCCTCGGTCCAGGGCGCGCCGTCGTCGTACCAGGTGCGCGCCGGCCCCTCGCGGCGATCGTTGCCGTACGCGTCCTTGCCGGCGCACCACGCCTCGAAGCCCTCCGGCGGCGCCGCCCCGCGCAGCTCGGTGCCGGGGGGACAGTCGAGCGGGGCCCCGGCGAGGAGCGCGGCCGCGAGCGCCGCGGCGAGCCCGGCGGTCACCCGCCCTCCTCGCCGCGCTCGCCCTGCTTCACGATCCCGTACTTCTCGAGCTTGTAGTAGAGCGCCGACGGCTTGATGCCGAGCAGCCGCGCCGTCTCCGCCTTCACGCCCTTCGCCTTCTCGTACGCGGCGAGGATGAGCTGCTGCTCCAGGTCCTCGAGGATGTCGGTGAGGCTCCGGTCGCCGCTCGGCACCGGCAGCCCGGCGGCGGGGGGCGCGTGCCGGATCCCCTCGGGCAGGTCCTCGGGCCGCACCGCGGCGCCGTCGGCGAACACCAGCGCCTGCTCCACCACGTTCTCCAGCTCGCGCACGTTGCCCGGCCACGGGTGCCGGCGCAGCAGCTCGAGCGCCTCCGGCGCGAACGAGGTCACGCGCCGGCCGATGCGCGGCGCCAGCCGCTCCAGGAACGCGTGCGCCAGCTCGTCCACGTCCCCGGGCCGCTCGCGGAGCGGCGGGAGCTGGATGGGCACCACGTTCAGCCGGTAGTAGAGGTCCTCGCGGAAGCGCCCCTCCGCCACCATGCGGGCGAGGTCGCGGTTCGTGGCGGAGATCACCCGGACGTCGGCCTCCACCGTCTCCTCGCCGCCGACCCGCTCGAAGCACCGCTCCTGCAGCACGCGCAGGAGCTTCACCTGCACCGACGGCGGGATCTCGCCCACCTCGTCGAGGAACAGCGTGCCCTCGTGCGCCAGCTCGAAGCGCCCGAGCTTGCGGCGGATGGCGCCGGTGAACGCGCCGCGCTCGTGGCCGAACAGCTCGGACTCGAGCAGGCCCTCCGGGATGGCCGCGCAGGAGATCGACACGAACGGCTTCTCGCGCCGCAGGCTGGCCTCGTGGATGGCGCGCGCCACCAGCTCCTTGCCGGTGCCGGACTCGCCCAGCACCAGCACGGTCGCGTCGGTGGGCGCCACCTTGCGGATCTGGTCGTGCACCCGGCGCATGGGCCCGGAGCTGCCCACCAGCCCGTGCGGCTCGCGCTCGCGCACGCGGTCCTGGTCGAGCGCCTCGGCGCGGGCCCGCGCGGTCTGCGCCCCGCGCCGCTCGCGGGCGATCTCCACCGCCTTCTCCACCCGGGCGCGCAGCACCTCGGTGCTGAACGGCTTCTCGAGGAAGTCGATGGCGCCCTCGCGCATCGCGTCCACCGCGGTGGCGATGGTGCCGTGGGCGGAGATCACCACCACGGTGGCGTCGGGGTCCTCGGCGCGGATGCGCCGGACGACCTCGATGCCGTCCACCGGCACCATGCGGAGATCGGTGACCACCACGTCCGCGGCGCGCTTGCGGTAGGCGGCGATCGCCTCGGCGCCGCCCCGCACCGCCAGGACGTCGTGCCCGAGGCGGGCGAGCGTGATGACCATGCCCTCCCGAAGCGCGTCGTGATCGTCGGCCACCAGGATCCTTGCCATCGCGGGGGCAGTCTAATCCGGATCCCCGCCCGCGCGACCGCGCCGCATCCCCCGGACGCAGGGCCGGCGCGGGCGGGCGGTCGCCGGCCGCTCGTTTTTTCGCGTGAATGCTGCGACATTTCACATTTGTCAGGGTTCGATCGGTGGTTACGGATCCGGAGTGCGCGGCCACGCGGCCGCCCGGGTGAACCCAATGAACAAGAAGACCGCCGGCTTCAACGTCGCCTACATCTTCCTCGCCGCGCTCGGCGTCCTCATGGTGCAGGACTGGTGGGCCCGCTCCCAGGCCGTCGCCACCCTCCCCTACAGCCAGTTCCAGCAGCTCGTCCGCGAGGACAAGGTGGCGAAGGTCACCGTGTCGCAGGACCAGGTGGCCGGCGAGCTGAAGGAGCCGCTCAACGGCAAGACCCGCTTCGTCGCGATCCGCGTGGACTCGGAGATGGCGAAGGAGCTGGACCAGCACGGCGTCACCTACGCCGGCCGCTACGACAGCGACTTCGTGGCGATGCTCCTGTCCTGGGTGGTGCCCATCGCGCTGTTCTTCGGCGTGTGGCTGCTGCTCAGCCGGCGCATGGCGAAGCAGCTCGGCGCGGGCCCGGGCGGCGGGCTCATGTCCATCGGCAAGTCGAAGGCCAAGGTCTACGTCGAGACCGACACCAAGACGACCTTCGCCGACGTGGCCGGGGTGGACGAGGCGAAGGACGAGCTGAAGGAGATCGTCACCTTCCTCAAGGACCCGAAGTCCTACGGCCGGCTCGGCGCGCGCATGCCGAAGGGCGTGCTGCTGGTGGGCCCGCCGGGCACCGGGAAGACGCTGCTCGCGAAGGCGGTGGCGGGCGAGGCGAGCGTCCCGTTCTTCTCCATCTCCGGCTCGGAGTTCGTGGAGATGTTCGTGGGCGTGGGCGCCGCCCGCGTGCGCGACCTGTTCGAGCAGGCCCGCGCCAAGGCGCCGGCCATCATCTTCATCGACGAGCTGGACGCGCTCGGGCGCGCCCGCGCCAGCATGCCGGGCATGAGCGGCGGCCACGACGAGAAGGAGCAGACGCTGAACCAGCTGCTGGTGGAGCTGGACGGGTTCGACCCCTCCGCCGGCATCGTGCTCCTCGCCGCCACCAACCGGCCCGAGATCCTCGACCCGGCGCTGCTCCGCGCCGGCCGCTTCGACCGGCAGGTGCTGGTGGACCGGCCGGACCGGGTGGGCCGCCTCGCCATCCTGAAGGTCCACACGCAGCGCGTGGTGCTCGACGAGGGCGTGAAGCTGGAGGACGTGGCCGCGCTCACCCCCGGCTTCACCGGCGCCGACCTCGCCAACCTGGTGAACGAGGCCGCGCTGGTGGCCACGCGGCGCCAGGCCGACAAGATCTCGATGGAGGACTTCAACGTCGCCGTCGAGCGGATCGTGGCCGGCCTCGAGAAGAAGAACCGGCTGCTCAACCCGCGCGAGCGCGAGGTGGTGGCGCACCACGAGATGGGCCACGCGCTGGTGGCGGCGGGCCTGAGCGGCACCGACCCGGTGCACAAGATCTCGATCATCCCCCGCGGCATCGGGGCGCTCGGCTACACCATCCAGCGGCCCACCGAGGACCGCTACCTCATGACGCGCGAGGAGCTGCAGAGCAAGATGGCGGTGCTGCTGGGCGGCCGCGCCGCCGAGCACCTCGTCTTCGACCACCTCTCCACCGGCGCCTCCGACGACCTCTCCAAGGCCACCGAGATCGCCCGCAGCATGGTGACCCGCTACGGCATGGGCGAGGCGCTCGGGCCGGTGACCTACGAGACCGAGCCGAACGGCTACCTCGGCGAGCTGGGGACCCGCCGCCTCTACTCCGAGGCGACCGCCCGCGAGATCGACGTGGCGGTGCGCGAGCTGGTGGAGGGCGCCTTCCAGCGCGCCGCCGCCATCCTCACCGACAACCGCGCCCTGCTCGACCAGGGCGCGTCGGAGCTGCTCGCCCGCGAGACCCTGGCCGGCAACGAGCTCCAGGCGCTGCTCGGGCGCGTGCAGGGCGACGGGCCGCGGGTGGCCGCGGCGACGGCGGCGGGCTAGTCCTCCCTCGACTCCGCGCGGCTTGCGCCGCGCTACGCTCGGGATGAGCGGCTTTCATCTGGCCGCTCACCCTGAGCGTCCCTCGACTCCGCGCGGCCTGTTCGGCCGCGCTACGCTCGGGATGAGCGAACGGAGTCGAAGGGCGCGCGCATCCGGCACCTCGACGGGCCGTCCGTTCGATGCTTCACTGGTCCGGTGTTCCGGGACGCGTGGAGCGCCGCGGTGCTGGTGGTCGCGACGGGCCTGTCGCTCGCCGCGACCGGCCACGCCGTGCTGCACAAGCGCGACGTCCGCGCGGCGCTGGGCTGGGTGGGGCTCATCTGGCTCGCGCCCATCGCCGGCGCGCTCGCGTACCTCCTGTTCGGCGTGAACCGCATCCGCCGCCGGGCGCAGGCCATCGGCCTGCCCGGCGTGCGGAGCCGCGCCGAGGACCGGCCGCCGCCCCCGCGGCTGCCGCCCGACGCCGAGCACCTCGCGCCGCTGGTGGCGCTCGCCGACGCGGTGGTGCGCCGCCCGCTCGTCGCCGGGAACGCCATCGCGCTCCTGCCCGGCGGCGGCGTCGCCTACCCGGCCATGCTCGAGGCCATCGACGCGGCCCGCCACTCGGTCACGTTCTGCACGTACATCTTCGACACCGGCCTCGCCGGCGACGCGTTCGCCGACGCGCTGGCCCGCGCGCACGAGCGCGGCGTGAAGGTGCGGGTGCTGGTGGACGCCATCGGCGTCCGCTACCGCTGGCCGCCCATCCACCGGCGCCTGCGCCGGCTGGGCGTGCGCACCGAGCTGTTCCTGCCGCGCCTCACCCCGGCCTGGCTGCCGTTCGTGAACCTCCGCAACCACCGCAAGATCCTGGTGG
Organism: Anaeromyxobacter sp. Red801; assembly: GCF_049201065.2. Lineage (NCBI taxonomy): Bacteria > Pseudomonadati > Myxococcota > Myxococcia > Myxococcales > Anaeromyxobacteraceae > Anaeromyxobacter > Anaeromyxobacter sp. Red801. The sequence continues at coordinate 4,806,054 of NZ_CM181236.1, read as the reverse complement.
TGGACGGGCGCGTCGGCTTCACCGGCGGGATGAACGTGCGCGACGAGTTCCTGCCGCGGCCCGGCGGCCCGCCGCCGTTCATGGACCTCCAGGTGCGCATCGAGGGCCCGGTGGTGGCGCACCTCCAGTCGGCGTTCGCGGAGGACTGGCTGTTCACCACCGGCGAGACGCTGGACGGCAACGCCTTCTTCCCGCCGCTCGCCGCCGCCGGGCCGGTGCTGGCGCGCGGCGTGGCCGACGGGCCGGACGAGGACTTCGAGGCCATCCGCTGGCTGCTGCTCGGCGCGCTCTCGGCGGCGCGCCGCCGGGTGCGGGTGGTCACGCCCTACTTCCTGCCCGACCCGCCGCTCATCACCGCGCTCAACGTGGCGGCCATGCGCGGGGTCGAGGTGGACGTGGTGCTGCCGGAGCGCGGGAACCTGCCGCTGGTGCAGTGGGCGCAGACCGCGCAGCTCTGGCAGGTGCTGGACCGCGGCTGCCGCGTCTGGTGCTCGCCGCCGCCGTTCGACCACACCAAGGCCATGGTGGTGGACGGCGCCTGGTCGCTCGTCGGCTCGGCGAACTGGGACCCGCGCAGCCTGCGGCTCAACTTCGAGCTGGACGTGGAGGCCTACGATCCGGAGCTGGCGGCGCGGGTGGACCGGCTGGTCGAGGACCGGCTGGCGGCGGCGCGGCCGATCACGCTCGCCGACGTGGACCGCCGTCCGCTCGCGGTGAAGCTCCGCGACGGCGTGGTGCGGCTGCTCTCCCCGTACCTGTGACGGCCGTTCACCCACCGTAGATCGAGGCGGAAGCGACCGGGGAGGATCGGGGCGGGCGCGGCGGCGCGGCGACCCGTGCGTCCACGAAGTTGCGATGCCACCGCGCGGCGTGGCATGAGGGGTTGCGGCTGGCCCGATGGGTCGTCGCGTGGTCGTGGGGCAGCATGTGGGCGTGGGTGGGTGCAGCGTGCGTGGGGGAGGGGTGGCCAGCCGGATGCGAGGGTTCCCGCAGGTAGACTATCGACGGGACCCGCGCCTGCCGGTGAGCGCGCCCGCCGTGCTCGCCGCGAGCGACGGCCGCTGGGACGTCATCGCCGAGGACTTCGCCGCCGGCGGCTGCCGCGTGGTGTCCCCGGTCCCGCTCCGGCTCGGCACCGCGGCGTACCTGACCTTGCAGCTCCCCTCCGGCGCCGGCCACGTGGCCGCCACCGCCACCGTCGCCTGGAACACCGCCGCGCCGCCGTGGCGGATCGGCTTCGCGTTCGCGCGCTCCGGCGGCGAGGAGCGCGCCCGCCAGGTCCGCACGCTGCTCGACGCGAACCCGCGGCTCGGCCGCCGCCCGCTGCCGCTCCGCCCCAGCGCGCGGCTGCGGCTCGGCGCGCCCCCGGATCCCTGCCCGGTGTTCACCCGCGACGAGCGGGTGGTGCTCCGCGCCGCGCGCGACGCGCTGGCGGTGCGCGAGCTGTTCGGCCGCCACGCCGTCCGCGCCGTCGAGCTGCGCCGCGCGCTGCAGGGGCTCATGCTCCACGGCTGGGTCCAGACCGGCGCGGCGCGCGCCACCGACCGGCGCTGGTCGGCGGTGCTCGCGGAGACGCTCTCCACCGGCGGTGCACGCGCCACCCGCGACCGCCCCGCCGACGGCGCCGGCTACCGCCCGCTGCGCGGCCGCCGCGCCCAGGCGTTCGTGGACCTGGCCCGCGCCGAGAGCGCCGAGGGGCACGACGCCTCCGCGGTGGAGTGGCTGCAGGCCGCCCTGGCCGCGTCCCCCGAGGACCCGTTCATCCTCGCCGCGCTCGACGCGCTCACCGTGGGTCACGCCCGCGGCTGAAGGTCGCGTCGGCCCGGTTTGCCTCCCCCACCCTGGGCCCCCTCGCCTCTGGTAGGCTCCTCCGGAGGGAGGGGTCATGGAGCACGCATCTCGCCGGTTCCGCGAGGAGCTTCGCCGGGAGCTCCCGCGGTGGCAGCAGGACGGGCTCGTCTCGCCCGACGCGGCCGCGACGCTCTGGTCGCGCTACCGGCTGGCCGAGGCCGAGCCGGCCTCGGGGCCGGGCCTCCTGCCGGTGTACGTGCTCGGTGCGCTGCTGGTCGGCGCGGGCGTGGTGTCGCTGGTCGCCTGGCACTGGGAGTCGATGGGCGCGGCGCTCCAGCTCGCGGTCATCGGCGCGGCCATGGTGGCGAGCCACGCCGGCGGGGTGGCGCTCTGGCGCGGCCGCGCGCCGCGGCTCGGGCACGCGCTCACCCTGCTCGGCACCGTGATCTTCGGCGCGAACGTGGGGCTCGTGGCGCAGATCTTCCACGTGAGCGGCGTGTGGTGGGGCGGGTTCGCCGCGTTCGCGGCGGGCGCGCTCGTCGCCGGCGTCGCCTACCCGAGCCTGCCGCACCTGCTGCTCGGCGCGGTGCTCGCGCTCTGGGTGTCCGGCCCCGGCCTCGCCCACGACCACCCGCGGCCCGGCCTCGCCATCGCCTGGGTGCTCGCCGCGGCCCTGCTGGCGCTGGCCTGGCGCGAGCGCTCGCGCGCGCTCGCGGTCCTCACCGCCCTCGGCCTCGCGATCGTCGGCGCGTCCGCGCTGGACGGCGCCGGCCAGGAGCGCGGCATGGTGGTCGCGGTGCTGTGCCTCGCCGCGGCGCTCTGCGCCACGCCGCTCGCCGCCGCGCCGCTCGCCGCCCGCTCCGACACCGGCGCCCGCCTGTCCGGCGCGCTCCGCGTCACCGGCCGGCTGCTCTTCTACGGGGCCGCCGCGGTGCTGTCCTTCACCGAGCTCGCCCACGAGCTCCGCTTCCGCGGGGCGGTGCCGACGCTCACGCTGCTCGCCGCCGCGCCCGCCGCGGTCTTCGCGATCGCCGCGCTCGCCGCCGGGCTGCGCCGGCCCGAGGTGGACCCGCTCGCGCGCGGCGAGGCGATGCTGATCGGCGCCACGGTGGTCGCGCTGGCCGCCGGGATGTCGCTCGAGACCGGCACCGGCACCGCGCTCGTCGCGAACCTGTCGCTCGCGTTCCTCGCGGCCGGGCGCATCGTGCGCGGGCTCTCCGGCCTGCGGCGCGCGCCGTTCTGGGAGGGCATGGCGGTCGCCGGCGCGCTCACGCTCGTCCGGTTCATCTCCATCGAGACCGGCCTGTGGCTGAAGGGCGCCGGGTTCATCGCCTGCGGCGCGGCGGTGCTGCTCGGCGGCATCGCGTTCGAGCGCCGGCGCGCCCGCGCCGCGGAGGTGACCCATGCCGCGTGACCTCCCCGGCCTTCGGCCGCCTCGCGCTCGTCGTCGCGGTGCAGCTCGCCATCCTGGCCGCCATCCCGTTCCGCCAGGCGCGGGCCCGCCTCGCCGGCGAGGACGTGGTGCTGGAGTCGATGCCGGTGGACCCGCTCGATCCGCTGTCCGGCTACTACGTCGCGCTCGCCTGGCGCGCCGAGCGCGACGCCGGGGCGTGGCAGGGGCCGGGCGACGGCGCCTGGCTGGTGATCCGGCGCAACCTGCCGGCCTGGGTGGGCGAGGCGTGCCTGGGCGAGCGCCCGCCGCCCGAGCCCGAGCGGATCGCCATCCGCGCCGAGCGCGCGGGCGACGGCTGCCGCATCCCCTCGGCGCAGCGCTTCTACATCCCCGAGGCGCGGCGCGCCGAGGTCGAGGCCGCCATGCGCGAGACCGGGCGCACCGCGCTCGTGGACGCGCGGGTGGACGCCGAGGGGAACGTGGTGCTGCTCCGGCTGCGCGCCGGCTCGACGGTGGTGGGCCGCTAGCGCGGCTCGGGCGGCTCCGGCGGCGCCAGCGGCACCGCCAGCCGCGCCACGGTCCCGCCGCCCTCGCGGTCGAGGAGCGCGAGCGCGCCGCCGTGCGCGTCCGCGACCTTCTTCGCGAGCGCGAGCCCGAGCCCGGTGCCCTTCTCCTTGGTGGTGAAGAACGGGCGGAACAGGCCGGCCCGCGCCTGCGGCCCCAGCCCCGCCCCGCGGTCGCGCACCTCGAACACCGCCTCGCCGCCGGCCGCGCGCGCCGACAGCTCCACCTCGCTCGCGGCCGGCGCCGCCTCGACCGCGTTCCGCACCAGGTTCACGAGCGCGCGCCGGAGCTGCTCGCGGTCGGCCCGCGCCTCGCCCGCGCCCTTCACGCCGAGCGACACCTGCCGCTCCGACGCGAGCGGCGCGGCGATCTCCGCCACCTCCTCGACCAGCGCCCCGAGCTCCACCGCCTCGCGCACCGGCGGGCGCGTCCGGGCGTAGTCGAGGAACTCCTCGACGACCTTCGAGAGCGCCGCCAGCTCGGAGCGGATGCGCGCCACGTGCGCCGCCTCGGGGCGGCCCTCCAGCTCCTCGGAGAGGATCCCGGCGAACAGGTCGAGCGCGCCGAGCGGGTTGCGCACCTCGTGCGCGATGCCGGCGAGCAGGGTCTCGCGCTCCTCGTCGCGCGCGCGCAGCGCCTTGCGCATCTCCTCCAGCGTGTCGCGCAGCATGCCCAGCTCGTCGCGGCGGCGCCGCGGCCAGAGCGGCGTCTCGAGGTCGCCGCGCCCGATGCGCCGCGCGCCGTCGGCGAGGCGGGTGAGCGGGCGGGTCACCGAGAGCGAGGCGCCCGCGGCGACCAGCGCGCCCAGCACCGCGCCGGCCACCGCCAGCGTCGCGAGCAGCCGCCGGAAGCGGCGGAAGGTCGCGAACGAGGCGGCGGTGCCGTCGGCGCCCACCACCGCCACCACCTTGCCGGAGGCGTCGAGGAGCGGCGCGTAGCCGCTCTTGTAGAGCAGGCCGTCCGAGCCCTCGAACATCACCTGGCTCGCCACCGGCCGACCCGCCGCGGCCTGCGCGATCTCCAGCCGGTCGCGCTCCAGCGCCGGCACCGGCTCGCCGATGCGGGTGCGGCCGTCGGAGTCCGCGAGCGCGGTGCGGTCCGGCCGGATCACGTACAGGCGCGTGCCGGTGCTGCGCGCGAGCACGTCGAGGCGCGCGCGCACGTGGCCGTAGGTCCGGGTGCGCTCCTCCCCCGGCTCGAGCCGCGCCACCCGCTCCGCCGGCAGGGCCGAGGCCGCCGCCTGCGCCGCCGCGGTGAGGCGGGCCGAGAGCTCGTCCTCGAGCGCGCGCCGCGCCAGCCGGTCGGCGAGGAGCGCCATGGCGGCGAGCGAGACGAGCGCGGGGAGGGCGGCGGCGAGGGCGAAGCGGAGGCGCACGAGGAGATCCTAGCCGGATCCCGGTCCGCCCGGGCGGCTCCGCAGGCCCTACCGGCGCTCCTCGAGCGCCGCGGCGAGGCTCGCCGGCCCGGAGTGCGCGAGCAGGAACTCGCGGACCACCGGGAACACCTGCTCCGGCGCGCCGCGCCCGAGCAGGAGGTCGGTGTGCCCGTAGTCGCGCTCGAACACCACGTAGCGCTTCGGCCCGCCCCAGCGCCGGTAGGCCGCCTGCACCACCGAGGGCGGCGCGAGCCCGTCGCGCTCGGCGGCCACGAACAGCGCCGGCTGCGCGCACCCCTCCAGCCCGGCGCGGTAGTCCGCCTCGCCGTCCATCGACCGGAACGAGTCCTCGCGGATGAACGTCGCGAACTGCTCCAGCACCCCGGGCTCCAGGTTCTCGAGCCCGTTCGCGAGCAGCCGCCGGTACACCGGCCGCTCCACGTTCCGCATGTTGATGGCGAGGTCGGCCCAGGCCGGGTGCCACTGACCGGCGAACGGCGCCAGCATCCGCGCCGCCACCCGGGTGAACCGGCCGAGCACGGTGAAGCGCAGCAGCACCAGCTTCTTCAGCCGCTCCTGCACGTCGAAGTGCGCCGGCGCCGCCAGCGCGACGATCCCGGCGATGCGCTCGGGGTAGCGCTCGCAGGCGGCGAGCCCCATGAGCGCGCCCTGGCTGTGGCCGACCCAGAGCACCTGCCCGGCGCCGGTGGCGGCGCGGATGGCGTCGAGCGCGGCGGGCACGTCCTCGCGCAGGTACGTGTCGAGGTTCCAGCGGCGCGGCGCGCCCGGGCCGCGGCGGGAGGCGCCGTGGCCGCGGTGGTCGAGCGAGAAGCAGTCGAAGCCGGCCCGCGCCAGGTGCGCGGCGAGCGCGTAGCGCTCCATGCCGAACTCGAAGGCCTGCCGGTTCATGGCGATGCCGTGCACGAGCAGCACCGGCGGGCGCCGCGCCGCCACCCTCGGGCGGCAGCGCCCCAGGCCGAGCGTCCAGCCGTCGCGGGTGGGGACGGACAGCAGCTCGTCCTCGACCGGCGGCACGGCGAGCCGCCAGGACCAGAACGCGTAGTGGAGCAGGGTCGCGGCGAGGAGGATCCCGGCGGCCGCGATCACGACGGGGAGGGACATGGGCCGCGCATTCTACGGCGGGCGGGCCGGGCGCGCGCGGCGCCGGGCCGGCGATGCGACCCGAAGCCGCCCGGGCGCGGCCGGACGCCTCGCCCCGTCGATAGCGTGGCCCACCCGTTGCAATCGCCCGACCGTGGAACCGACGGACGGTGCACCGGGCGCATCCCGGCGCAGCGGCCGGGCGGGCGCCGCGAAGGGAAGCGAATCGGACGTCCGGACGTGACCGGATCGAAGGCAGGAAGGGCCCCGGGACCGGGCAGGGAAGGCGCGCGGCGCAGGGGCGCGGTCTCCTTGACCGGCCGAGCCGCCGGGGCGTAGCGTCGATCACCCATTTCCTACATGTCGAGGTGCGCCGTGAAGAAGGTCGAGGCCATCATCAAGCCGTTCAAGCTGGACGAGGTGAAGCAGGCCCTCTCCGAGGTCGGGGTCGCCGGCCTCACCGCCACCGAGGTGAAGGGCTTCGGCCGTCAGAAGGGTCACACCGAGCTCTACCGCGGCGCCGAGTACGTGGTGGACTTCCTGCCCAAGGTGAAGGTCGAGGTGGTGGTGGCCGACAGCCTCGTCGGCCGGGTGGTCGAGGTCATCGAGCGCGCCGCCAAGACCGGCCGCATCGGCGACGGGAAGATCTTCGTGCTGCCGGTGGAGGAGGTCATCCGCATCCGCACCGGCGAGCGCGGGGAGGAGGCGCTCTAGGCGCCCGGGCGCCCGTCCCGGCGGGCGCCCCATCCTCCGCCCCCGCGCCCGGGGGCGGACCGATCCACCGCACCCGTGTCCCGCACCGGCCAGCCCGCCCAGCTCTCCGCCGCGCTCTCCCGCGCCGCGATCGACTCCCTCGCCGACGCGGTCGTGATCGTCGGCGCCGACGGCGGGGTGCTCCACCTCAACCCCGCCGCCGAGGAGCTGTTCGGCCGCTCGCGCGAGCGCAGCGTGGAGCTGCCGGTGCGCGCGCTCCCCGGCGGCGCCCAGCTCGAGAAGGTGGCCGAGCGGACGGTGCGCACGCACGAGGGGCAGGCGACCGAGTTCCCGTCGCCGCAGGACCGCGCGCTCCCGGTCTCGGTGACGGCCACGCCGCTCCTCGACGGCGCGGTGTGCGCCGGGGCGGTGCTGGTGCTGCGGGTCCCGCGCTCCGCCGACCGCGCGCTCGACTTCGAGGCGCTCGCCGCCGGCCTGGCCCACGAGATCAAGAACCCGCTGGCCGGCCTGCAGGGCTCGGCCGAGCTGCTGGCCCGCGAGGCCGAGGGCCCGGCCCGCGAGTACGCCGCGGTGATCGCGCGCGAGGCGAAGCGCGTGGACGGGCTGGTGCGCGAGCTCCTCGACCTCGCCCGCCCGGCGGCGCTGCAGCAGGCGCCGGTCGAGCTGCACGACGTGCTCGGCGACGCCCTGGTGCTCGCGCGAGGCATCCCGGGCGCCGACCGGATCGCGTTCGTGGAGCGCTACGACCCGTCGCTCCCGCCGGTGCTGGGCGACGAGGAGAAGCTCATGCAGGTGGTGCTGAACCTCGTCCGCAACGCGGTGGACGCGGTCGCCTCCACCGACTCGCCGCGGGTGACCATCGAGACCTCCGTCTCCCCGCTGCGGCTGCGCGTGGCGAGCGGTCGCACCCGCCCGCTGGCGCGCGTCTCCATCCAGGACGACGGCCCGGGGATCCCCGAGGCCATGCTGCAGCGGCTGTTCACGCCGTTCGCGACCTCGAAGCCGCACGGCACCGGGCTCGGGCTCGCCATCTCGCGGCGCATCGTGGAGGCGCACGGCGGGCGCATCGAGGTGCGCAACCGGGCCGGGGGCGGGGCGGAGGCCAACGTCTACCTGCCCCTGGACGTCCCCTAGCCCGTCCGGCGTAGCGGCGCCGCGCGCTGGCCCCGCGCTTGCTAAGAGGTACCCGGATCGGCGGATCATCCGCATCCCACAGCCAGGAGCGAGCGTTGCGAAAGGTCCTCATCGTCGACGACGAGCCCTCGGTCCGCTTCGTGCTCGCGCGGACCTGCGAGCGCGCCGGCGTGCCGTACGAGGAGGCGGGCAGCGCCGAGGAGGCGCGGACGAAGCTGCGCGCCGCCGGCGGCGGCAAGGACGGCGTCGGGCTGGTGCTGCTCGACGTCCGCCTCCCCGGCGACGACGGGTTCAAGCTGCTCGGCGAGATCGGCGGGCGGGTGGACTCGCCGTTCGTCGTGGTGATGACCGCCGAGGACACCATGCGCTCGGCGGTGGAGGCGATGAAGCGCGGCGCCGCCGACTACCTCGGCAAGCCGTTCGACCTCGAGCGCGTGGAGCGGATCGTGCGCGACCTCTCGGCCGCGCCGCCGCCGGGCCAGGCCGACGAGCCCGCCGCGCACGCGGAGGAGCGGGGCGACGGGCGCCTGCGCGAGGGCGGCGTGGCGCTGCCGGACACGCTCATCGGCCGGTCGGCCGCGATGGTCGAGGTCTACAAGGAGATCGGCCGGGTGGCGCGGACGGAGATGACCGTGCTGCTCATGGGCGAGTCCGGCACCGGCAAGGAGCTGGTGGCGCGCGCCATCCACGCCAACTCCACCCGCGCGCGCGGCCCGTTCGTCACCGTGAACATGGCCGCCATCCCGCGCGATCTCATCGAGAGCGAGCTGTACGGCCACGAGAAGGGCTCCTTCACCGGCGCGGTGGAGCGGCGGCCCGGCAAGTTCGAGCTGGCGAGCGGCGGCACGCTGTTCCTGGACGAGATCGGCGAGATGCCGATCGAGCTGCAGGCGAAGCTGCTGCGCGTGCTGCAGGAGCGCGAGATCGACCGCGTCGGCGGCACGCGGCCGCTCGCGGTGGACGTGCGCATCGTCGCCGCCACCAACGCCGACCTGGCGCGCTCGGTGGAGGAGGGGCGCTTCCGGCGCGACCTGTACTACCGGCTCGCGGTGGTGCCCATCCGCCTGCCGCCGCTGCGCGAGCGCGAGGGCGACGTGATCCTGCTGGCGCGCCACTTCGTCGCGAAGTTCGGCGAGCAGCTGAAGGGGCGGCCGGTGGCGCTGGGGAAGGACGCCGAGGCGGTGCTGCTCGCGCACCCGTGGCCCGGCAACGTCCGCGAGCTGCAGAACGTGCTGCAGCGCGCCCTCCTGAAGCTCGCCGGGAACCGCGTGGGCGCGCGCGACGTCGCCAGCCTGGTGCCGGCCGCGGTCGCCAGCGAGCGCGCGCTCACCGGCCTCGTGGAGGGGCTGCTCGACGCCGAGCCGCCAGAGGGCGGGCGCTACCAGGCGGCCATCGCCGCCATCGAGGCGCCGCTCATCGCGGCCGCGCTGGCGCGGACCCACGGCAACCAGCTGCGCGCCGCCGAGCTGCTCGGGATGAACCGGAACACGCTCCGCGAGCGCATGCGCGCGCTCGGGATGAAGCCGCGCTAGCGGCCCCGCGCCTGCCCGGAACCCGGGCAGGCCGGTGCCCGGAAACCGGGCACCTCCGCGCTACATCGCCTCGACCAGGATCGACGCCTGCCGGGTCCCGTCGGGCAGGCCGGCGAGCGCCCGCGCGGCGCGGAGGCCGCTCGCGCCCTCGCGCGCCACCGCGCCCGCGGCCGCCAGCACGCGCGCGTAGTCGAGCCCGCCGTCGGGCGCGCACACCGCGAAGAAGCGCTGCGGGCCGCGCGCCGGCGAGGCCTGCACCTCGACGTCGAGCGCGCCGCGCGACTGCGGCGCCGCGACGATCGGGTGGATCCGCTGCACGTTGCCCGCGGCGTCCACCGCGACCACCCACAGCGGGCACGGGCCGTCCGGCTCGAGCTCGAGGTGGAGGCTCGCGCCGGCGCGGACGCTGGCGCCGTCGGGCAGCGGCTGCGCGGCGCCGGGGCGGCCGCCCCACGCCGAGAGGCCGAGCGCGGGCGGGTGCGGGGCGGCCGAGCGGAGCACGGCCACCACCGCCACGGCGGTGAGGACGAACGTCCCGAGCGGCACCAGCGCCGCCAGCAGGCGGGGCGTGGCGCGGCGCGCGGACGGGCTGCCGCTGGCGCGATTCGCTGCGTTCACTGCGTTTCCCCCGGTCCCGGCCGCTCCGGCCGGGTGCCAAGCGTACATGGGGTCGGCCCCGCGGCGCCATGCCGCGCGGACTTCTGTCGCATCATACACCCATCGAGGTGCCCGGAAATCGAGCAGCCGGTGGCCGGGTTTGAGTCACGACCCGCCGGAGATCCGCGGATCTGGGCGCGTCAGCGGCTCGCCGGCGTGGCATGAGCCGTGCTAACTGGGCCGGCCAACAACCCCGCAGGCCGTGGAGATGCTCGCGATGGCGAAACTCACCCCGAAGGCGGTCCTGGACCTGGCCAAGGAACGCAAGGCCACCTACGTGGACCTCAAGTTCATGGACTTCGTCGGGATCTGGCAGCACTTCTCGATCCCGCTCTACGAGCTCAGCGAGGAGGTGTTCGAGGCCGGCCTCGGCTTCGACGGCTCGTCGATCCGCGGCTGGCAGGCGATCCACGCCTCCGACATGCTCGTGGTCCCCGACGCGGACACGGCCGCGATCGATCCGTTCATGGCGGAGCCGACGCTCTCGCTCATCTGCAACGTGGTCGACCCGATCACGAAGGAGCCGTACTCGCGCGACCCGCGCAACATCGCCATCAAGGCCGAGAAGTACCTGAAGTCCACCGGCCTCGGCGACACCGCGTTCTTCGGCCCCGAGCCCGAGTTCTTCGTGTTCGACGAGGTCCGCTACGACCACGGCGTGAACCACGCGTTCTACAAGCTCGACTCGGTCGAGGGGCAGTGGAACACCGGCCGCGAGGAGCCGGGCGGCAACCTCGGCTACAAGCCCCGCTACAAGGAGGGCTACTTCCCGGTCGGCCCCACCGACTCGCAGCAGGACCTGCGCACCGAGATGTGCCGGGTGATGGAGTCGGTCGGCATCCACGTGGAGCGGCAGCACCACGAGGTCGCCACCGCCGGCCAGGCCGAGATCGACATCCGCTTCGACTCGCTGGTGAAGTGCGCCGACAACCTCCAGTGGTTCAAGTACATCATCAAGAACGTGGCGCGCCGGCACGGCAAGACCGTGACCTTCATGCCGAAGCCGCTCTACGGCGACAACGGCTCCGGCATGCACGTGCACCAGTCGATCTGGAAGGCCGGCAAGCCGCTGTTCGCGGGCGACGGCTACGCGGGCCTGTCCGAGATGGCGATGTACTACATCGGCGGCATCCTCAAGCACGGGCCGGCGCTCGCCGCGCTCTGCAACCCGTCCACGAACAGCTACAAGCGGCTCGTGCCCGGGTTCGAGGCGCCGGTGAACCTGGCCTACTCGGCCCGCAACCGCTCCGCGTCGATCCGCATCCCGATGTACTCGCCGTCGCCCAAGGCGAAGCGCATCGAGTTCCGCTCGCCCGACCCGGCCTGCAACGGCTACCTGGCGTTCGCGGCCATGCTGATGGCCGGCCTCGACGGCATCGAGAACAAGATCAACCCGGGCCAGCCGCTCGACAAGGACATCTACGGCATGTCGCCGGAGGAGCTGAAGGACATCCCGAAGATGCCGGGCTCGCTCGACGAGGCGCTCGAGTGCCTCCGCAAGGACCACAAGTTCCTGCTGAAGGGCGACGTCTTCACCGAGGACGTGATCGAGACCTGGATCCAGTACAAGTACGACAAGGAGATCACCCCGGTCCGCATGCGCCCGAGCCCGATGGAGTTCGCGCTGTACTTCGACATCTAGGCGCGACCGAGGTCCGGCAGCACCGGGCGGCCGTCCGCGAGGGCGGCCGCCCTTCGTTTGCGCGCCGTGTTCACCGCCAGACGACGGCCGGATCGCGCAGCGGTCGGGCGCGCGCGGCGGGCCCGTCCGCGCCGGCCGCGGGCGCCGCCGGTCGCACCGGCGTCCCCGTCATCACGATCCGCGAGGCCACCCACGGCGCCAGCACCAGCTCGGTCGCGAGCGCCACCGGCGGGAACGCCGAGGCCGCCGCGAACCCGAGCAGCCGCACGCCGAAGCAGGCCCAGTACGCGGCGGCGGTGCGCTCGCGCCCGGCCACCCGCTGCGCCGCCCACACCGTCACGGCGGGCGTGACGGCGACGAAGCCGCCCAGGCCGACGAGCGCGAGCGTCAGCCCGCCCGCGCTGGCGCTGGCCTCGCCGCCCCAGAGGTCGCCGAACAGCTGCACCATCCCGATGGCGAAGATGCCCGCGAACAGCACGTCCGACGCCGCCGCGCCCGCCGCCGCCGCGCCGTAGACGCGCCACGGGCCGGGCGCGTCGGCGGGGGGTGGCGCGGAGAGATCGGGCGCCGCGGGCGCGGGCGCGGCGCCCGGGCCGGGCGGCGCGGGGTCCGGTGGCGCGAGCGGCGCGGCGTCCACGGGTGGTGAATCCACCGGCACCGCCACCGCGGCGGCCAGCCGGAGCGCGAGCGCGCAGGCGAGCATCGGTCCCCCCTCCGCTCCACCGACGCCCCCATCATCCCGGACCGCGGGTGCGCCCCGCTTGCCCCGACGCGGGGACCGGGGTATCTCGCTCCTGGCCGCGCGCGCCCGCGCGGCCCCGGACGAGGCGCGTCGTACCCGGTGACGACAAGACGACGCGAGGAGGATCGCCTCGTGCCCTGGATCTACCTCGTCGTCGCCGGCCTGCTCGAGACGGGCTGGGCCATCGGCCTCAAGTACACCGACGGCTTCCGCCGGCCCATCCCGTCGGTGCTCACCGGCGCCGCCATCGTCGCGAGCATGTGGCTGCTCGGGCTCGCCGCGCGCGACCTGCCCATCGGCACCGCCTACGCGGTGTGGGTGGGCATCGGCGCCACCGGCGCCGCCATCCTCGGCGTGGTGCTGCTCGGCGAGCCGCTCGGCCTGGCACGGGCCGCGTTCCTCGGGCTGCTGGTCGTCTCGATCATCGGCCTGAAGCTCACCGCCACGTCGTGAGCAGCCCCGCGCCTCCCCCGCGCAGGAACGCGCCGTGGCGCCCGCGCCGCCCGTTTGCTAGATGCACGGAGCGTCTTGATCCCGCACCCCGCCAGCCTCCGCGCCGCCCTCGGCGGCCTGCCCCGCACCTTCTGGATGGTGTGGACGGGCATGCTGGTGAACCGGCTCGCCAGCTTCGTGGCGCCGTTCCTGGCGCTGTTCCTGGTCCGCGAGCGCGGCTTCGACGCGGCCGAGGCCGGGCGGATCGTGGCGCTGTACGGGCTCGGCGTGATGGTGGCCGGGCCGCTGGGCGGCACGCTCGCCGACCGGCTCGGCCGCCGCCCCACCATGCTGCTCGGCCTCGTCACCGGCGCGCTGTCGGTGGCGGCGCTCGCCCTGACGCGCGCCCCGCTGGCGCTCGCGGCGCTCGCGTTCGTGAACGGGGCCACCGGCGAGATCTACCGGCCCGCCATGAACGCGGTCGTGGCGGACGTGGTCGCGCCCGCCGAGCGCACCCGCGCCTACGGCCTCGTGTACTGGGCCATCAACATGGGCTGGTCCATCGGCCTGTCGGTGGCGGGGCTGTTCGCGGAGCGGCACATCGCCTGGCTGTTCTTCGTGGACGCGACCACCTCGCTCGCGTTCGCGGCGGTGCTCGCGTTCACCGTGCCGGAGACCCGGCCGGCCGGCGTCGAGCCCGCGCCCGCGCTGGCCGGGCTCGCGCAGGTGTTCCGCGACCGCGTGTTCGTCGTGTTCGCCCTGCTCGCGCTCGGCGGGCTCATGGTGTTCACGCAGTTCCAGCTCGCCGCGCCGCTCGACATGGCCGCGCACGGGGTCGGACCGGCCAGCTTCGCCTGGCTCATGGCGCTGAACGGCGTGGGCGTGGTGCTGCTCCAGCCGCTCCTCGGGGCGCGCCTGCGCCGGTACGACCCCTCGCGCGCCCTCGCCGTCTCGGCGCTGCTGTTCGGGGTGGGCTTCGGCGTCAACGCGCTCGGCGGCAGCGTGCCGCTCTACGTGTTCGGCGTCTTGCTCTGGACCGTCGGCGAGGTGGTCGGCTTCCCGGTCGCGAACGCGGTGGTGGCCGATCTCTCGCCGGCCTCGCTGCGCGGGCGCTACCAGGGCGCCTACTCGATGAGCTGGGGCGTGGCGTTCACGCTGTCGCCGCTCATCGGCGGCGAGGTCATGAGCCGGTTCGGCGCGCGCACGCTCTGGATCGGCACGCTCGCGCTCGGGCTGGTGCTCGCCGCCGGCCACCTCGCCGCCGCCCCCGCGCGCCGCCGCCGCCTCGCGGCGGGCCGCGCCGCGCCGTCCCCGCGACCGTCCCCGGGCCAGGCGCTCGCCGCGCCGGACGCCTGATCGCCGTCGCCCCGTTCCGGCGTCCGCTCGTCCCGAGCCCGTCGCGGGACGGGCGGTGGCCCCCGCGCCTGCCTTGCGGCGCCCGCTCGACGCCGTCCGCAGCTTGGGTCCGGAGGAGGTCCCCATGGCGCGGATCGGCATCGGCGGCCTGGCGGAGGAGCTCTCCCGCGCGCGCGAGGCGATCCGGCCCCGCTCGGCGGCGGACGCGCGGGCGCTGGAGCTGCTCGCGGACGTGCTCGCCGGCCGGGCCGGCCGGGCGCTCGCGGCCGCGTGGGAGGCGCGGCGCTTCGAGGCGCCCTGCGAGCGTGCGGGCCTCCTGCTCGCCGCGCTGCGGGCGGAGGCGCGGGCGGGCGGCCCCGGCCACCCGCTCTGGGCCGGGCTCGCGGCCGCGACGCCGCGGCCGGACGCGCTCACCGCGCCGGCGCTGGAGGCGGTGCTCGGCCGGCCGGACGACCGGCTGGTGGACGCGCTCGCGCGCCGGAGCGCGCGCGAGGAGGACCCGGCGCGCGCGGTGGCGTGGCGCTGGCCGGCGGCGCTCGCCGGCGCGGGCGCGCGGCCGGTGGCGCTGGCGGAGCTCGGGTCGGTGGCCGGGCTGGGCCTCGTCGCCGACGACCTCGCGGCGCCCTGGACGTTCGCGGACGGCGGCCCGGTGCCGGTGGCGGAGGGGCTGCGCGCGGTGGGGCGGCTCGGGCTCGATCCCGCCCCGCTCGACGCCGCCCGCGACGAGGACGCGGAGTGGCTGCGCGCCTGCGTGCCCTCCGGCGATCGCGCCGCGCTGGGCCGGCTCGACGCGGCGCTCGCCGCCTTCCGGGCCGCGCGCCCCCGGCCCGACGCGCCGGTGCTGACGCCGGTGGCGCTCGCGTCGGCGCCGGAGCGGCTGGCGCTCCTGTCCGCCACCGCGCCCGGGGCGCTCGTGATCGCCTGGCAGGCGCTGCTCCGGCCGCGGCTCGGGCGCGAGGAGCGCGCCGAGCTCGGGGCCGGCATGCGCGCCTGGCTCGCCACGCACCGGCCGGGCGCGGCGCTTTGGGTCGAGCTGGAGCGGGCGCCGGGCGCGCGGTCCCTCGGCCCGGGCCGCGCCGCGCTCCTCACCGCGCACCTGCGCGCGCCGGACGGCGCGCTCCGGTCGATCCGCCTGGCGCGGTGCGCGCTCGAGCCCACGGTGCTGGCGCCCGAGCCGGGGGCGGCGGACGCGCTCGCCGCGCTCCTCGCCGCGCCGGCGGCGGGCGCGGTGGCGGCGGCGCCGTGAGCGGCCGCGGCCTCACATCACCAGGCCGCCGTCCACGTCCACGGTGCGCCCGTCGAAGTAGTCGCACTCGATGACGAACCGGACGGCCTTCCAGATGTCCTCCGGCTCGCCGATGCGCCCCACCGGCACCGCCGCCACCAGCGCGTCGCGCGCCTTCTGGTTCATGCCCTTCGTCATGGGCGTCTCGATCATCCCGGGCGCCACCGCGCCCACCCGGACGCCGAGCGGCGCGAACTCGCGCGCCCAGGTGACCGTGTTCGCCGCGAGCGAGGCCTTCGCGGCGACGTAGTTCGACTGGCCGCGGTTGCCGTGCCGCGCCACCGAGGAGAGGTTCACCACCACGCCGGGCCGGGTGCCGGCCCGGGCCATCGCCGCCACCGCCTCGCGCACCATGCGCGTCGCGCCGGTGAGGTTCACCGCGATCACCGCGTCCCAGTCGGCCTCGGAGAGGGTCGTCACCTCGCCGCTCGCGCGATCGCGGCGCACGAGCAGGCCGTCGCGGATGATCCCGGCGTTGTTGACGAGCGCGTTCAGCCCGCCCATCGCGCCGGCCGCCCAGGCCACGAACGCCCGCGCGTCGTCCGGGCTGGTCACGTCGAGCCGGCGCCGGTGGACGCCCTCGGGCAGCGCGGCGAGGCCCGCCTCGTTCACGTCGCCGGCGGCCACCTTGGCGCCGGCCTCGGCGAGCCGCCGGGCGAAGTGCGCGCCCATCCCCTGGGCCGCGCCGGTCACGATCACCTTCAGGTCGCGAAGCTCCACGTTTCCCTCCTCCGGCGCAGGCCGTGAGCCGAGACGGTAGCCGTGCCGCGGCGCGGCGCGCTCGCTCCCTGATGGGCACCCGGCTTTACTTCGCCACCGCGGGCCGGACAAGCTCCGGGATGAAACATGAATCAACCTTCAACTTCACTGCCCGCCACCGCGCGCGGCCTGCGCACCCGCCGGAAGCTGGTCGAGGCGGCCGAGGTCGTGTTCGGCGAGAAGGGCTTCGAGGCGGCGTCCATCTCGGACATCACCCGCCAGGCCGGCGTGGCGCTGGGCACGTTCTACGTGTACTTCGCCGACAAGCGGGCGCTGTTCGTGGAGGTGGTGGACGGCCTGGGCGCGCGGCTCCGCGAGGCGCTCGCCGAGGGGATCGCGGCGGCGGGCACCGGCGACCGGCTGGCGGTCGAGCGCGCCGGGTTCGACGCCTTCTTCCGCTTCGTGAGCCGGCACCGGCTGCTCTACCGGGTGGTGCGGCAGGCCGAGTTCATCGACCAGGAGTGCTTCCGCCGCTACTACCGCAGCTTCGCCGAGCCCTACGCCCGGGCGCTGGAGCGCGCGCAGGCGGCCGGCGAGCTGCGCCGCCTGGACCCGGAGGCGCTCGCCTACGCGCTCATGGGCATGGCCGACTTCCTGGGCATGCGCTACGTGCTGTGGGGCCGCGGGCGCCAGGCCGAGGCCGCGCTCGAGGCGGCGGTGGACTTCATCCGCGGCGGCATGGCGGCCGTCCCGCCCGCGCCCGCCGCCCGCGCGCGGCGGAGCCGGTCCGGCCGTGCCGGGAGGAAGGCGTGAGGTCGGCCCGCATCCTCTCCACCGGGCGCTGCGTCCCGGCGCGCGTGGTCACGAACGCCGAGCTGGAGGCGCGCCTCGGCGAGCCGGTGGACGAGTGGCTCCGCGAGAACGTGGGCATCCGCGAGCGGCGGGTGATGGCGCCGGACCAGGTCACGAGCGACCTCGCCGCCGAGGCCGCCCGCCAGGCGCTCTCGCGCGCCGGGCTGTCCGCCGCCGACCTCGACCTCGTCATCGTGGCCACCGACACGCCCGACCAGCCCAGCCCGGCCACCGCCTCGGTGCTGCTGCACAAGCTCGGCGCGTCGCGCGCCGGCGGGTACGACCTCAACTGCGCCTGCGCCGGCTTCGTCACCGCGCTCGACGTCGCCGCGAAGACCCTCGCGGCCGACGAGGCGTACCGTCACGTGCTGGTGGTCGGCGCGTACGGGATGAGCCGCCATGTGGACCCGTCGGACAAGCGCACCTGCACGCTGTTCGCCGACGGCGCCGGCGCGGTGCTGCTCGGGGCCGGCGACGCGCCCGGCTTCCTGGGCGCGAAGCTCGACGCGGCCGGCGAGTACCACGACGCGCTCGGGATCTACCAGGGCGGCACGCTCCAGCCGGCCACGCCGGAGTGGGTCGCCGCGCACGGCCAGCCGTTCGTGCGCTTCGTCCGCAAGTTCCCGGCCACGTTCAACACCGACCGCTGGCCGCCGCTGGTGGACGCGGTGCTGGCGCGCGCCCGCGTCCGCCGCGAGGACGTGGCGCTGTACGTGTTCACCCAGCTCAACCTCCGCACCATCGAGGCCACCATGGCCGCGCTGGGCCAGCCCATGTCGCGGACCCACTGCACCATGGAGCGCTGGGGCTACACCGGGTCGGCCTGCATCCCCATGACGCTCGACGACGCCGCCCAGGCCGGGAAGCTCCGGCCCGGCGACCTGGTGGCGCTGGTCGCCTCCGGCGGCGGGCTCGCCATGGCGGCGGCGCTCGTCCGATGGACCGCCGCGGCCGCGTCACCCTGAGGACCTCGCACGTGTACTTCGGCGACTGGACCGCGCGCGGAGCGCACTACTGGCCGGACCGGGTGGCGGTCGTGGACGTCGCGAAGGGGGCGGCGGGCCGCTTCACCTACCGCGACCTCGAGGCGCGCGCGTGCCGGCTCGCGCGCTGGCTCTCCGCCGCCGGGGTCCAGCCCGGGAACCGGGTGGGCCTGCTGGCGCTGAACGGCGTCGAGCCGCTCGACGCGCTGTTCGCCTGCGCCAAGCTCGGCGCCATCCTGGTCCCGTACAACTGGCGGCTCCACCGGGCCGAGCTGGCGGGCTGCGTGCGGCGCACCGAGCCGGAGGTGCTGCTCCACTCCGCCGAGCTCGCCCACCTCGTCGATCCCGCCGCGCTCGGGGGCGCGCGCCTGGTGCACCTGGAGGGCGACGGGCTCCCCGGCTCGACCCCGTACGCCGCGATCCAGGCCGGCGACGCGTCGCCGATCCCGGACCGGCCGTTCGACGAGCGCGAGGTGCTGGCGCTCCTCTTCACCGGCGGGACCACCGGCACGCCCAAGGCGGCGCGCATCACCTACCGCCAGGTGGCCTGGAACACCTTCACCACGCTGGTCCACGAGCTGCGGCCCGGCGACGTCACCCTCACGCACACCCCCATGTTCCACACCGGCGGGCTGTTCGTGTACACGCTGCCGCTCCTCACGGTGGGCGGCCGGGTGGTGGTGCTGCGCCGCTGGGACGCCGCCGAGGGCCTGCGGCTGCTCGCCGAGGAGCGGGCCACCTTCTTCTTCGCGGTGCCCACCCAGTACCAGCAGCTCCTCGAGGCGCCCGGCTTCGCGTCGGCCGACCTGTCCGGCCTGCGCTTCCTCACCAGCGGCGGCGCGGCGCTGCCCGTTCCGCTGCTGGAGGCCTGGCAGCGCGTGCACCGGGTGCCGTTCAAGCAGGGCTTCGGCATGACCGAGTTCGGCCCGGGCATCTTCTCGATGGAGCCGGCCGACGCGGCTCGGAAGGCGGGCTCGGTGGGCCGGCCCAACCAGTTCGTGGAGGCGCGCCTGGTGGACGAGGGCGGGCGCGAGGTCGCGCCCGGGGTGGTGGGCGAGCTGTGGCTGCGCGGCCCCGCCTGCTGCGACGGCTACTTCCGCGACCCGCAGGCCACCGCCGAGGCCATCGACCCGCAGGGCTGGCTCCACACCGGCGACCTCGCGCGGCGCGACGCGGAGGGCTTCCACTTCGTGGTCGGGCGGCGCAAGGACATGTTCATCTCCGGCGGCGAGAACGTCTACCCGCTGGAGATCGAGGCGGCGCTGCTCGAGCACCCCGAGGTCGCGCTCGCCGCGGTGGTGGGCGTGCCCGACGCGCGCTGGGGCGAGGTGGGCCACGCGTTCGTGGTGCTCGCGCCGGGCGGGAGCGCCGGGCCCGAGGCGCTGCTCGCGCACCTGCGCGAGCGGCTCGCCCGCTACAAGGTCCCGAAGCGGCTCACCCGGCTCGACGCCATGCCGCTCACCGCGGCCGGGAAGGTGCTGAAGACCGAGCTGCGCCGGCTGGCCGCCGAGGCCGCGCAGGCGGAGGGCTCGCCGTGAGCGCCGCCGCCGCGCAGCCCTGGTGGCGCGAGCCCACCCGCCCGCAGTGGATCTCCTTCCTGGCCGCCTGGCTGGGCTGGGTGCTGGACGGCTTCGACTTCACCGTGTTCCTGCTGGTGATGCCGGCCATCGCCCGGGAGTTCGGCGTCACCTACGCCGCGACCGCGTGGAGCATCACGCTCACGCTGCTGTTCCGGCTCGCAGGCGGGTACGGCGCCGGCTGGCTCGCGGATCGGGCGGGCCGGAAGCTCCCGCTCATGATCTCCATCGTGTGGTTCGCGGTCTGCGACGGGGCGGTGGCCTTCGCGCCGTCCTTCGGCTGGGTGCTCGTGTTCCGCACGCTGTTCGGGTTCGGGATGGGCGCCGAGTGGACCAGCGGCGCCACGCTCGCCATGGAGAACTGGCCGGAGCGCAGCCGCGGCATCGCCTCCGGGATCCTGCAGGGCAGCTGGGCCATCGGCTACATGCTCGCCGCGGTGGCCGCCGCGACGGTGGTCCCGGCGTTCGGCTGGCGCGCCCTGTTCCTGCTGGCCGCGCTGCCCGCGCTGCTGGTGCTGCCCATCCGCGCGTTCGTGCCGGAGAGCCCGGACTGGCGGAAGGCCCGGGACGCGGCGCCCCGGATCTCCGGGCGCGAGCTGCTCGCCGCGGGCGTGCTCGGCCGCATCGGCTGGGCGAGCGTGCTGTGGGGGGTCTGCTTCGCGATCTACTACGGCCTCACCGGCCTGTGGCCCACGCTGCTCCAGGCGGAGCTGGGGCTCGCGCCGGGCGCGGTGGCCTGGCTGGTGATCCTCTTCAACGGCGGGATGATGGCGGGCGCCATCGCCTGCGGCGCGATCGCGACCCGGTACGGCGTCCTCTGGGCCCTCGCGGCGCCGGTGGTGCTGCTGCTCCCGGTGCTGCCGCTGTACGTGGGCGCCGCGCCTTCGCTGCTGTGGCTGGGCGCGCTCGGCGCCGGGGCGCTCGGCGCCGGCATCTCCGGGGTGACGCCGGTGCTGCTCACGATCCTGTTCCCGCCGGCGGTGCGGGCGCGCAGCGTGGGCATCGTCTACCACGTGGGCGCGCTGCTCGCCGCCGCCACCCCGGCGCTGGTGGCGACGCTGGCCGCCGACGGGCGCATGCCGCTCTCCCGCGCGCTCGCCGGCACGGTGGCCGCCGCCGCGCTGCTCACGCTCGCGATCCTGTTCCTCCGCCCGAGGAACGTCCTCCCTCCGGAGGCGCTCGCCGCCGCACGCGGCGCCCCGAGACCGCCGGCCCGCCGGCCGGCCCCACCGCAGCCGCAGACGAACGAAAGGAGCACGCCATGACGAAGCGCATCGCCATCGCAGCCCTCGCCGCCCTCGCCCTCGCCGCCTGCGGAGGCTCCGACAGCGACCCGCCCTCCGGACCGACCCTCGACACCGCCACCGCCATCGGCACCTACCTCGACGGCAAGCGCTGGGTGATGACCGGCAATGACATCCCCACCCACCCGAACGGCTACAGCGAGGACGTGAACTACGGCGCCGCCACGCAGTGCTACAACCGCGTCACGCTGTCGATGGCGGCCTCCACCTGGACCACGGTGAGCGCGCTCGGCACGCTGACCGGCGCGCCCAATGCCGGCGACACGGGCGACTGCGATCGCACCACCGTGCTCGCCACGCTGCCGGCGTTCAACTCGAACGCGGTGCTGATCGAGAACGTCGCCGCGGGCGGCGCGTGCTTCGACATCACCGTGACGTACACCGGCTTCGCGCAGGAGGGCCGCGGCAAGTTCAGCGCCGACGGGCGCACCATGACGCTCGAGCTGTACTTCTCCGGCCAGGCCACCGGCCACCGCTGCGCGAACGGCGCGGTGGGCGCGTCCTCCGTCACGCTCAACGGCGCCGCGTTCACCGGCAACGCGCAGCAGGTCTACCGGCTCCAGTAGCGCGGCGATCCGGGCCGGGCGCGAGGTGCGCCCGGCCTGCCCCGTCACGAAGCGCGCACCCGCTCTCCCGCCCGGAGGCCTCCACATGGCGTCGCCCTCCCGCACCCCGCCCGGCCACCTCGCCGCGCTCGCCGCCGGCCTGCTCGCGCTCCTGCCCTGCGCCGGCGCGGCCCAGTCGCCGGCGGTCCCCGGGCTCTACTTCCCGGACTGGTACGACCAGCACGCGCGCGAGCACGACGCGCCGCCGCAGCAGTTCCGGCTCATCAACTACTTCCTCACCCGCGCCACGTTCACGAACGCGCTCGGCGACCCCTCCGGCCTGAAGGGCGTCTCGCTCGGCCCCTACGGCCAGTTCGCCGGCAGCGCGGTGTACGCCGGCGCCACCGGCGCGGGCGCGTGGGTGGAGCAGCGCTGGATCCCGGTGGTCGAGTTCACGCCCAACTTCCTCGACGGCCGCGCCGCGTTCCGCGCGCAGATCGAGGTGGACTACGTGTGGGGCCGCGCCGCCAACACGGTGCAGCCGAACGAGGGCGGCGGCCTCAACGCCGACCAGGTGAACGTCCAGACCAAGAACGTGAACGTCGCGATCTACCCGTGGAAGGACCCCGACGTCCTCACCGTGCTCCTCGGCACGCAGCCGCTCTACGACACCCCGCTCGACCCGACCCGCACCGGCCTCGCCGACGTGGTGCGCACCGGCTACAAGCTCGCGTTCGCCGGCAGCGACGCCACCGGCATCCAGCTGTTCCAGGCGAAGCGCGGCCGCAGCCGCCTGTCCTGGTTCCCGCTCGACTCGGCCCAGCCGGACAAGGCGACCCGCGACGATCCCAGGCTCGCGTTCACCTGGATCGCCATGGCCGATCACCAGGTCGAGCTCGCGCCCGGCACCTGGCTCGGCGCCTCGCTCTGGTACCTCGACGACACCACCAAGGGCGACGCCTACGCGTACGAGGGGCTGGTGCGGGCCGGCCCCGGCTCGGGCGGCCTGTCGGCGTTCACCGGCACGCAGCCGTTCCAGATCGAGCGCGCCAACGGGCGCGTGGCCTGGGCCGGCGTGAACGCGCACCACAACATCGACTTCCGCGCCGGGCGCCTCGGCGCGTCCGGCTGGTTCATGTACAACGCCGGCCGCTACGAGTCGCAGCGGCCCGACACGGCGCTCAACCGGAGCGTGGACGTGCGCGGCTTCGCCGCCGACGCGGAGCTGCTCTGGAACCACGGCCGCACCGCCGGCGACCTCGCCACGCTCGAGGCGGTGGTGTCGAACGGCGACTCGAACCCGACCGACGGGAAGTACACCGGGCCGTTCACGCTCAACTACTACGGCCTGCCCGGCGCGGTCTGGTTCAACCACCGCATGCTGCTGCTGTTCCCGTTCACGAGCACGGTGAACAACTACAGCGGCGCGGTGACCGATCTCTCCAACCAGGGCTCGGGCATGCTGGCGCTGGTGGGCAGCGCCGCCTACGACGTGGTGCCCAACAAGCTGAACGTGAAGCTGGGCGCCGGGCACGGGCGCTCCTGGGCGACGCCGCCCGCGTTCGCCGGCAGCGCCACCGCGCGCGGCAAGACCATCGGCACCGAGGTGAACGCGGAGGTGAAGTACACGTTCCGCTACCTCATGACGGTCGGCCTGCACGGCGGGTACCTGTTCCGCGGCGACTGGTTCGACGGCGAGACCTCGCGCGTGAAGAAGGACCCGTACGCGCTCTACACCACCTTCACCTGGTACGCGTTCTAGCGGAGGCGCCCATGACCCTCGCACGACAGCTCGGCGCCGCCGCCCTGGCCGTGGCCCTCGCGGCCTGCGCCCCGCGCTACTCCGGCCGGCCGCCGCTCGAGTTCCAGGACCTCCCCTACGCCGGGCCGGACGGAAAGGCCTGGCCGGTCGCCACCCGCGAGCTGCCCGAGACGGCGCGGGCCTACGGGATGGCCCGGCCGCCGAAGGTGGCCTACGTGGAGCTGGGCAAGGGCGGGCCGAAGGGGACGCTGCTCTTCGTCCACGGGCTCGGCAGCTACCTCAAGTTCTGGTGGTTCCAGCTCGACGCGTTCGCCGCGGACGGCTGGCACGTCGTCGCGCTCGACCTGCCCGGCTACGGGCGGTCGGAGAAGCCGGCCTCGTTCCCGTACACCATGGAGGCGATGGCCGACGCGGCCCGCGAGCTCGCGCGCGGCCTCGGCGCGGAGCGGCCGGTGCTCGTCGGCCACTCGATGGGCGCGCAGGTGGCGCTCTCCTGGGCCATCCGCTACCCCGAGGACGTGCGCGCGCTGGTGCTCACCTCGCCCGCGGGCTTCGAGACGTTCAGCGCGCGCGAGCGGGCCTGGTTCGAGCAGGCCTACTCGACCGCGCTCGTGAAGAGCGTCCCCGAGTACGGGATCTGGGGCACGGTGGCCCAGGCGAACTTCGCCCGCTTCCGGCCCGAGCTGCGCTGGCTGGTGGAGGAGCGGGTGCGCCTGGCGCGCGCGGCGGCGTTCGACGCGTACGCCTACGCGCAGGTGCGGAGCGTGCAGGGGCTCGCGCGGAACGACTTCGTGCGGCAGAGCCTGGGCCGGGTGACCGCGCCGGCGCTCATCGTGTTCGGGGAGCAGGACCGGCTCATCCCGAACCCGTTCCTGCACGGCGGCTTCCCGCGCGAGGTGTTCGAGGTGGGCCACCGCGGCCTCGCCGGCTCGCGGCTGGTGGGCCTCGCCGGCTGCGGCCACTCGGTGCAGCTCGACTGCCCGCGCGAGTACGGCGAGGCGGTGAAGGGCTTCCTGGCGGGGGTGGGGCAGTAGAGGGCCCCTCGACTCCGCCCGCCTGCGGCGGGCTACGCTCGGGGTGAGCGGGAGCTGGACAGCCGCGTCCGCCTCACTCCCCCAGGTACGCCTTCCGCACCTCGGGCGAGGCGAGCAGCTCGGCGCCGGTGCCCTGCATGACGATGTTGCCGGTCTCGAGCACGTAGGCGCGGTGGGCGAGCTGGAGCGCCTTGTGCGCGTTCTGCTCGACGAGCAGGAGCGCCACGCCCTCGCGGTTCACCTCGCGCAGCACGGTGAAGATCTTCTCCACCACCTGCGGCGCGAGCCCGAGCGACGGCTCGTCGAGCAGCATGAGGCGCGGCTTGCTCATGAGCGCGCGCGCCACCGCCAGCATCTGCTGCTCGCCGCCGGAGAGCGTGCCGCACACCTGCGTGCGCCGCTCCGCCAGGATGGGGAAGAGCGCATAGGCGCGCTCGGCGTCGCGCAGGATGCCGGCGCGGTCGCGGCGCAGGTAGGCGCCGAGCTCGAGGTTCTCGCGCACGGTCAGGTTGAGGAAGATGCCGCGCCCCTCGGGCGCGTGGGCCATGCCGCGCGCCACCAGCGCGTGCGAGGGCAGCCGGGTCACGTCCTCGCCGCGGAAGCGCACCGCGCCGCCGGAGGCGCGGATCATGCGGGAGACGGCGCGGAGCGTGGTGGTCTTGCCCGCGCCGTTCGCGCCGATGAGCGCCACCACCTGGCCGTCCGGGACCTCGAGCGAGAGGCCGCGCAGCGCCTCGATGGCGCCGTAGTGCACCCGCAGCCCGTCGACCTGCAGGATGGGCCCGCTCACGGGTGCGCCCCCGGCCCGGCCGGCCGCTCGATGTGCTTCTCCTCGAGGTACGCGTCGCCCAGGTACGCCTCGATCACCTTCGGGTCCTTCCGGATCGCCTCCGGCTTCCCCTCGGCGATGGTGACGCCGTGGTCGAGCACCAGCACGCGCTCGGAGACGCCCATCACGAGCCGCATGTCGTGCTCGATCACCAGGATGGCGAGGCCGAAGCGATCGCGGAGGTCGCGGATGAGCGCCATGAGCTCGAGCTTCTCGGCCGCGTTCATGCCCGCGGCGGGCTCGTCCAGGCACAGCACCTTGGGCCCGGTGGCGAGCGCGCGCGCGATCTCGAGCCGGCGCTGCTCGCCGTACGGGAGGTTGCGGGCGATCTCGCCGCGGCGGTGCGAGAGCCCCATCACCTCGAGGTAGCGCTCGGCGCGCTCCAGGATGCGGGCCTCCTCCTCGCGGTGGCGGCCGGTGAGCAGCAGCGCGTCGAAGAAGCCGGTGCGCGCGCCGGCGTGGCAGGCGATGCGCACGTTGTCGAGCGCCGACAGCTCCCGGAACAGGCGGATGTTCTGGAAGGTGCGGGCGATGCCGCGGGCGCAGATCTGGTGGGGCCGCTGCCCGTTCACTACCTCGCCGGCCACCACCACCTCGCCCTCGCTCGGCCGGTACACGCCGGTGATGGCGTTGAAGGCGGTGGTCTTGCCGGCGCCGTTCGGCCCGATGAGCCCGACCAGCTCGCCGGGCGCGAGCGAGAGGCTGAAGGACGAGAGCGCCTTCAGGCCGCCGAAGCGCATGGTGACCGACTTCACGTGGAGCGGGATCACGGCCGGCCCCCGTGGGTGGAGTCGTCGCGCACCGCGGTGGGCGAGGCGCCCTCCGGGCCGGTGGAGGCGCGCCCGCCGAACGGGCGCGGCCGCGGCAGCCGGCGGAACGGCGCCAGGTCCCACAGCTCGCGCGTGCCGAAGATGCCCTGCGGGCGGAGCAGCATGAGCACGATGAGCCCGGCCGCGTAGGCGACCATGCGGTACTGCTGGAACTCGCGGAGCCCCTCCAGCGCCACCGTGAGCACCACCGCCGCCACCACCGAGCCGGTGATGGAGCCGAGGCCGCCCAGCACCACCATCACCACCACCTCGATCGAGCGCACGAACGTGAACATGCGCGGGGTGGTGAGCAGGATGGCGTGCGCGATGAGCCCGCCGGCCAGGCCTGCGTACGCGGACGAGATCACGAACGCGCGCACCTTGTAGCCGGTGGTGTCCACGCCCATGGCCTCGGCCGCCACCTCGTCCTCGCGGATGGCGAACAGCGCGCGCCCCTGCGTCGAGACCGCGAGGCGCCGCGCCATCACCACCGTGGCGATGGCGGAGACGCCCACCCAGGCGATGTTGGTGTACGGCGGCAGGCCGGAGAGGCCGGTGGCCTGGCCCAGGAACTTCATGTTCTCGATGAGCGAGCGGATGATCTCGCCGAAGCCGAGGGTGACGATGGCGAGGTAGTCGCCGCGCAGGCGCAGGGACGGCATGCCCACCAGGAAGCCCGCCGCCGCCGCGGTGAGCATCGAGGCCCCGAGCGCGAGCGCGAACACGAGCTGGTCGGAGACGGCCTCGGGCAGGAAGGCGAGCTGCACGCCGGAGAAGGCGAGGGTGATCTTGGCCGCGGTGTACGCGCCCACCGCCATGAAGCCGGCGTGGCCCAGGCTGAACTGCCCGGTGAAGCCGTTCACCACGTTGAGCGAGACCGCCAGGATCACGTTCACGCCCACGTTCACGAGGATGAGCGTGTAGTCGGGCGGCGAGAGCGCCTGGACGGCGAGCAGGATGGGCAGGCCCACCAGGAACGGCAGGACGGAGCGGAGGACGGCCCGGGCGCGCGCCACTAGACCTTCTCCACCGTGGCGCGCCCGAACAGGCCCTCGGGCCGGACCAGCAGCACCAGGATGAGCACGGTGAACGCGATGGCGTCGCGGTACTGCGAGCTGGTGTAGCCCGCCACGTACTCCTCGGTGAGCCCGAGCACGAGCCCGCCCACCATCGCGCCGGGCACCGAGCCGATGCCGCCGAGCACCGCCGCCACGAACGCCTTCAGGCCGCTCATGAGGCCGAACAGCGGCTCGATCTTGGGCCGCGAGGAGGCGTTGATGATGCCGGCCGCGGCGGCGAGCGCGCTGCCCAGCACGAAGGTCCAGGAGATGATCCGGTTCACCGGGATGCCCATGAGGCCGGCGACCTGCGGGTCGAAGGAGGCGGCGCGCATGGCCATGCCGAAGCGGGTCCGGTAGACGATGAGCTGCAGCCCGGTCATGAGCACGAGCGCCACCGCCAGGCCGAGCAGGTCGATGCGCGGCACGGTGACGCCGAGGAACGTGAGCGGCTCGCCCAGCTCGAGGAGCGCCGGGAAGAAGCGCGGGCTCGGGCCGGGCGGGAACTCCACCGGCGAGCGGATCATGGGCGAGAGCTGGAAGCCGTACTCGAGCAGGAACGACACGCCGATGGCGGTGATGAGCGCGGTGAGCCGGGCGCGGTTGCGGAGCGGCCGGTAGGCGAAGCGCTCGATGAGGTAGCCGAGCGCGCCGCAGATCGCCATCGCACCCAGGGTGACGAGCGCCGCGCCCACCATCCCCGGCGCGCGGTCGGTGCCGGTGACGCTGCCGAGGTAGTACCCGGCGAACGCGCCCACCATGTACACGTCGCCGTGGGCGAAGTTGATGAGCTTCAGGACGCCGTAGACCATCGTGTAGCCCAGCGCGATGAGGGCGTAGATGGTCCCGAGCGACAGGCCGTTGACGAGGTGCTGCAGGAACTCGGTCACTAAGGATCGGTCTCCGCGGCCCGGCCGCTACTTCGCGGCCTGCGGCTGGTCCGGCTGCACGGTCGCGACGTAGTGGCCGGCGTTGCCCTTGATCTCCAGCACCACCGCGGGCTTCACCGCGTCGTGGTCGGCGTCGATGGAGATGACCCCGGTGACGCCGGGGTAGTCGCGCGTCGCGGCGAGCGCGTCGCGGATGGCCTCGCCGGAGAGGTCCTTCGCCCGGCCCATGGCGTCGGCGGCGATGCGGGCCGCGTCGTAGCCCTGGGCGGCGAGCGAGTCGGGCACCGCGCCGAACCGCTCCTTGTAGCGCTTCACGAAGTCCTGGATGCGCGGGGCGGGATCCTCGGGCGAGTAGTGGTTCGAGAAGTAGGAGCCCTCGAGCGCCTTGCCGCCGATCTCGTAGAGGCGGGCCGAGTCCCAGCCGTCGCCGCCCATGAGCGGCTGCTTCATGCCCAGCTCGCGCGACTGGCGCGCGATGAGCGCCACGTCCGTGTAGTAGCCGGGGACGTAGATGGCCTCGGGGTTCTTGCCCTTGATGTTGGTGAGCTGCGCCTTGAAGTCCTGGTCGCCGGCCTTGTAGCTCTGGTCGTCCACGATGGTGCCGCCGAGCTCCTTGAACTTCGCCAGGAAGAAGTCGGCGAGGCCCATCGAGTAGTCGTTGCCCACGTCGCGCAGCACCGCCACCCGCGAGATCTTCAGGTGGTCGCGCGCGAACTTCGCCATCACCGTGCCCTGGAACGGGTCGATGAAGCACACGCGGAACACGTAGGGGCGGATCTTCCCGTTCTCCTTGGTGACGCGCGGGTTGGTGGACGACGGCGTGATCATCGGGACGCGGTTCGCGTCGGCGATGGGCGCCATGGCGAGGGAGCGGGTGGAGGCGACCTCGCCGAGCAGCACCGCCACGCGGTCCTGGAGCACGAGGCGCGTCGCCGCGATGGCGGACTCCTCCGGCTTTCCCTGGTTGTCGTAGGTCTTGAGCGCGAGCGGCTTGCCCTTCACGCCGCCCTTCGCGTTGACCTCCTCGATGGCGAGCTGGATGCCCTTGTCCGTCGAGTCGCCGAAGGTGGCCTCGGAGCCGGTGAGCGAGCCGACGTGGCCGAGCAGGATCCGGTCGCCCGTCGCGACCGCGCCGGCCCCGGCGGGCGCGGGGGCGGCGGCGCCCTCCGGCTTCTTCTTCTCGCAGGCGAGGACGGCCAGGGCGGCGACGACGAGGGGCAGCGCGCGGGGGAAGCGCAGCATCAGGCCTCCGAAGTGGCAGAGAAAGCACGATTTTTTAGCACACGCCCGAGGCCTGGGCCACGTTTGCGCTCGCCGGACGGCGCACCGGTCGGGGCTGACCGGACGGTCGGTATACCTGGTGTGTCCCGTGTTCACATGACGCGGTCGTTGATCGGCGGCCTGACCCGCCGGTATGGTGCGCGACGCGATGCCGGCGCCGACGATCCTGCTGGTGGACGACAACCAGGAGCTGCTCACGCTCCTCGCCCGCCTGGTGGAGTCGGAGGGCTGGACCCCCGTGACCGTGAACCGGGGCCGCGCCGCCATCGACCGGCTGGCGCCGGTGAAGCCCGCCGCGGCGGTGGTGGACGTGCTGCTCCCCGACATGATGGGCTACGACGTCGCCCACGCGCTCCGGAACGCGAAGGTGCCGTTCGTGTTCATGACCGGCGTCTTCAAGGGCGGCCGGGCGGCCACCGAGGCGAGCGCCCAGCACGGCGCGTCCGGCTACTTCGAGAAGCCGTTCGACGCCCGCAAGCTCATGGACGCGCTCCGCGCCCTCCTGCCGCCGCCGAGCGACACGCCCACGCCGATGCCGATCCCGGCGCGGGCCGGCGCGACGCCGCCGCCCGTCCGGCGGGCGGCCGCCGCCCCCGAGCCCGACTTCGACGTGGAGGTGGCGGTCGAGTCGGACGAGCCGGTGGCCGCGATGGAGCTGACCGGCCGGGTGGTGGTGACCGAGGACGGGAAGGGCCCGGCGGTGCTGCGCGGCGAGGCGGTCACCGCGGGGCCGGTGGTGCCGCCGCCCCGCCCGCGCGCGCCGGTCCCCACGCCGCGCCCGTCGGCGACGCCGGTCCCGGACCTCTCCCGCACCGAGGGACGCCTCGAGGACAACCTCCCGCACCTCGTCACCGCCTTCCACCTGGCCCAGCAGACCGGCGCGCTCACGCTGCAGAAGGGCAAGGTGAAGAAGACCATCTTCTTCGACGCGGGCCGGCCCTGCTTCGCCATCTCCAACCTCGTCACCGACCGCTTCGGCGCGTTCCTGGTGCGGGTGGGGAAGCTCTCGTCCGCGCAGCTCGAGCAGGTGCGCGCCGAGGCCGAGCGCAGCCGCCGGCGCACCGGCGAGATCATGGTCGAGCTGGGGCTGCTGCAGGAGACCGAGCGGCTCTACTACCTCGCACAGCAGGTGAAGTCGATCGCGTACTCGGTGTTCGCCTGGGAGGAGGGCGCGTACCGGCTGCACTTCACCGACCGCGCCGCGCAGGAGGCAGTGCGGATCGAGCTGCCGCCCGCCAGCCTCATCAGCCGGGGCGTGAAGAAGCTGTACCGCCCCGAGCGGCTCTTCCGGCTGCTCGCCCCGGAGGACCGCCTCATCCCCTCGACGCAGCCCGCCTACGGGCTGCACGAGGTGGAGCTCGACCGCTGGGAGGCCGAGCTGCTGCCCAAGGTGGACGGCACGCGCACGCTCGCCGAGCTGGTGCACCTCGCGCACCGGCCCGCGCACGTGGTGTACGCGTTCCTGTACGGCCTGGTGGCGCTGCAGATCCTCGACCGGGCCTGACCCCGCGCCTGCCCGCCTGCCTTCGGACAGGCTCAGGCCCCTTCGACTCCGGCCGGGCTGGGCCCGGCCTACGCTCAGGGTGAACGGCCATTGGAGCGGCTCCCCGTCCGTGCGCGCAGGTCGCACCTTTGACGCGGAGCGAGACTTGCACGTCCTCGACGTCCTCTTCGGGCTGACCGCCGCCGGGCCGCGGTTCTTCGCGGACGGCTGGGGCGATCGGCGGCTGGTGAAGAGGCTCCAGCCGCTGCCCCTCGCCCGGCGGGCCCCGGCCCGGGTCGACGTCTCGCTGGGCCCGCCGCGGGCCGCGCACGGCGGCACGCTGCGCGACGGCTCCTTCCGGAGCCCGGAGTCGCGCCTCCCCGGCTGCGCCCGCGCCGCGCGCGTGCAGGTGCTGCTGCCCGAGGGCCCGCTGCGCGGGGTGGCGGTGCACCTCGCCGCCTCGGGCGACCAGGGGTTCGCGATGCGGCTCCGCTTCGCCGCGCCGCTGCTCGCGCACGGCCTCGGCGCGATCGTGCTCGAGAACGCGTTCTACGGCGCTCGCCGGCCGGAGCGGCAGGCGCGCCACGCGGTGCGCTCGGTCTCCGACCTCTACCTGATGGGCGCCGCCACCTTCCAGGAGGGCCGCGCGCTCCTCGCCTGGGCGCGCGAGGCGCTGGGCGCGCCGCGGGTGGGCGTCACCGGCTACAGCATGGGCGGGCAGCTCGCGGCCATGGTGGGCGCCTCGATGCCGTGGCCGGTCGCGACCGTGCCGCTCGCGCCCTCCTGCTCGCCGGACTCGGTGCTGCTCTCCGGCGTGCTGCGCGACGTGCCGGACTGGGCGGCGCTGGCGGGCGACGCGGCGGACCGCGAGGCGGCGCGGGTGGAGCTGTGCGCCGGCCTGTCGCGCTTCTCGGTGTGCGCCCTGCCGCCGCCGGTCGCGCCGGGCGCCGCCATCGTGGTGGGCACCGCCGCGGACGGCGTGGTGCCGCCGGCGGAGATGGCCCGCATCGCCGCGCACTGGAGCTGCGAGCTGCGCTGGCTGCCGGCGGGCCACGTCTCGGCGGTGCTGCGCCACCAGGGCGCGATGCGCGAGGCGATCCTCGACGCGTTCCTGCGGCTCGAGGCGGCGGAGCGCGAGGTCAGCCCGGCCGCGCCGGGAAGCGCCGGTAGCGGCCGGCGTGCCAGCAGTCGAGCCAGGTCGCGGCGGGCCGGACCGAGAGGCCGGGCGCCGGGGCGGTTGCGGTAGGCGCGAAGCGGGCCGCGTCGTCCGGCGCGGCGCCGAGCTCGATGGCCCCCTCGCCGAGCCGCGCCCAGGCGTCGCCCTCGCAGCGCGGGCACCGCAGCGTGAGCAGCGGCGCGTCGGGCAAGGCGAGCGTGCCGGCGTCGAGGATCTCGTCGGCGGTGAGCGGCGCGCGGCAGCTCGGGCAGGCGGCGGTGGGCGCGGGCACGCGAGGAACGAAATCTAGTCGAGGCGGGGACCGCCCCACAAGTTACCGTCAGGCGGTGGGGTCGCGGCCGATCTCCAGGGCCGGCACGTTCTCGACCAGCGCCAGGTGCTCCGGCGTCCGCAGCCGGTCGCGCACCCGGGCCGGGTCCGGCGGCGGACCCGCGTACGCGAGCAGCCGACCCACCCGGCCCCGGGCCTCGGCGACCCGCTCCGCGGGGATGCGACCCGCCTCCACCGCGGCCCGCACCAGGTCGATGGCCCGGTGCTGTACCGCGGGCGAGTGGCACACGAGCAGCGCGTCCACCCCGGCCGCCACCGCCCCCGGCGCCGACTCCTCCAGCGGGAAGTGCCCGGCCACCGCCTCCATCTCGAGGTCGTCGGAGATGGCGCAGCCGTCGAACCCGACCTCCTCGCGCAGCAGCCGCATCACCGTCGGCGAGAGCGTGGCCGGTCGGTCGCGGTCGAGCGCCTCGAACACCACGTGCGCGGTCATCACCGAGGCCACCCCGGCGCGCGCCAGCGCGCGGAACGGCGCCAGCTCCACCGCCCGGAGCCGCTCCAGCGCGTGCGGGAGGCGGGGCAGGTCGGTGTGCGAGTCCTGGCTCGTGTCGCCGTGGCCGGGGAAGTGCTTCGCGCAGGCGGCCACCCCGGCCGACTGGAGCCCGAGCGCGATGGCGGCGCCGAGCCGGCCGACCGTCTCCGGATCGCGGGAGAGGCTCCGGTCGCCGATGACCGGGTTGGCGGGGTTGGTGTCCACGTCCACCACCGGCGCGTAGTCCTGGTCGATGCCGACCGCCCGCAGCTCGCGGCCCAGCAGCGCGCCCACCTCGCGGGCCAGCCCGGCGTCGCCGACCTCGCCCACCGCGCGCATGGGCGGCAGCTCGGTGAAGCCGTGGCGCGCCCGCAGCCGCGCCACCCGCCCGCCCTCCTGGTCCACCGCGACGAGGAGCGGCCGCCCCGCCGCGCGCTTCAGCTCGGCGGTGAGCGCCGCCACCTGCTCGGCGCTCTCCACGTTCCGGGCGAACAGCACCACGCCGTGGACGCCGCGGCGGATGAGCTCCAGCACCTCGGGCGAGGCGGTCTTGCCGTCGAAGCCGACGCAGAGCAGGCCGGCGACCTGGGCGTCGAGGGAGGTCGGGGTGGGCACGGGGCGGATCCTAGCCGAGGAACCGGCTCACGCCAGCAACAGCCCCTCCAGGAAGAACGCCGCCACCCCCAGCGCGAGCAGGATGGACCAGAGCGGGAGCTGCCGCTCGCCCGCGCCCCGCGCGTCACCGTCCACCCGGGCGTGCGCGGCGCCGCCGAACCAGGCGGTCAGCTCGGAGGGCTCGAGCCGGCGGGTGTCCGACTCGCGGGGGTCGAACGCGACCGCGAACGCGAGCCGCGGCTCGACCCGCTGCTGCCCGCCGGCGGCGATCTTCACCTGCCACAGGCTCCGCTCCGGCGACAGCTCCAGCACGCCCGGCTTCTCCTCGGTCAGCCCGTCGCGCTCCAGCTCGGCGCGGGACCGCTCGCGGCCGTCCGGCCCGACGAGCGACACGAGCGCCTCGCCCTGGCCGAGCCGGAGCTTCCGCCGCGCGCCCACCACGCTGGGCGGCTCGCGCCGCTCCTCCAGCGCGCCGGCGAGGTAGCCGGCGAAGCGCTGCATGGCGGGCAGGAAGCTGGTGCGGATGGGCCAGTCGGTCCAGTCGCGGTCGGCGCTGGAGGTGAAGAGCATCACGCGCCCGCGGCCGCGCCGCGCCTCGACGAGCGCCGGCGCGCCGTCGTCGAAGCTCATGAGCACCTGCGGGGCGGCGCCGCGGGCCCCGGGCTTCGCCAGCATGTAGCGGCCGGTCCGGACCCCGAGCAGCCCCTCGCGCGCGTCGCCGGTGAAGATCGAGAGCGCCGGGTGGTCCCAGGCGACCTCGGCGAAGCGGGCCGCCCGCAGCGCGCCGGCCGGATCGCCGCGCGCGCCGGCGGTCTTCTCCACGTGGAGCGGCATGGGGAGGAGCGGTCCCAGCTCGCGGCCGTACAGCTCCGGATCCACCTGGTCGCCGAGCGACACGAACAGCCCGCCGCCCGCCTCGACGAAGCGGGCCAGCTCCGCGGCCTTGCCCCCGAGCGTGCGGACGTTGAGCAGGAACACCACGTCGAACTTCGACAGGTCGGTGCGCGGGAACGCCTCCGCGTCCACCAGCGTGGGGCGCACCGGCGAGGCGGGCGAGGCGAGCGCCGACTCCACGAAGTACGCCTCGTCGCGGTACTTCACCGGCGAGGGCGCGCCGTCCACCACCAGCGCCCGCACCTCGCGCGGCACCACCAGCGTGAGCGCGCGGGCGTCGTCGTCGGGCAGCCCGTCCTCGGGCAGGCTCACCTGCACCACCGCCGGCCCGCCCTCCGCGAACGCGTGCAGCAGCGACTTGCGGGTGGCGCCGCCCGCCGGCACCTCGGTGAAGGCGCGGATGGGCGTCTTCGCGGCGGGACCGGTGCCGACGGTGAGCAGGAGCGGCGCGTCCTTCAGCGGCGCGGCGGCGTGGTTCGCGAGGAGCGCGGTCACGCGGTAGCCGCGCGGGCCGGCGGCGGGATCCGGCTCGGCCTCGAGCCCCACCACCGCGTGGTTGGGGAGCCCCTCGCCACGGGCGGCGTCGAGCACGCTCACCTCCGGGCGCACCGCGCCCTGCGGCCCCTCGACCGCCGGCGCCGGCCCGTCGAGCCGCCAGGCCGAGGCGGCGAGGTCGGTCGCGACCACCACGCGCTTCGGCAGGCCCTCCTGCGCCTTCGCCGAGACGAGCGCGCGGAGCGCCGCGCCCACGCAGGCGCTGAGGTCGGAGTAGGCCGCGCTCGCCTGCGCGCGCTCCAGCACGCGGCGCACCGCGGCGCGGTCGAACGAGGGCGCCTCGGCCTGCGGCGCGCCGGCCCCGCACACCACCGCGGTGGCCGGCTCCTCCGGCGCGAGCGCCGCGAGCGCGCCGAGCGCGTCGGCGCGGGCGCGGTCGAACAGCGGGCGGTTGCCGAGCCGGTAGCGCATCGACCCGGAGGCGTCGAGCACGATGGCGGTGGCGCGCGGGCCGCGGGCCACCGCCTGGGCCGGGTCGCCGGGCTGCTCGGCGCGCGGGCGCGCGATGGCGGCGGCGATGGCGGCGAGGAGCAGCGTGCGCGCGGTGAAGAGCAGCACCTTCTTCAGGCGCAGCCGGCGCTGCGTCTCGCGGCGCGCGCGGAGCACGAAGTCGATGGCCGGGAACGGCGTCGGCCGCGGGCGGCGGCGGAAGAACAGGTGCACGACGAGCGGGATGGCCGCGGCGAGCAGCCCCCACAGCAGCGCCGGGTTCCCGAAGCCGAGGTTCACGCCGCCGACCTCTCGCGCCGCGCCAGGAACGGGAGCAGCACCTCCTCGAGCGGCCGGTCGGTGCGGCAGAGCGCGTAGTCCACGTCGGCCTCGGCGGCGGTGCGCTTCACCTCCTCGAGCCAGCGCCCCAGCACGTCGAGGTAGCCCTTCCGCACGTCGCGCCCGTGCGCCTCCACCTGCCGCGCGTCCTCCATGGAGAGGAACAGCGTCGGGTCGTCGAACGGGAACTCCAGCTCGGCGCGGTCGAGCACGTGGAACAGCGTCACCTCGTGCTTGCGCCGCCCGAGCTGGGCGAGCTGCCGGAGCACCTGGGCGTCGGGGTCGAACAGGTCGGAGAACACCAGCACCGACGAGCGGCGCGGCGCGTGCTCGATCACCCAGTCCACCGCGGCGGCGAGCCGCGTCGTCCCCTCGGCCTTCGCGGACTCGAGCGCGTCCAGCACCGGCACGAGGTGCCCGGCCGAGGCGCGCGGCGGGATGGCGCCCGCCACCTGCCCCTGCACCAGCACCAGCCCGGCCGCGTCCTGCTGGCGCACCAGCAGGTACGCGAGCGAGGCCGCGAGCGCGCTCGCGTACTCGAGCTTGGTCATGCCGGCGGGGTCGGAGCGGTAGCCCATCGAGCCGGACGCGTCCACCACCAGGTACGCGCGGAGGTTCGTCTCCTGCTCGAAGCGCTTCACGTAGTACTTGTCGAACTTCCCGTACGCCTTCCAGTCGATGTGCCGGATCTCGTCGCCCGGCGCGTACTCCTTGTGCTCCGCGAACTCGACCGACTGCCCGTGGTGCGGCGACTTGTGGAGCCCGGTGAGCACGCCCTCGGTGATGGCGCGCACCCGCAGCTTCAGCGTCCCGAGCCGGGCGAGGACCGCGGGGTCGAGGAGCGGGGGCTTGCGGGGGTCGGTCATCGGGGAGGGCCTTCGCCGTTGGAGGGGCCGCGATCCGGCCGGTCGCGTCCGAGCCCCAGCCGGCGGATCTCGCCCCAGTCGTCGCGGATGAGCGCCTCCTTCTTGGCCCGGCCCCAGCGCTTCACCTGGCGCTCGCGCAGGAACGCCTGGTCCCGGCTCGCGAACTCGGCGCTCCAGACCAGCACGACGGGGCGGCGGGTGGCGGTGTATCCGCCGAACGCGCCGTCCTGGTGCTGGGCCACGCGCGTGTCCAGGTCGTCGGTGTGGCCGACGTAGTAGCTGCCGTCGCTGCAACGAAGCATGTACACGAAGAAGTGGATCCCGCGCTGGTGAGCCATCTGACGCTCCGCTCATGGTGAGCCTGTCGAACCATGAGCGGGGTGCAACTGCCTTGCCTGCTCCGCGTCCCCCGCTCACCCTTCGACAAGCTCAGGGTGAGCGGGCTGGAATCCGCTCGGGGTGACCCTTCGACTCCGGCGGGCCTTCGGCCCGCCTACGCTCAGGGTGAGCGGATCATTTGAACCCCCGCTCATCCCGAGCGTAGGCCGCGCCGTCAGGCGCGGCCGGAGTCGAGGGACGAACCATGAGCGGGGTGCAACTGCCCTGCCTACCCCCTTCGCTCACTTCCCCTCCAGCAGCCGCTCCACGATCTGGGCGCTGGTGACGCCCTCGGACTCGGCGCGGAAGTTCGTGATCACGCGGTGCACGAGCACGTACTTCGCGAGCGCCTTCACGTCCTCCTCGCTCGCGGCCATGCGGCCGTCGAGGATGGCGCGGCTCTTGGCGCCGAGGATGAGGTACTGGCTGGCGCGCGGACCGGCGCCCCAGGAGACGTTCTCCTTCACGAACTGCGGCGCGCCGGGCTCGTTCGGGCGGGTGCGGCGCACCAGCTCGACGGCGTACTGGATGACGTGGTCGGCGGCGGGGACGCGGAGGACGAGGTCCTGCAGCTCGCGGATCTTGGAGGGCGAGAGGATGCGCCGGAGCGCCGGGCGCTTCGCGACGGTGGTGGAGCGGACGATCTCCAGCTCCTCGGTCGCGCTCGGGTAGCCGACCGGCACGTAGAACATGAAGCGGTCGAGCTGCGCCTCGGGCAAGGGGTACGTGCCCTCCTGCTCGATGGGGTTCTGCGTCGCGAACACCAGGAACGGCAGGTCGAGCGGGTAGGTCTCGCCGCCGGCGGTGACCCGGTACTCCTGCATGGCCTGCAGGAGCGCCGCCTGCGTCTTCGGCGGCGTGCGGTTGATCTCGTCGGCGAGCAGCAGGTTCGCGAAGATCGGCCCCTGCACGAACCGGAAGGCGCGGCGCCCGGTGGTGTGGTCCTCCTCCAGCACGTCGGTGCCGGTGATGTCGGAGGGCATCAGGTCGGGCGTGAACTGGATGCGGTTGAAGGAGAGGTCGAGCACCTCGGCCACGGTCGAGATGAGCAGCGTCTTCGCGAGGCCGGGCACGCCCACGAACAGGCAGTGCCCGCGCGCGAACAGCGCCACGAGCAGCGCGTCCACCACCTCGCGCTGGCCCACGATGCGCTTCTCGATCTCGCCGAGCAGCATGCGCCGCGCCTCGTGCAGCTCCTGCACGGCGCGCAGGTCGGACTCGGGGGCGGGGAGGGGCGGCGGGGCGTTCGGGACGTCGGTCATGGGTGCTCCTCCGGGCGTGCGCCCTCTGCGTCTCGGCCGCCCAGTATCCGCTCGAACCGCGCCTCGCGCGACGCGCCGCCGGGGTCGCCGAGCGCGGTGAGCACGCGGGCCAGGCCGGCGTGGATCTCCGGGTCGAAGGGGTCCTGCCGGTTCGCGACCAGCAGCCGGTCGCGCGCGGCGGCGAGCTCCTTGCGCTCGTACAGGAGCCGCGCCAGCTGGACGTTCAGGGCCGGGTAGTCGGGGTTCCAGTCGAGCGCGCCGCGGAGCACCTGCTCGGCCTCCTCGCCCTCGCCGGACATGGTCGCGGCGAGCGCGAGCTGACCCGAGAGGATGGGGAAGCGTGCGCCCACGCGCGCATGCGCCTTGCCGTACTCGATGCGCGCCGCCGCCCAGCGCCCGCGCGCGCGGTAGATCTCGCCGAGCCGCGCGAAGCCGCGCGCCTCCGGGTCCGGGATCTCGGCCCACTCGGCCCAGGCGCCGCCGTGCTTCGGGTCGTCCTTGAAGCGGAGCTTCTTCAGCTCGTGCTCGCCGCCGCGCGGGAGCGGGCGCGCCGCCATGTACTTCCGCCACTCGCCCAGGAACCGCTCGAACGGCATCCCGGTGGCCCGCGCCACCGCCTCGTCGGCCTCGACGCCCTCGCCCACCAGGCCGGTGACGCGCGCGAGCACCTCCGGCCCGGAGCGCTTCACCAGGTACTCCACCGCCAGCACCACCTGCGCGTAGGCGAGCGCGGCCCGCTCCTGCGACGGGAGCTTCGCGAGCGAGGGGTGCATCTCCTGGAAGGTGACGAGCGTGTTCTTCGCGATCGCGTCCTTCACCAGCGCCGCCGAGATCGGGCTCAGCGGATCGACCCGCCCGCGCCAGGCGGACTCGAACCACTTCGCGAGCCCCTCCTGCAGCCAGATGGGCGCGCGGTTGCCGGTGCGGGCGGTGACGACGTCGTGCGTGTACTCGTGCGCGGCGGTGTCGAGCCAGTCGTAGCCCTTCAGCAGCGCCTTCGGCGACAGCAGCATGAGCTTGCCGAACTTCGCCACCGCCACCGTGCCGCTGGTGCGGATCTCCGCCTCGGTGAGCGTCGAGACCTTCGCCAGCTCCTTCACGTCGTTCACGATCTCGACGGTGAGCCGGCGCGCCGGCGGCTCGCCGAGCGCCTTCGAGAGCGCGGCGCGCTGCCGCTCCAGCGCGTCCACCAGGTACGGCACCAGCACCTCGTCCTTGCCCTTCGGGTAGGACACGACGAAGTGCTCGCTCTCGGAGCGGGCGTGGTCCTTCGTGACCTCGCGCGCCGCCCGCGCCAGCTCCAGGTAGCCGCCCGCCTTGCCCGCGCCGGAGGCGGTGATGAGCGCGATGGCGTCGTCGTAGCGCTGGTCGAAGAAGCGCAGCACGCCGCCGGCGAGCTTCACCGCGTCCGGCGCGTCCTCGAACGGCTCGAGCGGCTCGAGCAGCGCCCGGGCCGCCGGCAGGTCCTCCTGCGCGAGGAGCTTCAGGGCCTTGAAGGCGGTGCGCTCCACCGCATCCCGCTCACCCTGAGCGTAGGCGCGGCCGCCAGGCCGCGCCGGAGTCGAAGGGTCACCCTGAGCCGAGGCCGGCACCATCACGACCAGCGCCAGCGCCGCGAGGAGCCCTGCAGCGATCCTGCGCTTCCGCTCGCGGTTCGACGGGCTCACCGCGAGCGAACCTCCCGAACACCGCTCGTCCTGAGCCTGTCGAAGGACGGGCGGCGACGGCTCGCATCGGGCGATGGCGGCCCTCACTTGACCAGCTCCTCATAGTAGCGCTGCACCTCGCCGCGGTACCGCTCCGGCGCGCCCTGCTTCATGGCGTCGAGCAGGTCCTTGCGGAACTCCTCGGGCACGCGGTGCGCCTCGGCGCCCGGGATCTTCACCTTCTCGCGCGAGGCCTCGCGGCCGTCGCCCTCCTGCTCGCTGCCCGACTCCGCGAACGGGAACGGGAAGCCCTGGCCCCCGCCCGACCCGCCGCCCTTCTTCGCCGCCTCCTCGAGCCCCTTCTGCAGGCGCGAGAGCGCGTCCATGGCCAGCTCCTGCTGCCCGTGGCCGCGCTGCGGGTTGCGGGCGCCCAGCTCGGCGGCCGCCTCGCCCATGTGGCCGCGCGACTCGGACAGCTCCTGCTGCGCCGAGGGCGGGAACACCGGCGCCTTCTGCGAGAGGTCGTAGAGCTGCGACTGGAGCCGCCCCGCCTTGCGCTCGAGCTGGTCCTGCTTCTGCGCGAGCTCGCCCAGCTTCCGCTGCTCCTCCTGGCCCAGCACCTGGCGCGGGTCCGGGAACATGCGCTGCAGCTTCTCGCGGATCTCGCGCACCTTCGGCACCGCGTCCATGGCGTGCTTGCGCGCGTCGGCCACCTGCTCCGGCTCGCGGCCGGTGAGCGGCGCGCCGCGGTCGCCGAGCGCCGCGTCCTCGTCGAGCTCCATCGCGAGCCGCTCCACCGACGGCTGCGCCCGCATCACCGCCTCGGCCGCGCCCTCCAGCTCGCGCATCCCCAGCGCCCGCTCCAGGTCCTTCAGCGCCTCGCGCGACAGCTCGTACTCCGGCTCGGCGCGCATGGTGACGCCGGGCTCGGCGCGGTCGAGGTCCTGCCGCGCCTTGCCGGCCAGCTCGGCGAGCCGCTTCAGGTCGCCCTCGGCGCCCTTCATCCGGTCGGCGATCTTCTGCCGGTAGCGCCGGCGCACCTGGTCCGTCTCCTCGGCGGTGCGCCGCTGCTCCGACTGCACCTGCTCGAGCTGGTCCTTGAACGCGAGCATCTCCTTCATGAGCTGCTGCGCCTTCTCGTCCGGGCGACCGGCGGTGCGCTCCAGGCCGGCCAGCATCTGGTCCATCGCGCCCGCCAGCTGGTCGAGCGCCTTCATGGCGCCCTCGACGTCGCCCGCCGCGAGCTTCTTCTCGACGTCGTCGAGCCCGCCCACGAGGTCCTGCGACCTCGCCAGCTCCGCGAGCGCCTCCTCGTTCATGTGCTCGTCGTTGAAGCCCTTCGACAGCTCGGCCATGCGCGCGAGCAGGTCCTTCACCCGGTCCTTCATGCGCGAGATCTGGGCGAGGACCTCCTTCTTCGCGGCCTCGGTGGGCGAGGCCCGGTACTTCTCGAGCAGGCCGGCGAGGTCGCGGCGCCGCTGGGCCAGGTCCTTCGCGAGGCGCACCAGGTCCTGGGCGCGCTGCTTGTCGAGGAGCTGCTCGAGGTACAGGACGCCCTTCTCCATGGTGGCGTCGAGCGCCGCGTCGGCCGAGGTCATGTTCCGCACCAGCGAGGCGTCCGGCCTCACCCGCACGCGGATCGCCTGCCCGATGGCGGCGCGGAGGGCGGCGACGCGCTGCTCGGCCACCCGCACGTTCCCGGACAC
Source organism: Anaeromyxobacter sp. Red801 (assembly GCF_049201065.2). Lineage (NCBI taxonomy): Bacteria > Pseudomonadati > Myxococcota > Myxococcia > Myxococcales > Anaeromyxobacteraceae > Anaeromyxobacter > Anaeromyxobacter sp. Red801. The sequence goes on along the minus strand of NZ_CM181236.1, from coordinate 4,764,561 downwards.
GTTCTGCAGCGCGGCCGCGACCTCGCGGGCGCCGGCGGGGTCGCGGCGCAGCTCGCGGGCGGCGTCGCGCAGCATGTCGGTGAGCCGGCGCGTGCGCGCGTCGAGCTGCTGCGCCACCGGCAGCCGCTCCGCGGTCGCGACCGGGCCGTCCGAGAGCGTCTCGAGCCGGTCGCCGAGCAGCGCCACCAGCTCCTCGAACGCCTGGCGCGCGCGCTCCAGCACCGCGCGGCGGTGCTCGGCCTCGGAGTAGACCTTCACGAGCTGGTGCTCGGAGGCGGCGGTCTTCGGGCCCGAGACCGTGTCGCCGTCCACCGCCTCGATCCAGTACTCGAGCGCCTCGCCCTCGGCGAGCCGCTCCGGCGCGAGCGCGAGCTGCTGCGTGCCGCCGTCGCGGCGCAGCCCGTCGCCCTTGCGCAGGACGCGGCGCTGCGGCTCGCCCGCCGGCGGCTTCACCACGAGCGCCACCTCGGACAGGCCCACGTCGTCCTCGGCCTGCCACTCGATCGCCACCACCGCGTTCGCGTCCACCTCCAGCTGGCGCTCCGGCGCGGTGATGCGCGCCTGCGGGGGCAGGTCCACCTCGACGGCGATGGGGATGGGCGGCCCCTCGGCCACCACCCGGCCCTTCGCGTCCAGGTAGCGGAAGCGGTAGCTCCCGCCCTGATCGACCACGAAGCGGCCGGAGAGGTCCCGGCCGCCGGCGACGGCGAGCGCGCGGCGCTTCAGGATGGGGGAGTCCGCCCGCCCCTCGACAGGCTCGGGGTGAGCGGACTTCGATTCATCCGCTCGTCCTGAGCTTGTCGAAGGACGGCCCCTCGACTCCGGCCGGGCTGGCGCCCGGCCTACGCTCGGGGTGAGCGGATCTGGTTCGCCCCCGGCCCCGGTCCCCTGCGCCGCTCCCCCCTCGACAGGCTCGGGGTGAGCGGAGTTCGAGTCATCCGCTCGCCCTGAGCCCGTCGAAGGGCGAGCGGGAGCGGGCACCAGCCCCTCCTGCTCGATCACGAGCTCCGCCGCGACCACCGGCCGGTCGGCGCGGGTCTTCAGCTCGACCTCGGTGCCGCGGGGCGCGCGCACCTCGCCGCCGGTGCCCGACAGCGTGCGCGGGTCGCGCTTCATGTAGGCCGGGTAGCGGTAGGTCAGCTCGATGTCGCCGGTGATCGGGTCCGCCTGCACCGCCGGCGCGCCGGGGGGATCGCCCCCGAGGACGCGGCCGTAGGCGGCGCGGAACCCCTGCCCCAGGCCGGCGAGCCCGAGCAGGTGGAGGCCCAGCACCGCGGCGAGCGCCCACCCCGCCCGGCGGGCCCCGTGGTCCGGGATGGCGCGGGCGAGGTCGAGCCCGCGGGCCCGCTCGGCGGTGAGGTCGAGGTGCGCGTCCAGCAGCTCGACCGACAGCTCGCCGGACGCGGCGAGGAGCGGGCGGGCGCGGGCCAGCTCCACGGAGGAGAGGAGCGCGGAGCGGAGGGCCGGCTCGCCGGAGGCCACGGTGCGGGCGGCCGCCTCGTCGTCGCGCGCCCCGCGGAGGAGCGCCCGGACGGCGGCGATGGCGGCCCCGAGCACGGCCAGGCCGGCCCCGCCGAGCGCCACCAGGCGGAAGCCGGTCCGGGCGCCCGCGGAGAGGGCGATCGCGCCGGCGAGCAGGCAGAGCAGGGCCGCGGCGCCGCCCCCGGCCGCCGCCGTGAGGAGGACGACCCGGACCTGCCGCCTGCGCGCCCCCTGGAGGACGCGGGCGATATCTGCGTAGGCGCCGGCCATGTGCCCCTGTCGAACCGTGGTAGCCACCGCACATTCCGGCGGTTCCCGGAAGGATAACGCGGGGGAACGCGCGGGGTGAGCCGATCCGCTCCGCCCGGGCGGCGGATCGCCGCGGCGCGATCGGCGTGGAGACCCTCCCCCGGCGGCGCCCGTGCTAGCCTGCCGCACCGTCCCGTGAATTTCCCACCCGGACGCCCCGTCCCTCCGATGGAAGCCGACGACCACGCGCTGGTCACGAGAGCCAAGGCCGGTGACGCCAACGCGTTCCGCGCGCTCGTCGTCCGCTACCAGAGGAAGGTCTACGCCGTGGCGCTGGGCATCGTGAAAGATCCGGACCTGGCCTGGGATGTCGCCCAGGAGGCGTTCGTCCGCGTCCACGGCCACCTCGGCGACTTCAAGGGCGATTCGGCCTTCTCGACCTGGGTGTTCCGCATCACCACCCACCTCTCCATCGCGCGGTGAGGCGGGAGCGGCACTCGCAGCGGCAGGACATGGACGACGTGCAGGAGGCGGAGCTGGAGGAGGGCGGCGAGGGCATCCTCTCGACCGCGCTCGGCAACGACCCGCGGCAGAACGCGCTCCGGCGCGAGCTGGCCGGCAAGATCCAGGAGGCGCTGGCGACCCTCCCGGAGAAGCACCGCACGATCCTGGTACTGCGCGAGGTCGAGGGGTTGTCGTACGAAGAGCTGGCGGAGCGGCTCGAGATCCACAAGGGCACGGTGATGAGCCGGCTGTTCCACGCGCGGAAGAAGATGCAGGCCGCGCTCCGCGAGTACGCGGGGCTCGCCGCGGCGGACGGGCCGGAGGGCGGAGAGGACGGGCAGGGCGATGGTTAGGGCCAAGAGCGACTGCGTCCGGTACGCGCCGATGATCGGCGCCCGCGAGGGCGAGCTCTCCACCGAGGAGGCGCGCGCGCTCGCGGCGCACCTCGAGGCCTGCGACGCCTGCGGGGCCCGCGCGCTCGACCTGGCCGCCACCGAGGGGCTCGTCTCCGAGGCCCTGCTCGCCCGCGCCGCCGAGCGCGACTTCGCGCCGTTCGTGGACCAGGTGATGGCGCGCATCGGGCACGAGGCGCCCGCCCCCCGCGGCGTCCTGTCCTGGCTGCGCCGCCACTGGCGCGGCACCGCCGCAGCGCTGACCCCGGCGGTGGCGGCGGTGGCCGTGTTCCTGTACGTTCGCTGGGAAGGCAGCCAGCCGGGCGAGATGGCGCTCCTCGAGTTCTCCAGCGAGGGCAACGTCTCGACCGTCATCCAGACGTCCGACGGGCCGGTGGTGCTGCTCGACGACGACGACGAGGGATCCGGCTCCTGAGCCGCCCGGAGAGGTCATGACCCGCCGCTCGTTCCTCCTCGCCCTGCTCGCCCTGGTCACCCTCGCCCCCGCCGTCTCCCGGGCCGACGTGCCCGTGCACGTCCGGCTCATCAAGGGCTCGCGCAAGGGGCCGCCGCACATCGACCCGCGCCTCGCCAACCTCAAGCGGCAGCTCTCGCCGCTCGCGTACGTGCGCTGGGAGCAGACCTCCGAGCAGGAGGTCTCGCTCACCCGCGGCAAGACCGAGTTCGTGAGCCTGCCCGACGGCGATCACGTGGGCGTCACGCTGCAGGAGCAGCGCGGCAACACCGTGACGCTCGAGGTCGCGCTCGCCTCGCGCAACACCCAGTCCCGGCTCACCGTCGAGCGCGGCCAGCGCATCGTGCACCAGGTGACCGGCGAGAAGAGCGGCGCCGCGTTCTTCCTGACGGTGATCGCGGGGCCGTAGGCCCCCTCGACTCCGCGCCGCTTCGCGGCGCTACGCTCGGGGTGAGCGGGGGCGTCGTCCCGCTCATGGTTCGTCCCTCGACTCCGCGCCGCTTCCGCGGCGCTACGCTCGGGATGAGCGGGATGACCTCCGCTCACCATGAGCGGCTTCCGAGAACCGCTCACCCTGAGCCTGTCGAAGGGTGAGCGATCGAGTCCGCTCATCCCGAGCGTAGCGCGGCCCGTGGGCCGCGCGGAGTCGAGGGACCCTACTTGTACGAATACTGATAGTGATACGCGCTGCGCCGGCCCAGGCCGCGGTCGAGGCGCACGTCGTTCATCACGATCCCGTGGATGCGGGCGCCGCTGCGGGTGAGCGCGCGCAGGCCGGCCTGGATCTCGCGGATCGGGTGCTTGCCGGCCTTCACCACGAACAGGTTCACGCCCGCCTGGCGCGCGATGAGCGCGGCGTCGGCGACCGCCAGGATGGGCGGGGTGTCCACCACCACCACGTCCCACTGCGCCGACAGCTCCTCGAGCAGGCGCTGGAAGCGCTCCGAGCCGAGCAGCTCGGCCGGGTTGGGCGGGATGGTGCCGGTGGTGAGCAGGCCGATCTTCTCGTGCGTGGTCTCGCGCAGCGCGCTCGCGAGCGTGTGCTGCCCGCTCAGCACGTCGCTGACCCCGGGGGCGCGCTCGCCGCCCAGGAACCGGTGCAGGTGGCCGCGCCGGAGGTCGGCGTCCACCACCGCGACGCGCTTCCCGGCCTCGGCGAGCAGGTACGCGAGGTTCGCGGTGACGAAGGACTTGCCGATGCCCGGGGCCGGGCCGCCCACCGTGACCACGTTGGACGAGGCCTCGAGGAGCGCGAACTGCACGCTGGTGCGCAGGCTGCGGAGCGCCTCGACCGCGAGGTCGTTCGGATCGCACCGGGCGAGCACCGGGTACGCCCCGCCCCGGCCCGCGGCGCGGTTGGCCGCGACCTCGACGGTGCTGTGCGGCACCGACGCGTGCACGCCCACCCCGGTGGCCCGCTCCAGCGCGTCCGGATCCTCGACGCCCTGGTCGAGCGCCCGGCGCACGAACGCGAGCGCCACCCCGCCGGCGAGGCCGAGCAGGAGCGCCAGCGCCACCACCGCGCCGCGCTTCGGCGCCACCGGCTTCAGCGGCACGAGCGCGGCGTCGAGGATGCGCACGTTGCCGACCGTGCCCTCCTTCACGACCTTCAGCTCCTGCGCCTTGTTGAGGAGCGTCAGGTAGAGCTCGTTCGCGACCTTCACGTCGCGCAGGCGCCGGGCCGACTCCAGCTCCGCCTCCGGCAGCTTGCGCATGCGCGCCTCGAGGTTCCGCCGCTCCTCCTCCAGCCGGCCCATCTTCTGGCGGGCGGCGATGAGGAGCGGGTGGTCCTCGGTGAAGCGCTGGCGCAGGGAGGCGATCTCGAGCTGCAGCTCGGAAGCGGCCTTCTCGATGTCCACCGCGCGGGTGAGCGCGGCCTGCGTCTCCATGGAGACGTCCACGCTGCCCTTCGCCGACCGGTAGGTCTCGAGGTCGCGCTCGGCCACGTCGAGCTTGCCGCGCAGCTCGGGGAGCTGCGTCTCCAGGAACTCGAGCGTCTTCTCGGCCTCGGCGCTCTTCCGCTCCACGTTCTGGCGCAGGTAGGCGCTGGAGAGCGCGTCGAGGATGGCGGCGGCGCGGGCCGGGTCCTCGTCCTCGAGCGCGAGCTGGAGGACGCCGGTCTTCTTGCCCTTCTCCGAGATGCGCAGGTCCTCCTGCAGCGCGGCGATGGCCGCGTCGCGCGGCTGGTGCGAGACCCGGAACTGCGTGCCCGGGCGCGCCACCAGCTCCGCCACGAACACCTCGGTGCGCCGGCCCGAGGCGGCCGCGCCCACCGCGCCCTCCAGCAGCGGCTCGCCGTCCGGATCGAGCAGCGCGAAGCGCCCGCCCTCGCGGGCCTCCAGCGTGAGCGGCTCGCCCTCGAGGTCCTCCGGGACCGAGAGCCGGCCGATGGTGAGCTTCTCGCCGCCCCAGCCGAAGCGCCCGAAGCCGGGCAGGGCCGAGGCCGGCGCGCCGTCCTTGTGGCGGCGCGCCAGGAACCGGCCGACCACCGGGAACCGCCGCGGCTCCGCGGTGATCTCGAGCTTGAGCGTATCCACCACCGACCCGACCAGCGAGCGCGAGCGGAGGATCTCCATCTCGGTCTCGGCCGGCGAGGCCTCGCTGAACAGCGCCGAGAGATCGCCCAGCGCCCCGGTGCCGCCCTTCTTGTCCTCCACCTGCACGAGCGCGTCGGAGCGGTACACCGGCGTGGCGAGCAGCGCGTAGGAGACGCCGAGCACCAGCGCCACCGCGGCCGCGCCGGCGATGAGCCAGCGCCCCTGCACCAGCACGTCGAGGTACTCGGAGAGGCTCACCTCGTCGCCGTCGCCGCCGTCGTAGGCCGGCTCGGGCGGCGGCGCGCCGCGCCGCTCCGCGACCATCTCCAGGGCGGGGCCTCCGGGCTTCGGGGTCATCAGTACACTCCCGTCCGGTTGCCGACGTCCACCGTCTGCCAGATGCCCTGCACGGTGGGGAGGATCTGCGTCATGACGCGGTTCCAGTCGGTGAGCTTGTACTGCGAGACGAACACCACGTCGTACGGCTCGAGCTGGAACTGCACCGCCAGCAGGAGCGCGTCGGCGCTGGAGGCGTCGAGCTTGAACACGCGCGGCGCCTCGTAGCGGCCGCGGAGCACGTAGACCTCGCCCGGGTTCGAGGTGAGCGGGTCGAAGCCCTCCGAGTCGCCGATGGCCTCGGCGAGGCTCATGCGCCCCTTCGCCATCAGCTTCGACGAGGGCTTCCGCACCTCGCCCAGCACGAAGACCTTGTTCTGCTCGCGGCTCGGGACGTTGAGGATGTCGCCGTCCTGGAGCAGCCAGTTCTGCGAGACGTCGCCCTCCTCGTAGAGCGCCTGGAGGTCGAGCGCGTAGGTCTTGCCGGCGCGGGTGAGCGTGACGGAGCGGGTCCAGGCGTTCGCGGTGAGCCCCTTCGCCGAGGCGATGGCGTCCTGCACGCGCACCGGCACGTCGGTGACCGGGAGCGTGGAGGGCTGCACCACCTCGCCGGTGACCTGGAAGCGCTTGCCGCGGAACGCGGCCACGCGCACGTCGAGCTGCGGGTTCGCCACGTACTTGCGGAGCCGCTCGGTGAGGAGCGCGCGGATCTCCGGCAGCGTCTTCCCCGCCACCTCGACCACCCCGACGTGCGGGTAGAACATGGTGCCGTCGGCGTTGACCGGGTTGCCGGTCTGCTCCGGCGGGCGGTACTCGCCGGCCGGGATGGTCAGCTCCGGGTGATCCCACACGATGATGGAGAGGACGTCGTACGGCGCCACCCGGTACTGGTAGCCGGCGAGCGTCTCGGCGAGCGGGTCCGCGGCGCGGGCGCCGGCCGCGCGGGCGCGGGCGCCCGCCTGCTCCACCAGCAGCGCCGGCGTGATGGGCAGGACCTTCACGTCCTTGCCGTCCTCGCCGCGCCCCTCGAGCGCGGACTCCTTCATGTGCAGGCCCGGGGAGATCGTGGAGCAGCCGGACAGCGCGAGGGCGAACAGGAGGACGCTGCGTCTCACGAGACCTTCCACACCTTCTCCTCGAAGTCGTCGAGCCCGCGCTCGATGAGCGCGAGCGCGCGCTCGAACGCCGGGCGGCCCTGGCGGTAGGGGTCCGGGACGTCGAACCCGCCGAACCGGCCCAGGCGCTGCACGCGCCCGCGCGCGCCCGGGGCGATGGCCTCCACCTCGCGCCGGTGGCCTTCCTCCATCACCAGCACCAGATCGAAGCCGGTGATGAGCGCCGGGGTGAGCTGCCGCGCCCGGTGCGCCGACAGGTCGATGCCGCGCGCCGCCAGCAGCTCGCGGGCGCTCTCGTCGGCCGGGCGGCCCACCAGCGCCGCCACGCCCGCGGACTCCACGCGCGCGCCGGCCCGTCCCTCGAACCGCGCCCGCAGAAGGGCCTCGGCCATCGGGCTGCGGCAGATGTTGCCGACGCAAACCATGAGTACGCGGTCGAGCATGGGCCAAGTCGCGGGAAGGCGTAGTGAATACCGCGATCCACCCCGGCCCGTCGAGGGCGCGTCCGCCCCACACGCGCGGGGGGAGCGTCGCGGACGGTGCGTCCTAGCACCTTTGGTGGAGGCGCGTCACTACGCGCTCGCGGCCCTCGGCGCGGGCAGCACGTCCGGGGACGCCGGCGCGTTGACCGGGCGGCCAGCCGGCGCCGGCACCGCCGCGACCGGCTGCTTGAACTCCGGGACGATCTCGGCGAAGCGCTTCCGGACCTCGGCCGGATGGTCCACCGAGGCGGCCAGGTCGTGCAGCTGCCGCTGCACCTGCTCCCACGCGTGCGGCCGGAAGCGGCCCACGAAGATCTTCGGGTGGCCCGTCTTGTCGGCGCTCTCCGAGTCCACCGACAGCTCCTCGAACAGCTTCTCGCCCGGCCGCATGCCGGTGAAGACGATCTCGACGTCCTCACCCGGCGTCAGGCCGGAGAGCGTGATCAGCTCGCGGGCCAGGTCGGCGATCTTCACCGGCTCGCCCATGTCGAGGATGAAGATCTCGCCGCCGTTCCCCATGGCCCCCGCCTCGAGCACGAGCTGGCTCGCCTCGGGGATGGTCATGAAGTAGCGGGTCATCTCCGGGTGCGTGACCGTGACCGGCCCGCCGGCCGCGATCTGCTCCTTGAAGATGGGCACCACGCTCCCGGCCGAGCCCAGCACGTTGCCGAAGCGGACCGTGACGAAGCGGGTCTTCGAGCGCTGCGAGAGCGCCTGCACGTAGATCTCCGCCACGCGCTTGGAGGCGCCCATCACCGACGTCGGGTTGACCGCCTTGTCGGTGGAGATCATCACGAACCGCTCCACGCCGTAGCGGTCCGCCACGTCGGCGAGCGTCTTCGTGCCGAAGACGTTGTTCTTCACCGCCTCGCCGGGGTTCCACTCCATCATCGGCACGTGCTTGTGCGCCGCGGCGTGGAACACGATGGCCGGCTTGCGGCGCTCGAACACCTCGGCCATGCGCGCCGAATCGCTCACGTCGCCGATGCAGGGAACCAGCTCGACGCCCGGGAAGCGGGCGAGCAGCTCACGATGGATGTGGAAGAGGTTGTTCTCGGCGCGCTCGACCAGGACCAGGGCCGCCGGGGCGAAGCGGCACACCTGGCGGCAGATCTCGGAGCCGATGGAACCGCCCGCGCCCGAGACCAGCACCACCCGGCCGGCGATCGTCCCCGAGATGGCGGCCATGTCGAGCTTCACCGGATCCCGACCGAGCAGGTCCTCGATGGCGACGTCGCGGAGCTGGCTCACGGACACGTGGCCGTCGATGAGCTGATCCACGCCCGGCATGGTCTTGAACCGGACGCCGGCCTGCTTGCAGAGGTCCACCAGGCGCCGCATCTGCGCGCCGGTGGCCGAGGGCACCGCGATGATGGCCTCGTCCACGCGGAGGTCGCGCGCGACCTCGGGGATCTCCTCGGTGGTGCCGACCACGCGCACGCCGTGGATCTGCTCGCCGCGCTTGGCGGGGTCGTCGTCCACCAGCCCCACCGGCTCGTACCGGGAGGCGTGGCGCTTGTGAATCTCGCGGAGGATCATCTCGCCCGCGTCGCCGGCGCCGATGACGAGCACGCGCAGGCGGGTGAGCCCCGGCTCGGCGACCACGTAGCGGCGGGCGTAGAGGTAGCGGGCCAGGAAGCGCGTGCCGCCCACCACGAGGACGGCGGTGAGCCACTCGATCGCGACGACCGAGCGCGAGAAGCCGCGGAACCCGAGGTGCAGGAAGGTCAGGTAGGCCACGCTGGAGAGGCTGGTCCAGCGGATGATGCCGGCGAGGTCGCGGGCGCCGGTGTAGCGCCAGAGCCCGCGGAACAGGCCGCCCAGGTAGAACGCGGCCAGCCGGAAGATGAGCAGGAACGGCAGCGAGACGGCGAGGACCGCGGCGTGCTCCGGCCGGATGCGGAACTCGAACCGGAGCGCGTACGCGCCCAGCAGCGACGCCGTCCACAGCGCGACGTGGACCGAGATCATGACCGCGCGACGCACGCCGACGTCCGCGGCGACTGGCAACCCCCGAAGTTTCACGATGAGCGTCCGATACCAGATAGCCTTCGTTCACACCATACCGGCGGTGCAGGACACGCGCGGTGCCAGGGCTACAGGTGAAGTGGAACGCCGCACAGTCAGTCTGTGACCAGAGCGGGCGAGCAGCCGCCTCGCAGGGTGAGGAACCCTGCGAGGCGCGCGCCGATGTCGCGGATCAGCGCCTCAATTGCGGACGCTGCGTACGACGTTCACGATGCGATTGAGGTCCGCATCACCCAGGCTCGAGCCGCTGGGCAGGCAGAGCCCGCGCTCGAAGAGCTCCGCCGCCACCGAGCCGCCACGCGTCCGGCACGCGGAGTAGAACGGCTGGAGGTGCATCGGCTTCCAGACGGGCCGAGCCTCGATGTCCTCCGCCTCGAGCTTGCGGCGCACGTCCTCGCAGGTGGCGCCAAACGCCCCGGGATCGATGGTCACGCAGGTGAGCCAGCAGTTCGGGCGCCCTTCCGGCGCCTCGGGCATGAACCCGATACCCGGCAGATCGCCCAGCGCACGCCGGTAGGCCGCGTTGAGCTCGCGCCGGCGCGCGACGCGCTGGTCGAGCACGCGGAGCTGCCCGCGGCCCACGGCCGCGAGCAGGTTGCTCATGCGGTAGTTGAAGCCGAGCTGGGAGTGCTGGTAGTGCGGCGCCGCATCGCGGGCCTGCGTGGCGAGGAAGCGGGCCCGATCGATCCACTCCTTGCGATCCGAGAGCAGCATCCCGCCGCCGCTGGTGGTGATGATCTTGTTGCCGTTGAAGGACAGGATCGAGAGCGCGCCGAAGGACCCCGCCATCCTGCCGCGGTAGCTCGAGCCGAGCGCCTCGGCCGAGTCCTCGACGAGCGGCACCTCGTACCGGGCGCACGCGGCCGCGATGCGCTCGTAATCCGCGCACTGGCCGTAGAGGTCCACCGCGATGACCGCCTTCGGCAGCTTGCCGCGCCGGGCGCAGGCGTCCAGCTCCTCCTCCAGCAGGACCGGGTCCATGTTCCAGGTGGCGCGCTCGGCGTCGATGAGCACCGGCGTGGCGCCCTGGTAGACGATCGGATTGACCGTGGCGGAGAAGGTCAGGGAAGAGGCGATGACCTCGTCCCCGGGGCCGACGCCCAGGATGCGAAGCGCCAGATGGATGGCGGCGGTCCCGGAGGAGAGCGCTGCCGCGTGCGCGACGCCCACCTTCGCGGCCATCTCCCGCTCGAACGCATCCACGTGAGGGCCGAGCGGCGCGATCCAGTTGGAATCGAACGCCTCGAGCAGGAGCTTGCGCTCGTCGTCGCCCATGTGCGGAGGGGAGAGATAGATGCGAGTCACTTCTCCGTTCCTTTCAGAGGGCGCGCGGGCACGCCTGCGACGGTGAGCCCGTCCGAAACCTCGCGATGAACCACGGCGCCCGCGCCGACGCGGACGTCCGAACCGATGACCACCCCGGGCAGCGCGACCGCGCCCAGCCCGAGGTGCGTGCGCGCGCCGACCCGGACCGCGCCGCCGAGCGCGGCATTGGGAGACAGGTGGGCGTAGGGCCCGACGACGCAGTCGTGCTCGACGACCGCGCCGGTGTTGAGGATGGCGCCCTCGCCCAGGACCGCGTCCGGATTGACGGCGGCCCCGGCCATCACCACGACGCCGGCGCCGAGGCGGGCGGTCCGCGCGACCGCCGCCCTGGGGTGCACGAGCGTGGCGAGCGCGAATCCCGCATCGCGCACCTTGCCGGCGAGGCGCTCGCGGGTCGCGTTGTCACCGATCCCGAGCGCGACGACGCCATCGCGCCACGGGCCCGGCTCGTCGCTGAAGCGCGCCCACGAGAGCACCGGAATGTTCCAGATGGCGGTGCTCTGCTTGGCCGGCGCGTCGTCGATGAACGCGACCACGGCGAGCCCGGCGGAGAGCGCGATGTCCGCGACGACCTTCCCGTGCCCCCCGGCGCCGAGGACGACGATGGTCTCACTCACGGGACGACTCCCCGGTCCGAACGGCGCTTCCCATGAACTCCGGCATGGTGACGTGACCCTGCTGTGCGATCCCATCGCGCCTCACGACCTTGAGCGCGGTGCGCGCGAGGATGCGGAGATCCAGCCAGAAGCTCCAGTTGTCCACGTACCAGACGTCGAGCGCGAACTTCTCCTCCCAGGAGATCGCGTTCCGCCCGTTCACCTGGGCCCAGCCCGTGATGCCCGGCTTCACCTCGTGCCGACGCGCCTGCTCCGGCGTGTAGCGGTCCAGGTACTGCACGAGCAGCGGTCGCGGCCCCACCAGGCTCATGTCGCCGCGGAGGACGTTCCAGATCTGAGGCAGCTCGTCCAGGCTGGTAGCGCGAAGGAAGCGGCCGACGCGGGTCAGGCGCGCCTCGTCCGGCAGCGGCCTGCCGTGCGCGTCGAGCGCATTGCGCATGGTTCGGAACTTGAGGACCTGAAAGCGCCTGCCCCGAAGGCCGGGGCGCTCCTGGCGGAAGAGAACGGGCGCCCCCATGGTCCAGCGAACCATCACGGCCAACACCGCGACCAGCGGGGCGCACACCGCAAGGAACGCGGCGCTCGTCACGACGTCAACTACTCGCTTGCAGCCGCGCATGCCCATATCGCCAACCCCTCAGACCGCACCGGGGCGGACGTGCCAGATCCGGCCTCACCGGCGGCCTGCTCCAGCACCGTTCGCAACTGCTGCGCAAGTCGGTCTCGACTGAACGGGCCCGACGCAAGCCGAACCGCGCTCCTACTCGCAGCCTCAATGGCCGCGCGGTCACGCGCGAATGCCACCAGCATCGCAGCGGCTTCCCCGGCCTCCCGGGGCAGCACCAACCCCGCTCCGGTCTCTCGAAGGAGGTCGGCCTGCCAGCCGCCGTAATTAATTGCTACCGGTCGCCCGGCCGCCAGTCCGTCGAAGAATTTGTTAGCAGAATTGTTCTGCATCTCCGGCACATCGATAAACAGAGATGTCGCGATCGTGGTCGCCTGCATGAGTGCTGGCACGAGCCGCTTCGGCACCGGCTCCATAATCCACAAGTTCCGCCCCAGAACGCCTGACGCTGCGGCCTCGCTGGCGACTCTTTCGCGCATTGCACCGTCGCCGACCAGGAGAAAACGAACGCCGGGATCTTGCTCGAGAGCCTGCGCCGCGACGCGCACGAGGTACTCGACACCGTTAATTGCACCGAAGGTGCCGGCGTATGTGACCACCGGCCCGCCATTCGGAAAGGGAAGCACCAGAGCATCTTCCGATTCGGGCACCGCGCGAAACAGCTCCACATCGCAGCTGTTCGGGACTACCGCAATGCGTTCTTCAGGGTATCCGGTGCGCCGTACGCCATCCCTCATTCCAGGAGACAGCGCAACGATGCGACTAGACGCCCAGTAAGCTAGCCGCTCAAGTCGTCGCGCTGCCCACCGCATCACCGGGTTAGGCAACGCGCCCATTGCGATAGGCAACTCTGGCCACAAGTCGCGCACCTCGAACACCATCGGGCAACGATGCCAAAGGCGCGCAACGACGCCGGGGATCGCTATCGTAAGCGGCGTACTCGTTGCGAAGACCACCTCCGGACGGTCCACCCGCACGGCCTGCCAGCTTGCAAGGAGCGCAAATTTGAAGAAGGCGAGGATCCGTCGACCGTAACCAGGCGGTTCGAATACGGTACACGGATGACCTTTAGGCTTATGCCGTCGAGCGAGGCCTCCTCCACTCGACCATCGGTATTCGCGTCCGACGGGAAGAAGGCGCTGGACGTAATCAGCGTCACGCGATGACCGGCGGCGACAAATCGCCTCGCCATCTCATATGAACGCGTTCCGCCGGACCCGTTCGGCGGAACGAAATATTGATGCAAGTACAGTATATGCAAAGACGCACCTTGTTACGCTGCAGCCACCAAGATTGTACTCGGCCGGCTAGATTTCGGCACCGCTGCGCCAGGCCTGCCACCATCTGACATGCTCGTTTCCACCCAATGCGGCGACCGCCTCATGCCACGGGGGTGTGGGCGCACTACCACCGTCAAGAACGCTCATGATGCATGCCGACATGTACGCAACGAAGGTTTCCGCAGCCAACGAGTCATGCACGCGTCGCAGTCCCGGCCCGTTGGCTACGCCGTCCAATTCACAAGCGGCCGCGATTGCACGGGCGAGACTCGGGCCACTCCCTCTTTTTGCGACAAACCCAGTAACGCCGGGAACCACGATCTCGGCAGCGCCGACTGCGTCACTCACCACTACGGGGATACCTGCCGCGTAGGCTTCATTTACGACATATCCCCACCCCTCCCGTCGTGGGGTCGGCAGGACGAGGACCGATGCACGGCGAATAAGCGAAGGCACCCGATCTGAAGGAACGGCGCCGTGCATAACAACCTCGACGCCCGCCGATCGCAGCGTGCTCATGAATTCCAGATCGGGCCCGTCACCAATAACGTGCAACTGCGTCTGAACGTTCCGCGTCGCCAACAGTTCAAGCGCCGATGCCAAGATTCGAAGGCCTTTGATCGGTATCAGTCGTCCGCAGTACACAAGCGCGTGCCGGCTCCGCTCCCTCGTTGGCGCCTCCGCTTCCATTGCTGCCGCAAAGGGCCCTGGGTAAACTGCGGGAAAGATCCTTCGCCGCGCAACGCCGAGCCTAGCCAGATCGCGCGCGGCGCCGCACGAGAGGGCGAAGGCTCCGGCGGCACCTCTCAGCGCCCTCGCATAGAGGGCATCGCGCACGAACCGACGCGGGCTCCACGCCGAGCGGGGCTGAAGGCTCTCCGCCCACACGAAGAATGGGACGTGCGCATGCGCGCACAGCTTCATCACGTGGCGCGAGACCCCAGGACCAAAACTATAGACCAGGTGAAACTGTGAATCCTCCGCAAGGATACGGGCGCGAAGCTCATCGAGCGACCGTTCACCTTGTGGCAGCACGATGTGCCCAAGGTCGGCCGCCACGTTCGGTGGAGTACCGAGCTGCTGGCCGGGAGCAAGCCTTCCCGTCGCAAAGTACGCGCGCTGAATCAGCTTCGCTTCCGTGGCCGCCTGAAGAAATGGCGCGAGATGCCGGTTTGGCGCGGGCGCCCAAAACGCGCCTCTCGCGTGCGCTTGTGCTTGCGCCAACGCACGCGACGCGCTGCTCTCCCCAGTCAACACCTAAGCAGCCTCGCGTTCAGCCCACTCCGAGGCAGCGAGCGCCGCACGCCGACTTTCGACAGACGCACCCAGCCGACCGCCGAGGACGGCATACGCTAGACCTCCATCCCTGACGATGTCGATCCGACGCGCCACCCTTGCGCCTAGCGCGCGCAGTCGCCCATAACGGGGGTGTTCCTCCGCATTCAGTGCCGCAAAGATCCGCGCCTGTTCGGCTTGTCGAACTTCTTCCAACGTGCTCGTCTTCGAGCTTCCGTGCAGCCTGAATGCGCCAAGACACCCCGAAACACGCGCAAATCGTGCTCCGCGTCGCGCCATCTTAACAAGCAGCTCCAGGTCCATGCAGAACCGCAGCGACACGTCCAAGGGGAATATGCCCGGATTGAGCTCCCGGCGCCAGAACAGAGCCTGCTGGTTGATGTCCATGCCGAGGGCGACCGTAGAGTTCAGGGAGAATCGGCCGTGGCGATTTTCCCTCATGAAGCGACCGCTCTCGTCCACAGTGACAGCATTCCCGTAGACAACATCGGGACGATCCGGCTTTGCGAATCGCGCTATTACGGTGCGCAAAGCGCCGGGAAGGTAGTAATCGTCCGAGTTAATCCATCCGACGATATCCCCGCTGGCGCGAGCCATGCCTTGATTTAGGGCATCCGTCTGCCCACGATCCGGACGCGATTGCCAGTAGCCCAGGCGCGCCTCGTATCGCGCAAGAATGTTTGTCGTCCCATCCGTACTGCCGCCATCAACTACGATGTGTTCCGCCGAAACGCCTTGCTCAACAACGGATCTCAGCGTCTGTTCGATGAACCGTGCCTGATTGAAGGATGGGGTAACGATAGTTACGGACGTCACGTTGCGCGTCTCCACCTGGCATGAACAACGTCGCCGGGTACTCGTGCTGAGGCTTCGCGGGCAAAGTGCCCTGCGCCCAAGGCGAGACCCGATAGAGCCCAGAACATTGGCTCATGAAGGATTCCGGATGCTGACCATACCGCCAACTGAACCGTTAAGAGGGCGCTCGCCAGCGCGGCCGCCGCGGACGAGTCTGCGTCTCGCACGCGAGCCAGAGCGACACTCCGCTTCCACGCACGCAGAATCCAAAGCACCCATACCACTGGAAGAAGAAGGCCCGCGAATCCGAACATCACAAGGAAAATTAGCACGCCATTATGGATCATTTCTCCAAGCCATGCGTGTCCCGCAAATCCCCATCCCAAGGGACGCTCCTCTAGCGCGGAGAGGACGCGAGGCAGCGAGCTGAACCTGCCTGACGATTGCTCGACCGAAAGGTCGGCAAGGCGCCCGCCGATCATCTCCCCAACACCGGGCAGAGCACTCATGATTGCGGCGGCGGCCGTTATCGCCACAACCATGGCTGCAACCCGTGTAGCGCTCGCCAAGAGCGCGGCGCGTGCCGCCGCCAGGCAGAGGACAGCTCCACAAACCAGCACCGCCGTAAGTGACTGGTTGGCTGCGAATCCGGCACCGGTTAAGGCCAGACCAACAGTGCCCCAACGAGTGTACTTGCCTCCCCGCTCCAACACTGCCAACGAGATCGCAGTCCCATAGCCGAGGAACATTCCGAAGTTGGTAGGCTCGACAAAGAATGACGACGCGCGCGACACGTAGACCCAGCTCGCGTCCGAAAAGGCGCCGGCCTGCACGCCCCCGGTCTCTTCAGCAAGGCTGGGATTCGTCACGGTCAGGAAGGCGTATGGCCATCCGTTCCGCCGTGCGAACACTTGATAAACACCGTAAACAATTACCAACACATAGCAGAGCCCTAACGCTGGGATCAGTCGATCGAAGCTTTTCCACGAGAAGCGCACCGACGCTGCGGCCGTCATCGTCAAAAACGCAAAGCCAAATAGCAGACCGTGCCGCAGTGCTCTCCCTGCCCCGTCCTGCGTCGCGGATTGGAGAATGCCTAGCGTCAGTCCGTAGATCCACAGCGGAGCGAACCAGAGCAGCCGGCGTGACGGCGCATTCTTCCGCCGGAGAGCCAACGGGAGGGCAATGCCGACCATGGCAGCCGCGCACAACATGCCACTTGTTACGCCCTGACCTCCAAGGCTGAAGACGGACCATACGTGTGTTGGCGCGAGGCAGACGATCCCGACTATGAGCGACATGCCCGCGTGGTCGCGGGCTTTCGCGCGCAACTTCGGTTGCCCCGGACTGGGATGCTCATTTGTCTGGCCTCCCATCAGGCGCACGCGAGCTCCTCGACGGCACGTCGGCCCTTCATCGCTAGGTATAGATTCGCCACCGCCATTCCGAAGGATGCAGCCACGGCTGCGTCCAGCGGCGCGATGGTTCCGGAGAGGGATATCGCGAAGAGCGCGACGGCGTTGCTGATGGTCTGCAGGAGGTGATGAGCGAAAACCGTATCCGTCCTGCGAAGTCCAATCAGTATGTAGTACCAGGGAACACCCAAGAGGCCGCAGTACGTCCCTACCAACATCGCGCGAAAGGCCGCTGGCAACTCGGGCATGTAGCGTTGTCCTAGCCAGAGCTTGAACGCCGGGATCGCGACGGCCCAGAGGACTAGCCACGCCGGCGCACCAAGGACTAGAACGAGCGCTGTTGACCGCTTTGCCATCCGAGTGCAGGCCGACCACATTTGTTGTCGCGTTCGCGACGCCAGGCGCCCCACTTCTGGCGCGATCGCGCGAAATCCGGATTCCAGCAGGCTGCGAATCTGCATCGCTGCACTGAAAGCGATCTCGTACACCGGGAGTGAGGCCACTCCACTTGAGCGGGCGACGATGAGTCGATTGGACGGATGCAGCAGCAGAACCAGGATCGAGCTGCCGATGATGCCGGCTCCGAACCTGAGGAGGTCGCGGAGGGCCGTCAGGCTGAAGGAGCGTACCCGCAAAATTGACAAGCGGAAGCCACGCACGAGCACGAGAGAGGTTGCGGTATGCACAACGACATAAGAGAAGACGCTGCCAACTAGCATCGCCTCGAGTCGCAGGCCCCCTACGAGCAGGAGTGTCGAAACCAACAGTGCGACGATGCGCCCGACGGCATCGATGGTCGCACTTAGGTCCATCCGGCCCAGGCCCGCGATTGTCGCGGAATGCACTTGAACCACGAAGACGTACACCGAGAGCAGCGCCACGAACGGCACAAGGGCCTGCGCACTTTCGGCGTTCGGCCCGGAAACCTTAAACGCGGCCACGATTGCGTGGCGGACCGAGTACACCACAGCCACGACCAGTAAGCCGAGGCTTGTAACTGCGCAGACCGCCGTCGTTGCGTAGCGCTGGACCCCACCCGTTCGCCCGGCGGCGTGTTCCGCCGCTACGTAGCTCGTGACCGCAGGCCCAATGCCCAAGTTCGTCAGCTGGACGAAGGAGAGGACCGTCGAGAGGACGATCCAAACCCCATAGCGTTCGAACCCGAGGTAATGCAGGTAGATGGGGTATCCCAGGGCCGTCACGGCGAAGTTCGTGGCGGTGCTGGCGGTGGTGACAAGGACGTTTCGTCGAAGTTGACTTGATATTAGTCGTTGGATCAACGCTGGCCTCGGGCGCGACGCATAATTCATCAGAAGATGAGCCCGACGCAACGGCGTCGATGAAGACCAGCCGAGCGACCGAGGTTCTGCTTCTTGCAGTGAGGCGCCTGCCAGCAACCCGCGCGGCTTCCCGACACTTCGCAGGAGCGGCGTTCCCCGCTGCCAGCTGCCCTGGGACGGGTGTCGCCGCTTCGCGCCGGTCATTTCTCCTCGCCAGCAACGCGCGTCCGAGCACTGGCAGCCGTTCCCAACCGATGCCTTCCGCGCTGTAGCGAGACGTCGGGGACGTCGCCTTGTGGTTTGGTCGCGTCAACGACCTACGCGTTGCACACGCTCGACACCTGAGATCGTCGAGACGCACGGGCTCACCGTCCGCGCCCGAACTCAAGTTGCCGAGCCGGGGCGGCTGCCGATCGCATCGCTCGGTCGCTTGTTGAACGTTCGCCCGGGGCGACGTGACGCCCGCTCCCACAATTGACGTCCGCGGCCCCGCCCCCTACTCTGCGCGCCCATGGATTTCGACTGGCGTTCCGAGCGCATCGTCGTCACGGGCGGCGCGGGGTTCCTCGGCGGCTTCGTCCAGGAAGAGCTGCGGCGGCGCGGCGCGACCGAGGTGTTCGTGCCCCGCTCGAAGGACTACGACCTCGTCCAGATGGAGGGGGTCCGGGCGCTCTACCGCGACGCGCGGCCGACGATGGTCCTGCACCTCGCCGCGCGCGTGGGCGGCATCGGCGCGAACCGCGAGAACCCGGGCAAGTTCTTCTACGACAACCTGATGATGGGCGTTCAGCTCATCGAGGTGGGCCGCCAGGTCGGGCTGAAGAAGCTGGTCGCGCTCGGCACCATCTGCGCGTACCCGAAGTTCTGCCCGGTGCCGTTCAGGGAAGAGGACCTCTGGAACGGCTACCCGGAGGAGACGAACGCGCCCTACGGCCTCGCCAAGAAGATGCTGCTCGTCCAGAGCGAGGCCTACCGGCAGCAGTACGGGTTCCACTCGGTGGTGCTGTTCCCGGTGAACCTGTACGGCCCGCGCGACAACTTCGACCTGCGCACCTCGCACGTCATCCCGGCGCTCGTCCGCAAGTGCGTCGAGGCGCGCGAGCGCGGTGACCGGCAGATCGTGGTGTGGGGCGACGGGTCCGCCTCGCGCGAGTTCCTCCACGCGCGCGACGCGGCCGAGGGCATCCTCGACGCGGCCGAGCGCTACGACAAGTCCGAGGCGGTGAACCTGGGCGCGGGGTTCGAGATCAAGATCCGCGACCTCGTGCCGCTCGTCGCCCGGCTGTGCCGCTTCGAGGGCGAGATCGTCTGGGACACCACCAAGCCGAACGGCCAGCCGCGGCGCATGCTCGACACCTCCAAGGCCCTGCGCGAGTTCGGCTGGAAGGCCCGCATCGGCTTCGAGGACGGGCTGCGCGAGACGGTGGAGTGGTTCGAGGCCAACCGAGGGAGCATCCCGTGAAGAAGGCTTCATCACCGGCATCACCGGCCAGGACGGCAGCTACCTCGCGGAGCTGCTGCTCGAGAAGGGCTACGAGGTCCACGGCATGGTCCGCCGCTCCTCGTCCTTCAACACGCAGCGGATCGACCACATCTACCAGGACCCGCACACCCCGGGCTGCCGGCTGTTCCTGCACTACGGCGACCTCAACGACAGCTCGTCGCTCAACCTGCTGCTGAAGAAGCTCCGGCCGGACGAGATCTACAACCTGGGCGCGCAGAGCCACGTGCGCGTGTCCTTCGACGTCCCGGAGTACACCGGCGAGGTCACCGGCCTCGGCGCCACGCGCCTGCTCGAGGCGGTCCGCGAGCTGAACCTCGCCGACACCCGCATCTACCAGGCGTCGTCCTCGGAGATGTTCGGCGCCTCGCCGCCGCCGCAGAACGAGGCGACGCCGTTCTACCCCCGCAGCCCCTACGGCTGCGCCAAGGTCTACGCCTACTGGATCGGCGTGAACTACCGCGAGGCGTACGGCCTGCACGTCTCGAACGGCATCCTCTTCAACCACGAGTCGCCGCGGCGGGGCGAGACGTTCGTCACGCGCAAGGTCACCCGCGCCGCCTCGCGCATCAAGGTCGGGCTCCAGCAGAAGCTCTACCTCGGCAACCTCGAGGCGAAGCGCGACTGGGGCTACGCGAAGGACTACGTCGAGGCGATGTGGCTGATGCTCCAGCAGCCGAAGGGCGACGACTACGTGGTCGCCACCGGCGAGGCGCACTCGGTCCGCGAGCTGTGCGAGGCGGCCTTCGGCCACGCCGGCCTCGACTACCGCCAGTACGTCGAGATCGACCCGCGCTACTACCGCCCGACCGAGGTGGACTACCTCCTCGGCGACCCCTCCAAGGCGACGCGCCAGCTCGGCTGGAAGCCGCGCACCAGCTTCGCCGAGCTGGTCCGGCTCATGATGGAGTCCGACCTGGAGCTGGCCGAGCGCGAGCTGCGCGCGGGGGCGGGGCCGGCGGTGTCGCGGCACGGGTAGCCGCGCCGGCGGCTACCCCCGCCCGTACTGCTTCTCGTAGTACTTCAGGTACTCGCCGGAGATGATCCGCTCCCACCACGGGCGGTGCTCGCGGTACCAGCGCACGGTGTCGGCGAGCGCCTCCTCGAACCGGTGGCGCGGCGCCCAGCCCAGCCTGGTGCGCGCCTTGGTGGCGTCGATGGCGTAGCGGCGGTCGTGGCCGAGGCGGTCCTTCACGTAGGTGATGAGCGTCTCCGGCTTGCCCACGTGCCGGAGCACCTGCTTCACGATGTCGATGTTGTGACGCTCGCTCGAGGCGCCGAAGTTGTAGACCTCGCCGTCGTGGCCGTGCTCGAGCGCGGCGAGCAGGCCGCGGCAGTGGTCCTCGACGTGGATCCAGTCGCGCACGTTCATGCCGTCGCCGTACACGGGCAGCGGGATGTCGCGGAGCGCGTTCGCGATCATGAGCGGGATGAGCTTCTCGGGGAACTGGTAGGGCCCGTAGTTGTTCGAGCAGCGGGTCACCACCACCGGCAGCTTGAACGTGTGCGCGTAGGCGAGCGCGAGCAGGTCGCTCGAGGCCTTCGAGGCCGAGTAGGGCGACGACGGGTCGAGCGGCGTCGTCTCGGTGAAGTAGCCGGTGGGGCCGAGCGAGCCGTACACCTCGTCGGTGGAGACGTGCAGGAACCGCTTCACCCCGTGCTCGCGGGCGGCCTCGAGCAGCACCTGCGTGCCGCGCACGTTGGTGTCGATGAACACCGCCGGCGCCAGGATCGACCGGTCCACGTGGCTCTCGGCGGCGAGGTGCATCACCGCGTCGATCCGCTCGGTCCGGAAGACGTCGGCCACCAGCTCGCCGTTGCCGATGTCGCCGCGGACGAACCGGTACTGCGAGCTGCCGTGCACGTCGGCCAGGTTCTCGGCGTTGCCGGCGTAGGTGAGCTTGTCGAGGTTGACGACCCGCCAGCCGGGCCGCTCGGCGAGGAGCAGCCGGACCAGGTTCGAGCCGATGAAGCCGCAGCCGCCGGTGACGAGGACGTTCATCGATGGTGCTCCGGGCCCTCGAACACGGCCGCCTCGCGGAACGGCTGGCCGGCGGCGTCCTTGGCCGACACGATCGGCGGCGCGCCGCCGGTGGGCCATTCGATGCCGAGGGCCGGGTCGTCCCAGCGGATGCAGTGCTCGTGCTCGGGGTGCCAGTAGTCGGTGATCTTGTAGAGGAACTCGGCCTCGTCGGAGAGCACGAGGAACCCGTGCGCGAAGCCCTCGGGGATCCAGAGCTGGCGCCGGTTCCCGGCGGAGAGGACCTCGCCGGCCCAGCGCCCGAAGGTGGGCGAGCCGCGCCGGAGGTCCACCGCCACGTCGAACACCTCGCCGCGCGTGACCCGCACCAGCTTCGCCTGCGGGTTGGGGAGCTGGTAGTGCAGGCCGCGGAGCACGTTGCGCGTGGAGAGGCTGTGGTTGTCCTGCACGAACTCCACGTGGCGCCCCACCGCGGCGTCGAACGCCTTCTGCTTGAAGCTCTCGTAGAAGAAGCCGCGCGCGTCGCCGAACACCTTCGGCTCGAGCACCAGCACGTCGGGGATGACGGTGCCTCGGGCCTGCATCAGAAGACCCGGGTCGCGAGCAGGCTGCGCACGTACTGGCCGTAGGTCGACTTGCCGAGCGCGGCGGCGCGCGCCTCGAGCTGGGCGTCGTCGATCCAGCCCTGCCGCCAGGCGACCTCCTCCGGGCACGCGATCTTGAGCCCCTGCCGCTTCTCGATGGTGGCGATGAACTGCCCGGCGTCGAGCAGCGAGTCGTGCGTGCCGGTGTCGAGCCAGGCGTAGCCGCGGCCCATGATCTCGACCGAGAGCTGGCCGCGCTCGAGGTAGAGGCGGTTGAGGTCGGTGATCTCGAGCTCGCCGCGGGCGGACGGCCGGATGGTGGAGGCGAGCTCGACCACGTTGCGGTCGTAGAAGTACAGCCCGGTGACGGCGTAGCGCGACTTCGGCTTCGCGGGCTTCTCCTCGATGCTCACCGCGCGGCGCTCGGCGTCGAACTCCACCACGCCGTAGCGCTCGGGGTCGGTGACGGCGTACGCGAACACGGTGGCGCCGTCGGTGCGCGCGTCCGCGGCCCTGAGGATGTTCTGCAGCTCGTGGCCGTAGAAGATGTTGTCCCCGAGCACCAGCGCCGAGGGCCCGCCGCGCACGAAGTCGGCGCCGAGGACGAACGCCTGCGCCAGGCCCTCCGGCCTGGGCTGGACCTTGTACTGGAGGTTGAGCCCCCAGTGCCGCCCGTCCCCGAGCAGCTCCTCGAAGCGCGGCGTGTCCTGCGGCGTGGAGATGACGAGGATGTCCCGGATCCCGGCCAGCATCAGGGCCGTGAGCGGGTAGTAGACCATCGGCTTGTCGTAGACGGGCAGCAGCTGCTTCGAGATCGCGAGCGTGGCCGGATAGAGCCGCGTACCGGCTCCGCCCGCGAGGATGATTCCCTTGCGACTGATCATGCGGTGGTCTTCCCCCGAGTGCGGCCGCGCGCCGCCCTGGGGGGCGCCACGGACGACCCACCCTAGCACCGGGACCCACGGCTTTCATGCCCGGGAGGCATGGTGCCCGCGCCGGGTCGCACGGCGCTCGTTTGCCGCAGCGCGGTTCGGCGGTAGGCTCGCCGCGTGCGCATCGCGATCACCGGGGCGAACGGGCTGCTGGGGGGGGCCGCGGTCGGGCTGGCCGTCTCGGCCGGCCACGAGGTGCTGGGGATCGGCCGCGGCCCGTGCCGGCTCGCGCCGGGCAGGTTCGCCTGGGCCGACGCCGATCTCTCGGACGGGCACTCGGTCGAGCGGGCCCTGCTCGAGTTCCGCGCCGGGGCGGTCCTCCACGCCGGCGCGATGACCGACGTGGACGGCTGCGAGCGCGAGCCGGAGCTGGCCTGGCGCGCCAACGTGGGCGGCACCGAGCAGGTGGCGCGCGCCTGCCGGGCGCTCGGGGCGCGCCTGGTGGCGGTCTCCACCGACTACGTCTTCGACGGCACGCGCGGCGGCTACCGCGAGGACGACGTGCCGGACCCGCGGGGCGCCTACGCTCGCACCAAGCGCTGCGGCGAGGAGGCGGCGCTCGTGATCGCGCCGGACGCCGCCGTGGCGCGGGTGGCGGTGGTGTACAGCGGCCGCAGGGGCGCGAAGCCGACCTTCGCCACCCAGGTGGTGGAGAAGCTCTCCCGAGGCGAGCCGGTGAAGGCGTTCTCGGACCAGGTGGTCTCGCCCACGCTCGCCGAGAGCGCGGCGGAGATGACGCTCGAGCTGCTCCTGGACCACGACTACCGGGGCGTGCTGCACACCGCGGGCGCGACCGCGCTCGACCGGGTGGACTTCGCCCGGCGCGTGGCGGCGCGCTTCGGCCTCTCCGGCGAGATCGTCCCGGTGAAGACCGCCGAGGTGAAGCTGCTCGCGCCGCGACCGCTCCGGAGCGGCCTCGACGTCGGCCGCGCGGCCGCGCTGCTGCGGTCGAAGCCGCTCCCCATCGACACCGCGCTGGACCGCTTCCACGCGCAGTGGCTGGCGCGCGGGTAGC
The DNA here is from genome assembly GCF_049201065.2 of Anaeromyxobacter sp. Red801. Taxonomy (NCBI): domain Bacteria; kingdom Pseudomonadati; phylum Myxococcota; class Myxococcia; order Myxococcales; family Anaeromyxobacteraceae; genus Anaeromyxobacter; species Anaeromyxobacter sp. Red801. Next base: position 4,740,314 of record NZ_CM181236.1, on the reverse strand, counting down.
GGCCCCGCCCGCGGCTACGCCTTCACCACCCGCGGCCCGCCGTTCCCCTGCATGAGCGCGGGGAGCAGGTTCCGCGTGTCCACCACCAGGCGCACGCCGCGGTAGAGCTTCGCGTCCTTGAACAGCTCGTGCGCGGTCGCGACCACCACCGCGTCGTAGGACGCGAACGTCGCCGCGTCGAGCGGCACCGACGAGAGGCCGAGGTCGTGCTTGCGCGTCCGGTGGGCCTTCGGGAAGTAGGGGTCGCAGTAGTCCACCACCGCGCCGCCCTCGCGGAGCAGCTCGATGATCTCGTACGAGGGCGACTCGCGGTCGTCGTCGATGTTCGCCTTGTAGGCGAGCCCGAGCACCAGCACCCGCGAGCCCTTCACCGACTTGTGGTCGCCGTTCAGCGCGTCGGCCACCTTCTGCACCACGTAGCGCGGCATCCGCGTGTTGATCTCGCCGGCGAGCTCGATGAAGCGCGCCCACTCGCCGTGCTCGGCCGCCTTCCACGACAGGTAGAACGGGTCGAGCGGGATGCAGTGCCCGCCGAGGCCGGGGCCCGGGTAGAACGGCATGAAGCCGAACGGCTTGGTGGACGCGGCGCGGATCACCTCCCACACGTCGATGTCCATCCGGTCGAAGATCACCTTCAGCTCGTTCACGAGCGCGATGTTCACCGACCGGAACACGTTCTCGAGCAGCTTGCACGACTCCGCCACCCGCGCGCTCGACACCGGCACGACGTGCTCGAGCGCGGCGCCGTACAGCGCGGCGGCGGCCCGGGTGGACGCCTCGTCCACGCCGCCGACCACCTTCGGGATGGTCCGGGTGCTGAAGTCCTTGCGGCCGGGGTCCTCGCGCTCGGGCGAGAACGCGAGCAGGAAGTCGTCGCCGAAGCGGAGCCCGCTCTTCTCGAGCAGCGGCTTCACCTCCTCGTCGGTGGTCCCGGGGTACGTGGTGGACTCGAGCACCACCAGCTGCCCGGGGCGGAGCTGCTTCGCGATCTTCTCCGCGGTCGAGTGGATGTACGAGTTGTCCGGCTCGCGGTGCGGCCCGAGCGGCGTGGGGACGCAGATGAGGATCGCGTCGCACTCGCGCAGCCGCTCGAAGTCGGTGGTGGCGGAGTACTGCCCGCTCTCCACCGCCGCCTTCACGCGGTCGGGGCCGATGTGCTTGATGTACGACTCGCCCCGCGAGATGGCCTCGATCTTGGCCGGGTCCACGTCGAGCCCCAGCACCGGGAACCCTGCCTCCCGGAACACCAGCGCCAGCGGCAGCCCCACGTAGCCCTGGCCGATCACCCCCACGCGCGCGGTGCGCGCGGCGATCCGCGCCTCGAGTTCCCTGATCACGATGTCCCCCCACGACCGGCCCTGCCGGCCGCCCTGCGTCTCGTCCCCCGCGCCGCCTACCGTCCGGTGGGGCGCCAGGGACGGCCGAACCTACCACCGGGGGCGGGGGCTTTCATGCCGGGGAGCCATGGTGCCCGTCCTGGGTCGGGACGGCGCCGGTTTGCCGCAGCAGGCGCGGGAGGGGCTCCCGGAGGCCGCCCGCCCGCTCCCCGCCCGCGTGTACCCGCGCCCGGCCGCGTCTGCTAGAACCCCTGCGCGATGACCTCCCTCTCCGTCCTGGTCCCCGTCTACAACGAGCAGCACCTCGTCTCGACCTCCCTCGGCCGGCTCGAGATCCTGGAAGGCTCGCCGCACCTCGAGCGCGTGCAGGTGGTGGTGGTGGACGACTGCTCGCGCGACGCGACCGGCGAGGTCCTGCGCGCTTTCGCCGCTGCCCGCGGCGTCCAGTGGCTGGAGAACGGGCCCATCGAGAACGGCGTGGAGCTGTGCGGCCACGGCCGGCAGGGCAAGTTCCAGTGGGTGTTCCTCCGCCACGTGATGAACGGCGGGAAGGGCCGCGCCATCCGCACCGCGCTCGCCGAGGCGGACGGCGAGCTGTCGGTGATCCACGACGCGGACCTCGAGTACCACCCGCGCGACCTCGCCCGCATCGTGAAGGTGTTCGTGGAGGAGGAGGCGGACGCGGTGTTCGGCTCGCGCTTCGCGGGCGGCGAGGCCCGGCGCGCGCTGCTGTTCCGCCACGAGCTCGGCAACCGGCTGCTCACGTTCCTCACCAACTGGGTGACCAACGTGAACCTGACCGACATGGAGACCTGCTACAAGGCGGTCCGCACCGACCTCCTGAAGTCGATCCCCATCGTCTCGAACGACTTCCGGCTCGAGCCCGAGCTGACCATCAAGCTCGCGAAGCGCGAGGCCCGCATCTTCGAGATCCCCATCAGCTACTCGGGGCGGACCTACCAGGAGGGCAAGAAGATCAACTGGCGGGACGGCGTGAAGGCGCTGTGGGCCATCACCCGCTTCTGGCTCTCCGACCACGTCTACCAGGAGGACGCGTACGGCTCGCAGATCCTGGGCCGGCTCGCCCGCGCGCCGCGCTTCAACGCCTGGATGGCCGACGTCATCCGGCCGTTCTGCGGGCAGCGCGTGCTCGAGATCGGCAGCGGCACCGGCAACCTGACCCGGCGCCTGGTCCCGCGCAACACCTACGTCGCCTCGGACGTCAACCCGCTCTACCTCCAGACGCTCCGCGGCCTCACCCTCGATCGCCCGTACCTCGACGTCACGCTCACCGACGTCACGAAGGGCGAGTCGTTCCCCGCGGTGGAGGGCGGGTTCGACACGGTGGTGTGCCTCAACATCATCGAGCACGTGGACGACGACCTCGGCGCGCTCCGGAACGTCCGCGCGGCGCTCGCCGAGACCGGCCGCGCCATCGTGCTCGTGCCGCGCGGCCCGGACCTGTTCGGCACGCTCGACGAGGTGCTGGGGCACAAGCGGCGCTACACCGAGAACACGCTGGTGGAGCTCGCCGGCAAGGCCGGCTTCGAGGTCCAGGAGCTCCTGCACTTCAACCGCGTGGGCACGCCGGCCTGGTGGCTGAACGGGAAGCTCCTGAAGCGCCGCTCGTTCGGCCTCCTCCAGATCAAGGCGCTCAACCTGCTCACGCCGCTGTTCCGGCTGATCGACCGCGCGCTGCCGTTCCCGCCGCTCTCGCTCATCGCGGTGCTGCGGCCGACGTCGGCGAGCGCCGCGCCGTCCGGGTCCGGCCCCGACGCGGGCGCCGCGCCGGAGGGCGCCGCGCCGCCGGACGTCAGCGCGTCGGCATGACCGGCAGCGCCACCTGCACCACGAGCCGCAGGTTGGGCTCGTTCCGCGGCAGGAACGCCCGCGACCAGCGGTAGGACGCGCTCGCGTCCCACGAGACCTCGAACGGCCCGGCGAACAGGAGCTGCCGCGCGCCGGCGGTCACCTCGACGTCCTGGGTGAGCGCGTCGTCGCGGAGCGGCTCGATGGCGCTCCAGTAGTAGGCGTTGTCGCGGCGGACGCGCTCCAGGTAGCCGCCGATCCGGCCGCGCGGGCCGAACACGTCCACCGCCACGGTCTGGCTGTCGGAGCCGGGGCCGATCGACGCGCCGAGGAGCTGGCCCTCGTTCGTCCAGGAGAGGTCGCGGTTGTGCGTGTACCAGGTCGGCATGCCGCGCAGGCTGTCGGGGGGACGCACCGCCTGGAGCGCGGTCGCCTCGAGCTGGAGCCGGACCGTGCGCGCGCCGCCGCCGAACAGCTTCTGGAGGCCGAGCAGGTACGCGCCGGTGTGGTCGGTCTCGCGGACGTACTGGTACAGCGAGCCCTCGTGGTCCTCGCGGCCGAACTCGCCGTAGATCTCGAGCCGCGCCTCCGGGAAGACCCAGCGCGCGAACAGCGACGCGAGCTGGTTGTCGTTGGGGTTGTTGCCGGTGGGATCGTCGTACCAGCCCTTGAGGTCGTTCTTGCGCGGGCTCTGGAACACCGCCAGCCAGTCGCCGACCCGCAGGCCGTCCCAGACCTGCACGAACTGGCGCGAGAGCCCGACGGTCAGCCCGGGCACCCAGCGCGGCGTGTAGTCGAGCACGAGCCCGCTCACCATCGGGTGGGTGGGGTGCTCGACGTAGGTCGAGCGCGAGAGGCGGCCCCAGTACACCAGCACCTCGGCGGTGCCGATGCCGATGTCCGCGGGGCGCGAGGTGCCGACGAACGCGTGCGGGAAGCCGGGCGCGGCGTTCGTCATGGTGAGCGCGTTCCGGATCCCGGGGCCGATCCAGAGGTTCTCGGTGGAGATCCCGACGGCCACGTTCCACGCGTCGGCGCGCAGGTAGCTCTGGCCGAGGCTCCAGTCCGCGAACGGGCCGGCGCCGAAGCGCTGCGGGTAGTCGATGCCGTCGCCGTAGAACGGGCTCCGGAACGCGAGGTCGCCGGACTGGCCGTTCTGGCGCGTGGTGAACCAGCGGTTCTGCGACCAGGACACGGCCGGCGCGAGCGCGCCGGAGAGCGCGCCCCAGCGGAACGACGCGCCACCGGAGAGCATCGACGAGGTGCCGCGGCCGGCCCAGAGCAGGCCGTCGTTCCCGCCGGACGGGTAGTGCGAGCTCCAGGCGGCGTCGAGCCGGAGCGGCACGAGCCGGACGCCGCCCGCGCCGGCGCCGGCCTCGAGGCCGGCGGTGTCCCAGGGCAGCGCGGCCTCGGCGCAGCGCGTCTCCACCCGCGCCCCGGCGCGGCGGAGCACGCGGGGGGAGGGGGACCGCGCCGGACAGCTCGCCCAGGCGGAGCAGTTCGTCGGACGGGGTGCCGATCCCGTCCACCGCCATCGGGACCGGGGTGCAACCCCGCTCGCCCCTCGACAGGCTCGGGGTGAGCGGGGCTTCCCGGGGCGCAGCCCCTGCGTCCGCTCGTGGTGAGCCTGCTGCCTCCGCTCCTTGCGAGCCTGCTGCCTCCGCTCCTTGCGAGCCTGCTGCCTCCGCTCCTTGCGAGCCTGCTGCCTCCGCTCGTGGTGAGCCCGTCGAACCACGAGCGGTGGTCTCAGCCCCTGCGTCCGCTCGTGGTGAGCCTGCTGCCTCCGCTCCTTGCGAGCCTGCTGCGTCCGCTCGTGGTGAGCCTGTCGAACCACGAGCGGGCTGGGCGATCAGGACGGCGACGACGAGGACGGACGCGCAGGCGGTTCGCATCGGGACGCGCAGTGTAACCGCCCCGGCGCCGCGCCGCGAGCGGGCGGTCAGACCGCGCCGCGCACGCCTTCGCGGATCGTCGCCGCCACGTACGAGCGCATGGCCTCGGTCAGCCCGGGATACACGCCCACCCACAGCGAGCGGTTCATGATCGCGTCGGTGTTGGCGAGGTCGCCCACCACCCGGAACGGCGGCGGCCGGCCCTCGTCGCGCGCGTCCTGCACGAGCTGGGTGAGCGCGGGCTGCCGCACCAGGTTGCCGGCGAACAGCATGCGGGTCTGGATCTTCCGGCCCTCGAGGTGCCGGACCAGCGCGTCGCGCGTGACGCCGGCGCCCTCCCGCACCGTCATCATGAAGCCGAACCAGGACGGCTCCGAGCCGGGCGTGGGCTCGGGCAGCACGAGCGCGTCGGACAGGTCGTCGAGCGCCTCGCGGTAGAACGCCCAGTTCCGGCGCCGCGCCTCGACGAACCCGGCCAGCCGCTCGAGCTGCGCCAGGCCCACCGCGGCCTGCATGTCCGTGACCTTCAGGTTGAAGCCGAGGTGGCCGTACACGTACTTGTGATCATAGCCGCGCGGCAGCTCGCCGAGCTGCCACTCGAAGCGCCGGCGGCAGGTGTTGTCCACCCCGGGGTTGCACCAGCAGTCGCGGCCCCAGTCGCGCAGCGACTCGACCGCGCGCTTGAGCGTGTCGTCGGAGGTCAGCACCGCGCCGCCCTCGCCCATGGTCATGTGGTGCGGCGGGTAGAACGAGAGCGTGGCGAGGTCGCCGAACGTGCCGGTCTTGCGCCCCTGGTAGAGCGAGCCGGCCGCGTCGCAGTTGTCCTCCACCAGCCAGAGCCGGTGCCGCTCGCAGAACGCCTTCACCGCGGCGAGGTCGAAGGGGTTGCCGAGCGTGTGCGCCACCATCACCGCGCGCGTCCGCGGCGAGCGCGCCGCCTCGAGCTGCGACACGTCGAGGTTGTAGCCGGGCAGCGACACGTCCACGAACACGGGCACCAGCCCGAGCTGGAGCGCCGGCGCCACGGTGGTGGGGAACCCGGCCGCGACGGTGATGATCTCGTCCCCGTCGCGGAGCCGGCGCTCGCCGAGCAGGTGCGAGCGGAGCGCCGCGACCGCGAGCAGGTTCGCCGACGAGCCGGAGTTCACGAGCCGCGCGTGCTCGACCCCGTACCACTCGGCGAGCCGCTCCTCGAGGCGCCGGTGCCAGCGGCCGGCGGTGAGCCAGAACTCGATGCCGCTCTCCACCAGGTTCGTCAGCTCCGGCGCGCCGTACACGCGCCCGGCGTAGCGCACCGCCGACTTGCCCGGCACGAACGCCGGCTCGGCGCCCTCGCGCAGCCGCGCGATCTCGCGCACGCGCTCCAGGATCTCGGCGGTGAGCTGCCGCTCCCGCTCCTTCGGATCGATCGACACTCAGCGCTCCAGGTATGCGCGGATCTGCGCGCGGCACAGCTCGGCGAGCGCCGGCGCGCCCGCGCCGGCGGCGTGCGCCCGGTACCACTCCACCGTCCGGCGCAGCCCTTCCTCGAAGCTCCAGCGCGGCGCCCAGCCCAGCCGCGCCCACGCCTTCTCCACCGACAGGCGCAGCACCCCCGCCTCGTGCGGCGCGGCCGGGTCGCTCCGGTCCTCCCAGGCGCCGCCGCCCCAGGCGGCCACGAGCGTCTCCACCACCTCGCGGACCGTGCGCGCGTCCTCGTGGCGCGGGCCGAAGTTGAAGGCCTCGCAGTGCGCGGCGCGGTCCGGCGCGCCCGGCGCGAGCCGCGCCCCGAGCAGGAGGTACCCGCCGAGCGGCTCGAGCACGTTCTGCCAGGGGCGGACGCCGCGCGGGTTGCGCACCGGGATGGGCCGGCCGGCGGCGAGCGCGCGGATCGCGTCCGGCACGATCCGGTCCTCGGCCCAGTCGCCGCCGCCCACCACGTTGCCGGCCCGCGCGCTGGCGAGCGCCACGCCGTGCGAGGCGAGGCGGGCCGGCGGGAAGAAGCTCCGGCGCCAGCTCGACACCACCAGCTCGGTCGCGCCCTTGGACATGGAGTAGGGGTCGAACCCGCCCATGGGCTCGTCCTCGCGGTAGCCCCAGGCCCACTCGCGGTTCTCGTAGCACTTGTCGCTCGTCACCACGACCACGCCGCACGGCGCGCCGGCGGCGCGCACCGCCTCGAGCAGGTGGGCGGTGCCGAGCACGTTCGTCTCGAGCGTCTCCACCGGCGCCTGGTACGACGCGCGCACCAGCGGCTGCGCCGCCAGGTGGAACACCAGCTCCGGCCGCGCCTCGCGCACCACCGCGGCGAGGTTCGCCGCGTCGCGCACGTCGGCGAGCACGCTCGTGCAGGCGGTGTCCACCCCGGCGGCCACGTACAGCGAGGGCGAGCCGGCGGGCGCGAGCGCGTAGCCGGTCACCTCCGCGCCCAGGCTGTCGAGCCAGAGCGTGAGCCAGCTCCCCTTGAAGCCGGTGTGGCCGGTGACGAGCACGCGGCGGCCGGCGTAGGCGCGGGAGAGCTCCGCGGCGGTGGGCGCGAGGCCGCTCATGGCCAGGTCTTCCAGGGCGCGACCCCGCGCGCCCACAGGTCGTTCAGCAGGCCGTACTCGCGGGCGGTGTCCATGGGCTGCCAGAAACCGGTGTGCGGGAACGCCACCAGCTCGCCGTCGCGCGCCAGCTTCCGCAGCGGCTCCTGCTCCAGCACGGTCCGCGCGTCGTCGCCGATGTAGGGCCAGATCCGGCGCGCGTCGAGGACGAAGAAGCCGCCGTTGATGAAGCCCTCGCTGGCGTTCGGCTTCTCGTTGAACTCGGTGACCCGGGCGCCGTCGATCCGCATCTCGCCGAAGCGGCCGGGCGGGCGCACGGCCGCCACCGTGGCCACCTTGCCGTGGCGCCGGTGCGCCTCGATCGACGCGGCCACGTCGAGGTCCGAGACGCCGTCGCCGTAGGTCAGGCAGAACAGGTCGTCGCCCTCGACGTAGCGCCGGACCGCGGCCACGCGGCCGCCGGTCATGGTCGCCTCGCCGGTCTCGGCGAGCGTGACCTTCCAGTCCTCCTCGCCGTGCTGGCCGTGGAACTCGATCCGGTCGTGGCGGCCGAGCGTGACGGTCACGTCGGTGGTCATGGCGCGGTAGTTCAGGAAGAACTCGCGGATGACCGAGCCCTTGTAGCCGAGGCACAGCACGAACTCGCGCACGCCGTGCTGCGCGTAGCCCTTCATGATGTGCCAGAGGATGGGCCGGTTGCCGATGGGCAGCATCGGCTTCGGCAGCACCTCGCTCGCGTCTCGGATGCGGGTTCCCTGCCCGCCGCAGAGGATAACGGCCTTCATGTCCGCGGGACGATAGGCGAAGCCTCGCCCGCCGTCGAGGGCCGGACGCGCCGGCCCGCCCGATCAGCGGGGGAGCCGCTCGAGCCACTCCAGCGTGCGGTCGAGCCCCGCCTCGACCCCGACCTCCGGGGCGAACCCGAACTCGGCCGCCGCCCGGCGCCCGTCGGCCACGAACACGCGCTGGTCGCTCTGCCGCGCCGGGAGCCGCTCGTACCGCAGCGGCTGGCCGACCTTGCGCTCCAGCACCGAGAACAGCTCCAGCAGCGACAGGCTGTTCTCCGGGCCGCCGCCGATGTTGTAGGCGCGCCCGGCGATCCGGTCCGCCGCGGCCGCGGCCAGCCGGTAGCAGCGCACCAGGTCGGCGGCGAAGAGCAGGTCGCGCACCTGCTTGCCGTCGCCGCTGATCGTGAACGGCTCGGGCGTCCGCCCCGCGCGCGCCTCGGCGCGCTGGCGCAGCGCCTGCTGGCAGAACCAGCCCACCCAGCCCTGGTCGTAGGTCGCGTACTGGCGCCCGCCGTACATGGAGCTGTGCCGGAACACCACCGTCCGCAGGCCGAAGATGCGGTGGTAGTCGAGGAAGTACTGGTCGGCGGCGCCCTTCGAGCAGCCGTAGGGGCTGTGGAAGTCGAGCGGCACCGACTCGTCGAGGCCGTGCGGGTGGTCGGGCAGGAGCCAGCGGGTGGCCCCCTCCTCGTGCCGCACGCCCAGGAGGTCGCCGTACACCTTGTTGGTGGAGGAGAACAGCGTCGCCGCCGACGGCGCGTGGGCGCGCACGGCCTCGAGCACGTTGAACGCGCCGAGGACGTTCACCTCGAAGTCGTAGCGCGGCCGCTCGATGCTGGTGGTCATGGCCACCTGGCCGGCGAGGTGCGCCACCGCGATCGCGCCGTCGCCGAAGCGCGCGAACGCGTGCTCGACGTCGGTGCGCGAGCGCGTGTCGCAGGCGAGGTGCACGAGCCGCCCCGCGCCGGGGCGCGCCGCGCGCTCGCGCAGCCACGCCAGGTTGTCCGACGACCCGGTCCGCACCAGCGTGTCGAGCACCACCACCTCGACGCCGTCGTCGAGCAGCGACGCCGCCAGGTTCGAGCCCACGAACCCGCAGCCGCCGGTCACGATCCACCTGCCGCTCATCCCGTCTCCTCCGCGGCGGCGAGCGCCGCCAGCCCGTCGGCGAGCGCGACGCGCGGCGCCCAGCCGCCCAGCGCCGCCCCCGCGCGCGACACGTCCATCACCAGCCGGTGCACCTCGCCCTCGCGGTAGGGCCGCGCGCCGGCGAGCACCCGCGCCGGATCCGCGCCGGCGGCGCGGTAGACCGCGCGGACGAGGTCGAGCAGCCGCACGCCCTCGCCGGTGCCGACGTTCACGATGTCCACGACGTCCGCGGCGCCCGCGCCGTCGCCGCCTTGCTCCACCGCGCGCACCACCGCGTCCACCGCGTCGTCGCGGTGCAGCCACTCGCGCACCTGCTCGCCCGCGGTCATCTCGTAGGGCGAGCCGGCGCGCGCGGCGCGGAGCGCGCCGGGCACGAGCTTCCCCGGATCGTCGCCGGGGCCGTACATCGAGGCGAGGCGGAGCCAGCGGAGCGGGAGGCCGCGCGCCCGGGCCCGCGCCCGCAGCACCACGCCGCCCGCCGCCTTGGTGGCGCCGTAGCCGTCGGCGCTCTCGAGCGGCGCGTCCTCGCCGCAGGTGGGCGCGCCCGCGGCCGGCGCCCCGGGCAGCCGCCCGTGGCCGCGGTACTCGAGGCAGGTGCCCGCCGCCACCACCCGGCCCACCCCGGCGGCGGCCGCCGCGTCGAGCAGCGCGAGCGGCGCGGCCACGTTCGCCTCGACCATGCGCGCCCAGTCGCGATCGCGGCTCTGCACGCCGAGGGCGGCGAGGTGCAGGAGCGCGTCCGCGCCGGCGACGAGCGCGCCGGCCGCCGCGGCGTCGCCGAGCATGCCGGGCACGGGCACGAGCCCGGCGGCAGGGGGCAGCGCCGCCTCGCGCCCGGGCCGGACGAGCGCCCGCACCTCGTGGCCGCGCGCGACGAGCGCGGCCGCGACCGCGCGGCCGAGGAAGCCGGTGGCGCCGGTCAGCGCGACGCGCACGCTTCCCGCCTCTCGGGGTTGGGGATCGACGAGACGCGCACCGGGTCAGCCCTTCGGCGGCGCCTTGGCGGCGTCGGGGCGGTGCGTGCCGCCGGTGTCCGGCATGCGGCGCAGCGCGCGGCTGAGCCGGCGGAGCGGCCGCGCCACCGGCCGGAACCAGGCCCGCACGCGGCGACCCGGGAGCTGTGACTCCACCGCCTCGTAGACGGACCAGTCCTCGCGCACCGCCGCCGGCAGCACCTTCTCCTGGATGCGCGCCCGCTCCTCGCGCAGCCGCGGGGTGCGGGCGGGGTCGTTGGACACGCCCTCGCCGTTGTGGATGGCGACGAGGTGCGGGACGTGCCGGGTGGTGGCGCGCGCCTCGACGAGCGCGCGGAGCAAGAGGTCGTAGTCGGCGGCGATGCGGAAGGAGAGGTCGTAGCCGCCGAGGCGGAGGAACAGCGCGCGGCGGAAGGCGGTGGCCTGGTGCGGGAGCATGCTGCGCATCAGGTGCAGGACGCTCGGGTGGTCCGGCGCCCGCCACGGCCGGAGGCGGCCGCCGCGCTCCATCCAGACGTCGCCGTACACGACGTCCTCGACCGGGCGCGGCGTCATGAGCCGCTCCAGTGCGTCCGGCGCGGCGAGCCGGTCGCCGGCGTTGAGGAAGAGCAGCCACTCGCCCTGGGCCAGCGCGGCGCCCTTGCCCTGGCCCTCGTAGATGCCGCCGTCCGGCTCGGAGACCCAGCGCGCGATCCGGGCCTCCCGGGCGCGGATGGCGTCCACGCTGCCGTCGGTGGAGCCCCCGTCCACCACCACCAGCTCGAGGTCGCGGTAGGTCTGGCCGAGCACGCTGTCGAGGGTGGCCTCGAGCCCGGCGCGATCGTTGAGGCAGATGGTGACGACGGAGAGGCTGGGGGGCATGCGGGTGGTATTCTACGCTGCCTCCCACCCCCCGCCGAGCCCGTCTTGTCCGATCCCAAGGTCTCCGTCCTCGTCCCCTGCTTCCGCTCCGAGCGCTTCCTCGCGACGGCGCTCGACTCGGTGCGCGCGCAGACGCTCGCGTCGTGGGAGTGCGTCGTGGTGGACAACGCCAGCCCCGACGGTACGTTCGCGCTCGCCGAGCGCTACGCCGCCGACGACCCGCGCTTTCGCGCCCACCGCAACGCCGAGAACCTCGGGCCGGTCCGCAACTGGCGGCGCTGCGCCGAGCTCGCCGGCGGCGCGCAGTACGCGGCGCTGCTGTTCTCCGACGACTGGTACGAGCCGGCGTTCCTGGAGCGCGCGGTGGCGCTCCTCGACGCGGATCCGGGCGTCGGGATCGTGTACTCCGCCGTGCGCCTCGCCCCCGCGCCCGACGCGCCGAAGGCGGTCGGGCCGGCGCGCGTGATGTACGCGCTGGACGGGCCGGCGGTCCGGCCGTCGGCGGACTACCTCGCGATCGCGTACGACGCCCGCGGGCGGCAGGTGCCGCGCTCGCCGTGCTGCGCGGTGGCGCGGCGCGCGGACCTCGCCCGCTGGCTGTCGCTGGCGCTCCCGGACGAGGAGCGGCTCGGGTACCTGCGCCACGGCGCCGGGCCGGACCAGGCGGTCTACCTCCAGGCCGCGCTCGAGTACCCGCGCCTCGGCCACCTCGCGGAGCCGCTCGTGTGCTTCTCGGCGCACGGCGGCAACCTCACCTGGCGGCCGGACGTCGAGCTGGGCTACGCGTCGGTGCTGGCGCACTTCTACGAGGCGCACGCCGCGCGGATGCCGTTCGGCCGCGCCCGCGTGCCCGCCAAGCTCGCCTCGCGGCTCATCGAGCTCGGCGCCGTGGACGAGGGGCGGCGCCTGCGCAACCGGCTCGGGCCGCTCGGCTGGGCGCTGTACGCCAAGGAGGCGCGGAACCGCCGCCGCCGCGCTCGCCGGCGCGTCACGCCGTGATCGGCCCGACCAGCGCGTCCGCGATGCGCTGGCTGGAGCGCCCGTCGCCGTAGACGTCCACCTTGCGCGCCATGGCGCGGTAGGCGGCCTCGTCCTTCAGCAGCCGCTCCGACCACTCCAGGATCGCGCCGCGGTCGGTCCCGACCAGGCGCGACACGCCGGCCTCCACGCTCTCGCGCCGCTCGGTCACCTCGCGCATCACGAGCACCGGCCGGCCCAGCGCCGCCGCCTCCTCCTGGATGCCGCCGGAGTCGGTGAGGATGAAGCGGCTCCGCCGCGCCAGCCACACCAGCGTCGGGTACGCGACCGGCTCGACGAGGCGCACCCCGGGCACCCCGTCCAGCAGCTCGAACACCGGCCCGCGGACGTTCGGGTTGAGGTGCACCGGGTAGACGACCTGCACCGCGTTCCGCGCGGCCAGCTCGCGGATGGCGAGGCAGAGGTCGCGGAACGGCGCGCCGAAGCTCTCCCTGCGGTGGCCGGTGACGAGCACGAGCGGCCGAGCCGGATCGAGCCACTCGTGGCCGCGCGCCACCTCCCGCTCCACCGCCGGGTCGTCCAGCTTCGCCACCGCGAGGTGCAGCGCGTCCACCACGGTGTTGCCCACCACCTGGATCGCCCCGGCGCGTACCCCTCGGCGACCAGGTTGTCGCGCGCCGCCGCGGTCGGGCAGAAGTGCAGGTCGGTGACCGCGGCCGTCATCACGCGGTTCACCTCCTCGGGGTAGGGCTTGAAGCGATCGCGGCTGCGGAGGCCCGCCTCGACGTGCGCCACCTTCACGCGCCGGTGGAACGAGGCGAGCGCCGCCGCGAACGCGGTGGTGGTGTCGCCCTGCACCACGGTCCAGTCCGGCGCGAACGCCTCCAGCACCCGGTCCACGCCGCCGAGCGCGCGCGCGGCGACGCCGTTCAGCGTCTGCCCCGGCCGCATGATGGCGAGGTCCTCGTCCACCCTCACGCCGAAGAAGGCCAGCACCGCGTCCACCATCTCACGGTGCTGGCCGGTGAGGCAGACGCGCACCTCGGCGCCGGGCCGGGCGCGCAGCGCCTCGATCACCGGGGCGAGCTTGATGGCCTCGGGGCGGGTCCCGAACACGACCAGGATGCGGGCAGGCGGGCCGGCGCTCATCGGGCGAACGTTGGGGCACGCCGGCCCGCGCGGCACCGCTCGCGGCGGGGCGCGCGCGCGCGGCCGGGGGCAGGCCCCATCGCGACGGGTGCGCCCCGGGCGGTCCGGCGTTACCCCTGAGGCCCGGAGGAATCACCATGAAGGTCTTCGTCACCGGCGCGACCGGGTACATCGGCAGCGCCATCGTGTCCGCCCTGGCGCGCGGCGGGCACCAGGTCACCGGCCTCTCGCGCTCCGAGGAGAAGGACGCCGAGCTGCGGCGGCGCGGGGCCACCGCGGTGCGCGGCGGCCTCGGCCACCTGGGCGCGCTCGCCCGCGAGCTCGCCGCGCAGGACGCGGTGGTGCACGCCGCGGTGGACTACGGCCTCGGGCCGCCGGCCGACGCCGAGGCGGTCGAGGCGATGATCACCGCCGCCCGCGCGGCGGGGCGGCCGTTCTCGATCGTGTACACCTCCGGCGTCTGGGTGCTCGGCGACACCGGCGGCGTCGCCGACGAGCGGGCGTCGACCGATCACCCGGCGGCGGCGACCGCGTGGCGGCCGGCGCACGAGCGCCGGGTGCTGGGCGCGGCCGGCGATCGCATCGCCGCCGCGGTGATCCGCCCGGGCATGGTCTACGGCGGCCGGCGCGGGCTCATCACCCCGTGGTTCGACCAGGCGACGCGCGAGGGCGCGGCGACCGTCGTCGCCCCCGGCACGCAGCGCTGGTCGTTCGTGCACGTGGAGGACCTGGCCGAGCTGTACCGGCTCGTGGTCGAGCGGCGCGCGCAGGGCGTGCTCCACGGCGTGGACGGCCGGCCCACGCCGGTCGCCGAGGCGGCCGCCGCGTACAGCCGCGCCGCCGGCAAGGGCGCCGTGCGCGAGCTGCCGCTCGCCGAGGCGCGGAAGACGATGGGCCCGATGGCGGACGCGCTCGCCATGGATCAGCAGGTGGTGACCGCCCGCGCCGCCGAGGTGGGCTGGACGGTGCGCCACGCCGACGTCGTGTCCGCCGCCGCGGAGATGTACCGGGAGTGGAAGGGGTAGCTCGCGCCCTTCGACTCCGGCCGCTCGCCCTTCGACTCCGACCGCTCATCCCGACCCTTCGACTCCGGCGAGCCTCCGGCTCGCCTACGCTCAGGGTGAGCGAATCACTTGCCGCGCTCATCCCGAGCGTAGCGCGGCCGTCAGGCCGCGCGGAGTCGAGGGACCGCCTACGGCTGGCTCGCCCCCGGCGCGGTCGGCCACGGCGGGCTCGCGCCGCGCAGGCCGGTGGGGGCGGTCTGGCGCAGGAACGCGCCCACGCCGCGGTAGCCGTGCAGCCGGTTCGCGTGCGCCACCACCTCCACCGCGCCGCCGCCCGCCAGCGTCCGCGCCACCAGCGCCTCGCCGAGCTGCTGCACGGTGTGCAGGTCGCCGCCGCAGTACGGGCACAGGTCGGCGCCGCGCGTGGCCCCGAGCGCGGTGCAGCGGTCGCACTGCCACCCGGCGCGCTGGAAGTCCTCCTCCAGCACCAGCCGGTGCACGCGGCCCTCGTTCACCGCCTGCACCACGTCCTCCGGCCCGACCACGCCGAGGCCGCCGCGCAGCGCCTCGCCCACGAGCCCGTCCACGATGCGCCGCTCCGCCGCGCGCTCGTGCTCGGCCACCGCCCCCGACGCCCCGGCCACCACGCCGTCGCGCCGCGCCCCGCCGGCGCCTTCCCACTCGCGCGGGCGCGGCAGCCGCGCGATCACCCGCGCGCGCGCCCGCTCCGGCAGCTCGCGCTCGAACGCGGCCACGTTCTGCGCCGTGCCCACCAGCACGAGGTGCGCGCCCGGCGTCCGCGCGAGCCGCAGCTCGACCTCGGCCGCGGCGGCGCGCCGGTTCCTCTGGACGAACGCCTCCTCGTGCCGGCCGTCCTTCTCCTGGCGCTCGAAGCGCTGGCCCGGCCGCGCCGCGCCCGGGTTGAAGCGATCGCGGTCGCGCCGGGGCACGAAGCCGCGCAGGCTCGACTCCGCCGCCAGCTCGCCGAGGCGCACCTCGTACAGGTCGGCGCCGGCCTGGTTCGGCACCACCACGATGGCGGGCTCGAGGTCGTCGGCGAGCCGGGCGAGCTGGGTGAGGTGCGGGATGGCGTCGGTGCACAGCTCCGGGGCGAACGGCCGCCGGAAGAGCATGGGCTGCCACAGGCCGAGGCCCTCGCAGGCGAACAGCGCGAACCCGTCCTTCTCGGCCTGGGAGGCCTGGGTGGTGAGCTGCCCCACGTGCGCGAGCACCCGCTGCAGGGTCCGGTCGAGCGCGGGCCGGTCGGGCGTGCCCGGCGGATAGTGCGCCAGCGTCTGCCGCACGCGCTCCTGGACGAACAGGCGCACCCGCTCGCGCTGCTGCTCGTCGGCCCAGCGGACGTCCAGGTACAGGCTGACGATGGGCTCGCCCACGCTGCGCAGCCGGGCGAGATCGGTGAGCGTTCCGTCGAGCTCGGTCATGTGCGGTCCTCCGTGCCGGTGAACCTGCGCACCCCCGCCCGCCCCGGCGCGCCTGCCCGATTGCCGCCGGGCGCTCGCCGGGTTACATCGGGCGGCGCCGTGGCCCTCCTCGACGCCCTGCGCGCGCTCACCTCCTTCTCCCCGCCGGCGGTCCTGCCCGACTGCGAGCCCGGCCTGCTCGGCGACGTGCTCGTGGCGCACGGGCTCGCGCCGCTCGCCTCCTTCCAGCTCGAGCACACGCGGCTCGGCGCCTCGGCGCCGGAGGGGCTGCGCGAGCGCCTGCTCTCGCAGTACCAGGGCGTCGCGAACGACAACGTCCTCAAGATGGTGACGCTGCGGGGGGTGCTCCGGCCGGCCGAGGGCGTGCCGGTGGTGCTGCTCGACGCCGCCGCCTACATCGACTGGCTCTACCCGCACCTCGCGTTCCGGCCGGTGGGCGACCTGCGCGTCGCGCTCGCCGCCGAGGACGCGCAGCGCTTCGCCGACGCGATCCGCGGCGGCATGCAGCTCGAGCGCACCGACCACGGCGGCCGCACCGCCGTCTTCGGCGACGGCCGCCTCACCGTGGCCGCGCAGGAGGGGCTGTTCTCGGGGGCGGCCGCCGATCCGCTGCTGTTCCAGCGCAGCATGCCCTACCTGGCCTTCGGCCCGTCGGCCGCCCGCCCGTCGGCGGAGGACGCGCTCCTCTCCACGGTGGGGGAGCAGGCGCTCCTCGGCCTGCGCGCGCCGCTCATCACGTACGTGGACGTGCGCGAGCTGCTCCGCCTCCCGCTCGACCGCGAGTACGTGCTGGCCCGGGCGCGCGCGCTCGGCCTCGCCCGCGCGCTCCACGGCGTGAGCCGGCTCGCGGCGCTGTTCTTCCCCGACGTCGCCGAGGCGGCCGAGGCGGTGCGCCCGGCGCTCGGCGCCGCCGAGCGGGTCGCGGTGGACCGGGTGGTGGAGGCCGCCAGCGACCCCGCCCGGCTGCGCCAGCTCCGCGGCGAGGACGCGGCGGCGCGGCTCGTGGTCGCGCCGTGATCGGCCCGGCCGGGGCGTGCTAGATTGCGCGCCTCTGCTTTCCGTGAGGGAACTCGAGCGATGAACATCACCGTCGTCGGCACCGGCTACGTGGGCCTCGTCACCGGCACCTGCTTCGCGGAGTCGGGCCACCGGGTCACCTGCCTCGACCTCGACGCCGCCAAGATCGAGACGCTGCGCGGCGGCGGGATCCCCATCTACGAGCCGGGGCTCGAGGAGCTGGTGCGCCGCAACGTGAAGGAGCGGCGCCTGTCCTTCACCACCTCCTACCCGGAGGCCATGAAGGACGCCGACGTGGCGTTCATCGCGGTGGGCACCCCGCCCGGCGAGAACGGCGACGCCGACCTGTCCTACGTGCTCGCCGCCGCCCGCGAGATCGGCCGGCACCTCACCCGCTACACGGTGGTGGTGGACAAGAGCACGGTGCCGGTGGGCAGCGCCGACAAGGTGGCCGAG
The DNA here is from genome assembly GCF_049201065.2 of Anaeromyxobacter sp. Red801. Lineage (NCBI taxonomy): Bacteria > Pseudomonadati > Myxococcota > Myxococcia > Myxococcales > Anaeromyxobacteraceae > Anaeromyxobacter > Anaeromyxobacter sp. Red801. Next base: position 4,722,933 of record NZ_CM181236.1, on the reverse strand, counting down.
GCGCTCCGCGAGGTGACCACGCAGCCGTTCGACGTGGTCTCCAACCCCGAGTTCCTGAAGGAAGGCGCCGCCATCGACGACTTCATGCGGCCGGACCGCGTGGTGGTGGGCGTCGCCTCCGAGCGCGCCCGCGCGGTGATGGCCGAGCTGTACGCGCCGTTCGTCCGCGCCGAGCAGCCGGTGCTGTTCATGGACCTGCGCTCCGCCGAGCTGACGAAGTACGCCGCGAACGCGATGCTGGCGACCCGCATCTCGTTCATGAACGAGATCGCGACGCTGTGCGAGAAGCTGGGCGCCGACGTGGACCAGGTCCGCCGCGGCATCGGCTCGGACCGGCGCATCGGCCACCCGTTCCTGTTCCCGGGGGTGGGCTTCGGCGGCTCCTGCTTCCCGAAGGACGTGCGCGCGGTGATGAGCATGGCGCGCCACCTCGGCCTCGACTTCGACCTGCTCCGCGCGGTGGAGCGCGTCAACGAGCGGCAGAAGCGCTGGCTGGTGGAGAAGGCGCAGAAGCACTTCGGCTCGCTGGCCGGGCGCACCTTCGGCGTGTGGGGGCTCGCGTTCAAGCCGCGCACCGACGACATGCGCGAGGCGCCGGCCATCACCGTGGTGGAGGGCCTGCTCGCCGCCGGCGCCAGGGTCCGCGCCCACGACCCGGTGGCCGCGCAGGTCGCGGACGGGATCTTCCGCGGCCGCGGGGTGACGCTGGTGGACGAGCCGTACGCCGCCGCCGAGGGCGCCGACGCGCTCCTGCTCGTGACCGAGTGGAACGAGTTCCGCCAGCCGGACCTCGGGCGGCTGAAGCAGGTCATGGCGCAGCCGGTGCTGTTCGACGGCCGGAACGTGTGGGACGCCGCAAAGGTCCGCGCGGCCGGGTTCACCTACTACGGCGTGGGGCGGGCGTCCCTCGACTCCGGCCGTGCCTGACGGCACGGCCTACGCTCGGGATGAGCGGGGGGGTCAACTGATCCGCTCACCCTGAGCGTCCCTCGACTCCGGCCGTGCCTGACGGCACGGCCTACGCTCGGGATGAGCGGGGGGGTCAACTGATCCGCTCACCTTGAGCGTAGGCGGGCCGCAGGCCCGCCGGAGTCGAAGGGTGAGCGGACGGAGTCGAAGGGTCGGGATGAGCGGAATGGACGAAGTCCGCTCGTCCTGAGCCTGTCGAAGGACGAGCGCCGGTCAGTTCTCCGGCCGCTGCCCCTTCGACAGCATCAGCACCACGCCCGCGACCTCCTCGACCACCAGCTCGAGGCGGCGCTCGACCTCGAGCGTCTCCAGCACCCGCTGGCGGGCGTGCGGCTCGGAGACCGCCGCGGCGGCCACCAGGTCGGCGATGGCGGAGGCGTCGCGCATCTGCGCCACCGCCTCGGCGAGCGCCGGGGCGCCGGACTCGGGCGGGAGGCGGGTGGACAGCTCGAGCACGAGCTGCCGGAGCGACGCGACCTGCGACTCGACGGCGTCGGACCCCTCGTCCGGCCAGACGTCGTCGAGGATCTCGGCGCGGAACTCGCGGTAGGGCTTCTCGTTCGCGAGCTCCTGGATCAGCCGCACGCGCGCCACGCCGCGCACGACGAGGTCGTAGCGCCCGTCGTCGTAGCGGTCCTCCTGCTCGATGATGCAGGCGCCCGCCACCGGGAAGAGCGGCGGGTGGAGCTGCTGCGCCGCCTCAAGGGTGGTGAGGCCGGGGACCGCCAGGATGCGGTCCCCGCGCAGCGCGTCCGCGACGAGCGCGCGGTAGCGCGGCTCGAAGATGTGGAACGGCGTGGGCGTCCCCGGGAGGACGACCACGCCGTGGAGGGGAAACACCTTGAGGGCGGCGCACGCCTTCTCGAGCGCCGCCCTCGGTGACAGCGGAGCGATCCGCTCCGCGCACATGCTAGTGCGCCGGGCTGGCCGCGCCGGCCGTCTCGGTGGCCTTCACGCCGGTCTCGATCCGCATCCGGTAGAAGGAGCGCCACACGAACACGAGCGCCACCGCCAGGAACACCGCCGCCAGGCCCACGCGCGCCGAGGTCTCCATCTGGATGGCGAGCTCGACGGCCAGCAGGCCGAACAGCGTGGTGAACTTGATGATGGGGTTCATGGCCACCGAGGAGGTGTCCTTGAACGGGTCGCCGACGGTGTCGCCGACCACGGTGGCGTCGTGCAGCGGCGTGCCCTTGGCCTTCAGCTCGACCTCGACCACCTTCTTGGCGTTGTCCCAGGCGCCGCCGGCGTTCGCCATGAAGATCGCCTGGAACAGGCCGAAGATGGCGATGGAGACGAGGTAGCCGATGAAGAAGAACTCGTCGGCGAACGCGAAGGACAGGGTGGCGAAGAACACCACCAGGAAGATGTTGAACATGCCCTTCTGCGCGTACTGCGTGCAGATCTCGACGACCTTCTTCGAGTCCTCGACGCTCGCCTTCTCGACGCCCTCGAGGCGGATGTTCTGCTTGATGAACTCGACCGCGCGGTAGGCGCCGGTGGAGACGGCCTGGGTGGACGCGCCCGAGAACCAGTAGATCACCGCGCCGCCCATGATGAGGCCGAGCAGGAACAGCGGGTTCATGATCGAGAGCTTCTCGAGGTTCTGGGTGAGGCCGCTCGTCAGCACCACGATGATCGAGAAGATCATGGTGGTGGCGCCGACGACGGCGGTGCCGATGAGCACCGGCTTGGCGGTCGCCTTGAAGGTGTTGCCGGCGCCGTCGTTCTCCTCGAGGTAGCCCTTGGCCTTCTCGAAGTCGAGGTCGAAGCCGAAGTCCTTCTTCACCTCGGCCTTCACGTTCGGCACGTTCTCGATGAGCGAGAGCTCGTAGACCGACTGCGCGTTGTCCGTCACCGGGCCGTAGGAGTCGACCGCGATGGTGACCGGGCCCATGCCCAGGAAGCCGAAGGCGACCAGGCCGAACGCGAACACCGCCGGGGCCATCATCAGCTCGCCGACGCCGAGGGTGGACACGCCGTAGGCGGCGCCCATCAGCGCGATGATGACGAGGCCCATCCAGAAGGCGGAGAAGTTGCCGGCGGTGAGGCCGGAGAGGACGTTCAGGGAGGCGCCGCCCTCCTTCGACGCGGTGACGACCTCCCTCACGTGGCCGGAGCTGGTGGAGGTGAAGACCTTGATCATCTCGGGGATGATCGCGCCCGCCAGCGTGCCGCAGGTGATGATGGCGGAGAGCTTCCACCAGAGCGTGCCGTCGCCGAGCTCGCCGATGATGAGCTTCGAGACGACGAAGGTGAGGACCACCGAGACGATCGAGGTGAGCCACACCAGCGAGGTGAGCGGCGCCTCGAAGTTCATCGAGTCGGCGCCGGCGTACTTGGCCTTCGCGACCGCCTCGTTGATCCAGTAGGAGGCGACCGACGCGATGACCATCATGATGCGCATCGCGAAGATCCAGACGAGCAGCTGGACCTGGTAGCTCGGGTTCACCACCGCGAGCAGGATGAAGGAGATGAGCGCGACGCCGGTGACGCCGTAGGTCTCGAAGCCGTCGGCGGAGGGGCCCACCGAGTCACCCGCGTTGTCGCCGGTGCAGTCGGCGATCACGCCGGGGTTGCGGGCGTCGTCCTCCTTGATCTTGAAGACGATCTTCATCAGGTCCGAGCCGATGTCGGCGATCTTGGTGAAGATGCCGCCGGCGATGCGGAGCGCCGAGGCGCCCAGCGACTCGCCGATGGCGAAGCCGATGAAGCACGGGCCCGCCAGGTCGGACGGGATGAAGAGCAGGATCGCCAGCATGATGAGCAGCTCGACGCTGATGAGCATCGTGCCGATCGACATGCCCGCCTTGAGCGGGATGGCGTAGGTGGGGAAGGGCTTGCCGCCCAGCGCGGCGAAGGCGGCGCGGCTGTTCGCGTAGGTGTTCACGCGGATGCCGAACCAGGCCACGCCGGAGGAGCCGAGGATGCCGATGAGGCTCATCACCAGGATGAGCGCCACGCGCCCGGCGCCCATCCCGCGGCCGCCGTCCGGCCCGGTGGTGAGGAAGCCGAAGTACGCGACGATGATCACCGCGATGAACGCCCACAGGATCGCGATGAACTTGCCCTGCGTGACGAGGTAGGTCTTCGCGGTCTCGTAGATGAGCTCGGAGATCTCGCGCATCGACCGGTGGACCGGGAGCGCCTTCAGCTGCCTGGCGATCACCAGGCCGAAGATCAGGCCGAGGACGCAGACCACGATGCCGGCGGCCAGCAGGTTGTGGCCGGACATCCCGAGGAAGCGCTCCGCGCCGTCGAGGTTCGGCAGGATGAGGTTCGCCTCACCGTGGCCGCTCGCACCGAGCGAGAGGGAGGTGAGGATGCTGGAAAGGTTCATGGCGGGGACGGCTCCGACGTTGGGAGTACCCGTGAAAACTCGGCTCGTTGCGCGATGTTGCGCGGCCGGCGGGAATCCGGGACGGCGGATACTACCGATCCGTCGTGGATCTTGGCAAGTGCGCGTTCCCCCGGGCCGGGGCCCCGGGGGCCGGGCGGCGCCCCGCCAGCGGGGGGCGCGCGCTCGGCTGGCCTGCGGCTACCCCTCGCCCGGCCCGCCCGGCGCGGCCGCCGCGACGGCGGTGCCGGCGTCCAGCGCGGCGAAGTTCACGTTGAAGTAGCCGGCGACCCCGCAGGAGAACAGGACGCGCTTCACGATCCGGAACGGCACGCCCTTGTCCGCCTGGATGTTCACCGCCCCCTCCCACTTCTTCTCGGGGTCGTTCTGGTGGATGAAGTCCCAGCGCTTCTTCTCGTCGCGCAGGCGCTCCTCGAGCGCGGGGATGTTGAGGTAGCCGCCCTCGCTGTCGAGCTCGCGGACCTCGGCCACCTTCACGCCGGTGACCACCACCTGCTCGGCGCTGATCGCCACCACCGGCGCGATCTCGATGATCTGGCCGTGCCGCGCGTCGGGCAGCTTGATGTCCTTCTGCATGTACAGCACCTCGCCCGTGGACGAGAACTGCTGCAGGAGGAAGATGACGAGCATCGTCATCATGTCGACCATCGGGACGACGTTCAGGTCGGCGTTGGTGGCCTTGTGCGCGCGCGCGAACTTGCCGCCGAGGATCTTCGACTTCTCGAACCGCTTCGCGGGCCGCTTGCCGGGGGAGACGATGGGCATGGTCGCGCCTGGCTCTCAGACCCCGGTGACCGACACGGACACGAGCCCCTGGCCCATGCACGTGTCGATGACCTGCACGAGGTCGCCGTAGCTGACGGTGTCCTCCGCCGAGACGGTCACCGCCGCGGCGTCGGGGTGCTCGCTGCGAAGCTGCTTCAGCCGGTCGTCGAGCGCCTTGTAGTCCTGGCGCGCGGCGCCGCCGGCGCGGTCCATGGGGATCTCCACGTTCAGGCCGGCGGAGGTGGTGAGGTTCATCCCGCGCTCGCTCACCGCCAGCGTCACCATGAGCGCCTTCTGCTGCTCGGTGGTGGGCGGCTCGGGGGCGCCCGCGCCGAACTGCTGCACCTGCAGGCGCGAGATCTGCGTCCACACCGCGGTGTAGAGCAGGAAGGTGATGCAGCAGGAGAGCAGGTCGATGGCGGGGACGACGTTGATGACCGCGTCGAGCGCCTTCTTCTTGCGCTTGCCGCCGCCGCCCGCCTCCGGGATCGCGCCGCCGCCCATGCGCTACTCCTCCGACGGGACCGTCGCCGGCAGCTTCATCTTGTCGCGGTTCGCGACGATGAGGTTCAGCACCGAGACCGAGGTCTCGTTGATGTCGTCGAGCATCTGCTGCGACTTGCCCTGCAGCACCGAGTAGGCCACCAGCGCCGGGATGGCGGTGAGGAGCCCGAAGGCGGTGCAGTTCATGGCCTCGGAGATGGAGTTCGCGAGGATGGTGGCCTTGTCGGCGGGGCTGGCGTTGGCCACCGCGCCGAACGCGCCGATGAGGCCGACGATGGTGCCGAGCAGGCCGAGCAGGGTGGCCACGTTGCCGAGCATGGCGAGGTAGCCGGTGCGCTTCTCGATCTTGGGCGACTCGCGCAGCGTCGCCTCGTCCATGGCGGCCTGCACGTCGGCCTCGCCCTTCGGCACGTTGATGAGGCCGGCCTTGATCACCGAGACGAGCGGGGTCTTCTTCTGCGAGGCGCAGAAGCTGATCGCCCGGTCGAGGTCGCCCCGGTAGATGTGCTCCTTCAGTCCGCGGAGGAAGCCCTCCTTGTCCACGGAGGCCTGGAAGTAGAGCGCGAGGGCGCGGTCCACCACGAGGCCCACCACCACGATCAGCGAGGCGAGGATCGGGTGCATCATCCACCCGCCCTCGTGATAGTGCTTCGCGAGCGCTCCGAACATTTCGCCCATTGCCGTCTGTGCCTCCGAGGGTGGGCCGCGCGGACGTCCCACGAACATGCGCTTGCCCGGACGTGGTCTCCGTACCACGCGTTTTTCGAGGGCGTCAACGCGACGGGGTACGCCCCACGCGCACCCTCGTCGCCGGATATCGCGCGCCAATTCCGCCGATCACCGTGCGGCCTCGCTCGATGGTGCGGCCGCACGCGCCCGGGGGCAATTGCCCGGCGGCGAGCCGCGTCGTACCCTCACGCCTCCGGACGCACCTCATGCCGCTCGACGACGCCTTCGCTCCGTACCGCCTCGCGCCGGGCGCGCTCCCGGAGGAGGCCGCGCGCGCCGCGGAGGCGCTCTCCGCCGAGCCCCTGCTCGCACCGCCGGCCGAGCCGCTCCCGGCGCCGCTGGTGAACCGCGCGCTCGCGGACATCCCGGCCGGTCGCGCCGCCACCGCCAGCGAGGCCTGCCGCGCCGCCGACGGCAACCCTGCGGGCCTCTCCGGGCCGCTCCGCGCCTGCCTGTCGTCGGATCGCCAGCAGGCGCGCGTCGCCGAGGCGGCCCGCGCCGCGCTCGACGCGGGCTTCGCCGGGGTCTGCCTCGATCGCCCCGACGCGCCGCTCGCGCTCGGGCTGCTCGGCGCCGGCTTCTGCGTGGACTGCCAGCGCGCGGTGGGGCGCGAGCTGACGCGCGAGTACGGCGACCACTTCCAGCCGGTGGACTACCTCGCGCTGGCGCGCGAGGCGGTGGCGCAGGCGCCGGGCGCGGTCACCTTCGACCACCTCCCCTTCGGGCGAGACTTCTGGAGGGTGCGGAACCGTGCGCTCGCGCTGGCGCTGCGCGGGTACGCCCGTTCGGCGCGCGACGCGGCCCGCGCGGCGGGGCGCGCCTTCGAGGTCGTGGCCCAGTTCGAGGCGCTCGGCCCGGCGCAGCTCGCCGCGGCCCGCCTGGTGGACGCGACCATCTTCCCGGCGCCGGCCACGAGCGGCCCGGGCCTGGTCCGGCTGCTCCGCGCGGCGGCGGGGCGCCGGCCGGTGGCGATCGCGACGCAGCCCGGCGACGGCGCGCCCGCGGCGCTGGCCCGGCTCGCCGCGGTGGCCGCGACCTGCGGCGTGGAGCTCTCCGGGCTCGAGCCCGGCGGCGCGGCCGGCCAGGAGGTGGCCGCGGTCCGCCGGCTGGCGCGGCAGCTCGCGCTGCGCGCGGGGCGGCCGCCGTCGCTCGCGGCGCCGGTGGCGGAGCTGGCGGTGCTCTACTCGCCCGAGGCCGACCTGTGGACGGGCGGCCGGCACCGGCGCTCGGTGGAGCGGGCCGGCGACGCGCTCGCGGCGCTGCACGCGCAGGCGCCGGTGGTGATGCGCGTCCAGGACGCGCCGCCGGGCGCGGTGCTGGTGCTCGCCGACGCCGGCGCGCTCTCCGCGCTCGAGGCCTCGCAGGCGCGGCGGCGGCTGGAGGCGGGCGGCACGGTGATCGCGTTCGGCGCGCCCGGCGCGGTGGACGAGGGCGGGCGGCAGACCGGCGCGTTCCTGCCCGCGGGCAAGCCGGGCGGCGTGCGCGTCGGCTCCGGCACGCTGGTGGAGCTGCCGGCGCTCGCGCCGGAGAAGGGCCCGGGCGGCGCGCCCGACCTCGCCGCGCTGGAGCGCACGCTCGCGTCGCTCCTCGGGCGCGGCCGCCGCGCCGCGCGCGTGGCCGGGCGGGCGCAGGTGCTGGTGGTGCTGAACCGGACCGGCGAGGCGCTCGACGTGCACCTCGTCGCGCCGGAGCGCGCCCAGGGCGCGACCTTGTTCCTCGGCGAGCACGTGGCCGGCGGCGTCCGCCGCGGCCGCTTCGTCTCGTCCGACGGCTCGGACGTGCGCATCCCGCTCAACCCGTCCGGCTACTCGATCTCGACGGTGCTGCCGAGCTTCAAGGGCTACGCGGTCCTGTCGGTGAGCGCGTAGTCACCCGCTCCCTCGACTCCGCGCGGCCTCACGGCCGCGCTACGCCCGGGATGATCCCTCGACTCCGGCCGTGCCTGGCGGCACGGCCTACGCTCGGGATGAGCGATCCTTGATCCGCTCACCCTGAGCGTAGGCGGGCCGCAGGCCCGCCGGAGTCGAAGGGTCACCCTGAGCGTACGCCGCCCCAGGCCCGCCGGAGTCGAAGGGTGAGCGGGGCTACCCGCGCGGCGGGCGGGGCAGCCGCGGGTGCGTGGGCGTGTCGCCGGGCGGGCGCTGCCGCGCGTCGGCCGGGCCCACCGGGCGCAGCTCGGTGGGCGTGGCGGCGCGGGCCGGCAGGCGGACGGTCACGGTGGTGCCGCGCCCGGCCGCGGTGGTGAGGCTGACGCTGCCGCCGTGGCGCTCCACGATCCCCTGCACGATGGGCAGGCCGAGCCCGATGCCCACGCCGGCGCGGGTGGTGAAGAACGGCTCGAACGCGCGCGCCGCCACCTCCGGCGGCATGCCCGCGCCCGCGTCCGCCACGGTGAGCACCACCTCTCCGCCCTCGCGCGAGAGCCCCACCCGCACCTCGGCGCCGGGCGGGACCGCCTGCGCCGCGTTCGTCACGAGCGCGAGCACCACCTGCACCAGGCTGGGCCGGTTGCCCTCCACCACGTACGGCCCGTCGCCGCCGTCGCGCACCAGCCCCGCGCCGGCCTCCTTGAGCGCGGTCTTCGCCATGCGCCCGGCCTCGTCCACCGCCGGCACGAGGTCCACCGCCTCGGTGTGCGCGCCGGTGGGGCGGGCGTAGGTGACGAGGTCGCGGGCGAGGCGCTGGATGCGCTGGCCCGCGTCCTTGATGGCGCGGAGCTTCTCGACGTCGGCCGGGTCCTGCCCGCGCGCGGTGAAGCGCTCGAGCAGCACGTCCGAGTACATGGTCACCGCGGTGAGCGGGTTGTTGAGCTCGTGGACCACGCCCGCCACGAGGCGCCCGATGGCGGCGAGCCGCTCGGCGTGCTCGGCGGCGGCCTGCATGGAGCGGAGCAGGGTGAGGTCCTGGCCGATGAGGATGACGCCGTCGACCTCGCCGGACGCGCCGGTGATGGGCGCGGTGTTCACCGCCACCCGCACCTCGCCGCCGTCGCGGCGCACGAGCCGCGTCTCGAACCCGTCCACCCGCTCGCCGCCGAGGCTCCGCCCCAGCACCGCGGCGAGCCGCGGCCGCTCGTCGTCCGGCGCGCGCAGGAGCGCCTCGCCCCCCAGCACCTCGCCGGCGGGGAGCCCGGAGAGCTTCGCGAGGGCCGCGTTCCAGACGATCACCGAGCGGTCGCGGTCCACCGCCCAGATGAGCGCGTTGGCGTGCTCGATCAGCTCCTCGAGGTAGGTCTTGAGGTAGGTGAGCTCGTCGATGGAGCGGACGTTCCGCACGCCCAGCGCCGCGTGCGCGGCCACCCGGCGCAGCAGCGGCCGGTCCTCGGCCGGGTTCCCGGGCCCGCCGCGCGCGTACTCGAGCGAGAGCACGCCGTAGAGCGCGCCCGAGACCGCGAGCGGCGCCGAGCTGGCCTCGTCGTAGCCCTCGAACAGCGGCTCCTCGCGCTCCACCACCCGCACGCCGCCGGCGGCGAGCGCCGCGGCCGAGAGCCCGGCCTCCTCCACGGCGTCGCGGGCCAGCACCAGCCGCCCGGAGCGGTCGGGGCGGAGCCGGCCGCTCGCGTAGAAGGTGGTGAGCGCCAGCGTGCGCGGGTCCACCAGCCGGATCGAGAAGGCGCGGCCGGGGAACACGGCATCGAGCGCGCGGGCCAGGGCGCCGCTGATCTGGTCCTCCGCGCGCGCCTCGGCGAGCTCGCGCGACAGCCTCAGCAGCACCGCGTCGGACGGATCGGGCGTGACGGGCGGCGGCGGCGGGCGGCGCCTCCGCCCGGGCTTCGGCCGGGGCCGCGGCTTCGGGCGCGCGCTCGGGGCGCGCGTGCGCTTCGCCGCCTTCCGCCCCGGCCTCCTGCGCGTCCCCGCCATGCCTCCCCCGGCCCCCGACTCTAGCACGCGCCCGCTACGGGCGCCGGGAACGGTACGCGGCCAGCGCCGCCGCCATCACCTCGCGCACGGCCACGCCTGCGGCGCGGGCGCGCGCGGCGCAGTCGTCGTACTCCGGGTGCGCGCCCAGCTCCCGGCCGCCGAGCCGCGCCACCTTGACGCGCACGGTCCCGTAGGCGGTCTCGACCGGCTCGAGCGCGCGCTCCAGCGCGTCGCGCTCCACCGCGTGCCGGCGCACGCCCAGCGTGGTGGTCTCGGCGAAGAGCGCGCCGGTCACCGCCGCGCGCTGCGCCTCGTCGCAGAGCGCGCCGAGGAGGACGCCGGGGCGCCCCTTCTTCATGGTGAGCGGCGCCGCCCAGGCGTCGAGCGCCGGCCTCGAGCGCCGCCTCGATGGCGCGCGCCACGAGCTGCCCCGGGCAGTCGTCGAGGTTCGCCTCCAGCACCCAGAGCGCCTCGGGCCCGGGCCCGCCCGCGCCGGCCGCCGGTGCCGGCTCGGCGAGCGTGGCGCGCAGCACGTTCGGCCGATCCGGCCAGGCGCGTGTGCCCACCCCGTAGCCCACCCGCAGCGGCACGTGGGCCGGGAGCGGGCCCACCTCGGCGAGGACCGCGAGCAGCGCCGCGCCGGTGGGCGTGACCGCCTCGCCGGGCGGGCCGCCCGGGCGCACCGGCTTGCCCTTCAGGAGCTCCAGCACCGCCGGCGGCGGCACCGGCATGGTCCCGTGCGCGGTGCGCACCAGCCCGCGCCCCAGCTCCGGCGGCGCCGAGCGCACCTCCGGCCAGCCGAGCAGGTCGAGCGCCACCGCCGCGCCGCACACGTCCACGATCGAGTCCACCGCGCCGACCTCGTGGAAGTGCACCTCCGAGACCGGCACGCCGTGCACGCGCGCCTCGGCCTCGCCGATGCGCTGGAAGAGCCCGCGCGCCACCTCGCGCGCCCGGGGCGGGAGCCCGCTCGCCGCCACCAGCCCCAGGATCTCGGCGAGGCCGCGCGAGGCGGGCTGCTCGCCCTCCACCACCACGTCCACGTGCGTGCCCTGGATCCCGTGCTCGGCCTTCCGCGTCACCGCGAGCCGCCAGCCCGGGACGCCGAGCGACTCGAGCGCGCGCGAGAGCGCGGCCGCGTCCACGCCCAGGTCGATCGCGGCGGCCAGGAACATGTCGCCGGCGATGCCGCCCACCGGCTCGAGGAGGAGGAGCGCCATCCGGGGCCTCGCTTCAGCCGCGGGCGACGAGGCCCGCCACGAACGCCGCGCCGAAGCCGTTGTCCACGTTCACCACCGTGACGTTCGGCGCGCAGGAGTTCAGCATCGTGAACAGCGGCGCGAGCCCGCCCAGCGAGGCGCCGTAGCCGACCGACGTCGGCACGCCGATCACCGGCCGGCCCACCAGGCCGCCCACCACCGAGGGCAGCGCGCCCTCCATGCCGGCGGCGACGATCACCGCGCGCGCCCGGTCGAGGTCCTCGCGCCGCGCCAGCAGCCGGTGGATCCCGGCCACGCCCACGTCGTAGACGCGGATGGGCTCGACGCCCATCACCTCCAGCGTCACCGCCGCCTCCTCGCACACCGGGATGTCCGAGGTGCCGGCGCAGCACACCGCCACCGGCCCGCGCGCCGGCAGGTCCATGCGCCCCTTGCGCAGCGTGCGCGAGACCGGGTCGTAGACGCTGCCCTTCACCGCGCGCCGCGCCGGGCCGGCCTTCTCCGGGGCGAGCCGGGTGACGAGGAGCGGGCCGCGCGCGGCGAGCTTGCGGGCGATGGCCGCCACCTGCGCGGCGGTCTTCGACTCGGCCAGCACCACCTCCGGCATCCCCACCCGCAGGGTCCGGTGCGTGTCGAGCGTGGCGAGGTCGCCCAGGCGCTCGAACGGCGCGCCCTTCAGGGCGGCCACCGCCTCGTCGAGCGAGGACTGGCCGCGCTTCACGCGGGCGAGGAGCGCGCGCAGGGTCTTCTCGTCCATGCGCGCTGTCTATCGCAGATCGAGATGCGAGAGGAGCTTCGCGATGCGCGCCGGCTCGGGCATCACCAGGATGAGCCCCTCCAGGGCGGGCTCGCCCGCGACCACCGGCCCGTCCGCGCCGGTGGACAGGACGAACCGGGTGGCGAGCGCGATCGAGCCGTCGTGGGTGACGAGCCGCTCCACGCACTCGCGCCCGCTGCCGCGCGCGAGGGTCGGCACCGAGAGCAGGAGCTTCTCCCCCACCAGCGCGGCCACCGCCGAGACGAACGCGCTCCCCACGATGTTGCCCGACTCGAGGAGCGCGCTCTCCGCCATGCCCGACCAGTCGCCGCCGGGCGGGAACCCGAGCACCGCCGCCAGCGCCTCGGCGTCGCGCTCCTGCAGCGCGAGCAGCAGGTCGCCGGTGAGCGGCCCCTCCAGCTTCACGCCCACCGCGACGAGGTCCTGCCCCAGGCCGCCCAGGAACGCCGCGATGGCGCCGGTCTCGGCGCCCACCCAGGCCTCGGGCACGTCCATGTGGATGGGGCGCCCGGCCAGGCGGCCCAGCGCGGTGATCGCCTGGCCGCAGCCGATGCTGGCGAGCTCCTGGAGCGCGTCCAGCTCGCGCGGGCCGAAGCCGGGGGCGCTCACGCGAACAGCCTCTGGACGTCGAGGATGAAGACCGGCCGGCCGGTGCCGAGCACGGTCACCGCGGAGAGGCCGGGCACCGACTCGAGCGGGCTGCCGAGCGGCTTCAGCACCGCCTCGTGCTGGCCGAGCAGCGCGTCCACCGCCAGGCCCACCCGGCCCGGCTCGCCGCCCTCGGCCACCACCACCGCGCGCACGTCGCCGGCCGCGGCCGGGAAGCCGAGCAACCGGGAGAGGTCGCGCACCGGCACGAGCTCGCCGTCGTAGGGCAGGACCGGCTCGCCGCGGCTGCGGTCGAGCCGCGACAGCTCCACCTGCGCGGCGCCGTGCACCTTCGCGATGGGCAGGCCCAGCACCTCCTCGCCCACCCGGACGAGCAGCACCGGCTGGACCGCCACCGTGAGCGGCAGGCGGAAGGTGACGCGCGCGCCCAGGCCCGGCGCGCTCTCCACCTCGAGCGTGCCCCCGAGCGCCTCGACCGTCCGCTTCACCGAGTCCATGCCCACGCCGCGGCCGGAGAGCTCGGTGACCTGGTCGGCGGTGGACACGCCGGGCAGGCAGCAGAGCATGAGCGCCTCGCGGTCGGAGAGCGCGGCGGCCTGCTCCGGCGCGAGCACCCCGCGCGCCACCGCGGCCTGGCGCAGCCGCTCCGGGTCGAGGCCGCGCCCGTCGTCGGCGAGCTCCAGGATGACGCGGTCGCGCTCGCGGCGGGCGGTGAGCGCGAGCCGGCCGGTGGCGGGCTTCCCGGCGAGGAGCCGCAGGTGCGGCGGCTCGATCCCGTGGTCCACCGCGTTCCGGAGCACGTGCTGGAGCGGGTCGGACAGCTCCTCCAGGATGGCGCGGTCGATCTCGATCTCGGCGCCCTGCACGTCGAGCTCCACCTGCTTGTTCACGGCGCGGGCGAGGTCGCGGACCACGCGCGGGAGCCGCTCGGTGACGAGCGCGAGCGGGGTCATCCGCACCGTCATCACCTTGTCGTGCAGGTCCTTCACGATGGCGTGCAGCCGGTCCACGCCCTCGTCGAGCGGCGCGCGCACGTCGCGCGGCAGGCCGCGGCCCACCTCGCGGATGCGGGCGGTGGCGAGGATGAGCTCGCCCACCGCGTCGAGGAAGCCGTCCAGGATCTCGGTCTTCACCCGCACCGTGCGGGCCGGCTCGGCCGGCGCCTCGCGCGCGGGCGCCGGCGCGGGCGCGGCCGGGGCGGCGGCGGCCGGCGGCGCGGCGGCCGCCTCGCGCACCGCCACCTGGGCGAGGTCGGAGATCTGCGCGAGCGCCCGCTCCAGCGCGGCGAGCGGCTCCGGCGACTGCAGCTCCACCTCGAGCCGCTTTCCGGGGATGCGGCCCGCCTTCAGGTCCTCGACGGTGGGGGCCGAGCGCGCCACCGCGCCGAGCGCGGCGAGCTTCTTCACCACCAGGAACGCGCGCACCGCCGGCACCGGGCAGCCGGGCGCGATGTCCACCTCGACCTGCACCCGCCGGTGCGCGCGCGGCGCCGGCTGCTCGGCGGGCGCCGGCCCGGCGGCGGGATCGGCCGCGGGCGGCGGAGCCGCGGGCGCGGCGGCGGCCGGGGACGACGACGGGGCGGCGGCCGGCGGCTCTGCGAACGGATCGCCCTCGGGCGGCCCGGGCGGCTCGCCCGCCCGGCAGCGGCGCGCCGCCTCCACCACCCGCGCCACCAGCGCGGCGTCCGGCTCGGGCTTCTCCCCGCGCCCGGCCCCCTGCACCATGGCGGCGAGCGCGTCGCCGGCGGCGAGCAGCACGTCCACCGCGGCGGCGTCGAGCCGGCCGGGCTCGCCGCGGAACACGTCCACCAGGTCCTCGGCCTTGTGCGCGAGCGTGGCGATGCCGTCGAACGCCATGGCGGCGCTCATGCCCTTCACGCTGTGCGCGTGCCGGAACAGGCTGTCGATGGTGGCCTTGACGGCGCGCCCCTCGCGCACCGCCCGCTCGAGCTCGACCAGGTCGCGGCCGTAGCCGGCGAGGTGCTCGCCCGACTCGGCCACGTAGAGGGAGAGGTACTTCTGGAGGTCCACGGCGCGCCCGCCCCCGGGCCCGCGATCAGGCGTCGCCCATCACCTTCTTGACCACCGACAGCACGTCCTCGGCCTTGAACGGCTTCACGATGAAGTCGCTCGCGCCGGCCTCGATCGCCTCCATGACCAGCGACTCCTGCCCGAGCGCGCTGCACATCACGATGACCGCCCGCGCGTCGTGCTTGATGATCTCGCGGGTGGCCTCGATGCCGCTCTTGAACGGCATCACGATGTCCATGGTGGTGAGGTCGGGCTTCAGCTCCTTGTACTTCTCCACCGCCTCGAGCCCGTTGGCGGCCTCGCCGACGACCTCGAACCCGGACCCGGAGAAGATGTCCTTGATCATGTTCCGCATGAAGATCGCGTCGTCGACGATCAGGACTCGCTTCGCCATGGACTCAGGTCCCTCCCGGGAATCCGGGGACGTTACCATCGGTCTTGCGCGCCGGACAAGGCGCCGCCCGCGTGCACACCTCGCCGCACGTCACCTCCCGCCGAACAGCGCGGAGGCCTGCTCGGCGAGCGCCTCGGGGCCGAGCACCGTCACCGCCCCGGTCCGCGCCTCGGCGAGGCCGCGCACCAGGCCGCCGCCGGCCTCCGGCGGCGCGAGCGGCTCGACCCCGAGCACCCCGCCGATGAGCAGGCCCAGCGCGCGCTTGCCCTGGTCCAGGATGAGCACCATCCCGGCCCCGTCGCGGAGCGGCTGGGGCGGCAGCCCGACCAGCGCGGCCAGGTCCACCACCGCCACCACCCGGCCGCGCAGGTTCATGACGCCGCGCACCGCCTCGGAGGCGCGCGGGACGCGCGCGAAGGGCGGCTGCGGCAGCACCACCTCGCGGACCGCCGCGAGCGGCAGGGCGTAGCGCTCGCCGGCGACGCGGAAGACGACGTGGCGCACCCGGCGACCTCTAGCCCAGCCGGAACCGCGAGACCACGGTCTGCAGCTCGACCGAGAGGTTGGTGAGCTCCTGCGCGGCGCTCGCCATCTGCGACACGGCGGCGATCTGCTCGGCGGTGACCTTGCGGACCTGCTCGGTGGCGCTCGCGTTCGAGGAAGCCACGTCGGAGATGTGGTCCATGGCCTGGACCATGTCGGCCGAGCCGTTCAGCTGCTCGCGCGCGTCCTGCGAGATGACGCGCACCTTCTCGGCGCCGCTCGCCGCGATGGTGGCGATGTCCGAGAGCGTGCGGATGATCGCGTTCAGGTCCTCGCGCCCGTCGCCGAGTTCGGCCACCGACTCCTTCATGGTCTCGACCACCTTCGCGGCGCGGCCGGAGATGTCGGTGGCGAGCGAGGAGATCTGCTCGGCGGAGCGGCCGGCCGCCTCGGCGAGCTTGCGCACCTCCTCGGCCACCACCGCGAACCCGCGCCCGTACTCGCCCGCGCGCGCCGCCTCGATGGTGGCGTTCAGCGCGAGCAGGTTGGTCTGGTTGGCCACCTGCGTGATGGCCTCGACGATCTTGGAGATCTCCTTGGTGCGCTCGCCGAACGCGAACACCTGCTCGCTGGCCGCCTCGATGCGCGCGAACACCTTCTTCACCTTCTCGCCGGCGAGCCGGGCCGCCTCGCCGCCCGAGGCCGCCGAGGTGCTCGTCTCCACCGAGGCGCGGGCCGCCTCCTCGGCGCTGCGGGCGGTGCGCTCGATCGAGGCGGCGATCTCGCCGATCACCTTCGAGGTGCGCTCCACCAGGTCGGACTGCTGCCCGGCGCCGACCGCGATCTTCTCCATCGACGAGGCCACCTCGTCGGTGGAGGCGTTCACGTCCTCGGCGCTCGTCTGCAGGTCGTTGGCGCTGTCCGAGACCGACTGCGCGGTCCGCTGGATGCGCGAGACGAGGTCCCGCAGGTTCTCCTGCATGGTGCGGATGGCCTCGGTGAGGTCGTCGATCTCGTCGTGGAACGCCTTCTGCTCCTCCGAGACCACCGCGCGCGAGAGGTCGCCGCGGCTGATCTCCACCGCGCTCGCCTTGAGCCGCCCGACGCGCGCCACCCGGGCGATGGCGAGGGTGAGCCCCTGCCCGAGCGCGAGGGTGAGCGCGAGGATGATCACGACGCCCGCGGCGCGGCTCGCCACCCAGGCCTGCACGAGCGGCACCGCGAACAGCAGCACCCCGCCCACGATGAAGTAGGAGACGAGGATCTTCGTCTGGAGCGAGACCGTCAGGCCGGCGGCGGGCGGCGCCGGGCGGAGCGGCGGCTCGGCGGCGCGGCCGCGGACCGCCACCAGGTGCGGCGCGTCCTGCCAGCGGGCGCTCGGGCGGGTGGACTGGAGTCGCTCGTCTCTCGCTCGCGCCACGCGTGCCTCTCTCGTCTCGTCGCTCGGAAGGGGGTCGCCCCTCGGGGCGGCGACCGGCGGGCCGATCCTAGACCCGCGGGAGGTGATGTCAAAGTGGCCGCGGTGCGCGGAGGTGGTCGTGGCCGGAGGGCGCCGGGCGCTCGGCGCCGTCGGGGCCCAGGATGCGGACGCCCGCGCCCCGCTCGACCCGGCCGATCACGGTGAGCGGCACCCCGGCCCGCGCGGCGGCGCGGCGCGCCCGCGCCAGGCGGGCGGGCGGGACCGCCGCCACGAGCTCGTAGTCCTCGCCGCCCCCGAGCGCGGGGCCGAGCGGATCCGGCAGCGAGCGGGCGAGCCGCCGGTAGGCCGCCGAGGTCGGGACCGCCGCCGCGTCCAGCACCGCCGCGACCCGCGACTCGTCGCAGAGGTGGCCGAGGTCCTGGACCAGGCCGTCGGACACGTCGATGGCGGCCCGGGCCACCCCGGCGAGCGCGCGCCCGAGCGCGAGGCGCGGCGCGGGCCGGCGCTGGCGGCGGGCGAGCGCGGCGGGGGCGCCGGGGGCGAGGCCGAGCGCGGCGTCGCCGAACGTGCCGGAGGCGACGAGGAGGTCGCCGGGCCTCGCGCCGGAGCGCAGCAGCGCGCGGCCGCGGCGGACCGCGCCGATCGCGGTCACGGTGACCGACAGCTCGGAGGCGCGCGAGACGTTCCCGCCCACCACCGCGATGCGGTGGGCGCGGGCGCAGGCGCCCAGGCCGCGCGCCACCCCCTCCAGCCGCTCAGGCGGCGTGCCGCGGGGGAAGGCCAGCGCCACCAGCGCCCAGAGCGGCCGCGCGCCCATCGAGGCGAGGTCGGAGAGGTTCACCGCGAGCGCCTTCCAGCCCACGTCCTCGGCGGTGAAGCGCGCGTCGAAGTGGACGCCCTCGACCACCGCGTCCACCGTGGCGGCGAGGTCCTCGCCGGGCGGCGGCGCGAGCAGCGCGGTGTCGTCGCCGGGCCCGAGGCGCACGCCCGCGCCGGCGAGCGGCAGCGCGCGGGTGAAGCGCTCGATGAGCTCGAACTCGCCCGGGGGCGGGCGCGGCGCGGCGGCGCGGCGGGGCACGGCGCGCTAGCGCCCCACCGCCGGGGCCGGCCCCACCGGCGTGAGCGCCGGGGCCGGGGTGGCGCGGATGGGCAGGAGCACGGTGAAGATCGAGCCGGTGCCGGGCGCGGAGCGGACGCGGATCTCGCCGCCGTGCGCCTCCACGAAGCTCTTCACGATGGCGAGCCCGAGGCCGGCGCCGCCGTACTCGCGGGTGGAGGAGCCGTCCACCTGGTAGAAGACGTCGAACACCTTGGCGAGGTGCTCCTCCGGGATGCCGATGCCGCTGTCCACCACGTGGATGGCGAGCCGCTCGCCCTGCAGCACCTCGGCGTTCACGGTGATGCTGCCGCCCGGCGGGGTGAACTTCACCGCGTTCGAGCAGAGGTTCACCAGGCACTGGCGGAGCTTGTCGCGGTCGGCGTGGATCCGCGGCAGGGGCGACGGATCGCAGGCGACCTTCAGCCCCTTCTTGCGCGCGATGGGGAGCAGCGTCGCCACCGCGTCGCGCATGAGCTGGACCGCGTCCACCTCGGAGAGCACGAGCCGCACCCGGCCCGCCTCGATCTTGGAGATGTCGAGGATCGAGGTGATGAGCTGGAGCAGGTTCTCGCCCTTCTCCATGATGATGCCGAGGTACTCGCGCTGCTCGGCGGTGAGCGGGCCGCCCAGGCCCTCCAGCATCATCTCGGAGTAGCCGATGACGCTGGTGAGCGGCGTGCGCAGCTCGTGGCTCATGGTGGCGAGGAAGTTCGACTTGAGGCGGTCGAGCTCCTTCAGCTTCGCGTAGCTGTCCTCGAGCTTCTGGTTCTTGTCCTGCAGCTCGCGGTAGCTGTCGGTGACCGCCTCGATGTGGAGCTTCGCCGCGATGAGGTTCTTGTGGCCGGTGAACACCATCACGTCGAGGAGATCCATGAAGTGCTTCAGGATCTTCTCGGCGGTGGGCACCGACACGCGGCGGATCTTGGCGAGGTAGCCGGTGGCCTGGGCGACGTCGAAGTCCTCGGCGATGCCGGTGAGCGCGGGCGGCAGCGCGGCGAGGTCGTCGGGCACGAACGGGCCGAACACCACCCGGCCGATGAGGTCGCCCTCGTACATGATGGGGTGGACGAGGTAGCGGCAGCCGGAGAAGCACGAGAAGGTGACCGCGGCCGGCTCCTCCGGCACGGCCTCCGCCTTCACCCGCCCCACCGTCTCCATGCACTGCTCGCGGCCGGCCGGCTTCGACCAGATGTAGCCGCAGAAGTCGGCGTTGCCGACCTTCACGTCCACCAGCTTGTTGCCGGCCTCGTCGAACACCTTCAGGCCGATCCGGTACAGGTCGGAGAAGGAGTGGCAGACCTCGGCGAACGCCCGGAGGTCGAGCAGGTCGGACAGCGGGATCCGCTGGTTGAGGAACGACGCGCCGATCATGGCACCGTCGCCTCGGGCGGCAGCCGCGCGCCGCGCAGGTCCACGTGCGAGAAGATCTGGCCCAGGAACTCCTTCTCCGGGATCTGCCAGACCGCCTCCAGGCCGAAGGCCCGGTCCAGGCTGCGGTAGCAGCGCTGCAGCACGAGGTAGAGCGTCTCCACCACGCCGTCGCCGCGGATGGCCACCGCCGGCACGAACGGCGGCTGGATCACCTTGCGCAGGTCGTCGAGCTCGTGGTCGGCGCGCGCGTCGGGCAGGTCGCGCTTGTTGAGCTGGACGACGATGGGCAGGGTCCGGTAGTCGAGCCCGTTCGCCTCCAGGTTCGCGAGCATGTTGTTCCAGTAGGCGAGCGTGGACCCGGCCTCGCTGCGGCGCGAGTCGGCCACGAACGCCACCGCGTCGGTGCCCTGGAGCACGATGCGCCGGGTGGACTCGTGCATCACCTGCCCGGGCACCGTGTACAGCTTCAGCTTCACCTTCACGCCGGCGCGGGTGCGGAAGAACACCGGCATCATGTCGAAGAACAGCGTGCGATCGTCCTTGGTGTCGAGCGTCATGAGGCGCCCGCGGACCTTGGGATCGATCTTCTGGAAGAGCGACTGGAGGTTCGTCGTCTTCCCGGACAGCGCGGGGCCGTAGTACACGACCTTGACCGCGATCTCCCGGCTGTCTTCGTTGAACTGGACCATGCGCGTGGGGGCGCACCGCCACGGACGGCGGCCGCGGCGGCCATCCTAGCCGATCACCGCCCGGGCCGAACCTTTCCGCCGCCCGCTCGCCCGCTTCGGGAGCGCCGGGCCGGTGGGAGCGTTCCTTCCCCTCGCCCGGGGGACCGCGCCTACCCGCCCAGCCACCAGCGCCGGGCCTCCTCCACGGTGCGGAGGAGCGGGCAGCGCGGCAGGGTGGCGAGGAAGGCGCGGCCGTAGCCCTTCGTGACGAGCCGCCGGTCGAGCACGGCCACCAGGCCCCGGTCCTCGCGGGTCCGCACCAGCCGCCCGAAGCCCTGGCGCAGCGCGAGCGCGGCGGCCGGGACCTGCAGCTCGGAGAAGCCGTCGCGCCCCTCCTCCTCGAGCGCGCGGAGCCGGGCCGACATCACCGGGTCGCCGGGGGGCGCGAACGGGAGCCGGTCGATGATGACGAGCGAGAGCGCCTCGCCGGGCACGTCCACGCCCTCCCAGAAGCTGGCGGTCGCGAACAGGACGCTCGGCTCGGACCGGAACTCGTCGAGCAGGCGCGACTTGGGCCGGTCGCCCTGCCGCAGCACCTGGTACGGCAGGTCGCGGCAGGCCTCGTGGAACGCGTTCATGTTCCGGTTCGAGGTGCAGAGCACGAAGGCGCGGCCGCCGGTGACCGCGGTGAGCGCGCGGATGGACTCGGCCGCGGCGCGCACGAAGCCGGGGTCGTTCGGCTCGGGCAGCCCCTCCGGCGAGACCAGCGCGGCCTGCCGGGCGTAGTCGAACGGCCCCTCGAACCGGCGCTCCTCCACCTCCAGCTCCGGGAGCAGCCCCACCTGCCGGCGGAAGAAGTCGAAGCGCCCCTGCGCGGCGAGCGTGGCGCTCGTGAACACGGCGGTGTCGGTGCGCTGGTAGAGCCGCTCGCGCAGCTCCTCGGCGACGTCGATGGGCGCGGCCCGCAGGAACACGCCGCGCCCGCGCACCTCGCCGAAGTACACGCGCGACGGCTCCTTCATGGCGGTGACCGCGGCGACCTCGACCCGCAGCTCGCCCGCGCGCCGCGCGATCTGCGAGAGCGAGGGCGTGACCGCGTCGGCGAGCAGCTCGCGGAGCCCCGCCAGCGACTCGTCCAGGCGCGCGAGGTCGCGCTGCGCCCCCTCCATCACCGCGGGGGTGAGGGCCGCCTTCACGCCCTCCTCCTCCTCGCGCCGGGCCGGGCGCCGCCGGGGCGGCGGCCCGAAGCCGCGCCCGCGCGCCGGGGTCCCGCCCTGGCGCAGCCCGTCGGCCACCGCCTGGAAGAACCGCTCGCCCGCCTTGCGCAGCTCGCCGGTCGTCTCGCGCATCATCGACGCGAGGTCGGGCCGGTCCGCCACCGCGCGGAGCGCGTCGCGGGACAGCTCCTCCACCCGGTACGACGAGACCTGCAGCCCGAAGTACTCGGTGGCGACGTCCTCCACCGCGTGCGCCTCGTCGAAGATCACGACCTCGTGCTCGGGCAGGATCTCCACGCCGGCGCGCGAGGTGCGCATGGCGAGGTCGGCGAAGAACAGGTGGTGGTTGACGAGCAGGACGTCGGCCTGCGCGGCGAGCGCGCGGGCGCGGGTGACGAAGCACTCCTCGTAGCGGGCGCACTCGCGCCCGAGGCAGTTCTCGCTGGTGGCGGAGAGGTCCTTCCAGGTGTGGAACTGGTCGGGGAGGTCGATCTCGCTCCGGTCGCCGGTCTCGGTGCGCCGGGCCCACGCCTCGATGCGCGGCCAGAGCGCCGCCTCCTCGCGCGCCGCGAACGTCGGGGCGCGGGCGAACTCCTCGCCGCGGGCCAGGCAGAAGTAGTTGGAGCGGCCCTTCAGGTAGGCGGCGCCGAACTCGAGCCCGCAGGCGTCGCGGAGCAGCGGGATGTCCTTCTGCCAGAGCTGCTCCTGCAGCGTCTTCGTGGCGGTGGAGACGATCACGCGCCGCCCGGAGAGCACCGCCGGCACGAGGTACGCGAGCGTCTTGCCGGTGCCGGTGCCGGCCTCGGCCACGAGGTAGCCGCGGCGCTCGATGGCCCGCTCCACCGCGCGCGCCATCTCGAGCTGGTCCTCGCGGTGCTCGTAGCCGGGGAGCGCCGCCGCGAGGCGGCCGCCGGGCCCGAGGATGTCGTCGAGCGAGGGGTGGGCGGGCAGGGGGATCAGGACGGGCTCCCGGTGAGCAGCGCGGCGAGGCGGAACGCGGCCCAGGCGGCCGCGGCGCCGAGGGCGAGGAGCGCGGCGACGACGAGCGCGCGCCGGAGCTTCCCGGCCTGGCGCGGCACGGTGCGCGGCAGGGACGGAGGCCCTGGACGGTGGCGCGCTTCACCACCTCGTCGCGGAAGCGCGCGGCCACCGCGTCGCCGGGGCGCTCCGCCAGCACCGCGCGGTAGCGCCCGCCGGCGACGGCCAGCCCCTCGAGGTCGGCGAAGCGGGCCAGGTACGCCCGGTGCGCGCCCTCGTCGCCCCAGGCCTCGACCACGCGGGCCCAGGCCTCGGCCTCGGCGGCGGGATCGGCGTCGGCCGGGTCGGGCGGGGCGGGGGCCTCGTCGGGCGCCAGCGCCGGCGCGGGGCCGGGCGCCTCCGGTGCGTCCGGGCGCGGGGTCTCGGGGGTGGACATCGGGGGCGCGAGTCTAGCCGAAAGCCCCGCCGGCCGGAGCGGCCGGCCGGGCCGCTAGAGCGAGATGGGGACCGGGACGAAGGTGACCGCGAACAGGAGCAGCGTCGCCACCGCCAGGACCCGCCCGCGGGCGTCGAGCGGCTCGTCGCGGAGCGGCGGCGGGTGGCGCGCGCCGATGAGGAAGCGGGTGAGCAGCCACCAGAACAGCCAGTTCCAGGACAGCGTCAGGCCCGCCACGAGCAGCCCCGCCGACACCACCTCGGAGCCGATCCGCGCGCCGCGCCGGCCGAGCAGCGCGTAGAGCACGTGGCCGCCGTCGAGCTGGCCCATGGGCACGAGGTTGAGGGTGGTGACGAGCAGGCCGAGCCAGGCGGCGAAGCCCACCGGGTGGACGAACACCTCGTGGCCGGCGGGCAGCGTGCCCCACACCAGCCGCTGCGCGGCCCAGGTCACCAGGCTGTCGCCGTAGACGCGCACGCCGGTGTCGGGGCCGAACAGCTCGCGCCCGTCCATCCAGGCGCGGAGCGCGTCGAGCGGCGAGGCCACCGACGCGCCCGCCACGCCGGTCGCGACCTGGTGGACCTCGGAGTGCGCGAGCCCCCACACGAGCAGCGGCACCGCCACCAGGAACCCGGCGATGGGGCCGGCCGCGCCGATCTCGAGGGTGGCCTTGCGCGAGGGGAGCGCCGAGCGGATGCGGATCACGGCGCCGAGCGTGCCGGCGCCGAACGGCACCGGGATGAAGTAGGGCAGCGTCGTGTCCACCCGGTGCCGGCGCGCCAGCACGTAGTGGCCCATCTCGTGGGTGAAGAGGATGGCCACGAGCGCGCCCGCGAACGGCAGCCCGCCCTCGAGCACGCGCCCGAGCGTGGGGCCCAGCGGCGCGAGCGGAGAGAGGGTGAAGCCGGCCCACAGCGTGGTGGCCAGGGTGGCGAGGAACAGCGCCAGGTTGGCCGCCGGGAAGCGGCTCCGCGGCCGCGGTCGGAGCACGAGCTCGTCCATCCGGAAGGTAAGCTAATGGCGGCCCGCGACGCGGGCCAACGTTCGGCGAGCCCGGGCGCGGCGGGCCGCGCCGGCGCCCGCGCCTAGGGCTGCCCCGGGCCCGGGCCGGCCAGCTCCTCGGGCGTGAGCTCGCGCAGCCCGTCCCTGTCCACGGTGAGGAAGAAGAGCGGCTTCTCGGGCGTGCGCCGCGGGCCCATGGTGATGTCGCCGGTGGCGCCGACGTAGCCCTTCACCGCGGCGAGCGCGTCGCGCATCTGGTCGCGCGTCTGCGCCTTGCCGAGCTGCGCCCGCGCCATCCCGGCCGCGTCGAACGCGCTCGCCTCGAGGATGGTGGGCACCTGGCCGGCGTGGCGCCGCTCGAACGCCTCCACGAACGCCTTGGTGGCCGGGCGGGAGGAGCCGGCGTAGAAGCCGTCCACGAAGATGGCGCAGCGGACGTAGCGGCCGGCGCCGCCGGGCGCGGTGTCGAACAGCGACGGGTCGCTCGACCAGCCGTTCGCGCCGAGGAGCTGCACCGGCCGCAGGTCGGCCCGCCCGGTGGTCTTGCGGATCCGCTCCACGTCGTCGGGCAGGCAGGTCTGGGTGACGACGTCCTCCACCGCCAGCGCCGGGGCGATGAGCTTCACGTTGCGGGCGAAGTCCGGGATGAAGATGGCGTCGAAGTCCACCACCGGCGCGAGCCGGTCGCGGGCCTTCTCGAGCGCCTTCTTGCGGCGGAACGGGTCCTTCTCGGCCTTGGCGATGTCGCGCTGCTGCTCCTGCCAGTCGCTGCGCTCGTCGAGGTACAGCTTGCCCACCATGTCCTTCACGAGCGGCGTGAAGGTGGTGCGGTCCGGCGCGTAGGTCTCGGCGCCGCGGATCTCGCCGCCTCGCCCCTCCACCTCGTCCCAGAACGCGTTCGCGAGCTCGGTGCCGTAGGTGATCGAGGGGTACATCACCGCGAAGCGCCGCATGCCGCGCCGGCCCATGGCGAAGTCGGCGAGCGCCTTCGCCTGCGCCGAGGCGGTGAGCATGTTCTGGAACACGTGGGGCCCGGCGTCGGTGAGCCCCTCCTGCTTGGAGAGCGAGATGAAGGGGAGCTGCAGCTCCTCGGCGGTGGCCGCGGCCCGCTCGGCCTCGGCGTTCGTCACCCCGCCCACCACCGCGATGGCGCCCTCCTCGAGCGCCAGCGCCTCCAGCGCCTGCGCCGCGCCGTCGGGCTCGCCGCGCGTGTCGCGCACCGCCACCCGCACCCCGCCGCCCTCGGCGGCGAGCTGCACCGCGCGCACGATGGCGACGCCCCACGGCTGGTAGTCGCCGGACAGCGGGACGGCCACGCCGATCACGTTCGGGCGCACGAAGGTGAGCCGGGCGATGCGGTCCACGATGGCGCGCGCGTCCTTCGCGTACGGGCCGGCCGGCCAGCGCAGGAACACCTCGCGCGCCGCCTCCTGCGCGCGCGGATAGTCGCGCAGGTGCAGGTGGATGCGGGCCGCCTTCATGGCGAGCGGCTCCTGCAGCGGCGCCTCGCGGGGCAGCTCCTGGCGGAGCCGGTCCACGTCGGCGAGCTGCAGCCGGTCCACCGCGTCGGCGCCGCGGGCCAGCACCGCGCGCCGCTCCTCGCCCTGCGTCAGGTCGGCGAGCTCGCCCAGCCAGCGCACCGCGTCCGGCCAGGCCCCGGCCGCCTCCGCCGCGGCCGCGGCGCGGGCCGCCGCCTCCGGCCGGCGCGACGGGTCGAGCTGCGGGTAGATGGACGCGAGCGTGCGCAGGCCGTCGGCCGCGTGGCCGCGCTGCACGTCGGCGAGCGCGAGCCCGTACTTCGCCTCGGTGGCGCGCGGGTGGAGCGGGTACTCGGAGACGAGCGTGCCGTAGGCCTGCGCGGCGCGGTCGGCCTTGCCGGCCGCGAGCAGGAGGTCGCCGGCCTGGTGGAGCGCGTCCGCCGCCGAGGGCACGCCGCGGAACCGCTGCGCGAACGCGAGCAGCCGGTCCGCGCCCGGCTCCGGCGGCAGCGCCGCCACCTCCTGGCGCACCCGGGCCAGCTCGACGCGGGCGACCTCGTCCGCCTGCGAGACGTCCATCTCCTGGCCGTTCACGACCACCCGCTTCGGGCAGCCGGCGAGCGACAGGACGAGCAGCAGCAGGAACCGGCGGCCGAGGACGCGCATGGGTTCGGGATCTACTGCGGAACGCGCGAGCGTGGAAGAAAGTCCTGGAAGCGGGTCGGACGGGGCGCACATGCGCGGCGAAGCCGCGCCCGCGGGGACGTCGCGCGGACCCGCGTCAGCGGGCGCGCGAGGTCACGGGCCCCGCGCAGCAAGGTGGGGCCCCGTGGAGCTCTGCTCCATGGGGCGGGGCGCAGCCCCGTCACCGAAGGATGTCGCCCACCTTCTCCCAGAAGGTCCGGGCCTGCGGGTTCGTCTCCTCGCCGGAGAGCGCCGCGAACCGCTCGAGCAGGTCGCGCTGCTCCTTGGTGAGGTGGGTGGGCGTCTCCACCAGCACGCGCACGTGCTGGTCGCCGCGGCCGCCGCCCTGCAGCGCCGGGATGCCCTTGCCCTTCAGGCGGAACATCTTGCCGCTCTGCGTGCCCGCCGGGACCCGCAGCTTGGTGGGCCCGTCGAGGGTGGGGACGTCGATCTGCGCGCCGAGCGCCGCCTGCGTGAACGAGATGGGGATCTCGCAGAGGACCTCGGTCTCCTCGCGCTTGAAGATGGGGTGCTCGCGGACCTGCACGACCACGTACAGGTCGCCCGGGATCCCGCCCGCGGCCGGGGCCGGCTCGCCCTCCCCGGAGAGCTTCAGGCGCGTGCCGGTGTCCACGCCGGCCGGCACCTTCACCTCCACGGTGGCCTGCTCGCGGGTGGCGCCCGCGCCGCCGCAGCTCTGGCACTTGTCCACGATGACCCGCCCCGTGCCCTGGCAGTGGTGGCAGGTGCGGGCGATGGAGAAGAAGCCCTGCGTCAGCCGGATCTCGCCGGCGCCGCCGCAGGTCGGGCAGGTGCGCGGGCTCGTGCCGGGCTTCGCGCCGGAGCCCTTGCACACCTCGCAGGTGCGCGGGCGCGGGATGGTGATGCGCGCGGTGGTGCCGAAGGCGGCGTCCTCGAACGCGAGCTCGAGGTGGTAGCGGAGGTCGGAGCCGCGGGCGCGGCCGCGCTGCCGCCGGCCGGGGCCGCCGCCGAACATCTCGCCGAAGATGTCGCCGAAGATGTCGTTGATGCTGGCCGCGCCGGCGCCGCCGAAGCCGAAGTCCTCGAAGCCCTGGCCGTTCGCGTGGCCGAACCGGTCGTAGCGGGCCCGCTTGTCGGGATCGGAGAGGACCGAGTAGGCCTCGGAGGCCTCCTTGAAGCGCTCCTCTGCCTCCTTCGAGCCCTCGTTCTTGTCCGGGTGGTACTTGTGGGCGAGCTTGCGGTAGGCGGTCTTGAGGGTCTGCTCGTCCGCGTCCCTCCCCACGCCGAGGACCTCGTAGTAGTCGCGTTTTTCCACTGTGTTCCCGGCCATTTGTGTGAGGAAGTCCCGTGGGCCGTGCGGAATATAACGCACGGGCGGGCGCTGACAATTCGCGCGCGCGGCCGGCCGGGCGCCGCGCGCCGGGCGGCGGTGCGGGCGGGCGAGCGGGCGCCCGGTGCGGCCGCTAGCTCGTGCTGCCGCCCTGCTGCGCGTAGATGGCGTCGGCGATGCGGTACGCCGAGCCCTCGAGGCGCGTCAGCGCGTCCTTGATCGCCGCCGGGTCCACGCCGGGCAGCACCGCCTTCAGCGCGTCGAGGTCGGCGTGGATCTCGGCGAGGTCCTCCGCCTTCAGGGCCGAGGCGTACTCCTCGAGGCTCTTCTCGGTCGTGTAGATGAGCCCCTCGGCGTTGTTCTTGAGGTCCGCCAGCTCCTTCTTCACGCGGTCGTCGGCCTTGTTCGCGTCGGCGTCGCGGATCATCCGCTGGATCTCCTCCTCGGACAGGCCCGAGGAGGCGGTGATCCGGATCTGCTGCTGCTTGCCGGTGCCGAGGTCCTTCGCCGACACGTGCACGATGCCGTTCGCGTCGATGTCGAAGGTGACCTCGATCTGCGGCACCCCGCGCGGCGCCGGCGGGATGCCCACCAGCTCGAAGCGCGCCAGCGTCTTGTCGTCGGCGGCCATCTCGCGCTCGCCCTGGAGCACGTGGACCGAGACGAGCGGCTGGTTGTCCACCGCGGTGGAGAACACCTGCGACTTCTTGCAGGGGACGGTGGTGTTCTTCTCGATGATCTTGGTGAAGACGCCGCCGGCGGTCTCGACGCCGAGCGACAGCGGCGTCACGTCGAGCAGCAGGACGTCCTTCACCTCGCCCTTCAGCACGCCGCCCTGGATGGCGGCGCCGACCGCCACCACCTCGTCCGGGTTGACGCCCTTGTGCGGCTCCTTGCCGAAGAAGCGGCGCACCACCTCCTGCACCTTCGGCATGCGCGTCATGCCGCCGACCAGGATGACCGTGTCCACCTGGCCCACGCCCACGCCGGCGTCCTTCAGCGCGGTCTTGCACGGCCCGATGGTCTTCTCCACCAGGTCGCCGACCAGCTCCTCCAGCGTGGCGCGGTCGATGGTCTCGGCGAGGTGCTTCGGCCCGCTCGCGTCGGCGGTGATGAACGGGAGGTTCACCTCGGTCTCGCCGGCGCTCGACAGCTCGTGCTTGGCGCGCTCGGCGGCCTCCTTCAGCCGCTGGAGCGCCATGCGGTCGCGGCGCAGGTCGATGCCGTTCTGCTCCTGGAACCGCTTCGAGAGCCAGTCCATGAGCCGCTGGTCGAAGTCCTCGCCGCCCAGGAACGTGTCGCCGTTGGTGGCCTTCACCTCGAACACGCCCTGGTTCAGCTCCAGGATGGTGATGTCGAAGGTGCCGCCGCCGAGGTCGTACACCGCCACGCGCTCCGACTTGCCCGCCTGCTGCTTGTCGATGCCGTAGGCGAGCGCGGCCGCGGTGGGCTCGTTGATGATGCGCAGCACGTTCAGGCCGGCGATGCGGCCCGCGTCCTTGGTGGCCTGGCGCTGGGCGTCGTTGAAGTAGGCCGGGCAGGTGACGATCGCCTCGGTGACCGGCTCGCCCAGGTAGTCCTCGGCGGTCTGCTTCATCCGCGCGAGCACCATGGCCGAGATCTCGGCGGGCGAGTAGCCCTTGCCGCCCACGTCCACCCAGGCGTCGCCGTTGTCGGCGGCCACGATGCGGTAGGGCACCAGCCCCGCCGACCGCTGCACCTCGGGGTCCCCGAACTTGCGGCCGATGAGCCGCTTCACCACGTAGACGGTGGACTCCGGGTTGGTGATCGCCTGCCGCTTCGCGATCTGGCCGACCAGGCGCTCTCCACCTTCGGTGAATGCGACCATGGACGGCGTGGTGCGCGATCCCTCGCTGTTCGGGATCACGACCACCTCGCCGCCCTCCATCACCGAGACGCAGCTGTTGGTCGTCCCGAGGTCGATGCCGATGACCTTGCTCATCCGTGGGCTCCGGCTCCCGTGGGGCGGGCTCGGCCGCTACTCCGGGCCGGCCTCGCCGTCCGCCGGCGGCGCGGCGGCGGGCGGGGGCGCGACGGCCACCCCGACCATGGCGGGCCGGACCAGCCGGTCGTTGAGGGTGAACCCGCGCGCGTGCTCGAGCACCACCGTGCCTGGGGCCGCGTCCGCGGTGGGGACCTGCATGAGCGCCTCGTGCAGCGCCGGGTCGAACGGCGTGCCCATGGCGGAGAAGCCCTTCACGCCGTGCTTCGCGAGCGCCTGCTCCAGCGTCGAGCGCACCATCCGCACGCCCTTCGCGAGCGGGTCGTCGTCGGCCACCGCCGCGAGCGCGCGGTCGAGGCCGTCGAGCGCCGGGAGCAGGTCCTTGAGGAGCCGCTCGTTCCCGAACTTCTGGACCTCGTCGCGCTCGCGCGCCGCGCGCTTCTTGAAGTTCTCGAGGTCGGCGGCGGCGCGGAGCAGCCGCTCGTGCTCGTCCTTCAGCCGGTCCAGCGTCTCGCGCGCCTTCGACTGCGACAGCTCGAGCTGCGTCTCGAGGAGCTGCACGCGGGCGGCGAGCGCCGCCGGATCGCCCGCGGGGACGCCCTCGGCCTCGGGCGTGATCTCGACGCCGGGCTCGCCCGCCCCGGCGGGCTGGCCGGCCTGGGCCTCCTCGCCGTGCGAGATGCGCTCCACCGAGCGGAGCGCCTCCTCCACCGCGTTCGCGGGGATGTCCGCCTGGAACGCGCCTTTTTCGTGGCTCTCTGCCATCGCCTCTTTCGCCGTGATCGAGCGGAGTTGCGGCCCGGAGGGCCCCCGGACCGGGAGCCCGCATCATGGCACGCGGGCGCCGCCGCGAACAAGGCGATCCGCCCGCGCCCGGGGCGCGCCGCCGCGGCCCCGGCGGGGTCTCGTTCAGCCGCCCTCGGACAGCGCCGCGAGCGCGCGGGAGATCTGGCGCGCCGTGAGGTCCACGAGCGGGATGACCCGCGCGTAGTTCATGCGCGTCGGACCCACCACCGCCAGCGTGCCGAGCACGCGGTCGCCGCGGCCGTACGGCGCCGCCACCACCGACACGTCCGGCACCGTCGCGAACTCGCTCTCCGCGCCGATGAAGATCTGGACCTCCTGCGCGGTGAGCACGCGATCCAGCACGCGCAGGATCCGGTCCTTCTCGGCGAAGCCGCGCAGCAGCGCGCGGGCCTTCTGCACGTCCGAGAACTCCGGCGCGTCGAGGAAGCTCGACTCGCCCTCCATCACCACCTTCTCCACGCCGGCCGCGGCGAACGACTGCTCGGCGAGCACGAGCGCCTTCTGCAGCAGGTCGTGGAGCGCGCTCTGGTCGGCGCGCATGTCGGTGAGGATGGCCGCGCGCAGCGCCGCCAGCTCCGGCTCCGCCGCCTCGCCGCGGGCGTGCAGCTTCTCGTTCAGGTAGGCCGCCGCGCGCTCCAGCTCCGCCGCCTCCATGGGGAACTCGAGCTGCACCAGCTTGTTCGTGACGATGCCGGCCTCGGACACGAACACCACCAGCACCCGGTTCTCGCGCAGGCGCACGAACTCGAGCTGGCGCACCGGGTCGGCCTGCGGCCGCGGCGTCGTCACCACGCCGGCGTGGTGCGAGAGCGAGTGGAGCAGGTCGGCGGTGCCCTCGATGAGCGAGGACACGTCCGGCGCGGCCTGGGCCAGCCGCTCGATCCGGTCGCGGTCGGCCAGGCTGGGCGGCCGCACCTTCAGCATGGTGTCCACGTACAGCCGGTAGCCGCGCTCGGTGGGGATCCGGCCCGAGGACGCGTGCGGCTTCTCGAGGAACCCGAGCGCCTCGAGGTCGGCCATCACGCTGCGCACGGTGGCCGGCGACCACTCCAGCTCGTGCCGCGAGAGGAGCGGCTGGCTCGCCACCGGCTCGCCGGTGTGGATGTAGTCCTGGACCAGCGCGCGGAGGATCTCGCGCTCCCGCCTGTCCAGCTCGTCCGCCGTGGCCATCGCCGTGTCCGCGTCTACTCGCCCGCGAGGTGCCGCTGCGCCGCCCCGGACAGCACCGGGAACCGCCCCTGCGACAGCTCCCGCCACCGGGCCGCGGCGCCGGCCGCCTCGCCCGCCTGCTCGGCGATCAGGGCCTCGAGGTGCACGCGCTCCTCGGCATAGACGTAAGCGAAGCCGGCCCTCGCCGCACCGTCCGCGTCCAGCCGGAGCGCCTCGCGCAGCGCCGCGCGGGCGCCCGGCAGGTCGCCGCGCGCGTCCGCCAGGATCGCGAGCGCGTACCACGGCCCCGGGCGAGACGGGTCGATGTCGCGGGCCGTCTCGAGGTGCGCCTGGGCCGCCGGGAGGTAGCCCTCCAGCGCGTACAGCTCGCCCAGGTTGACCAGCGCGGCCTGCTGCTCGGGCGGGCTGCCGGTGGACACCACCTCGTCGAGCAGGCGGCGGGCCGCGTCGGGGTGGCCTTCCACGAGGTAGGAGACGGCGAGGTCGTTCAGCGCGCCGAGCTGGTCGGGGCTGGCGTCGAGCGCCGCCTCGAAGGACGCGCGCGCCGCGGTCACCTCGCCGGCGCGCAGCCGCTCCGCACCGCCCGACGGCGCGGTCGCGAGCGTCGAGACGAGCGGCGCCGCGTCCTCGCTCGGGCGCGGCTCCTCCGCCCCGCCGCAGGCGGCGAGCAGCAGGGCGACGAGCGCCGCGGAGGAGGCGAGGCGTGGATGGGGGTACCGCACGGGGTCCCTCTGCCAGCAGTCGAGGAGCGCGTCGAGTGTACCGGCCGCCCACACGTCGATCAAGGAACGGCCGCGTCCCGCGAGCGCGCGTCCTGCCGCGGGCTTACACTATTTCCACGGTGGGCGCCGGGCGCGACGAGGATCGGCGCGGGCGCACCTCCGAAGTCCCCGGCCGGTGACGCGGCCCCGCGACCTCGGGGGTGCGGGCGCGGCGAAGGTCGATCGCAGCCCGGCGCCTCCGCTTCCCCCCACGAGAGGGCGCGCCCCGTCCCGCCCGGCCCCGGGCCCGGCGCGCCGCGCGCCCTCGCCGTTCGCCGTGACAGCACCCGCCCGCGCCCCTAAGATGCCGCCCGCTCCGAGCCCCGCCATGACCGCCGCAACAGGAGAGACCTCGGGCGCGAGCGTGCGCGATCGCGTGCGCCGCGCCCTCGAGGAGAAGCGCCGCGCCGACGTCACCGGCCTCGAGGGGGCCGCGCGCGGCCTCCTGGTCCGCGACCTGCTCGCCCCCGGCCCGGGCCGCGCCCGCTCGGTGCTGGCGGTGGCGGCGGACGAGGAGGAGGCCGACGCGCTCGCCCGCGACCTCGCCTTCTTCCTGGGCGAGGGCGCGGTGCTCCGCGTCCCCGCCGACGCGGTGCTGCCCTACGACGACCTCTCGCCCGACCGCGGCGTGGAGATGGAGCGGCTCGCCGCGCTGGCGCGCCTGCACCTCGCCCCGGAGCAGGCGAAGGCGGTGGTGGTCTCGGCCCGCGCGCTCGCGCGCCGCACCGTGCCGCGCCGGGTGTTCGAGGCCGGCTCGGACCTGCTCGGCAAGGGCGTCGAGGTGGACCGCGAGGCGCTCGCCGCGAAGCTCGTGCTGCTCGGCTTCGCCCGCACGCCGCTCGTCGAGGACCCGGGCACGTTCGCGGTCCGCGGCGGCATCGTGGACCTGTGGAGCCCCGCCGACCCGAGGCCGGTGCGGCTCGAGTTCTTCGGCGACGAGATCGAGAGCTGCCGCGCCTTCGACCCGTCCACCCAGCGCAGCGAGGGCGACGTGGAGGAGGTGCTGCTCTGCCCCTCCCGCGAGGCGCTCTTCACCGAGGAGGGCAAGGAGGCCGCCAAGACCGCGGTGCGCGAGGCCGCCGAGCGGGTGAACCGGCCCACCTCGCGGGTGCGCGAGGTGCTCGACGCCATCGACGCGGGCACGCCGTTCTTCGGCCTGGAGGCGCTGCTGCCGGGCTTCCACCCGGGCGGCCTCGGCACGCTCTTCGACTACCTGCCGCCCGGCGCCGCGGTCTACGTGGACGGGGTGGCGGCGGTGGAGGACGCGCTCGCCGAGCTCGACGAGGCGCTCGCCCGCGAGCACGCCGCCGCGCTGAAGCGCGAGGAGCTGGTGCTGCCGCCCGCGGCGCACTTCCTCCCCGGCGCCGAGGCCCGCGCCCGCGCGCTGGCCCTGCCGACGGTGGTGCGCCACCGGGTGTGGCTCGGCACCGAGGAGCCCATCCGCTGGGCGCTCGAGGAGACCGCCGGCATCCGCGGCGAGATCGAGGGCGCGCACGGCGAGGAGGGCGCGCTCGCCCCGCTCACCCGGCGCCTGGAGGACTGGCGGCGCCGCGGGATCGCGGCGGTGGTGGCGGCCGGGACCGCGTCCGCCTCCGAGCGGCTCCGCCGCCTGCTCGAGGACCGGCGCCAGCAGTCGCGCGTCCACACCGGCCCGCCCGGCGCGCCGCGCGAGATCTACGACCCGGCGGTGCACGTGCACGTGTTCGCCGGCGAGGTCTCCGGCGGCTTCGTGGACGCGGCCGCGGGCCTGGCGGTGGTCTCGGACGAGGAGATCTTCGGCCGCCGGGTGCGCAAGAAGGCGCGCCGCGCCGCCGAGGAGAACGCGTTCGCCGCCGCGTTCCGCGAGCTGAACGAGGGCGACCTCGTCGTCCACGTCGAGCACGGCATCGCCCGCTACCTCGGCCTCACCAAGATGCAGATCCGCGGGGTGGAGGGCGACTTCCTCGTCCTCGCCTACGACGGCGCCGACCGGCTCTACCTGCCGGTCGCGAAGCTGCGCCAGGTGCAGAAGTTCACCGGCGCCTCGCCCGAGGCCATCCGGCTCGACAAGCTGGGCGGCAGCTCCTTCGCGCTCCGCAAGGCGCGCGTGAAGGAGCAGCTCCTCAAGATGGCCGCCGAGCTGCTCGACATCTACGCGGCCCGCGCCGCCCACCCCGGCTTCGCCTACCCGGAGCCGGACCAGCTGTTCCGCGAGTTCGAGGCAGAGTTCCCCTGGGAGGAGACGCCCGACCAGGCGAAGGCCATCGAGGACGTGGTCCGCGACATGCGCAAGGGCCGCCAGGGCCCGGCCGCCGCCGCGCCCATGGACCGGCTCGTCTGCGGCGACGTCGGCTACGGCAAGACCGAGGTGGCGATGCGCGCCGCCATGCTGGCGGTGCTCGCGAAGAAGCAGGTGGCGGTGCTCGTCCCCACCACCGTGCTCGCCGCGCAGCACGAGCGCACCTTCCGCGAGCGGTTCAAGGGCTACCCGGTGCGCATCGAGGCGGTCTCGCGCATGCGCACCCCCGACGAGGTGAAGCACGCGCTGAAGGCCGCGGCCGACGGCAAGGTGGACATCCTCGTCGGCACGCACCGGCTGCTCGCGGCCGACGTGTCGTTCAAGGACCTGGGCCTCGTGGTCGTGGACGAGGAGCAGCGCTTCGGGGTCGCGCACAAGGAGCGGCTGAAGAAGCTGCGGAAGCTCGTGGACGTGCTCACGCTCACCGCCACGCCCATCCCCCGCACCCTGCACATGAGCCTCGCCGGCGTGCGCGACCTCTCCATCATCGCCACGCCGCCGGAGGACCGCCGGGCCATCCGCACCTTCGTGATGAAGTTCGACCCGGGCGCGGTGAAGGAGGCCATCGAGACCGAGCTGAAGCGCGGCGGGCAGGTGTTCTTCGTCCACAACCGCGTGCGCTCGATCCACGCCATGCAGCGCTTCCTCACCGAGCTCGTGCCGAAGGCGCGCGTGGGGGTCGCGCACGGGCAGATGGGCGAGGGGAAGCTCGAGCACGTCATGACGCAGTTCGTGGACAAGGAGCTCGACGTGCTCCTCGCCACCAGCATCATCGAGTCCGGCCTCGACATCCCCAGCGCGAACACCATCCTCGTGAACCGCGCCGACCACTTCGGCCTGGCGCAGCTCTACCAGATCCGCGGCCGCGTCGGCCGGAGCCGCGAGCGCGCCTACGCGTACCTGCTCGTGCCGGCGCGCCGCCCCGTCACGAAGGACGCGCAGAAGCGGCTCGAGGTGCTGCAGCGCTTCAGCGAGCTGGGCGCGGGCTTCAAGATCGCGAGCCACGACCTCGAGATCCGCGGCGCGGGCAACCTGCTCGGCAAGGACCAGTCCGGCCAGATCGAGGCGGTCGGGTTCGAGCTGTACCAGGAGCTGCTCGACGAGGCGGTGCGCGAGCTGAAGGGCGAGGCGCCGCGCGAGGAGATCGACCCGGACGTGCAGCTCCCGGTGCCGGCGTTCATCCCCGACCCGTACATGCCGGACGTCCACCAGCGGCTGTTCTTCTACAAGCGGCTGGCGCAGGCTTCCACCGACGAGGACCTCGACGAGGTCCGCGCCGAGATGGTGGACCGCTGCGGCGACCCGCCCGACGAGGTGGACGCGCTGTTCGAGGTCATGGCGGTGAAGGTCCGGCTGCGGGCGCTGCGCATCCGCGCGCTCGAGACCGGGCCGGGGCGGCTCGTGCTCACGCTGGGCGAGTCGGCCGCGCTCGACCCGTTCCAGCTCGCGAAGCACGTGCAGGCCTCGGCCGGCGCGCTCCGGCTGACGCCGGACATGAAGCTCGTGGCGCAGCTCGGCGGGCCGCCGGCGCCGAAGGCCGCCGCGGCGCGCCCGGCCAGGGGCGCCGCCGTGCGGCAGAGCCCGCGGCAGGCTGCGGCACAGCGCCGCGTGGCGGCCGACGCCGCCCGCCGCGCCCAGCCGCCGCCGGCGGCGCCGCCCTCGCCGGCGATGCAGGCCGCGAGCGGCCGCGAGCTGCTGCAGGCCGTGCGCGAGGTGCTCGCCGGGCTGGCGCGCTGCGCGCGCCCGGAGTGAGGGGCATCCGGGGGTCCAAGCGGGCGGCGCCACGCCGGATTTCGGGGGCGCCGGCCGGCCCGGCGCATCCTTGATCGGCGCCCCGTTCCGTGCTCTTTTCTGCGGCTCGGAAGCGCGCGCTCCGCCGCTCGCCGGGGGGAACACGGCAGGCGCCCCGCGCGTTCGCACCCCAGGTCCTTTCCCACCTCAAGGAGCATCGACCATGCTGCGTCGCATCGCCCTCCTCGGCCTCGTCGCGCTGGCGGGCACCGCCTGCCAGCCGCAGTCGAAGGACACGAAGAAGTCCGGCCCCGCCGTCGCCACCGGCAGCGGGTTCACCATCACCGCCGGCGAGCTCAAGGCGCGCCTCGACGAGCAGTCGCCGTTCATCCGCGCCCGCTACTCCACGCTCGAGCGCAAGAAGGAGTTCCTCGACAACCTGATCCGGTTCGAGGTGCTGGCGCGCGAGGCCGAGCGGCAGGGCCTGGCGAACGACCCCGAGGTCCAGCTCACGCTGAAGAAGGTGATGGTCCAGAAGCTCGTGCAGAAGAACTTCCAGGACGCGAACGGCGCGGCCGCCGAGGCCATCCCCGACGCCGACCTGCAGAAGTACTACGACGAGCACAAGGCCGAGTACTACCGCCCCCGCCGCGTGCGCCTCGCCGCCGTGGTGTGGAACGCGCCCGCCGGCAGCCCCGAGCGCGCCGCGAAGGTCGCGCTCGCGAAGAAGGCGCTCGCGAAGCTGAAGACGGAGGAGAAGAAGAACACGCTCGCCTTCGCGCAGCTCGTGAACGAGTTCTCCGAGGACGCGGCCAGCAAGGCCGCCGCCGGCGACCTCGGCTTCAAGACGCGCGAGGACCTGGAGAAGGCCTACTCGAAGGAGTTCGCCGACGTCGCCTACAACCTGCAGCCCGGCGCGACGAGCGGCGTCCTCGAGACCCCGAACGGCGTCTACCTGGTGAAGGGCACCGGCGAGCAGGACGAGCTGAACCGGACGTTCGAGCAGGTGAAGGCGCAGATCCAGACCAAGCTCTACCGCGAGAAGAAGACCAAGGAGTTCGACGGCTGGCTGAAGAAGCTGCGCGACGACGCCAAGGTCAGCATCGACGAGAAGGCGCTCGAGGCGGTGGAGGTCTCGGCCGCCGCGCCGGCCGGCATGGGCGGCATGCCCGGCATGCCCGGGATGCCCGGCGGCCACGGCCCCATGGGCGCCGGTCCCCGCCCGATGGGCGCGCCCGCGCCCGCCCCCGCGCCGGCCCAGCCGGCCCCGGCCCCCGCCCCGGCGAAGTGACGTGCGCCCGGCCCTCGCGCCCATCCTGATCGCGACCGCGCTCGCCGCCGGCTGCGGCCGCTGCGGCGGCGCGCGCTCCGGCGAGCGCCCCGCGCCCGGCGCGGTGGCGGTCGTGAACGGCGAGCCCATCGCGCCCGACGCGGTCGCGCGCGAGCTGCGCGACGCGCAGGCGGGCGCGGAGGGCCAGGCGCCGGCCACCGGCGACGTGCTGCGGCGGCGCGTGCTCGACGACCTCGTCGACCGCGCGCTGCTCCTGCAGCAGGCGCGCGCCCGCTCGATCGTGGTCGGCCAGGACCAGGTCGAGCGGGCCTTCCTCCGCCTCCGGGCGGAGTACCCGGGCACGCACTTCGACGACCTGCTCGCGCAGGAGCGGCTCAGCCAGGCCGAGCTGAAGGCCCGCCTCAAGGACCAGCTCACCGTGGAGCGCCTGTTCGAGCAGGAGGTGTTCCCGCAGGTCCAGGTGGTGGACGCCGAGGTCGAGCGTTACTACGCGGAGCACGGCCCCGAGTTCCAGGAGCCGGAGCGGGTGCACGTGCTCCAGATCGTCGTCGCGAGCCGCGAAGAGGCAGCCCAGGTGCGCGAGAAGCTCCGCCGCAACCCGCAGACCTTCGCCGAGGTGGCGCGCCGCTCGTCCATCGCCCCCGAGGGCAAGGGCGGCGGCGACCTCGGGTTCATCGGGCGCGGCTCCGGGTTCCCGGAGGTGTTCGACACCTGCTTCTCGCTGCCGGTGAACGTGATCTCCGACGTCACCCCGTCCCCGTACGGCTTCCACCTGTTCAAGGTGGTGGAGAAGAAGCCGGCGCAGCGGCGCACGCTGGAGCAGGCGCGCGCCGAGATCGCCGAGAAGCTCGGCCGCGAGAAGCGGGCCGGGGCGCAGGCGGAGTACCTCGAGGCCCTCCGCAAGCGCGCCCAGATCGAGATCGACGAGAAGGCCCTCGCCGCGGTGACCCCTTGAACCTCTCCCTCGCGCTGCTCGCCGTCACCCTCTCCAACGCCGCGCCCGCCGCGCCGGCGCCCCCCGCCGCCGCGGCCCAGCCGCCCCGGCGCGTGCTCGACCGGGTGGCCGCCATCGTGAACGGCGACGTGGTCACCCTGCAGGAGCTGGAGCAGCGCGCCGCCGCGCTCGGCCTGGCCGCGGCCGACGCGCTGCCCGCCGGCCCGGAGCGCGAGCGCGCCCGCGCCGAGGCGCTCCGGCGCGCGTTCGACCAGGTGGTCTCGGACAAGCTCTTCGCCGAGAAGGCGAAGGAGCTGGAGATCGAGGTCACCGAGAAGCAGGTGGACGACGCCATCGAGGGCGTGAAGAAGCAGAACGGCTTCACCGACGCCCAGCTCGAGTCCGCCCTCGCCTCCGAGGGCTACTCGATGGCCGACTACCGGACCCGCATCCGGCGCGAGCTGCAGAACTTCTCGCTGCTCCAGTACAAGGTGGCGGGGAAGATCAAGACGTCCGAGGAGGACCTGCGCAACTACTACCAGTCCCACCCGCAGGAGTTCGACGGCGAGGACGAGGTGCGGGTCCGCCACATCTTCATCCCGTTCCCCGAGGGTGGCGGCGCGCAGGCGCAGGCCCAGGCGCGCGCCGAGGGCCAGCGGGTGCTGCAGCGGCTCAAGACCGGCGAGGACTTCGGCGCGGTCGCGAAGGCCGTCTCCCGCGGCCCGTCGGCCGAGGAGGGCGGCGAGCTGGGCTGGCTGAAGCGCGGCACCATCCACCGCACGCTCGAGGACGCCGCCTTCGCGCTCAAGACCGGCGAGATCTCCGGGCTGGTGGAGGCGGGCCCCGGCGTGCACATCCTCAAGGTCGAGGAGCGGCGGCGCGGCGGCGGCAAGAGCTTCGAGCAGGCGCGCGACGAGATCCGGCAGCGGCTCGGCGAGGAGCAGGCCGAGAACTACCGGCAGCAGTACGTGGCCGAGCTCCGGCGCGACGCGCTCATCGACGTGAAGCTCCCCGAGCTGCGGCCGTGAGCCGCGCGGGGCGCCCGCGCATCGCCATCTCGCTCGGCGACCCGTCCGGCGTCGGGCCGGAGGTGACCGCGGGCGCGCTCCGCGCGCTGCGCGGCGAGCTCGTCCCCCTGGTGTTCGGCGACCGGCGCGTGCTCGCGCGCGCGCTCGGCGACCTCGGCCTGCCGGTCGTCGAGCCCGGCGCCCCGCTCCCGGCCGGCGGGGCGCTCGTCGCCACCACCGCGCTCCCCGCCGCCCAGCTCCGGCCGGCCGGCCCGCGCCGGCGGCGGGCGCGGCCCAGCTCGCTTACGTGGAGGCCGCGTTCCGCGCGGTCCGCGAGGGCGCCGCGGCCGCGCTCTGCACCGCGCCGGTGTCGAAGGCGCAGGTGGCGCGCGCGCTGCCCGGGTTCGTCGGCCACACCGAGTGGCTGGAGGCCGCCTGCGGCGTGCGCCGGTCGGTGATGATGCTGGCGGGCGACCGGCTCCGCATCGCGCTCGTCACGAACCACGTGGCGTTCTCGCGGCTGCGCCGCGCGCTCACCCTGCCGCGCGTCGTCGAGACGCTCGCCATCACCCACCGCGCGCTCCGCGACGACCTCGGCATCGCCCGGCCGCGCCTCGCGCTCGCCGCGCTCAACCCGCACGCGGGCGAGGAGGGCGCCTTCGGCGACGAGGAGTCGCGGCTGCTCGCCCCCGCGCTCGCCGCGGCCCGCGCCGCCGGCGCGCCCGCCGCCGGGCCGTTCCCGGCCGACTCGGTGTTCTTCCGGGCCGCGCTGGGCGAGTTCGACGCGGTGGTCGCGCTCTACCACGACCAGGGGCTCATCCCGGTGAAGCTGCTCGACGCGGTGGGCGGCGATCCGGCGGTGAACGTGACGCTGGGCCTGCCCATCGTCCGCACCAGCCCGGACCACGGCGTCGCCTACGACATCGCCGGCAAGGGCAAGGCGAGCGCCGCCTCGATGATCGCGGCGCTGCGGCTGGCGGTCCGGATCGCGAACGTCCGCGCGCGGCGCTGACGTCCTCGCTCGTGGTTCGACGGGCTCACCACGAGCGGTGTTCGGCTCGGGGCATCCCGCTCACCCCGAGCGTAGCCCGCCGCAGGCGGGCGGAGTCGAGGGGCCACCCCGAGCGCGCTTCGGAGCTCCGCTCACCCCGAGCGGTGTTCGGCTCGGGGCATCCCGCTCACCCCGAGCGTAGCCCGCCGCAGGCGGGCGGAGTCGAGGGGTCACCCCGAGCGCGCTTCGGAGCTCCGCTCACCCCGAGCCTGTCGAGGGGCGAGCGGGGGTCTACACATTGAACCTGAAGTGCATCACGTCGCCGTCCTGGACGACGTAGTCCTTGCCCTCGATGCGCAGCTTGCCCTTCTCGCGGCAGGCGGCCTCGGTCTTCAGCTCGAGAAGGTCCTCGATGCGGATGACCTCGGCCTTGATGAAGCCCTTCTCGAAGTCGGTGTGGATGACGCCCGCCGCCTGCGGCGCGTGCGAGCCCTTGCGCACGGTCCAGGCGCGGCACTCGTCCTCGCCGGAGGTGAAGTAGGTGATGAGGCCGAGCAGCCGGTAGCCGGCGTGCACCAGCCGGTGCAGGCCGGGCTCCTCGAGGCCGAGCGAGGCGAGGTACTCGGCGCGCTCCGGCGGCGCGAGCTCCACCAGCTCCGACTCCACCTTGCCGGAGATCTCCACCATGGGCGCGCCCTCGGCGTCGGCGAGCGCCTTCACCGCCAGGATGCTCGGGTCGGTCGCCTCCTTGCCGAGCTGCGACTCGTCCACGTTCGCGATGTAGAGCACCGGCTTCGAGGTGAGCAGGAACAGGTCCTTCACCGCGGCGCGGTCCTCCTCGGAGAGCGCCTGCGCGCGCACCGGCGTGCCGGCCTCCAGGCCCGCCTTCACCCGGTCGAGCGCCGCCACCTCGAGCTTCGCCAGCTCGCCCGCCTTGCCGGCGGCCTTGGTGTTCTTGAGCGCGCGCTCGCGCTTCTTCTCGACCGAGTCGAGGTCCTTCAGCATGAGCTCGGTCTCGACCACGTCGCGATCGCCGCGCGGGTCCACCTTGCCGGCCACGTGGACCACGTCGGGGTCCTCGAAGCAGCGCAGCACGTGGGCGATGGCGTCCACCTCGCGGATGTTCGCGAGGAACTGGTTGCCGAGCCCCTCGCCCTTGGACGCGCCGGCGACGAGGCCGGCGATGTCGACGAACTCGAGCGTGGTGGGGGTGGTCTTCTTCGGCTTGAACAGGGCCGAGAGCGCATCGAGGCGCGCGTCCGGCACCGGCACCACGCCCACGTTCGGCTCGATGGTGCAGAACGGGTAGTTGGCGGCCGCCGCCTGCGCGGCGCCGAGCAGCGCGTTGAAGAGGGTGGACTTCCCCACGTTGGGGAGGCCGACGATGCCGATGGAGAGGCCCATGTCCTGCTCTCTCTATCCCGCAAGAAACGAAAACGCTCCGGCGGACGCGGGGGCCCGCCGGAGCGCGATGCGAGCAGCGGGAACCGGGCGGCTAGGCCGCGCGGTTCGCCGGGAGCTGCGCGATGTACTCCTCGACGAGCGCCCGCTGGGCCTTCTCGTCGAGGTTCGCCTTCACCAGGCGCGAGGCGGCGTCGATGGCGAGGTCCACCACCTGCGCCTTGAGGTCGGCCTTGGCCTTCCCCAGCTCCTCGGCGATCTGGCGCCGCGCCTCGGCCACCAGCTCGTCCGCCTCCTTGCGCGCCTTGGCGGTGAGCTCCTGGCGGAGCGCCTCCACCTCCTGCTGGTTCCGGCGCGCGAGCTCGGCGGCCTCGCGCTGCGCCTTGGCGAGCGACTCCTTCTGCGCGGCGAGGAGCCGCTCCGCCTCGGCCCGCTCCTTCTTGGCCGAGTCGATGGCCTCGCGGATCGAGCGCTCGCGCTCGGCCAGCATCTTGACGATCGGCCCCCACGCGAACTTCGCGAGCACCGCGAGCATCACGAGGAACGTGATGGCGGTCCAGAGCGTGAGGCCGGGGTTGATGTCGGCGATGCCGCCGGCGGCGAGCACCGGGACCGGCGAGAGGAAGGAGGCCATGGCAGTCACTCCCAGGAGACGCTGGGCTCCGCGACGGGCGGAGCGGTTACTTGGCGAGGGCGAGGAGCAGGCAGACCACGATGGCGAACAGCGTCGCGCCTTCGATGAGGGCGGCGGCGATGATCATCGAGGTCCGGATGTCACCGGCGGCGGTCGGCTGGCGGGCCGAGCCCTCCATGGCGGCGGCGGCAAGCTTGCCGATGCCGAGGCCGGCGCCGAGGACGGCGAGGCCGGCGCCGAAGCCGGCGGACAGGTACGCGAGGGCGACAGAGGTCATGGCTGCGTTCTCCGATGCTGCGGGGCGGTGTTGCCGGGCCGCTCGTTTCCCGGGGCGCTTACCGCGCTCGACTACCCATGGCCGGGGGACGCCCCCGCCACGTGTGAACCGTGCTCCGAGCCCATGCCGGGCCCGGCGTGACCGTGCTCCTCCGCGTGCCCGTGGTCGTCGCCGTGGTGGACCAGGCCGGCGCCGATGAAGAGCGAGGAGAGCATGGTGAAGATGTAGGCCTGCACGAACGCCACGAAGAGCTCGAGCAGGAAGATCCCGAGGGCCATCGGCACCGAGCCGAACGCCACCCAGGGCGTGCCCAGCGCGAAGATGAGGCCGAGCAGCGCCAGGATCACGAAGTGGCCCGCCACCATGTTGGCGAAGAGACGGACGGTGAGGGCGAAGGGCTTCGTGAACAGGCCCAGGAACTCGACCGGGATCATGATGATCCACAGCGGCGCGAGCGACTTCGGCACGCCGCCGGTGAGGTGGGCCAGGTACCCGCCCACGCCCATGGCGCGGATGGCGGCGTACTGCGTGATGAAGAAGGTGAAGAGCGCGAGCGCGACCGTGACCGACAGGTTGGCGGTGGCGGTGGCCGAGAACGGGATGAGGCCGAACAGGTTCAGGAACAGGATGAAGAAGAAGGCGGTGACGAGGTACGGGACGAACCGGTCCGCGTCCTTCTCGCCGATGTTCTTCACCGCGATCTCGTTCCGGACGAACGCGACCAGCACCTCGATGAAGTTGTAGAGGCCGCGCGGCACCAGGCTCTTCTTGCGGACCGCGGCGAGCACCACCACGAGCAGCAGCGCCGAGGCGAACCACATCATCATGACGTGCTTGGTGGGCGTCATGTCGAGCGCGCCGAACTTGAGCGCGTCGCCGAACGTCTCGCGGAGGTCCCACTCGCAGTTCCAGGCGGGCCTGCCGTTGCAGAAGCCGGGGTGCTCGATGACGTAGCCGTCGGTGACGTGGTGCATCATCACCGCGCCCAGGCTCTCGTCGTGCCCGCCCTCGTGGCCGGCGGCCTGGCCGTGCTCGCCGCCGGCGGCGTGGGCCTCGACGGCCGCACCGTGCTCGCCCGCCGGGGCGGCGTGCGCGTCGAGGGCGGCGGCCTCGGGGGCCGCGCCGTGCTGCTCGACCGGGGCGGCGGCCGGCGCGGGCGCGGCGTCGTGCTGGGCGAGCGAGAGGCTGAGGGCGAGCGTGACGAGCGTGGCGGCGGTCATGCGGTCGTTCCCGTTCCTCGGTTGAGCGAGTGGACGAAGGCGCCTTCGATGGCGCTGAAGACGAAGTAGGGCACGAAGAAGGCGACGACGAAGGCGTAGATGCTCTCGCCCGCGCGCGCGACCGCGACGGTCCCGAGCGCGACGAGGAGGATGCGGACCAGGAACGCCGAGGCCATCACCGCGAGCGCGCGCTGCACCGGCTTCGACCCGCGCGCGAACCGCGCCATCGCGACGATGGAGGCGAGCGCGGTCACGCCGGAGATCGAGGCGCCCACCAGCGCGCCGCGGCGGTACGGCCCGGAGGCGAGCGCGAGCGCGACGAACGCGGCGGCGACGGCGGCGGTGACGAGCTGGTGCTTCAACTCAACGGTCCTTCTTCCCCGATCCGAGTACGGTCCTGAAGAAGCTGACGAACCCGC
Source organism: Anaeromyxobacter sp. Red801 (assembly GCF_049201065.2). Lineage (NCBI taxonomy): Bacteria > Pseudomonadati > Myxococcota > Myxococcia > Myxococcales > Anaeromyxobacteraceae > Anaeromyxobacter > Anaeromyxobacter sp. Red801. Next base: position 4,678,685 of record NZ_CM181236.1, on the reverse strand, counting down.
CCACCATCCCGAGCAGCGCGCCGAGGAGCAGGAACCACGGCGTCCGGTTCCCCAGCTTCCCGTCCAGCCAGTGGCCGGCCCAGGCGAACAGCCCGATGGAGGCGACCAGCGTGGTGGAGGCGCCCATGTACGGCGCCGCCTTGCGATACCCCTCCGCAAGGTTCGAGAGCCCCTTCGTCTCCGGATCCCGGCGCTCTCGATCGCTCGGTCCCGGCACTGCGCGCCTCCGCCCCTCGTCCCCGGAATCACCGGAGGTTACCGATGTTTCGGCGAGCCGAAGGGCACGCCCGTATAGCAGGCGGGAATGGCCGCGTCAATGGCCGCGCCCCCCGCCCGGAGCCATCCCGCTTCACCCCGCCGGCGGCAGGGCCGCGACCAGCCGGTCCACGTCGTCGGGGGTGCTGTAAAGGTGCGGCGCGACGCGGATTCGGCCGCCCCGGAGCGAGGTCCAGACCCGGGCCGCCCGCAGCGCGTCCTGGCCGGCGTCGGTGGCGGCGCCGCCCGCCGTGGACCGGATGCAGACGAGGTGGCTGCGCGCCTCGGGCGCGAGCGGGCTCGCCGCCTCCCAGCCCGGGGGAAGGGCGGCGAGCAGCCGATCGCCGAGCGCCCGGGCGTGGGCCTGGATCCGGGCCGGCCCGGCCTCGAGCAGGAGCCGGAGCGACTCCGCCAGCGGGAGCAGGTTGTTGAAGCTCGCGGTCTGGTGCGCGTCGTAGCGCCGCGCGCCCGGCCGCAGCTCGACCGCGGTGGGCAGGTGCTCGAAGTCCTCCGAGCCCTTCACCGCCCACCAGTTGAGGTCGCCCACCGCCAGCCGATCGAGCGCGGCGGACGAGAACAGGCCGAGCGCGGTGCCGTAGGGGCCGAGCAGGAACTTGTAGGCGGCGGCCGCGTAGACGTCCACGCCCGAGCCGCCGAAGTCGAACGGCATGGCGCCCGCCGCCTGGCTGCCGTCCACCACGGTGAGCGCGCCGGCCCTGCGCGCCGCCTCCACCACCGGGCCGGGGTCGATGCGCCCGCCGTGCAGGTACGAGACGTGGGCGAACGCCACCACCCGCGTGCGCGGGCCGATCTCGGCGGCGAGCCGCGCCGCCGACACCGCGCCGCTGGCATCGTCCGGCTCGACCACCCGCACCCGCACGCCGCGCCGGGCGAGCCAGCGCCAGGGGAAGTCGTTCGACGGGTACTCGTGGCGGGCGATCAGGATCTCGTCGCCCTCGGCGAGCTCGAGCCCGCGCGCCACCGCGTTCACGATCTGCCCGGCGCCGGTCGCGACCGCGACCGCCTCCTCGCGCGCACCGAGCAGCCGCGCCGCGAGCGCGCGCACCTCGTCCACCGCGGTGAGGTAGGTGCGCGGGCCGATGCGCCAGGGCTGCTCCTTCAGCTTGAGCGCCTCGCGGCCGGCGCGCGAGGCCGCCAGCGGGAGCGGCCCCTGGTTCGCGGCGTCGAGGTAGGCGATCCCCTCGAACGCCGCGAAGCGGTCGGCGAGGAGCGGGTCGAGCTCCCCCAACGTCAGGCCACCTTCGCGGCCTCGGCGAACGCCACGCGCGCCGCCGCCACGGTGCGCGCCACGTCGTCGTCGGTGTGGGCGGTGGAGAGGAACGCCGCCTCGAACTGCGAGGGCGGCAGGTAGGCGCCGTGCTCGAGCATGGCGTGGAAGAACGCGCCGAAGCGGCGCGTGTTGCAGGCGCGCGCGCTGGCCGCGTCGAACACCGGCTTCTCCGAGAAGAACACGGTCAGCATCGAGCCGACCCGGTTCAGCTGCACCGGCACCTTCGCCTCGGCCGCGGCGGCGACGAGGCCGTCGCCGAGCGCGGCCGAGAGCGTCTCGAGCTTCCGGTAGGCCGCCTCGGTCATGAGCTTCAGCGCGGCGTGGCCCGCGGCCATCGCCATCGGGTTCCCGGAGAGCGTGCCGGCCTGGTAGATGGGCCCGGCCGGCGCCACCCGGTCCATCACGTCGCGGCGGCCGCCGAACGCGCCCACCGGCAGGCCCGCGCCGATCACCTTGCCGAAGGTGACGAGGTCGGGGCGGAGGCCGTACAGGCCGCAGGCGCCGCCCGCGGAGAGGCGGAAGCCGGTCATCACCTCGTCCACGATGAAGAGCGCGCCGTGCTTCCGGCACAGCGCGTGGACGCCCTCGAGGAAGCCGGGGCGCGGCACGAGCACGCCCATGTTGCCGACCACCGGCTCGAGGATCACCGCCGCGATCGAGCTGCCCTTCGCCTCGAACACCTTCTCCAGCGCGCCGAGGTCGTTGTACGGGGCGGTGAGGGTGTGGCGGGCCACGTCCGCGGGCACGCCGGGCGAGTCGGGGAGGCCGAGGGTCTCGACGCCCGAGCCGGCCTTCACCAGCAGCGGATCGCCGGCGCCGTGGTAGCAGCCGTCGAACTTCACGATGTCGTCGCGCCCGGTGAAGCCGCGCGCCACGCGGATGGCGGAGGTGGTGGCCTCGGTGCCGGAGGAGACGAACCGCATCTTCTCCACCCACGGCATCCGCTCGCGCACCAGCTCGGCGAGCAGGATCTCGCGCGGCGACGGCGCGCCGAAGGAGGAGCCCTCCTTCATCGCGTCCTGCACCTCGCGCATCACCTCGGGGTGGCAGTGCCCGACGATCATCGGGCCCCAGGACAGCACGTAGTCGACGTAGTCGTTCCCGTCCACGTCCACGATGTGCGAGCCCCTGGCGCGCGCGATGAAGCGCGGCGTGCCGCCCACGCCCTTGAACGCGCGCACCGGGCTGTTCACGCCCCCGGGGAACAGGTCGTTCGCCTTCTCGAACAGCTTCTGCGACAGCTCGGTCTTCATGGTCCCTCCCGCGGGGCGGGCTTCGCCGGCCCCTTGTCGAACGCCGCGGCGCGGTCGCCGGGCCGGGCCGTTCCCGCCCGCGCCCGCCGCTCGCGCACCGCCTCGATGTTGGTCCGGATCGCGTCCGGGTTCGGGTGCCCCGGCAGCGCCAGCGCGTACAGCTCGAGCGCGCGGTCGAGGTCGCCGGACTGCGCGTGGATCTGCGCCTGCGCCTCCAGCGCGCGCGCCTTCACGTCCGGGCGCGAGCGCCGGTCCACCAGCGCCTGGAACGCGCCCAGCGCCTCCTCGTCGCGGCGCTCCAGCGCCCACGACTGCCCGGTGAGCAGCTGCGCCTCGTCGGCCAGCTCGTGCGTCGGCCACTTCTCGCGCAGGATGCGCGCCTCGGTGCGCGCCTGCTCCCAGCGCTTCAGCGCCAGGTACTCGCGCGCCACCTCGAGCTGGTAGCGCGGCGCGTCCGGCGAGTCGGAGCCGGCCACGTCCGCGTACTGCGTGATGGCGGCGAGGTGGTCGCCGTAGCGGTCGCGGAAGATGTCGCCGAGCCGGCCGCGCGCCTCGTGCGCCTCGGGGCCGCCCGGGTGGAGCGAGATGATGCGGCGGTAGTAGGCGAGGGCGCTCTGGTAGTCGCCCAGCTCGAGGTACGAGACGTCGCCCGCGAACTTGAGCGCCTTCCAGCGCACCTCGGCGTCGGCCTTCCCGAGCTGCCCCTCGCCGAGATCGGCGAGGAGCTGCTGGTAGCCGGCGAGCGCGCCGCGCGGATCGCCGGCGTGGCGGAGCGCGGTGGCGGCCTCGAGCTTGCGCTCGGCCGAGCCGCAGCCGAGGGCGAGCGCCGCGGCCAGCGCCGCGGCGGCCCAGCGGGACCGGGGCGGGCTCACCCCTGCTCCTCCGGCCCCTCCCCGCCCTCGCCGCCCTCGCCGGAGGCGTCGCCGGCGTCGCCGCCGACGTCGCCGTCCTGGGGCGCGGTCTCGACCGGCGCGGCGCCCTCCGGCTCCTCGCGCACGCCCGCCTCCTCGGCCTCCGGGGTGGTCTCGGCGACGCGCGCCACGCCCACCACCTGCTCCTCCTTCGACTCGAGCGTGATGAGGCGGACGCCCTGCGTGTTCCGGCCGATGACGCTGATCCCGCGCGCGGGCATGCGGATGAGCATGCCGGCGTTGGTGATGAGTATCACCTCCTCGGCGTCGCCGACGGTGGCCGCCGCGACCACCGGGCCGTTCCGCTCGGTGGTCTTGATGGTGATGATCCCCTTGCCGCCGCGGGTCTGCACCCGGTACTCGGCGAGCTCGGTGCGCTTGCCGTAGCCGTTGGCGGTGACCGTGAGGACGGTGTGCGCCTGCTCGCCCTCGGCTGCGGCCGCGATGGCGGCGCCGGCGACCACCTCGTCGCCCTCCTCGAGCGTGATGCCCTTCACGCCGTAGGCGGTGCGCCCCATGGGCCGGACGTCCGACTCCTCGAAGCGGATGGCCATGCCGCGCGCGGTCGAGAGCAGGATGTGGCTGCGGCCGTCGGTGAGGCGCGCGGTGATGAGCTCGTCGCCCTCCTCGATGCCGAGGCCGATGATGCCGGCCGCGCGCGGCCGGGCGAACTGGTCGAGGCGGGTCTTCTTGATGAGCCCCTTGCGCGTGGCCATGAAGACGAAGGCGGGCGTGCCCTCGGCCGCGACCTCCTCCGCCTTCTCGGCCTCGTCGCCCTCGGCCTCGGCCGCCTCGTCGGCCGCGCCCGGCGGCTCGGGCAGCCGGCGCACCGGCAGGATCGCCGCGACCTTCTCGCCGGGCGCGAGCTGGACCAGGTTCACGATGGGCTTGCCCTTGGCGGTGCGGCCGGCGGGCGGGATCTCGTGGACCTTCAGCCAGTAGACCTTCCCCTTGTCGGAGAAGACGAGCAGGTAGCTGTGCGTGGAGGCGACGAACAGGCTCTCCAGGAAGTCCTCGTCGCGGGTGGCGGCGCCGGTCTTGCCGCGCCCGCCGCGCTTCTGCGCGCGGTAGAGCGACACCGGGTTCCGCTTCACGTAGCCGAGGTGCGAGACGGTGACGACCATCTCCTCCTCGGCGATGAGGTCCTCGGTGGAGAGGTCGGTGGCCTCGCCCTGGATCTCGGTGCGGCGCTCGTCGGCGAAGAGCTGCTTCACCTCCTTCAGCTCCCCGACGATCACCTCCATCAGCACCTTCTCGGAGCCGAGGATCTCCTTCAGCCGGGTGATGAGCTTCTGCACCTCGGCCAGCTCGTCCAGGATCTTCTGGCGCTCCAGGCCGGTGAGCCGCTGGAGCTGCATCTCCAGGATGGCCTTCGCCTGGAGCTCGGACAGCGCGAAGCGCGCCATCATCTCGTCGCGGGCGGCGTCGCGGTCCTTCGCCTTCTTGATGAGCTCGATGATCTCGTCGATGTGGTCGAGCGCGATCTGGTAGCCGAGCAGGATGTGCTCGCGCTCGCGGGCCTTGCGCAGCTCGTAGCGGGTGCGCCGCGTGACCACGTCGCGGCGGTGCGCCACGAAGCGCTCCAGCATCTCCTTCAGCGTGAGGATGCGCGGCTGCCCGCCGTCGATGGCGAGCATGATCACGCCGAAGCCCATCTGCATCTGCGTGTGGGCGTACAGGTTGTTCAGCACCACCTGCGCCATCGCGTCGCGCTTCAGCTCGATGACGATGCGCATGCCCTCGCGCGAGGACTCGTCGCGCAGGTCGCTGATGCCCTCGATCCGCTTCTCGCGCACCAGCTCGGCGATGTGCTCGACCAGCTTCGCCTTGTTGACCTGGTACGGGATCTCGGTGACGACGATGGTCTCGCGCTCGGTCTTCGGGTGGATCTCGACCACCGTGCGCGCCCGCACCTGGATGGTGCCGCGCCCCTTCTCGTAGGCGGCGCGGATGCCGTCGCGGCCGTGGATGAACCCGGCGGTGGGAAAGTCCGGCCCCGGGATGAAGCGCATCAGCTCGAGGACGGTGGCCTTCGGGTTCTCGATGAGGTGGACGGCCGCGTCGATCACCTCGCCCATGTTGTGGGGCGGGATGTTGGTGGCCATGCCCACCGCGATGCCGGCCGACCCGTTCACCAGCAGGTTCGGGAAGCGGGTGGGCAGGACGCGCGGCTCGAGGATCGACTCGTCGAAGTTCGGGCCCCAGTCGACCGTGTCCTTGTCGATGTCGGCGAGGAGGTGGTCGGAGAGCCGCTCCAGGCGGCACTCGGTGTAGCGGTAGGCCGCGGCGGGGTCGCCGTCCACCGAGCCGAAGTTGCCCTGGCCGTCGATGAGCGGGTAGCGCAGGTTCCAGTCCTGCGCGAGGCGCACCAGCGCGTCGTAGACCGAGGCGTCGCCGTGCGGGTGGTACTTCTTCAGCACCTCGCCCACGACGCCGGCGCACTTCGAGTAGCGCTTGTTGTGGTGCAGCCCCTCGGTGTGCATCGCGTACAGCACGCGGCGGTGCACCGGCTTCAGGCCGTCGCGCACGTCGGGGAGCGCGCGGCCGATGATCACCGACATCGAGTAGTCGAGATACGACTTGCGCATCTCCTGCTCGATGTTGACCTGCGGGCCCCCGGGCGGCGCCGGGGGCGGCGGGGGCGCGGGCGCGTCGGGAGGGGTCGGGGGCAGGGTGTCTTCGGGCATCGGCGGGCTCGCGGCCAGGCGGCGCGCGGAGCGTGTGCGACCGCTCCGCTGGGAGGGGTGGTTTTATCCGATTCCCCTTGGAGATTCAATGCGTTTGCCGCGCTGCGGCGGGGCGGGCGCGGCGCCGCGCCGGGGAGGCGTCCGCGCTGCGCGGAATTCACGCACCGTGCGGCGCGGACGGGGCGGGCGCGGGCCAGCGAAGGCCCTGAAACGGCGGCGGGGAAGGCGCCGGAGCGCCTTCCCCGCCGTGGGAAGCCTGTTTCGCGCCGCCTAGCGGCCCGCGACCGTGAGCCGGGCCGCGGCGCGGCGCACGCGCGCCGACTCGGCCGAGTGGCCCTCGTCCTGCTCGGTGAGCTGGAGCAGCCGGTTCTGCGCGTCCTCGAAGGCCTTCCGGGCGCGCTCCACGTCGATCTCGCCGGCCGCCTCGGCGGTGTCGGCGAGCACGATGACGCGGTTGTCGGCGACCTGCAGGAACCCGCCGCCGACGGCGTAGTGGTGCTCCCGCCCGCCCTCGACGTAGGTGAGCCGGCCGGGCTCGAGCGCGGTCATGAAGGGCTCGTGGTTCAGCCGGACGCCGAACCCGCCCTGCACGCCGGGCGCGCGGACCTCGTCCACCTGGACCGAGAGGACCCGCTTCTCCGGCGTGACGATGTCGAGCGTGAGCGCCATGGATTACCCCGCGGTGAGCTTCTTGGCCTTCTCCACCGCCTCCTCGATCCCGCCGACCATGTAGAACGCCTGCTCCGGCAGGTCGTCGTGCTTGCCGTCCACGATCTCCTTGAAGCCGCGGATCGTGTCGGGGAGCTCGACGTACTTGCCCGGGTTGCCGGTGAACTGCTGGGCGACGGTGAAGGGCTGGGAGAGGAAGCGCTGGATCTTGCGGGCGCGCGCCACGGTGAGCTTGTCGTCCTCGGAGAGCTCGTCCATGCCGAGGATGGCGATGATGTCCTGCAGGTCCTTGTAGCGCTGCAGGGTCTCCTGGACCGCGCGGGCGACGGCGTAGTGCTCCTGCCCGACGACGTTCGGGTCGAGGATGCGCGAGGTCGAGTCGAGCGGGTCCACCGCGGGGTAGATGCCGATCTCGGTGAGCTTGCGGTTCAGCACCGTGGTGGCGTCGAGGTGCGCGAACGCGGTGGCCGGCGCCGGGTCGGTGAGGTCGTCGGCGGGCACGTAGATGGCCTGCACCGAGGTGATGGCGCCCTTCTGCGTGGAGGTGATGCGCTCCTGCAGCTCGCCCATCTCGGTGGACAGCGTCGGCTGGTAACCCACGGCGGACGGGATGCGGCCGAGGAGCGCGGACACCTCGGAGCCGGCCTGGGTGAACCGGAAGATGTTGTCGATGAAGAGCAGCATGTCTCGGTTCTCGACATCGCGGAAGTACTCCGCCACGGTGAGCGCCGAGAGGGCGACGCGGGCGCGGGCGCCGGGCGGCTCGTTCATCTGCCCGTACACCAGCACGCACTGGCTCTTCGACAGGTCGTCCTTGTTGATGACGCCCGCCTCGATCATCTCGTGGTAGAGGTCGTTGCCCTCGCGGGTCCGCTCCCCCACGCCGCCGAACACCGAGAAGCCGCCGCGCTTCTTCGCGACGTTGTTCACGAGCTCCATCAGCAGCACGGTCTTGCCCACGCCCGCGCCGCCGAACAGGCCGATCTTGCCGCCGCGGAGGTACGGGGCGAGCAGGTCGATGACCTTGATGCCGGTCTCGAACGCCTCGACCTTCACGTTGAGGTCGGTGAGCAGCGGGGCCGCGCGGTGGATGGGGAGCGTGCGGGTCGCGGCCACCGGGCCGCGCTCGTCCACCGGCTCGCCCACCACGTTCAGGATGCGGCCCAGCACCTCCTTGCCCACCGGCACGGCGATGGGGGCGCCGGTGTTCTTCACCGGCATGCCGCGAACCAGGCCGTCGGTGGAGTCCATCGCGATGCAGCGCGCGGTGTTCTCGCCGAGGTGCTGCGACACCTCGATGACGAGGTTGTCCTGGCGGTCGTCCACGCCCGGGTTCGTCACCTTGAGCGCGGTGTAGATGTCGGGCAGCGCGCCGGGCGGGAACTCGACGTCCACCACCGGGCCGATGACCTGGGTGATCCTGCCGTTCTCAACGTTCGTAGCGGTGGCCATGTCTTCCTTTCGGGGACCGTTACTTGAGCGCCTCGGCGCCGCCCACGATCTCCATGAGCTCCTTCGTCACGTAGGCCTGGCGCGCCCGGTTGTACTGGAGGCTGAGCGACGCGATCATCTCCTCGGCGTTCTTGGTCGCCGACTCCATCGCGCTCATGCGCGCGCCGTGCTCCGACGCGGCGGACTCGAGCAGCGCCCGCCACACCTGCATCGCCACGTGGCGGGGCAGGAGCTCGGCGAGCAGCGCCTCGCGGGAGGGCTCGTACCTGAAGTCGATGCCGGCGGTGTCCGCGCCGGCGGCCGAGGTGTCGATGGGGAGCAGCTGCACCACCACCGGCTTCTGGGAGATGGCGCTCTTGAACTCGTTGTAGGCGAGGAAGACGGTGTCCACCTCGCCGGCGAGGTAGCGCTCGGTGGCCTCGCGCGCGAGCGCCTCGGCCTTCTCGTAGGCGAGGTTCGCGTGGATGCCGGTGTAGTCCTTGCGGATGTCGAGCTTGCGGGCCTTGAAGTACTCGCGGCCCTTCTTCCCCACGGTGGAGAGCGCGATCCGCTCGAAGCGGTCGCCGTTCTCGGTGAGGAAGCGCTGGACGAAGCGGCAGATGTTGGAGTTGAAGCCGCCGGCCAGGCCGCGGTCGCTGGTGACGACCACCACCTCGGCGGTGCGCTGGTCGCGCGGCGCGAGCAGCGGGTGGGCCACCTGCTCCTCGGCGGCGGCGCGGGCCGCCAGCCGGGAGAGCGTCTGGTCCAGCAGGATCGCGTACGGCCGGGTCTTGAGGACGGCGTCCTGCGCGCGGCGGAGCTTCGCCGCGGACACCATCTTCATGGCCTTGGTGATCTGCCGGGTCGAGCGGACCGAGCCGATGCGGTTGCGGATGTCGCGAAGGGAAGGCACGGGAGCCTCGTCTCCTCGGGCGGCTAGCCCTCGATCTTGAAGATGCCGGCGAACTCCCGGAGCGCGGCGTCGAGGTCCTTGCGGATGCCGTCGTCGAGCGCCTTCTTCTCGGCGATCGCCTTGGCGATGCCGGGGTGCCGGGCGTCGAGGAACTCGAGCAGCTCGCGCATGTAGCGGACCACCTGCTCGGTCGGGACCGCGCGGATCCAGTTCTGGCCGTCCGTGTCCTTCTGCGTGCCGGCGTAGATCTGGATGACCTGCTTCTCGACGGAGAGCGGCGCGTACTGGCCCTGCTTCAGCAGCTCGACCAGGCGCTCGCCGCGGGCCAGCGTCTCCTGGGTGGCTTTGTCGAGGTCGGAGCCGAACTGCGCGAACGCCGCCAGCTCGCGGTACTGGGCGAGGTCGAGCTTCAGCGAGCCGGCCACCTGCTTCATGGCCTTGATCTGCGCGGAGCCGCCGACGCGGGACACCGAGATGCCGACGTTAATGGCCGGCCGGACGCCCTGGTAGAACAGGTTCGACTCGAGGAAGATCTGGCCGTCGGTGATGGAGATGACGTTCGTCGGGATGTACGCCGACACGTCGCCGGCCTGCGTCTCGATGATGGGGAGCGCGGTCAGCGAGCCGGCGCCCTCCTTGTCGGAGAGCTTGGCGGCGCGCTCGAGCAGGCGGCTGTGGAGGTAGAACACGTCGCCCGGGTACGCCTCGCGGCCCGGCGGGCGGCGGAGGAGCAGCGAGAGCTGGCGGTACGCCACGGCCTGCTTGGAGAGGTCGTCGTAGATGATGAGGGCGTGGCGGCCGGAGTCGCGGAAGTACTCCGCCATGGTCACGCCGGTGTACGGCGCGAGGTACTGCATCGGCGCCGGGTCGGAGGCGCTGGCGGAGATGACCGTCGTGTACTCCATCGCGCCGTACTTCTTGAGCGTGTCGACCACGCGCGCGACGGTGGACTGCTTCTGGCCGATGGCGACGTAGAAGCAGTAGAGGTTGTTGCCCTTGTTGTTGAGGATGGTGTCGATCGCCACCGCGGTCTTGCCGGTCTGGCGGTCGCCCAGGATCAGCTCGCGCTGGCCGCGGCCGATGGGCACGAGCGCGTCGATCGCCTTCAGGCCGGTCTGCATCGGCTCGTGCACCGACTTGCGCTTCACGATGCCGGGGGCCTTGATCTCGATCTTGCGGGTGTGCTTCGAGGTGATGGGCCCGCGGCCGTCGATGGGGTTGCCGAGGCCGTCCACCACGCGCCCGAGCAGCTCCTCGCCCACCGGCACCTCGGCGATGAGGCCGGTGCGCTTGACCGGGTCGCCCTCCCGGATGTGCTCGTAGGGCCCCATGATGGCGGCGCCGACGTTGTCCTCCTCGAGGTTGAGGACCAGGCCGCGCACGCCGCCCGGGAACTCGAGCAGCTCACCGGCGGCGGCGCCGGCGAGGCCGTAGATGCGGGCGACGCCGTCCGCCTGGCTCAGGATGGAGCCGGTCTCGGCGACCTCGACCTTCTTCCCGTAGTCCTTGATCTGCTCGCGGATGATGCGGCTGATCTCGTCGGCGCGGATTTCCATCGGATCGGTTCTCCGGGGCGATGCTGTGAGGGGAGCGAGTTCGTTACTGCTTCAAGGTCTTGCGGAGGTCCTCGAGCTGGGTCCGCAGCGAGCCGTCGTAGACGAGGCTGCCGACCTGGGCGACGACGCCGCCGAGGAGGGCCGGGTCGACCGCGCGATCGAGGAGGACCGTCGCCTTCGTCGCCTGCGAGAGGCGGTCGGCGATGGACTGCGCGGCCTGCGCGTCGAGGGGCACCGCGGAGGTGACCCGGGCGCGGAGGCGGCCGAGGTGCTGATCGGCGAGCGCGCGGAAGGTGTCCACCACCGCCGCCAGGTAGGCGAGGCGGTTCCGGTCGCCGAGCAGGAAGAGGAGGTTGGCCGGCTCGCGCTCGAGCTTCAGCGCGGAGGCCAGCTTCTCCACGATGGCCCGGCGCTGCTCCTTCGAGTAGACCGGGTTGGACAGGACGTCGCGCAGATCGGGGGAGCCTTCGACGGCGTTCTTCAGGACCTGAAGCGCGTCGTTCCAGGGCTCGACACGGCCCTGCTCGACGGCGAGGCTGAAGAGCGCCCGGGCGTACCGGCGGGCGATGGAACCCATGAGCATAAGGGACGCGCTCCGTAGCATGTCGCAGGCGCCCCGGTCAAGTACGTCCCGGATTTAGTCCGTGGACTTTCGCGGGGTTCGGGCCTCGTTTGACACCCGCACCCGTCGACTTACGTTCCCCGCGCCTAAAAGGAGGTCAAAAATCATGGCGATGCTGACCAGATTCGAGCCCTTCCGCGACCTGGCGAGGCTGCAGGACGAGATGAGCCGCATGTTCGGCGAAGACCGCCTGTTCCGCGCCGGCGAGTCGGTGGGCTGGACGCCCGCGTGCGACATCTACGAGGACGAGGACGCGGTGACGCTCCGCTTCGAGCTGGCCGGGGTGGACCCGAAGGACGTGGAGGTCCGCTTCGAGAACGGCGTGCTGACGCTGCGGGGCGAGCGGAAGCTCGAGCACGAGGAGAAGCGCGAGAACTACCACCGCGTGGAGCTCGGCTACGGCACCTTCACCCGGTCCTTCACGCTCCCGAGCACCGTGGACGCGGAGCACATCCGCGCCGAGGCGAAGAACGGGGTGCTGGCCGTGACGCTGCCGAAGCGCGCCGAGGCCAAGCCGCGCGCCATCCAGGTGAAGATCACCTGAGTGATCCGACGGGGCTGCGCCCCGCCCCACGGAGCGGAGCTCCGCGGGGCCCCACCCTGCTGCGCGGGGCCCGTGACTGCGCGCGATCGCGCATCAACGAAAAGCGGGCCCCGTCTCCGGAGCCCGCTTTTCTCATGCCCACGGTCTGACGCGCCGCGTTACGGCTTGACGGCCGCGACGGCCGGGGCCGGGGCGGGCTTCGACGCGTTCTTGTCGAGCGCCTCCATCTTCGTCTGACCCTCGAAGATGACGCCCTTCTCGATCATGAGCGACGGGGCCTCGATGTTGCCCCGCATCTTGGCGGGATGGTGCAGCTCGACCGCGTTCTTCGCGCGGACGTTGCCGTTGATCTCGCCGTGGACGATCACCGTGCCGCAGGTGATCTCGGCGGACACCTTGGCGCCCTCGCCGACCACCAGCACATCGTTGGTCACGATGGTGCCGGTGAACTTGCCGTCGATGCGGACGGTGCCTTCGAAGGTGAGCTTCCCTTCGAACTCCGAGCCGCGGCCCAGGAGGGCGTTGAGATCCCCGGACGCGGCCGGGATGGAGGTGAGTTCTTCGCGCTTCAGCATGGCCATGGAATGCGGCTCCTCGTTCCTCGATGGCTTCGTGGGCGTGTCTTCAGCCGGGCCGGACACGCCGTCAGACGGCGCGTCCTCCCTCAGCTTGCTCCAGAAGGACATCCTTCCTCACAGTGGTACTGGATCGGCCGTCGCCGGCCCAGGCTCGACGTCCCTTGAACCGGGGACGTCGAACCCTACTGTTACGCTCCGATCTTTGCCAGTATTCCGTCGAGTTCGTCGAGGGAGGTGTATTCAACCTCGAGCTTCCCGGCGACCGCAGACTTGGGGACGACGCGGCACCGCGCGCCCAGCCGGCGCTGCAGCCGGTGCGCAAGGTCGCGGATCGCCGGGCTGTCGGCGGGCGGATCGGCGGGCCCCGCCTTCGACGGCTTCTTGGAGAGGCTCCGCACGAGCGCCTCGGTGGCGCGCACCGACAGCCCCTCGCGGATGGCCCGCTGCGCGATCTTGCGGATCGCCTCGGCCTCCTCGAGGCCGAGCAGGGCGCGGGCGTGGCCCATGTCGAGCTGGCCGCCCCGGACCGACTCGCGCACGTCCTCCGGGAGCTTCAGCAGCCGGAGCGCGTTCGCGACGGTGGAGCGCTCCTTGCCGACGCGGGTCGCGATCGCCTCCTGCGTGAGGCCGTGGTCCGCCTGGAGGACCTCGTAGGCCTCCGCCTCCTCGATCGCGTTCAGGTCGGCGCGCTGGAGGTTCTCGACCAGCGCGAGCTCGAAGGCCTCGCGGTCGGTCGCCTCGCGCAGGACCGCCGGGACCTCCTTCAGCCCGGCGCGCTGGGCGGCGCGCCAGCGGCGCTCACCGGCCAGGATCCGGTACCGCCCGCCGTCCTTGCGCACCAGGATCGGCTCGACGATCCCGTGCTGCCGGATCGAGGCCGCCAGCTCCTCGAGCTTCGCGTCCTCGAAGCGCTTGCGGGGCTGTTCCGGGTTGCGCTCGATGGCCTCGACCGGGAGCGTGAGCAACGTCCGGCCCGGGATGGCGGGCGCGGGCGCCGCCGCCGCGCTGGGCGGGGGCGGGGCGTTGGACAGCAGGGCGGCCATTCCGCGCCCGAGGGCGGGGCGGCGCTTCTCGGCGATGCTCACGCGAGACCTCCCTCCGCGCCGAAGCGGGCGGCGACCTCGCCTGCGAGCTCGAGGTAGCTCTGACACCCCTTCGACGTCACGTCGTAGAGCAGGATGGGCTTGCCGTGGCTGGGCGCCTCGGAGAGCCGCACGTTCCGCGGGATCACCGTGCGGAACACCTGGCTCGCGAAGGTCTTCCGGATCTCGTCCGCGACCTGGTTCGCGAGGTTGTTGGGCGAGAACATGGTGAGGACGATGCCGTCCACCGTCAGGCCCGGGTTGGCGGCGGCGCGCACGAGCTCGATGGTCTTCAGGACGTCCGCGAGCCCCTCGAGCGCGTAGTACTCGCACTGGAGCGGGATGATCACGCCCTGCGCCGCCACCAGGCCGTTCAGCGTGAGCAGGCCGAGCGACGGTGGGCAGTCGATGACCACGTACTCGTAGCTCGGCGCGAGCGTGTCCACGGCGCGCTTCAGGCGCGACTCGCGCGCGTCGAGCTCGGCCAGCTCCAGCTCCGCGCCCACCAGGTGGCGCGAGGCGGGCACGAGGTCGAGGAACTTGAGCTCGGTCTTGCGAACCGCCTCCGAGAGCGGCTGGTCGTCGAGGAGCACCTCGTAGATGGACTTCTCCGACTCGTCCCGGCGGATGCCGAGCGCGCTGCCGGCGTTCCCCTGCGGGTCCACGTCCACGAGCAGCGTCCGGTGCTCCGCGGCCGCAAGCGACGCGGCCAGGTTGACGGCGGTGGTGGTCTTGCCGACCCCGCCCTTCTGATTCGCGATGGTGAGGATGCGGCCCATGCGCCCTGCTTCCACGGGGGCGATGCCCCCAGCCGACGTCTCGTCCAAGAAGAGTTCCCTCGTTGCGGTTCCGGTGTCCCGATCTGGGACGGTGCCGAGGGACCATGCCCTAGCCCTCTGACACGGGGGCGTTCCACGTGGAACGTCCGCGCCGGGAGGACCCCCGGCGGCCACCCTGTTCCACGTGGAACACGCACGCGGCGGCGGTGCCGCCGTTCCACGTGGAACACCGGTTCCTGCGCGGGAAGTCCGGGGAAGCCGGCCGGCCGGGCCGGCTGGCGCCGCGGTCAGCCGCCCTTCGACTCCAATCGCTCATCCCGAGCGTAGCGCGGCCGCATGGCCGCGCGGAGTCGAGGGACGCTCAGGGTGACCCTTCGACTCCGGCGAGCCTTCGGCTCGCCTACGCTCAGGGTGAGCGGGAAGACGAACGCCCGCTCGTGGTGAGCCTGTCGAACCACGAGCGGGAGCCCGCGTTCGACCCCGGCCGCCTACTTCCGCTGCCAGCGGGCCACGGCCCGCGCGGCGCGCGAGATGGGCAGCTCGAACACGTCCAGGCCGACGAGCGTCAGCCCCTCGGCCGCGCCGACGGCCTGGAGCGCGTCGCGATCCACCTCGCGCCCGAGCATGGCGAGCAGCGTCCCGCCCTCGGCGAGGTAGCGGGCGCCGAGCGGCACCCATCGATCCGGATCCGCGAGCGCCCGGGACACCACCGCGTCCGCGCGCGGCAGCCCCTCGCGCTCCGGGTGGCCCTCGGCCCGCACCGCCACCCCGCGGACCGGCAGGTCCAGCTCGGCCGAGACCGCCTTCACGAACGCGATCTTCTTCGCCACGCCGTCGCAGCAGGTGACCGACAGCTCGCGGCGGGCGCACGCGAGCGGGATCCCCGGCAGCCCGGCGCCGCTCCCCACGTCGAGCAGCGTCCGCGCGCCGGCCACGAGCGGCAGGAGCACCAGGCTGTCCACCAGGTGCTTCTCGGCGAGCTCGGCCGGTGCGGTGATGGCGGTGAGGTTGACCTTCCGGTTCCAGGCGAGGAGGCGATCCGCGTAGCGCTCGAGGAGCGCCCGCGCCGCCGCGTCCACCGGCAGCCCGAGCGCCTCGATCCCGCGGGCCAGCGCCTCGTGGAAGGCCGGGTCCATGGCGGCGGCTAGGCCTTCCGGCCCCGCCGGCCGATGGCCGCGTCCACCTCGGCCAGGTGCTCGGAGAGGAACGCCTCGACGTCCGCGTCCTCGAGCCCGAGGTCGCGCAGCACGCCCTCGTAGACGAACTTGAAGCCGTCCCGGTACTGATCGTCCTGCAGCGCGAAGGAGCGCCGCAGCACCGCGGCGGAGAAGAGCTTCTCCTCCCGGGTCTTCTCCTTCGCCAACGGCTACTCCTTCGCCCCGCGCTTCGCGGGGATGACGAGCAGCTGCCGGAAGATCCCCTCGCCCTCGCTGCGCGTCGAGACCTCGCCGCTCGCGACCAGCGCGAGGTGGATCTGCCGCCGCTCCCGGGGGCTGATGGGCGCGACCGCCAGCACCTGGCCCATCCGCACCGCGGCCGCCGCCAGGCGCGCCGCCATGGCCTCGACCGCCGGGTCGCCCTCCTCGCGGAAGCCGCCCACGTCGAGGTTCACCCACTTGCGCCCCTCGGAGCGCGGGTTCACGACGCGGTTCACCAGGTACTGCGCCGCCTCGACGAGCGCGGACGAGAGCTCGAGCTGGTTGCCGGCGGCGGGCGTGACGGCGACGCCGATGGCCTCGGGCGTCTCCTTCACCTCGATCGCCACCTCGCCGCCCATCCGGCGGAACAGCTCGGTGAGGAACGACCGGGCGGCGGCCACCTTCTCGGGCGCCTCGCGCGGCGGCGGCGCGCCCTCCCTCGGCTGCCTCTCGTCCATGGCTCCTCCGCTACTTCCCGGCGGCCGGGGCGGGCGCCGCCTGCTGGTGCTTCATCATGAGCTGCTGCTGCACGATCGAGAGCAGGTTGTTGACGAAGATGTAGAGCGTCAGGCCGCCCGGGACGAACAGCATGATGACCGTGAAGAACCCCGGGAAGAAGTAGAGCATCATCTTCGCCTGGGCGTTGTCGGCCGGCTGCGGCGAGAGCTTCTGCATCACGAAGCTCGAGATGCCCATGGCGATGGGCAGGATGAAGTACGGGTCGTGCGCGGTGAGGTCCTTCATCCAGAGGAACGGCTCTCGGTACAGCTCCACCGAGGTCTGCAGCGCCGCGTAGAGCGCGAACCACACCGGCATCTGCAGCAGCATGGGCAGGCAGCCGCCGAGCGGGTTCACCTTGTGCTTCTGGTAGAGCTGCATCACCGCGAGGTTCATCTTCTCGCGGTCGTCGCCGAACTTCGCCTTCAGCTTCTCGATCTCCGGCTGCAGCTTCCGCATCTCGTTCATCGACTGCATCGACTTGTACGTGAGCGGGAACAGCACCAGGCGGACGAGGACGGTGAGCAGGATGATGGCGACGCCCCAGTTCCGGACGATCGCCTCGAGCCAGCGCATCACGTAGAGCAGGCCGCGCGCGAACAGCGCGAAGAACTTCGCCACCGCGCCGTAGTCGATGGCGCTCTCGAAGCCGCGCCCGTAGCCGCGCAGCGTGTCGAGGTCCTTCGGGCCCGCGTACACGGTCAGCGACAGCTTACGCGCGCCGCCCTCCACCGGGACCGCGAGCGCGGCGACGCCCGCGCCCTTCACCGGCCCGCGCGCGAACGTGCAGGTGCCGATGGGCTCCGCCGGCAGCACCGCCGCCACGAAGTAGTGCTGGTCCACGCCGGCCCAGGACACCTGGCCCTCGAGCTTCTCCGGCGCGCCCTCCTTGGCGAGGTCGAAGCGCTCGGTGGTGGTGCCGGCCCGGCAGACCGGCCGCACGAAGTCGAGCGGCGGGCCGGAGAAGATGCCGCCGCTCTTCGTCTCGGGCGGCATGAACGCGGGGTAGAGCACGCCCACGGTCCCGTTGCCCGCGCCGCCGGAGAGCTCGACGTCGAGCGCGAGCTCGTACGGCTTGCCGGTCACGCGGAACGTCTTCCTCGCGGCGAGGTTCCCGACGCGCCCCTCGAACGTCACCGACGACGCGTCCTTCGCCACGATCCGCATGGGCGCGCGCGCGCCCGGATCCGCCGCCACGTCCCCGCCGCCGCCCAGCTCCGGCGACGCCGAGAGCGAGAGCGGGTAGGGCTGGCCGTCCGTCACGTGGACGAGGTCGATCTGCACCTCGCGGTCCTTCTCCTGCTTGCGGAACTTGTCGCCCTCGAGCCGGAGGCTCTTCAGCGCGCCGCCGTAGGTCGTGAGCGTCGCCTCGAAGCCCTTGCCGGCGAGCTTCACCGTCTCCTCGGGGGCGTCGGGCGGCGGCGCCGGGACCGCGGCCGCGGCGGAGCCCGGGGCCGGCGACGCGGGGGCGGTCGGCTTCGCCACCTCCGCCGGCGCCGCGGCCGGCTTCGGCAGGGGCTGCGGCTTCTTCGACGGGAAGATCACCTGCCAGAGGATCAGGATGCCGACCGACAGCACGGTCGCGAGGAGGATGCGGCGATTGTCAGGACCCAAGGTCTACCTCTTAGGGGTCAGTTCCGGCACCGGGTCGACACCCCCGGGATGGAACGGGTGGCAGCGGCAAACGCGGCGCACGGTCAGCCACGAGCCCCGCAGCGCGCCGTGGCGCTGGAGGGCGGTGACCGCGTACGCGGAGCAGGACGGATAGAAGCGGCAGGCCGGCGGCAGGAGCGGCGACACGAGCCGCTGGTAGATGCGGACGAGCAGCACCAGGGCGCCGCGGATCACGCGCCGCCTCCGGGCGCCGCCCCGAGGGAGCGGGCGGCCGCGGCGAGCGCGCGGCGCGCGCCGTCGAGGCCCATCCGCAATGCGGTGGGGCGGGCGATGACGACCAGATCGACGGGGGGGAACTCGGGGCGGATCTCGCGCCAGGCCTCTCGGACCCAGCGCTTCACGCGGTTCCGCTCGACGGCGTTTCCAACCTTCGAGGACACCGTGATCCCGATCCTCGGCCGGGGCGATCCGGAGACGAGCGCGAGGACGAGCACGTCTCCGGAGTACAGCCGCCTGCCGTGCTGCTGGACCTGGACGAACTCGCGGCGGCGCCGCAGCCGCGCCGCCTTCGGCAGCCTCACCTCGGCCGCTACTTCTTCGGCGCGCGCGTGGTGAGGCGCTTGCGGCCCTTGGCGCGCCGGCTCTTCAGGACGTTTCGTCCGCCGGGGGTCTTGGAACGCTTGAGGAAACCGTGGGTGCGGTTCCTCCGCTGCTTCTTCGGTTGATAAGTCCGCTTCATGGCGCGGCAAACTCCCCGATCGCTCGCGCGATGTCAAGGTTTCCGCGCACTTCGGGCCTCCGGGCGCTGCCGTCGCAGGATCGCCTCCGGGGCCTCGCCGGAAACCTGCGTGCTTTCGCCGACGATCAACTCGGCCTTGATCCGCGCGGCGAACCTTCGCTAACTTCCGCGCCCGCACCACGAGCCCGCCCGACTCCTCGCAGACCGAGCGAAGAGTGGAGCCGCAGACTCCCAGGGAGCCTGCGGACGGGGGGCATTTTCGCGTTTTCGGTCCTTGGGGGACTTGGGGATGGAAGCACCTGCGAGCGCACTCGTGGAAACGCCGCTCGACGATCTCTGGTCCCGCATCGACGGGTTCCTCCGCGCCCGCTGCCGCGAGGACCTGTACGAGCGCTGGTTCGAGCCGCTCCGCCCGGTCTCGCTCGGCGAGGGGCGGCTCCAGATCGGCGCGCCGGACAAGTTCCACCGCGACTTCGTGGAGGACAACTACCGGGGCTGGTTCGAGGAGTTCATCCCGGAGCTGACCGGCGAGCGCCTCCGGATCGCCTTCGCGGTGGACGACGCGCCGCGCCCGCTCGGCGTGCCGGCCGCCCCGCCGCCCGCCGCCGCCGTGGCCGCGCGCACGGCCGAGCCGCACCTCGAGCCGCGCGACTCGCGCCCGAACCCGCGTTACGCCTTCGACACCTTCGTGGTCGGCGCCTCCAACCACTTCGCCTTCGCCGCCGCCCAGGCCGTCGCCGCCAACCCCGGCCGCACCTGGAACCCGCTCTTCCTCCACGGCGACTCCGGCCTGGGCAAGACGCACCTGCTCCACGCGGTGGCCCACGCCATCCTGGAGAAGAGCGGCGGCCGCGTCGCCATCGTCTCCTCCGAGCGCTACACCAACGACTTCGTCGCCGCCCTCTCCAGGGGCACGATGGACGAGTTCCGCCGCAAGTACCGCGAGTGCTCGGCGCTGCTGGTGGACGACGTGCAGTTCCTCGCCGGCAAGGACAAGACGGCGGAGGAGTTCTTCCACACGTTCAACGAGCTCCACGACCACCACGTCCAGATCGTGCTCTCCAGCGATCGCTCGCCGAAGGAGCTGAAGGGCCTCGACGAGCGGCTCTGCTCGCGGTTCGAGTGGGGCATGCGGGTGCAGATCGAGGTGCCGGAGTTCGAGACCCGCGCCGCCATCCTCCAGAAGAAGGCGGACGTGGAGAAGATCGACCTGCCGGACGACGTCACCCAGCTGCTCGCCCAGCACATCCGGTCGAACGTCCGCGAGCTCGAGGGCGCGCTCATGCGCCTCGCCGCGTTCGCCTCCCTGAAGAGCGAGCCGATCACGGTGCCGCTCGCCCGCGACGTCCTCGCCGACGTCATCCCGCCGCCCGGCTACCGCCCGCCCATCGAGAAGATCCAGGAGGCGGTGGCCGGCCACTACGGGCTGACGGTCGCGAAGCTCACCAGCGCCTCCCGCGAGCAGAAGATCGCGTTCCCGCGGCGGTGGCGATGTACCTCTGCCGCGAGCTGGCGAAGGAGAAGTTCCAGTCCATCGCCGAGAAGTTCAACAAGAAGGACCACACCACCGTCATCGCCGCGGTGGACCGCGTGAAGGGGCTCCTCGAGTCGGACGACGCCGTCCGCACCGCCGTGGCCCAGCTCTCCGCGAAGCTCGCCCCGTGACCCGCCCGCGCCGCCGCGCCTCGCCCCGCCGCCTCGCGGCCGGGGAAGGCCGCGGTGCGTCCGTCACCCTTCGACGGGCCCACGGCGAGCGTCTTCCCGGTCCGCTCGCCCCGAGCGCAGGCTCGCCGAAGGCTCGCCGGCATCCCGAGCGCAGGCCGTGCCGCAGGCGCGGCCGGACACGAGGGACCGCCCTCGGTCGGCCCGCACCCGGATCAGCCTGTGGGAAGGCCGTGGATCCTGCGTCGATCCGGCTGGGGATGGGCTGTGGGCGAGCGTTGACACTCTCTCTCGCGGCGCGCTACACAACCCACACCCAGCCGGATCCACGGGTTTTTCCGGGGAAGAAACTCGAGCAGGATCAGGGCGCTCGGCCGCTTTTCCACATCGGTCCTCCCCCTGCTTCGACGACGGATCTCAAAGAAGAGGATCATCCCATGGAACTGAAGATCGGCGCCCAGGAGCTCGCGAAGGCGCTCGGCCGCTCGCAGGGCATCGTCGAGAAGAAGAGCACGATGCCGATCCTCTCCCACGTCCTGCTCGAGGCGAAGAAGGGCGACCAGCTCGTCGTCTCCGCCACCGACCTCGACCTGGCCGTCTCCTCCGAGCACGCCTGCGAGGTGCTGAAGGAGGGCGCGGTGGCCGTCTCGGCCCGCCACCTCTACGAGATCGTCCGCGCGCTGCCCGAGCAGACCGTCACGCTCAAGAAGGCGCACAACAACTACCTCGAGGTGAAGAGCGGCCCCTCCGAGTTCCGGATCGTCGGCCTGCCCGCCGAGGACTTCCCGGCGCTGCCCCGCTTCGACAAGGTGCCGTTCGCCGACGTGGACCCGGCGCTCCTGCTCGAGATGATCGAGCGGACCTTCTTCGCCGTCTCGAACGACGAGACCCGCTACAACCTGAACGGCGTCTACTTCGAGCCGGCCGGCGACGCGCTCCGCCTGGTCGCGACCGACGGCCACCGCCTCTCGCTCTCCGAGCGCACCGTCGGCGCCACCTTCGGCCTGAAGCGCGGCGTGATCCTGCCGAAGAAGGGGCTCGCCGAGCTGAAGAAGCTGCTCGCCGAGGCGGCCGAGTCCGGCGAGGAGAAGCCGGAGGCGAAGCTCGGGTTCGTCGAGAACAGCGCCATCTTCCGCCGGCCGAACGTGGTCCTGGTGATGCGGCTCATCGAGGGGCTGTTCCCGGACTACAAGCAGGTCATCCCGAAGGCCGGCGAGAAGGTCTTCAAGGTGGGCCGCGGCCGGTTCCTGGAGACGCTGCGGCGCATCTCGCTGCTCTCCTCCGACAAGGCGCACGCGGTGAAGCTGGACCTCTCGAAGGACCTGCTCCGCGTCCTCTCGCAGAACCCGGACCTCGGCGAGGCGAAGGAGGAGGTGCCGGTGGAGTACGCGGGCGAGCCGCTCAAGATCGGCTTCAACGCGCGCTACATCATGGAGGTCCTCCAGGCGGTGAAGTCGAACGAGGTGGTGTTCGAGCTCGCCGACGACCTCTCCCCGGGCGTCCTGAAGGGCGGCGAGGAGGCGGACCAGGGCTTCACGGCCGTCGTGATGCCCATGCGCATCTGAGTGAAGCTCCTCTCCCTCCACGTCCAGGACTTCCGGAACCTCGCCGCGGTCGAGCTCGCGCCGTCGCCGCGGGCCACCGTGCTCCTGGGCGAGAACGGCCAGGGGAAGACCAACCTCCTCGAGGCCATCTACTTCCTCACCACGCTGAAGCCGCTCCGCGCGGTGCGGCTCGCGGAGCTGGTCCGGTTCGGCGCCGACCGGGCCGGCGTGGCCGGCGACTTCGAGGGGCCGGGCGGCGTGCGCCGGGTGGCGGTGCAGGTGGCCGCGGGCGGCCGCACCGCCTCGCTCGACGGCAAGGCGCTCGGCTCCGGGGCCCGCCTCGACGACTACTTCGAGGGCCTCGCCTCGGTCTGCTTCTCGCCGGACGACCTCCTGCTCGTGAAGGCCGGGCCGGACGGGCGCCGGCGGTTCCTCGACCGCGCCGCGTTCAACCGCTGGCCGGCGGTGCTGGGCGAGGCGCGCGAGTACGTACGGGCGCTCCGGGCGCGGAACGCGGCGCTCCGCGGCGGGGCGCCGGAGGTGGAGGCGAGCTTCCGCGAGCCGCTGGTGCGCGCCGGGGCGCGCCTCCTGGTGCGCCGGCGCGACCTCGTGGCGGAGCTCGCCCCGCGGCTCCGGGCCGCCTTCGCCGAGATCTCCGGGCCGTCCGCCCCCGAGGCGCACCTCGCCTACCGCGCCGCCGGCGGCGTGGAGGTGGACCACCCGGAGGCCGAGGTGGCCGCGCGCCTCGCCCGCGCGCTCGAGGCGCGGCTGGAGCGCGACCGCGAGAAGGGCTTCACGTCGGCCGGGCCGCACATGGACGACCTCGTGCTCGCGCTCGGCGGGAAGGGCGCCCGGCTCTACGGCAGCCAGGGCCAGCAGCGCGCGCTCGTGCTCGCGCTCAAGATCGCCGAGATCGAGAACCTGCGCGCGGCGCTGGGGCGGCCGCCGCTGCTGCTGCTCGACGACGTGTCCTCGGAGCTGGATCCGGCCAAGAACCGCTTCCTGCTCGGCTACCTGGCGGCGCTGCCCGCCCAGGCGTTCCTCACCACCACCGACCGCCGCCTCATCGAGCCGGCCGCCGGCCCCGACACCGCCTTCTACGAGGTGCGATCGGGGGTGGTTTCCCCGCTGGTTTCGTGAAGAAGCTCGCGGGGTTGCGGTCCGGATAAGACGTTGCCTCCGGCGGCCGCGCCTGCTATACCCCAGGGTCGCCTCAACACCTGAGAACCTTTCAGAGAAACGAGCGAGGACCCCCCTGGACACCGCCGAGCAGAGCCCCGTCCCGCGGCTCCCGCGGATGACGACTACGGGACCGACACCATCAAGGTGCTCGAGGGCCTCGAGGCCGTGCGCAAGCGGCCGCACATGTACATCGGCGACGTGGGCGCCCGCGGCCTGCACCACCTCGTCTACGAGGTCGTCGACAACTCGGTGGACGAGGCCATGGCCGGCCGCGCCAACGAGATCAACGTCGCCATCCACGCCGACAACTCCATCACCGTGCTCGACAACGGCTCGGGCATCCCGGTCGGCCCTCACCCGACGGTGAAGGGGATGGACACGCTCGACGTGGTGCTGACGAAGCTCCACGCTGGCGGCAAGTTCGAGTCGAACGCGTACAAGGTCTCCGGCGGCCTCCACGGCGTGGGCGTGACCTGCGTGAACGCGCTCTCGGAGTGGCTGAAGGCCGAGGTCTACCGCGACGGCAAGGTGTGGGCGCAGCGCTACGACCGCGGCACGCCCGCCGGCAAGGTCTCCGCCATCGGCGAGACGCAGCGCCGCGGCACCCGCATCACGTTCAAGCCCGACCCGACCATCTTCGAGACCACCGAGTACAGCTTCGAGACGCTGTCCGGGCGCCTGCGCGAGCTCGCCTTCCTGAACGCCGGCCTCAAGATCACCATCGAGGACGAGCGGCACGGCAAGAAGCACGAGTTCCTGTTCAAGGACGGCATCCGCGAGTTCGTCGCGTTCCTGAACAAGAGCCGCAACGTGCTGTTCCAGCCGCCCATCGCGCTGCGCCAGGAGGTCGAGACCGAGCGCGGCCCGGCGCTGGTCGAGATCGCGCTGCAGTGGAACGACGGCTACGACGAGAAGGTCTTCGCGTTCGCCAACAACATCCACAACCACGAGGGCGGGACGCACCTCATCGGCTTCAAGGCGGCGCTCACCCGCACCATCAACGCCTACGGCCAGAAGAACAACCTCTTCAAGGACCTGAAGGACGAGCTGCCCAGCGGCGACGACATGCGCGAGGGGCTCGCCGCGGTGATCTCGGTCCGCCTCCCCGGCGCCAGCTTCGAGGGGCAGACCAAGACCAAGCTCTCCAACACCGAGGCGAAGAGCATGGTCGAGACCATGCTCAACGAGCGGCTCTCCGCCTACCTCGAGGAGAACCCGAACGTCGCGAAGCGCGTCTGCGGGAAGGTGGCCGAGGCGGCCCGCGCCCGCATCGCGGCGCGCAAGGCGCGCGAGACGGTGCGCCGCAAGGGCGCGCTCGACAGCGCCTCGCTGCCCGGCAAGCTCGCCGACTGCCAGTCGCGGGATCCCAAGGAGTCGGAGCTGTACCTGGTGGAGGGCGACTCCGCCGGCGGCTCGGCGAAGCAGGGGCGCGACCGGCGCACCCAGGCCATCCTCCCGCTCCGCGGCAAGATCCTGAACGTCGAGAAGGCCCGCTTCGACAAGATGCTCGGGTCGGCGGAGATCGCGACCATCATCACCGCGCTCGGGACCGGCATCGGCCCCGAGGAGTTCGACGTCGAGAAGATCCGCTACCACAAGATCGTCATCATGACGGACGCGGACGTGGACGGCTCGCACATCCGGACGCTGCTCCTCACGTTCTTCTTCCGGCAGATGCCGAGCGTGATCGAGCGCGGGCTCGTCTACATCGCGCAGCCGCCGCTGTTCCGCGTCGCGAAGGGCAAGAAGGAGAGCTACCTCAAGGACGAGGCGGCGCTCGACGAGTACCTGCTCGCGCTCGGCACCGACCGGACGAAGCTCGTGGCCGGCGAGACGGTCATCGAGGGGCGCGACCTCGCCCGCCTCGCCCGCGACGCCATCGCCTACCGGGCGCTGCTCGCGCGGGTGGACCGCCGGCGCGACAGCCGCATCGTGGACGCCGCCATCCAGCTCGGCGACCTCGACCTCGACCTGCTGAAGCACCACGAGCAGGTGAAGGAGCAGGTGCAGAAGATCTTCGACAAGGCGCAGAAGCTCCACCCGGAGCTCCAGGTCCGCATCGCCAAGATCGAGCGCGACGAGGAGCACGGCTGCGACGCGCTCGTCTACCAGACCAGCATGGCCGGCGCGCCCCGCGACACCCGCCTCGACCACGACTACCTGTCGGGCGCGGAGTGGGGCGAGCTCGCGGCGCTGCACGCCGCCATCGCCGAGCTCGGGCCCGGGCCGTTCCGCCTCGAGACGCCGGAGGGCGCCGAGGAGGTGCTGGACGTGTTCGAGGCGGTCGAGGCCGTCAAGAAGGCCGCCGGGCAGGGCCAGACCATCCAGCGCTACAAGGGGCTCGGCGAGATGAACCCCGAGCAGCTCTGGGAGACCACCATGGACCCGGCCCGCCGGACCATGCTGCAGGTGCGCGTGGACGACACGGTCGAGGCCGACGAGGTGTTCTCGATCCTGATGGGCGACGCGGTGGAGCCGCGCCGGGAGTTCATCGAGAAGCACGCGCTCGACGTCCAGAACCTGGACATCTGACGGGCCGCGCCGACCGGGCGCCGGGCCGCTCCGGCCCCGCGCCCCACGGCCCATATTCACCAGCAGCGAAGGAAGGAGCCGCCCATGCCCCGCGCCGCCATCGTCGCACTCGGCACGCACGTCCCCGACCGCGTGGTCACCAACGAGGAGCTCACGCGCTACATGGAGACCACCGACGCGTGGATCCAGGAGCGCACCGGGATCCAGGAGCGCCGCTGGGTCCGCGAGGGCACCGGCAACTCGGACCTCGCGCTCGAGGCGACGAAGAAGGCGCTCGACAAGGCCGGGTGGAAGCCGACCGACATCGAGGCGATCGTCTACGCCTCGCTCTCGCCCGACCACATGTTCCCGGGCGACGGCTGCTTCCTGAACGCGAAGCTGGGCATCCCCGGCGTTCCCGCCATCGACATCCGCAACCAGTGCACCGGCTTCATCTACGGCCTCTCGGTGGCGGACGCCTGGATCCGCACCGGGATGTACAGGCGCGTCCTGCTGGTCGGCTCGGAGGTCCACTCCACCGGCCTCGACGTCACCACCCGCGGCCGCGACGTGGCGGTCATCTTCGGCGACGGCGCGGGCGCCGCGCTGCTCGAGGCGACCGACGACCCGGACCGCGGCGTGCTCTCCTGCCACCTGCACGCCGACGGGCGCTTCGCCCGCGACCTGTTCACCGACGCGCCCGGCTCGATCTACCACCCGCGCGTCCAGCCGCGGATGCTCGAGGACGCCACCATCTTCCCGCACATGGAGGGGCAGAAGGTGTTCAAGCATGCGGTCGTGCGCATGCCCGAGGTGCTGAAGGAGGCGTTCGACAGGAACGGCGTGGGCCCGCAGGACCTGAAGGTCCTCGTCCCGCACCAGGCGAACCTCCGCATCGCGCAGATGGTGCAGCGCTCGCTCGGGCTGCGCGACGACCAGGTGTTCAACAACATCCAGCGCTACGGCAACACCACCGCGGCCTCGATCCCGCTCGCGCTCGCCGAGGCGGTCGAGGCGCGCGGCGTCTCCCGCGGAGACCTGGTGGGACTGTGCGCCTTCGGGGCCGGCTTTACTTGGGCCAGCGCCCTGGTACGCTGGTGACGGCTTGATCGCGGTCAGCGGGTGAGGGCCACTCAACAGCGCGTCGGGAGCGCAACGTCCGGAGCAGCGCGCGCGTGTCCGTGAAGCATCCTGAGGCGTCGTCTAATGGCAGGACCGCGGACTTTGGATCCGCTCATGAAGGTTCGAATCCTTCCGCCTCAGCCAGCTCTCCCTCCCGGGCGGCGAACGCGCACGACGAGGTGAGGCCCGTGGCGGCACCTTCGCACGTCCTGTTGATCGGCCTCGGCAACGTGGGCCCGAAGACGCTGGCCGAGGCGGCGCAGGCGCTCCGCGACGTGTACGGGCTCGCCAGCAAGGCCGGGCCGTCGCTGGACCGCCCGCAGTACGCGTTCAACAAGGACCGCGGCCAGTACCACGCGCCCGCCATCGTCCGCCGGCTGGCCGCGCTGCGCGCCGGCGCGGGCGGCGTCCCGGTGCTGGGCGTGGTGGACGTGGACCTGTTCCTCCCCGACGCGGCCTACGTGCTCGGCGACGCGGACCGCGACGCGGGCGCGGCGGTGTACTCGGTGTCGCGCCTCGGCGCGGCCGACCCGGCGCTGGCGAGGCGGCGGATCCAGGTGGAGGCGGTGCACGGGGTCGGGCACCTGCTCGGCCTCTCGCACTGCCTCGACTTCCGCTGCGCCATGTTCCTCTCGCGCGACGCCGCCGACAGCGACCGCAAGGGGCCGGGGCTCTGCGCGAGCTGCCGCACCTCGCTCGCCCGTCCGTGAAGAGCCTCTGCCAGCGCGACGGCATGAGCTGCGGCGCGTGCTGCGGCCTGTACAACGCCGAGGACCTCTCCCGCCCCGCGCTCCACGCCGAGCTCGCCCGGCGCACCCGCGCGCTGCGGGAGGTCGAGCGGACCCCGGCCGCGTTCCGCGCCGCCGCGGCCGCGCTCGCCGGCGGCGGGCCCGCCCCGCTCTTCCCGTCGGTGCGCGTGTGTCCGCTGCTCGGCTTCCTCGACGAGGCCGAGTCGCGCGTCGGGTGCCTGGCGCACCCGGCCGCGAACGGCGGCGTGGACCTGCGCGACTGCGGCGTCTACGACGTCGCCACCTGCGACGCGTTCCTCTGCCCGAGCCACGCCTGGCTCTCGGAGGAGGAGGCGGCCATCGCCGCGGCGGCCTGCGACGACTACCACCTGTACGGCCTCGTCATCACCGACGTGGAGTTCGTCCGGGCGGCGCTCGGCGGGGTGGCGGTCCGCGCCGGCGCGCGGGTCGAGCTGCGCCACCTCGAGCACCGGCCCTTCCGCGCCGCGCTCCGCGAGCTGCTCGCGCTGAAGGAGGAGCTCGCGCCCGGCTCCGACGGCCTGTTCGGCGCGTTCCGGCCGGGCGCCGACGGCGAGCCGGTGGCGCGGCGCATCGACTACGAGGCGCTCGGGCGCTCGGGCGGCTCGCCCTACGACCGGATCCTCACCTGCGTGGGGGCGGACCCGCGCTCCGGCAACGACCTCGAGGCGCTCGAGGCCGAGGTGCGGAGGCGCCTCGACGCCTGCGCCGCGGAGGTCCCGGTGGCCGGGCCCCCGCGCTAGGCCTCGCCGCGCGGCGCGGCCGGCGTGCGCTCCGGGGTGGCCGCGGGCGCCGCCTCGGCGCGCTTCGGCAGGCCGAGCGCGACGATCTCGGCGACGTCCAGCACCCGCAGCGTCTCCTCGCGGCCGGTCTCGTTCACGC
This sequence comes from Anaeromyxobacter sp. Red801, assembly GCF_049201065.2. Taxonomy (NCBI): domain Bacteria; kingdom Pseudomonadati; phylum Myxococcota; class Myxococcia; order Myxococcales; family Anaeromyxobacteraceae; genus Anaeromyxobacter; species Anaeromyxobacter sp. Red801. The sequence goes on along the minus strand of NZ_CM181236.1, from coordinate 4,650,175 downwards.
CGTCCTTCATCATGGTGAGGCAGAACGGGCAGCCGGTGGCGATGACGCCGCCCGCCTTGCCGAGCGTGGCGGCGGCCTCGTCCACGCGGTTCTGGTTCACGCGGGCGCCGAGATTCTCCTCCAGCCAGAAGCGGCCGCCGCCGGCCCCGCAGCAGAAGCCCTGCCGGCGGTTGCGCGGCATCTCCGCGACCTGCACGCCCGCCGCGGCGAGCGCCTCGCGCGGCGCCTCGGTGACGCCGTTCCAGCGCGCCAGGTAGCACGGATCGTGGAACGTGACCTGGCCGAGCCCCTCCGCCACGCCGGGCGCGAGCCGCCCGTCCTTCACCAGCCGCGCGATGAGGTCGGCGTGGTGCACCACCTCGTAGCGGCCGCCGAACTGCGGCAGCTCGTTCGCGATGGTGTTGAGGCAGTGCGGGCACTGCACCAGGATCTTCTTCACCCCGTGGCCGTTCAGCGTCTCGGTGAGCGCGGTGGCCTGCATCTGGAACAGGTACTCGTTGCCGAGCCGCCGGGCCGCGTCGCCGGTGCAGGTCTCCTCCTCGCCCAGGATCGCGAACGAGACCTTCGCCTCGCGCAGGATCCGCACGATGGCGCGCGAGACCTTCTTCTGCCGGTCGTCGAACGCGCCGGCGCAGCCGACGAAGAAGAGCCACTCGTAGTCGCCGCCGTCGGCGGCGCGCGGCACCTCCAGGTCCTCGCACCACTCGGTGCGCTTGTTCGAGCCGATGCCCCAGGGGTTGCCCTGCGTCTCGATCCCCTTGAACACGCGCTGGGCCTCGTCGGGGAAGACCGCGTCCACCTGCACCGCCTGCCGCCGCATGTCCACGAGGCGCGGCACGTTCTCGATGAGCACCGGGCAGGCGGTCTCGCACCAGCCGCAGGTGGTGCAGGCCCAGAACGTCTCCGGCGGGATCACCTCGGAGATGGGCGGCAGCGCGCCGGCCGCCGCCTCGCGGACCGCGGGATCCTGCGCGCGCGCCAGCGCGGTGAGCGCCGGGGCCACCTCGGCGAGGTGGTGGCGGATCGAGCGGTTCACCTCCTTGTGGCTGAGGGGCTTGCCGGTGACGTAGGTGGGGCAGTGGGTCTGGCAGCGGCCGCACTCGGTGCAGCTGTAGACGTCCCAGGCCTCCTTCCACGACAGGTCCTTCACCGTGGCGGTGCCGTAGCTCGCGTCCTCCGCCTCGAGGTCGAGCTTGCGCAGCGCGCCCGCCGGCGGGAGGCGCGCGAAGAACACGTTCGGCAGGCCGGTGATGATGTGGAAGTGCTTGCCGTAGGGCAGCACGTTGCCGAACACGAGGATGAGCGCGAGGTGGAGCCAGAAGGACGCCTCGCCCACCGCGCTCACCGTCCCCGCCCCCGCGCCGAGCGCGTGGTAGAGCGCGGCGCCGAGCGAGCCGGCCGGCGCGAGCGCGTCGAAGCGCGGCGCGGGGAGCTGGAAGCCGGCGCCGGCGAGGACGTCGCCGAGGCCGAGCGGGTCCTCGCGCAGCACGTGCAGCGCGCCGTCGAAGAGGACGTCGGTCACCATCAGGCCGGCGATGAACAGCAGGATCACCACGCCCTCGGTCGAGCGCGTGACCCGGTCCGGCCGCGTCACCAGCCGCCGCCACAGGAAGCCCAGCACCGCGACGAGCGCGAGCAGCACCATCACGTCCTTCACGAGCCCGTAGGCGCGGCCGAGGCCGGAGTCCGGGGCGAGCAGCGGCAGGTGGAAGCCCGCCGAGAAGCCCATGCCGAACATCGTGACGGTGCGGAGCGCGAGGATGAGGAACGCCGCGAAGATGACGACGTGGAGCAGGCCCGGGCGGCGCTCCTCGGGATCGACGAGCCGCCGCTGGCCGAGGCCGTAGCGGACGAGGGCCCGGATGCGCTCCCCCGGCCGGTCGGTGCGCACGTCGCGCCGCAGCGCGAGGAGCGGCATGACGCGGCGGGTCATCGTGAAGGTGAAGACCGCGGCCGCGACGACGAGCATCGCGCTGGTGAGGGCTGGATTCATGACGCAGGACGCTATCCGCGTCCCGCGCGGGAGGGCAAGTTACCCGTCAGGTGCCACGAACGAAGAGGGCCGCCCGGGTGAGGGGCGGCCCTCCTGGAAGGCCCGCGAAGGCGGGAGGCTAGAGCCGCTGGAAGCGGCGGTCCTTCAGATCGTCCTGCTGGCGCGACTTCCGGTCGTCCTTCTTGCCGTTGTCGCCCTTGTCGTCCCGGCGGCCCTGGCCGTTGCCGTTGCCGCCGCCGCGGGCGTCGTCGCGGGGCGCGGGGGCCGGAGCGGGCGCGGGCGCGGCGTGGCCGGGCGGCGTCCCGCCGTGGCCCGGGGGCTGGGCGTTGCCGCGGTCGTTGCCGCGGCCGGGCGCCGGGTAGGCGGGTGCGGGGGGCGCGGCCTGCCCGGGCGGCGTGCCGCCGTGACCCGGGGGCAGGTTTCCGTGGCCGGGGGCGTCGTCGCGGTGGCCGCGGTCGTCCGGGACCGGCGCGGGCGCCGGCGCCGGGGCGGGCACGGGGCGGCCGGGGTACGGGGCGGGCGCGGGGGCCGGGGCCGGCAGCGGCGCGGGGGCGGGCGCAGGCGCAGGACGGCCCGGGTACGGACGATCCGGATACGGGGCCGGCGCGGGTGCGGGTGCCGGGGACGGCCGGCCGGGATACGGCGCGGGCGCGGGACGGCCCGGGTACGGCGCCGGCGCAGGGGCCGGTGCGGGCCGCGACGGATACGGCGCCGGGCGCGAGGGCCAGTAGGTCGGCGGCGGCGGGCGCTCGGGCCGCCAGTTGCCGCGGTAGTACCAGCCTCGCCCGCGGCGCCACTGCCAGTCGTTGCCGCGCGGCGGGTAGTAGTCGTGGCGGTGCGGCCCGCGGACGTAGCACCAGCCGCCGCCCGGCACCGGGTGGCCTTCCCAGTACGTGAAGACGAGCGGGCCCCGGTAGAAGTAGTAGCCGCCGTCGAGCACATAGGCCGACGGCTGGTCGGGATAGTAGTCGTGCCAGTGCGCGCCGGGCTCGTAGCACCAGCCGCCGCCGAACGCGTCGGGGACGAAGTGCTCGCCGTAGTACCAGACCTGCAGCGGCGGCGGGGCGGGCGCCGGCGCCGGCATGGCGACCGGCGGCGGCTCGGACGGCACCGGCGTCGCGACCACGCAGCCCGAGGCGGCGATCGCGAGCGGCGCGAGGATGGCGAGGGTGCGCTTCATGGTGGCTCCTCGGAGCGGCGCGCTCCACGGGATCGACGGGCGGCGCGCCGTCGAAATTCGAGCGCGAGCATAGCAGCGGCCATGCCACCGCCGAACCCCGCGGAACGACGTGCGTGGGGGCGGATGTGCGCGCGCGCCCGCGGCACGGCGTGAAGCGGGCGCACGCCGGGCGGCGGCGACGCGCCGCGCAGCGGCGCCCGCGGTCAATGCAACGTCTTCAGAGGTGCGAGGCCGAGGCGGGCGGAGGCGTAGCGCCGGAGGACGGTGCGGTACTCGTCCACCGAGCGCGGGCCGGCCACCAGCCACTCGTCGCCGATGACGAGCGCGGGGGCGCCGCGGATGCCCTTGTCGTACGCGCTCTCGTGCACCTCGCGCACGCGCCGCTCGGTGGCGGGCGCGGCGAGCGCGCCGGCGAAGCGGTGCAGGTCGAGCCCGGCCCGCTCGGCCAGCTCGAGCAGCACGTCGGTGCGCGCCACGTTGAGCCCGCGCACCAGCGACGCCTCGCGGATGGCGTGGCGCAGCGCGGCCTCGCGGCTCGGGCCCTGCAGCCGCGCGGCGGCGAGCGCGGTGAGCGCGGGGATGGAGGTGAGCGGCGGATCCGGCGAGAGCCAGAGGTCGTCGGTGACCGCCGCCGCCTCGGCTCGCGCGCGGCCTTGCGCGCGGCGCGGGCCAGCGCGCGCCGCTCGGACTTGGTCATGGCGCGCGGCTCGAGGCGGGTGGGGTACGGCTCGAGCTGGAGCGCGCCGAAGGCGCCCTCGACGTCCTCGAGCGCGGTGAGGATGCGCCGCTCGGCCACCAGGCACCACGGTGAGAGCGGATCCTCGTAGAGGACCAGCGCGACGGGCTGTGCGTGACGGAAGTGGGGGGACACGGCGGGCGCGGATTCTACTCGGGCGCGCGCGCCGCGCAGAAGCGACGGGCGGCTGCCTGCTCCCCCGTGTCACGCGAGCCGGCGACGGCGCGCGGCACCCACACGACGCACCGTGAAGCGTCAGGCGAGGTGGCCGCTCGCGTAGCCCGACTGCCGCGTGCTCGCGAACTCCACCGCGTGCCGCACGTACAGGCTGGCGATGTCGAGGCCGGTGGCCGCCTCCAGCCCCTCGAAGCCGGGCGAGCTGTTGACCTCCATGATCTTCGGCCCGGGTGCGGGCCTCGAGCATGTCCACGCCCGCCACCTCGAGCCCCATCACCCGGGCCGCCTTCACCGCGGTCTCGGCGTACTCGCGCCCGAGCTCGAGCGACTCGGCCACCCCGCCGCGGTGGATGTTGGAGCGGAACTCGCCGGCGCGGGCGGTCCGGCGCATGGCCGCGACCACCCGGTCGCCGACCACCAGCGCCCGGACGTCGCGGCCCTTCGACTCGGCCACCAGCTCCTGCAGCAGGATCTCCTGGCCGAGCGTCCAGAGCGTGTCGAGCAGCCCGCGCACCTCCACCTCGGTGTTGGCGATCATCACGCCCACGCCCTGGCTCCCCTGGATGAGCTTGATGATGCAGGGCAGCCCGCCCACCATCTGCACCGCCTCCGGCACCTCCTCGCGGTAGCGGCACATCACCGTGCGCGGGATGTCGATGCCGAAGCGCGAGAGGAGCTGCAGCGCGCGCAGCTTGTCGCGCGAGCGGCCGATGGGCGTGGCCGCGGCGAGCACCGGGACGCCCATGAGGTCGAACTGGTTCACCACCGCAACGCCGTAGCCGGTGATGGACGCGCCGATCCGGGGGATGACCACGTGGACGTCGGTCGCGAGGACCTCCTCGCCCAGGTAGAAGATCCGCGGCCGGTCGCGCGCCAGCACCATGTTGCAGCGCAGGGTGTCGAGCACGCGCGGGGCGTGGCCGAGCGCGGTCGCCGCCTCGACCAGGCGGCGGGTGGAGTAGAGCCTCGGGTTGCGCGACAGGATGGCGACGCCGGCCCCGCCGTCCCGGCGCGGGCGGGCGGCGGCGCGCTTCGCGCGGGCGGTCTTCTTGCCTGGGGGCATGGGCGCGGGAAGGTTAGCGGCCTTCCCCCGCCCCCGCAACGCGCCGCGCCGCGCGGAAAACCGTTCGTTGATCCCGCCCCCCTCGGCTGCTAGAACCCTTGTCTTTCCGAGGCGAAAGAGCCGTGGACTCCAAATACAGCGTCAACCTCCCGAAGACCGACTTCCCGATGAAGGCGAACCTCCCGCAGCGGGAGCCGGAGATCCTGCGCCAGTGGGAGGAGCAGGCGATCTTCCAGCGCCTCGTCGCCCAGAACGCGGGCAGGCCCGGGGCGAAGCGGTTCGTCCTGCACGACGGCCCGCCGTACGCGAACGGCGACATCCACATCGGCCACGCCCTCAACAAGATCCTCAAGGACGTGGTGGTGAAGTACCGCAACCTGAACGGCGAGGTGGCGGACTACATCCCGGGCTGGGACTGCCACGGCCTGCCCATCGAGCTGAAGGTGGACAAGGAGCTCGGGCCGAAGAAGCGCGAGCTCGACCGCCCGGCCATCATCGAGGCCTGCCGCAGGTACGCGCAGAAGTGGATCGAGAAGCAGCGCGAGTCGTTCAAGCGGCTCGGCGTGTTCGGCCGGTGGGAGACGCCCTACGCGACCATGTCGCGCGGCTACGAGGCGGAGATCGTCCGCACGTTCGCCCGCGCCGCCGAGAAGGGCTTCCTCTACCGCGGCAAGAAGCCGGTCTACTGGTGCATCACCGACCGGACCGCGCTCGCCGAGGCCGAGGTCGAGTACGAGCAGCACCGCTCGCCGTCGATCTACGTCGCGTTCGACCTCGTCTCGAAGCTGCCCGATCCGAAGCTGGCCGGCCGCCCGGCGCGCCTGGTCATCTGGACCACCACGCCCTGGACGCTGCCCGCCAACCTGGCGATCGCCGCGCACCCGGAGTTCACCTACGTCGCCTACGACCTCGGCGGCCAGGTGGTGGTGGTGGCGAAGGACCTGCTCGCCCGCTTCCTCGCCGACGTGGCGCCCGGGGAGCTGTCGGTCTCCGACGTCCCGGCGCCGCACACGCCGACCGCGCACGAGGCGGCCACCGGCGGCGGCGGCACCGTGCTCGCGCCGCAGCTCGCCCACCCCGAGCGCATCCTCGCGCACCTCGACGGCAGCGCGCTCGAGGGGCTGCGCTACCGCCACCCGTTCCTCGACCGCGAGTCGCAGGTGATCCTCGGCGACCACGTGACGCTGGAGGCCGGCACCGGCCTCGTGCACACCGCGCCCGGGCACGGCCAGGAGGACTACGTCGTCGGCCTGCGCTACGGGCTCGAGGTGCTGAACCCGGTGGACGGCGCCGGGCGCTTCACCGAGCAGGCCGGCAAGTACGCCGGCAAGAAGATCTTCGAGGCGAACCCGGAGATCGTCGCCGACCTCGCCGCCTCCGGGCACCTGCTCTCCGACCCGAAGGCCAGCCTCGAGCACAGCTACCCGCACTGCTGGCGCTGCCACAACCCGGTGGTGTTCCGCGCCACCGACCAGTGGTTCCTCTCGCTCGAGCACGCCGACCTGCGCAAGGCCACTCTCGCCGAGATCGACCGGGTGCGCTGGATCCCGCACTGGGGCCGCGAGCGCATCCACAACATGATCGAGAACCGGCCCGACTGGTGCGTCTCGCGCCAGCGGACCTGGGGCGTGCCGATCCCGGTGTTCTACTGCGAGGGCTGCAACGAGGCGCTGCTCTCGCCGCCGGTGATGGAGCGCGTCGCCGCCGCGTTCGAGGCGGAGGGCATGGAGGCGTGGTACCGCCACCCGCCCGCCGACTTCACCCAGGGCGCCGCCTGCCCGGGGTGCGGCAAGACCGAGTTCCGCCGCGAGCAGGACATCCTCGACGTGTGGTGGGACTCGGGCGTGTCCTGGGCGGCGGTGATCGAGCGCGAGGGGCTGGAGCTGCCGGTGGACCTCTACCTGGAGGGCTCCGACCAGCACCGCGGCTGGTTCCACTCGTCGCTGCTCACCTCCATGGCCCTGCGCGGCGCGGCGCCCTACCGCGCGGTGCTGACCCACGGCTTCATCCTCGACCAGCACGGCAAGGCGATGTCGAAGAGCGCCGGCAACGGGATCGAGCCGTCGGAGATCATCAAGAAGTACGGCGCGGACATCCTGCGGCTGTGGGTGAGCGCCTCCGACTACCGCGACGACATCGGCCTCGGCGACCAGATCCTGGCCGGCCTGGCCGAGGGCTACCGCAAGATCCGCAACACCATCCGCTACGCGCTCGGCGCGCTGGACGGCTTCGACCCGGCCCGCGACGCGGTGCCGGAGGCGGAGCTCGAGCCCATCGACCGCTGGGCGCTGGCGCGCCTCGCCGCCTGGGACGAGAAGGTGGCGAAGGCGTACGAGGACTACGAGTTCCACCTCGCCTACCACGCCACCATGCAGTTCTGCGCGGTGGAGCTGTCGGCGCTCTACTTCGACGTCATCAAGGACCGGCTCTACACCTGGAAGGCCGACGGGCGGCAGCGCCGCTCGGCGCAGACGGTGCTCCACGCCATCGCGCAGGACCTCATCCGGCTGCTCGCGCCCATCCTCTCCTTCACCTCGAGCGAGGCCTGGTCCTACCTCCCGGGCCGGCCCACCGAGAGCGTGTGGCTGGCCGGGCTGCCGCGGCGCGCCCGCCCCGCCGACGCCGACGCGCTGGAGGCGCGCTACGGGAAGCTGTTCGAGGTGCGCGGGGTGGTGCAGTCGAAGCTGGAGGAGGCGCGCCGCGCCAAGCTCATCGGCTCGGGCCTGGAGGCGATGGTGACGGTCCGCGCCGAGGGCGAGCAGCGGAAGCTCCTCGAGGAGGCGCGCGCCGAGCTGCCCACGCTGTTCATCGTCTCGAAGGTGGTGCTCGCCGACGGCCCGCTCTCGGCCGAGGTGGCGCGTGCACCGGGCGTGAAGTGCGAGCGGTGCTGGATCTACGCCGAGGACGTGGGCAAGGACGCCGCCCACCCGACGCTGTGCGGGAAGTGCGTGGGCAACCTGTGATGAAGCGACCGGTCTCGAAGTGGGCGCTCCTCGCCCTCCTGTTCACGGCGCTCCTCGCCGCGGACCAGTGGACGAAGTACCTGGCGGTGGAGCGCCTCACCGTGGTGTTCGAGCGCGGCGGCGACGAGACGCTCGCGGCGCGGGTCCGCGGCTTCTACACCTACCGTCACCTCGAGCCGCTCTCCACCGAGCCGTACTACGTGTGGCGGCCGGTGTGGCGGATGAACTACGTGGAGAACCCGGGCGCGGCGTGGGGCCTGTTCCGCGGCCACTCGCAGTTCTTCCGGAACGCGTTCTTCACGCTCGTGTCCGTGGCTGCGGTGGCGTTCATCCTCCACTACTACCGCAAGCTCCGGCAGGACCAGCGCTACCTGCAGGTGGCGCTCGGGCTCGTGCTGGCCGGCGCGGTGGGCAACTTCGTGGACCGGCTCGCCCGCCGCTACGTCATCGACTTCATCGAGTGGTACTGGTGGAACCGGCCCGACATCCGCTGGCCCACCTTCAACGTGGCCGACTCGCTCATCGTGGTGGGCGTCGCCATGCTCGTGCTGCACCCCGGCTCGAAGCGCGAGGCGGCGCGCGCGACGGAGCGGCGCGGCGCGGCGGCCGAGCGCGTGTAGCCCTCGCCCCGCATGCTCCCCGTCCTCTTCCGGATCCCGCTGCCCGGCGGCGCGTCGCTGCCGCTCCACACCTACGGCCTGCTCATCGCCATCGGCTTCATGGTGGGCATCTGGCTGGCGCAGCGCGAGGCGGCGCGGCGCGGCCAGGATCCCCGGCGGCTCGCCGACCTGGCGTTCTGGATCCTGGTCTCGGCCCTGGTGGGCAGCCGCGTCTACTACATGCTCGTGAACCCCGGCGAGTTCTTCTCGCCCGCGCGGTTCCTGGTCTCGACGCCCTTCGGCCGCATCCCGCGCGTGCTCGCGGTGTGGCAGGGCGGCCTGGTGTTCTACGGCGGGTTCATCGGGGCGGCGCTCACCGCCGCCTGGTACCTGCGCCGGCACAGGATGGGCTTCCTCGAGCACGCCGACACGCTCATCCCCTCGGTGGCGCTCGGGCACTTCTTCGGGCGGCTCGGCTGCTTCGGCGCCGGCTGCTGCTGGGGGGACGTCGCCCACGGGCACCTGCCCTGGGCCGCCCGCTTCCCGCCCGAGTCGCTCGCGTTCCAGTCGTTCGCCGACCGGCCCGATCCGGGCCAGTACCTGGCGGCCGACCGCCTCTCCACCCTGCCGCTCCACCCCACCCAGCTCTACGAGGCGTTCGGCGAGCTCGGCCTGTTCCTCCTGCTCGTGCTCCTCGTCCGGCCCCGGAAGCGGTTCCACGGCCAGGTGCTCGCCGCCTGGCTGATGCTGTACGCGGTGCTGCGCACCGGCGTGGAGGCGTTCCGCGGCGACGTGGAGCGCGGCGTCATCCTCGGCCTCGGGGTGGGGCAGTGGACCTCGATCGCGATCTTCGCGGCAGGTGCGGCGGTGTGGGCGCGCGCGCGCCGTCCCGCGCCGGCCGGCGCAGGCGAGGCCGCGGCGCCCGCCGGCGGGCGTTGATGTCCGGGCGCCGGCGCCGATAGACTCGGCGCGTGGCGCTCCCTCCGCAGAAGCCCGGCCGTCCTGCCGGTCCCCCGCCGTCGGCGGAGGAGGCGGCGCGCGCCGCGCGCCACGCCACCGACGAGCTCACCGACGAGACCGCGAAGCTCGAGGAGGAGCTCGAGGCGCTGAAGGCGCGCTACGAGCAGTACTTCCTCGGCACCGAGCGGCGCGAGCCCGCGCGCTGGCGCGACGAGGTGCGCAAGAAGGTGCTCCGGCTGAAGGGCGCCTTCACCCGCAACACCGGGCTCCGCTTCCGGATCCAGTCGCTCCACGCGCGCTACCTCTCGTACGAGCGGCTGTGGCAGCGGAGCGTGCGCGAGCGCGAGGAGGGCACGTACCGGCGCGACCTGCTGAAGGCGCGCCGCCACGCGCGCGACCCCGAGGCCGCGCCCGCGCCCGGGTCCGGGCCCGCCGCGACCCCGGCGCCCGCGGGCGGGACGTCACCCGCCGTGAACGCACCCCCGCCGCCGGCTCGCACCCCTGCGCCGCCCCCCGCGCAGCCCGGGGCCGCCGACGAGGGGCGCATGCGGGCGCTCTACGACGCCTACATCGCGGCGAAGCGGCAGTGCAACGAGGACGTCTCGCGCCTCAGCTACGACGTGGTCGCCCGCAGCGTGGCGAAGCAGGTCCCCGAGGTCATGGCGCGGTTCAAGGCCCGGTCGGTGGACTTCCGCGTCGAGGTGAAGGACGGCAAGGCGATCCTGAAGGCGATCCCCCGCGTCTGACCGGCCTCGCGACACCCGTACACGGCGTCCGCTGGCGCTCGTCGTGAAACCCCACGACGTGGCGCGGGGCGGGCGTCGCGCCCCGGCCGTGCGGCGCGAAGGACATTCTCCTGTGGTGAAGCCGATCTCCGCGACGGCCACCGTGCGGGTGCCCTGTCACCGGCGGGAGGTTCCCTCGCACATGGTAAGTGACCAACGTCCTCCCCGAGCGTCTGCTGGTGTGGGAGGAGGGGAGCTTGCGAGCGCTGCTGCCGTCGATCGCCGTGGCCCTGCTCTGCGCCGCGTGCGGCGCGTCCGACCTGGACGCGCGCCGGGCGCGGCTCGGCGCCGAGCGTCGCGCGCTGGAGGCCACGCTCGACCACCTCGAGGATCGCCTCCTCGTGAACCAGGCGCGCGTGCGCTTCTGGAAGGAGATGCAGGCGCGCCACGAGAGCGTGACCGCCGTCGCCTGCGCCTCGCAGGAGGAGCACGCCATCGAGATGGCGCGCCACGTCCTGCCCGACGAGCCCGCCCGTCGCGCCGGCCGCCGCGCCTCCATCGACCGCGCCCGCGTGGCCGCCGCCCCGCGCGCCGCCCCCGCGCCCGCCCGCGCCGCGCCGACCCCGTAGCGCCCGTTCCGCCGGCCTCCCCGGCCCGTGCCCCCGCCCCGCCCGCCGACCGTGCGATTTCGGTTTGCGTCCGGCCCCGTTCGATCGTAAAAGGGCTGCCCGCGGCCGGCGTCTCGCCGGCCGCAAGCGCAGTTAAAACGCCTGGGTAGCTCAGTCGGTAGAGCAGGGGACTGAAAATCCCCGTGTCGCTGGTTCGATTCCGGCCCCAGGCACACCAACTTCGCTCGAACATCTCGGCCCGCCAGATCGCAAGGTCTGGCGGGCCGTCTGGTCTTCGGGCGGGGCTGGCTTCGCCGCGTCCGAGTCCGCCGCGTCCGGCGAGTGCACGGGATCCAGGCTAGTCCGCAGGGGCTGTTGCACCGGCGCTGCAGTTTCGCCCATCGCTTCCGCGAGGCGTCGCCGGAGATCCTCGACGGGCAGCCGGCCGTAGACCCGCTCGACCATCCGCGTCTCCGGGGGGCCCATCACCGGCGCGATGAGCTCCGGCGAGACGCCGGCGGCGCGGAGCCAGGTCGCACAGGTGCGGCGGCGGTCGTTCGGGCCGCTGGATCTTCACCGCGCCGGCCGCGTGCAGATTCCGAGATCCCCCGCGGCCGGAAGTATGTTGGATCAGCGTACCGGGAGGCGGCAACCCGGCAGAAGGAGTGCCGCGGCCTTAGCGGCGAGATCCTCAGGCGCAAGCCGCGCATCGAGAACAACGCCAGCTAGCGAAGGGAGGTCCGAGTGGACCGCGTGCTCCGTCGAGTGGGCGTCGTACTTGTCGAGGTTCTCTGCGTCCGAACTCCGCTCCGCGAGGCGCTCCTTACGTGTCTCGAAGTCTGCATCCAGGAACACAAGCTTAAACGGAAGAGGCGCGACCGCGACTCGCAGCGCAGCAACCACCTCGACGTGGCGGATTCCGTCCACGACCAAGCACGTGCGCCGGTCCCAATTACTCAAGACGGAAGAGGTGAACGCGTCCCAACCCATCTCAGCTATGAGGCGCTCGCCTAGTGCCTGAAGAACCGCGCGATCGCTCCCGAGACCCAGCAGAACGGCCTGATCTCGAACATAGTTGCCGAATGAAACGCAGGTGGCCCCAAGGCGCTCAGCAAGAAGCCGTGCGAAGAGCGATTTTCCGCTGCCGATCCCCCCAGAGACGCCGACGACGAGATGGACTGTCACCCAAATAGAGTGCGCTGGGCCGAAGCAGAACTCAAGACGACCCAACCACGGCGGTCGCGTTTCGGGCACTCGAGCGGCCGGACAAGTGTGTGAACGGGCCCAAGGGACAGCAGGGAGACGAACGCGGCGTCCCGTCGTGAACTCCAAAATCCAGGCACATCGTCCCGCAACTCGGGGCCATGCTGCTGAGCGATCTCCTGTAGGTCTCGTGCGGTCGGGTGCGCCAGATACCGCGCGCGCTGAATCTCGGCGAGTGCGACCACCGGTCCCCCGGCAGCCTTTATAAGCAGCACGTCTCCTGGCTCGACAGCGCGAAACGGAGGACAGCGGTGAGAGGAGAAGCGGGACTCGATAGTCTTGCTACCCTCGAGAACGTACGTCAGAAAGGGTTCGGTGAAAATCCCGATATGAGCACTGAGGCGCAGGTTAGGTGGGTGACGATACCCGTCCGCAGACTCAAGCTGATCGCGGATAGACACCCACCACGCCGAGAGGCTCATCGGCTGTGTGTACTACGCGAGACTGACAGAACGTGAACGTGAGCTACTACGTGATCGTCACGTCCGTGATCGGCACCGTGCGCTGTTGCGAGGAAAAGCGTTTCGCGAGTTCATCCTGCCACAGGCGACCGCTTTCGTTTGCGCGTCGAACGGAACGTTCCCCAGCGCGGCGAACCGGCGGACTGACGAGATGCGCTCCTTCACGACTCCGAAGGGGTAAATGTTCAGCGGGACAGTTCGGAGTGGGAGGTTCGGATGAAGCGTCTGCAGTCGATCCACGAATTGACGCACGCGCTCCGCGATGTTCGTCATCGTCGGCGCAGTCAGCGTTGCATACGCGTATAGATCGACGCCGGTTCGTCTCATGCGGTCGAATAGAGAGAACTGCTGCGAATACAGCTCCGAGGCGGCAGAGGTGTTGAAGGTGAATGACTCCTCGTCGAACCCCTTGAAGCAGGCGACTCGTCCGTAGCCGCGGAACGAGGAAACCTCCCGCACTTGCTCCTCGCTCAGAACCCGCCAGAAGAGGTCGGTGCTCAGGTTGTCGTCAGACCAGAGGAACACGCGCCCTTCCAGTCCGCGACGGCGAATCGCCTGCATCATCCACAGAACCCACTCCGGCGTGAGATCCGGCTGGCCACCGGTAAGATCGATCATGCTCGGCCGAACAGCTGCGGGTTCCGCAAGGTACAGGTCCAGCAGCTCGTCAGCCGTCATCCAGGCGGCGAATTCCTCGCGAGCTTCGAGCAACTCGTTTGGAACGAAGCAGTACCAGCACCGCCAGTTACAGGCAGCATTCTGGAAGACCTGCGAGACCACCTCCGCTCCCGGCGGAAGCCCAAGGAACTTGGCGGCAGGATCGATGGGCAGTGGATTGGGCGGCCAGCCCTGAGTTGATGCTGTGCGCCGAAAGTGACGCAGCCGGCCCAGCCCGCTGCAGTTCGCGGGCTTCGTGAAGTCCTGCGCCTGGCGGCTTCCACCAAGCCGAGAGATGAGGAGGCGTCCCACCTCCGGGCGGATCGCCCGCTCCCGAAGCCAAGCGGTGTACCGCTGGGTGTTTACAACCCCAGTCATCGCGAGCTCCGTCCGCGAGGGTCGGTGAGCGGCGGAACCTTCTGAGGATCCGCGGGGAGGTCCGGCATGCGCTCATCGACGTACAGCATGACGAGCTTCGCCAGGTACTGAACCTCTTCCTCCGTGAGTGGCCGCTGGGCATCGATGGCGTGCCAGTACTCGATGCACTTCCGGCAACAGGCAGCGACGGCGTGCTGCGCGTAGAACAACACGTTGCCGGTGAACGGAGTCTGTCTCCCTTCCCTCGGATTGGAGGCTTCCCCCACGGATGCTTGAATGCGATGAGTCGCAGCATCTTGCAGTTTTGTGCGGCCCTTGCGAAGGGCGTGGTTGATCGCGCGCCGGTCGAAAGGGCGGTGCCAGAATTCGTGCCGGATCTTCTCGTTGCGCAAGGCGGAGAACGTGTAAGCAGCGTCCCGCAGGTTGCGCGCGGAGAGCCGCTGCCATTTAACCAAGTCGGATCCGCATTCTCGGCACGGTCCTCCTACGCGTCTTCCATCTGCGCCTCTGCGCTTCTGAAGGAAGCAGTGGAGCCCGTTTTCGCAGTCGGACGACGTGCACGACACCGCAAGCGGTTCGAGTGTTGACGGGAGTGTCACCGCTCATGCCTCCTCGAGCGCCCTGGACAATAGCTCTCTGTCCCGTTCGCCGATCTTGGACCAGTCCAGCTTCGACATCAGGAACGCCCGGGTAGTTCGCCAGGGATCCTCATCAGCATTCTGGAGGTTTGTGGCCGCACCCCACCAGTTGAACCCCTGAAGCGAGAGGCGCCACGCAAGGTAGTTCGCCAGAGCGCCCACAGGGACGCCGTTGCGTTCCGCGACACGTGGAACGACTGCCTTCATCAGCGAGATCTTCCCGGAAGCATCACGGACACATTCCGCAACCAAGTCCTCAGCTCGTCCGGCAAGCAGGACGTCCGCGGCGAACGCGGTTGCGTCATCCTCCTCGGGGTCCTCTCGCCGCTTCGCCGGTTCGGGATCTTGGTCGAGCGTTTCGAAGTCGAGCACCTTCGAGTCTTCACCCGCATGATACGCCTCGTGCAGGAGGTCGTGGATCCAGCGGGCCTCGGACGCGGTTCGCTGCTTCAAGACGATCGTGTTCCGTCCATTGATGCGCCAGCACGCCCCGTAGAACGCTCCTGTCTCAGCGAGCGGGACAACCGGAACCCCCCGGTCCCACAAGAAGCTGAGAACGCCGTGGAGTGTCACGTCTCCGGCTTTCTCGATCACTGCACGACGAAACTCTTCTGCATCGCGCGGGATCGGCCGCGGCGCGGTCGCAGTTGCAGACAGCGCCACGCCAGCGAGGTACTTGGCGTACGCTGCGAGGAATACTGTGCGCCTCTCCTGCGCGTTCGAAGGTAGTTTGAACTTGCCGACAGCTGCAGCACGGGGGAGCGCAAGCGGTCCAGTCCCTCCGAACAGTTCGGACACACCCCAGCCGAAGATTTTCTGAACGAGAGAGGCGGCCTTCAGAGCGAGGCTGGTATCCGCCGAATCGGGGTCGTTCTCTTCGCCGAAGAGGCGGCGAACCACGAACTTTCGATCCATCCCTGCGCTGATAAGGCGGTTCAGAAGCGCTTTGGGGGACACGTCAACGTTTGGCAGGAACACGTCCTCGCGGATCTTCACACCGAGAGCGCGGACGACTTCCATGATCCTGGCAAGGTTCGCAGTCGCGTATTCGGTCGCCTCGTAGCGCTGAACCTGCTGCTCGGCAATCTTCAGGCGTTCCGCGAGATCCTTCTGCGTCAGGTGTGCAGCGATCCGTGCCTTGATGAGAGCGCGGGGGAGCTCCTCCATCGAGGAGAGTTCAAGAACCGGATACTTCCCTTCCTGAAGCGCCTCGTACTCGGCAAGGTCGCGACGCAGGTCTTTAAGCTGACTGCGCAGAGCATCGCGCTGCGCCTTCCTGATGAGCGGGTGCACCGATGCGTCTGTCGTCGCTTCGGCTTCAGCCAAGGACTTGCTGAACTGGGCAGCGTGGGCCTGCGTGATCCTGTACTCGCGCTCGTTACGAATCATGGTTGCCACCTCGTGAGGTCGAGCCGCACGATCCCTTTCGCGTGACCGTCGAGGGTGGTTTGGAAGAACTCTAGAAACGGGGACTTGATGTCGGCGAGGAATGAGGCGGGGAACAACTCGCCGTAGAAGGTCGCCTTTTGCCTTGCTCGGGAGTTGTCGAAGTCGAGCAAGACCGGGTCTAGTCGCGTCGGATCGACACCCGCCTCCTCCCAGCAGGCATCGAAGTCCTTGGGGTGCTGCTTTTCCGTTACGAAGCTGCCGTCCACGTAGACGGTCTTGCACCCGGCGGACTTCAGCGACACGAGGGCCGCGCGAAGTCCCTTAAGAAGCTTCCGCCGGTGCCCCGTCAGCCCGTACCGAGCGGAAAACTCCGCCCAGCCCGCATCATGGATGCCGGGAGGCAACTTCCCTTCCGCGTCGAATTCCGGAATCGGCACGACACAACAGTATCGTTGTGTCGGCGTCTGATCAAGTGTTCAGAGGCGCCCTGATGGGGCGTGCCTCCGCTCTCTCGCTTCCCAGGTCACCATGGTCTGTCAGAGAAGCGGGCGCTGGCGCTCCGCGCCGCGCTCGGCATGGAGGCGCTGGAGCGATTCACGCGCCGCGTGCCGCTGCGGCGGATGCACGAGTGCGTCTTCGGGGTCCTGCCGATCGAGAGCGAGCCGGTAGACCGCGGCTATCGGACCCCAGTTACGAAGGACGGGCCGCGCTTAGGTCGCGGGTGCACGGCGACGTCTGCTTGGCCACGACTGCCAAAGAGAGATTCGAGACGCCGCGAAAACCCCAGTTGTCACGCAGTTAGATGTAACCCGTCGTCCTGCGGGCGGGAGCTTCTCGACGAATCACAATCTTTAGGGGGAGCGTCTGGAGGTGCGGGCGCGACGAGGAGGTGAAACGCATGCAGCACGACAGAAAGCAGGCCATCGAAAGCCTCGCGCAAGCAGCCCTCGACTACGTGCGCGCGGGTCATCCCGAGCACTCCGCGGTGATGTGGGGACGACTCGTTGATGCAGTCGAGGCAGTCGGCATCGCATCAGAGGACCGGGAGCGCGTCGCTGATATCGTGGCGCGCGTCGCCGACGCGCGGCTGAGTCGCTGGGTCCAGACAGGTCAGTAGCAGGACCAAACCTGCGACGGGTGAGGACAGTCTTCTTCGAACTGACCCTCGCCTTACTCAGGCGTACCGTTTCCCGCCGGCCGAGGACGAGGAGAGTCCATGTTGAAGACCCACGCGGAGGATCTCGCCAAGCTCATCAAGCAGAAGGAGGGCCATCACAATAAGGACATGACCGTCACGGTTTCGCAAGGCGGCGAGCGGACCGAATGGCGCGTGGCCGTCACGGGGACGAGCACGCTGATCGACGCGCTTGCGGCTGAGCACTCGTCTTATTCGACCGGCCGATATGATCGTCGCCGCATCAGCCCCGGCGAGATCGAATTCTACTAACCAACGTGGTCGGCGCGTAGAACGCCAACCGCACGGACCCGGATCGCTGTTACGCCGGTGCTACACCGCCGGCCTTCGTCGCTACCGCTGCGAGCGATTCCGGGGCCTTGCGCTCCCGCACCAAGCCTGAAAATCCCCGTGTCGCTGGTTCGATTCCGGCCCCAGGCACACCAACTCGCTCGAACATCTCGGCCCGCCAGATCGCAAGGTCTGGCGGGCCGTCTGGTCTTCGGCGTCGATGCGCGGGGGACGGGCCGCCGGATCACGCCGCGGTGCTGAACGCGTCCAGCCGCTCCGAGCCGCGCGAACGGCACCGCGGGCGCGGCGGGCGCAGCTCGATCGCAGCGCCCGCGCGGCGTGCTTCCACCGCCTCGAAGACCGCGTCGGCCACCGCGTCCGGCCCGAGGCGCGGGTCCACCACCGCGTCCACGCCGAGCGCGGCGAGCTCGGCGCAGAGCGACGGGCTGGGCTCGCTCGCGAGGACCACGATGGCGAGGTCCTGCTCGCCGCCGGCGCGGCGGACGAGGTCGGCGAAAGCGCGGGCGTCGCGGCCCGGCAGGTCGAGCTTCACCACCAGCGCGTCGAGCGCGAGGAGCTCCTCGAGCAGGAGCGCGAGGCCGCTGGCGCCGTCGGCGGCGGAGAGGGAGGCCATGTCCCGGGAGCCGAGCGCCCAGCCCAGCTCGGCGCGCATCGAGACGTCCGGGTGGAGGACGAGCGCGCGAGGGCGCGGAGCCGGCATCGCATCGAACGTCGAGTTCATGGCGAACCTCCTGGTGCCCCCGCCCCGTGGGCACGTGACGGCAGGATGCGAGCCGCGTACCAGGCTGGCGGGCCGCGAGATCCCGGGGGAAACGGCGAGCAGGGGCGCGGCGTGTGGAGGAACCGCCACGCTTCGTGAGGCGCGGGCACGTCAGGGCTCGTCGCCCTTGGTTCGGTGTGCGGGCGGTGTAGGCGTCGCGCTCCACGTCGGGACCGCGCTTGCACGCAGCGCGGAAGGGACGCCAAGCTGTATGTCGGGTGTGGGGCCCGGCCGGCCTGGCCCGCTGCGAACACCGAGACTCGAACGTGAGCTACGACTACACCGTCTTCCGCGCGCCCGCCGACGGCCCGATGCGCGCCTGGCCGGCCACGTCGCCGCCGGCGCTCGGATCGGTCGCGGAGGTGAAGCAGCGGCTCGACGACCTGCTGCGCGACGTGGCGTGGACGCAGCACGAGTCGACCTGGTTCGGCGGCTGGCAGGCCGCCGAGGGTGGCGCCGAGCTGCAGCTGACGCCGGAGCCGGACGGGCAGGTCCGCTTCGTCACGATCCGGCGCGTGGACCGGGCGACCGTGGAGCACCTCTGCGCGCGGCTCCGCGTGGTGGCCGTCGATCCGCAGGCGATGACGCTGTACCGCGTCGAGACCGGCGACTGGACCGACGCGCGCTGATCCCCCCGCCGCGAGGCGTTGCAGTCGTCGGGGACGCGCGGGCCATCGCCCTCCCACCTGTCGAGCCGCCGCGCGCGGGTCGCCTCGAAGGGCGGCCAGCCTCGAACGCCTGCGCACATCCGCGAGATCGACGTCGCCTCCGACGAGATCGCCCGCGACGCGATGCCGACCATCAAGTGCCTCGCGGAGGCGCGCCACCACCTGGGAGCTTCGAGATCGAGGCCGCGGCGCTCGGTGGGCAACCCGGTGGAGAACGCCGTCAAGTACGCGCGCCGCGGTGGGCGCGTCGTGGTCCGATCGTCCACGGACGCCGCCGCGATCCACGTGGAGGTCGAGGACGACGGACCCGGGCTCCCGCCGGACCTGGGCGATCGTGTCTTCGAGCCGTACGTCCGCGGCGCCTGGGACGTGCCCGGGCTCGGCCTGGGGCTCGCCACGGTCAAGCGGCTCGCCGAGGCCCACGGCGGCTGCATCGGCGTCCGCTCCAGCCCGGGCCAGGGAGCCACCTTCTGGTTCGAGCTCCCGCGCGCGGCGGCTGGCGAGTCGCCGAAGGGCGCCGACCGGGCGCCCGCCGCTCACAGGTCCGCGTAGACCTCGAGCACGTTGCCGTCGGGATCGCGGAAGAACAGCGTGCGGTGACCCCACGGCTGATCCGTCGGCGGCGACGCGATGGGCACCGCGAGGCGGCGCAGCTCCTCGGCGCACGCGTCCACCGCGGAGGGCGCCACGCGGAACGCGAGCTGGACGGACAGCGCGCCCTCGGGCGTGGGCGGATCGTCGAACAGGCCGCCGCGCTGCGTGAGCACGAGCAGGTTGGAGCCGACGCGGAACTCCACCCAGCCGGGCCCGAGCTCGCGCGCGATGGGGAAACCCATCACCTCCGCGTAGAATCGGCGCATGCGCTCGGGGTCGCGGGCGAACAGGACGGTGTAGTCGAGCTGGCGGATGGTCTGGAGCGCGGTCATCGGTGCACCTCGGGGACGGCGTGGTGGAGGCGGGATGGTGATGCCGGCGAGCGTCGCGAAGAAGGTGGCCGCGGATGCGGGTGGTGGCGCCACCACCCTCGCCGCCCGCGCGCTCGGCGACTTCCTGCGCCGCATGCGGTCGCGCCCGGCGCTGGCGGTCGCGGGTGCCGTCCGCCGCCGCGTCACGGGACTCCGCCGCGAGGAGGTCGCGGTCGCGGCGGGCATCAGCATCACCTGGTACACGTGGCTCGAGCAGGGACGGCCGGTGCGCACCTCGCGGCGGACGGTGCGCGCGATCGCCCGCGCGCTGCGGCTCGGCGAGGCGGAGGCGGCGCACCTCTCTCGCCTCGCCGAGGCGGTGGCGACCGCCGCGCCGCGCTGGCGGCGGACCGCGCAGGCCTCGCCGGCGCTGCGCGCGATGGTGGACGGCCTCGGGGACGCGCCCGCGTACGTGGTCAACGGCCGCTGGGACGTGCTCCACGCCAACGCGGCAGCCCGGGCCGCGCTCGGACCGTTCGATCCGATCCCGGGCGTCACCGACAACGTGCTGGTGCGCCTGTTCCTCGATCCGGGCTGGCGCAGCCGCTTCCTGGACTGGGAGGCGGTCGCGTCCTCCGCGGTGGCGCAGTTCCGGGCGGGCGGCGGACGCCTGGTGGCGCACCCGGACTGGAACGCGTTCGTGGCGGACCTCGCGGCGCGCAGCCCGGAGTTCGCGAGGGCATGGGAGGCCCACGCCCTCGCCGATCCCCACCTCCGGCGGAAGCGGCTGGCGGGCCCGGGCGGCGAGCCGCTCGAGCTCCTCTACGCGTCCTTCGCGCCGGAGGGGGAGCCGGAGGACGTCCGGGTGGTGCTGTACGTCCCCGCGGACGAGGCGGCGCGCGCGGCGCTCGCCCGGGGGATCACGGCTTCCCGGTCCAGGGCGGCACGACCTCGGCGATCGCCTCGGCGATGAGCTGGGCGCCGGCCGCGTTCGGGTGGACGTCGCAGCCGCCGCCGGGGAACGGGTTGAGGAGGCCGGCCGCGCAGGGATCGCCGCCGTACGGCGCGCTCGCCTCGACGAACAGGGCGTAGAGGTCCACGACGTCGGCGCCGAAGGCGGCCGCGACGGGCGCGATGGTGAGGTAGTCGAGGGCCTGCACGATCTGGTGGTAGAGCTCGCTCGTGTAGGGCGAGTAGTAGAGCGGCACCACGATCTGGCCGGCGTAGCCCGCACCCCGGATCGCGCCGAGGATCTGGGCGAGGTTCTGTCCGAGCGCCGCGAGCACCGGTGGGATCCCGGCGACGATACAGGCGGGGTCGCCGGCGCACGCATCCTCGACCATGAGCAGATCGTTGGAACCGATCATGAGCGTCACGAGCTTCACGCGGTCGTGCTTCGCGAGGAAGTCGAGGGCGAAGTCGAGCTGCGCGCCGGCGTAATCGGCGTGCAGGTCCCAGCCCCGCTCGAAGCGCCACTGGAAGCAGTCCTTGTCCACGCCATCCAGCGACATGAAGGCGGCGGAGGTCTGCCCGGGGCACGCTGCGCTCACGAGCGGGAGGTCGAGGATCGCGGCGAGGTGCGACGGGTAGGCCGTCGCGTCGAACACGTTGTCGTTCGGCGGCGGAAGGACGAGCGGGTTGTAGCCGAAGGCGATGGAGTCTCCGAGCGCGAGGTAGACGGGCGGGTTCCCCTTCCCCAGCGCATCCGCCGCGGCCGCCAGGCGCGCCTCGTCGGATCCGCCGCCGCAGCCGAGCGCCCATGCCGCCGCCACCGCGCAGAGCGCGTTCACGATTCGTCTCATGGTCTCTCCCGGAGGGCGCGCGCGCGTGACGCGCGCGTCCACCGCGAGGCTGGACCGACGCAGCGTCGAGATCGGTGACCGCGGTCAAGCGGACCCACCGAGAGTGCTGCCTCGGCGCCGCCTCCCACGGGCGGTGCGGGCCGGCCGCATCCGCCGGGAGCGCACGGATCGTGACCCGCACCGGCAGCGCGCGCCGCGCTCCGGGTGCGACCGCCCGGCGTCCCACGTGGCCCCGGGCGCGGCGGCGCGCTAGGTTCTCCCGCCATGAGCAACGCCAGCGGCGAGACCGCCATCCGCCCGACCCGGGCCGACAATTTCTCCGAGTGGTACCTGGAGGTCATCAAGGCCGCCGACCTCGCCGAGAGCTCGAGCGTCCGCGGCTGCATGGTGATCAAGCCGTGGGGGTACGCGCTCTGGGAGCACGTGCAGCGCGTGCTCGACGGCATGTTCAAGGCGACCGGGCACGTGAATGCATACTTCCCGCTGTTCATCCCGCTGTCCTTGCTCGAGAAGGAGGCCGCGCACGTCGAGGGGTTCGCGAAGGAGTGCGCGGTGGTCACCCACCACCGGCTGGAGGCGCGGGACGGGAAGCTCGTGCCCGTGGGCGAGCTCGAGGAGCCGCTCATCGTGCGGCCGACCTCGGAGACCATCATCGGCGAGAGCTTCGCGCGCTGGGTGCAGAGCTACCGCGACCTGCCGCTGCTCATCAACCAGTGGGCGAACGTCGTCCGCTGGGAGATGCGGACCCGGATGTTCCTGCGCACGGCCGAGTTCCTGTGGCAGGAGGGCCACACCGCGCACGCCACCGAGCAGGAGGCGGTCGACGAGACCATGCAGATGCTCGGGATCTACGCCCGCTTCGCCGAGGAGTGGATGGCGCTGCCGGTCGTCCAGGGCGAGAAGACCGAGAGCGAGCGGTTCCCGGGCGCGGTCCGCACCTACTGCATCGAGGCGATGATGCAGGACCGCAAGGCGCTGCAGGCCGGCACCTCGCACTTCCTCGGCCAGAACTTCGCGAAGGCCTCGGGGATCCAGTTCCAGGACGAGAAGGGCGCGCTCACCCACGCCTGGACCACGTCCTGGGGGCTCTCGACCCGGATGATCGGCGCCATGATCATGACCCACGGCGACGACGACGGCATGGTCTGCCCGCCGCGGCTGGCGCCGCAGCAGGTGGTGATCATCCCGGTGATCCAGAAGCCCGAGGTCCGCGAGCAGGTGCTCGCGTGGTGCACGGCGCTGAAGCGGGAGCTGGAGGCGCAGGGCTACGCGGGCGCCCCGGTGCGCGTCCACCTCGACGCGCGCGACGTCCAGGGCGCGAAGAAGTCCTGGGAGTGGATCAAGAAGGGCACGCCCATCCGGCTCGAGGTCGGCCCGAAGGACATCGAGAAGGGCGCGGTGTTCATGGGCCGCCGCGACCGGAAGCCGAGGGAGAAGCAGAGCGTGCCGCGGGCCGAGCTCGTCGCCGGCGTGGGGGCGCTCCTGCAGGAGATCCAGGACGCGCTGCTCCAGCGCGCGCGGGCGATGCGCGCCGAGCACACGCGCGTCATCGACACGAAGGACGAGTTCTACGCGTACTTCACGCCGCCGCCGACCCGGCGCCCGAACGACCCGACGCCCATCCACGGCGGGTTCGCGCTGGCGCACTTCGGGGGCGATCCGGCGGTCGAGGCGCGCATCAAGGAGGACCTCGGCGTCACGGTGCGCTGCATCCCGCTGGAGCCGGGCGAGCCCGGCACCTGCCCGTTCACGGGGCGGCCGAGCCCGAAGCGGGTGGTCTGGGCGAAGTCGTACTGACGCCCTCGACCCGCGTCTTCCCGTCCGGGTCAACCTCGAGGCGGACGCGCGGCTCCCCCTGCGCGTCGCGCAGCACGATGCTCGCCACGCCCTTCTCGACGCCCAGCGTGATCCGCTCCTTCCAGGCGTGGCGGAAGGTGATGCTGGGCTCGCCCTTCACCAGGCCGACGCACATCGCCTCGTACGCGTCCTTGATGTCGAAGCACAGGCCGCGGATGTCCACCGGCTCGAGCATGGCGAGCCCGGCGACCTCGTAGCCGTCCTGGTCCATGAACTGGATCCCGACCGCGTCCACCGCGCGGCGCTCGGCGCCCTTGGGCGGCGGCAGCGGCGCGCCGATGCGCAGGCGCGGGCGGCCCTGCGCGTCCACCACGGTGAGCTCGCGGACGGTGAGCGCCTCCGGCGGCGCGCCGGCGCGGCGGGCGTCGCGCGCGCCGGTGCAGGCGGTGAGCAGGGCGACGACGGCGAGGACGGGGACGGGGCGATGCGAGAGGGACAAGGGCGGCTCCTCGGAGGCGGGGGGTGCGTGCGCCGCATCATTCCGCGGGGATCACGCTCCGTCACGGTGCCGCTCGGGGCGGCGGCGCCTCAGCGGCCCGCCGGGAACGCGTCGCCGACGAGCGCCTCGGCCTCGGCGAGCCACGCCTCCCGCTCGGCGGGCGTGCTGGTCACGACCACCGAGAACGTCCGGCGGCGCACGTCCTTCACGCCGCAGAGCTCGAAGACACAGCGCCGCCAGATCGCCTCGAGCGGGTCGCCGAACGCCTCCCGCTCCCGCGCCGGCGGCGTGTTGGACGTGTTCAGGACGACGGCCGTCCTCGCGCGCAGGAGGCCGACGGGCACCCCCTCGCCCGCGTCGCCCGCCCGGAACTCGTAGGCCACGCCGGGCCGGACGACGCGATCGATCCAGCCGGCGAGGATCGCCGGCGGCTTGCCCCACCAGTTCGGGTGGACGATCACGACCCCGTCCGCCGAGGCGAGGTCGTCGCAGTGGCTCCGGAGCCAGCCCGGGAGCGGAGCGCCCCTCGGGATCTCGGGCGCGGGGAGGATGGGGTCGAAGCCCTCGGCGTGGAGATCCCGCAGCGCGACGTCGTGCCCACGCCGGCGCGCGGCGCGGGCGGCCGCATCGGCGAGCGCGTGGTTGAAGCTGGCGCGGTCGGGGTGGGCGAGGACGATGAGGATCTTCAAGTTCGGCGGGCTCCGGGTGGCGTGAACGGCCAGGGCGCGCACGGTAGCATCGGAGGGGCCGGTGCGGGCGTCGGATCGCTCCCCGCACGTCACGCAGCGTCACGACGCCGCTCGGGGGTCTCGCCCTCCAGGATGGCCCGGGCCGTCGCCGCCACGGCGTCGGCAGCCGGGGTCGGCCCCACGCCGAACGCGGCGCGGAAGCGGCCGTCGTCCGGGACGTACGGCACCTTCCACTGGTAGGTCATCTCGGCGGCGGCGCCGAGCGTCGGGTCGAGGAGGCCGCCCACGCGCAGCAGCCAGTCCGACACGGCGCGGAGCCGGGCGGGCCGTCCGAGCGCGGCCCCGACCGCCTCCACCAGGCCGCGGGTGGTGCCGGTCCAGGCGACCGGCAGGTGCCACGCCCTCCCCGGCGCGGCGTCGTGCGTGCCGAGCACGGCGAGACCGCGCGCCACGTCGGCGACGAACGAGTACGCGTGGGGCAGGTCGGGATCGCCGAAGACCTCGAACGGCCTCCCGGCGCGGAGCCGGGCGGCGAGCCGGTCGCCGAGCAGCGCCGCCGCCCCGGCGCCCGGGCCGAAGAAGTCGGAGGCGCGGCCGGTG
Source organism: Anaeromyxobacter sp. Red801 (assembly GCF_049201065.2). NCBI lineage: Bacteria > Pseudomonadati > Myxococcota > Myxococcia > Myxococcales > Anaeromyxobacteraceae > Anaeromyxobacter > Anaeromyxobacter sp. Red801. Next base: position 4,625,179 of record NZ_CM181236.1, on the reverse strand, counting down.
GTCGCGCGCAGGTCCCCGCGGGCGTGCGCCTCGAGCAGCTCGCGCGCCAGGAGCGCGCGCAGCTCGCCCTTGTGGCTGCAGGGCGCGAGCGGCGTGTCCTCGTCGAAGGGCGAGGCGGCCGGCCGCCCGTACATGTAGAGGCAGTCGAGCGCGACGAGGCGCGCGCCGGCGCGGGCGGCGGCGTCGCGGATCCCGCGCCGGAGCGGGGGGAGCAGCTCGTCCCAGCGGTGGTAGTCGGGCGGGTTGGTGCAGTCGTAGACCGCGTCGGCCCCCCGGCAGGCCTCGCGCGCGAACAGCGGGTCGGTGGCGTCGCCGCTCAGCCAGCTCAGGCCCGGGAGCGCCGGGCCGGGCGGGCCACGCCGCACCAGGCGGACCGAGTGGCCGAGCGCGAGCAGCTCGGTGGCGAGGCGGCGGCCGACCTGGCCGGCGCCGAACACGACGTGGAGCTCGGGGGGGACGAACGGATCGGGACGGGGCATGCGGGTTCCTCTCGAGCGGAAACCTACGGCCCGCGAAAACGCGGTGCACGTGGCGAATCCGCCGGGTAGCCTTGCGAGCATGCAAAGGCCCTCGCCCGCCCCCGTCCCGCCGCCCGGCGCGCTCGACTGGGATCACGCCCGCGTCCTCCGGGCGCTCCTCGAGGCGCGCTCGCTCTCCGGCGCGGGCGCGCGCCTGGGCGTGAACGCCTCCACCGTCTCCCGCCGCCTGGCCGCGCTCGAGGCGGCGCTCGGCGCGCGCCTCTTCGACCGGACCCCGGACGGCGTCCTCCCCACCGCGCTGGCCGAGTCGCTCGCGCCGCACGCGGAGGCGATGGAGCGCGCCGCGAACGCCCTGGCGCTGGCGGCCCAGGGGCGCGAGCAGGCGGCGGAGGGCGAGGTGCGGCTCACCGCGGCGCCGGGCGTGGCCGAGTACCTGCTCGCGCCGGCGCTGCCGCGCCTGCTCGCGGCGCACCCCGGCGTGCGCCTGACCATCGACGCCACCATCGGCTACGCCGACCTCACCCGGCGCGAGGCGGACCTCGCCGTCCGCGGGGTGCTCCCCGCCTCCGGCGACCTCCTGGCGCGGAAGCTCGGCACCGCCACCGGCGGCGTGTTCGGGGCGCCGCGCCAGGCCCGCGCGCTCGGCACGCTCCGCAGCCTCGACGCCGCGCGCTGGATCACCTGGGGCGAGGACCTCGCCCACCTCGAGCTCACCCGCTGCATCCTCGACCGCGTGCCCCCGGACCGGATCGCGCTCCGCACCAGCCACATGGGGACGCAGATGGCCGCGGCGCGCGCCGGGGTCGGGCTGGTGCTCGCCGATCGCAACATGGCGCTCGCCTGCGGCCTCGCGGAGGTCCGGCTCTCGCCGGCGGTCCGGCGCCAGCTGCCGTCCGAGCGAGCCGGGGACCTGTGGCTGGTGGTCCACCGGGCGCTCCGCGAGGTGCCGCGGGTGGCCGCGGTGTGGGACTTCGTCCTCGAGGAGGCGCGGCGGCTGGGGATGACGCCCGGCGACCCGGCTTGATCCGGGCGCCGCCCGCGGCACGCCGCCGCAAGCGCACCGCGGGTCATCCCGGTCCTCGGACGTGGTGCGGCAAACGAGCGCATGTCCGTCTGCCCGCCGGTCCTCTAGCGTGGGTGATCGCAGCCGCGGGGTTGGGGGAAACCCCCGGCTGACCTACCCAGGGGGAATACCTATGCGCCAGCCGGTGCACCGCCACCCGCGCGGCGGCCTCCACGCGCCTCGCTCGAACGGCTCGTCTCGCCTTCATCCAATCACCGCGACCGCCGTCGCGCTCGCCGCGGTCCTGGGCTCCGGCTGCGGGCCGGAGGAGGCCGGGGGCGTCGGCCCCGGCCGGCGACCCGGCACCGCGCAAGATCGTCGAGCCCGCGCCCGCGCCGCTGCCGCCGCGCTTCACCACCCAGGCGCTCCCGGTGGCGGGCGAGGTGTGCGTCGGCTCGGCGGCGCACGACAAGCACGCGGCGTCCGGCATCGGCTGCGTCGCGTGCCACCCGTGCGGCGGCGCGCTCGGGTTCGCGAACCCGGTCACGTTCCCGGGCGGCACCACCAGCGCGAACGGCACCATCGTGAGCGACGCCTCGGGCACCACCTGCTCGGTCGGCTGCCACGCGCCGCTCGGCGCGGAGCCGCACGGCGTCACCTGGACCGCCGGCCCGCTCCAGTGCGTGACGTGCCACACCGACGTGGGCGCGATCGATCCCGCGACTGCGCTCTCGGCGCACCCGCTGCCGGACGGCAGCTCGGGGACGAGCTGCCAGTCCTGCCACGACACCTCCCAGCACCTGAGCGGCCAGGTCCGCCTGGTCGACGGCGGCGGCGGCAGCGCGGCCGTCACCTGCACCGGCTGCCACGCCGGCCAGGGCCAGACGCTCTCCGGCGAGACGCCGCCGCTGCTGGTCGGCTGGGACGACCTGGCGGCCGGCGACTTCCACGGCGACCGGCCCGGCACGTGCCGGTTCGACCCGCTCGACGCCACCGGCCAGCGCACCATGGGACGCGGCGCGTACCCCTGCCCCCCGAACCAGCCCGACCAGCCCGGCGCGCTGCGCATCACGCCGCGCTGGTGGTACGCGAACGGCACCTCCGGCGCGTTCGCCTGGATCTGCACGCTGCAGCCGCTGGACGCGGCCGGGAACCCGGTCGGCGCGCCGCTCACCGGGCAGCCGTGCCCCGAGGGCACGATCCAGAACTCCACCTGCAGCAGCAACCCCGCCGCCCCGAGCTGCTACCCGACCACCTTCGTGACGCGCGGCTTCGGCGGCACGCTGCTCGCGCCGTACGCGCGCGGCCAGGGCGCCATCGCCTGCGCGCGCTGCCACGACTTCCACGCGAGCAACAACGCCTTCCTGCTCGCCGCCGAGGTGAACGGCGTCGCCATCCCGCCGGGCAGCATCGACCGCGCCGGCGTGGGCGCGCAGCTGCTGTGCACCGCCTGCCACCAGGGTGACCGTCACGAGCTGTGCAAGGCCTGCCACCGCGAGCGGTGGGTCACCGACGGCTCGTACTCCTGGTTCGAGGGCGCCCCGGCGGACCCGGCCCCGGACGGCGCCGCGTGCTTCTTCTGCCACGGGCACGAGGGCATCCAGCAGATGGAGGTCAGCTCGCCCGCGTACCCGCCGAACCACCCGTACTCGACCGGCCTGCCCCAGAGCGCCTGCACGCACTGTCACGACGGCTGGGCGCCGCCGCCCACCGAGTACGTGGCCCCGCGCTTCCAGGCCGGGCCCACCGTGAGCGGCCTGACCGCGACCACGGCGACCATCACCTGGACGAGCAGCGAGAAGGCCACCTCCTACGTCGAGTACGGCGTGGGCACCGCCGGCCACGTCGTCGGCGACGACGCCTTCGTGCTCCAGCACTCGATCCAGCTCACCGGCCTCACGCCGGGGACCACCTACGTCTGGCGCGTGCGCACGAGCGACGTGTTCCGGAACGTGACGCACACCGCGCTGCAGTCCTTCACCACCCCGGCCGAGGGCGCGCTGCCGAGCCCGGACCTGGGCTCGGTGGACGCCAACTTCGAGGTGGGTACGTACGAGGCGACCGTGCCGCTGGTCTGGTTCCCGGTGACGGCGCCGGCGGGCGCGGTGCTCCAGTACGAGGTCCAGCTCGCCTCCGACGCCGCGTTCACCTACCTGCAGAACGGCTCGCTGACGGGGCCGGGCGTGCCGGGGAGCACGGTGGGCAGCACGGGATGGGTGAACGGGACGCCGACCGCCTCGGGCGGGCGCCCCGCCCTCCAGGTGCCGGCGCGGCTGTTCAACATCCCGCAGGACTGGTGCGGGCCGTACGCGCCGCGGATGTACTACTGGCGCGTGCGCGTCCGCGACCAGGCGGGCCACGAGTCGGGCTGGTCCACGCCGGGCAGCTTCGGCGCGTTCGCCTGGGACATGTGGTGCTGAGGACGGCGAGGTCCCGGGGCGCCTCGTGCGCCCCGGGGCCCGGGTCCCGCCGCGAGCCCCGGGACGGCCGCCGGCCCTAGGCGGCCCGGTCCGGCGCGGCCGGCGGGAGCGCGCGGTGCGCGACCGCGGGCGCTGCGCCGCGCTCGGCCTCCCCGGTGTGGAACCACGCGGCGGAGCGGCGCAGCGCCTCGGCCTCCTCGGCGAGCCGCGCGGCGGTGGAGGCGAGCTCCTCGGACGAGGACGCGCTCGCCTGGACGGCGGCGTCGAGCTGGCCGATGGCGCCCGTCACCTCGTGCGCGCCGGCGGAGATCTCCTCGGTGGCGACGGCCATGCCGCGCACCAGCTCCGAGGTGCGCGCGATGTCCGGGAGCACGGCGTCGAGCGACTCGCCGGCGAGCTGCGCCGCCTGCACGGTGGAGGTGCCGAGCGCGCCGATCTCGGCCGCGGCGGCCCGGCTCCGCTCGGCCAGCCGCCGGATCTCGGTCGCGACCACCGCGAAGCCCCGGCCGTGCGCCCCGCTGCGCGCCGCCTCGATGGCGGCGTTCAGGGCGAGCAGGTTGGTCTGGTGGGCGATCTCCTCGATGACCGCGGTCCGCCCGGCGATCTCCCGGACCGCCTCGACCGCGCGCCGCACCGCCTCGCCGCCGGCCTGCGCCGCCGCCGCCGAGCGGGCCGCGAGCGACTCGGTCTCGCTGGCGCCGCCGGCCACGTCGCGCACCCGCGCGGCGAGCTCGGTGGTGGCGCCGCTGGCGGTCTCGGCCCCGGCCGCCTGCTCCGAGGCGCCCTGGGCGATCTGCGCCGTCGAGGCGGACAGCGCCTGGCAAGCCTCGGCCACCGCGTCGGAGGCGGAGCGCAGCGTGCCGACGACGGCGCGGAGGGCCCGCACCATCTCGTTCAGCGCCTCGCCCAGCGCGCCGACCTCGTCCCGCGCGCGCACCTCGAGCTCGCTCGCGAGGTCGCCGGCCGCCACCCGCTCGGCGAACCGCGCGGTGCGCGCGAGCGGCTCGAGCACCAGGCGCCGCACCAGCCAGAGCGCGAGCCCGGCCAGCACGGCCACCAGCGCGGCGCCGCCCACCGACAGCAGGAGCCCCAGGCGCCGCCCGTCGTGCTTCAGCTCCTCCTCCGGCACCGCCCCGCAGACCAGCCACTGCCACGGCTCGAACGCCTGGCAGGTCGCGATCTCCGGACGCGCCGCGCCCTTCGCGTCGGCGCCGGCGATGCGCAGCCCCTCGGCGCCGCCGCCCCCGGCGGCGAGCGCGGGCGCGAGCCCGTCCGGCGCGGTCTCGCCGGCGCGGGTGGGGTGGACGAGCAGCCGGTTGCGCCCGGCGCCGGCCGAGGCGTCCACCACGAAGAAGTAGCCCTGGTCGCCCGAGCGCACCGCGCGGATGCGCTCGCGCAGCGCGGCGAGCCCCTCGGTGAAGTCCACGCCCACGAAGAGCGCGCCGATGACCTTCCCATCCTGGACGATGGGCTCGTAGCGCGTGAAGAAGTCGCGGCCGAACAGCACGGCCTTGCCGGTGTAGGGCTCGCCATCGAGCAGGCGCCGGTGCGCCGGGTGGTCGGCGCCGAGGAACGTGCCCACCGCCCGCCGGCCGTCGTCGCGCTGCACCGAGGTGGTGATCCGCACGAAGTCGCCGCCGGCGCGCGCGAACACGGTCGCGACGGCGCCGCTCGTCGCGGTGAAGCGATCGACGGTGGGGTAGTCGAGGTCCACCATCCGGTCGCCGGCGGCGAGGCCGGGGAGGGCCACGCCCTCGACGTACGCGGCGCGGGACGGGTCCGCGCGGATGCCCTCCGGGTAGGAGGCGCGGAAGACGCGGAGCAGGTCGGCGGTGGCCCTCGCCAGGCTGGCGTCGTAGACGGCGACCATGTCGCGCACCAGCGCCACCCGGCCGCGCAGCGCGTCGGCGGTCTGCTGCTCGACCGTGCGCACGGTGAACGCCGCCGAGACGGCGGTGAAGCCCCCGAGGACCACCGCGAAGGCCAGGCCGATGGTGAGGACGAGCTTGGTGGCGAGGGAGGCGGAGCGCATGCAGGGTGGACCTCGCCGGGCGGTCGCTGGCCCGGTCCCGAGCGGGTGAAACGACAGGTGCGGCGGGCACCCGGGGTCTGACGTGCCCCGGGCGGCCGACCCGCCGCCCGGCCGGATCCCGGCGGCCCGTGGGGCGCCGGGTGCGGGGCAGCGGGGCCGCGGTGCTGGCGCCGGGCCCGGCTGCAAGCGACGGACCCCGCGGTGCCGGGCACCCGGCCGCGCGGCGCCGTGCGGCGGACGTGTGCAACGTTCGGCGGGAGGATCGCCCATGCGCCGTTCGACCGCCCTGTCGCTCACCATCGCGCTCGCCGCGGGCGCCTGGCTGGCCTCGCGCCGGCTGCGCCGCCGCACGCCGCTGGCCGGCGGGGTGGCGCTCGTCACCGGCGGCTCGCGCGGCCTGGGCCTGGTGGTGGCCCGCGAGCTGGGGCGGCGCGGCATGCGGATCGTCCTCTGCGCGCGCGACGAGGAGGAGCTGGAGCGCGCGCGGGGTGGCCTCGCGCAGGAGGGGATCGACGCGACCGCGCTCCCCGGCGACGTGACCGACGAGGACGGGATGCGCACGCTCGTCGCCGACGTGGAGGAGAACCTGGGCCCGGTGGACCTGCTCGTGAACAGCGCAGGCATCATCCAGGTCGGCCCGGCCGAGGCCATGACCGTGGAGGACTACCGGCGCGCCATGGACGTGCTGTTCTACGGGCCGCTGCACGCGGCCGAGGCGGTGCTGCCGGGCATGCGCGCGCGCCGCCGCGGGACCATCGTGAACGTGACCTCGATCGGCGCCGCGGTGGGCATCCCGCACCTCGCCCCGTACGACGCCGCCAAGTTCGCGGCGCGCGGCTGGTCGGAGGCGCTCGGCGCCGAGGCGGCCAAGCACGGCATCGACGTCATCACGGTGGTGCCGGGGCTGATGCGCACCGGCTCCTTCGGCCGCGCGCTGGTGAAGGGGCGCCGCTACGCGGAGGCGAGCCTGTTCTCGCTGCTCGCCTCGCTCCCGCTCGTCACCGTCTCGGCGGAGCGGGCGGCGCGGCGCATCGTGCGCGCGATCGAGCACGGCGAGCGCTTCGTGATCATCGGGCTGCCGGCGCGCCTGCTCCGGCTCGCCCACTCGATCATGCCCGGCGCGATCGTGGCGACGCTGGGCCTCGTGAACCGGTTCCTGCCGACCGCCGCCCCCGGGGCGCGCCACGGGATCGCGCTCCCGGCCGAGCTGTTCCGCCGCGGGCTGGCGCGCTCGATCCTGACCGCGCTCGGCGAGCGGGCCGCGCGCCGCTACAACGAGGAGCCGGCCTGATCGCGGCCCGGCCGCGCCCGGCCCCTGACGCGAGAAGGCCCCCCCGCCGCGAGGCGAGGGGGCCTCCGAGTCCGGGGGCGGGCCGCGGAGCTACCGGCGGCCGAGGTCGGTGCGCCAGGTGAAGCCCAGCGCCACGATCCAGATGTCCGTCTTGTAGCTGCCCGGGAACGCGGTGGTCCCGGTCGCGGTCTGCTTGTCGCGGTCGCCGTAGAACACCGCCGCGTTCAGGCCGACGTCGCCGCCCACGTCCCAGCCCGCGCCCAGCGAGTAGCCGGTCGTGTTCGAGTCGGGGAGCGTCGGCGAGAGCGTGTTCGTGCGCAGGCCCGACCAGTCGCGCATCATGCCGGCGCGGAGCCGCAGGCTGGGGAGCGCGGTCCACTCGACGCCGCCGCGGATGACGTTGCCGTTGCGGTAGTCGCGCGGGACCGTGATGGTCGTCGTCTCGCCCTCGAACAGGTCCTGGTTGTAGACCACGAAGCGCGACCAGGAGTACTGCAGCGTCACCAGCACCGGCTTCGCCACCCGCCAGGCCAGGCCCGTGTCGATGCGGTTCGGGAACGTGAGGTCCTGCTTCACGTCCTGGTCCTGCGTGGTCGGGCCCACCAGCGAGGGCGGCACCTGGAAGTGCGCGTCGCCCTTCATGTGCATGGTGCCCTTGTGCTTGTAGTCGAAGCCGAGCGTGAGGTTCTCGAGCGGCTTCACCTCGGCGGAGAGCTGGTAGGCGAAGCCGCCGCCCTTGGTGTCGAGCTCGGCGTAGGCGTCCGGGAACGGCTGGATGCCCTGCTTCAGGTACTGGATGCCCTCGTAGTAGATGGCGCCGCCGCCCACGCGCAGCCAGGGCGCGATCTCGTAGCCGCCGTTCAGGTAGAACCCGAGCATGCGGCGCTCGACGGTGATGATGCGGCCGCGCCCCTCCCACTGGTCGTCCCACTTCATCTGCCCGCCGCCCGGCGTGCCCACGCCGAAGCCGAAGCCGAGGCCGCGCCCGGCGAGCTTCGTGCCGTAGGCGACGTACATCGCCACCGGCGGCGTGGGCGCGAACTTGGTGGTCTCCTTGCCCGGGTAGGCGTCGGTGCCGGTCCACTTGGTGCGCAGGCTCAGCATCGAGCCGGCCAGGGACAGGTTGAGCCCGGAGAGCTTGGAGAGCGCGGCCGGGTTCTGGAACGTGGCCGCCGCGTCCTCCTGGGCGGCCACGCCGGACGACGAGAGCGCGAGGTCGCGCGGGTTGACGTTGATGACCTCGAACCCGCTGGCCAGCGCGACGGCCGGGGCGGCGAGGACGGCGAGGAAGGCGATCCGGAAGGTCTTCCGCATGGTCGTCACCTCGTTACGGCAGGGTCGCCGGCGAGGCCGGCACGGTCACGTCGAGGAGGAACTGCGCGGCGTCGTCGCGCACCTGGCCGCCGATGGTGGTGCCGGCGCCGGTGGCGGTGAGGAACGTGTCGTTCAGCACGCCGTGCGGGACGCAGTTGTTGGGGGCGGAGGCCGAGACGTAGAGCGTGCTCGGCGCGCCGGCGAGCGAGAGCAGCTCGTCGCCGTAGGGCAGCGGGATCCCGCCCACCACCGTGGTCGCGTTCGGCACCACCGGGTCGCACTTCGCGAGCTGGCCGAGCACGTCGGTGGTGGCGTGGACGAGGCCGGTGCCGCCCAGGCCCGCGGGAGGCGCGGCGAGCAGCGGGCTCGCGAGCTTGGTGCGGGCGTGCGCGGCGTAGTTGAGCGGCTCCGCCGGATCCAGGATCCACTTCGCCAGGATGAGCGTCTGCAGGTAGCGCGACGCGACCGTCGGGTTGGTGGGGATCTGCGACCGGTCGATGCCCAGCGAGAGGAAGAGCGCGTTGACCGAGGCGGTGAACGCGGGCGCGTTCGTGAAGATGTCCACCAGCGTGCCGCCCGGCACGTTCAGCACGCCGCGGGCGAAGCGCGGGTTGGTGGCGAGGATCGACGCGCCCTCGAGGCCGCCGAGCGAGATGCCCTCGTAGTGGACCGCGGTCGGGTTCACCACGAAGCCGCGCTGGAGGAGCGCCGCCGCCAGCGGATCCTGCGCCGGCTGCGGGAACGGCGCGGGCGGCCGCGCCACCGCGAGCACCAGGGCGGCCTGGTCGATGTGGTCCTGGCGGATGGCGTCGCGGATGCGGAAGAAGTTGCCCGAGATGAAGTAGTTCCCGGACGCGACGGTGCTGAGGTTGGTGCCGCGCAGGTGGCCGGTGGTGCAGGTGCCCGGCGGGATCGCGTCGCCCTGGCCGGCCTTGGCCTGGTCCGGCGTGCACACGCCGTCGGCGGTGCCGTCGGTGGTGCACTCCGAGTTCTCCATGCAGAACGCGCGATCGCCGTGGTACGGCGCGTCGATCGCCGCGACGACGAAGCCCTTCTGCGCGAGCGAGTTCGCCACCGTGAGCATCTGGAGGCGGCCGCCGGAGAGGCCGTGGTGGAAGACCACCAGCGGGCGCACACAGGGGGTCGCGGTGGTGCAGGCCGCGTCGGACGGGTAGGCCACCACCGCCGGGATCGCCTTCGGCGTCCACTGGGTCTGATCGGGGTTGAGCGCGCCGTTCGCCGGGTTGATGGCGTCCACCGTGGGCACCATGGCGGTGAGGAACCCGCCGACGTCCGGGAACAGCGCCGCCTGGGCGGGCGCGTCGAAGCCGAGCGCGGCGAGGTCGAGCGGGGCGACGCCCTGGCCGACGAACGCGGTGGGCGACTGGTAGGGCAGCGCCGAGAGGCCCACCGAGACGTCGGTGACGGTCTGCGTCTGGACCGTGTACGCCATCACCACGTTGTCCCGGGTGACGGCGCCGGCGGTGAGCGCGCCGAGGTTGGCGAGGAGCGGCTCGAGCCCGGCCCGCAGGTTGGCGAGCGCGGTCGCGTCGGCGTTGGACACGCCGGAGAGCTGCGAGACCCCGTCCACCGCGGGCGGGTGGGTGAAGGTGAAGAGGATGTTGCCGAGCGTGGAGCGCTTCAGCGCGTTGCCGGCGAGGTCCTTCACGCCGTCGGTGATGACGACCGCGTAGTTGCGCTTCTCCTTCAGCGGCGGCGTGGGCACGATGCCGACGCCCGGCACCGGCACGGCCACGCCGGGCTGCAGGCCGATGGCGGTGGTCACCGCCACGTCCGCGCCGCCCACCTGCACGGTGCGGTTCAGCGCCGGCGGCTGCGTCAGGTACTCGGCGGTGGCGGGCTGGCCGGCGCCGAGCGCGGCGGCGACGTCGCGCATGCGGCGCGGCGCGCCCGCGCCCTCGGGGAGCTCGAACAGGAGCACCGTCTGCGCGTTCACGGTGGAGGCGGCGACCGGCGCGCTGAGCGGCGCGAGCATCATGCCCGTGGTGGAGAAGCCGTCCAGCGTGGCGAGGCCGGCGGCGGCCGGGCCGTACGCGGGGACGTTGCGCACGTAGAAGCGGGTGGGCGGGTCGTTCGAGGGCCGGGTGCCGTCGAGCAGGAACGTCGAGGGCAGCGGGATCTGGCCGGAGCCCGAGTCGGTGAGCGGCTGGGCCGCGGCCGGCGCGATGCCGAAGGTGGCGATGGCCGCGACCTCGGTGGGCGCGAACGTCGGCGCCACCGCGGCGAAGGCCGGGGTCACGCTGGTGTCCACGGACGCCGTCCAGCGGCCGCCGACGTCGGTCCACGTGAGCGGGCTCCACAGCGTCTTGCGCACCGCCTCGAGCTGGGCGATCAGCTGCGGCGTCAGGCCGGGCGGCTGGTTCTCGTGGACGGTGAGGTCCTTGTTCTGGGCGGCGATGGCGATGGCCTGGTCGGCGTTCACCGGCATCGCCCCCTGGGCGGCGGTGGTCTTCACGCCGGACGGGCCGCCGCGCACCGCGACGACGTAGCGGCCGGGCGCGAAGCGGCGGCTGCCGCTCGTGTCCGCCTTCTTGCGGAGCACGAGGCGGCCCGCGGTGGCGCTGCCCACCTCGAACTCGACCGCCTGCGGGGCCCCGTCCACCTTGAGCAGCGCCACCGTGGACGGCGTGACCGTGGCGGGGTCGAGGTCCGGCGGGGTCGTCTCGACGTAGGCGTTGCCGTTCCAGCTCACGGCCCGGAACGGGATGGTGATGGCGACCTCCTGATCGCTCGGGAACCCGCCCGCGTCGATGAAGGACTGGAGCAGCTCCTTCTGCGCGCTGTCGGGGAGCGTCGGCACGGCCTGCAGGACCAGGTCGTTGGGCGTCGGGATGTTCGGCGACGCGAAGGTGGCGATCACGAGCTGCGGGGCTGGCTTCTCCTGCTTCACGTCGGTGCAGGCGAGCAGCGACACGAAGACGAGGGCCAGCGGGGGACCGTAGCGGCGAAGCGACATCTGCGGCCTCCTCGGGTGCGCGAGGAACGGGGTTTCGGTGAGGAAAGGGACCAATCCTGTTTCCCCTCCGCTGACTGAGAAGTCAAGAATTGCCGGGACGCGTCCAATCCGTGACGCAATCGGCTAAATCAGCATGACGCAATGCGTCCGCACCGCGCGTCCCGGTCGGTGCGGCGCGTCCCTCCTTGGAAGCCGTTTGGAGTCCCACACGGGGCCAGCTACCATGGCGGGCTCGGTCGCCCCGTACCCGTCGCACCTGACCAGAGGGGGTCACGCGTGAACCTGGAGCTGCTCACGCTCGCCGTCGGCGCGTACGCCGCCGTGCTCGCCTTCCTGGGCTGGCTCGGGTACCGCCGCACGCGCAGCGCCGCCGACTACCTGGTGGGCGGTCGCGAGATCCACCCGGTGCTGATGGCGCTCGCCTACGGCTCCACCTTCATCTCCACCTCCGCCATCGTGGGCTTCGCGGGCGTCGCCGCGCTCATGGGCATGGGCCTGCTCTGGCTCACCATGCTCAACATCCTGCTCGGCGTGTTCGTCGCGTTCGTCGTGTTCGGCCGCCCGACCCGGCGGCTGGGCGCCGCGCTCGACGCGCACACGTTCCCCGAGCTGCTCGGGCGCCGCTACCGCTCGCGCTTCATCCAGGGCTTCGCCGGCGGGACCATCGCGCTGCTCATGCCGCTCTATGCCGCCGCGGTGCTCATCGGCGGCGCGCGCTTCCTCGAGGTGCAGCTCCAGCTCGACTACCAGGTGGCGCTGTTCGTGTTCGCGGTCATCACCGTCGGCTACGTGCTGTTCGGCGGGCTGAAGGGCGTCGTCTACACCGACGCGTTCCAGGCGGTGCTGATGGTGTGCGGCATGCTGGTGCTGCTCGTCGCCACCTACGCGCAGGTGGGCGGGCTCTCCGCGCACCAGGCGCTCACCGATCTCGCCGACAAGGTCCCGCCGGCGCTGCGCGCGCAGGGCCACCGCGGCTGGACCGCCATGCCCGCGGCCGGCTCGCCGCTCTGGTGGCAGATGGTGTCCACCATCGTCCTCGGCGTCGGCATCGGCGTCCTCGCCCAGCCGCAGCTCACCGTCCGGTTCATGACCGTGAAGAGCGGGCGCGAGCTGCACCGCGCGCTCGTGCCCGGCGGGCTGTTCCTGCTGCTCATGGCCGGCGTGGCTTACGTGGTCGGCTCGCTCACCAACCTCTGGTACTTCCAGCGCACCGGGAAGATCGCGCTCGCGATCATGACCGACCCGGCCACCGGCAAGCCCAACGTGGACCGGCTCATGCCGCTCTACACGCAGGCCGCCATGCCGGAGTGGTTCGCCTACCTGTTCATGCTGGCGCTGCTCGCCGCCGCGATGTCCACGCTCTCGGCGCAGTTCCACGCCATCGGCACCGCCATCGGCCGCGACCTCTACGAGCAGGCGTTCCGGCTGGGCGGCGGGGCCGAGCGCACCGTGCTGCTGGCGCGCGCCGGGATCCTGGCGGGCTTCGCCGGCACGGTGCTCCTCGCCTGGAACCTCGGGCCCGGCGTCATCGCCATCGCCACCGCGCTCTTCTTCGGCATGTGCGCCGCGACGTTCCTGCCCGCGTTCGTCTCGGCGCTGTTCTGGGCCCGGTCCACGCGCGCGGGCGTGATCGCCGGGATGCTGGCCGGGTTCGCGGCCTGGGCGCTGTGGGTGCTGTTCGTGCACGAGCGCGAGTCGGCCGCGCTGGGCGTGGTGAAGGCGCTGACCGGCCGGACCAGCCTCGGCGCCGGGACCACCTGGGCGCTCGTCGATCCCATCGTGGTGGCGCTGCCGGTCTCGTCGCTGGTGACGGTGGTGGGCTCGCTGCTCGGCCGCGCCGCGCCCGGCGCGGAGGCGGGCGCAACGGCCCGGACGCGGGAAGGAGGGCTCGATGCTGGGCTTCGGTGACCTCGGCGTCACGGCGGCGTTCGTGCTGACGCTCGCGAGCGCGGCGCTGTGCGTGGGATACGGCCTCCTCCACTGGAACGACGACGACGCCCCCCTGCCCCCGCCGGTCCACCCGCCCGGCGAGGCCGAGCTCGACGACCTCTGATCCGATCCGCCCGCACCGCCCGACCCCGTCCCACGGAGCCCTCGATGCGCCGAATCCGCCGCCTCCTCGCCGCCCTCGCGGCCCTCGCCGCGCTGCCGCTCGCCGCGCGCGCGCAGACCCCGCCGCCCCCGGCTCCGGCCGCCCCGGCGCCCGCCCCGGCCCCGGCGCCGGCGCCGAAGCCGGGCGTCACGGTGGACCTCTCCGGCTGGCTCATCGCGAACGCGTACTGGAGCGACGGCGGCCTGAACGCGAGCGACCTGCCGCAGTGGGCCACGACCGCGCACTCCACCGCGGGCATGACGGTGCGGCAGAGCCGGGTGCGCGCCGCGCTGGGGCTGCCGGTGGACGGGCTGCTCGGGGGCGCGGTGCTGAAGGGCCTCGTCGAGGCCGACTTCATGGGCACCTACGTGAACTCCGACGCGTCGATGCCGCAGGTCCGGCTGCGCCACGCGTACCTCACCGCCGCCTGCGCGCGCGGGAACCTGACGCTGCTCGTCGGCCAGACCTGGTCGCTGTTCGGCGGCCCCTGGTTCGCGACCAGCCTCGGGCACGTGGCGCTGCCCCGCTTCGCCGGCGCGGGCTACCTGTACCGGCGCGCGCCGCAGGTGCGGCTCACCGCCGAGGCGGGCCGCGGCAAGGACGTCGGGGTGACCGCGGCCGTCGCCGCGCTCGCCTCGAGCGGCGACAAGGCGACCTCGCAGAACCAGCTCGTGGGCGAGCGCGCCGGCGTGCCGGACGCGGAGGGCCGGGTGGCGCTGCAGCTCCGGCGCGCCGGGAGGTCGTGGCTGGAGCTCGGCGCGTCGGGCCGCTTCGGGCAGCAGCTCTGGAAGCTGGACGGCCTCTCGGTGCCGCGCGAGGAGCGGCTCACCGGCTGGGGCGTGGCGGCCGACGGCCGGCTCGAGGTGCCGCACCTCGTCGTGCAGGGCGGCACGTTCATGGGCGAGGTGCTGGGCGGCTACGGCTCGGTGGCGCCGGTGGTGCGGCCCACGAGGAACGCGACCGATCCGGCGAAGCTCGACGCCATCTCGCCGGTGCGGACCGGCGGGTTCTGGGCGCAGGCGGTGGTGACGCCCATCCCGGTCCTGCAGCTCCTCGGCGGCTACGGCATCGAGGAGCCGCGCACCTCCGACCTGCCCGCCGGCAGCGAGGCGACCACCATCGAGCGCAACCAGCAGGTCTCGGGCGGCGCCATCCTGGCGCTCACCTCGCGCTGGAAGGTGTCGCTCGAGGGCACGCTCTACACCACCGAGACGCTCGACGGCGCCCGGCGCGAGAGCACGCAGCTCGAGGTGGGCTCCTTGTACGCCTTCTGACGGGGCTGCGCCCCGCCCCACGGAGCGGAGCTCCGCGGGGCCCCACCTTGCTGCGCGGGGCCCGTGACCTCGCGCGCCCGCCGACGCGGGTCCGCGCGAGGTCCCCGCGGGCGCGGCTTCGCCGCGCGGAATCCCGCGCCGGGAGCCGAGGCTACGCCGGCGCGACCTTCCGGTGGTCGAGCACCCGCCGGGCCTTGCCGGCGGAGCGCTCCAGCGTGTTCGGCGCCACCAGCTCCACGATCATCCGGATCCCGGTGACCGCGTGGATCTCGCGGTCGATGCGATCGCGCAGCTCCACCATCTGGCGCATCTCGTCGCGGAAGTCCTCGGGCCGGACCTCCACCTTCACCACCACCTCGTCGAGCGCGCCGGGGCGCGAGACCTCGATGAGGTAGTGCGGGGCGGTGCCCTCGACGCGGAGCAGCGCCTCCTCCACCTGCGACGGGAACACGTTCACGCCGCGGATGATGAGCATGTCGTCGGAGCGCCCGCGCACCCGGCTCATGCGGACGCCGGTGCGGCCGCAGGGGCACGGCGAGCGGTCGAGCGCGGCGAGGTCGCGGGTGCGGTACCGCAGCACCGGCATCGCCTCCTTGGTGAGCGAGGTGAACACGAGCTCGCCCACCTCGCCGTCCGGCACCGGCTCGAGCGTGACCGGGTCGAGGCACTCGACGATGAAGTGGTCCTCCTGGACGTGCATGCCGTCGCGGGCCGGGCACTCGCCGGCCACGCCGGGCCCGATCACCTCGGACAGCCCGTAGTTGTTGAAGGCGAGGATCCCGAGCGAGCGCTCGATCTCCCCGCGCATCTCCTCGGTCCAGGGCTCGCCGCCGAAGTGGCCGTAGCGGAGCGGCAGGTCGCCGGGCCTCAGGCCCTCGGCCCGCGCCACCTCGCCCACGTGCAGCGCGTAGGACGGCGTGCAGATGAGCACCTCGGCGGAGAGGTCGCAGATGAGCCGCACCTGGCGCGGCGTGTTCCCGCCGCCGGACGGGACCACCGCGGCGCCCACCCGCTCGATGCCGTAGTGCAGGCCGAAGCCGCCGGTGAACAGGCCGTAGCCGAAGGCGACGTGGACGGTGTGCTCGGGGCGGAGCCCGCCCGCCACCAGGAACCGCGCCACCAGGCCGGACCAGGTCTCGAGGTCGCGGCGGGTGTACGCGACGAAGGTGGGGCGGCCGGTGGTGCCGGAGGAGCCGTGGATGCGCGCCACCTGCTCGCGCGGCACCGCCAGCAGGCCGAGCGGGTAGCTCTGCCGGAGGTCGTCCTTCACCGTGAACGGCAGGCGCCGCACGTCGGGCGGGCCGCGCAGGTCCTCGTCGCGGACGCCGAGCGCCTCGAGCGCCTTGCGGTAGCGGGGCACCGCGCGGGCGCGGCGGACGGTGTCGGCGAGGCGGCGGCCCTGGAGCGCGGCGAGCGCGTCACGGTCGAGCGTCTCCTCCGGATCGAGGATCCGGTTCTCGAGCGCGAAGCGGGCCATCGGCTAGGCCCCCGCGCGCGCGAACAGCTCGGCCGCGCCCACCAGGCGGACGCCGCGCGCCTGCAGGAGCGCCGCCGCCCGGTCCGGATCCGAGAGGCGGAAGACGAGCGTGGCGTGCTCGCCGCGGCTCCGCACCGAGTACGCGTACATGTACTCGATGCCCAGGCCGCAGGCCTCGAAGCCCTGGAGCACCTCGGCGAGGCCGCCCGGCCGGTCCGGCACGTCCACCGCCAGCACGTCGGTGACGTTCACGACCACGCCGGCCTTCTCGAGCACCTGCTTCGCCCGCTCGTGGTCCTTCACGATGAGGCGCAGGATGCCGAACTGCTGCGTGTCGGCGAGCGAGAGGGTGAGGATGTCGATGCCGGCGTCGCCCAGCACCTGGCACGGGACCCGGAGCTGCCCGGGGCGGTTCTCGAGGAAGAGCGAGAGCTGACGGATCTTCATGCCGGCCTCCGGTGCGGGATCAGATGCTGCGACGGTCGATGACGCGCTTCGCCTTGCCCTCGCTGCGCTGCAGCGTGCGCGGGGCCACCAGCGTCACCTGCGCGCGGATGCCGAGCACCTGCTCGAGCGCGGCGGCGAGGTGCTCCTGCAGCCGCTGCAGGCCGCGGATCTCGTCGGAGAACACCTCCGGCGTGACCTCGACCTGGACCTCCATCTCGTCGAGCCCCTTCGCGCGGGTGAGGACGATCTGGTAGTGCGGCAGCGTCCCCTCGACCTGCAGCAGCGCGGTCTCCACCTGCGACGGGAACACGTTCACGCCGCGGATGATGAACATGTCGTCGGAGCGCCGGCCGATGCGCCGGATGCGCCGGAGCGTGCGGCCGCACGGGCAGGGCTCCGGGTCGATGGCGGTGATGTCCCGGGTCCGGTAGCGGATCATGGGCATCGCCTGCTTGGAGAGCGTGGTGAGCACGAGCTCGCCCTCCGCGCCGTCCGGCAGCACCGCGCCGGTCTCCGGGTCCACGATCTCCGGGTAGAAGTGGTCCTCGAACAGGTGGAGCCCGTCGCGGTGGACGCACTCGATGCCCACGCCCGGGCCGATGATCTCGGAGAGGCCGTAGATGTCGTGGGCGCGGATGCCCGCCTCCCGCTCGATGTGCGCGCGCATCGACTCGGACCAGGGCTCGGCCCCGAACACGCCCACCTTCAGCCGCCCGAAGCCGATCTTCGCGTCGCGGGCGCGCTCGATGAGGTGGACCATGTACGAGGGCGTGCAGCAGATGGCGGTGACGCCGAAGTCCTGCAGCACCATGAGCTGGCGCTCGGTGTTGCCGCCGGAGATGGGGATCACCGTCGCGCCGAGCGCCTCGCCGCCGTAGTGCGCGCCGAGGCCGCCGGTGAACAGGCCGTAGCCGTAGGCGTTCTGGATGAGGTCGCCCTTGTGCAGCCCGCAGGCGGCGAACGCGCGCACCATCACGCTCGTCCACACCTCCAGGTCCGCCGCGGTGTAGGCCACCACGATGGGCTTGCCGGTGGTGCCCGAGGAGGCGTGCAGCCGGACGATCTCCTCCACCGGCGAGGCGAACAGGCCGAACGGGTAGGTGTCGCGCAGGTCGGCCTTCACCGTGAACGGCAGGCGCCCGAGGTCCTCGAGCGCGTGCAGCGCGTCGGGGAAGACGCCGCGGGCCTCCATGCGCTGGCGGAGGAGGGGGACCTTCTCGTAGGCGCGCGCCACCACGGCGCGGAGCCGGGCGAGCTGGAGCTGCTCCAGCTCGCGGCGGGGGAGGAAGTCGGGGGCGCTGGCGGGGTGGAAGGCGCTGCCGGCGTCGTTCCAGGAGGTGGTCACGGGGCCTCCCGCGTCAGCGCGCGGCGGCGGCGGTCTCCCGGCCGAGCCGGAAGGCCGCGTCGTTCACGGCGTGGAGCCGCTCGGGCAGCGCGGCGTGGATGGCGGCGAGCCAGTGGGCCTCGTCGAGCTCGAGGTGGTGCGAGAGCAGGCCGAGCAGCGCCACGTTGAGGCTGCGGCGGTTCGGGAGCCTCGCCTCGTCCACCGCGTCGGGCGGGATGAGGAGGCCGCCGGGCCGGAGCAGGGGGCGGGTCACCTCCAGCTCGGACGGCGCCAGCACCAGCAGGAAGTCCGCCTCGCCGGCCGGGACCATGGGCGAGAGGACCTGCGCGCCGAAGCGGACGTCGGTGGTGACCGAGCCGCCGCGCTGGCTCATGCCGTGGACCTCGGCCTTCTTCACGTCGAGGCCGGCGCGGAAGGCGGCGTCCGCCAGGATGTCGGAGGCCTTGATGACGCCCTGGCCGCCCAGGCCGGCGACGACCACGTTCACGGTCCGGCTAGGCATCGGACACCTCCCCGGCGCCGGCGCAGCCCGCGCAGGCGAGCGCGGCGCGCTTCTCGTCGGCCGCCTTCTCGTACTTGCGGATGTCGGCCGCGGCGAGGATGCAGGGCCGCCGCGCGATGATGACGGACAGCTTCGGCTCGGCGAGGCGGTCCTTCAGCAGCTTCTCCCAGCCGGCCGGATCGGCGACCGGGTCGATCACGTCCACGTTCGCGACGCCCAGCGCCCGGGCCAGCCCCTCGATCGACACCTTGCCGGTGGGCTCGTGGTCGAGCGTGCGGCCGGTGCCGGGGTGCTCCTGCTGGCCGGTCATGGCGGTGGTGCCGTTGTCGAGCACGACGAGCACGTGGCCGGTGGGCGGCGGGTTGTAGACCATCTCGACGAGGCCGTTCAGGCCGGTGTGGACGAACGTCGAGTCGCCGATGATCGAGACCACCCGCCGCGCGTCCGCCTCGGGCAGCACGTGGCGGAGGCCCAGCCCGACGCCGAGCGAGGCGCCCATGGCGACGCAGGTGTCGATGCCCTGGTACGGCGGGAGGACGCCGAGCGTGTAGCAGCCGATGTCGCCCGCCACGATGCAGTCGAGCTTGCGGAGCGTGGCGTAGACCGGGTGGTAGGGGCAGGCCTCGCACAGCGCCGGCGGCCGGCCCTTCGGCGGCTCCGGCTCGGGCGAGCGGTCGCGCGCCAGGATCCGGCGCACCCGCTGCACGTCCAGCTCGCCGAACCGGTACGGCGCCTCCTTCGACTCCACCGCGATGCCCGCGGCCCGGATGGCGTCGGCGAAGATGGGGTCGCCCTCCTCCACCACCACGCAGCGATCGACGCTGGCCGCGAAGGCGCGGATCTTCTCGAGGGGGAGCGGGTAGACGGTCTTCAGCTCGAGCCGGCTCGCCGACGGCGCGGCCTCGGCCACGTGCCGCGCGGTCACGCCGGAGGTGATGACGCCGAGCGCGCGGTCGCCCTTCACCCAGACGTTGAGCGGGGTCTCCTCGGCGAACGCCTGGAGCGCCTCCAGCTTCTGGCGGAGCCGCCGGTGCGCGGGGCGGGCGTAGGCCGGGATCATCACGCGGCCGGGGATGTCGCGCACGAACGCCGGGGCGGGCGGGGCCGGAAGGTCGGCGCGGCGCGCGGCCAGCGTCTTCGAGTGGCACACGCGCGTGGTCATGCGGAGGATGACCGGGATGGCGAAGCGCTCGGACAGCTCGAACGCGGCCACGGTGAGGTCGTAGGCCTCCTGCGAGTCGGCCGGCTCGAGCATGGGCAGCCCGGCCGCGGCGGCGTAGTGCCGGTTGTCCTGCTCGTTCTGCGAGGAGGCCATGCCCGGATCGTCGGCGCTCACCACCACCAGGCCGCCCGTCACGCCGGTGTACGCGGCGGTGAAGAGCGGGTCGGCGGCCACGTTCAGCCCGACGTGCTTCATGGTCACGAGCGCGCGCGCGCCGCCGAACGCGGCCCCCAGGCCCACCTCGAGCGCCACCTTCTCGTTCGGCGCCCACTGGGCGCGGCCGCCCAGCGCGTCGAGCGCCTGGAGGATCTCGGTGGAGGGGGTGCCGGGATAGCCGGTGCCGAGCCGGACGCCCGCGTCGCGGGCCGCCGCCGCCACCGCCTCGTCGCCGGATAGAAGCCGCCGTTCCATCGTTCGGGTTCTCCTCTCGCGCGCGCCGGATCACGGGGCGTGCAGGCCGCCCCCGGTCCGCGATAGAACGGGCCGGTCGCGGTCGTCTCTGGACGTGGACCCGGCATGATACCTGAACGGGGCTGATGATTCCCATCCCTACCCTGGCCCGGCTGACCGCGGAGGCCCGGACCGCCGGCCCGCTCCGGCTGGTGGTGGCGGCGGCGGCGAGCGACTCCGCGCTGGCGGCGGCGGCGCTGGCGCGCCGGCAGCGGATCGCGGACGCGGTGCTGGTGGGCGGGCGCTCGGAGATCGCGGCGCGGCTGCGCGCGCTCGGCGAGGATCCGGCGCTGTTCGAGCTGCACGAGGCCCCGGGCGACGAGGACGCGGCGCGCCGCGCGGTGGCCATGGTCCGCGGCGGCGAGGCGGCGGTGCTGATGAAGGGCCGGCTCCAGACCTCCGCGCTGCTCGAGGCCATCCTGGATCGCAGGGACGGGCTCCGCGACGGGCGGCTCCTCTCCGACGTGCTCGTGGCCGATCACCCGCTCTCCGCCGCGCCCCGGCTGCTCGGCGTCACCGACGGCGGCGTGAACGTGGCGCCGGACCTCGGGCAGAAGCGGGCCATCGTGGAGAACGCGGCGGCGCTGTTCCGCGCGCTCGGGTACGACCGGCCGCGGGTGGCCTGCCTGTGCGCGGTCGAGACCGTGGCCGAGGCCATGCCGCACACCCGCGACGCGGCCGCGCTCGCGGCGATGAACGCGCGCGGGGAGCTGTCGGGCTGCGTGGTGGGCGGCCCGCTCGCGCTCGACAACGCGCTCTCCGCCGACGCCGCCCGGCAGAAGGGCATCGACCACCCGGTGGCCGGCCGGGCCGACGTCCTGCTCGTGCCCACCATCGAGGTCGGCAACGCGCTCGGGAAGGCGTTCACCTACCTCGCGCACCGGAGCGTGGCGCACGTGATCGTGGGCGCCCGCGCGCCCGTGCTCATCCCGTCGCGGGTGGAGCGGCCGGAGGACAAGCTCTGCTCCATCGCGCTCGGCGTGCTGGCGGCGGCGAGGGGCGCCCCGTGAGCGCAGGCGCCGGGCCGGCCGCGCCGCTGATCCTGGCGGTGAACCCGGGGGCCGGGTCCACCAAGCTCGGCCTGTTCCGCGGGGGCGGGCTGGTCCGCGAGGAGAAGGTGCTGCACCCCGAGGCGATGGCCAGGCCCGCGGCGCGGATCTGGGACGAGCTGCCCGGGCGCGTCGCCGCCGCGGAGGACTTCCTCTCGCGCGCCGGGGTGCGGGCGGGCGACCTCGCCGCGGTGGCCGGACGCGGCGGGCTGCTCCCGCCGCTCGCCGCCGGCGCCTACCTCGTGGACGAGGCGCTCGTCGGCGAGCTGGAGCGGGCCGCGCACGGGGAGCACGCCTCCAACCTGGGCGCGCCCATGGCGCGCGCGCTCGCCGCGCCGCACGGCTGCCCGGCGCTGGTGGTGGACCCGGTCTCGGTGGACGAGCTCGCGCCGGTGGCGCGCGTCACCGGGCTCGCCGGGGTGGAGCGCACCAGCTTCGTCCACGCGCTCAACCTCCGTGCGGTGGCGCGGCGCCACGCGGCCGCGGCCGGGCGCCCGCTCGAGGCGCTCTCGCTCGTGCTCGCGCACCTCGGCACCGGCATCTCGCTCTGCGCCCTGTCCGGCGGCCGGATGGTGGACGTGGTCAACCCGCGCGACGAGGGGCCGTTCTCCGGCGACCGCGCCGGCGGCGTGCCGGCCACCGCGCTCGTGGACCTGTGCTTCGCGCCGGGCGCCGACGCACGGACCGTGAAGCGCCGGCTGTTCGGCGACGGCGGGCTCTACGCGCACCTCGGCACGCGCGACGTCCGCGAGGCGCTGGCGCGCGCCGGGCGCGGGGACGCCGGGGCCGCGCTGCTCGTGGACGCCATGTGCTACCAGGCGGCGAAGGCCGTGGCGGCGATGGCCGTCGCGCTCGACGGCCGGGTGGACGCGATCGTGCTCACCGGCGGGCTCGCCCACCTCGCGCCGGTGGTGGAGGGCGTCCGGCGCCGGGTGGCGTGGATCGCGCCGGTGGAGGTCCACCCGGGCGAGGACGAGCTGCGGGCGCTCGCCGAGGGCGCGCTGCGCGTCCTCTCCGGCGAGGAGCCCGCCCGGCGCTACGCGCCGCTCGCGCCCGCGCGCTGAGCCCCGCGAGGCAGCGCGGCGGCGAGCCGGCGCACCGCCTCGGCCAGCTCGCGCTCGTCGAGGCGCCCGAAGCCGAGCCGGAGGAACGGGCGCGGCCGGCGATCGTGCGCGAACAGCCGCCCCGGCTGCACCGCCACCCCGGCGCGGAGGGCCCGCGCCGCCCAGGCCTCCGGGTCGAGGCCCGGCGCGACCCGGCACCAGAACGCCATCCCGCCCGCCGGGGTCCGGAAGGAGAGCGCGCCGGCGAGGTGCGCGCGCAGCCCGGCCGCGAGCGCCTCGCGGCGGCCCGCGTAGACGCGGCGGGTCCGCCAGGCGTGCCGCTGCGCCTCGCCCTCCTCGAACAGCTCGGCGACGGCCGCCTCCACCGCGAGGTCGCCCTGGCGATCGAGGAAGCGCCGGTGCGCGGTGAGCC
Source organism: Anaeromyxobacter sp. Red801 (assembly GCF_049201065.2). Lineage (NCBI taxonomy): Bacteria > Pseudomonadati > Myxococcota > Myxococcia > Myxococcales > Anaeromyxobacteraceae > Anaeromyxobacter > Anaeromyxobacter sp. Red801. The sequence continues at coordinate 4,602,329 of NZ_CM181236.1, read as the reverse complement.
GCGCGATCGCGTCGCGCGGGCCGGCCAGCCAGCCGATCCGCAGGCCGGGGGCGAGCACCTTCGAGAGCGTGCCCACGTACACCACCACCCCGGCGCCGTCGGCGCTGGCGAGCGGCGGCACCGGGCGGCCCTCGTAGTGGAACTCGGCGTCGTAGTCGTCCTCGAGGACGAGGAGCCGCGCGCGCCGGGCCAGCTCGAGGAGCGCGAGGCGCCGCGCCGGCGCGAGCGTGACGGTGGTCGGGTACTGGTGGTGCGGGGTGAGGTAGACGGCCCGGATCGCGCCCGCCGCGGCGAGCGCCTCGAGCCGCTCCACCTGCAGCCCGCGCGCGTCCACCGGCACCGGCACGGTGCGGAGCCCGGCCAGGCGCAGCGACTCCCAGGCCGGCCGGTAGCCGAGCGCCTCGACCGCGACGCCGTCGCCGGGCGAGAGCAGCGCCCGCCCGGCGAGCGCGAGCGCCATCTGCGCGCCCCGGGTCACCAGGATCGCCTCCGGCGGCACCGCCAGCCCGCGCGCCTCGCCCAGCATGCGCGCCAGCGCCGCCCGCAGGCGCGGGTGCCCGGCGGCGTCCCCGTAGGCGAGGTGCTCGCGCCGGCGCAGCGCCCGGCGGTAGGCGCTCCCCAGCGCGGCCACCGGCACGAGGCGCGGATCGGGCGTGCCGCCCAGGAGCTCGAGCGTGCCGGGCGGCAGCGTCTCCCAGGTGGCGTCGGACGGGGCGGGGGGCAGGTCGAAGCCGGCGCGCGCCGCCGGGCCGGGCGCGCCCGCCGCGCCGGGGGCCGGGGGCGGGAGGTCGCGCGAGACGAGCGTGGCCCGGGCCGGGTCGGAGGCGATCCAGCCCTCGGCGGCGAGCTCGCCGTAGGCGGCGAGCACGGTGTTGCGGTGCACGCCCAGCGTCCGCGCCAGCGCGCGGCTGGAGGGGAGCGGCGCGCCGGGGCGGAGCGCGCCGGCGCGGATCCGGGCGATGAGCGCGCGGGCGATCTGCACGGCGAGCGGGGCCGGGTCGGCCCGGTCGAGCGAGAGTGGGGTCTGCCAGGTGCGCACTGGTCCATCCGATACCTCGAAACTGGACCTTCTCGCCAGACCAGCCCCGGCGCAGGCTGCCGCGCATGAGACGCGAGATCTTCCGGGCCGGCCGCGCGGAGGCCCTGGCGCTGCTGCGGCGGGCGCCCACCGTGCACCTCGCCACCACCACCCCCGAGGGCGCGCCCGTGCTGCGCGCGCTCGACGCCGCCGTGCTCGACGACGGCGTCTGGTTCCACGGCGCGCGCGCCGGCGAGAAGGCGCGCTGCCTGGGCCGGGCGGCGGTGGTCTCCGCCGAGGAGCTGGTGGCGCACCTGCCCAGCTGGATGGCCGATCCGGTGCGCGCCTGTCCGGCCACCACGCTCTACCGGAGCGTGCAGGCGCACGGGACGCTGGAGGAGCTGACCGACCCGGCGCGGAAGGCCGAGGTGCTCTCGGCGCTGATGGCGCGCTGGCAGCCGGAGGGGCGCTACCGCCCCATCCGCGCCGACGACCCGCTCTACGCGGGCGAGCTGCGCGGGATCCTGGTGCTGGGCGTCCGCCTGGGCGAGGCGCTCGACGGCAAGTGGAAGCTGCTCCAGAACCGGACGCCCGAGCAGATCGGCGCGGCGCTCGCCGGGCTGTGGGCGCGCGGCGCCCCGGGCGACGTCGCCGCCATCGAGGCCGTCCGCGCCGCGAACCCGGGCGCCCCGGAGCCGGCGTTCCTCGCCGCGGGGATCCCGGGGGTCCGGCTGCACGTCGCGCTGGGCGAGGCGGACGCGCCGGCCGTCGTGGCGCTCCTCGCCGGCGAGTACTGGTGGGAGGGTGAGCCCGCCGCGCTGGCCGGCCCCTCGCACCTCGCCTCCACCGCCTGGGTGGGCGCCCGCGACGCGGACGGCGCGCTCGTCGCCTCGGCGCGCGCCATGGCCGACCCGCGCCACGCCTGGATCTACGACGTGGTGGTGGCGCCGGCCTGGCGCGGGCGCGGCCTGGGCAAGCGGCTCGTGGCGCTGCTCCTCGACCACCCCGCGCTCCGGCGCACCCGCTTCGTCCGCCTCGTCACGCGCGACGCCCAGGGCCTCTACGCCCGCTTCGGCTTCGCGGACGCGGCCGGCCAGCGGCGCTCCGGGACCTCCACCGAGATGGTGCTGGTGCGCGAGGTGCCCGCCGAGGCGGGCGGGGCGGACGCGGCCTGAAGTCCGCTCAGGCCGCGCCGCGGGCGCGACGCCGGCGGAGCCACACGGCCACCGCGAGCGCCGCCAGCACGGCGCCGAGGACCGCGAGCTCGACCCGGCGCACGCCGCGCTCGGCCTCGCCGAGGTGGTGCGAGAACAGGTAGCCCACCGAGACCACCAGCGGCACCGAGACCAGAGCGGAGAGGCCGTCCGCCAGCAGGAACGTGCGGACGCGTACCCCGTGCGTGGCCGCGAGCGCGAAGGCGGCGAGCCGCAGGCCCGAGGTGTGCCGGGCGACGGGCCACCGACAGGAACGCGTGGCGCGCGAGGTGGCCCTCCAGCCGGCCGCGGCGCTCCGGCGTGAGCACCCGCGCCACCGGCCGGGCGCCGAGCACCCACTCGCCGTGCCGCCGCGCGACGAGGAACCACGCGAGGTCGCCGCCCACGATCCCCGCCCAGCACACCGCCATGACGAGCGGCAGGCGCAGGTAGCCCTGGTGCGCGAGCACCCCGGCGCCGAGCTGCGTGGCCTCCTCCGGGATGGGAAGGCCCAGGCCCGCGCCGCCGAGCAGCGCGAGGATGGCGAGATAGCCGTAGCGCGCGAGCAGGCCCTGGAGCATCTCGCGAATCTACGGCCGGTCGCGGGCGCGCGCCTAGAAGTAGCCGAGGACCAGGGCCGCCGCCTCGGTGGCGAGCGGCTGCCGCCGGCCCTCGAACGCCAGCGAGAGGTCGCGCGCGAGGTGCAGCCGGAGCGCGCCGCCCCAGGACCAGGTGGTGCGGGGCGCGGCCTCGGGCAGCCAGCGCCAGCGCGCGTCGGCGAGCAGGACGGCGCGGGACCCGAGGCGGAGCCGCGCCAGCGCCGACGGGCCGATCCCGGGGCGCCACCCGGTGCCGCCCGCGCCGGAGAGCCGCGGCGAGGCGCGCAGCTCCAGGTCGCCGGTGGCGGCGAGGTCGAGGCCGCCGGGCAGCGCCGCGGCCAGCCCGCCGCCCAGCTCGCTCGCGAAGGCGAGGCACCGGTCGCAGCCGCGGTCGCGCACGGTGGCGGCGCCGAAGCTCGCCTTCCAGGACGGCCGGGCGTCGAAGCGCGTCACCGGGCTGAGCGAGACGATGCGCACGAGCGCCACGTCGTCGAGGTCCACCCGCCGCTCGCGCGGCGTCCAGCGGAGGCGGGTGGGGAGGAACTCGATCTGCGCGGTGGGGGGGTAGCCCTCGGGCGGATCGCCGAGGTCGTGCAGCGCCAGGCGGAGATCGAGGAGCACCGTGCCGCCCTGCCCGTCCACGGCGCCGCCGCCCAGGCCCAGGCGCAGGGAGCCGTGGCCGCGCTCGGGGCGGCGCGCCTCCGGGACGGGGAGCGCGAGCGGCGCGCTCGCCACGCCCAGCGCGGCCCGGCGCTCGAGCAGCGCTTGCCGGTCCTGCGCCGCCTTCGGCCCGAGGCCGCGGATGAGCTCGCGCGCGTGGCGCAGGTCGAGCAGGTCCACCGCCGCGTCGAGCACCTTCGCCTCCGCGTCGGGCGGGGTGGCCGGGTCGAGCGGCGCCGCCGGGTCGCGGGAGAGCGCCTCCACCTCGCGCAGCTCGGCGCCGGAGAGCTGGCGGGCCCGCGCCTCGAACTGCGTGCGGATCGAGGGCCGGTAGTGGACGCGCCGCACCAGGCCCGGGTTCCGGAACAGCGCCACCACGGTGTCCGACGGGAGCACCACCGCCCGGCCCACGTGCGAGAGCAGGTCGAGCCGCGGCGCGGCGGCCTCCAGCGCGCCGAGCACGTGGTAGCTGCAGTTCTCGTCGAGGTACCAGTAGTCGAACCAGGTGCCGCCCAGCTCCCACACGTGCGCGCCGAGCAGCGCCACCTCGCCCGGCGTGAGCTCGAGGTCGTACTCCCACAGGTCGCGGGACTCGTAGTCCCCGTACTCGCGGACCTTGTAGTAGTACGGGTAGTACTTGAACTCGCCCTTGAAGAAGCCGAGCAGCCCCTTCGCCGCGTAGAGCACCGCGTTGCCGGTGTCCACGGTGGCGGCGTAGTCCACCCCGTAGTCGAGCAGCTCGAAGTGCTTGCCGCCGATCGCCTCCGGCGCCTTGTCGAGCCGGAGCAGGGTGTGGCCGAACGCCGAGGCGGGGTTGTTGAGGTAGTAGGACGAGAACACCACCGTCACGCCCTGCGGCCGGATCTTCCCGTAGAAGTCCTCGAAGCGCGGGCAGCGGCGCGGCGGCAGGCGGGCGAGGTCGAAGCCGAGCCGCCCGCCCAGGAACGCGAAGCGCGCCGGGAACCGGCACTGCGCGTCGTCGAGCTCGTCCGCCCTGGGCGTGGCGTCGAGGAAGCCGGCCAGCGTCGCCTCCAGCTCGGCGGCCGGATCGGTCTTCCCGTCCGGCGCCCGGAAGAACTTCGCGCCGTCGGCCTCGCTCTTCCAGCCGCCCAGCGGGCGCGGGCGCCAGTGCCCGAGCTTCAGCCACCCCGGGTCCTCCGCCAGCCGCAGCGCGCGGGCCTTCGCGACCAGCTCGCCGAGGTAGGCGGGGTCGGCGGGCGGCGGGGCGGGCGGGGACGCGAGCGCGAGGGCGAGGGCGAGCGGGCCGAGCATGCGGGGCGACGAGGGTAAACGAAAGGGGAGCCCTCTCGCGAGGGCTCCCCTCCGTCGAAGCGTCGGTGCGGGCTAGCTGCGGCCGCAGCCGAGGGCCGCGTCGCCGTGCAGCGTGTCGAGGATCGCCTTGGTCACGTCGTCGTTCGAGGCGCTCTCGCTCGGGAAGATCGACTTGAAGTTCTTCTGCAGCGCCGCGCCCACCGCGTGCGAGTTCTCGCAGGCGTTGATCACGGTGAGCGCGCCGATGGCCTCGCCCTCGCCGCGGGAGATGTCCTTGGCGAGCGCCTCGCGGTTCGCGTCCACGAAGTTCTTGGTGCCCGCGGCGAACACGCCGCTGCCGCAGTTGGACGTGCCGGTGGTGATGCCGAAGGTCTGGTTGCCGAAGGTGCCGTTGGTGGTGGCGGCCAGGATCTGGACCGCGCCGGGGGTGCTGCCGAACGCCATGGAGCCGAGGCCACAGCCGGCGGTGCCGTAGCGGCCGGTGCCCTTGATGGCGGAGGCGGTCTGATCGGCGGCGGCGGCCGGCACGGCGAGCAGCGCGGCGACGAGCGCGAGCGTGATGCGGGTCATGTGTCTCCCTTTCGTTCGGGGGTTCACGAACCCCCAGTGAAGTCCCCCACGCATGCTTTCCGTGGAGATCGTTCCCGTATACCGCTGTCTCTCACGCCTGCGAACTTCGCAGACGACCCTTGTCGGGGCCCTGCCGGGCAGGACAGGATTTCGGTTGCGGCACCGTGGCGCACTGCGCAATATGGTCGAGCCCCAGACTTGATTCCGGAATCAGGAGCGATCATGGCCCTCAAGATCGTGGTGACCGCGAAGCGCGTCGAGGACCCGGAGTCGAAGATCCGAGTGAAGCCGGACGGCTCCGGGATCGTGACGGACGGCGTCAACTACAAGATCAACCCGTTCGACGAGATCGCCGTCGAGGAGGCGCTCCGGCTGAAGGAGCGCCACGGCGGCGAGGTGGTGGTCGCCTCCATCGGTGGGGAAAGGTCGCAGACCGAGATCCGCGCCGCGCTCGCCATGGGCGCCGACCGCGGCATCCTCGTCCGCCACGACGGCCCGCTCGATCCGGTGGTGGTCTCGGCGCTGCTCGCCAAGGTGGTCGAGCAGGAGAAGCCCGATCTCGTCATCCTCGGCAAGCAGTCCATCGACGACGACCAGAACCAGGCCGGCCAGTACCTGGCCGAGCGGCTCGGCTGGCCGCAGGGCACGTTCGCCTCGAAGACCGAGAGCCTGGAGAGCGAGGCCGAGCAGAAGAAGGAGCCGGGCCTGGTGCTCTCCGCCGACGGCAAGGCGCTCACCGTGGTGCGCGAGGTGGACGGCGGCGTGGAGACGCTGGAGCTGGGCCTGCCCGCGGTGGTGACCACCGACCTGCGCCTCAACAAGCCGCGCTTCGCCTCGCTGCCCGGCATCATGAAGGCCAAGAAGAAGCCGCTCCAGGAGCTGGCCGCCGCCTCGCTCGGCGTGGACCTCGCGCCGAAGGTGGTGGTGAAGCGCCTCGCCGAGCCGCCCGCCCGCAAGGGCGGCGTGAAGGTGGCCGACGTCGAGGAGCTCTGGAAGAAGCTGCACGACGAGGCGAAGGTCCTCTAGCCCACCGTCCGCGCCTCGCGCGGCGATCGAACCTCCGGAGGCGACATGTCGAACGTCCTCATCGTGGCCGAGCAGGGCGGCGGCCAGATCCGCAAGGCGACGCTCCACGCCATCTCGGCCGGCCGCGCGTCGCCGCCCGCACCGGCGGCGCGCTGCACGTGGCGCTGCTCGGCAAGGGCGTCCGCCCCCTCGCCGACGCGCTCGCCGCGTACGGCGCCGAGGTGCACGTGGCCGACGCGCCGGCGCTCGAGCACCCGCTCGCCGACGCCTGGGCGCCGGTGATCGCGGAGCTCGCGAAGGCCTGCGGCGCGGCGTACGTGGGCGCCGCCGCCACCGCCCAGGGCAAGGACCTCCTGCCCCGCGTCGCGGCCCGCCTCGGCGCCGGGATGGCCACCGAGGTGCTCGGCTTCGGCGGCGACGGGCCGGCCGTCACGTTCCGCCGGCCCATGTGGGCGGGCAACGTGCTCGCCGAGGTGGAGATCGCGACGCCGGTGAAGGTGTTCACGGTCCGTGCGACGGAGTTCCCGGCCGCCGAGCAGGGCGCCGGCAAGGGCGCGGTGCACGAGGTGGCGGCGCAGGTGCCGGCCGGCCTGCGCACCCGGCACGTGGGCTTCCGCGAGGTGAAGAGCGAGCGGCCCGAGCTGACCGAGGCGCGCGTGGTGGTGTCGGGCGGCCGCGGCACGAAGGGCGACTTCAAGCCGGTCGAGGCGCTCGCCGACGTGCTCGGCGCGGCGGTGGGCGCCAGCCGCGCCGCCGTGGACGCGGGCTGGGTGCCGAACGACTGGCAGGTGGGGCAGACCGGCAAGGTGGTGGCGCCGGATCTGTACGTGGCGGCGGGCATCTCCGGCGCCATCCAGCACCTCGCCGGCATGAAGGGCTCGAAGGTGATCGTGGCGGTGAACAAGGACCCGGACGCGCCGGTGTTCCAGATCGCCGACTACGGCCTGGTGGCGGACCTGTTCCAGGCGCTCCCGGCGCTCACCGAGAAGGTGAAGGCGTCGAAGTGAGCGGGTGGGCGGTGCGGGCGTGACCGAGGCGGATCTCGAGGGGCTCGGCGTCCACCGCATCGCCATCCCGGTCCCGTTCCCGCAGGCGGGCGGGCCGGTCAACGCCTACCTGGTCGAGGACGCCGGCGGCGGCCTCCTCATGTTCGACGCCGGCCTGGGCACGCCCGAGGCCCAGGCGGCGCTCGAGGCCGGGTTCGCGCGCCTGGGCCGCCGCTTCGACGAGGTCACCCGCATCGTGGTCTCGCACGGCCACGTGGACCACTACGGCGCCGCGCGCTTCGTGCAGGAGCGGCACGGCGGCCCGGACGTCCCGGTGTTCGGCCACCCCGCCGACGCGCCCAAGATGTCGGAGCAGGGGCCGCGCTGGCGGGAGCTGGCGCCGCGGCTCGCCGCGTACCTCGCGCGCCAGGGCGTGCCGCCCGAGGTGGTCGAGGTGCTCGCGAGGCAGGGCGAGGGCGGCTTCCGCTTCGCGCGGCGGCTCCCCGAGGTGCGGCCCATCGCCGAGGGGGAGGTCCTGCGCACGCGCCACCTCGCGCTCGAGGTGATGCACATGCCGGGGCACACCCCCGGGCTCCTGTGCCTGTACGAGCGGGAGCGGCGGCTGTTCTTCTCCGACGACCACCTGCTCGAGAAGGTGTCGCCGAACCCGCTCGTCGAGCTCGGGCCGGACGGCCAGGACGGCTTCTTCCACCCGCTGCTCGCCTACCTCGACAGCCTCCGCCGCCTGCGGGCCATGGAGGTGGACCTGGTGCTCCCCGGCCACGGCCCGCCGTTCGGCGGCCACCGCGAGATCATCGACGCCCTGGTCGGCTTCTACGCGAAGCGGCAGGCGCGGATGCTCGAGCTGCTCCGGGCCGGGCCGCGCACCGCGCACGAGATCGCCCGCGCGCTCTGGCCCCACGCCCGCCCCGCCGACGCGTTCCTCACCCTCTCCGAGACGGTGGCGAACCTGGAGGTGATGGAGTCGCGCGGCGAGGTGCGGCGCGATCGCGCGGCCGAGCCCTGGCGCTACCTGGCGGCCTGACCGGCCGCGCCGCCGCTCGACAACCGCGGCGCCATCGGGCATTCAAGGCGCCATGCTCGAGCTGCTCGGCCAGGCCGACACGTGGATCTCGCTGGTGACGCTCTCCGCCATGGAGATCGTCCTCGGCATCGACAACGTGGTGTTCCTCACCATCCTCGCCGGGCGGCTGCCGCAGGAGCAGCAGGGGAAGGCGCGCAAGCTGGGCCTCGCCTTCGCGCTCCTCACCCGGCTCGGGCTGCTGTTCGCCATCAGCTGGGTGATGGGGCTGACCCGGCCGCTCTTCGAGGTGCTGGGCCGGGAGATCTCCGGGCGCGACCTCATCCTGCTGGGCGGCGGCCTGTTCCTCATCGCCAAGGCCACCCACGAGATCCACGACAAGCTCGAGGTCGAGCACGCCGAGGCGCGGAAGGCGGGCGGCGGCGCCGCGTTCTGGGCGGTCATCGTGCAGATCGCGCTGCTCGACATCGTGTTCTCGCTCGACTCGGTCATCACCGCGGTGGGGATGGCGAAGCACCTGCCGGTGATGGTCGCCGCCATGGTCCTCGCGGTGGGCGTGATGCTGATCTTCGCCGACGCGATCGGCGGCTTCGTGGAGCGCCACCCCACCATCAAGATGCTGGCGCTGTCCTTCCTCATCCTCATCGGCGTGATGCTGGTGGCCGAGGGGCTCGGGAGGCACATCGAGAAGGGCTACGTCTACTTCGCCATGGCGTTCTCCCTCGGCGTCGAGCTCCTCAACATGCGCGTGCGCAAGGCGCGGCAGGCGCCGGTCCACCTGCACGGGCGCTTCGAGGAGGAGCGGGCCGGGCGCTAGCGCCGCCCCGCCGCGCCCGTGGCCGACCTCGCCCTGCTCGCCCTCACCCTGCTGTGGGGGACCACCTTCGCGCTCGTGAAGGAGGCGCTCGAGATCGCCTCGCCGGGCGTGTTCCTCACCGCCCGCTTCGGCCTGGCCGCGGTGGCGCTGCTCGCCGCCTGGGCGCTCCGGCCGCGCGCGCCGCTCGGCGAGGGGTTCTGGCGGCACGGGCTCCTGCTCGGCCTGACCATGCTGGTCGGCTTCGTGCTGCAGACGGTGGCGCTCCGGCACACCACGCCCGCGCGCTCCGGGTTCATCACCGGCCTGAACGTGCTGGTGGTGCCGGTGGTGGCGCGCTGGTTCCTGGGGCGCCGGGTGCGCCCCGCGTTCTGGGTGGGCGTGACGTTCGCGGTGGCCGGGCTGGTCCTGCTCACCCGGCCCTTCACGGCGGGCGCGGTCACGGAGGAGGTCCGCTTCGGCGACCTGCTCACGCTGTTCTGCGCCGTCGCCTACGGGCTCCAGGTGACGTTCACCTCGGAGTGGGCGCCGCGCCACCCGCTCGCGCCGTTCGTGGCGGTGCAGGTGCTGGTCACGCTGGCCGGCGCGCTCGTCCTCGTCCCGCTGGAGGGGCCGCGCTTCGATCCGGCCGGGGCCGGCCACTTCGTGCTGGTGGTCGCGTTCACCGGCCTCGTCATGACCGCGTTCGCCTTCTTCGTCATGAACTGGGGCCAGCGCCACACCACCGCGGTCCGGGCCGCGCTCATCTTCTCGCTCGAGCCCGCCGCCGCCGCGGTGTTCAGCTGGCTGTACTACGGCGAGCCGCTCGGGCCGCTCGACTGGGCCGGCGGCGCGCTCATGGTGCTCGGGGTGCTGGCCGGCGAGGTGGGCGGGGTGCTGGAGGCCCGCGCGGCGGAGGCCAGGGCCCGCGCCCGCGCGCCCGCGGCGTAGCCGGCGACGCCGGGGCGAGCGGGGGCCCGCGCCGCGCGGCGGGACCTCTGCTACCTTCGGCCCGATGCGACGCACGCCTCTCCAGCACGCCCTCGCCGCGGCGCTCGTCCTGGTGCTCACCGCGGCGCTCGCCGCCTGCCGCCACGCGCCCCCGCCCGCGCCGGCCCGCACCGCCGACGAGGCGCTGCGCGAGGTGCCGCCGTCCGAGCTCCCGGCGTTCGCGGACGACCTCGACTACGCCGGCCTCGAGGACGCGATCGGCCGCACCGAGACCTGGCTGGCGCGGCTCGCCGCCTCGGATCCGGGCCGGACGTTCGCCTACGGCAAGGAGCGCGTGCCGCTCGAGCGCGTGCGCGCGACGCTGGCGCGCTTCCGCGCCCTCGTGGCGGCGCGGCCCTCGCCGGACGCGCTGCGCGAGGCGCTCCGCCGCGAGTTCCGCGCCTTCCGCTCGGCCGGCGACGGGCGCGGGACGGTGCTCTTCACCGGCTACTACCTGCCCGAGCTGCGCGGCGCGCTCGCCCGCGGCGGCCCGTACCAGGTGCCGCTCCACCGCGCGCCCGACGACCTCGTGGTGGTGCGCGCGCGCGACTTCCCGCAGGTCGCGGAGGACGTCGTCGGCCGGGTGGAGCAGGGCCGGCTCGTCCCCTACCCGACCCGCGCCGACATCGCGCGCGGCGCGCTCGAGGGGAAGGGCGCGGAGCTCTGCTTCGTGGACTCGGCGCTCGACGCGTTCTTCCTGGAGATCCAGGGGAGCGGGGTGGTGCGCCTCCCCGACGGCACCGCGCGCGTGGTCACCTACGCGGGCAAGAACGGCCAGCGCTACGCCGCGGTGGGCGCGGAGCTGGTCCGGCGCGGCGCGCTCCGGCGCGAGGAGGTGTCGATGCAGTCGATCCGCGCCTGGCTGCTCGCGCACCCGGAGGAGCAGGCGGCGGTGCTCGCCACCAACCCGTCCTACGTGTTCTTCCGCTTCGCCGACGACGCCATCGGCGCGCTGGGCGTCCCGGTCACCCCGGACCGCACCATCGCCGCCGACGCGAAGGTGTTCCCGAAGGGCGGCCTCGCGTTCCTGGAGACCGAGCGGCCGGTGGACGCGACCTCGGCCACCATGCGCCCGTTCTCGCGCTTCGTGCTCGACCAGGACGCGGGCGGGGCCATCCGCACCTCCGGCCGCGTGGACCTGTACCTGGGCAGCGGCCCCTACGCCGCGAACGCCGCCGGCCGCATGAAGCAGCCGGGGCGGCTCTGGTACCTGCTGCTCCGGTAGCCGGGCCCCGCCCGCGGTTCGACGGGCTCACCGCGAGCGGGCACCCCCGCTCACCCTGAGCCCGTCGAAGGGTCACCCTGAGCCCGTCGAGGGGCGAGCGGCGTCCCGCGGGCTACACGTCCGGCGCCTCGGAGACGGTCCCGTTCGCGGCGGTGCCCTCCATCCCGCGCGGCAGCACCAGGTTGAGCAGGATGCCGACGTAGGTGGCGAGCGGCATGGCGTCGATCTTCACCGAGCCGAAGTGCATCTCGGCGCCGCCCACGCCGATGACCAGCACCACCGAGGCGATGATCAGGTTCCGCTTCTGCGAGAAGTCGATGCCTGCCTCGACCAGCATGCGGATGCCGGCGGAGGCGATGATCCCGAAGAGCAGGATGCAGATGCCGCCCATCACCTGGGTCGGGATGGAGCGGATGAGCGCGCCCACCGGCGGGAGGAAGGACATGAGCACGGCGAGCACCGCCGCGCCGCCGATCACCCACACCGAGAAGACGCGGGTGATGGCCATCACGCCGATGTTCTCGCCGTAGGTGGTGTTGGGCGGGCCGCCCAGCGCGCCGGAGATCATGGTGGCGACGCCGTCGCCGGCGAGCGAGCGGTGCAGGCCCGGGTCCTTCACGAAGTCCCGGCCCACCACGTTGTTCGTGACGATGAGGTGGCCGATGTGCTCGGTGATGACGACGAGCGAGATGGGCGCGAGCGTGATGATGGCCGCCCAGGTGAACTTCGGGAGCACGAAGGGCGGCACCGCCAGCGGCCTCGCCGCGGCGACGCCGGAGAGGTCCACCTGGCCGGCGAGGAGCGCGACGACGTAGCCGCCCACGATGCCGATGAGCACCGGGATGACGCCCAGGAAGCCCTTCAGGAACACCGCCGCCAGGATGGCGATGGCGAGCGAGGCGAGCGCCACCGCGAAGAACTCCGGCCGGTAGGTGGGGCCGCCGCCGTTCATGGCCATGTTGACCACCGCCACGCGGGCGAGGCCGAGGCCGATGACCATCACCACCGAGCCGATCACCACCGGCGGGAGCAGGCGGTCGATCCAGCCGGTGCCGAACTTGCCGATGAGCGCCGCCACCACCAGGTAGCAGACGCCCACCGCCACGCAGCCGCCCATGGCCACCGCCACCCGGTCGGCCGGCGCGGCCTGGCCCGGCGCCACCCCGAGGATGGCGGAGAGGGCGGCGATGAACGCGAAGGAGGAGCCGAGGTAGGCCGGGATCTTCCCCTTGGTGATGAAGATGTAGACGAGCGTGCCGACACCGCTGGTGAACAAGGTCACCGAGGTGTCGAGCCCGACCAGGAACGGCACCAGCACGGTGGCGCCGAACATGGCGAACAGGTGCTGCAGCGACAGGGGAATGCTCTGGAGCAGCGGCAGCCGCTCCCCGACGTCCACGGTCCTCTTCATGGTCCCTCCTCGAGATGCGCCACGCGACGCGCCCGCTCGCCCGGGCGCTGGCCGGCGGGGCGGCCGGGGTGCCGGAGGGCTGGGGCGGCGCATCATGCCCTCCCGCCCTGACACCCGCCAGAGGGGCACGGCGCGGCGCTCGGCCGCGGGCGGGGCCCCGGCGCGGGTGGGACCTCCGGCGGAACCCACCGTGGCGCGGACCGGTTCCCCCGGCCGCGAGAGGATCCCTAGGGTCCTCGAAGGAGGTGTTCCATGGCGGAGGAGAAGAAGAAGGGCGGGTTCCATTCGCTCGAGAAACGGATCCACCAGATCGAGGAGGAAGACCGGACGAAGGCGGCGCAGGAGTCGAAGCCGGAGGAGAAGAAGGCGCCGGCGAAGGAGCCGCCGAAGAAGTAGCGGCGGGGCCCGCGGGCCCTGCCTCGCGCCGTGTCGGGCGCCCGTTGTAGAACGGGCGCCCGATGAGGCGCCCGCCGATCGAGCTCCACCGGGGCGAGCTGAGGATCACCGGCTCGTCCCTCCACCTCGACGCCACCCGGCGGGTCGAGTGCGCGTTCGTGTCGCACGCGCACGGCGATCACATCGGGCGCCACGACCGGACCATCGCCACCGCCCCGACGCTGGCGCTCATGCGCCACCGCCTGGGCGAGGGGAAGCGCCGCCGGACCGAGCACCTGCCCGCGTCCTACCGCGCGCCGTTCGGCCTGGGCGAGCTGACCCTGGAGCTGTTCCCGGCCGGCCACGTCCTCGGCTCGGCGCAGGTGCGGGTGACGCGCAACGGCGTCTCGCTGGGCTACTCGGGCGACCTCTGCACCGAGCCGACCCACGCCGCGGAGCGCGCCGAGGTGATGGGCTGCGACGTGCTCGTGATCGAGTCCACCTTCGGCCACCCGCGCTACGTGTTCCCGCCCAAGGACGAGACGCTCGCGGCGGTGCGCCGCTTCGTGGACGACGCGCTCGCCGACGGGGTCACGCCGGTGCTGCTCGGCTACGCGCTCGGCAAGGCGCAGGAGATCCTGAAGTACCTCTCCGACCTCGGCTACGCCTGCCGCGCCCACCCGGTGGTCCAGGCGGTGAACAAGGTCTACGAGGCGCACGGGGTGGCGCTGCCCAACGTGCGGCCGCTCGGGCCGGAGGGCGCCGCGATCGACGAGGTGGTGGTGTGCCCGCCGCACCTCGCCCGCAGCCCGGCCATGCGCGGGATCCGCAGGCGCCGCACCGCCATCCTCACCGGCTGGGCCATCGACGGCGGCCGCTTCTTCCGCGGGGTGGACGCGGCGTTCCCGCTCTCCGACCACGCCGACTTCCCCTCGCTGGTGCGCTATGCCCGGGCCACCGGCGCCGGCCGCGTGTTCACGGTCCACGGCCACGAGGACGCGCTCGCCGCCGCGCTCCGCAAGGAGGGGATCCGCGCCGAGCCCCTCCGCGAGCACATGCAGCTCGAGCTGATTTGAGGTGCCGCGGGCCCGGGTGAGGTAGATCTCCCCCGTGATCCAGCTCACCGTCTCGGCCGACGCGGCCGGCCAGCGCCTCGACAAGCTCGTGCGCAAGGCGCTGCGCGACGTGCCGCTCAGCCACGTCTACAAGATGTTCCGCACGCGCAAGGTGCGGGTGAACGGCGCGCGCGGGAAGGCCGACCAGCTCGTCGCCGAGGGCGACGTGGTGGTGATCCGCGGGGACGAGGAGCGGCTGCTCGCGAGGCCCGAGCCGACGGCCCCGGGCGGCGCGCCGCGGGTGACGTTCGGCGTGCTGCACGAGGACGCGGACCTGCTCGCGGTGGACAAGCCGGCCGGCCTGGCCGCGCACCCCGGCACCGGGATCGAGGGCGCCACGCTGGTGGAGATGGCGCGCGGATACCTGAGAACGCCCGACGACCTCCCGCCCACCGAGTTCAAGCCCTCGCCGGCGCACCGGCTCGACCGCGACACCTCGGGCGTGGTGCTGGTGGCGAAGCACCGCAAGGCGATGGTGCGGCTCACCGAGACGTTCACCAGCGGCGAAGGCGTCCACAAGACCTACCTCGCGCTCGTGAAGGGGAAGATGCCGCGCGAGGCCGGCACCATCGACCTGCCGCTCTCCGAGCACGAGCAGACCTCGAGGTCCAAGGCGATGCGGGGGGTGAACTTCCAGGAGGCGCTGACGCGCTGGAAGGTCGTCTCGGCCGCGAAGGAGCTCTCGCTGCTCGCCGTCACCATCGAGACCGGCCGCACGCACCAGATCCGCCGCCACCTCGAGGCGGTGGGCCACCCGGTGGCGGGCGACCGGCGCTACGGCGACTTCGCCTTCAATCGGACCGCGCGCACGCGCTGGGGGCTGCGCCGGATGGGCCTGCACGCGTGGAGGCTGGAGGTCCCACATCCGCTCACCGGCGCGCCGCTCCGGCTCGAGGCGCCGTTCCCGGCGGAGCTCGCCGAGGTGCTCTCCCGCGCGAACCTGAAGCTCCCCGCGTCGCCCACCGGCGCACACGCGCCCGCCGCGCGCCGCGACGGACCGCACCGCGAGCGTTGAACTCCGGGGCGGGGCACGCATAGATTCGGCCACCCCATGAGCGAGCCCGGCGAACCCCACAAGCCGCCCGAGGAGCCCTCCTCGCGCGTGGTCCTCGACGGCCTGCCGCCCGAGCGCCCGCTGCGCCGGCGGCTCCTCCGCTGGGGGCTGTTCGCCGCGCTCGCGGCGGTGAACGCCGCGCTGGTGGTCGCGGTGGTGGGCTGGATCGTGTTCTCGCGCGGGCTGCCCGACATCCCCACGCTGGAGCAGTACCGCCCGCCCATCATCACCGAGATGATCTCGGCCGACGGCCAGATCGCGGGCGAGTTCTTCGTGGAGCGCCGCAAGGTCGTCCCGTACGAGCGCATCCCGAAGCGGGTCATCCAGGCGTTCATCGCCTCGGAGGACAAGAACTTCTTCGAGCACGGCGGCATCGACCTGCTCGGCACGCTCCGCGCCGCGGTGAAGACCTACGTGCTCCGGTCGCGCATCCAGGGCGCGTCCACGCTCACGCAGCAGACCGCCAAGGCCATCCTCATCAGCGCCGAGGGGTTCGAGCGCGGCACCGAGCGGAGCCTGCGGCGCAAGATCCGCGAGCTGATCCTGGCGCGGCGCCTCGAGGCGCGGTTCACGAAGGAGCAGATCCTCTGGATGTACCTGAACGGCGTGTACCTCGGGCACCACAGCTACGGGGTGCAGTCGGCCGCGGAGAACTACTACCGGAAGAACGTGGAGGACCTGACGCTGGAGGAGGCGGCGCTCATCGCCGGGCTGCCGCAGGCGCCCTCGCGCTACTCGCCGTTCTCGCGGCCCGAGGCGGCCTCGGAGCGCCGGCGGTACGTGCTGCGGCGCATGGCCGAGGAGGGGATGATCACCGAGGCCGAGCGGCGCAGCGCCGAGAAGGCCGAGGTGAAGGTCTTCGGCGTGGACGACGTGTTCCGCGAGACCGCGCCGTTCTACGTGGAGACGGTGCGCCGGCAGGTGGTGGACCGCTACGGCAACGAGCGGCTGCTGCACGACGGGCTGCGGGTCGAGATGGCGATGGACCTCGAGAAGCAGCGCGCCGCGCAGGCGGCCGTGCTGAAGGGGCTCGTCGAGGTGGACCAGCGGCAGGGCTTCACCGGGCCGGTGGCGAAGGTGGCCGGCGCGGAGCGGACCGCGCTCGCCGCGCGGCTCGCGAAGGCCTGGCCGAAGGGCACGCTCCACGCCGGCGACTACTGCGTCGGCATCGTGGACCGGGTGGACGACAAGGCGGGGATCGTCGAGGTGGAGGTGGGCGAGACGCGCGGGGTGCTGCCCATCTCCGGCATGCGCTGGGCCCGCCGGCCCAACCCGGTGGTGTCCTACGCGGACTCGCTCCTCTCCCGCCCGTCGAGCGCGCTGCGCGCCGGCGACGTGGTGGTGCTGAAGCGGGTCGAGCGCGCCGAGCTGCAGCGGAGGGAGGCGCAGCTCGGGGTGGGCCGGCCCAAGGACGTGCCCGAGGCCCCGGTGCTGTTCTCGCTGCAGCAGGATCCCACGCTGCAGGGGGCGCTCGTCGCGGTCGATCCCGGGACGGCGTACGTCACCGCCATGGTGGGCGGCTACGACTTCGAGGCCTCCGAGTTCAACCGCGCCTTCCAGGCCTGCCGCCAGCCGGGCTCGGCGTTCAAGCCCGTCGTCTACTCCGCCGCGGTGGAGAAGCTCGACTACACGCCCGCGACCATCCTCACCGACGCGCCCATCGTCTTCCGCGACGACGAGTCGAGCTGGAAGCCGCAGAACTACGGCGAGGACTTCAAGGGCGACGTCACCCTGCGCACCGCGCTCGTCAACTCGATGAACATCCCGGCGGTGAAGACCGCCGAGGCGCTCAACGCGAAGCTCGGGCCGGCGGGGCTGGGCGACTGGGCGAAGACGCTCGGGATCACCACGCCGGTGAAGCAGGAGCTGGGCAGCGCGCTCGGCTCGTCCTGCGTGACGCCCTGGGAGCTCACCAACGTGTACGCGCTGTTCGCGCGCTACGGCGAGAAGCGCCCCAGCACCTTCGTGAAGCGGGTGCTGGACCGCGACGGGCGCGTCCTCGAGGACCACGCCGACTACCGCGACCCATGGGTCGGGCTCGACGAGCGGCTGGCCGGCGCGGTGGCCGAGGTGACGCGCCCGCGCGAGCAGGTGATGGACCCGCGCAGCGCGTACATCCTGGTCCGCCTCATGCGCGAGGTCGCGACGGTCGGCACCGGCGCGCGCGCCGCCGCGCTGGGGAAGCCGGCGGCGGGCAAGACCGGCACCACCAACGACTCCTTCGACACCTGGTTCATGGGGTTCACCCGCGACCTCGCCACCGGCGTGTGGCTCGGCTACGACGTGAACGTCACCCCGCTCGGCCGGTACGAGACCGGCGGCCACGCCGCGCTGCCCATCTGGCTCGACTTCATGTCGGCGGCGCTGAAGGGCCGGGCCCAGCCCGAGTTCGAGGCGCCCTCGGGGATCGTCGAGGTGCGGATCGACCCGGCCAGCGGCAAGGCGGTGGCGGTCGGCGCCGGCGGCGTGCCCGAGCCGTTCAAGCAGGGGACCGAGCCCGTGCTCGCCGACGCCGAGAAGAAGCAGGTCGAGGTGCAGGACCTGTTCATGCAGTAGCGCGGGCGGCGTGGGCCAAGGTGCGTGCGCCGCCCGGCGCGGCGCCGGCCGTTCCCTTGCCTCGGTCCCGACCCGCCGGTAGCATCGCGCCGAACCGCCGGGAAATCCGCGTGCTTCAGCCCGCGCCGGCGAGAAGGGCCCGATGCGTCCAAAGCTCGCCCACCTCGGCGTGAAGCGGATCCTGTTCCTCTCCATCGCCGGCGCGCTGGCCATCGCCGGCGTGCTCACGTCGATCGCCGTGAACCGCGAGATCCACGCCGCGCTGGAGCGCGCCGCCGAGCACCGCGGCGAGGCCGACGCCCGCGTCTACGCCTCCGCGCTCGCGCCGGCGCTCGCGGCCGGCGACCCGGCGCGCATCGCGGCGCGGGTGGACGAGGACTGGGACGAGGAGTCGTTCGCGTACGTGGTGGTGGTCCGGGAGGACTGGTCGATCGCCGCCAGGCACCTCTCCCGCAACCTGGGCCGCAGCGCCGAGGAGGTGGTGGCGTGGCACCAGGCGGCGGGCGCCACCGCGCAGCCCCGGGCGCCGGGCGTGGTCGCCTTCACGCGCCCGGTGGAGGGCGCGGGCGGGGGCGCGCGCGCCGGGTACGTGCTGCTCGGCCTCGATCGCGACCCGCTCGACGCGCAGGCCGGGCGGGCCGGCTGGTACATCTTCGCGCTCCTGGTGGGCGGCGGGATGGTGCTGGCGGGGCTCGTCTACGTGTTCGTCTCGCGCCTCGTGCTCCGGCCGCTCGACGAGATGAGCGCGGTGGCGCGCCGGGTCTCCGACTGCGACCTCACCGCCCGCTCCGCGCAGCTCGGCCCGGACGAGCTGGGGACGCTGGCCGAGTCGCTGAACCGCATCGGCGAGAACCTGGCCGCGACGCTCTCCCGCGTGCAGAACGTGACCGGCGGCGTGGCGACGGTGATCGACCGGATCTCGCGCACCGGCTCGGCGGTGTCCTCCGGCGCCGGCACGGTGTCGGCCCGGGTGGTGGACACCTCCTCTTCGATGAGCCAGATGATCTCGTCGCTGAAGGGCATCGCCGACAACGTCGAGGTGCTGGCGCAGAGCGCCGAGGAGTCGTCCTCGTCGATCCTGGAGATGGCCGCCACCAACGACGAGGTGGCCGAGAACATCCAGGCGCTGGCGGCCAGCGTGGAGGAGACCACCGCCGCGATCGAGCAGATGACCTACTCGATCAAGGAGGTGGCGAAGAACATCGAGGACCTGTCCGCCACCACCGAGGAGACGTCGTCCTCCATGAACGAGATGGACGTGTCCATCTCGCAGGTGGAGTCGAACGCGAACGAGACCGCGCGCCTCTCCGAGCAGGCGCAGCGCGACGCGGAGTCGGGGGCGGAGGCGCTCTCGCGCACGCTCCTCGGCATCGACAAGATCAAGGAGTCCTCCAAGGAGGCGGCCAGCGTCATCGAGGCGCTCGGCGCCAAGATCGCCGCCATCGGCAACATCCTCAACGTCATCGACGACGTGGCCGAGCAGACCAACCTGCTCGCGCTGAACGCCGCCATCCTGGCGGCGCAGTCGGGCGAGCACGGCAAGGGCTTCGCGGTGGTGGCGGACGAGATCAAGGACCTGGCCGAGCGCACCGGCGCGTCCACCAAGGAGATCTCCGAGCTCATCCGCGCGGTGCAGGACCAGTCGCGCAACGCCATCCAGGCCATGGACCGCGGCGTCCGCAACGTGGAGGAGGGCGTGCGGCTCGGGCAGGAGACCGAGACCGCGCTGAAGAAGATCCAGGAGTCGAGCCAGAAGTCCACGCAGATGGTGAAGGCCATCGCGCGGGCCACGCTGGAGCAGGCGCGCGGGTCGAAGCAGGTGACCATGGCGATCAACCGCATCGCCGAGACGGTGCAGCAGATCGCGAGCGCCACCGCGGAGCAGGCGCGCGGCTCCGAGCAGATCATGAAGAGCGCCGAGAAGATGAAGGCGATCACCAAGCACGTGGAGCGCTCGGCGCAGGAGCAGGCGCGCGGGTCGAAGCAGATCACCCGCGCCATCGAGTCGATCTCGGAGATGGTCCACCACCTGAACCGCGCCCAGAAGGAGCAGACCAAGGGCTCCGAGCAGGTGATGACGGCGGTGGTGCAGATCAAGCAGGTGGCCGAGGCGCAGACGCACTCGGTCCGCGACCTCGAGGCCGCCATCGTGGACCTCGCCTCGCAGGCGGAGGTGCTCCGCGGCGAGGTGAGGCGGTTCAGGATCTGAGGAGGTGCGGCGCCCGGCCGCGCCCGCCTAGAACCTGGCCTTGCGGCGCAGGCCGCCGGTCCGGGCGATGACGTCGGCGAGCGCGGCCAGATCGCGCCACTCCGCGGGCGCGAGCGGCACCACCGAGAGCCGGCCCTGCCTGAGCAGGACCGAGCCCTCGAACGCCGGCTCCTGCTTCAGCGCCTCGAGCGGCACCGGCGCCGGGAGCGGCTCGACGGCCTTCACGTCCACGCAGACCAGCTCGCCGCCGGCGGTCGGGTCGGGGTAGGCGGTCCGCACCACCTCGGCGACGCCCACCGCGCGCTTCTCGCCGGAGTGGTAGACGATCGCGCGATCGCCCGCCTTCATGGCCCGGAGGTTCGCCTGGGCCTGCGGGTTGGCGACGCCGGTCCACGGGGTGGTCCCGTCGGCGACGAGGTCGGACCACGCATAGGTGCCGGGCTCGGTCTTCAGCAGCCAGTAGGCCATGCGCGGGGACGTTAGGCGTGGCATGCTGCCGCCGCAACCGGATCCGTCCGGCGGCGGAAGCGTCCCGGTTTCCGCCGTGTTATAGGAACCGCCCTATGTTCGGTCTGTCCTTCGGCGAGATCGTGATCATCGCCGTCCTCGCCCTCATCCTCCTCGGGCCGGATCGCCTCCCCGAGGCGGCGAAGACCATCGGCAAGGGCCTGCGCCAGTTCAAGCAGGCCACCGACGACCTGAAGGACCAGATCGAGACCGAGATCTACAAGGACGACCGGAAGGTGGCGCGCCCCTCGCTGGTGCCGCCCGTCCCGAACCGTCCGGTCCCCGGCCCGTCCGGTCCGCCGCCCGCCGCCACCGCCGAGAACGTCCCGGGCCTCGAGGCGGCGCTGGTGGACGCCGAGCCGGCCGCGCCCGCCGCCGCGCCCGAAACGCCCGCCGCGCCCGCGGCGCCGGCCCCGTCATCGTCGCCCGAGCCGTCCGGCACCGGCGGCACCGCCGCGTAGGCCCGCATGAGCGAAACCGTCCCGCAGCTGCCGCCGCCGCCGTCGCCCGAGCCCGAGGGCGAGGTGAAGCTCTCCTTCCTCGATCACCTGCGCGACCTGCGCGTCCGCATGGTGCGCGCGATGCTCGGCATCGCCGTGGGGATGGGCCTGGTCGGCGGGTTCGTGCCGCAGATCGTGGACCACCTCATGAAGCCGGTGCGCGACGCGCTCCCGGCCGGCCGCCAGCAGCTCGTGTACACGAGCGCGATCGAGCCGATGATGGTCTACATCAAGGTGGCCATGTACGGCGGCGTCTTCGTCGCGGCCCCCTGGGTGCTGTGGCAGCTGTGGCTCTTCATCGCCCCCGGCCTGTACAAGCGCGAGAAGAAGGTCGTCTTCCCGTTCCTGTTCTGGGGGACGCTGCTCTTCTACCTGGGCGCGCTGTTCTGCTTCGAGCTGGTGATGCCGCAGGCCTTCCCGGCCATGCTGGCGTTCGCCGAGAGCGACACGCTCTCGCCGATGCTCTCCCTCTCCGAGCAGCTCTCGCTCGTCCTCGCCATGCTGCTCGGCTTCGGGGTGGTGTTCGAGGTCCCGGTGGTCATCGCGTTCCTGTCGATGATCGGCCTGGTGAACTGGCGCACGCTCGCGAAGTACCGGCGCATCGCCATCATCGTGAACGTGATCGCGGCCGCGATCATCACGCCCACCGGCGACCCGCTCAACCTCGCGCTCATGGCCGTGCCCATGATCGTCTTCTACGAGGTGGGCATCGTGCTGGCGCGGATCCTCGGCAAGAAGCCCGCGGCGGACGCCGCCCCTGCGGCCTAGGGCGGCCCGGGCCCTGGCCCGGGCGGGCGCGGCGCGCCGGCGCGCTGTTCACGGCGGGCGCCTGCGTCTAGCATCGGCGGATGCTCGTCTTCCAGTCGGTCGCGGCGCTGTTCGCGGTCTACATGCTCGCCCGCCACGCCCCGCGCGCCTGGGCCGCGCTCCGCGGCCGCGCCGGCGACCGGGTGGGCGCGCTCGTGCCGGCCCTGAACGTGGCGCTGGCGCTGGCCATCCTGGTGGTGGCCGTGAAAGGCCTGGCGGGCGCGCTTATCTCGAGGTGAGCACCAGGAGGCGTGATGAACCGGGCCGGCCAGCAGGACGTGGTGTTCCTCGCCGCGAAGCGGACGCCCTTCGGGACGTTCGGCGGCGCCCTGAAGGACCTCAGCGCGACCGACCTCGCGGTCCACGCCGCGAAGGCGGCGATGGCGCAGGCCGGGGCGCCGCCCGCGGACTACGGCCACGTGGTGGTCGGGAACGTGGCCCAGACGTCGCCGGACGCCATCTACCTGGCGCGCCACGTGGGGCTCCGCGCCGGCCTCCCCGAGGGCGTCCCCGCGCTCACGGTGAACCGGCTGTGCGGCTCCGGCTTCGAGGCGGTCATCGAGGCGGCGCGGCTCGTCCAGACCGGCGAGGCGGAGCTGGTGCTGGCCGGCGGCACCGAGTCGATGAGCCAGGCGCCGCTCGTGCTGCGCGGCACGCGCTTCGGCCACGCCTTCGGCAAGACCCCGCCGCTCGAGGACATGCTCTGGTCGGCGCTCACCGACACCTACGCCGGCATGCCCATGGCGCTCACCGCCGAGAAGCTGGCCGAGCTGCACGGCATCGGCCAGGCGGCGGTGGACGAGTTCGCGGTCGCCTCGCAGCGGCGCTGGGCCGCCGCCGACGAGGCCGGGCGCTTCCGCGAGGAGCTGGCGCCGGTGGAGCTCCAGACGCGCAAGGGGCCGGTCCGGTTCGAGAAGGACGAGCACCCGCGCCCCGGCACCACGCCCGAGGGGCTGCGCAAGCTCCCCAAGGTGTTCAAGGCCGACGGCGTCATCCACGCCGGCGCGGCGAGCGGCATCGCCGACGGCGCCGGCATGCTGGTGGTGGCCTCGCGCGCCTACGCGGAGCGCCGTGGGCTGCGGCCGCTGGGACGGCTGGTGAACTGGGGCCACGCCGGCGTGGACCCCACCGTGATGGGCATCGGCCCGGTGCCGGCGGTCCGCAACGCGCTCGCCCGCGCCGGCGCCACCCTGTCCGACCTCGATCTGTTCGAGGTTAACGAGGCGTTCGCGCCGCAGTACCTGGCGGTCGAGCAGGAGCTGGGCCTGCCGCGCGACCGCACCAACGTGGACGGCGGCGCCATCGCGCTCGGGCACCCGCTCGCCGCGAGCGGGGCCCGGATCACCATGCACCTGCTGTACGAGCTGCGGCGCCGGGGCGCCCGGGCCGGCCTCGGCGCGGCCTGCATCGGCGGCGGCCAGGGGGTCGCGGTGATCCTGGAGCCGCTGTAGCGACCGCGTTCTTGCCCCCGCCGGGAGGGGACGATAGGGTCCCCGAGGGTCCGCGGCGAGGAGGGGCGACGATGACGAGCTTCACCGGCGTGAAGGTCTTCTCGACGACGCTGGCGCGCGATCGCGACGCCATGGGCGAGCAGATCACGCGCTGGCTCGCCGGCAACCCCGAGCTCGAGGTGGTGAGCCACGAGGTCCGGCAGAGCTCGGACAAGGAGTTCCACTGCCTCACCATCACCCTCTTCTACCGGGAGAGGAAGAAGGGCTAGGACCGCGTGCGCAGCAGACGGAGCCCCGACCTCGGCAGCGCGTTCACCTTCGGCGGCCGCATCCCCTCCGGGCTGGGGCTGCTGCTCGTCCTCATCCTGGTCGCGACCGTCGGCTCCTGGGTGACGCGCGACCAGACCTGGGCCGCGCTGGTGCCGGGCCTGGTGCTGCGCGGGCAGGTGTGGCGGCTCGTCTCCTGGGCCTTCGTGCAGAACGACCCGCTCACGCTGCTGTTCGGCGGGTTCATGCTCTACTCGATCGGCCAGCAGCTCGCGTTCACCTGGAGCGAGCGGCGCCTGGTCGGCACCTTCCTCGGCCTCGCCGCCGGCGCCACCGCGGTGACCGTGGTGGCGGCGCGGCTCTGGTTCCCGGCCGACCGGCCGCACCTCGGCATGTGGCCGGTGGTGAACGCGCTCCTGCTCATGTGGGCGATGCTGTACCCGGACCGCCAGGTGAGCATCTGGGGCGTGCTCCCGCTCACCGGCAAGACGCTGGCGCTGCTGGTTGTGTTCGGGACGGTGCTGTACGGCCTGGCCGGCGGCGGCCTCCCGGGGCTGGGCGCGTTCGTGCCGCACTTCGCGGCGCTCGGCCTGGGCTTCGCGCTGTCGCGCGGCGGCCGGCTGCCCACGCGGCGCTGGAAGCTGCAGGCGCGCGAGTGGTGGGCGGAGCGCGAGTTCCGCCGCCGCTCCAAGCACCTCAAGGTGATCCGCAAGAACGGCAAGGACGAGCCGCCCCGCTGGATGAACTGAGCCGGCCGGACCTTCAGCTCACCGCCACCTGCCGCACCGCCGAGCGGTAGATCCAGATCCGCGCCGTGCTGGTGCGCGTGTCCGCCGGGATCATGAAGAACCCGGGCCCGTCCTCGCGGTAGTCGGGGCTGAACCCGGCCACCTGCCGGCCGTCGCGGAAGGTGACGCGCACGCGCTTCCCCTCCGCCGCCGGCGCGGCCTCGCCCGGCGCCAGCATGAAGAAGATCGCCTTCACCTTGTCGGTGGGGATCCGCTCCGGGAGCGGCCCCTGCGCGACGAGGTCGAGCGCGGGCGCGTCCAGCGTCGGGTCCTCGATCACGCCGCGCTTCACCAGCCCCTCCAGCGTGTGGATCACCACCCGGTGCGCGCCGGGCACCTCCCACGCGCCGGGCGGCGCGGGCGTCGCCTCGACCACCGGGGGCGGCGTGAAGGAGACCTCCTCGACCGGCAGCGGCTCGAGATCGGGGGCGGGGATCGCGGCGGCCGCCGCCGGCTCGGGCACGCCGGCGGCCTCGGCCTCCGGCGTCGGCTCGGGCAGCGGCTCGGGAACCGGCTCGGGCTCGGGCACCGGCTCCGCGCCCGCCTCGGCGAGCGACGGCGCGCCGGGCTCGACGTCGCCGCCGACCTCGTCGGGCGCCAGGGCCACCAGCTCGTCGGCCGGGATCTCCTCGAGGATGTCCTCGCCGTCGAGCGTGGGCAGGTCGTCGGCGTCCGGCGCCGGCGCCGCGGCCAGCTCGGCGACCTCGGCGACGTCGGCCAGCCCGGCGGGCTCGGCGCCGGCCTCCGGCGCAGCGGCCTCGACCTCGCCGAGCAGGTCGTCGATGGCGGGCGGCGGCTCGGCGCCGGGCTCGCGCACCGCGCCGGCCGACGCGGCCAGCGACGCCGCGGCGTCCGGCGCGGCCTCCGTCACGGCGACCGGCGCCGGCGCGGCCGGCCCGTCCAGCTCGAGCGGCGGCAGCGCCTCGGCGGCCTCGGCGAGGAGCGCCGAGGGCTCGGCGGCCGCGATCGCGGCGTCCCCGACGCCGGGCTCGGCGGCGGGCTCGGCGGCGGCCGTGTCCGCGTCCCACCGGGACGGCTCCAGCTCGAGCGCGGGCGCCGCGCCGGCGTCCCACGCCGGGAGCTCCGCCTCCGGCTCGGCGAGCGGCTCCGCCTGCCCGCCGACGTCACCCATCGTGAATGGCCCGGGCGCCTCCGGCGGCGTCTCCGCCGCCGCCCACGCGTCGGCGTCCTCGCCCAGCTCGCCGGCGGCGAAGTCGAGCGCCGACAGGTCGCGGGTGCCGGCCGGCTCCGGCTCCGGCTCGCGGAGCGCGAACGGATCCTCGCCGGACGCGATCCCGGCCGCGCCGGCCGCCGGCGTCTCCAGCTCGGCCAGCTCGAGCGTGGGCTCGACCGGCGCGCCCAGGTCGAGCGTCGGCTCGAGCGCGATCGGCTCGCCGTCCCCGCCCGCCTCGGCCAGCCCGGCCAGCGCGTCGACGCTCGCGAGCGGCTCGGCGGCGGGCTCCACCGGCGCCTCGAGGTCGCCGGCGACGTCCAGGCTCCCGGCGTCGCCGGCGTCCGCGGGCGGCGCGTCCCAGGGCGGCAGCTCGGCCTCCCGCGCCCACTCGGGCACGGTGGCCTCCTCGGCGGCGTCGAACGAGCCGCCCGACTCGAGCTCGAAGCCCTGGTCGAGCGCCACCTCCTCGGCCCAGCCCGCGTCCGCCGCCGGCTCCGTGCCGGCGTCCGCGAGCTCGAGCGCGCCCTCTTCCAGCGGCGCGGCGAAGCCGCTCGTGTCGTCGTACTCGCCCAGCTCGGGCGGGGCGCCGGGCGGGAGCGGCTCCGGGGCCGGCTCGGCGCCGAGGTCCGCCGGCGAGAGCGCCGCCGGGGCGGCGCTGGCCTCGTCGTACTCGCCCAGCACCGCACCCTCGGGCGCGGCGGGCGGCGGGGCGGTCACCTCCCAGCCGTCGGGCGGCAGCGCGGCGGCGTCGCCGCCGGCGAGCGGCGCCGGCGGCTCGGCGGAGGGATCCCCCTCGAGCGCCATCCCGTCCGCGGAGAGCGGCTCCAGCTCCTCGATCACCGCCTCGGTGGCGAGGTCCACCGTCTCCGGCTCGTCGGCCGGCGTGGTCCACGCCTCGTATGCGGGGGCGGCGTCGGCCGGCGGCGCCTCCCCGGACGGCTGCGGCTCGGGGGCGCCGAAGGTGGCGGTGGCGTCCGGGTTCCACGCCGGCTGGCCGGCGTTCGGATCCCAGGCCTGCGCGGCGTTCGGGTCGTAGGGCTGGGCGTTCGGATCCCAGGCCTGCGCGGCGCTCGGGTCGTAGGGCTGGGCGTTCGGATCCCAGGCCTGCGCGGCGTTCGGATCGTAGGGCTGCGCGTTCGGATCCCAGGCCTGCGCGGCGTTCGGATCGTAGGGCTGGGCGCTGGGATCCCAGGCCTGCGCGGCGTTCGGATCGTAGGGCTGCGCGCTGGGATCCCAGGCCTGCGCGGCGTTCGGATCGTAGGGCTGCGCGTTGGGATCCCAGGCCTGCGCGGCGTTCGGGTCGTACGGCTGGGCGTTGGGATCCCAGGCCTGCGCGGCGTTGGGATCGTACGGCTGGGCGTTGGGGTCCCAGGCCTGCGCGGCGTTGGGATCGTACGGCTGCGCGTTCGGATCCCAGGCCTGCGCGGCGTTGGGATCGTAGGGCTGGGCGTTCGGATCCCAGGCCTGCGCGGCGTTGGGATCGTACGGCTGCGCGTTCGGATCCCAGCCCTCCGCGGCCTCGGGTGCGGCGGGCTGCTCGGCGGCGTCCCACGCCGGCGCCTCGGGCGCGGGCACCTCCAGCGCCTCGAACGGCTGACCCTCGAACGCGTCCGCCAGCCCGGCGTCGGGGGCCGCGTCCTCGAAGAGCGGCTCCGGCCCGGCCCCGGCAGCGGGCGGCTCGGGCGGCGCCTCGGCCGGCGCGCGGCGGAGCCCGGCCGGCTCGAGCGAGGCGCGCAGCCGCTCGGCCGCGGCGCCCACGTCGAAGCCGGAGCCGGCCGACGCCTGCAGCTCGGGCTCGACCAGCTCGCGCAGCTCGGCGTGCCGCCGCTCCTCCTCCGCGGTCAGCCCCTCGGAGAGGCGCTTCCGGTCGAGCTGGCGGAACTCCTTCAGTGCGCTGCGCGGATCGGGCATGTGCGGTGTACCGCCGGTGGGCGAGGGGGCCGGCGCTCCGGAGGGCCGGATGATACCTCCGCTCCCCGTCCGCTCAAAGGCGAGGGCCGCTTGCTTTCCCGAGGCCCGGCGGCCATCTATGTGCGCCGATGGCCCGACTTCCCGTGCTCCAGGGCGACCGCGCCCGCCGCCCCGCGCCGCCCGGCCCGGAGGCCTTCCTGCCCATGTCCCCGGAGCACCTGCGGGCGCGCGGCTGGGCCGAGCTGGACGTGCTCCTGGTGAGCGGCGACGCGTACGTCGATCACCCGAGCTTCGGCGCGGCGGTGATCGGGCGCGTCCTGGAGGCGGCCGGCTACAAGGTGGGCGTCGTGGCGCAGCCGGACTGGCGCTCGACCGCCGATCTCCTGCGGCTGGGCCGTCCGCGGCTGTTCGTGGGGATCACCTCGGGTGCGATGGACTCGATGGTGAACCACTACACCGCCCACAAGCGGCGGCGCTCCGACGACGCGTACACGCCCGACGGCGCCGCGGGCAGGCGGCCGGACCGCGCCACCACCGTGTACGCGCGGCTGGCGCGCGAGGCGTTCGGGCCCACCACGCCCATCGTGCTCGGCGGCATCGAGGCGTCGCTCCGCCGCATCGCCCACTACGACTACTGGGACGACCGCGTCCTGCCCTCGGTGCTGGTCCCCTCCGGCGCCGACCTGCTCGTCTACGGCCAGGGCGAGAAGCCCATCCTGGAGATCGCCCGCCGCCTCGCCTCCGGCGAGGACATCTGCGGCCTCACCGACGTGCCCGGCACCGCGCTCGCCGTGCCGGACCTCGCCCTGGCGATGCTGGAGGGGCGCGACCGCAAGGTGCTGGAGCTGCCGGCCTTCGACGAGATCGTCCTCGACAAGCGCCGCTTCGCCGAGTTCAGCCGGCTCTACCACCTCGAGCACAACGAGGCGAACGCGCGCATCCTGGTGCAGCGCCACGGCCGCGGCCGGGCGCTGCGCCACGTGGTGGTGAACCCGCCCATGCGGCCGCCCTCGACCGAGGAGCTCGACCGGATCGCCGAGCTCCCCTACGTGCGCGAGGCGCACCCGGCCTACGGCGGCGCGCACATCCCGGCGCTCGAGCAGATCCGCTGGTCGGTCCAGATCCTGCGGGGCTGCGCGGCCGGCTGCGCGTTCTGCTGCATCACCGAGCACCAGGGGCGCGACATCGCCAGCCGCTCCGAGGCGAGCGTGCTGCGCGAGATCGCGACGCTCGCGAACAAGGAGAGCTTCCGCGGCACCATCACCGACGTGGGCGGCGCCACCGCCAACATGTGGCGGATGGAGTGCACCAGCGAGGAGGCGCACGCCGCCTGCCGCCGCGCGAGCTGCGTCTACCCGAGCGTCTGCCAGTTCTTCTCGGTGGACCACGGTCCGCTCGTGGACCTGTACGAGAAGGCGCGGAAGGTGCCCGGGGTGAAGCACGTCTTCGTCGGCTCGGGCGTCCGCTACGACCTCGCCCAGGCCGACGAGAAGAACGGCGCCCGCTACCTCGAGGCGCTCGTCGCGAACCACGTGTCCGGCCAGCTCAAGGTCGCGCCCGAGCACGTCTGCGAGCCGGTGCTGAAGGTGATGAAGAAGCCCGGCGTCGAGTCGTTCGAGCGCTTCCGCAAGGACTTCGAGCGCTACACGAAGAAGGCCGGCAAGGAGCAGTACCTCGTCCCGTACTTCATCTCCTCGCACCCGGGCGCGTCGCTGGAGGAGGCGGCGGACCTCATGGAGTACCTGCAGGCGAACCGCTGGAAGCCGCAGCAGGTGCAGGACTTCATGCCCACGCCCATGACGCTCGCCTCGGACATCTTCTGGTCGGGCTACCACCCGATGACCGGCAAGCCGGTGCACGTGACCCGGGACATGGAGGAGAAGCGCATGCAGAAGGCGCTCCTCCGCTGGGGCGACCCGGCCAACCGGCCGCTCATCGAGAAGGCGCTCCGGAAGATCGGCCGGCTGAAGCCGGGCGAGCGGCTCGGCCCGGGGATGCGCCCGGCGCGGCGCGGCGGCGGGCGGTCCAGGCCCGGCGCGCGCGGCGGCCCCGGGCCCGGGCGCGGCCCGCGATAGGGGAGGGCGCCCTCGCCAGCGGCGCTCTCACGCGGCGTCCCGGATGTGGTAGGGTCCCGCATGCCCCAGACCCGCCCCATCCTCGCCGCCGCCCTCCTGTCCCTCGGGCTCGTCCAGGCCGCCCGCGCCGCCGACCCGGCGCCGGCGCCGTCCAAGCCCGCCGCCACGCCCGCCGCCCCCGCGGCCCCCGCCGCGAAGCCGTCGCCCGCCGCGATGGACCTGGCGCGCACGCTCGCCACGCAGGAGACGTGGAAGCGCGGGATGGACGGGCTCACCCAGTCCGTCGTCGGCCAGTTCCGCGGCCACCCCGGCTCCGAGCTGAGCATGCCGAAGGACTTCCAGGCGAAGGCGCGCACCGAGATCGAGGCGCTGCTCCCGTACGAGGAGCTCGTGAACATCCACGCCCGCCAGCTCTCGGCCGCGTACGGCGAGGCCGAGCTGAAGGATCTGCTCGCGTTCTACAAGTCGCCGCTCGGGCAGAAGACGCTGAAGGCCATGCCCGAGGTGCAGGAGAAGGTGGCGATCGAGACGCAGCAGCGGATCGAGCCGAAGCTGCCGCAGGTCATGCAGAAGCTCGCGAAGGACGTGAAGCCGCCCGCGGGTGGCGCGAAGGCGCCGGCCAAGGCCGCGCCCGCGAAGCCGGCGCAGCCGAAGAAGTAGCCGCCCCCGGGGGGCGAACCCGAGCGGGCGGCCGGGCGCTCCCCCGCTCCCGCGCCGGCCCGCGGTGGCTACCTTCACCGCGTGACCCCGCCGACCCCCGTCCGCGCCGGGCGCCTCGTGCGCCCGGCGGTCGCGCTCGCCGTCCTCACCGCGGCGAGCGCCCTCCTCGCCGCCGGCGGCGCCCGCGCCGCGCCGGCGCCGCTCGTCTACGTGGCGCTCGGCGACTCCACCGCCGCCGGGCAGGGCGGCGGCCCCGGCGGCGGCTACCCGCCGCGCCTCGCCCGCCGGCTCGAGGGGGCGGGACTCGCGGTGAAGCTCGTGAACCTGGGCGTCCCCGGCGCGACCGTGGCCGACCTGCGCCGCGACCAGCTCCCGCGCGCGCTCGACGCGAGCCCCGGCCTCGTCACCGTGGGCATCGGGATCAACGACCTCGTGCAGGGGCGGCCGTTCCGCGACTTCGCGCGCGACCTCGAGGTGGTGGCGGACTTCCTCCGGCACACGCGCGCGGTGGTGGTGATCTCCAGCCTGCCCGACCTGGGCGACTCGCCGTCCGCGAACGGCGCGCCCGCGGCGCTGGCGCGCCGGCTCGACCAGTACAACGCCGCCATCGAGCGGGTGGCGGAGCGGCACGGGTTCCTGGTGGCGGACGCGTTCGGCGAGACGCGACGGACGGTGAAGCGGCTCGGCGCCGGCGCGGTGTTCGCCGCCGACGGCTTCCACCCGTCGGCGGCCGGCTACGACGCCTGGACCGACGCGCTCTGGCGGCCGGTGGAGCGGGCGCTCGGCGCGCGCCTGCAGGGCCGCCGGCCTCCCGCGCCGGCCGCGGCCGGGCGGCCGTGACGCCGCCGGGCCGGTGCGCTAGGGTCGCGGCCCATGGACGACCGCGAACGCCTGGAGCGGCACCGCCGGCTGTGGGAGGCGGACCACCGGCACCTCTGGCACCCGTTCACGCAGATGAAGGACTGGCTCCGCGAGGAGCCGCTCATCGTGGACGCGGCCGAGGGCGTCTACCTCGTGGACACGCTCGGGAACCGCTACCTCGACGGCGTGTCGTCGCTCTGGTGCAACGTGCACGGCCACCGGGTCCCGGAGCTCGACGCCGCGGTGCGCGCGCAGCTCGACCGCGTGGCGCACTCGACCCTGCTCGGCCTCGCCTCCACCGCGTCCATCGAGTGCGCCGAGGAGCTGGTCCGCCACCTGCCGCCCGGCCTGACGCGCGTGTTCTTCTCCGACGCGGGCGCCACCGCGGTGGAGATCGCCATCAAGATGGCGTTCCAGCACCACCAGCTCCGCGGCGACGAGCGCCGCACCGAGTTCGTGGCGCTGCACGGCGGCTACCACGGCGACACCATCGGCTCGGTCTCGGTGGGCGGCATCGACCTGTTCCACCGCATCTTCAAGCCGCTGCTGTTCGAGGTGCACCACGCGCCGCAGCCCTACTGCTACCGCTGCCCGCTCGGGAAGGCGCTGCCGGGGTGCGGGATGGCCTGCGCCGACGAGGTGGAGCGGATCCTCGAGGCGCGCGAGGGGAAGGTCGCCGCGCTCGTCATGGAGCCGCTCGTGCAGGGCGCGGACGGGATGATCACCCAGCCGCCCGGCTACCTGCGCCGCATGCGCGAGCTCTGCGACCGCCACGGCGCGCTGCTGGTCTGCGACGAGGTCGCGACCGGCTGGGGCCGCACCGGGACGACGTTCGCGGTGGAGCAGGAGGGCGTGCGCCCGGACCTCCTCACCATGGCGAAGGGGCTCACCGGCGGCTACCTGCCGCTCGCCGCCACCGTCACCACCGAGCACGTGTTCGAGTCGTTCCTGGGCGAGCACGCCGAGAAGCGGACCTTCTTCCACGGCCACACCTACGCCGGCAACCCGCTCGCCTGCGCCGCCGCGACCGCCTCGATGACGCTGTTCCGCGAGCGCGGGGTGGGCGCGGCGGTGCCGGGGAAGGCGGCGGCGCTCGCCCGCGCGCTCGCGCCGGCCGCGCGGCTCGCGCACGTGGGCGAGGTGCGCCAGCGCGGGCTGATGGTCGGGATCGAGCTGGTGCGCGACCGGGGCACGAAGGAGGAGTACGCGTACGAGCTGCAGGCCGGGCACCGGGTGATCCTCGAGGCGCGCAAGCTCGGCGCCATCCTCCGGCCGCTCGGGAACGTGGTGGTGCTCATGCCGCCGCTCGCCATGACCGAGGCCGAGCTCACGCGGCTGGCCGGGATCACGCTCGCCGCCATCGAGGCGGCCACCGCGAGGCTCTAGTGCGCGGGCTGTTCGTCACCGGCACCGACACCGGGGTGGGCAAGACCGAGGTGGCCTGCGCGCTCGTCCGCGCCGCGCGCGCCG
Source organism: Anaeromyxobacter sp. Red801 (assembly GCF_049201065.2). Lineage (NCBI taxonomy): Bacteria > Pseudomonadati > Myxococcota > Myxococcia > Myxococcales > Anaeromyxobacteraceae > Anaeromyxobacter > Anaeromyxobacter sp. Red801. The sequence continues at coordinate 4,569,764 of NZ_CM181236.1, read as the reverse complement.
CCGGCGTGGACGCGGTGGGCATGAAGCCGGCGCAGTCGGGCCACGTGCCGGGCGAGCCGTCCGACGCGGAGCGGCTCCGCGAGGCGTCGGGCGGCGTCGAGCCGCTCGAGGCGATCTGCCCGTACACCTTCGCGGCCCCGCTCGCACCCGCGGCCGCGGCGCGGCTGGAGGGGCGCGAGGTGTCGCTGGCGCGGGTGGTGGACGCGGCGCGCGCGCTCGCGGCGCGCCACGCGGCGGTGGTGGTGGAGGGGGCGGGCGGGCTGCTCGTGCCGCTCACCGCGCGCGAGACCCACGCCGACCTGGCCGCGGCGCTCGGGCTGCCGGTGCTGGTGGTGGCGCGCGCCGGGCTCGGGACCGTGAACCACACCGCGCTCACCGTCGAGGCGCTGGAGCGGCGCGGCCTCGCCGTCGCCGGGATCGTGCTCAACCGCACCGGGCCGGAGGACGATCCCTCGGTGCCGCTCAACGCGGCCGAGATCGCGCGATTGACCCACCGTGAACCGCTCGCGCTGCTGCCGTGGGAGCCCGATATCGCGCGCCGGGCGCGCGCCCTCGGATCCATCCTCGCGGCGAAGATCCAGTTTTGAGCGCCTGGAGCGAAAATTGGATCGATCGCGAGATCGATCCTAGATCGCTGACGTGCCGAACGTCGTCGACCTCACGCTCGTCTCTCGCGCGCGCCGCGCGCTGCACGCCGTGCTCGAGGAGCGCGGCCTCGGGTTCTTCCTCGCCGCGGGCTCGCGCACGCCGCGCCTCGACCCGCGCCGCATCGCCTGGGTGGTGGAGGTGGCGCGCCGCCAGGTCTCGCTCCGCGCGCGCCGCGACCCCGACGCGCTCTCGCGCACCCGCCGCGTGCTGCGCCGCGAGCTGATCCGCCGGCTCACCGAGGCGATGCTGCAGGCGGGGCTGTAGCGCCCTTCGACGGCGGGCTCCGGCCACGCTCCAGGGTGACCCTTCGACTCCGGCGGGCCTGGGGCCGCCTATGCTCAGGGTGACCCTTCGACGCCGGCGGGCCTGGGGCCGCCAACGCTCAGGGTGACCCTTCGACTCCGGCGGGCCTGCGGCCCGCCTACGCTCAGGGTGAGCGGGAAGAGGAAGGCCGCTCATCCCGAGCGTAGCGCGGCCTGCAGGCCGCGCGGAGTCGAGGGACGCGGAGTCGAGGGACGCGCGCCTACCGCGCGCTCGACTTCGCCACGTAGCGCAGGCGCAGGTCGGTGAGGAGGTTCTCGAGGAAGCGGGCCTCCTCGTCGGTGAGGTTGCCCTTCGTCTTCTCGGCCAGCATCGACAGGATGTCGATGGTCTGCTTCGCGAGCAGCAGGTTCGCCTCCGCGAGCTCGCCGGTCTCCGGGTGCGGCGCGTCGCCGAGGTGCACGAACGCCGAGGAGCCGAGCGACAGCACGAACGTGTAGAAGTCGATGGGCGCGGGCTGCTTCTCGTCGGCCATGGTCGATCCTCCGGGCGATCTAGTCGAAGTCGAAGGCGATGCGCTCGGAGGCGTAGCCGCGCTGGACGAGCAGCACGAGCCGCCCGCCCCGGCGGGCCCGGGCGGCGGCGCGCTGGAAGCCGGCCACCGACGAGACCTCCGCGGAGTTCACCTCGCGGACGAGGTCGCCCGGCTGCAACCCGGCCTGGGCGGCGGGCGAGCGGCCGGCCACGCTGCGCACCACCACCAGCGTGCCGCCGGAGACGCGCTCCTCCGAGACGCGCAGGCCCACGCGCTGCTGCACCAGCTCGGCGGCGCGCTGCGGGGTCAGCTCGACGGCGGTGACGGTGGCCTGCACGCGCGCGCCGCGCCGCGAGAGGTCGAGCCGCGCGGCGCGGCCGATGGGGAGGTCGCGCAGCCGGAACAGGAGCTCCGCGGCGCTGCCCGGCGGCGTCCCGTCCACCGCCTCGACCAGGTCGCCGGTCCGCACGCCGGCGCGCTCGCCGGGCGACCCCGGGTCCACCCCGGTGACGCGCACGCCGCCCGAGCCCCCGTCCACCGAGCCGTCCTTCCGCGGCAGGTCGTCCACCGAGATGCCGAGGTAGCCCTCGCGCACCTCGCCGTGGGCGATGAGGTCCTCGGCGATGCGGCGGGCCCGGTCGATGGGGATCGCGAAGCCGATGCCGGCGCTGCGGTCGCCCAGGATGGCGGTGTTCACGCCCACCAGCCGCCCGTCGATGTCGAGCAGCGGCCCGCCGGAGTTGCCGGGGTTGATGGAGGCGTCGGTCTGGATGAAGTCGAACATCATCCGGTCGCCGGCCTTGAAGTTGCGGTGCACCGCCGAGACCACGCCGGTGGTGACGGTGTGGGCGAGGCCGAACGGGTTGCCGATGGCGATCACCGTCTCGCCGATGAGCAGGTCGTCGGAGCGGCCGGTGGTGACGTAGGGGAGCTTCTCGCGGGTGTCGAGCTTCAGCACCGCGAGGTCCGACGACGGATCGGTGCCCACCACCTTGGCCATGAGCTCGCGGCCGTCGAGCAGGCCCACCCGGAAGCGGGCGCCGCGCTCCACCACGTGGTTGTTGGTGAGCACGTAGCCGTCGGACGAGACGATCACGCCCGAGCCGAGCGAGGTGGTCGCGTAGCCCTTGCGGTAGCGCGGCCGCTCGAACAGGTCGCCGAACAGCAGGTCGCCCATCGAGCCGCCGCGCGGCTGCGAGGGGACGCGGATCCGGACCAGCTCCTCGGCGGAGACGTTCACCACCGCGCCGCGCACCTTCTCCACGGCGATCACCACCGGGGTGCGGCGGTTCGCGGAGGGGCGCTCGTCGGCGCGGGGGAGCGCGGCGGGGGGCCGGGCGGCGGCGGGCGGCGGCGCCAGCCCGGCGGCCAGCGCCGCGGCGAGCACGAGCGCGCGCCCGGCGCCGCGCGCGGCGCTACGGCTGCTGCTGCGGCGGGACCTCACCACCTCCGACGTCCTCCTCCGGCTCGTCGTCGAGATCGTCCGGCTCCTCGGCGCCGCTCATCGACGCCTCGATCGGCATCGCCTGGTCGGCGAGGTCGGGGAGCGCCTTCGTGAACTTCTCGTACTCCTTCTCGTCGACCTTGCCCTTGCGCAGGTAACGCTGCACCACGCGCTTGTCGACGAGCTTGTTCTCGAACGGGTCGGCCATGTCACTTCCTTGCTGTCTGGGCGGAGGCCGGAAAATAGGCCCCGCCTTGCGGCTGCGTCAAGCGCGTGTTACCGCTGTCGCCATGCCGGTTTCCGAGGCCTCTGTGAGCGCCGGGCGGCGCGCGCGGCTCGGCGGGCTCTACGTCATCGTGGGGGGTGCGGATCCGGTGGCGCAGGCGCGTGCCGCGATCGGCGGAGGGGCCGGCGCCGTCCAGGTGCGGATGAAGGACGCGCCCGCCGGCGCGGTGCTCGAGGCCACCCGCCGCATCGTGGCGCTCGCCGCGGGCCGGGCGCTCGTGCTCGTCAATGACCGCGCCGACCTGGCGCTTCTCGGCGGCGCCGACGGCGTCCACCTCGGGGACGACGACCTGCCGGTCGCGGAAGCGCGGCGGCTGGTCGGCCCCGACCTGCTGGTGGGCCGCACCACCCGGACGCTGGAGGAGGCCCGGGCCGCGCTCGCCGAGGGGGCCGATCACGTGGGCTACGGGCCCATCTTCGCCTCGCGCTCCAAGGCGCTGCCGGTGCCGCCGCGCGGGCTGGCGGCGCTCGCCGAGGTGGCGCGCGCGCTCCCCGCGCCGGTGGTGGCGATCGGCGGCATCGGGCTCGACGACGTCGCCGCGGTGGCGCGGGCCGGCGCGGCCTGCGCGGCGGTGATCGAGGCGGTGGTGGGCGCGGCCGATCCCGAGGCCGCCGCGGCGCGCATGCAGGCCGCCTTCGAGGCGGGGCGCGCCGCGCGGGGTGCGAACCCGTGAGCCCGCGGCCGCGGATCGGGATCACGCTCGACGCCGACGCGTCGGGCCGCCGCTACGAGCTGCCGCGCGGCTACGTGGAGGCGGTGCTGGACGCGGGCGGGCTGCCCATCCTCCTGCCGCACGCGGTGGACGTGGCCGGCGCGTACCTCTCGCTCCTCGACGGGCTGGTGGTGAGCGGCGGCGACTTCGACCTGCCGCCGGAGCTGTACGGCGAGGCGCGGCGCCCGGGCTGCGGCCCGTCGCGCCCCGAGCGCACCCGCTTCGAGAAGGACCTGCTCGAGGCCGCGCTCGCCGCGCGCCTGCCGGTGCTGGGCGTGTGCGGCGGCATGCAGCTCCTCGACGTGGTGCGGGGCGGCACGCTCTGGCAGGACCTGCCCGGCGAGGCCGGACTCCACGGGCACGAGCAGCCCGCGCCGAAGGACGTCCCCTCCCACGAGGTGACCATCGCGCCCGGCACGCAGCTCGCCGCGCTCTCCGGGGCCGGTCCGCTCATGGTGAACTCGACGCACCACCAGGCGGTGCGCGAGCCCGGGCCGGGCGTGCTCGTCTCGGCGCGCGCGCCCGACGGCGTGGTGGAGGCCATCGAGCTCCCCGACCTGCCGTTCGCGCTCGGCGTGCAGTGGCACCCGGAGGCGACGCGGGACGACCCGCGCCACGCCGCCATCTACCGGGGCCTGGTGGACGCGGCGCGGAGCCTGCGCCGGTGATCCCGCGGGTCCTGGTGGTGGCCGGCCTCGACCCGTCGGGCGGGGCGGGCCTGGCCGCCGACCTGGAGGCGCTCGCCGCCGTCCGGGCGCGCGGCTGGGCGGTCGCGACCGCGCTCACCGCGCAGGGCCCGCGCGGCGCGCGCGGCGTGGCGCCGACCACGGAGGCGTTCCTGCGGCTGCAGATCGACGCGCTGCTGGAGGGGCGCGAGCGGCCGCGCGCGGTGAAGACCGGCATGCTCGGGACCGCCGGGCTGGCCCGGGCGCTGGCGGCGCGGCTCGGGGAGCCGCCGCTTGCGCGCGTGCCGCTGGTGGTGGATCCGGTGCTGCTCGCCTCCTCCGGCGCCCCGCTCCTCGACGCGGGCGAGGCCTCGCCCGGCGAGGCACTGGCGCCGCTGCTCGCGCGCGCGCGGCTCGCCACGCCCAACCTGCCCGAGCTCGCGGCGCTCACCGGCCTCGAGGTCGCGGACGACGAGGCGGCGGTCCGCGCGGCGCGGATGCTCCCCGCGCGCGCGGTGCTGGTGAAGGGCGGGCACCGCGCGGGCGCGCCGGTGGACCTGCTGGTGGAGGGGCGGCGCGTGACGCGGTTCACCGGGCGGCGGCGGGCCGGGACCGCGCGCGGCACGGGGTGCCGGCTCGCGTCGGCGATCGCGGGGCTGCTCGCGGGAGGCGCGTCGCTGGAGGAGGCGGTGCGCGGCGGGAAGCGGGTGGTGGAGCGGTACCTGGATCGGGTGCGCTGAGGGGGCGCGGCGCGGGGCGTCGGGGGTTGAGGGTGTGGGGCGCGGCGCGGGGAAGACTCGCCGCTCGCGGTGAGCTCGTCGAGCCGCGAGCTGGACGCGGGGTGCGATGAACCGGGGGGTGACGCCGGTCGCGTCGTGGAGTGGGGCAGGCGACGGTGGTGGCGGCGGGTGGGGCGGGCGTTGCTCGGGCTTTGAGGGGGCGAGGGCGGTCGGGGGCGGGACCGCGCTACCGGAACCGCGGCTGCGGGGATCGGCTCGCGAGAGGCTCGTGGGTGGGGCGGGGGCGCGGGGGCGGGCGCGCGGGAGCCAGTCAAGACATCGCTGACGGTCGCGCGTAGGGGTTCGAGTCACGGTGAACTCAGCTGAGGTCCGCGCAAGCGGAGCCCTCACCCCTGCGCCCCGCGCCCCACTCGCGGGCCTCTCGCAAGCCGATCCCACCGGCCCGGGTTCCGGTCACGGGGGCCCGGCCCCCGACCGCCGCCGCACCCTCGAAGCCTGGTGCAGTACCAGCTCATCACTGACTGAAGTCGTCTCGGGACATCGCTGACAGGGGTGGCTGCTCGACCCTCACGCGGCCCCGAAGGCGCAGCGAGTCACGAGCGAAAAGCCTCGAACCGCGAGCTGGGCGCGGGAGCGAGCCTGGGCCGCCGAGGGGTGGCGTGCGGGCGCGGGGCGCTGCGCGGAACGCTCGCTTGCGGCCCACACGGTCAGTGGATCTCGGCGTCACGCTGCGTTAATATCTGCCCAATCATGCGCGGCTCGCGTCAGCTCCGGTTCCGGCTTCCTCCTCCTCGCACCCACGGCGGCCGGCGGGCGGGCGCGGGGCGAAAGCCGAAGGGCGCGCGGGCCGGGGTCTCGCACCACGGGCGGCCCGCGGTCACCGCCGCCACGCCGGCGCACGTCACCTTGCGCGTGCTCCCGCACGTCTGGAACCTGCGCAGCCAGCGCTCCCTCCGCGTCGTCGAGGCGGCGCTCGAGGCCGCGGCGGCGGCCTGCGCCACCTTCCGCGTGGTCCACTTCGCGCTCGAGGGCAACCACCTCCACCTCCTCGTCGAGGCGGACGGGCAGCGGGCGCTCTCGTCGGGGATGCAGGGGCTGTGTATCCGCCTCGCGAAAGGGCTGAACCGGATGATGGGGCGGCGCGGGAAGGTCTTCGCGGACCGCTACCACGCCCGCGTGCTGGGCACGCCGTCCGAGGTCCGCAACGCGCTCGCCTACGTGCTGCTCAACCACCGCAGCCACCTCGCTCGCCTGGGGAAGCCGGTCGGGCGCGGGAGCTTGGACCGGTTCTCCTCTGGGCGGTGGTTCGACGGGTGGCGCGGCGGCGGACCTGGGGTGCCGGACGGCGCGCGGCGGGTCACGGCGGCGCCGCGCACGTGGCTGCTCCGCACGGGCTGGCGGCGTGGCTCGACGGGCTCACCCCGAGCGGCTCGGGGACCGATCTCGTTCGACGAGGTTCCGCCCGCGGTCGGGGGCTGACAGGCGCTGACGGGCGCGCGCCTACTGCTGGGGCCGGCGGTCCATCTCGGCGAAGTACGTCGTGCTCTTGAAGAACACCAGGTCGATGGTGCAGGTGGGGCCCTGGCGCTGCTTCGCCACGATGAGCTGCACGGGGAGCGTGTCGCCGCTGGCGGTGCCCTGCTGGACGTCCTTGTTGTCCTCCTCGGCGCGGTGCAGGAACATCACGATGTCGGCGTCCTGCTCGATGGCGCCGGACTCGCGGAGGTCGGACAGCATGGGGGGCTCGCCCTTGCGCTTCTCGACGCTGCGGTTGAGCTGCGAGAGCGCCACGATGGGGCACTCGAGCTCCTTGGCCAGCGACTTGAGCGAGCGGCTGATGGTGGCGATCTCCTGCTCGCGCGACTGGTTGGACCGGTCGCTGGGCGCGTGCATGAGCTGCAGGTAGTCGATCATCACGAGATCGAGCCCGCCGTTCTCGCGCTTCAGCTTGCGGCACTTCGAGCGCAGCTCCACGGGCGTCAGCACGAAGTTGTCGTCGAGCCACAGGTTGGCGGCGCCGATGCGGTCGGCCTGGGTGGCGAGCTTGTCCCAGTCGTGCCGGGAGAGCTGGCCCTGCGAGAGCTTGCGCCAGTCGAGCTTGCCCTCGGACGCGAGCATGCGGAGCGCGAGCTGGTCGGAGGGCATCTCGAGCGAGAAGAACGCCACCTTGCGCTGCGCCTTGGTGGCGGCGTGGGTGGCGATGTTCAGCGCGAACGCCGTCTTGCCGACCGAGGGGCGGGCGGCGAGCACGGTCAGCGTGCCGGGCTGCAGCCCGAGCGTGTTCCGGTCGAGCGTCTGGATGCCGGTGGGCACGCCGGTGATGGGCGACAGGCCGGCCTGCACCCGCTTCTGCACCGCCTCGAGGTTCTCGAGGGCGCGCAGCACCGGCTCGGAGATCTTCTTCAGCGTGTCGACGCTGGTGCCCTGGGCCGCGCCGAACACCTCCTGCTGCGCGGCGTCCAGGAAGTGCTGGACGTTCGCCCCGGCCTCGTACCCGCGCTCCACCAGCCGCTGCGCGGTGAGCATCATCACCCGCAGCCGGGCCAGGTCCTGCACGGTGCGCGCGTAGTGGCCCACGTTGGACGCGGTGCCGATGGCGCGCGCCAGCGTGAGCGGGAGCTCGTGCGGCACCGCCGAGCCGAGCAGCCCCTTCGCGTCGAGCCGCTGCTGGACCAGGATGGGATCGAGCGTCTTCGACTCGCGGGCCAGCTCCTCGCACGCGCCGTACACGTGCTGGTGCGCGAGCAGGTAGAAGTCGCCGGCCCGGAGCAGCGCGGCCACCTGGTCGAAGGCGGTCTCCTCCACCAGGATCGCGCCCAGCACCGCCTGCTCGGCCTCGAGGCTGTGGGGGAGATCGCGCGCGGAGCGCAGGGGGGAGACGCCGGCCTCGGCGACGCGGCGGGCAGGATCCGATTCGGCCATCAGGCGGCGCAGCCTACCAGCCGACTGTGACCCGAGCACTGTCGATGTTCGGTGGACAACCGCCCAAAACGCATGGAAAAACAGCGTGGAAACGCTGTGGACGGCCTGTGGATGGGCGGTGGACGGCCGGCCCGCCCCGCCGGTGTGCCCTGCGCGGGTGAGGTGGGAGGCGGCTCGGGCGCGCCCGCGTCCCGCGGCCGCGGTACAACCACCCCATGCGATCCCTCCGGCTCCTCGCCCTCACCTCGATCGTGGCGCTCTCCGGCTGCGCCGCCCTCAACCAGCTCGCCGCCTCGGCCTTCGAGAAGCCGAAGCTCACCTTCCGCTCGGCCACGCTGCAGTCGCTCGATCTCGAGGGCGCCACGCTCGGCTTCCTGTTCGACCTCGAGAACCCGAACGGCTTCGGCCTCACGCTGGCGCGCCTCGGCTACGGCGTCGAGGTGGAGGGGACGCGCATCGCCGCCGGCGACATGCCGGGCGGCCTGAAGATCCCGGCCGCGGGCAAGGCGCCGGTCACGTTCCCGGTGCGGGTGCGCTTCAAGGACGTGCCGGGCATCGTGTCGCTGCTCGGGCGCCAGCAGGAGTCCATCCGCTACAAGCTGGGCGGCACGGTCGGGGTCTCCACGCCGGTGGGCGTGGTGGACCTGCCCATCTCCCACGAGGACAGCCTGAAGCTGCCGCGCCTCCCCTTCACGCTGGAGGGGCTGTCGGTCCGCTCGGTGTCGCTCTCCGACCTCGCGCTCGACGTGAAGCTGCGGGTGAAGAACCCGAACGCGTTCGCCATCCCCTCCGGCACGCTCGACTCGGCGGTCTCGCTGGCCGGCAGCCAGGTCGGGCGGATCGACGGGCGCGCCTTGGCCGCGGTCCCCGCGCAGGGCAGCACGGTCCTCACGATCCCGCTCAAGGTGGACCTGGTCCGCGCCGGCCGGGCCGCCAGCGAGCTGATGCGCGGGGCGCCGGTGGACGTGGGGATGCGCGGCACCGCCGACCTGGGCGGCCTGCCGGTGCCGCTCGACGTGGGCGGGCGCGTCCCGGTCGCGAGGTGAACGAAAGGAGACGCCCGGCGGGGAGACCGTCCGCCGGGCGCCTCGGGGCCGGCATGGGAGGGGAGGAGCCGGCCTGTCTCCACCCTGATGCCCCGCGGGCGTGCCAGCAAGCCCCCGCCCGAACGTTCCGCGCGTGCGGGTGCGGTGGCCCGCCACGGGAACTTCCCGCGGCCGGGCGGCCCCCCCCCGCCCGCGGGGCGCGGGCGCGCTCAGCGGACGGTGAAGGCCACCTCCGCGCCCGCGGCGAAGCTGAAGAACTCGCCCGAGATGCCCGCGCCGGTGACGTTCTTCACGAGCGCGACGTCCTGGCCGGCCGCCGCGTAGGGCCCGCACAGCGCCATCACCGCCGCGGTGTACGCGCCGGGCGCGAGCGGCTCGCCGGTGGCGAGCGAGCGGACGTCGAAGGCCCGGTCGCTGCCCCAGTGGAAGTCGCCGTCCCAGGGCTCGGCGGAGGCGGTGACCGCGGCCCAGTAGAGCGGCGCGTAGTCGGGATCGGCGGTGCCGGCCTCGACGGCGGCGTCACTCCAGGCGGCGCGCAGCCCGGCGGCGTCCACGGTGGCGCCCTCGGTCGGCGACGTGAACGTCGGCTCGCCCACGAGGTAGGTGAACCCGGTGCCGTCCACCGCGCCGTCGCCGTTCGCGTCCACCGCGATGCCGTAGCGCCGGCCCGGCTGCGCGGCGAAGGACGCGGCGTACACGCCGGTCTGCGCCGCCGCCAGCGGGAGCACGTGCGCGCCGTCCGGGCCGGTCACGGTGATCACCGCGCCGTCGGTCGGCAGCGGGTCCACGAGCTCGCCGTCCGGCCCGGGCAGCCCCTCGCTCACCAGCGCCGCGGCGCCGTTCGCGTCCACCCACGCGACGACCTCGTAGGCGACCTTGCTCAGCAGGCCCACCCGCACCACCAGCGGATCGGCGGGCGTGCCGACGCCGGCGGCGGCGGCCTGCATCTCGCCGGCCGCGCCGGCGAGCGAGGCGCCCCCGGAGCAGGAGCGCGCCACCAGCCCGGTGAGCGGCAGGTCGTCCACCTTGCCGAACTCGATGTACTTCGCGCCCGGCATGCCGGTGAGCGAGCCGTCGAGGTCGAACCCGGTCTGGTAGGCGACCACGCTCGAGGCGCCGTCGCGGAGCGCCACCACCTGGAAGTTCCCGTTCGCGTCGGTGTACGCCGTCGTCCCGGGGAACGCCTCGACGCGCGCGTTGGGGAGCGGCCGCCCGTCCACCGCCGACACCACCCGCCCGTACAGGTCGGCGCACTCGTTCCCCTCCGGCGCGGCCCCGTACCAGGAGAAGTGGCGGATGGAGGCGCGCAGCACCGGCGTCTCGCCGTCCACCGTGGAGACCGCCACCGTGCCCTCCACGAAGTCCTCCCAGGCGCCGGTGGCCGGATCGTAGGAGTAGCAGTGGATCACCGTCCCCAGCGGGTAGCGGGGACGCAGGGCCGGCGGGATGGGCAGCTCGACCACCGCGCTCGCCGAGGGCTTCAGGTTCACGCGGCGGCCGGAAGGCTCGTAGATGCTGAACTCGGCGAAGGTCACCGGCGCGAGCACCGTGCCGCCGGCGCTCCCGGCCACCAGCTCGCCGGGGAGCACCGCGGTCTCCTTGCTGGGATCGACCGGCGTGATGGTCACCTCCAGCTCGGTGGCGTCGGTGTCGAGGCTGCCGGCCGGGAGGATCACCGCGTACGGGCCGGCCTCGGTCACCTCGGAGAACGTCCGGGCGGTGGACGGATCGTACGGCTGCCGCGCGCCCTCGCGCTTCAGCGTGGCGAGCACCGCCTCGGAGCGGTCGCCGGAGCGCGCGCCGGCGTAGCTCGGCGCGTAGCCGGGCCGGGTGAACGTGAGCCGCACGTCGCCTGCGGCGAGGCCGGCCAAGGTGAACTCGCCGGCCGCGTCGGTGACCGCGATGCGGCCGCCGGCGGCGACGGTCACGCCGGCGAGGCGCGCGCCGCTGGCGGCGTCGGTGACCGCGCCGAGGACGGTGTTTCCGCCGCCGGTCGGCGGGGGCGGGGGCGGGGTCGCGCCGCCGCCGCCTCCACCGCCGCCGCCGCAGGCCGCGAGCGCGGCGCCGAGGACGAGCGCGGGGAGGGCGGGGAGGGCGGGGAGGGCGGGCGCGGCGCGCGCGCCAGCCCGGGAGGTCGAGGTCGGGTGCATCGGGGCTCCTGTCGGAACGGGTTCAGGGTGCGGGGGGAAGCGGGGCGGGGCCGGGCACCACGGCGACCGCGAAGGAGAGGCCGTCCACCGGGAGGGCGCGCGCGACGGCGAGCGTCTCGACGTCCACCGCGAGGACGTGCCCCTCGGTGCCGGACGACACCACCCAGGCGACGCGGCCGTCCGGCGAGAGCGCGGCGTGGCTCGGGTTGGCGTAGGGGCGCGCGGCGGAGCGGAGCCGCTCGGTGCGGACCTCGCCGGTGTCGAGGTCGAGGCGCGAGAGGGAGTCCGAGTAGTAGTCGAGCGCCAGCACCCGGCGACCGCCGGGCAGCGGCAGCAGGCCCATGGGCCCGGGCGCGGCGGTGAAGGCCGGGCCGGCGCCGGCGCCCGCGGCGACGGGCGTGACGGTGTCGGAGGCGAAGTCGGAGACGAGCGCGAGCCCCCGCTCCGGCACGGCGAGCAGCGCCACCGGATCCGGGCCCACCGCCACGTCGCCGAGCGGCGCGAGGGTGACGGCGTCGAGGCGGCGGATCACCGCGGGCGCGCTCGAGGGCGGCTTCGGCCGGAGCGCCACCAGCACCTCGCCGCCGAGCTGCGCGAGCGCCACCGCCTCGCGCGCCTCGCCGGCGGGCTCGAGCGCCACCCGCCGGCGGATGGCGCCGCTCGCCAGGTCGAGCTCCGTGAGCGCGCCGGAGCGGACGTGGGCCACGAGGAGGCGCCCGCCCGGGAGCGCCAGCATGGCGATGGGCCGCTCGCCCACGTAGCGCGGCGCCGGCCCACCGGGCGCGCCGTGGCAGACGGCGCAGCTCGTGGCCGCGGCGGCCTCCGCGGTGGCGTGGCCGGCGATGGGCGTGCCGTCCGCCCGCGCCGGAGGGAGCGGGGCGGTGAGGAAGGTCCGGGTGACGCGCGCCGCGGCGGGGTCCAGCTCCGCCACCGCCTGCGAGCCGGTGAGGACGACGAGGAGCCGGTCGCCCACCGGCAGGAGCTGGTGCGGCAGCTGGCCGACCGGGATCCGGCGCACCGACTCGCCGCGCTCCGGATCGACCACGGCCACGCTGCCGCTCGCCGCCTGGCTCACGTACAGGTGGTGGCGCGCGCCCGGCGCCTCGGGCGCGGGCGCGCAGGCGAGCGCGAGCGCCGCGGCCGCGGCGCGTGAACCCTTCGTGAGCACGTCTCCCCCCTCCGTCGCCGCCGCGCCGGGCGCGGCGAGCGGCGCAGGATGCGCGCGGCGGGCGCGGCGGGGGCGGTCCTTCTCGGGGGAGCGGGCGCGCGGGACGGGCGGCCTGCGCGCGGGGACAGGCGCCGCGGCGGCTAGAGCGCGAGCCGCAGGAGCGGCGTCGCCACCAGCACGCCCAGGCCGGCGACGATCATCACCACCCCGGCCACCGCGCCCTCGACCCGCCCCAGCTCCATGGCCTGCGCCGTGCCGGCGGCGTGCGCGCCCATGCCGAACAGCGCGCCGCGCGCCACCGCGCTCCGCAGCGGGAGCCAGCGGACGAGCAGCTGCCCCACCACCAGGCCCACCACCGCGGTGAGGATCACGAACACCGCCGCCAGTGCCGGCACGCCGCCGAGCTCGCCCGCCACCTGCATCGCGAACGGCGTGGTGATGGACCGCGGCGCCAGGCTGAGCGCGAGCGGCCGCGCGAGCCCCAGCGCGCGGGCCAGCAGGAACGAGCTCCCGACGGCCACGGCGCAGCCGGCGAGGATCCCGGCGCAGAGCTCGGCGGCGTGCCGGCGGAGCAGGCCGGCGTGGCGGTGGAGCGGCAGCGCGAACGCCACCGTGGCCGGGCCGAGGAGCTCGACGAGCAGCCGCCCGCCCCGCATGTAGCCCGGGTACGGCACGCGGCCGGCGACGAGGAGCGCCGCGAGCGCGCCCGGCACGACCAGCAGCGGCGTGAGCCACGGCCGCGGGAAGCGGCGGTGCAGCGCGCGGGCGGCCGCGTAGAGCGCGGCGGTGAGGGCGATCCAGGCGGCGGCGATCACGGCGCCTCCTCCCGGCGGCGCGCCAGCCACTCCACCGTGGCGCCGGTCACCGCCATGACGAGCACCGTGCTCACCGCCACCACCGCGAGCGCGCGCGCCCCCTCGCCGCCGAGCAGCTCCGGGTACTGGATGGCGCCCACCGCGGCCGGGATGAAGAAGAGCAGCATGTGGCGGAAGAGCCACTCGGCCCCGCGCTCCAGCCAGGCGGCCCGCACCAGCCCGAGCCGGAGCGCGGCGAGGAGCAGCAGCATCCCCACCACGCCGCCGGGGAGCGGCAGGCGCAGCGCGCGGGCGGCGAGCGCGCCCGCGCCCCAGAACGCGCCGAGCGCGAGGAGCTGGAGCGGGAGCCCGAGGCGCGCGGCGGCGGAGGGCGGGGAGGCGGCGGCGGGGACGGCGGGCGGCATCGGCGGAACCTAGGCGCCGGCCGGGCATGAGGGAAGTGAATCTTTCGACTAGGATCCATGCCGAACAGGCATGGAGGCGCGGATGGACCTGCGCGGGCTGGGCGCGTTCGTGGCGGTGGTGCGGCAGGGCGGCTTCACCCGGGCGGCGGCGGCGCTGCACGTGACGCAGCCGGCGGTGAGCAAGGCGGTGCGCGCGCTGGAGGACGAGATCGGCGTGCCGCTGCTCGAGCGCGGGGCGCGGCGGACCGTGCCCACCGAGGCGGGCCGGGCGGTGCTGGCGCGGGCCGAGGGCGTGCTCGCCGCGGTGCGGGCCATCGAGGACGAGGTGGCCGACCTGGGCGCGCTGCGCCGCGGCCGCGCCCGCGTCGGCCTGCCGCCCATGGTGAGCGGCGCGTTCTTCCCGCCGGTGCTGGCCGCCTACCGCCAGCGCTACCCCGGCATCCAGCTCGAGCTGCGCGAGGAGGGGGCGCGCGAGGTGGAGGCGCTGGTCGCGTCCGGCGCGCTCGACGTGGGCGTGACGGTGCTCCCCACCGACGAGGCGCGCTTCGAGGCGCTCCCGTTCGTGCACGACGTGCTCGCCGCGGTGCTCCACCCGGCGAGCCCGCTGGCGCGCCGCCCGCGGCTCGCGCTCGCCGACCTCGCCGGCACGCCGTTCCTGCTCTACCGGCCGGACTTCGCGCTGCGCGGCCGCATCCTCGACGCCTGCCGCGCGGCCGGGTTCTCGCCGCTGGTGGCGAGCGAGACCGGGCAGTGGGACTTCATGGCCGCCATGGCCGCGGCGGACGTGGGGGTGGCGCTCCTCCCCCGCACCATCTGCCGGCGGCTCGACCCGGCGCAGGTGGCGGTGGTGCCGCTCGCCGAGCCCGCCATCGGCTGGAACCTGGGCCTGGTCTGGCGGCGCGAGGCGACGCTCTCCGCCGCGGCGCGCGCGTTCGTCGAGACCGCGCGCGAGGTGCTGCTGCCCGGCCGGCGCCCGGCCTACCCGGCGGCGCGCTCCAGGCCGCGCACCAGGAAGTAGATGGCGTCCGGGTGGTGGAGCACGATGGCGCTGGTGGACTGCTCCGGCACCATCTGGCAGGCGTCGGTGAGCGAGACGCCGATGGTGCGGACCGGGTCGAGCAGCTTCCAGACCTGCCGCTGGTCGCCGAGCTCCGGCCACGACGGGTAGCCGGGCGAGTAGCGCTTGCCCTGGCCGTCGGGGAGCCCGAGCTCGGCGCGGACCTGGCGGTGCCAGTACTCGGCGAGCGCCTCGGCGGTCTCCACCGCGAGGCCGTGCAGGAACAGCGCGCGGGTGTAGTCGCCGCGCTCCTGCGCCTGCTCGGCGAGGTGGGTGGCCTGGTCGCCGACCGTGACCACCTGGAGCGCGCACACGTCGGCGCCGCGCTCCTCGCGGAAGTAGTCGGCGAGGCACAGGTTGCGGTCGTCCGGCTGGCGCGGGAACTGGAGGCGCGCCACCTCGGCCTTGCGGTGCGTGGGGTCGAGGACCACGAGGTCGTTCCCCTCGGCGTGGCAGGGGAAGTAGCCGTAGACGACCTTCGGCACCAGCCACCCCTGCGCCTGCGCCTCGGCCTTCAGCTCCTCCAGCTTCGGGCCGAACTCCTCGCGGATGAGCCGCTCGTACTCGGCCCCCTTCGCCTTCACGCCCCACTGCAGCTTGAACAGCTCGGCGAGGTCGAGGTGCGGCCACACGTCGGCGAGCGCGATGCTGCCGGACGGCACCACCCGCGGGCCCCAGAACGGCGGCGCCGGCACGCGCGCGGCGGGGGCGACCGAGCCGGTGCGCCGCGCCGGCGCCGGCGCCACCGGCTCCGCCGCGGGCCGGGACTTCTCGGCGACCGCCTTCTGCAGCACCTCGCGCTTCAGCGCCTAGCGGCGGCCCGGGTCCACGAGCGCCTCCACCACCTCGAGCCCCTCGAACGCGTCCTTGGCGTAGAACACGCCGCCCGCGTACGGGGAGCCGTCCTGCGCGAAGTGGGTGCGGTAGCCGAAGCGCCGGTTGATGGCCGCGCCGCCGATGATCACGGGGAACGACAGGTTGCGGCGGTGCAGCTCCTCCACGCAGAACGGCATCTGCTTGGAGGTGGAGACGAGCAGCGCGGAGAGGCCGATGGCGTCCGCGTTCACCTGCAGCGCCTTGTCGAGCACGGTCGCGACCGGCACCTGCTTTCCGAGGTCGTGCACGGTGAAGCCGTTGTTGGAGAGGATGGTCTTCACCAGGTTCTTGCCGATGTCGTGGACGTCGCCGTAGACGGTGGCGAGGACCACGTTCCCCTTGGTGGCGCCGGCCTTCTTCTCCAGGAACTGCTCGAGGTGGGCGACGGCCTTCTTCATCACCTCGGCGGACTGGAGCACGAACGGCAGGATGAGCTCGCCCGCGCCGAACCGGTCGCCCACGTCCTTCATGGCGGGCAGCAGCACCTGGTTCAGCACGTCCACCGGCGAGCGGCGCGTCAGCGCCTCGTCGATGAGCGCCTCGATGCCCTCCGGGCGGCGGTGCAGGATCTGGAGGTGGATGCGCTCCTCGGCGCCCTTCCCGGCGGCGCCGGCGAGCGGGTCCACCGCGGCCTTCTCCGGCGCGCCCTTCGCGCCGAAGTGGGCGATGAGCCGCGCCAGCGCGTCGGCCCGGCGGTCGAAGACGAGGTCCTCGGCGAGCGCCCGCTCCGCCGCGTCGATGGCGGGGTAGGGGAGGATGTCCTTCGGGTTGACGATGGCGAGGTCGAGGCCGGCCTGCACCGCGTGGTACAGGAAGACCGAGTTCACCACCTCGCGCGCGCTCTTCGCCAGGCCGAAGGAGACGTTGGAGACGCCGAGCGTGGTGAGCACGCCCGGGTTCTCCGCCTTGATGCGGCGGATGCCCTCCAGCGTCTCCACCGCGCTCCGGCGGTACTCCTCGCCGCCGGTGGCGAGCGTGAAGGTGAGCGCGTCGAACACCAGGCTGTCCGGCGGGATGCCGTGGTCCTTCGCCACCGCCACGATGCGCCGGGCCACCTCGGCCTTGCGCTCGGCGGTCTGCGCCATGCCCTTCTCGTCGATGGTCATGGCGACCACCGCGGCGCCGTAGCGGCGCACCAGCGGCAGCACCCGCCGCACCCGCTCGCCGGACTTCTCCAGGTTCACCGAGTTCACGATGCAGCGGCCCGGGTAGACCTTGAGCGCGCCCTCGATCACGTCCGGCTCGGTGGAGTCGATCATGAGCGGCGCGTCCACCGACTGCGCCAGCAGCTTCGCGAGCGTGCGCATCTGCGCCGCCTCGTCGTCGCGCTCGTTCAGCGCCACGCACACGTCCAGCACGTGCGCGCCCGCCTCCACCTGCCCGCGCGCGATCTGCACCAGGCCGGCGTAGTCGTCGGCGAGCAGCAGCTCCTTCACCTTGCGCGAGCCCTGGCTGTTCAGCCGCTCGCCCACCACCAGCGGGCGCGGCTCCATGGCGAGCGGGACCGCCTTCATGGCGGAGGACAGCTCGGCGGCGGGCGCGGGGCGGCGGCGCCGCGGCGCGGAGAGCCCGCGCACCGCCTCGACCACCTTGCGCAGGTGCTCGGGGGTGGTGCCGCAGCAGCCGCCCACGATGTCCACCCCGTACTCGGCCACGAACCCGGCGAGCGCGCGGGCCAGGTCGTCCGGGGACAGCTTGTAGACCGCCCGCCCGTCCTCGTTCTCCGGCATGCCGGCGTTCGGCAGCACCGAGACCCAGTGCGAGCACCGCTCGGCGAGCGCCTTCACCGAGGCGCGCATCTCGTCCGGGCCGGTGGAGCAGTTGAGGCCGACCGCGTCCACCGGCAGCCGCTCCAGCGTGGCGACCGCGCTGCCGATGTCGGTGCCGAGCAGCATGCGCCCGTTCGCGTCGATGAGCGTGGGCTGGGCAATGACGAAGACGTCGCGCAGCGCCTCGCGCCGGACCGCGTCGCAGGCCAGCACCGCGGCGCGCAGCTCCAGCATGTCCTGCTGCGTCTCGATGATGAGGGCGTCCACCCCGCCCTCCACCAGCCCCTTCGCCTGCTCGAAGAAGATCCGCTCCAGCGCGTCGGAGGTGATGTTCCCGAGCGCCGGGTCGGAGGACGACGGCAGCATGCCGGTCGGACCGATCGAGCCGGCCACGAAGCGCGGGTGGTCCGGGGTCGAGAAGCGCTCGGCGGCCCGGCGGGCCAGGATGGCCGCCCGGCAGTTCACCTCGTAGGTGCGGTGGCCGAGCCCGTACTCGTCGAGCTTCAGCCGCGAGGAGCCGAAGGTGTTCGTCTCCACCACGTCGCAGCCCACCCCGAAGTAGCGCGCGTGGATCTCCTCGATGAGGTCCGGGCGGGTGAGCGTGAGCAGGTCGTTCGCGCCCTCCTTCCCGCCGAACTCCGCGGCCGTCAGCTGGTGGCGCTGGATCTGGGTGCCCATGGCGCCGTCGAACACGAGCGGGCGGCGTTCGAGGGCTTCGCGGAAGTTCACGGGGTCGTCCGTTCGGAAGGGGCGGGGCGGAGGCCTGGAGGCGCGTCCGCAAAGTTAGAGAGATAACACCCCGGGCCGGCGCGATCGAGCCCGCCTGCAGGCCCGCCGCACCGGCGGGAGGGGCCCCGCCCGCCCCCCGGTCGCGTCGCGCGGCCGCGGCGCTAGGATCGGGCCATGATCCACGAGGCGCGCTACTGGGAGCCCGCGGCCGGCGGAAAGGTCCGCTGCACGCTGTGTCCTCGCGACTGCCGGATCGGGGAAGGGCAGGCGGGGTTCTGCTTCGTGCGGCGGAACGAGGGCGGGAAGCTCGTCACCTCCGCCTGGGGCCGATCGACCGGGTTCGCCGTCGATCCCATCGAGAAGAAGCCGCTCGCCCACTTCCACCCGGGCGCGCGGGTGCTCTCGTTCGGCACGGCCGGGTGCAACCTCGGCTGCCGCTTCTGCCAGAACTGGGACATCTCCAAGGCGCGGCTGGACGAGCTGCACTCGGAGGTGGACTGGACGCCGGAGCGGGTGGTGGCGCTGGCGCGCGACGCCGGCTGCCCCGGCATCGCCTTCACGTACAACGACCCCATCATCTGGGCGGAGTACGCCATCGACGTGGCCGACGCGGCGCACGCGGCGGGGCTGTTCACGGTGCTGGTGACGAACGGCTACGTGTCGCCGGAGGCGCGGCGCGACCTCTTCTCGCGCGCCGACGCGGCCAACGTGGACCTGAAGGCGTTCACCGAGGAGTTCTACCGGCGCCAGACGTTCTCGCACCTCGCCCCGGTGCTCGACACGCTGGAGTGGCTGGCGCGCGAGACGAGCGTCTGGACCGAGGTGACGACGCTCCTCATCCCGGGCCTGAACGACGGCGACGCCGAGCTGCACGAGCTGGCCGCCTGGATCCGCGACCACATGGGCCGGGAGGTGCCGCTCCACTTCAGCGCCTTCCACCCGGCCTACAAGCTGACCGACCGGCCGCGCACGCCGCCGGCCACGCTCACGCGGGCCCGCGCCATCGCCCGCGCCGAGGGGCTCCGCTACGTCTACACCGGCAACGTCCACGACCCGGAGGGCGACACCACCTACTGCCCGGGCTGCGGCGCGAAGGTGATCGAGCGCGACTGGTTCGCGGTGACGGCGGTGCGGATGAAGGGCGGCGCCTGCGCGGCCTGCGGGACGCGGATCGCCGGGCGCTTCGGCGACGAGGCGGTCCGGCTCGACGACGGGATCCCGATGCCGCTCGGCGTCCCGGTC
Organism: Anaeromyxobacter sp. Red801; assembly: GCF_049201065.2. NCBI lineage: Bacteria > Pseudomonadati > Myxococcota > Myxococcia > Myxococcales > Anaeromyxobacteraceae > Anaeromyxobacter > Anaeromyxobacter sp. Red801. Next base: position 4,550,295 of record NZ_CM181236.1, on the reverse strand, counting down.
TGATAGCGCCTCCCGTTTGCGTGGGGCCCGTCGCGAGGCACACGATGGCGTCGCCGAGCCGGGCACACGAGGACCGAGCAGCGCAGGCGTGCCCGTAGGCACGTCGAGCAGCGCAGGGACGAGTCTGCCCGGCGCAGGCAGCCAGCGTGCGCCGCAGCAGGGCTCCACGCGAATGGGCGGCGCTGTGAGGCTCAGGGCTCCGACTGGACCGGCTCGCCCTCGAGCGCGGCCGCCGCGGCGGGGGTGCAGGCCGTGGCCGGCTCGTCCGAGGACAGGCCGCAGGAGGCCTTGCCGCAGGCGGTGTTGATCCACTCGCAGAACTGCGCCCCGTCCGGCGCGCGGCAGGTCTTCAGCCGCTCGTCGCAGAGGTGCTCGACGTCCTTCGACGGGCTGTGGTTCTGCAGCTGCTCCTTCACGCTCCGCTCGCAGGCGTCGCGCGTGGTGCCGACGCCCACGCACTTGCAGAGCCGATCGCCCAGGTCCTGGCAGGGACCGGAGCAGCCGGCGAGGGCGAACGTCAGGGCGAGCGGGACGAGGAGCAGGCGGCGCATTCGGAGGGCGGGAGGATCACCCGAGCGTCCCCGGCCGTCAAGGACCGCCCGCCCTGAATGCGCCGCCGCCGCGGGCCGTCTGGTATCTAGACCGCCATGACCTCGAGCCTCCTCCTCGCCCTGCCCGCCGCGCTCGCCCTCGCCGCGTCCGGCCCGGTCACGCCCCCCGCCCCCGCGGAGGCCGGCGGCGCCGCGGCGGCGCGCACGCTCGAGGATCCGCGCGCGCTCGCGCGGAAGGTGCAGGCGTTCTACGAGCGGACCCGCGACCTCGAGGCGCGCTTCCGCCAGACCTACACCTACGCCGGCTTCGGCCGGCGCCAGACGTCCTCCGGGACCCTGCGCGTGAAGAAGCCCGGGATGATGCGCTGGGACTACGAGAAGCCGGCGCCGAAGACGGTGGCGGTGAAGGGCTCGCGCCTGGTGCAGTACGAGCCGGAGGAGAACCAGGCCTACGTGGACGAGGCGTTCGACAGCTCGGCCATGAGCGCGGCGGTGACGTTCCTGCTCGGCAAGGGCGACCTCCTGCGCGAGTTCGACGTGTCGCTGGACGGCGCCGGCGCGCTCCTGCTCCGGCCGAAGGAGGCCGACCCGCGGGTGGAGTCCATCGCGCTCACCGTGGCGGCGGACGGGCAGGTGACCGCCACCCGCGTGGTGGACGGCGCCGGGAACGCGAACGAGATCCGCTTCGAGGACGTGCGGCGGAACGTGGGCCTGCCCGACGCCGCGTTCGAGGTGAAGCTCCCCCGGGACGTTCGCCGGATCGCGGCGCCGAAGGCCCAGTAGTCGTATCCTGGCGCCCATGCCCGATCCCATCCTCGTCGCGAAGGCCCCCCGCGCGGGCGGCGGCTTCGCCGATCTCGCGCTGCTGCCCCGGCTGGCCAACCGCCACGGCCTGGTGGCCGGCGCCACCGGCACCGGCAAGACCGTCACGCTCCGCGTGCTGGCCGAGGGTTTCAGCCGGCTGGGCGTCCCGGTGTTCCTGGCCGACGTGAAGGGCGACCTCTCCGGCCTGGCGCGCCCGGGCGGCGAGGCCCCGAAGCTCGTCGAGCGCGCGCAGCAGCTCGGCCTCGCGCTCGCGCCCGAGGCCTGCCCGGTCGCGTTCCTGGACGTGTACGGCGAGGCCGGCCACCCGCTCCGCACCACCATCTCGGAGATGGGGCCGCTCCTGCTCGCGCGCGTGCTCGGGCTGAACGACGTCCAGGCCGGCGTGCTGAACGTGGCGTTCCGGGTGGCGGACGAGGGCGGGCTGCTCCTGCTCGACCTGAAGGACCTGCGCGCCATGCTGGAGCACGTCTCGGAGAACGCCGCGGCGCTCCGCGCGCGCTACGGGAACGTCTCGCCCACCAGCGTGGGCGCCATCCAGCGCGCGCTGCTCGCGCTCGAGTCGCAGGGCGGCGACCGGCTCTTCGGCGAGCCGGCGCTGGCGCTCGAGGACCTGCTCCGCACCGACCTGTCCGGCCGCGGCCAGGTGACCGTCCTCCACGCCGAGAAGCTGATCCGCGCGCCCACGCTCTACGCCACGCTGCTGCTGTGGCTGCTCTCGGAGCTGTTCGAGCAGCTCCCGGAGGTGGGCGACCCGGAGAAGCCGCGCCTGGTGTTCTTCTTCGACGAGGCCCATCTCCTCTTCGACGACGCGCCCGACGAGCTGCGGCAGAAGGTCGAGCAGGTGGTGCGGCTCGTCCGCTCGAAGGGCGTGGGCGTCTACTTCGTCACCCAGAACCCGCTCGACGTGCCGGACGCGGTGCTGGGCCAGCTCGGGAACCGGGTGCAGCACGCGCTCCGCGCGTTCACCCCGCGCGACCAGAAGGCGGTGCGCGCCGCCGCCGAGACGTTCCGGGCCAACCCGGGGGTGGACGTGGAGCGCGCCATCACCGAGCTCGGGTGGGGGAGGCGCTGGTCTCGTTCCTGGACGAGAAGGGAACGCCGCACCCGGTGGAGCGAGCCTGGGTGCTGCCGCCGCGGTCGCGCCTCGCCCCGCTCACCGCGGAGGAGCGCGCGCAGGTCATGGCGGCCTCGCCGCTCCGCGGGCGCTACGACGCGCCGGTGGACCGGGAGTCGGCCTACGAGCGGCTGCAGCGGCGCGCCGAGGAGGCGGCGGCCGCGCCGCCCGCCCCCGCAGGCCGGCCCGCCCCGGCCCCGCGCACCGTCGGCGCCGAGGCCGCCTCGGCCCTGGGCAAGATGGCGCAGAGCGCGATGCGCGCCGCCGGGACGCAGCTCGGCCGCGAGATCATGCGCGGCATCCTCGGGTCGATGTTCGGCGGCGGCCGGCGCCGGTGACCGCCCCGGCTCCCCGCGCGGGAGCCGCGGCCCGGGACGCACCCGGAGCAAACCCGCCCGCCGTTATGATGGCCGGCGGGGGTTCCGGATGCTCGAGGCGGCGGACGCGGCGCTCCGCGCGGCGGTGGCGGACGCGGTGCGCGAGGCGCGGAGGCGCGGCGCCGAGGCGGTGGCCTGGATGCGCGTGGCGCTCCGCACCGCCATCCTGCTCGTCTACCTCCCGGGCTGGCACGACCCGGCCGCGTGGCACGCGGTCGCGCTCCGCGTGAGCGTCGCGTACCTGGCGGTCGCGACCGGCGTCCTGGTCCTGCTGCGGCGCCGGTGGCGCTGGGAGGCGGTGGCGCTCGCCGCGGCGGCCATCGACGTCGCGGTGGTCGCGGTGGGCAGCTGGCGGGTGGTCGAGGCGGCGGGCGGCAACCTCGCGCTCGCGATCGCGGCCGGCGCCGGCAACGGCATGATGCTGATGGTGATCCTGTTCGCGGCGGTGGCGCTGCCGCCGGCGCCGGCCGCGGCGCTCTCGGTGGTCGCGGCGGCGAACCAGATGGCGCTCGCCATGCACTCCGGGGTGTCCTGGCGGCTGGTGCTCCTGGTCGGCCTCATCCTCTCCGCCGCGGCCTACGTCGCGATCCGGAACACGGTGCGCGCCACGGCGCTCGCGGCGCGGCTCGCGGCCGAGACCTACACCGCCTCGCTCTGCCGCGCCCACGGCGAGGCGCTGGCGAGGGCGAACGCGGAGGCGGTGGCGCAGCGCGACGCGGTGGTGGCCGCCAACCGCCAGGCCCGCGACCTCGTGCGCCTGATGGTGCACGACCTCAAGAACCCGCTCGCCGCGCTGCTCCAGTACCTGCGCCTCGCCGAGGTCGAGGTGCGCGGCCAGCCGGGCGCGGCGCAGGTGCGCGAGGACCTGGCGCAGGCGGAGGGCGAGGGGCAGCGGCTCGCCGAGATGATCGGCGACCTGCTCGCCATCTCGCGCCTGGAGACCGGGCCGGCCCGCCTCGCCGCGGACCCGGTGGCGATCGGGGATCTCCTGCACGCGGTGGCGCGGAGCTGCGCGCCGCACGCGCGGGAGCGCGGGGTGACCATCTCGGTGCGCGGCGGGGACGACCTGGTGGTGCGCATCGACCGCGACCTGTCGCGCCGGCTGCTCGAGAACCTGGTCGCGAACGCGCTCCGGCACTGCCGGACCGGCGACCGGGTGGAGCTCGCGGGCGAGGCGGACGGGGAGGGGGTGCGGCTCGCGGTCCGGAACTCCGGGCCGCCGGTGCCGCCCGCCATCCGCGCCCACCTGTTCGAGAAGTTCGCGCCCGGCGAGGCGCGCGAGTGGACCAGCGCCGGGCTGGGGCTCTACCTGTGCCGGCTGGTGGCGGAGGCGCACGGCGGCGGGGTGGCGCTGGTGGACGCGCCGGGCTGGACGGTGAGCTTCGAGGCGCGGCTCGGGTCGGCGCAGGCCGGCGGGGAAGGGGCGGCGCGCGCGGCTGCGCTGGCGCCGGAGCGCCGGCCGGGCTAACACCCGGGCCATGCCCGGGAACCTCGCGCCGCTCTCCTTGGTCCTCCTCCCGCTCGTGCTCGCCGCGTGCAACCGCCGGCCGCCCGCGGACCCGGCGTTCGCGGCGGAGTGGAAGGCGTGGCACGACCGCCGCGAGGAGCGGCTGCGGACGCCCACCGGCTGGCTCGCGCTCACCGGGCTGCACTGGCTCGAGCGGGGCGAGAACCGGCTCCCCGGCCTGCCGGGGACGTTCACGCTGGAGGGCGGCAAGGTGACGCTCGCCGCGGCCCGGTCCGACGGCTACGCGCTCGGCGGCGCGCCGCTGGAGCGGCGGGCGCTCGCGCCGGACAGCGCCGGCGAGCCGGACCGGGTCCAGCTCGGCGCCTCGGTGACGCTGGCCGTGATCGAGCGCTCGGGTCGGTTCGCGGTGCGGGTGTGGGACGCGGCGGCGCCGGCGCGCACCGGGTTCCGGGGCGTCGACGCCTACCCGGCGGATCCGCGCTGGCGGATCGAGGCGCGCTGGGAGGCGTACCCGGCGCCGCGCGAGGTGGAGGTGCCGAGCGTCATCGGCGTCGCCACCCGCGAGCTCGCGCCCGGGCGCGCCCACTTCACCGTGGAGGGCCGGGAGGTGGCGCTCGAGCCCACCGCGGAGGAGGACGGCGGGCTGTTCTTCGTGTTCAAGGACGCGACCGCCCGCGACGCGACCTACGGCGCAGGGCGCTTCCTCTCCGCCGCGGCCCCGCGCGACGGCAAGGTGGTGCTCGACTTCAACCGCGCCGTGAACCCGCCGTGCGCGTTCTCCGCCTTCGCCACCTGCCCGCTCCCCACGCCGGAGAACGTCCTCCCGATCCGGATCGAGGCGGGGGAGAAGCGCTACGGGGCGCACTAGCGACCCTCGTCCGCGCGCGCCCGCGCCGGCCGCGGGCGGGCTCGATATCGGCGCCTCCCCCGGCCGGGCGAGTCGCCGCGCGCGCACGGCGTGACCCGGGGGTCGCGGTTCCCGGCACGTCTTGCGCCGGCGCGCGGGCGCGCGCCGCGGCGTCGATCGAGGGATTTCGCGGCGCTGCGGGAGCGGCCCCGACGGACCGTGAAATGGGCCGGAGGCTTGCACGGCTCCGCCGGCGGAGGGGTCTCCGCACATGGGCATGGAATGGACCGCGCGGCTGGCGGTCGGCATCGACGACATCGACGCGCAGCACCGGGAGCTGTTCCGCAGGGTGAACGGGCTCGTCGCCGCCATGGGCGAGCGCCGCGGGCGCGAGGAGCTCGCCGAGGTGATCGCGTTCCTGCGCGCGTACGTGGACGTCCACTTCGAGGCGGAGGCGCGGCTCATGGCGCGCACCCGCTACCCGGGGCGCGCGTTCCACGCGGCCGAGCACGCGCACTTCCGCGCGCAGGTGGAGGAGCTCGCCGCGCGCATCGCGGCGGAGGGGCCGGAGTCGCACCACGCGGTCAAGCTGGGCGGGATCCTCTGCGACTGGCTCCGGCAGCACGTGCTGCTGACCGACCGCCAGCTCGCCGATCACGTCCGCGCCGAGGACCTCCTCGACGAGGGGTGGCGCGACGGCGGCGACGGCGCCGGGGAGCGCTAGCCGAGGACGTTCAGGCCGCCCTTGCGCGCCGGAGGGCGCGGGGCGGCGGGCAGCGGGCGGGCGGCGCGCGACGGGTCGCGGGCCACCACCCGGCCGACGAGGTCGTACTCGGCCGCGTCGGTGATCTCCACGGTCACGATCTCGCCGGGGTAGGCGACGCCGTCGTTGATGTACGTGAGCCCGTCGATCTCCGGCGCCTGCTGCGCGTGGCGGCCGGCGAGCAGGTGCTCGGTCTCCTCGGCGCGCCCCTCCACCAGCACCTCGAGGCGGCGGCCGATCATGGCCCGCTGGTGCGCGCGCGAGATCCCCTGCTGCACGGCCATGATCCGGTCGCGCCGCTCGCGCTTCACGGCGTCCGGCACCTGCTCCGCCATCTCCGCGGCCGGCGTGCCCTCCTCCGGCGAGTACTCGAAGACCCCGAGCCGCTCGAAGCGCTGCTCCTCCACGAACCGGAGCAGGTCCTCGAAGTCCGCCTCGGTCTCGCCGGGCAGGCCCACGATGAGCGCGGTGCGCAGCGCGAGCCCCGGGATCCGGGCCCGGAGCCGCGCCAGCAGGTCGCGCAGGAACACCGAGTCGCGCCCGCGCTTCATGGCCCGGAGCAGCCGGTCCGAGCTGTGCTGGAGCGGCATGTCCAGGTACTTCACGATCTTGGGCTCGTCGGCCATCGCGGCCACCAGCGCGTCGGGCACGTCGCGCGGGTAGGCGTAGTGGAGCCGGATCCAGCGGATGCCGTCCACCCTGGCGAGCTCGGGCAGCAGGTGGTGGAGGCGCACCTTGCCGGGCAGGTCCTGCCCGTAGGCGGTGAGGTCCTGCGCCACGAGCGACAGCTCCACCGTCCCCTGGGCCGCGAGCGCCGCCGCCTCGGCCACCAGGTCGTCGATGGGCCGCGAGCGCTGGCCGCCGCGCAGCTTCGGGATGATGCAGAACGCGCAGGCGTTGTCGCAGCCCTCGGCGATCTTGAGGTAGGCGGTGTGCGAGGGGAGCGAGTTCACCCGCGGCGTCGCGGCGGAGTGGACGAAGTCCGGGTCCGGGACCACCAGCCGCTTCGCCTGCGCGTCGGAGACGATCCGGGCCACGTCCTGGTAGGCGCCGGTGCCGAGGAAGTGGTCCACCTCGGGCAGCTCGCGGGCCAGCTCCTCGGCGTGCCGCTGCACCAGGCAGCCGGTCACCACGAGCTTGCGGCAGCGCCCCTCGCGCTTCTGGTCGGCCAGCTCGACGATCGCCTCGACCGACTCCTCCTTGGCGCTCTCGATGAAGCCGCAGGTGTTGACGACGATGACCTCGGCCTGCGCCGGGTCCTGCACCAGCCGGTAGCCGGCCTCGGCGAGCGTGCCGAGCATCACCTCGCTGTCCACCCGGTTCTTCGGGCAGCCGAGGGTGTGCATGTAGACGCGGGTGGCCATGGGGACGCGCGATCTAACAGACCGGGGGGCCCGGGGCAATCCGGCCCCCTCCCCAGGCCGGGGGAGGGGCGGCGCGGCGCCGGGTCACTCCCGGAAGTTCTGGAACTGCAGCGGGATGGAGAACCCGGCCGCGCGGATGGCGTGGATGCAGGCCTGCAGGTCGTCGCGCTTCTTGCCGGTCACCCGCACCGCCTCGCCCTGGATGGCCGCCTGCACCTTGATCCCGCTCTCCTTCACCTTCGCCACGATCTTGCGGGCGTCCTCCACCTTCAGCCCGCGCTTCAGCTTCACCAGCTGGCGCACGTGGCCACCCGAGGCCGGCTCGAGCTTCTGCGGGTCGAGCGCCTCCAGCGCCACGCCGCGCTTCGCCAGCTTCTCCATGAGGACCTGCAGCGCCGCCTCGGCCCGCCCCTCCGAGCCGGCCCGGATGACGAGGTTCAGCTCCTTGTCGCGCTCGAGCTCGGTGTGCGTGCCCTTGAAGTCGAAGCGCTGCGCGATCTCCTTGCGCGCCTGGTTGAACGCGTTCTCGACCTCCATGAGGTCCACCTCGGAGACGACGTCGAAGCTCGGCACGGCAGGCTCCTCGCGAGTCGGGGCGGCGCGGCGGCCGCCGGTTCACAGCTCCAGGACCACCGGTAGCACGGGGGGCTTCTTGCCGGTGGTCCGGCGGAAGAAGCGGCGCACCGCGAGGCGCACCGCCTCCTGCACCTCGGCGGGATCGGTGCGCGCCTGCGGCGAGAGCTCGCCGAGGCCGGCCAGCACCTCGGCGCGCAGCTCCTCCTCGGCCCCCTCGAACCCGGCCACCCCGCGGGCGAACAGCTCCGGGCCGCGCACCACCGCGCCGGTGGTCCGCTCGATGGCCAGCACCGCGATGCACAGGCCGGTCTCGGCGAGCAGGCGCCGGTCGCGCACCACGAGGGCGCCCATGTCGGCGCCGAGCAGCGCGTCGCGATCCGTGTACACGCGGCCGGTCGCCACCGGCTCGTCCAGCACGCGCACGCCCGCGTCGGCGAGCTCCAGCACCTGCCCGTCCACCAGCACGTCGCGCCCGGCCACGCCCTCGGCCGCGGCGTGCGCGGCGTGCCGCGAGAGGTGCCGGTACTCGCCGTGGATGGGCACGAAGTGGGCCGGGCGGGCGAGCCGGATGAGCCGGCGCTGCTCCTCGGCCTGCGCGTGGCCGGAGACGTGGAGCGGGGCGAGCCCCTCGTACGCGACCTCGGCGCCGCGCCGGCAGAGCTCGTTCACCACCTGGCCGATGGCGATCTCGTTCCCGGGGATGAAGCGCGAGGAGAGCACCACCAGGTCGCCCGGCGCGACGGCGAGGTCCGGGTGCTCGCCGCGGGCGAGGCGCGCGAGCGCGCTGCGCGGCTCGCCCTGCGTGCCGGTGGTGAGGACGCACAGCTCGCGCGGCGGGAGCGTCCGCGCCTCCTCCGGCGACACCGGCATCCAGGCCGGCAGCTCGAGGTAGCCGAGCTCCTGCGCGAGGCGCGCGTTCGCCTCCATGGAGCGGCCCAGGAACGCGACCCGCCGGCCGAACGCGCGCGCCGCGTCCACGATCTGCTGCAGCCGGTGGACGTTGGAGGCGAAGCAGGCCACGAACACCCGGCCGCGCGCCCGCTCGAACGCCTGCTCCAGCGCCGGGCCCACCTGCGACTCGGAGAGCGAGGTGCCCTCGCGCTCGGCGTTGGTGGAGTCGGAGAGGAGGAGCCGCACGCCCTTGCGGCCGAGCGCCTCGATGCGGTCGAGGTCCATGCCCGGCCCGCGCACCGGCGCCGGGTCGATCTTGAAGTCGCCGGAGTGGAGCAGCGTCCCCTGCGGCGTCGAGAGGGCCAGGCCGCAGGCGTCGGGGATGGAGTGGGTGACCGCCAGGAACTCGGCCGCGATCGGCGAGGCCTCGCCGGCGGGGCGGACGTCGCCGGGGCGCACCTCGCGCAGGTCGGCGCGCACGCCGGCCTCCTCCAGCCGCGGCCGGAGCAGGGCGAGCGTGAAGCGCGTGCCGTAGACCGGCACCGGGACCTCGCGGAGCAGGAACGGCAGGGCGCCCAGGTGATCCTCGTGGCCGTGGGTGAGGAACACCGCGCCCACCTGCTCGCGCCGCTCGCGCAGCCAGGAGAGGTCCGGCGCGATGAGGTCCACGCCCAGGTTCTCGTTCGGGAAGAGGACGCCGCAGTCCACCACGGCGATCCGGCCGTCGCACTCGACGGCCATGCAGTTCATCCCGATCTCTCCGAGCCCGCCCAGGGGCACGATCCGCACCGGCGCCGCCACGGACCCAATGTACCGCCGGTCGCGCCCGGACGCAGCGCGCGCGCGCCGGCCCCCCGGGCTGCGGCCCCCCGGCGCCCGTGGTAGCCTGCCCGCCCCGTGGCCGCCGCACGCCGCATCCTCGCGCTCCCGCTCGCGCTCGCGCTCGCCGCCCTGCCGGCGCAGGCCGACGGGCCCGCGCGCGGCGCGACGCCGGCGCCGACCCCGGCGGCGTCGCCGCCGGAGGACGGCGCGGCGCGGGCCCCCGGCCCCGAGGTCGTGCGCCTGCGCTGGGCCTGGCCCGCGCCGCTCGAGGCCCAGGTGACCTGCCGCCGGACCCGCGTGCGCACCGGCGCGCCGCCCTCGGTGTTCACCGCGCGTTACCGGCAGCGCGCCGCGCCCGCCGGCGCGGGCGAGGCCGGGCTGGCCATCTCCACCCGCGGCACCACCTGGGAGGGCGACCTCCCCTGGGCGCCGGCGGTGGCGCGGCAGGCGCTGCACGCCTCCGAGCAGCTGGTGCAGCGCATCGGGCCGGACGGCGCGTTCGCGGCGCTGGAGGGCGCCGAGGCGCTGCGCCCGGCGCTGCGCAGCCTGGTGGACGGCGCGGGCGTGCAGGGCGAGCAGGCGGAGCGCGCGGTGGCGCGCGCGGAGGCCGGCGCCCGCGGCGAGGCGGAGGAGCTCTGGAACCTGTCGGTGGGGTTCTGGATCGACGCCGACCTGGTGCTGGGCCAGGAGTACGTGATGCCGTCGGAGTCGGAGCTGCCGCTCCTCCCCGGCGTGCGCGGCCCGGCGTCGGTCGAGTTCGCGGTGCGGCGGCGGGTGCCCTGCGCCGCCGCCGAGCGCACCGCCCGCTGCGTCGAGATCGTGCTCCACGCCACCCCCGAGCCGGCGGCGCTGGCGCGCCACGCGGCCGCGCTCCGGGCGCGGCTCGCCGAGGGCGCCGAGGCGCCGGTGCCGGTGCCGGCGGCCCACGGTCGCGACGGCGGCGAGCTGCAGGCCGAGAGCACGCTGGTGCTGGTGACCGATCCGGCCACGCTCGTGCCGCGCCGGGTGGCCTGGACGCGCGCGGTGCGGCTCGCGACGGCGGAGGACGGCGCGCCCGCGCTCGAGCACGTGGACCGGGTCGAGTACGACTACCGCTATCCGGGGAAGGCGCCGGCCGCGCCGCCCGCACACCGCCGCCGGCACGCGCCGGGCGCGCCGCTCCCGCCCGCGCCGGTCCCGGCGCCGGTGCCGGTGGCGCCGCTGCCGGCCGCCTAGCGCGCCGCCCATTCGCGTAGAGCCCTGCTGCGGCGCACGCTGGCTGCCTGCGCCGGGCAGACTCGTCCCTGTGCTGCTCGACGTGCCTACGGGCACGCCTGCGCTGCTCGGTCCTCGTGTGCCCGGCTCGGCGACGCCATCGTGTGCCTCGCGACGGGCCCCACGCGAACGGGAGGCGCCATGGACTCCCTGCGGGCCGCGCCGCGTTGGGCTATCTTCCGGCCCCCGTGGCCGAGGACCTCCTCCAGGATCTCAACGACGCCCAGCGCGAGGCGGTGCTGCACGACGACGGCCCGCTGCTGGTGCTGGCCGGCGCGGGGAGCGGCAAGACCCGCGTCATCGTGCACCGCATCGCGCGGCTGGTGCGCGACCGCGGGGTGGTGCCCTGGCACGTGCTCGCGGTCACCTTCACGAACAAGGCCGCCGGCGAGATGCGCGAGCGGCTCGAGCGCCTGCTCGGCCCGCTGGCGCGCGAGCTGTGGGTCCAGACGTTCCACGCGTTCGGCGCCCGCTTCCTGCGGCGCGAGGCGGCGCGGGCCGGCCTGCCGCCCTCGTTCGCGATCTACGACGACGACGACCAGCTCCGGCTGGTGAAGCGGATCCTGGCCGAGCTGGGCCTGGACGAGGCCGAGGGGCTCACGCCGCGCCGGGTCCTCTCGCAGATCGACCGCTGGAAGAACCAGGCGCTCCGCGCCGCCGAGGTGAAGGTCGCCGGCCTCGATCCGGACGCCGCGCGCTCGAAGGAGGTCTACCACCGCTACGAGCAGGCGCTCGCGCGCGCCGGGGCGGTGGACTTCGGCGACCTGCTGCTCCGGCCGGTGCGCCTGCTGGACGAGGACGCGGCGCTGCGCGCCCGCTGGGCGGGGCGCTTCCGCTACCTCCTCGTGGACGAGTTCCAGGACACGAACCCGGTCCAGTACCGGCTGCTGCAGCTCCTCACCGGCCCGTGCCGCAACGTCTGCGTGGTGGGCGACGACGACCAGGCCATCTACCGGTGGCGCGGCGCCGACGTCTCCAACATCCTCGGCTTCGACGGCGACTTCCCCGGCACCAAGGTGGTGAAGCTGGAGCAGAACTACCGCTCCACCCGCACCATCCTCGACGCGGCGCACGCGGTGATCTCGCGGGCCCGGCGCCGGCGCGAGAAGCGGCTCTGGACCGAGTCCGGGGCGGGCGCGCCCCTGGCGCTCGTCGTCGGCGAGGACGAGCACGCCGAGGCCGAGCGGATCGCCCGGGCGGTCGCGGCCGAGCGCGGCCGCGGCACCTCCGGCGACGAGATCGCGGTGCTGTACCGGACGAACGCGCAGTCGCGCCCGCTCGAGGCGGCCATGCGGGCGGCGCGCATCCCCTACGTCATCGTCCGCGGCACCAGCTTCTACGAGCGCGCCGAGGTCCGCGACGCCGCCGCCTACCTGCGCCTCGCGCTCTCGCCCGCCTCCGACCTCGACCTCGAGCGTGTGGTGAACCGCCCGCCCCGCGGCATCGGCGAGAAGACGGTGGAGCGGCTGCGGGCCCACGCCGCGGCCCGGGGCGTCCCGCTCGTCGAGGCGGTGGCGGAGCGCGACGCGGTGGCCGAGTTGAAGCCGGCGGCGCGCCGGGCCCTGGCCGAGTTCCACGACCTCGTGACCGGCCTCGCCGCGGACGTGCCGGCGCTCGACGCCGGGGTGGCGGTGCAGGAGGTGCTGAAGCGCTCCGGGATGCTCTCGCGCCTCGAGGAGGAGCACACCGACGAGGCGGTGGAGCGCGCCGAGAACCTGGCCGAGCTGGTGGCCGCCGCGCGCGAGTTCGACGAGTCCATCGCCGGCGAGCCGGCGCCCGGCGATCCGGACGAGGTGCGCCCGCCCCCGCTGGCGCGCTTCCTCGAGCAGATCGCGCTGCTGGGCGAGGCCGACGCCGAGACGCCCGAGGGGCGCGTCGCGCTCATGACGCTGCACGCGGCGAAGGGGCTCGAGTTCGAGGCGGTGTTCCTGGCCGGGATGGAGGACGGGACGCTGCCGTACGAGCGGCCCTGGGCCGACCAGTCCGCGTCGGAGCGGGACGAGTCGCTCGACGAGGAGCGGCGCCTCTGCTACGTCGGCATGACCCGCGCGAAGCGGCGGCTGACGCTCTCGCTGGCGCGCCGGCGCATCGGCTACGGCGAGAGCGGCCCCTCCTACCGCAACATGGAGCCCTCGCGCTTCCTGCGCGACCTGCCGCCGGAGCTGTTCGGCGACGCGGTGGCGCGCGAGGTGCGCGCGCGCGAGGCGGCCCAGGCGGCCGCGGTGGCGCGCCCGCCCACCATCCGGCGCCTCCCCGGCGCGCTCGAGGGCGAGCCGCACATCGAGCTCGACGGGGACGACCTGCCCCAGGCGCCCGCCCCCGCGCCCCGCCCGCGCCCGGTGGCCCCGCGCGGCGAGCCCACCGTGGACTACTCGTTCGACCAGCGCGGCGACGCCGGCGCGGCCGCCTTCTCGCGCGGCGAGCGGGTGGCGCACGCGTCGCTCGGCGAGGGCGTGGTGCTCGCCTGCGACGGCGGCGGCCCGGACGCGAAGGCGACCGTGCGGTTCGCCTCGGTGGGCGACAAGCGCGTCCTGGCGCGGTTCCTCCGCAGAGCCTTCTAGGCGGCCCTGCCCCGTTCGCCCGAGCGCGGGGCGCTCCGCCCCGGCGCGCACGCCCCGGCGCGATCGCCCGCCGGCACCGGCGCGGGCGTAAGATTCCGGCATGGCCCAGGCCGCCCCGACGACGCTCCCGCAGGTGACGGAGGCGCTGGTCCGCGACCTCCCCAAGACCGACCTGCACTGCCACCTGGACGGCTCGGTGCGGCTCGCCACCGTGCTCGAGCTCGCCGAGCAGCAGGGGGTGCGGCTCCCCGCCGACACGCCCGAGGGGCTGGCGAAGGCCATCCACATGGGCGAGGTGTGCGCCTCGCTGGAGGACTACCTCACCGCGTTCGACGTCACGCTGGCGGTGCTGCAGACCGAGGAGGCGCTGTACCGGACCGCCTACGAGCTCGCGCTCGACGCGGCCGCCGAGAACGTCCGCTACCTCGAGGTCCGCTACTCGCCGGTGCTGCACACCAGGAAGGGCCTGAAGCCCACCAGCATCGTGGACGCGGTGCTGGCCGGGCTCCGGGCGGCGCGGCGCGAGACCGGGCTCGAGTCGAACGTGATCATCTGCGGGATCCGCCACATCGATCCCACGACCTCGGTGCGCCTCGCCGAGCTGGCGGTCGCGTACAAGGGCAAGGGCGTGGTGGGCTTCGACCTGGCCGGCGCGGAGGAGGGCCACCCGGCGCGGCGGCACCGCGACGCGGTCCAGCTCATCCTCGACAACAACGTGAACGTGACCATCCACGCCGGCGAGGCGTTCGGGCCGGAGTCGATCGCGCAGGCGGTGCACTGGTGCGGCGCCCACCGCATCGGTCACGGGGTGCGCCTGCGCGAGAACGGCGATCTGCTCAACTACCTGAACGACCACCGCATCCCGCTGGAGATGTGCCCGTCCTCGAACGTGCAGACGGGCTCGGTGCAGGGCTTCGCGAGCCACCCGCTCAAGTTCTACTTCGACTTCGGCCTGCGGGTCTCGGTGAACACCGACAACCGCCTCATCACCGACACCACCGTCACGAAGGAGCTGCTGGTGGCGCACCGCGAGATGGGCTTCACGCTGGAGGACCTCTGCACCGTGCTGGTGCAGGGCTTCAAGAGCGCGTTCCTGCCGTTCCGCGACAAGCAGGAGCTGCTCCGGCGGGTGAACCTCGAGATCGCGCAGGTGCTCGCCCGGCACGGCGCGCCCGCGCCGGCCGCGGGCGAGGGCGCCGCCCGGGCGGCGGCCGGGGCGAGGACGCCGTGAGCGCGCGCCTGCGCTACCGCTCGCCGGTGGGGATCCTCACGGTCGAGGCGAGCGACGAGGGCGTGTTCGGGCTCTCCTTCGGCGACCGCGGGCCGTCGCGCCCGGGCCCCTCGGCCCGCGCGCGCGGCCACCTCGACGCGGCGGCGCGGGCGCTCGACGACTACTTCGCCGGCCGGCCGCCCTCGCTCCCGCCGCTCGTCCTGCAGGGGAGCGCGTTCCAGAGGCGCGTCTGGGAGGCGCTCCTCGCCATCCCCTGGGGCGAGACCCGCACGTACGGGGAGGTGGCGGAGGCGCTCGGCGCCGCCGGCGGCGCCCGGGCGGTGGGCGGCGCGAACCACGAGAACCCGGTGGCGATCCTGGTGCCGTGCCACCGCGTGGTCCAGGCCCGCGGGCGGCTGGGCGGCTACGGCGGCGGCGTGGAGGTGAAGCGCTGGCTGCTCGCGCACGAGGCGGCGCACGGCCCGGTGCTCCGCCCGGCGTGAGCCGCCCCGCGCGTCTCCCCCGACGAGGCGCGCGCGGCCGCGCAGCGCGGCCCGGATCGCGCCGCCGCCCGCGCGCCCGCTTCCTTGCCCTGCCCGGAGCCGGTGCGTAGCATCGGAGGTGTTCCTCACCCTGGACCGGAGTCACCGATGGCGAAGCTGCTCGCGATGATCCTCGCCGGCGGAGAGGGGCGCCGCCTCGACCCGCTCACGCGCGATCGCGCCAAGCCGGCGGTGCCGTTCGGCGGCCGCTACCGGATCGTGGACTTCGTCCTGTCCAACATGGCGAACTCCGGCATCCTCAAGATGAAGGTGCTGGTGCAGTACAAGTCGGAGTCGCTCAACACGCACGTGCAGCGCGCCTGGCGGCTCACCTCGCTGCTCAACCAGTACGTGGAGCTGGTCCCGGCGCAGATGCGGGTGGGCCCGAAGTGGTTCGAGGGCTCGGCCGACGCCATCTACCAGAACCTCAACATCATCACCGACGAGGAGCCCGACTTCACGTTCGTGTTCGGCGCCGACCACGTCTACCGCATGGACGCGCGGCAGATGCTGGAGTTCCACCAGGACCGCAAGGCGGACCTGACGGTGGCGGCGGTGCCGATCCCGGTGGAGGAGGCGAGCGAGTTCGGCATCATCGAGGTGGACGCGGACGGGCGGATGGTCGGCTTCGTGGAGAAGCCCACGTCCGACCCGAAGACCATGCCGGGCGACCCGACCCGCTGCCTCGCCTCCATGGGCAACTACCTGTTCTCCACCGAGGCGCTGGTCCAGGAGATCGTGCGCGACGCCGGCGATCCGGCGAGCGCCCACGACTTCGGCAAGTCGATCGTCGCCTCGATGCACCAGCGCAAGCGCGTCTACGTCTACGACTTCGCCCTGAACGTGGTGCCCGGGCAGACCGAGCGCGAGCGCGGCTACTGGCGCGACGTGGGCTCGGTGGACGCCTACTTCCAGGCCAACATGGACCTGGTGGCGGTGGACCCGATCTTCTCGCTCTACAACGACGAGTGGCCCATCTTCACGGTCCAGTACAACTACCCGCCGGCCAAGTTCGTCTTCAACAACGAGCGCGACAACCGGGTCGGGCGCGCCACCGACTCGCTGGTGTCGGAGGGCTGCATCATCTCCGGCGCCCACGTCCACCACTCCATCCTGTCGCCCAAGGTGCGGGTCAACAGCTACGCGACGGTGGAGGAGTCGATCGTCTTCGAGAACGTGAACATCGGCCGCCACTGCCGGATCCGCCGCGCCATCATCGACAAGCACGTGGACATCCCGGCCCACACCACCATCGGCTTCGACCACGAGAAGGACCGCAAGCACTTCCACGTGACCGAGAGCGGGATCGTGATCATCCCGAAGGGCATGCGGATCGAGGCGGGGCGGTAGCGCCCCTCGACTCCGGCCGCCTGCGGCGCCCCTCGACTCCGCCCGCCTGCGGCGGGCTACGCTCGGGGTCGGGGTGAGCGGGGGCTCGGCTAGCGGCGCGCCAGCCGCTCGGCCTTGTTGAACGCGATCTGGAGATCGACCGGCTTCTCCATCACGTCCCAGGCGCCGAGCTGGAGCATCAGCTCGCGGAGGTGCTGGTCGGAGCCGGCCGCGCTGATCACGAGGACGGGGATGCCCTGGGTCCGCGGGTCGGCCTTCAGGCGGCGGAGCGCGTCGCGGCCGTCCACCTTAGGCATGGCCACGTCGAGCAGGATGAGGTCGGGCCCCTGGTCGGCCGCGGCGGTGAACGCCTCGGCGCCGTCGCGCGCGACGAGGACGGTGTGCCCGCGGCTCTGCGCGTAGGCGGTGTACAGCCGGGCGACGGCGGGATCGTCCTCGGCGACGAGGATGCGGAGCGGGGAGGGTTCGGGGGCCATCCGGAGGGGGAGGATACCTCCGCGGCCCGCCGGCGCAACGACCGCCCCGTCGTGCCTCGTGCGGGCGGGGGCATGCCAGGCCGTTTGGACACCGGGGGGCCGTGACGGGGGGCCGGTCGAGGCATATAACGCGAGGCGCCATGATCGCGAGCCCGCTCCTCGTCGCAGCGCTCCTCACCGCCGCGCCCGCCGCCGCCGCCCCACCCCCGGGCGACGCGCCGGAGATCCCCTATACCATGTTCACCCTGGGGAACGGCCTCACCGTGATCCTGCACGAGGATCACACCGCCCCGCTCGTCGGCGTCCACGTCCAGTACGACGTCGGCTCGAAGGACGAGCGGCCCGGCCGCACCGGCTTCGCCCACCTCTTCGAGCACCTCATGTTCCAGGGCAGCGCCCACCTGCCCAAGGGCGAGGCCGACCGGCTGGTGGACGCGGCCGGCGGCGAGGCGAACGGCGGCACCAGCCCGGACAGCACCGTGTACTGGGAGCAGGTGCCCTCCGGCGCGCTCGAGCAGATGCTCTTCATCGAGGCCGACCGGATGGGCTGGATGTTCCCCACGCTCACCCAGGAGAAGCTCGACAACCAGCGCGACGTGGTGCGGAACGAGCGCCGGCAGTCCTACGAGATGCAGCCGTACGGGCTCGTGTTCGAGAAGCTCCTCGCGAGCCTGTGGGATCCGCAGTTCCCCTACCACTGGCAGACCATCGGCACGCACGAGGACCTCGAGGCGGCCACGCTCGCCGACGTGAAGCAGTTCTTCGAGCGCTGGTACGGGCCGGAGAACGCGGTGCTCGCCATCGCCGGCGACATCGACCCGGCGCGGACGCGCGCGCTGGTGGAGAAGTGGTTCGGGCCCATCCCGGGCAAGGCCCGGCCCGCGCACCAGGCGCCGGATCCGAAGCCGCTCACGGCGGAGCGGCGGGTCTCCATGGACGACCGCGTGCAGCTCCCCCGGCTCTACCTCGCCTGGCAGACGCCGCGGGTGTTCGCGCCCGGCGACGCGGCGCTGGACGTGCTCTCGAGCGTGCTCTCCGACGGCAAGAGCGCGCGGCTGGTGAAGCGGCTGGTGATGGACGAGCAGATCGCGCAGGGCGTCTCGGCCGGGCAGATGAGCCAGGCGCTCGCGAGCATGTACCTCGTGGTCGCGACGCCGAAGCCGGGCGTCCCGCTGGAGCGGCTGGAGCGCGAGATCGACGAGGAGCTGGCGCGGATCGCGCGCGAGCCGCCCACGGCCGAGGAGGTGCAGCGCGCCAAGAACAAGATCGAGGCCGGCGCGGTGTTCGGCCTCGAGCCGGTGGGGGGCTTCGGCGGACGCGCCGCCTCGCTGGCCGGCTACTACGTGCGGACCGGCGACCCCGGGTACCTGGCGAAGGACCTGGCCCGCTACCGCGCCGTGACGCCCGCCGACGTGTCGGACGCGGCGCGGCGCTTCCTGCGCAAGGACGCGCGCGTGGTCCTCACCGTCCACCCCAGGCCGGCCGCCGCCGGCGCCGCCGCCGGGAGCGCCCGATGACGCGCAGCCTCCGATCCCTCGCCGTCCTCCTCGCCGCGGTCCTCGGCTGCGCCGGCTCCCGGCCGGCCCCCGCGCCGGCGGCGCCCCCCGCCACGCCGCCGCAGGCCGCCGCCGCGCCCGCCGGCCCGGATCGCGGCCAGGTGCCGGCCATCGGCGCCGCGCCCGAGCTGCACCTCCCGCAGCAGCGCCACTTCGCGCTCGCGAACGGCCTGCGGGTGCGGCTCGTCGAGCACCGGCGGCTGCCCATCGTCGCGCTCAACCTGGTGGTGCGCGCCGGCGCGGTGAACGACCCGGCGCGCCTCCCCGGCCTGGCGAGCTTCACCGCCAGCATGCTCACCGAGGGCGGCACCCGCTCCCGCACCGCCACCCGGCTCTCCGACGAGGTCGGCTTCCTGGGCGCGTCGCTCGGCGCCGGCGCCGGCCAGGACGCGGCCTCGCTCTCCGGCTCGTCGCTCTCGCGGCACCTCCCGAAGCTGCTCGACCTGTTCGCCGACGTGGCCATGAACCCGGCGTTCCGGGCGAAGGACTTCGCGCGCGTGCAGGACCAGCGCAAGGTGACGCTGCTCCAGCAGCGGGACCAGCCGGCCACCATCGCCGGCAAGGCGTTCCTGAAGGCGTACTGGGGCCCGGACCACCCCTACGGCCACTACGTGCTCGGCGACGAGGCCTCGGTGGCGGCCACCCGGCCCGCCGACCTGGCCGCGTTCCACGCGCGCTTCTGGCGCCCCGCGAACGCCGAGCTGGTGGTGGTGGGCGACGTCTCCGAGGCCGAGCTGCGGCCGCTGCTCGAGCGGACGCTCGGGAAGTGGCCGGCGGGCACCGCCGCGCCGGCCCCCCGCGCGCCCGCGCCGGCCGCGCCGCACGTCACGCTCCTGCTCGACAAGCCGGACGCGCCCCAGACGCTGGTGATGCTGGGGATGCCCGGGCTGGCGCGCGCCTCGCCGGACTACGTCGCGGCGACGGTGGCGTTCCAGGTGCTGGGCGGCGGCATGTCCTCGCGGCTGTTCCGCACGCTGCGCGAGGAGAAGGGCTACACGTACGGCATGGGCGCCGGCGCCGACGCGCGCCGCCTCGGCGGCGTGAGCATCGTGCACGGCAACGTGAAGGCGGAGGTGACCGGCGCCGCGCTGGGCGACCTCCTCGGCGAGATCCGCAAGCTGCGCGAGCAGCCGGTGGGCGAGGCGGAGCTGGCGGACGCGCGGAACGCGCTGGTCCGCTCGCTGCCGGCCGACTTCGCCACCGTGGGCGGCATCGCCGGGCGCGTCGCCGAGCTCGTCATCCACGGCCTCCCCGACGACTACTGGAACGGCTACGCCGACGCGGTCCGGAACGTCGGCCCGGCCGACGTGCAGCGCATCGCCGAGCGCTACCTCGATCCGGCGCGCTCGACGCTCGTGCTGGTGGGCACGCCGGCCGCGGTCCGGCCGCAGCTCGAGGGGCTCGCCATCGGCAAGGTCGAGGTCCGCCCGGTGCCCGGCGCCACGCCGGTGCGCGCGCCGCCGCGGAGCCCGAGGGTGCGCGCGCAGCGGCCGCCGGCCTCCTCGCCGGCTCCCTAGCCCCCCGCCCGTCAGCCCCCTCGGCTACACTCGGGCACCCGGCGGTCCCAGACCGCCGGGCCTGCCCATGGCCGATCTGCAGAACGAGTTCTCCTGGTCGAAGTCGCGCCACGAGAAGTTCGCCGAGTGCCGGCGCGCGTACTTCTACGCCTACTACGGGAGCTGGGGCGGCTGGGAGGCCGCGCACGGCACCCCGGTGCGCGAGCTGTACGTCCTGAAGAAGCTCTCCTCCCGCTGGCAGTGGGCGGGCTCGGTGGTGCACGGCGCGCTGAAGCAGATGCTCTCGGCGGCGCGGGTGAGCGGCACGTTCTGGCCGGCGGAGAAGCTGCTCGACCGCACCCGCCGCAAGGCGCGCGCCGAGTGGGCCGCCTCGCGCGACAAGTCCTACTGGCGCGAGGCCTCGCGCATCACCGGCCTCGTCGAGCACGAGTACGGGGAGCCGGTCTCCGACGCCGACTGGAAGCGGCTGTTCGAGCAGGTGGTGGACGGCGGGCTGCGCGGCTTCTACGCGAGCGAGGCGCTCGAGACCATCCGCGCCACGCCGCGCGACCGCTGGCTGTCGGTGGACGAGCTCGACGCCTGGGACTTCGAGGGCACCAAGATCTGGGTGGCGGTGGACTTCGCCTACCGCGACGCCGAGGGCCGGGTGCACATCCTCGACTGGAAGACCGGCCGCGAGCGGACGGTGGACCACACCCAGCTCGGCATCTACTCGCTGTACGCGCAGCGGAAGTGGGGCGCCGCGCCGGACGCGGTGGTGGGCGGGCTCGTCTACCTGGCCGCGCCGGAGGACGGCGGCGCCGGGCGCGTGTCGGTGGCGGTCGATCCGGCCGCGCTGTCCACCTGCCAGGACCAGATGCGCGCCTCCATCGCCGCCATGCGCGGGGCGCTCGTCGATCCGGCCCGGAACGTGGCGGTGGAGGACGCCTTCCCCCGGCCCGACGACCGGGTCGCGTGCCGGCGCTGCCCGTTCCGCCGCCCCTGCGGGCGGCTCTAGCCGGGCGCGAGCGGCCTGCGCATCCAGCGGGCCGGGAGGGCGAGGCCGCCCGGGAGCGGCGCCCTCGCGGCGCGGCCGGGGCGGAAGCCGAGCCGGGCGTAGAAGCCGATCGCGGGCCCGGCCGCGAGCACGCGCAGCGCCGGGACGCCGGCCCTCCGGGCCCGCCGCTCCACCGCGGCGACGAGCGCCGCGCCCACCCCGCGGCCGGCCGCGGAGGGCCGCACGAACACCGCGGTCAGCTCCGCCCCGCGCCAGGCGGCGTACCCCGCCACCCGGCCGCCGCGCTCCGCCACGAGGTACCGCTCGCCGCCCGCGCTCATGGCCCACAGGTGATAGAGCGGCGGGAGCGAGCCCCACGCCGCGCGCAACCGGGCCGGGAGCGCGCCGGCGGCGACGCCCCGCACCGCCGCGCGCATCGTCCGCGCGATCGCCGGGGCGTCGGCGGGCCGCGCCGCGCGGAGCCGGAGCGCGCCGGGGCGGCGGGTCGCGCTCAGGGCTTCGCGTCCTTGTCGGCGAGCCCGTGGCGCGCGAGCTTCTCGTAGAACGTGGACCGGTGCAGGCCGGAGAGCTCGGCGGCGCGCGCCACCTGTCCGCCCGCCTCGCGCAGCACGTCCTCGAGGAACCGCCGCTCCCAGGCGTCGCGGGCGCGCCGGTAGCGCCCCTCGTCGGCGCCGCCGGCCGCGTCGGCGGGCGGCGTCAGCTCCGGCGGCAGGTCGGCGAGCGTGATGGCCTCGCCGCGCGCGAGCAGCAGCCCGCGCTCGATGGCGTGCTCCAGCTCGCGGATGTTGCCGGGCCAGGCGTGGTCGAGGAGCGCCCGCATGGCCTCGGCGTCCGGCTGGAGCGGCGGGCGCGAGAGGCGCAGCGCGTGCTTCTGGACGAGGTGCTCGACGAGCAGCGGGATGTCCTCGCGGCGCTCGCGGAGCGGGGGCAGGCGCAGCGGGACCACCCGGAGCCGGAACCAGAGGTCCTCGCGGAACTTCCCCTCCTTCACGCGCCGCTGCAGGTCCTCGTTGGTGGCCGCCACCACCCGCACGTTCGCCTTGCGCGGCTTGCGGCTGCCGACCGGGATGAACTCGCCGTCCTGCAGCACGCGCAGGAGCTTCGGCTGGAGCGCCGGGGGCAAGAGGCCGATCTCGTCCAGGAACAGCGTGCCGCCCTCGGCCTCGGCGAAGAACCCGGCCCGCGGCTGGTCGGCGCCGGTGAACGCGCCCTTCTCGTGGCCGAACAGCTCGGACTCGGCCAGGTTCTCGGGGATGGCGCTCATGTTGAGCGCCACGTACGGCCCCTGCGCGCGCGAGGAGAGCGCGTGGGCGGCGCGGGCGAGCAGGTCCTTGCCGGTGCCGGACTCGCCCTCGATGAGGATGGGCACGTCGGAGGGCGCGATGCGCTCCAGCATCGAGACCAGGTCCTTCATGGCCTGCGACTTGCCCACGATGCCGTGCACGCTGAACTGGCCGGCGAGCGCCGAGCGGAGGCGGGCGTTCTCCTTCTTCACCCGCGCGTGCTCCACCGCGCGCGCCACCACCAGCTCCAGCTCCTCCGGCTCGAACGGCTTCTTCAGGTAGTCGAACGCGCCCGCCTTCATCGCCTCCACCGCGGTCTCCACGGTGGCGAACGCGGTGACGAGGATGACCGGGATCTCCGGCACCTTCGCCTGGAAGCGGCGCAGCCCCTCGATGCCGTCGATGCCGGGCATGCGCAGGTCGGTGACGATGCAGTCGAAGTCGGCGCGCTCCACCGCCGGCACCGCCTCCGCGACCGACCCGAAGTCGTAGACGTCGTAGGAGCGGGCCAGCGTGCGCTTCATCATCTGGCGCGCGCTGTCCAGGTCGTCGATGACCATCAGGCTGGGCTTCTTCGCGCTCGCCATGGCTACCCCGCGCCGCCGGCCGCGGCGCCCGCGGCGGCGCCGGCCTCGGCGGCCGGCAGGTGGACCCGGAACGTGGCGCCGGCGCCGGGCGCGCCGGCCACCTCCACCGTGCCGCCGTGCGCCTCGGCGGCCTGGCGCACGATGGCGAGGCCGAGGCCCGTCCCGGTCGCCTTGGTGGTGAAGAACGGCTCGAACACGTGCGCGGCCGCCTCGGCGTCGATGCCGGGGCCGGTGTCCTGGAACTCGACCACCAGGCCGCCCGGCTCGCGCAGCGCGCGCACGGTGAGCTTCCCGCCGCCGCGGTCCTGCATGGCCTGCACCGCGTTCACGCCCAGGTTGAGGAACGCCTGGCGCAGCAGCTCCGCGTCGGCGAGCAGCTCGGGCAGGCCGGGCTCGACCTCCACCGCGCGCTCCACCTTCGCGTGCGCCGCGGCCGGGCCGAGCACCTCCACCGCCTCGCGCAGGATGGGCTCGACCGGCTGCACCAGCGGGTGGACGGTGCGCGCCCGCGCGAACACCAGGAAGCGCTCGATGAGCCCGGCGGCCCGGGTGACCTCGCGCCGGATCGCCTCCACGTCGGAGCGGTGCGGCGAGTCGTCGGGCAGCTCGCGCGAGGTGACCGCGGCGTAGCCGCGGATGACGTTGAGCGAGTTGCCGATCTCGTGCGCGAACCCGGCGGCGATGCCGCCCAGCGTGGCCAGGCGGTCGGCGCGCAGCACCTCGCGGGTCTTCTGCGCCACGCGCTCCTCCAGCTCGGCGATGAGCCGCTGGTTCTCGGCGCGCCGCTCGTCGAGCCGGGCGGACATGTGGTTGAAGGCGCGGACGAGATCGACGAGCTCGCGGTCCTCCGGCTCCTCCAGCCGGACCCCGCGCTCCTCGGCGAGCGACTCGGCCGCGCTGGCGAGCGAGACGAGCGGCTGCGTCACCTGCCGGATGAAGATGGCCGCGAGCAGGTGGCCGAGCACGATCCAGAACGCCGCCACCGCGGCGGCGCCCCAGGCGAGGTCGCGGGCGGCGCCCACCACCTCCTCGTGCGTGAAGTCCACCCGCACCGCGCCCACCACCGCCCCGGCGCGCACGATGGGCGCGGAGGCGACGATCCCCTCCGGCCGCACCAGGCGCGAGAGCGTCTGGAGCGGCCAGTCCGCAGGCTGGAACTCGCTCGGCGGCACGCCCTCGGGGCAGGGCTGCCCGGTGCGCGACACGCACGCGAGCACCTTGCCGGCCGAGTCAACGATCCAGGCCCGGTCGAGCGGCGCCGAGGACACCAGCCGCTCGAGGAGCGCCGGCAGCGCCTCCGGGCCGCCGGGGTCGAGCCCGCCCTCGCGCACCCAGTGCGAGGCGCCGGTGGCGGTGGTCGAGGCGAGCGCCACGCCCTCGCGGAGGAGCAGCTCCTGCCCGCGCACCAGCTCGCGCCAGAGCGCCACCGCGGTCACGCCGGACATGGCGAAGATGATGACGCCCGCGATGAGCACGAACAGCTTCAGCCGCAGCGTCATCGCACGCCCCCGTCGGTCGGGAAGCTGGGCAGCGGGGCCCCCACGAACGCGTGGCAGGTCGTGCAGGCGGTGCCCTCGGCGTGCGCCTTGCCCGACGGGTGGCAGCGCAGGCAGTCGGCCTGCTCGGCGGTCCAGGTGTGCGGCTTGTGGCACTCGAGGCAGGCGCGGTGGCCGCGGTTCGCGTGCAGGCCGCCCCGGGCCATGGCGTCGGAGCCGTGGCACTCGGCGCAGGCCGCCAGCGTCTGCCCGCTGGGCCGGTGCGGGCGGTGGCAGGCGCTGCAGCTCATCTCCATGGGCGCGCCGTGGTCCGCCCCGTGCTCGTTCATGGGCGCGTGGATGCCCTGCGCGGTGTGGCAGCGCATGCAGTCGCGGCGGGTGGGGCGCAGGCCCTGCTCGCTGCCCAGGAACTCGTGGCAGGCGAAGCAGTGCAGCGCCGCCATCTTCTCCACGCCCACCGCGTGCTTCGGGTGGCACTCCTCGCACTTCTTCGCCACCGGCTCGAAGCCGTGCATGGAGGCGGCGTGGCAGCGCACGCAGGCGATGCCGCGCTCCTGGTAGTGGATCCGGTGGCCGCGCGAGTTGCCCACCTGCGGCCAGCGCGGGTCGTGGGAGAAGTGGCACTCCGCGCAGGCGCCCACCTCCACCTCGGCGTGCTTCCCCTTCGGCTTCTGGCCGGCCAGGAACGCGCGCAGCATGGCGAGGCCCTGCTCCGGCGTGGAGTGGTGGCAGCGCTGGCAGGAGACGCTCCGGTGCGTTCCGCCCATCCACAGCGCGAACTCCGGGCTGGCGCGGTGGCAGGTGGCGCAGAGGCGCGGGTCCTCGTCCACGAACTCCTTGAAGCGGAGGAACCCCGCCACCAGCCCGAGGAGCGCCAGCGCGGCGAGCCCTGCCAGGATCGTCTTCGCGTTCCTCGAGAGGCGCATGCGATCCGGCGATTCTAGCCCGTTCCGCGCGATTCCCGGAGCCTGCCGCCGGAAACGGAAGGGGCCGCACGGAATCCCGCGGCCCCCCGTCAGCTCGACCCGGCGAGCGGCCGGCTAGCCGTTCTGCTCGTCCTTGAGCCGGTCGTACTCCAGCGGATGCTCGTGCTTCATCGCCTCGATCGAGATGCGCCCGTTCAGCCAGGCCCAGTTCATCGGGAAGATCGAGGGCTTCAGGTGCACGTTGTAGAAGTGGACCGTGAAGAGGAACAGGATGGCGAGCGTCGCCTCCTCGCCGTGGATGATCTGCGCGGCGGTGATGAGCCAGCCCGGCGCCCAGCTCGCGAACCAGACCGGGAACCAGAAGATGAACCCGGTGCCGACCATCATCACGATGCCCCAGAACACGGCCCAGTAGTCGAACTTCTCCAGGTACATGTACCGGTCGAACTTCGGCCGCTCCTTCTTCACGCCCATCATGAAGAGGATGTTGTCGCGCATGTCGAGCGCGTCCTTCGGGACGGGCAGCATCGACAGCGGCAGCCGCTTCTTGGAGGCGAGGAACGTCAGGTAGAACAGGTGGTAGGCGGCCGAGATGATGATGAGGACCGCGCCCACCCGGTGCCAGGTGGCCGCGCCCTCGGCGCCGCCGAACACCTTCATGAACGCGCGCGAGTAGGTGGCCGCCTCCGCGTCGCCGGCGCCGCGCAGCGGCCAGCCGGTGATGCCGAGCAGGATGACGCCCGAGAGCATGAACCAGTGCTGGATGCGCTGGTGGAGGTCGAAGCGGATGACCGAGCGGACGGCGTCGGCGCTCGGGCCGTGGCCCGCCTTCTTCGCGAGCCGGGTGCGCAGCTCGTAGATGAAGTCCACCAGCACGTGGAACGCGAAGAACAGCAGCGTCAGCGTGGTGAGCCAGGAGAACGCCACGTGGACGATGTGCGGGATGACGCTCCCGCCGGTCTCGTGCAGCGGCTTGTGGGCCACCAGGCCGGCGAAGGTGTCGGTCGCGCCGGCGTGGCAGCGGGCGCAGGCCTGCTTCTTGTTCGCCGCGCTCACCGTGGACGCGGGGTCGGTCTTCGACACGATGGCGTGCGTGCCGCCCGCGTCGGCCGCGGCCGCGTGGCAGCTCACGCAGGTCGGCGCCGCCGCGTTGCCCACCCGCGTCAGCCGGCCGTGGATCGAGTCGTGGTAGGTGATGACCGCCTCGGGGTTGAGCCCGGCGGCCTCGGCGAACGCCTCGTTCCCGTGGCAGGCCTCGCAGCGCTTCGTCATCTCGCGGCGGTCGGCCGGCACGGGCACGCGCTTGCCGTCCTTCGGCGCGTACTCGGCGAGCTTCGCCGGGATGGAGTGCGGGGAGCCGTGGCAGGAGGCGCAGGTCGCGCCCGGCGCCTTGGTGTCCTGCGCGAGCCACTTGCCGTGGACCGACTTCGCGAACGCGTCGGCCTCGGTGGTGTGGCAGCTCTGGCAGGCGAGGTAGGCGCGCGGCGCCGTCACGCCGTGCTTCGCCTCGCCCTCGCCCCAGGCGCCCTTCGCCAGGCGCGCCACGGTGGCCTGCTCGGCGGCGGAGAGCGCGGGCAGCTCGCCCTCGTGCGGGCCCTCCTTGTAGCCGGCGTGGCAGTCGGTGCAGCCCACCTCGGCCTGGCCGTGGACCGAGCCGGGGAAGGCCTTGAAGTCGACCTCGGGCGCGCCGCCGCCCTTGTCGTGGCACATGAGGCAGGACTCGGCGTCGGCCGGCAGCGCCGGGGCGGGCTTCGCCTCCTCGGCGCGGGCGGCGGTCGAGAGGAGAAGGGCAAAGGCAAGGAGGGTGGCTCGCATAGGCGTGGTCCGCGTGTGCAACCGATGTGCCCCGGTCCCGCGCCGGGGCGATGACTCAACCCACGGAGAGGACACGGGTTTGCGTGAGGTCAAGGGACGGGATGACGCAGGGTTTGCGTGGCGCGGGGGTGCGGCGGAAAGGATCTGCGCGATGCCGCGCGCGCCCGTCCGCGCATGGCGGGATCCCCAGGGTGGGGGAAAGAGGCGGGCCCGGCCTCGCGGCCGGGCCCCGGGGTCCCCGCCCGCGAAGGTCAGCGGCTCGACTGCTCCTGGGCGACCGGGCGGCGCCCGGCGATCGTGAGGATCGCGCCCACCGCCGCGCCGGCGGCCGCGCCGGCCACCGCGAACAGCGAGGCGACGCCCACCACGCCGAGGCCCATCCCGAACACGATCAGGCCGCGGACGAGCAGGGTGGGCTGCACCGGCGTGCCGACGATCCCGCCCGCGAGCAGCAGTCCGGCGTAGCCGCCGTAGAGCAGCGCCGGGAGGAGCGCGATGGCGAGGAACAGCGCGAGGCCGATGCCGGCGCCGATGAGGGAGGGGAGCTTGTTCTGGGCCATGGCGTTCTCCTGGAGTCGCTGCGGGTTCGAGGTCCCGGGGCCGCCACCGTGGCGCGCCGCCGTCGTCCACCCGCTACTGCAGGAGCGCGGCCAGCCCCGCGCGACGCGATCTCGCGGGGTTGGCCGCAGGGCTGTCGGGAACTCCCGACCCGCTGCCGGGCGCGCCGGACGTGGACCGGCGCGGGCGGCGGCGTCGGGGCCGCGGCCTCAGGGCCGGCGCGCGGCCCGAAGCACCGGGTAGAGCCGGTAGGCCTCGTCGTAGGCCGGGTGGCGCCGGTAGAAGAACTCGAGCCGCGCGGCCGGGTCCTTCGCGAACGCCGGGTCGGCGAGCCGCCGCTCGAACTCCGCCTTCACCGCCGGATCCTTCGCGAGCAGCGCCCGCGCCCACGGGTCGAGCACGTAGTCCTCGATGTACTCCTTCTTCTCGAACGCGGTGGCGAACGCGCCCCAGGCCACGAACGCGTCGGGCCCGGCTGGATCGAGCAGCATGGCGGCGAGCGGCGCGAGCGGCTGCGCCGAGGGGATCCAGAGCCAGCCCGGGGCGAGGTCGCGCGCCTCCGGGGCCCAGGCGCCGGCGAGCGTGGTCTGGTGGCGGCCCTCGAACGACTGCGCCTTCGCCTCGACGGCGGTGGCGCGGAACGCCTCGACCGCCGCCGCGGTCCGGGGGGAGGCCATCCGCTCGAAGCGGATGCCGTGCAGCCGGAGCTTCCCGGCCACCCACCCCGCGTGCGCGGCCGGGACGATCCAGCCGCCCTCCGGCACGCGCGCCCGCCCGACCACGAGCTCGTCCACCACCGGGACGTTCCAGACCTCCGGCCGCGTCTCGTCGTAGCGCGGGACCTTCCTCCCGAGCACCGGCGAGTCCTCGCGCACGTAGGCGTAGCCCTGGAACGCGAGCGTCCGCGTGCGCGACCCGGGCGTCCAGGCGATCTCCACCTCCCGCCCTCCCGACGCCGCGCCCTCGCGGTCGGCGCGGTCGGCGGCGGCGCGCCAGCGGCCGCCCCGCTCGGCGGCGAGGTCGAGCAGCGCGCGCACGAAGTGGGCGGTGGCCTTCACCCGGTGCGGATACGGCCGCCAGGAGTGGGTCTCGAGCAGGATGCCGAAGCGGTTCCGCGCGGCCCAGTAGCCGTGGCCGAAGCGGATGGGCGCGGGGTAGGGGGCGAAGCCGGAGGCGGGATCGCCGTCCTCGCGGAGCGAAGGGTAGAAGTCGAGCGGCAGGTGGCCCGCCGCGGCGAGCCGCTCCATCAGCGCGGCCGAGAGCGCCGCGCCCTCCTCGCGCATCGCGGCCGAGTAGCCCTGGCGCGGCTCGACCATCACCGCGAGGTCGTGCTGGAACTGCGCGCCGTCGGTGACGTGGAGGTCGCCGAGGGCGATGGGGTCCCAGGCGTCCATGAGCCGGAGCACCGCCTGCGTCTCCGGCGCCTGCGCCGCGACGTAGTCGCGGTTCAGGTTCAGGTTCTGCGCGGTGGTGCGCCAGCCGGACGCCTCCGGGCCGCGCTGGTTCGGCCGGTGGTTCGGCCCGAAGCGCTCGTGCCCGTCGGCGTTCAGCACCGGCACGAACAGCGCCGTGACCTTCGCGAGCGGCCCGCCGTCCTTCGAGGCGAGCAGCTCGCGCAGCACCAGGAAGCCGGCGTCCTTGCCGTCGATCTCGGCGGCGTGGATGCCGCCCTGGAGGAGCACCACCGGCCGGCGCGCCGCCCGCGCGGCGCGGGGATCGAGCCCGCCGCCCGCGCTCGCCGCGAGCGCCACCAGCGGCCGGCCCTCGGGCGTCTCGCCGAAGGTGACGCAGCGGGCGCGCGCCGGGTGCGCGGCGGCGAGCCCGCGGCAGAGCCGGACCGCCTCGTCGTAGCGGCCGGTCTCGCGGAAGCCGGTCTGCTCGGCGGTGGTGGTGAGGTCGGCGCGGGCGGCGAGCGCGAGCGCGAGGAGCGGGGCCAGGGTGGGCGCGAGCATGGTGGGCGCAGATCCTAAGCGCCCCCCCGGCCCGCATCCACCTCCCGTGCGGCCCGGAGGGCCGCCGGGGGGATCAGCTCTGGGCGGTGACCTGGCGGAGGATGTCGAGCTCCTCGAGCGCCTTGCCCGCGCCGATGACGACGGCGGAGAGGGGGTCCTCGGCGAGGAAGACGGGGAGGCCGGTCTCCTCGCGGAGGAGGACGTCGAGGTTCTTGAGGAGGGCGCCGCCGCCGGCGAGGACGATGCCGCGGTCGGCGATGTCGCCGGCGAGCTCGGGGGGCGTGCGCTCGAGGGTGACCTTCACCGCCTCGACGACGCCGTTGACGGGCTCGGCGAGGGCCTCGCGGATCTCGGAGGAGGTGACGGTGAGGGTGCGGGGGACGCCGGCCACGAGGTCGCGGCCCTTGATGTCCATGGTCAGCTCCTCCTCGGTGGGATAGGCGGTGCCGATGCCCATCTTGATGAGCTCGGCGGTGCGCTCGCCGATGAGGAGGTTGTACTTGCGCTTGACGTGCTGGATGATCGCCTCGTCCATCTTGTCGCCGGCGACGCGGACGGAGCGCGAGTAGACGATGCCGCCGAGGGAGATGACGGCGACGTCGGAGGTGCCGCCGCCGATGTCGACGATCATGTTGCCGGAGGGCTCGGTGATGGGGAGCCCGGCGCCGATGGCGGCGGCCATGGGCTGCTCGATGAGGTAGACCTCGCGGGCGCCGGCGGACTCGGCGGCCTCGCGGACGGCGCGCTTCTCGACCTCGGTGATGCCCGACGGGATCCCGATGATGATCCGGGGCTTCACGAAGCTCTTCCGGTTGTGCGCGGTCTGGATGAAGTGCTTCAGCATCGCCGCGGTGACCTCGAAGTCGGCGATGACGCCGTCCTTCATCGGCCGGATGGCGACGATGTTGCCCGGGGTGCGCCCGAGCATCTCCTTCGCCTCCTTCCCGACGGCGAGCACGCGGCGGCTGCCGCGCCCGTCGGCCTGGACGGCCACGACGCTGGGCTCGTTGGACACGATGCCCATGCCGCGGATGTAGATGAGGGTGTTGGCGGTCCCGAGATCGATCGCGAGATCGCGCGACAGGATGTTGTGGACGAAGTTCAGCACGGTGGTTGCCTACTACAACACGGTCCGCGGCCAAACCCTTTCTGCGAGTTGCGCGCGGATCGCGGATTCGCCCACCCCCGATCGCGGGAAACGCCTCACCGGACGTGAAGGCGCCCGCCCGGCCGGGGGGATCAGCCCTGGGCGGTGACCTGGCGGAGGATGTCGAGCTCCTCGAGCGCCTTGCCCGCGCCGATGACGACGGCGGAGAGGGGGTCCTCGGCGAGGAAGACGGGGAGGCCGGTCTCCTCGCGGAGGAGGACGTCGAGGTTCTTGAGGAGGGCGCCGCCGCCGGCGAGGACGATGCCGCGGTCGGCGATGTCGCCGGCGAGCTCGGGGGGCGTGCGCTCGAGGGTGACCTTCACCGCCTCGACGACGCCGTTGACGGGCTCGGCGAGGGCCTCGCGGATCTCGGAGGAGGTGACGGTGAGGGTGCGGGGGACGCCGGCCACGAGGTCGCGGCCCTTGATGTCCATGGTCAGCTCCTCCTCGGTGGGATAGGCGGTGCCGATGCCCATCTTGATGAGCTCGGCGGTGCGCTCGCCGATGAGGAGGTTGTACTTGCGCTTGACGTGCTGGATGATCGCCTCGTCCATCTTGTCGCCGGCGACGCGGACGGAGCGCGAGTAGACGATGCCGCCGAGGGAGATGACGGCGACGTCGGAGGTGCCGCCGCCGATGTCGACGATCATGTTGCCGGAGGGCTCGGTGATGGGGAGCCCGGCGCCGATGGCGGCGGCCATGGGCTGCTCGATGAGGTAGACCTCGCGGGCGCCGGCGGACTCGGCGGCCTCGCGGACGGCGCGCTTCTCGACCTCGGTGATGCCCGACGGGATCCCGATGATGATCCGGGGCTTCACGAAGCTCTTCCGGTTGTGCGCCGCCTGGATGAAGTACTTCAGCATCGCCGCGGTGACCTCGAAGTCGGCGATGACGCCGTCCTTCATCGGCCGGATGGCGACGATGTTCCCGGGCGTGCGCCCGAGCATCTCCTTCGCCTCCTTGCCGACCGCGAGCACCTTGCGGCCGCTCCGCGACTCCTGCTGGACCGCCACCACGCTGGGCTCGTTCGAGACGATGCCCATGCCGCGGATGTAGATGAGGGTGTTGGCGGTCCCGAGGTCGATCGCGAGATCGCGGGACATCATGTTGTGAAGCCAGTCGAGCACGGCGGGTCCGGACTATAGCAGGGGGTTCGAGGGCGACAAGGTCCCGGCCATCACCGCGGCGCGCTCGCCTGCGGCGCAGGCGAATCCAGCCAGCGCCCGATCCAGCCGAGCACCTCGTCGTGGAACACCTTCGCGTTGCGCGGCTTCAGCACCCAGTGCCCCTCGTCCGGGAACACCATCAGCCGGGAGGGGATCCCGCGCCGCTGGAGCGCGGTGAACGCCGCGAACCCCTGCGTCACCGTGACGCGGAAGTCCTTCTCGCCGTGCGAGATCAGCGTCGGCGTCCGCCACTGCGCCACGAACCCGCTCGGCGACCAGCGCTCGAACGCCTCCGGCGTCTCCCACGGACGGCCCAGCTCCCATTCGGGGAACCAGAGCTCCTCGGTGTCGTAGTACGCCATGCGCAGGTCGAAGTTGCCCGCGTGCGCCACCAGGCAGCGGAACCGGTCGGTCTGGCCGTTGATCCAGTTCACCATGTACCCGCCGTAGCTCGCGCCGGCGGCGCACATCCGGCCCCCGTCGGCGGCGCCGGTGGCGACCGCGGCGTCGGTGAGCCGCATGATGTCGTCGTAGGGGGTGCCGCCCCAGTTCGCCCGGACGGCGTCGGTGTAGGCCTGGCCGAAGCCGGTGGAGCCGCGCGGGTTGGGCAGCACCACCGTCCAGCCCCGGGCCGCGTAGAGCATCGGGTTCCAGCGGAAGCTCCAGGCGTCGTTCCAGGCGCCCTGCGGGCCGCCGTGGATGAGCACCACCGCGGGATGCCGCTGGCCGTCCCGGTGGCCGGGCGGCAGCACCATCCACCCGTGCAGCGCCTGGCCGTCCTTGCCGGTGGCGGTGAGCGGGCGCACCTCGCCGAGCGCGACCCCGGCGAGCCCCTTCGCCCCGAGCGCCGTCAGCAGCCGCGGCCGGGCGCCGCGCCCGCCCGGCTCGAGCACCGCCACCTCCGGCGGCGCGGCGAGCCCGTCCACCAGCGCCGCCAGCCGGGCGCCGTCGCGCGACCAGGACACGTGGGCGAGGTTCCGCCCCCGGTACAGCTCGGTGACCTTGCCGGCGAGGTCCACCTCGTACAGGGCGTGGACGCCCTCGCTCTCGGCGGTGAACCGGAGCGCCTTGCCGCCCCGGGCCCACGCGAGATCCGCCGCCGAGCGGTCGAACCCGGCGGTGAGGTCGCGCGCGCCCGAGCCGTCGGCCGCGGCCACCATCACGTGGTAGCGGTCGGCCTCGTAGCCGGCGCGCGGCTGCGCGAGCCAGGCGAGGCGCTTGCCGTCCGGCGACGGGCGGGGCGAGCCGTCCCAGCCCGGCGCGGTGGTCACGCGGCGGGGCGTCCCGCCGGCGAGCGGGACCGCGTACACGTCGCCGTTCGTGGAGGTGGCCTCCACCGGGTCGGACACCGCGATGTAGTAGAGCGTCGTCCCGTCGGGCGAGAACGCCAGGTCGTCGCCCGAGCCGCGCTGCACCGGCGGGGCGTCGCGGTCGCCGGGGGTGAGGTCGAGGGCCGGGCCGCCGTCGAGCGGCACGCGGACGAGGTGCGTGCGCACGCGCTCGCGCCACTCGTTCCAGTGCCGGAACAGGAGCCGGGCGGCGAGGTGCGGGCGGACCTCGGCGGCCGCGTCCGCCTTCCGGTTGCAGGCCGCGTCGGCGCCGCAGGCCGGGTCCACGTCGGCGGCGACCACCAGCGCGGCGCCGTCCGGGGTGAAGCGGAGCTCGGAGACGCCGCCGGGCAGGTCCGTCACCCGCCGGGCCTCGCCGCCCTGGAGCTCGAGCACCCACGCCTGCGTGCCGCCCTTGCGGTTGGAGAGGAACGCGAGCCGGCGCCCGTCGGGCGAGAACGCCGGCGAGGTCACCCGCTCCTCGCCGAAGGTGAGGCGGCGCGCCGGGCCGCCCGCGGCGGGCACGAGGTGCAGCGCCGAGACCAGCTTCTCGCCCCCGGGCGCGGAGGTGGCGACCGTGTACGCGACGCTGGCGCCGTCCGGCGAGATGGCCGCGTCGCCCGCGCGCTCCAGGGCGAGCAGGTCGTCTACGGTGAAGGGGCGGGGGACCGATGCGAGGGCGAGCGCGACGAGCGCGGCGGTGAGCATGGGGCGGACTTTCTACCACGTCGCACCGGCGCGCGATCCCGGCGCCGCCGGGACTTTCCGGGTCCGGCGGCGCCGGGATACTCTCGCGGCGAGCGCATGCCCGGCCCCCTGGCGATCCCCGACCTCCGCGCCCCGTGCCCCGGCTGCGGACACCTCGCGGAGCCGGCCGGCGGGCCGCTGAACTTCTGCCCGCGGTGCGGTCTCGACCTGCGGGCGACCGCGCGCCGCGCGCCGCCGGCGGACCCGCTGGTCGGCCGGGTGATCGCGGACCGCTACCGGCTCGTCTCCCTGCTCGGCGAGGGCGGGATGGGCGCGGTCTACCGGGCCGAGCACGTGCAGATGGGCAAGGCGCTCGCGGTGAAGGTGCTGCGCGGCGACTTCGCCCGCGACCCGTCCGCCGGCGAGCGCTTCCGCGCCGAGGCGCGGATCGTCTCGCGCCTCTCGCACCCGCACACCATCGCGGTCTTCGACTTCGGCGAGCTGCCCGAGCGCGGGTTCTACCTCGCCATGGAGTACGTGCCCGGGCAGGACCTGGCGCGGGCGCTGCGCGAGGGCGGCGCGTTCTCCGAGGCGCGGGCGGTCGGCATCGCCCAGCAGGTGCTCGGGTCGCTGGCCGAGGCGCACGAGGCGGGCGTGGTCCACCGCGACATGAAGCCCGCCAACGTGATGCTCATGCAGGCGCGGCCGGGCGAGGACTTCGCGAAGGTGCTCGACTTCGGGATCGCGAAGCTGCGCGACGAGGCCGGGGGCGCCACCACCGGCGCGGGCGCGGTGGTGGGCACGCCGAGCTGCCTCGCGCCGGAGCAGGCCCGCGGCGGCCCGGTGGACGCGCGCGCCGACCTCTACGCCATGGGCTGCCTGCTGTACGAGCTCGTGTCCGGGCGGCCGCCGTTCACCGCGGCGAGCCCGGTGGCGGTGATCACCGCGCACCTCCACGACGCGCCGCCGCCGCTCCGGCAGGTCGCGCCGGGCGTCTCGCCCCGCCTCGCCGAGGTGGTCCACCGCGCGCTGCGCAAGGATCCCGCCGAGCGGTTCCCGAGCGCGGACGCGATGCGCGCCGCGCTCGCCGGGCCCGGGCACCCGGCCCGGCCGGCCCACCGCCCCGCGCTGCCGCGGGCCGCGGGGGAGCTGGAGCTGGCGAGCCGGGAGGACTTCCGCGACGGCCTGGAGCAGGGCGCGCTGGAGCGGCAGGTGGGCGTGCTGCGGCCGCAGCGGCTCGTCACCCCGGCCGGCGCCGCGCTGGTGGTGGCGGCGCTCGCCGCGGGGGCGGCGTGGCGCTGGGACGACCTGTACGCGGCGCTCGCCGCCCGCGCGCCCGCGATCGCGGCCGGCCTGCCGGCGGCGCTCCGCCCGGCCGCGGCCGCCTGGGTGGAGCGCGAGCCGAACGACGGCGCGGCGGAGGCGACGCCGCTCCCGCTGCTCCCGCGGCCGGACGGCGTGCCCGCCGCGGAGGTGCGCGGCGCCGTCGGCGCGCCCCGCCGGCCGGACGAGGGCGACCTCGACGTCTACCGGCTGGAGGTGCCGGAGGGCGCGGGCCGGCGCGTGCTGCGGGCGCGCTGGCACGCGGCCGGGGCGGCGCCGGAGCAGGGGATCCCGGGGCTCGCGGTGACGCTCTCGCTCAACCGGGCGCCGGCCGGGGGCGAGCGCGCGCCGCTCGTGGCCGCCGCCGGCGAGGGCGGGCCGGGCGCCGCCGAGGCGCTCTCGGCCGAGGTGGGGCCGGGCACCTACTGGCTGTCGGTCCGCGAGCGGCACGCGGAGGGCGCCGCGCCGGCGGCGCGGCCGGACGCGCCCTACGCGCTCGAGGTGGAGCTCGCCCCGCTCGCGCCGACGCCGCCGGAGAAATGAGAAGGGCCGGCGTGAGCCGGCCCTCCGGAGCTTCGGGATGGCGCCGGGCGGCTACTCCGCCTCGGCCTCCACGGTGACCTTGACCTTGCCGGCCACCTCGGAGTGCAGCTTCACCGGCACCTCGAACTCGCCCACGGTCTTGATGGGCTCGTCGAGGACGATGGAGCGGCGGTCGAGCTGCACGCCGCGGGCGGCGAGCGCCTCGGCCACGTCCAGCGCGGTGACCGAGCCGTAGAGCTTGTCCTGCTCGCCCACCTTGCGCTTCAGCGTGACCGGGGTCTCGCTGAGCCGCTTGGCGACCGCCTGGGCCGAGGCCTTCAGCTTCGCGGCCTTGGCGGCGGCGACCGCCTTCTGGTGCTCGAGCTCCTTCACGTTCTTCGGGTTCGCGGCGACCGCGAGCCCGCGCGGCAGGAGGTAGTTCCGCCCGTAGCCGGGCTTCACGTCCACCAGGTCGCCGCCCTTTCCGAGATTCTCGACGTCTTCACGGAGGATGAGCTTCATGGCGGCGCTCCTTTACATCTGCCCGACGGTGTAGGGCAGGATCGCGAGCATCCGGCCGCGCTTGATGGCGGTGGCCACCTCGCGCTGGTGCTTCGCGCAGTTCCCGCTGATGCGGCGGGGGATGATCTTGCCGCGCTCGGTGAGGAAGTACTTCATCTGGCCCTGGTCCTTGTAGTCGACCTTCAGCGTCTTGTCGGCGCAGAACCGGCAGACCTTGCGCCGGCCGAAGCCGCGCCGCCCGCCGCCCTCGTCGCCGCCGCGGTCGTCGCGGTCGCCACGGTCGCCGCGATCACCGCCGCGGCCGCCGCCGAACCCGCCACCCCCGAAGCCGCCGCCGCCGCCGCCACCACCGCCGAAGCCGCCGCCGCGAGGACCGCCGAAACCGCCACCCATCTTCGGACCACCCATGTCAGGACGCGCCATGGCTCACTCCTCCTGCCCTTCCGGCGCCTCGGCCTCGAACGGCTCCTCGACGCCCTCGGCGCGCTCCTCGCGAGGCTTCTGCTCGTCGTCGACGGCCTGGATCTTCACGTCGGCCTCGACCTGGCGGGCCTCGAAGTCCACGCCGTCGGCCAGCTTCACCGACTGGAACTTCGTGACCACGTCGATCATCTTGAGGTTGCGCTCGAGCTCGGTCACGAGCCCGGGCTTGCCGATGTACAGGCAGTGCATGTACAGGGCCTTCGCGTTCTTCGCGACCGGGAAGGCGGTCTTGCGCTTGCCCTGGTTGGTGAACCGGATCACCTTCCCGCCCTGGCGGCTCACCACCCCGCGCAGGCGCTCCTTGATCTCGTCCACCTGCTCGTCCGGCGTCTCGGCCTTGAGCAGGTAGATGGTCTCGTACTCGCGCACGAGCTGCTTCGTCTCTGCCATGTCGCTCCCCTCGGGTTCGGTAGCGGCGGTTCGCCCGCCGCGAGGAGTCGTTCCCGCCAATCCGGCCCGCCGGCCCCATGCCGGCGAATCCGGTGCTGCCTCGCTTCACTCCGCCGCGCGGGAGCGGCGGTTCACCTGGTTCATCGCCTTGGCGGCGCCCAGCTCGACCGCGAGCCGCGTCGCCTCGACCGCCTGCTCGACGCACAGGTCGAGCTCGGCATCCTCGCCCTTCGCGAACTTCCCCAGCACGTAGTCGGCCGGGTCCATCCGCGGCGGCGGGCGGCCCACGCCCACGCGCACGCGCGCGTACTCGGGGCTGCCCACGTGGGCGTTCACGCTCTTCACGCCGTTGTGCCCGCCGTGGCCGCCGCCGACCTTGAGCTGGACGCGGAACGGCTCCAGCTCCAGGTCGTCGTGTACCACCACGAGGTCGTCGAGCCCCAGCTTCCAGAACCGCAGGGCCGCGCCGACCGCCTCGCCGGAGTGGTTCATGTAGGTCTGGGGCTTCAGGATCCAGACCCGCTCCGGCCCGAGGCGGGCCTCGGCGAGCTCCGCCGCGAACTTCTTCGCGGTGAAGCTCACCCCCGCGAGCTGCGCCAGCCGATCCGCCACCACGAAGCCGACGTTGTGGCGGGTGCGGGCGTATTCCTCGCCGGGGTTGCCGAGGCCGACCACGAGCTTCAAGCGACGCCCTTACTTCTTGGCCTTGTCGCCGCCCTTGGCCTCGCCGCCCTTGGCAGGGGCAGCGCCCGCGGCCGGGGCCGCGCCGGCGGCCGGAGCCGCAGCGCCCGCGGCCGGAGCCGCGCCCTCCGCAGGAGCCGCGCCCGGGACCGCCGCAGCGACCGGCGCCGCGACCTCCTCCTTCTCGGGCACCGCGACGAAGACGACCACGTAGTCCGTCTGGAACTTGAACTTGCAGCCCTCGGGCGCCTTCAGCTCCGAGACGTGGAGCGACCGGCCGATCTTCAGCTCGGTGACGTCCACCTCGATGCGCACCGGGATCTTGTTCGGCAGCGCCTCGACCACCACCTCGTGGGCGGCGACCGAGAGGATGCCGCCGTCGGCGACGCCGGCGGCGCGGCCCACGGTGGCGACCGGCACCTCGACGCGCACCGGCTGGTCGAGGCTCACCTCGAGGAAGTCCGCGTGCAGCAGCTTCCGGGTGACCGGGTCGACCGTGTAGTCCTTGAACAGCACGTGCTTCGAGGCGCCTTCGACCTGGAGCTCGAGCAGCGTGTTGAACTTGTGGGGCGTCTCGATGGCCTTCAGCAGCGTGGCCGGGTCGAGCGCGACGTGGGTGGGCTCCCGCTTGCCGCCGTAGACGACCGCGGGGATGAGGCCCTGCTGGCGAAGCCGGCGGGCGGGACCTTTGCCCTGCTCGGTGCGCTTCTGGGCGCTGAGGACGTTCTCTGCCATTTCTTCCTCCCAATGGGCTCGCGCCTCGCTCCGGAGCGCGCGGGGGGCCGTCGCGGAAAAGCGCATGGGCCCTGGGTGGTTGTCGGAGGCCACTCGCTCGTCGAGGGGCCGTCGGGAACGCGGGGAATTAGCCGAAAACCCCCGCGCGGTCAAGGGTTCAGGATCGCGACCGCGGGCGAAGGCCAGCAGGGAGGGGCCCCGGCCGCAGGCCGGGGAGGGGTGCAACCCCTCCCCGCGGGGACCGATCGCGCGCCCGCGTAGGCGGGCGCGAGCGGTCACGGGCCCCGCGAAGCAGGAGTGGGGCCCCGACGAGCTTCGCTCGGCGGGGCGAGGGCGCAGCCCTCGTTCAGACGAACAGCGAGCTGAGCGAGTCGGCCGAGTGGATCCGGCGGATCGCTTCCGCGAGCAGCCCGGCCACCGACAGCGTCCGGATCTTCGGGCAGGCGGCGGCGGGCGGCGCGAGCTGGATCGAGTCGGTCACGACCACCTCCTCGATCGGGCTCTTCATGATCCGCTCCACCGCCGGGCCGGACAGCACCGCGTGCGTCGCGTACGCGAACACCCGCGTCGCGCCCTTGTCCACCAGCGCGTTGGCGGCCTGGGTGAGCGTGCCGGCGGTGTCGATCATGTCGTCGAGCAGCACCGCCACCTTCCCGTTCACGTCGCCGATGACGTTCATGATCTCGGCGACGTTCGGCTTGGTGCGCCGCTTGTCCACGATGCCGAGGCCGGCGCCGAGCCGCTTCGAGTAGGCGCGCGCCCGCTCGACGCCGCCCGCGTCCGGCGAGACGATGACGAGGTCCTGCGTCAGGCCGTCGAAGCGCTTGCGCATGTGCTCGAGCAGCACCGGCGCGGCGTAGAGGTGGTCGAAGGGCACGTTGAAGAAGCCCTGGATCTGCCCGGCGTGCATGTCCATCGAGACCACGCGCGTCGCGCCGGCCGCCTCGATGAGGTCGGCGATGAGCTTCGCGGTGATGGGCACGCGCGGCGCGACCTTGCGGTCCTGGCGCGCGTAGCCGTAGTAGGGCAGCACCGCGTTGATGGAGCCGGCCGACGCGCGCTTCAGCGCGTCGATCATGATGAGCAGCTCCATCAGGTTGGTGTTCGCGTCCGGCGAGGTGGACTGGATGATGAACGTGTCCAGGCCGCGGACGTTCTCGCCGATCTCGACCTGGATCTCGCCGTCGGAGAAGCGGCCGACGGTGGAGCGCGCCAGCGGGCGCCCGAGCTCCTTCGCGATGGCCTCCGCCAGCGGCCGGTTCGCGTTGCCGCAGAAGACCCGGTAGTCCGGATAGTGACCGTTGCTCGCCATGGCGCCCTGGCTCCCTTCAATCCCGCGAAGATGGAAGGCGACGCGCACGCCCGGAGGCCGTCGCCGGACGTCGGGTCGTCGAAAGGGCGCCCTTATACCGGATGGGTCCCACGCCGTCGACCGGGCGCTGCGTGAACCGCATGCGCGGCTCAGTCCTCGTGGGGATCCGTGCCGGTGGCCCGCGCCGGCGCCGCCGCGCCCTTCTTCAGCTCGCGGTCGTACTCGGCGAGGATGGTCCGCTCCATCTTCTCGCGCGTGTCCGAGTTGAGCGGGTGGGCGATGTCCTTGAACGTGCCGTCCTTGCGGCGCTTGGCCGGCATGGCGATGAACAGGCCGGTGTTGCCGTGGATCACCTTCAGATCGCGGATCACGAAGCAGTGATCGAGCGTGATCGTCACGTAGGCCTTGAGCTTCTCCTCGTTGACCGGGAAGACGCGGACCTCGGTGATCTCCATGGCGATACCCTCGGATGCCGTCGCACCGTCCGCGCGAGGAGGACCTGCACGCCCGCCGCGCCCCCCTTCGCCCTGCCCTGGATCGCTAACGCCGCCCCGCGCGCCGCGCCTCGGCCCGGGAAGATTCCGAAGACCGTCGGCCCGCTCCCCGACATTATAGCGGCCGCCGCCCCCGCCCCCACAAGCAGCCCAAGCAGCGCCTGGAGCGCGGGCTTGCGTGCCACGCAGGGCGCCTGGAGGTCGTTCCCCAGCAGGGACGGCCGCCACCGCCCCGGACGGCCCAGACGGCGGGGGGCCTGCGACCCTCCGGCGCGCGCCTCGTCCAGCCAGCGGTAGGCGTCGCCGGCCCGGATCGCGAGCGACGGGTCCTCGGGGTACACGAGCACGAGGTCGAGCGGCGGCACGTCGGCCGGGGAGAGCCGCTCGCCGCGCCCCGCCGCCCAGGCCGGCCCCGGCCCGAGGAAGAACGGCACGTCCGAGCCGATCTCGAGCGCGATCGCGGCGAGCGCCGCGGCGTCGCGCACGCGGAACGCGCGGGCGAGGCAGCGGAGCACCGCCGCCGCGTCGGACGAGCCCCCGCCCAGCCCGGCGGTCACCGGCGTCCGCTTCTCGATCCGGATCGACACCGCGCGCTCCACGCCGAAGCGGCGGCGGAACGCCTCCGCCGCGCGCGCCGCCAGGTTCGCCGGACCGTGAAGCTCCGGCCGGCCCGGCACCGTGCAGCGCACCGGGCCGCGGCGCGCGGAGACGCGCACCTCCACGCGGTCGCCGAGATCGAGCGGGACCATCAGCGTGCGGAGGTCGTGGTACCCGTCCGCGCGGACAGGGCCCACGCGCAGCACGAGGTTCACCTTGGCCGGGGCGAGCGTGACGAGGCGCACGGACAGGCCTGTACCACGGCCAGGCGCGGCGGTGCGCCGGGCCCGCGCGCCGATGCGCGTGTCACGGAGGCGCCCGCGCTTACTCTCTCTCGGCGAGGGCTCGGACCGCCACGCGCGGCCGGCGCGCCTCTTCTTCGGAGGAACACCGAAATGAACTCGACGTTCGCCCGCGCGGCGCTCTGTGCCGCGCTGCTCGCCGCGGCCGGTTGCCGCAGCGCCTTCGCTCCCGAGCCCGTGCTCAAGCTCTCCTCGGCCCCCGCCGCCGAGCACCCCGCCACCGTCGTCCAGGCCGCCGAGCTCCGCTCCGGTCCGGACGGGCTCGCCAAGGTCCTCGGGACCGTGGCGGCCGGCACCGCGGTGACCGCGTCGGACAAGCCCATCCGCGGCTTCCTGCGCGTGCGCACCGCCGACGGCAAGTCCGGCTACGTGTCGCAGGCGGCGGTGTCCGCCACCGCGGCGGCCAGCGCGCCGGCCTCCGCGCCGAGCGGCGCGGTCGCGCCGTAGCGGCGGCGTCCGCGCCGGGCGCCACGGGCGCGGGGGCACCTCGCCTCCGCGCCCGCGACGTTCCGGGTCCCCCGCGCGCTCCGCGGCGGGAGGGGCGGCGGCGCGCTAGGATGCCACCGCCCCGCGGCCTCCGCCGCGGCGCGACGCCCGGAGGAGCATCCGCCATGTCCCGCACCGCGATCCTGCCGCTCGCCGCCCTCGCCGCCGTCCTCGCGCTCGCCCCCGCCTGCAAGGGCGACGACGCGAAGGAGCAGGTGGTGAAGGTCACCGTGACGAAGAACGGCTACGAGCCCTGGCGCATCGAGGCCAAGGCCGGCCGCCCGCTCACGCTCGTCATGACCCGCGTCACCGACGAGACCTGCGCCACCGAGATCGTGATCCCGGATCTCGGCATGAACGTGCCGCTGCCGCTCAACGAGACGGTGATGGTGCGGCTCACGCCGCAGAAGACGGGCGAGCTCCGCTTCTCCTGCGGCATGAAGATGTTCCAGGGCGTCATCGACGTGAGGTGAGCCGCCGGCGGGCGTCCCCGGGCCGGCTCCCCGCGGCCGGGGCGCGCGCAAATTTGGCAGGACGCTTCCGGGCCGACCCGCATTATGCTCCCGGCCCGTGCGAGACCTGAGCTACGACCACGTCCCCTACCGGATGAGCGAGATCGAGCACCGGTACGGCGAGAACGTCCACATCGTCGCGAACCCCTTCCTGCTCGGCGCGCTCGCGACGCTGTGCTCGAAGGACACCCGCCAGCCGGCCATCAACCGGCTGGTCCGGCTGCTCTACGAGGACCTCATCCGCACCGTGATGAACCACGAGTTCCCGCGGCGCCGGGTGGCGGTCCCCACCCGCATGATCGACAGCTCGCCGCAGGCGATCTTCGAGGGCGAGGTGGTGGACCGGCAGGTGCGCGCGGTGACGGTGAACATCGCCCGCGCCGGCGCGGTCCCGTCGCAGCTCGTCTACGACCTCCTGAACGAGACGCTCGAGCCGTCGCTGGTCCGCCAGGACCACATCATCATGAGCCGGATGCTGGGCGAGAACGAGGAGGTCGTCGGCGCCGGCATCGGCGGGATGAAGATCGGCGGGGACGTGGACGACGCGTTCCTGCTGTTCCCGGATCCGATGGGCGCGACCGGCTCCTCGCTCGCGACCGCCATCGAGACCTACAAGAAGAAGGTGCCGGGCAAGGCGCGGCGGATCGTCAACATCCACCTCATCGTCACCCCCGAGTACCTGCGCACCATGACGAAGGCCCACCCCGACGTGCGGATCTACGCGATCCGCCTCGACCGCGGCCTGTCCCCGCCCGACGTCCTCGCCACCGTCCCCGGCACGCGCTGGGACGAGGAGCGCGGGCTCGACGACCACCAGTACATCGTCCCCGGGGGCGGCGGCTTCGGGGAGATCATGAACAACGCCTATGTCTAGCAGCCGCGCCGGCCTCGACGTGCTCATCTCCGAGGCGGACCTCCGGGCCCGCGTCGAGCAGATGGGCGCCGACGTCACCCGCGACTACGCGGGGAAGAACCTCGTCGTCATCGGCGTGCTGAAGGGCAGCTTCATCTTCCTCGCCGACCTGGTGCGCGCCATCGACCTGCCGCTGTCGGTGGACTTCATCGGCATCAGCTCGTACCAGGGCACGCGCACCACCGGCGTCGTCCAGATCACGAGCGACCTGACCCGGCCCATCGACGGCAAGGACGTGCTGCTCGTCGAGGACATCATCGACACCGGCCTCACCATGCGGTACCTGCTCGAGAACCTCTCGACCCGCAAGCCGGCCAGCGTGCGGATCGCGGCGCTGCTGGAGAAGCCGGCGCGCGCGCAGGTGAAGATCCCCATCGACTACCGCGGCTTCGTCATCGGCGACGAGTTCGTGGTCGGCTACGGGCTCGACTGGGACGGCAAGATGCGGAACCTGCCGTTCATCGGCGTCCCGCGAACCTGAGCCATGGTCCGTGATTCGATCTCCGCTTCGCTGCGTCGAATCACGCCATGGCTCAGGCATGTTCGAACGGGGGCTGCGCCCCCGCCCCGCCGAGCAGAGCTCGTCGGGGCCCCACCCCTGCTGCGCGGGTCCCTGGCGCGCTTCGCCCTTCGCTTCGCTCCGGGCTCACGCGCCGTCCCGCGGGCGCGGCTCCGCCGCGCTCGCACGTAGCCCCACTCTAGGCAACCGGAGGAGATTCGACATGGCGGACGAGACCACGCGCGCGCGCGCCGGATCCGGCGCGAAGGCGCTGCTCGCCTGGGTGGCCATCCTGGGCCTCGCCGGCGTGGTGGCGTGGCTCGCCTCCGAGCGGAACGCGCGCACCTGGTACCTGGTGCCGGACGAGGGCCGGCTGGTGGTGATGAAGGGGCTCATGCTGCCGGTCGGGCGGCAGGCGTTCGCCACCGACGACCCGGCGCTCGCCGCCGCCTACGCGCCGCTCGTGCCGCCGCCGGGGAAGCCGCTCCCCGCCGAGCGCGCCTTCGAGGAGCGGAGCCTGCTCGACCAGGGGCTGTTCGACCTGCTCGCCGGCTGGGCGCGGGAGGAGGTCGCCACCGGCGATCCGGCCCGGCTCGAGCGCGGCCTCGGCTACCTCGGGCGCGCCGAGCGGCTGG
The DNA here is from genome assembly GCF_049201065.2 of Anaeromyxobacter sp. Red801. Taxonomy (NCBI): domain Bacteria; kingdom Pseudomonadati; phylum Myxococcota; class Myxococcia; order Myxococcales; family Anaeromyxobacteraceae; genus Anaeromyxobacter; species Anaeromyxobacter sp. Red801. The sequence continues at coordinate 4,505,883 of NZ_CM181236.1, read as the reverse complement.
CCGGGATCTCCTCCGCGCAGCGCGACGAGCTCGGCGCCATCCGCGCCGAGTCCGGCTACCACGAGGCGCGCCGGCTGCTGGAGCGCGCCGCCGCCGAGCTGCGCGACGCCGCCGAGAAGCTCCGGGTCACCGCCGGCTCCCGCTCGTCCCGGGCCATGGACGCGCAGCTGCTCCTGAAGCAGCTCGAGCCCGCGGTGGACGCCACCCTGGGCGCGATCCGCACCGCCGCCCGGACCGAGCCGGCCGCCGCGGAGAAGGCCGCGGCCCCGCCCGCCGCGGGCGGGCCGGCCAACGCCGCCGCGCCGGAGCAGGGCCAGGCACCGGCACCGCAGCCCGGGCCGCCGTCCGCCGCGCCCGCCGGGCAGGCGCCCCCGCCTGGCGAGGGGCGGTAGGGCGCCCGCACACCCCCGCCGGCCGGCGGGATCCGGCGCCGCGCACGGACCGGCCCTCCGCCGGTGTACCATCCGGCGCCATGGCCTCCTTTCACGCCCGGAACGGCACCGGCGAGCTGCTCGCGCGCTACGCCTTCGTCGAGCCCCTCCTCGAGGGACGGCGGATCCTGGAGATCGGCGCGGCGGCCGCCACCGAGGGGGCGAGCGCCGGCTTCCTTGTGGAGCGGGGCGCGGCCGAGGTCCTGTCGATCGAGGAGGACGGCGCCGCGCTCGGCGCCGCGGCGCGCGGCCCGCACGCACCCTACGTGCAGTTCCGCGCCGCCCGGCCCGAGGACCTGCCCGCCGGCGCCTTCGACGTGGTGCTGCTCGCCGACGGCGCGGCGCTCGCCGCCGACCCCGACCTCGCGGCGGCGCTGGCCCGCCTGCTCGCGCCGGGCGGGCGGCTGGTCACGGCGGTGGACGCGGGCGGGCCGGGCCTCGCCGACCTCGCCGGCGAGCCGCGCCGCGCGGCGCCGCCGGGGTACGAGGCGTTCGTGGGCGCGCTGCTGGGCCGCTTCCCGCAGGTGGAGGTGGCGGCGCAGTCGGCCACGCTGGGCTGGGTGTTCGGGATGGGCGCCGACGCCGAGCCGGAGCTGTCCATGGACGGCTCGCTCGCCGGGACCGCCGAGACGGCGGCGTACGTGGCGGTGTGCGGCGACGCGCCCTGCGGGCTCTCGGGCTTCACGCTGGTGGCGCTGCCGGCGGGGCCGCTCCTCGAGGAGGGCGCGGCCGGCGCGGCCTCCGCCGCGGCGCGGACGCTCGCCGCCGACGCGCTGCGCGAGCGGGCCGAGGCGCTCGCGGCGCGCGACCTCGCGCTGGGCGAGCGGGACGAGGCCGCCGAGGAGCGCGAGCGGCTCCGCGCCGAGCTGGACGCGGCCGTCGCGGCCGGGGTGGAGGCCGCGCGCGCCCGCGACCGCGTGCTCGCCGAGGCCGCCGCGGATCGCGACCGGGCCGCGCGCGCCGAGCAGGCGGCCGCGGCCGCCGCCGACGCGCGGGACGCGGCGCTCACCGCGCGCGACGCGCTCGCGCGCGAGCTGGAGGCGCTCCGGGCGGGAGTGGACGACCTGCGCCGCTCGCGCGAGGCGGTGGAGGCCGAGGTGGACCGGCTGCGCGCCGGCGCCGAGCTGGGCGACGCGCGGGCGCGGGAGCTGGAGGCGACGCTCGACGCCGAGCGCGGCGGCGCGGCGGACGCGCGGGCGGAGCTGGAGCGGGCCGAGGCGGTGATCGCGGAGCGCACCCACGAGCTCGCCGAGGCGCGCGCCGCGCTCGCCACGCAGGCCGCGGCGGTGGCGCAGGCGGACGAGGCCCGCGCGCGCGCCGACGCCGCGCTGGCCGAGCGGCGCGAGGCGGCCGCGGAGGCCGAGGCGGCGCTGCAGGCGGCGCGCTCCGAGGCGCAGGCGGCCAAGGCCGCGCTGGAGGCGGCGCTGGAGCGCGCCTCGGTGGGCGAGGCCCGGCTGCCGGAGCTGGAGGAGGCGCTGGAGGGCCGCGCGCACGAGGCGGCGGAGGCGCAGGCGGCGCTGCGCGAGGCGCGCGACCGGGTCGCGGCCCTGGAGGCCGAGGCCGAGCGCGGCCGCGAGGCGCTGGCCGAGGCGCGCGCGGCGGAGGAGGTGGCGCGCCTCGACGCGGGCTCGGCCCGGGCCGAGGCCGACCGGGCGCTGGTGGACGCCGAGGCGGCGCGCGAGGAGGCGGCGCGCCGGGCCGGCGAGCTCCGGACCGCCGAGGCCGCCCGCGCCCAGGCCGCCGCGGAGGCGGAGACGCTGCGCGCCGAGGCCGAGGCGGCGCGCGCGCGCGCCGAGCGGCTCGCCGGGGAGGCGGAGGCCGCGCGGGACCGCCTCGCCGAGCGGGAGCGCGCCGACGCCGCGCGCGACGCCGAGCTGCGCGAGGCCGCCGAGGCGCGGGCCCAGGCGCTCGCGTCGGGCGCCGGCGAGGTGGAGAAGCTCACCGCCGCGCTGGCCGGCGCGTCGGCCGCGGCCGGGGAGGCCGCCGCGGTGCGCGAGGCGCTGGAGGCGCGCGTGGCCGAGCTGGAGGCGCGGCTGGAGAGCGAGGCGGAGCGGGCGCAGCTGGTGGAGGCGCGCGCGGCGGAGGCGCTGGCGCGCCTCGAGGGCCTCGAGGAGGCCGGCGCCGCGCGCGAGGCCGACCAGGCCGCGGCGGTCCGGGCGGCCGAGGCGCGCGCCGGCGAGGCCGAGGCCGCCGCCCGCGCGGCGGAGGCGCGCGCCGCCGCGGCCGAGGCGCGGCCGGCGCCGGCGGCGGGGCTGGAGGCGGAGCTCGCCGCGGCGCGCAGCGCCGCCGACGTGGCCGGCGCCCAGGCGGCGGAGCTCGAGGCCGAGCTGCAGGCGGTCCGCTGGGAGAAGGACGAGATCGAGCAGCGGCTGCAGTCGCTCACCGCCTCGGGCGCGCTGGGCGGCGCCGGCGAGGTGAGCCGGCTCCGCGACGAGCTCGCCGCGCGGGCCGGCGAGGGCGCGCTCCTGCGCAAGGAGATCCAGCGGCTCGAGGCGCAGGTGGCGGAGCTGACGGCCCGGCCGCTCGCCGCGCCGGCGCCCGCCGAGGAGGCCGAGGCGGTCCGCCAGGCCGCCGCCCGCGCGGCCGAGCTGGAGGAGCGGCTCGCGGAGGCGCTCCGGCGCGCCGCCGACGCGGAGGCCGCCGCCGAGGCGGCCCGGGCCGCGCCGGCGCCGGCGCCCGTGCCGGCCCCGGCGCCGGGCGAGGCGCTGAAGCGCGCCGCGCAGGAGAAGGACGCGATCGCCGCGCAGGTCGCCGAGCGCGACCAGAAGATCGCGCGGCTGCAGCGCGAGGTGGCCGACAAGACCGAGCGGCTGGGCCGGCTCGCCAAGGAGATGGGCGAGCTGAAGGCGCGCGGCTTCGGCAAGATCTTCCGCTAGGGGAACCCGCACCGTGACCGAGCCACGCCGCTACGAGCGCATCGACGTCGAGCTTCCCTGCCGGCTGTACATCCCGGGCGAGCGCGGCCTCAAGTTCGAGGCCCACTGCACCTCGCGCAACCTCGGCCTGGGCGGCGTGTTCCTCGCCTCCTCGTTCCTGCTGCGCGAGGGGCTGGAGCTGTTCGTGGAGCTGGGGCTGCCCGGCGGGCCGCTCGCCATCCGCGCCCGGGTGGCGCACACCGTGCCGGGCGACGATCCGGAGCTCGAGGCCGGCTTCGGCGTCGAGTTCCTCGACGTGGACGCGGCCGGGCGCGAGACGCTGCTCCGCTACTTCACCCCGCTCCGCTACCACGAGTTCTACCGCGCGTTCTCGGGCGAGTTCCCGCACCTGCGCGAGCGCGTGCCGGTGGCCGACGTGGCCCTGCTCCTGAACCTGTGGGAGGAGTGGAAGGTCCGCGGCGAGGGCGGCCCGGCCTTCACCGCGTCGGGCGCGCCGCCCGCGCCGGCGAGGGCCGGCGCGGGTCGCCGCACCCGACGCTAGGGATCGCGCCGAGGGCTGCGCCCTCGCCCCGCCGAGCGGAGCTCGTCGGGGCCCCACTCCTGCTGCGCGGGGACCGTGACCTCGCGCGCCCGCGTGCGCGGGCACGCGCGAGGTCCCCGCGGGCGCGGCTTCGCCGCGCGGGTCGGGCGCGCCGCCCGCGCCGGCGAGGGCCGGGGCCGGGCCGGCGCGGCGCGGGAGGCGGTGAGACACACCGGCCGCGTTGCGCGCGGCGCGGCCGCGTTCTACCGTCCCGCCAGATGACGCCCGTCCGCCTCGCGTTCCTCTGGCACATGCACCAGCCCCCGTACCGCGAGCCGGAGACGGGCGCCTACCTCATGCCGTGGGTCCGGCTGCACGCCACCCGCGCCTACCACGACATGGCCTGGATGCTGGAGCGCCACCCGGGCGTGCGCTGCACCGTGAACTTCACCCCGGTGCTGCTGCAGCAGCTCGAGGACTACGCGCAGGGCACCGCGCACGACCGGCTGCTCGAGCTGAGCGCGCGCCCGCCCGCCGAGCTCACCGCCGAGGAGCGCCAGCAGATCCTCCGCTCGTTCTTCATGGTCGGCTGGGAGACGAACGTGAAGCCCATGCCGCGCTACTGGGAGCTGCTCCAGAAGCGCGGGCGCGAGCTGCGCGGGGTGGACCTGGCGCGGCTCGCGCAGTCGTTCGGCGATCAGGAGCTGCAGGACCTGCAGGCGCTGTTCAACCTCGCCTGGATGGGCTTCGGCGCGCAGGCCGACGAGCCCGCGGTGCGGGCGCTGCGGGAGAAGGGGCGCGGCTACACCCGCGCCGACGTGGACGCGGTGCTCGAGGTGCAGCGGCGCATCGCGGCCGGCATCGTCCCGCGCTGGCGCGCGCTGCAGGACCGCGGGCAGGTCGAGCTCTCCACCACGCCGTACTACCACCCGATCCTCCCGCTGCTCTGCGACACCGACGCCGCGCACCGCGCGCTGCCCGGCATCCCGCTCCCCCCGCGCTTCGCCCACCCCGAGGACGCGCGCTGGCACGTGCGCGAGGCCATCTCCTCGCACGCGCGCCGCTTCGGGCGGCCGCCCGCGGGCATGTGGCCGGCCGAGGGCTCGGTCTCGCCGGAGGCGCTCGAGATCCTCGCCACGGAGGGCGTGGGCTGGGCGGCGAGCGACGAGGGCGTCCTGCTCCAGTCCCTGCCCGCCGCCGCGCCGCGCCTGCGCTCGGTGTACCGGCCCTGGCGCGTCGCCGCCGGCGCCGGGCGCGAGGTCCGGATGCTGTTCCGCGATCGCGCGCTCTCCGACGTCATCGGCTTCACCTACGCGCGCGTGCCGGCGGCCGAGGCGGTGGCCGACTTCTCCGCGCACGTGCGCGCGGTGGCCGACGCGTGGGTGCGGGACGGGCAGCCCGGCGCGCCCACGGTGGGCGTGTTCCTCGACGGCGAGAACGCCTGGGAGCACTACCCGAGCTCGGGCCACGAGTTCCTCGACCGGCTCTACGACGCGCTGGAGCGCTCCGGCCGCGTCGAGACCGTGACGATGTCCGAGGCGACGGCCGCCGCCGAGGGCCCGCCCATCGCGCGCATCCACACCGGCTCCTGGATCGAGGCCTCGTTCCGGATCTGGATCGGCCACCGCGAGGACTGCGAGGCCTGGGCGGCGCTGGGCCGGGTCCGCGAGGCGCTCGCGCAGGCGGAGGAGAGGGGCGAGGTCCCCGCCGAGCGGCTCGCCCGCGCGCGCCGGCACCTGTACGCCGCCGAGGCGTCGGACTGGTACTGGTGGTACGGCGAGGACTTCACCACCGAGCAGGCGGCGGAGTTCGACGCGCTGTTCCGCGCCCACGTGAACCGGGCGGCGCTGCTCTGCGGCGTGGACCCGCCGCCGGAGACGCAGGCGCCCATCAAGCGCGCCGGGGCCCCCGCGCCGGCCGGCCTCGAGGCGAAGCCGCTCCGCGAGCCGGTGATGCTGCTCACGCCGGCCCTGGACGGCCGGGAGACGACCTACTTCGAGTGGCAGGGGGCCGGCCTGTACCGGCCCGGCCAGCACCGCGGCTCGATGTACGGCGGCGCGCAGGCCTTCCACGTGCTCCGCTTCGGCTTCGACCTCGCCGCGCTGTACCTGCGGCTCGACCCGGCCGAGTCGCCGGCGCGCGCCGCCGAGGTGGCGACGCACGTGCGCGTGTCGGTGCGCTCCGGCGACGGCCAGCGCTGGGTGGACTTCCCGCTCGAGCCGGACGGCGCGCCGCGCCCCGGCGCGTGGCGCGGCCAGGCCCTGGGGCGGCTCGCGTTCGGGCAGGTGGCGGAGCTGGAGCTCCCGTTCGCCGCGCTGGGCCTCTCGCCGGGCGACCGGTTCGACCTCGCCGTCCACGCGCTCCGGGGCGAGGTCGAGGTGGAGCGGCTGCCGCGGTACGGCTACCTGACGCTCACCGTGCCCGACCAGGACTTCGAGCGCATCCACTGGCGGGTGTAGCGGGTCGGGCGCCTGGCGCGCGGGGGCCCGGTGTAGACTCGCGGTCGCATGGGCGACGATCCCACCCGCGTCCGGACCCCGGAGGAGCGCGCCGCCGCCGCGGCCGGCCACTGCCTCGTGTTCGTGGCCGGGGACGGCGCGCTGGGCCTGCGGGTGCCGCTCGACGGCGAGGTGGTGCTCGGGCGCGATCCGTCCTGCGCGGTGGCGCTGCCCGCGTCGGACGTCTCGCGCCGGCACGCCCGCGTGGTGCCGGACGGCGAGGGCCACCTGGTGCTCGACCTCGGCTCCACCAACGGCACCTGGGTGAACGGCCGCGAGGTGGCGGTGCACCGGCTCGCCGCCGGCGACCGGGTGCAGGTGGGTCCCTTCGTGGCCCGCTACCTGCGGGCCGGCGACGCCGAGGAGTCGGAGCTCGCCGCGCTCGCCGACCTGGCGCTGCGCGATGCGCTCACCGGCCTCCCCAACCGCCGCGCCTTCGAGGAGTCGCTCCGCCGCGAGGTGGCGCGGGCGCGTCGCGGCGGCGCCCGGCTCGCGGTGGCGGTGCTCGACGTGGATCGCTTCAAGGACGTGAACGACCGGCACGGCCACGCCGCCGGCGACGTCGCGCTCGCCGAGGTGGCGCGCCGGGCCGCGGCCGCGCTGCGGGCCGGGGACCTCCTGGCGCGCATCGGCGGCGAGGAGCTCGCCGCCATCCTCCCCGGCGCCGACGTGGCCGCCGCGGCGGAGGTGGCCGAGCGCGTGCGCCGGGCGGTGGGCGGCGAGCCGGTGCAGGCGGGCGGGCAGGCGCTGCGCGTGACGGTGTCGCTCGGCTGCGCCGAGCTCGCGCCCGACGACGCCGACGGCGCCGACGTGTTCGCGCGCGCCGACGGCCACCTGTACCGCGCCAAGAACGCGGGACGCGACCGCGTGGCGTGGTAGGGGCCGCCGTCCCGCGACTCCCCGACCTCAGGGCGCGTGAATCAATCCCCTCACCCGAAGGCGCTCCCGTCGCCGCCCTCGGCCCGGCAGGAAAGCCTGCGCCCCGCCCCTGGCCGGGTTATCCTCGCGCCCGCGTGAAGAACCGGTCCGCCCTCGCGATCCTCTTCGTCATCGTCTTCATCGACTTGCTCGGCTTCGGGATGGTCATCCCGGTGATGGCGCTCTACGCCGAGCGGCTCGGCGCGCCGGACGCGCAGATCGGGTGGCTGATGACCGGCTACTCGGCCATGCAGTTCGTCTTCACGCCGATCTGGGGCCGGCTCTCGGATCGCCACGGCCGCCGGCCGCTGCTGCTCATCTCGATCGCCATGACGGCGCTCGGGTTCCTGGGCTACGCGCTCGCCCCGAGCTTCGCGTGGCTGCTCGTCTCGCGCCTGTTCGCCGGCGCCGCCACCGCCAACATCGCCATCGCGCAGGCGTACATCGCCGACGTGACGCCGCCGGAGGGGCGCGCGCGCGGCATGGGGCTCATCGGCGCGGCGTTCGGGCTCGGCTTCGTGCTCGGGCCGGCCATCGGCGGCCTGCTCTCGGCCATCTCGCTCTCCGCGCCCGGCTACGCCGCGGCGGCGCTCGCGGCGGCGAACGGGGTGGCGGCGTTCTTCGTGCTGCCCGAGCCGGCCGCGCACGTCCAGGCCGAGCGCCGGCCGCACCTCGAGGCGCTGCTCGGCGGCGTGAGCCGGCCCGGGATCCGCCGGCTCATCCTCATCTACTTCATCGCCATCCTCGCGTTCAGCGGGATGGAGGCGACGTTCGCGCTCCTCGCGGTCCACCGCTACGGGCTCGACCAGCGGCAGGTGAGCTACGTGTTCGCGCTCATCGGCGTGGTCGCCACGGTGGTCCAGGGCGGCCTCATCGGCCCGCTCAGCCGCCGCTTCGGCGAGCGGGCGCTGCTGGTGGCCGGGCTGCTCCTGCAGGCCGCCGCGCTCGCGGCGCTGCCCTACGCCGGCTCGGTGGCGGGCCTGCTCGTCGCGACCGTGCCCCTCGCGCTCGGCTCGAGCCTGACCACCCCGTCGCTCACCTCGCTCATCTCGCGGTCGGCGCGCGCCGAGGACCAGGGCGGCACGCTCGGCATCGGCCAGTCCGCCGCCGCGCTCGGGCGCATCGCCGGCCCCATCTCCGCCACCCACGCCTACAGCCAGCTCTGGTTCGCGGCGCCCTACCTCGGCGGCGCGACGCTCATGCTCGCCGGCGCCGCGGTGGGCTCGACGCTCCGGCGCCCGCCGCGCCACGAGCCGGTGGAGCCGGGGGCCGCGCCGGCGGAGGAGGGCTAGGGCCCGCATGCCGGATCTCCGCCGCGACCCCATCGTCGGCCGCTGGGTGATCATCGCCACCGAGCGCGCCCGCCGTCCGTCCGACATGCAGCGGGCCGCGCCCGCGCCGCAGGGCGGCCTCTGCCCGTTCGACCCCGGCAACGAGGGCATGACGCCGCGCGAGGTGTACGTGGCGGGGCGGGCGCCGTCGGCGCCGCCGAACTCGCCGGGCTGGAAGGTGCGGGTGGTGCCGAACCGCTTCCCGGCGCTCAAGATCGAGGGCGAGCTGGACCGGCAGGCGGAGGGCATCTACGACCGGATGAACGGGATCGGCGCCCACGAGGTGATCGTCGAGACCCCGGACCACGATCGGTCGATGGAGGACCTCTCCCCGGCCGAGCTCACCGAGGTGCTGTTCGCCTTCAAGGCGCGCATCCTCGACCTGCGCAACGACCTGCGCTTCAAGTACATCCTCCTGTTCAAGAACCACGGCCACCTGGCCGGCGCGTCGCTCGAGCACGCGCACTCGCAGCTCATCGCGCTGCCGGTGGTGCCGCGGCAGGTGATCGAGGAGATCGAGGGCGCCCGCCGCCACCACGACCTGAAGGAGCGCTGCATCTTCTGCGACATCGTGGGGCAGGAGCGGAAGCAGCGGGTGCGGCTCGTGCTCGAGAACGACGAGTTCGTGGTGTTCGCCCCCTGGGCCCCGCGGAGCCCCTTCGAGACCTGGATCGTCCCGAAGCGCCACCAGTCGAACTACGAGGCCGAGCCCAAGGAGCGGCTGGCGCTGTGCGCCGAGGCGCTCGGCAGCACGCTGCGCCGCCTGGGCGGGGCGCTCGGGAAGCCCGCCTACAACTTCATGGTCCACTCCAACCCGCTCCGCGACGCGCAGAGCCCGAGCTACCACTGGCACATCGAGGTGATGCCGGCGCTCACGCAGGTGGCCGGGTTCGAGTGGGGCTCCGGGTTCCACATCAACCCGGTCCCGCCCGAGGAAGCCGCGGAGTTCCTGCGCAAGATGCCCGGCTAGCGGCGCGGGAAGATCCATACTGAGCCCGATGCAGATCCTGTTCGTCGCCTCCGAGGTCGGCCCCTGGTCGAAGACGGGCGGGCTCGGGGACGTGGCCGGCGCGCTGCCGCGGGCCCTCGCCGAGCGCGGCAACGAGGTGGTGGTGGTGACGCCGCGCCACGGGTCGATCGACCCGCGCGCGGCCGGGCTCCAGCCGGTGAGGACGGCGCTCCACGTGCGGGGCGAGCCGGTGGCGCTCTGGGTGAAGCGGGGCCCGGCGCCCGTCTACTTCGTCGAGCACCCGCACCTGTTCGGCAGCCGCCGGGGCCTGTACGGCGACGGCGGGCGCGACCACCCCGACAACGCCGAGCGCTTCGCGTTCCTGACCCGCGCGGCGCTGGCGCTGCCCGGCGCGCTGGGGCTGCGGCCGCGCATCCTGCACCTCAACGACTGGCAGTGCGGCCTCGGGCCCTGGCTCCTCCGCCACGAGCACGCGCGCGACCCGGCGCTCGCCGGCGCCCGGACGGTGTTCACCATCCACAACCTCGCCTACCAGGGGCTGTTCCCGAAGCAGGTGCTGCCCGCGCTGGGCCTGCCCTGGGAGGTGTTCCGCTACGAGGCGATGGAGTTCTTCGACCAGCTCTCCTTCATGAAGGCCGGGCTGGCGTTCGCCGACGCGCTCACCACCGTCTCGCCCACCTACGCGCGCGAGATCCTCACGCCGGAGGGCGGCGCCAGCCTCGACGCGCTGCTCCGGCACCGCGCCCGCGACCTGCACGGCATCCTGAACGGCATCGACGTGCACGCCTGGGACCCGGCCCGCGACCCGCACCTGCCCGCGCACTTCACCCCGGGCGAGCTCGCCGGCAAGGCGGCCTGCAAGGCCGCGCTCCAGCGCGAGGTGGGCCTGCCGGCGCGGCCGGACGTGCCGCTGGTGGGGCTGGTGACGCGGCTCGCCGAGCAGAAGGGGATCGACCTCGTGGCCGCGGCGCTGCCGGCGCTCCTCGCCCGCGACGTGCAGGTGGTGCTGCTGGGGAGCGGCGACGCCGCCTACGAGGAGGCGTTCGCGCGGGCCGCGCGCGAGCGCCCCGACCGCGTCGCGGCGCGCATCGGCTTCGACGAGGGGCTGGCGCACCGGATCGAGGCGGGCGCCGACCTGTTCCTCATGCCCTCCCGCTTCGAGCCCTGCGGCCTGAACCAGATGTACTCGCTCCGCTACGGCACCGTGCCGGTGGTGCGGGCGGTGGGCGGGCTCGCCGACACGGTCGAGGACTTCGACGGGTTCGCCCGCGGCACCGGCTTCCGCTTCTCCGAGTACACGCCGCAGGCGCTCCTCACCGCCACCCGCCGCGCGCTCGACGTGTTCCGCGACCGGCGCGCCTGGCGCGGGCTGGTGGAGCGCGGCATGGCCGAGGACAACAGCTGGGAGCGCAGCGCGGCGAGGTACGAGGCGCTCTACCGCACGCTCGCGCCCTGACCGGGCGGGCGCGCCTTCCCGGCGCCCCCGGCGGTGCGCAGGGTGCGGTCATGGCCACCGCACCCCACGACGACCCGGAGCCGACCGCCCGGCCCACCGAGCGGATCCCGCGCGAGCGGCTGGAGGAGGAGGACGAGAAGCTCGTGCCCTCGGGCAACGTGGGCGGGGCGGCCCCCACGCCGCTCGGCGCCGACTCGGGGGGCGACCTGCCCGGCCCGGAGGACGACCTCGCCAGCATGTCGGAGCCGGAGCCGCCCGAGCCGCCGGAGGTGGGGGCGGTGCACGTGCGCCGCGCCGCCGGCGGGGAAGAGGAGGAGGAAGCGCCGGGCGGCGAGGAGGGGGCGGAATCGCCGCGGACGCGGCGCTGAGGCGGCCGCGAAGGCGGCCTACTCGAGGCCGCGGTCGCGCAGCTCGTCGTCCGACTCGCCGTGCAGGTGCCCGAGCTCGTGCAGGAGCGTCACCCGCACCTGCTCGGTGAGCTCGGCCCGGTCGCGCGCGAAGCGGAGCAGGTTCTTGCGGTAGAACACGATGCTCCGGCAGCGGGGCCCGTCGGCCTCGGTGCAGGCCTCGTCGGCGGGCGGGCCGCGGTACAGGCCGAGGATCGACGGCGAGAGCGGCGGCTCGACCGCGGTGAGGTCCTCGGTGTCGGGCAGGTCCTGGATCTCCACCGGCGCGAGCTTCAGCGCCTCGCGCTCGGCCGCGGGGAGCGCCGCCACCGCCGCGTCCACCTCGGCCCGGAACGCGCCCGGGTCCACGGCCAGCTCGTCGCGGAAGTCGTCCGGCGCGAGCGCGCGCGCCCGCGCCAGGAGCGCCGCCGCCCGCCGGCCTTCCCCGGCGCGCTCGGCGACCAGGCCGAGCTGGTGGATGGCCCACGGGTCGTCGGGCGCGATCGCGAGCGCCCGCTCGAACGCGCGCCGGGCCTCGCCGAAGCGGCACAGCTCGAACAGCGCCACCCCGCGCTCGTAGAGCGCGTCCGGGTCCTTCGGCCGCGCCGCGAGCGCGCGGTCGAGGTGGGCGAGCGCGAGGTGGCTGCGGCCGAGGTCGTTCTCGGCCATCCCGGCCACCAGCTCGAGGCGCGCGGCGAGGTCCTTGTCCTTGCGCGGCGGCCGGGTGGCGCTGCGCACGCCGCGCACCGCGTACTCGAGGCCGGCCTCCAGCGCGTCGCGGGCGGAGCCCAGCCGGCGGACGTGCAGCTCGGCCGCGCCGAGCAGCGCCTCGGGCTCGTCCGGATCCACCGCCAGCGCGCGCGCGAACGCGAGCCGCGCCTCGTCGAGCCGGTCGAGCGCGGCGAGCGCGGCGCCGCGCGCGGTGAGCGCCGGCACCATCCGCGGCGAGAGCCGCAGCGCCTCGTCGGCGCAGGCCAGCGCGCGCTCGCGGGCGCCCGCGTCGAGCGCCGCGACCGCCTCCTCGGCGAGCGCGCTCGGCGCCGCGAACGGCTCGCCCGGCAGGCACGCCTCCGGGCGCGCCCGGGACCCGCGGGCCGGCGGTGGGACGTAGCGCGCGGGGTTGATCGTCCCGCGCGCGACGTGGTTCGCCGGCGGCGCCGCCGGGGCGGGCGCGGGAGCGGTGGACGGGGTGCAGGCCGCAGCGAGCAGGAGGACCGCCGCACGGCGGAGCGGCAGAGACATCGGCGCGAGCTTGCCACAGCCCTCGGGGGCGCGCCAGCCGGGGCCCCCCGGCGCCGCGAGCGCCCGCCCGGACGGACGTGGGCAGAGGGCGCGGGCGCCCTGCCGGCGGCCCGGCGGGGGAACGGGACGCCCCCGCCTCCGGGGGTCGCGGGCGACGGCGTGGGGACGTCAGCGGGGGAACGGGGCCAGCGCCGCCTCGCACCGGTCGGCGAGCGCGCCCAGGAACGCGAGCAGCTCGGGTGGGTGCACCGGGTCCGAGGCCCGCAGGTCCACCCGGGCGATCCGGTCGAGCTCGAACGTGGCGAGCTCGAGGTCGGTGGAGGTCCCGAGCCCGAGGAACCAGGCCACCGGCAGCACCTCCAGGTCGCGCAGCTTGGTCCAGATCCAGCGCAGGTTCGGGTCGTTGAAGCCGTAGCCGACGAGCAGCAGCTCGCGGCCGACCGCGTCGGAGCAGAAGCGCAGGTCGATGGCGTTCGCGGCCAGGCTGGCGCGCCGCTGGAAGTCGGTCTCGCTCACCACCAGCGTGGCGGGGCGGTCGAGCGTGCCGTGCAGCTTGTACACGGGGAAGCGCGAGACGAAGCGGCCGCCGGCGGGGTCGAGCCGCCAGCGCTGCAGGTCGTCGGGCGCCGCCACCACCTGGCAGGCGCGGCCCGCCCAGGCGAAGGTCCGCTCCAGCAGGTCGTCGAAGTTGGTGGTGTAGACCGCGGGCACGAACGCGGCCAGCCGGACCAGGAGCCGGTGCAGCGGCAGGGCCGCGGGGTCGATGCGCGAGGTGTCGAACAGCGCCGCGAGCCGCTCCACCAGCCGCGCCTCGCCGCAGAGGGCGCGGTGCGCCTCGGGCACGCGGAGCAGCGTCTCGAGCGCCACCGGGTCGTCCGGCCCGGGCGGCGAGAAGCGCGCCGGGGCGTCGGGGAGCCGCTCCCGGAGCACCGGCACGAGGTCGCGCGCGAGCGCCGCCACCGCCTCGCGCCAGGACGGCAGCCCGGCCCAGCGCGAGGCGCCGGCGCCCACCAGCAGGAGGAGCTGGCCCCGCGCGAGCCGGTCGAAGAGGTGGTCCTGCACCTCCCGGATGTCCGGCGCGCCGCGCATGGGCCCGGTGGAAACCTGCGGCCCGGGCCGGCGCCGGGCAAGGCGGGCGGGCCCGCGCCTACTTGCGGCCCGCCGCCTGCGGCCGCCCGGCCCCGAGGCGCGCCGGCGAGAACGGCGCGAGGTCCACCGGCGGCGGCGTCCCCAGCACCGCCGCGGCCACCGCATCGGCGGTGATGGGCGCGAGCAGGATGCCGTTCCGCGTGTGGCCGGTGGCGTAGTACAGCCCCGGCACGGTCCCGGCGCCGAGGATGGGCGAGCCGTCCGGGCTGGCGGGGCGGAAGTTGGACCAGGTCTCGACGACCGGCGCGCCCGCCAGCGCGGGCGCGATCTCGAGCGCGATGTCGAGGACGCGCCGCAGCCCGCCCGCGGTCACCGCCTTCTCGTGCCCGACCTCCTCCATGGTGGAGCCGCACAGGATCCGCCCGTCGGCGCGCGGCACCACGTAGCCGTTCGCGGAGAACACCACGCGCGAGAGGAGCGGCGGCCGGGTGTCGAGGAGCGCGATCTGCCCGCGCACCGGGCGCACCGCGCCGGGCGGCAGCCCGTTCCCCTCCACCTGCATGCTCCAGCTCCCCGCCGCGAGCACCACCGCGTCCGCCTCGATGCGCCCGGCGGCGTGGTCCACGCCCACCGCGCGCCCGCCCTCGTGGACGATCCGCTCCACCTTCCCGGTGACGAAGCGGGCCCCGGCCCGCGCCGCCGCCACGTACACGGCCCGGCCCAGCAGCCGCGGGTCCACCGAGGCCTCGTCGGCGAAGTACAGCGCGCCGCGCGCCTCGGGCGACACGCCCGGCTCGAGCCGGCGCACCTCGGCGTCGTCGAGCACCTCCACCGGCAGCCCGGCCTTGTGCAGCTTCTCGGCGCGGCCGGCGAGGAGCCGGGCCTCCGGATCGTCCACCGCGATCTCGAGCGTCCCGCCGCCGCGGAGGCCGACCCACATGCCGCTCGCGGCCTCGACCTCGCGCGCGAACCCGGGGTAGCGCGCCAGCGAGGCGGCGCACAGCGCGTAGAACGGGCCGGGCTCGAGCGCCTCGACGCCGGGGGAGAGGATGCCGCCGGCCGCGTAGGACGCCTCGGCGCCCGGGACCGCCCGCTCCAGCACCACCACCTGCTTGCCGGCCTGCGCCAGGCGAAGCGCCACCGAGGCGCCCTGCAGCCCCGCGCCGACCACCACCACGTCCGTTTTCATGGTGCGCGAGCCTACGCCCGCCCCGGCGCGCCGGAAAGGCTCGCGTGCCCCCGCCGGGACGGCGGGCCGGGCGCGCGGACGGCGGCCGATCGATCAGCCGCGCGGGCCGGCGCGCGGGGCGAGCCCGTTCGCCAGCACGTGCAGCACGTGGGCACGCCAGGCCTCGGGGGCGAGCTGCTGGCCGACCATCGGCAGCATCGCCTCCTGCGAGGACGCCACCAGCGCGGCCAGCCCGCCCACCGTCACCACGGCCAGCACCGGGTCGACGCCGCCGTCGGCGCCCTCGGCGATCACCGCCGCGGCCCGCCGGAGCGGATCGAGCAGCGCCGGCTCGGCGGTGGTGAGCTGGGACAGGTACGGGGCGCCGTCCAGATACTCGCGCACCAGGATCTGCGCGCCCATCGGGTCGTGCATCATGGCGTCGAGGTAGGCGGCGATGACCGCCTCCGGGCCGCCCGAGCCGTTCTCGACGAAGCGCGACAGCTCGTTCGCGGCGGCCAGCCAGACCGCCCGCAGGATGTCGAGGTAGAGGGCCCGCTTGGAGGCCCAGTGGCGATAGATGAGCGCCACGTTGCAGGACGCACCACGAGCGATCCCCTGCACGCGGGCACCGTGGTACCCCCGCTTCGAGAACTCGGCCCTGGCCGCGTCCCAGATCCGCTCCGCAATCCCGGCCCGCGGAGGACCGATACGGCGGGTAGCCACCGATCCGTCCATGCAAGTCGCTACTTACCGGGCGACTTGATCAGGATCAAGTGGCGCGGCGTCCCCGTTGGGCACGGCAGGGGGTTGTCCTATGTACAGGGCGATGGACCCGGGGCCGCGCACCATCCTCCACCTCGACCTCGACGCGTTCTACGCGTCGGTGGAGCAACTCGACCAGCCCGAGCTGCGCGGGCGGCCGGTGATCGTGGGGGGGACCGGCAACCGGGGGGTGGTGTGCGCGGCCAGCTACGAGGCCCGGAAGTTCGGGGTCCGCTCGGCGCTGCCCACCGCCCGGGCGCGCCGGCTCTGCCCGGACGGCGTGTTCCTCCCGCCCCGCTTCGGGCGCTACTCGGAGCTGTCGCGGCGCGTGTTCGACATCTACCGGCGCTACACGCCGCTGGTCGAGCCGCTCTCGCTCGACGAGGCGTTCCTCGACGTCTCCGCCAGCCGGGCGCTGCACGGCGCCGGGCCGGACATCGCGCGCGCCATCAAGGCGGCGGTCCGGGGCGAGTGCGGCCTCGCGGTCTCGGCCGGCGTGGCCGAGGTGAAGATGGCGGCGAAGATCGCCACCGACCTCGGCAAGCCGGACGGGCTGGTGGTGGTGCCGCCGGGCGGGGTGGCGGCGTTCCTGGCGCCGCTGCCGGTGGGGCGGCTGTGGGGCGTGGGCGAGGTGACCGAGGCCGCGCTGCGCCGCATCGGCGTCGCCACCATCGGCGACCTCGCCCGCATGCCCGAGTCGGCGCTCGCCGCCGCGCTCGGGCCCACGCACGCGCGCGGGCTGCGCGCGCTCGCGTGCGGCGAGGATCCGCGCGAGGTGGTGCCGGACGAGGAGGCGAAGTCGGTCGGGGCCGAGGACACGTTCGACCAGGACCTGCTGGGCCGCCCGGCGCTCGAGCGCGAGCTGCTCGCGCAGGCGGGCACCGTCGGCCGGCGCCTGCGCGCCGCCGGGCTCGCCGGCCACGTCGTGACGCTCAAGGTGAAGTACGCCGACTTCACGCTGGTGACGCGCCGGGTGACGCTCCCGCGGGCCACCGACGACGACCGCGCCATCTACGAGGCGGCGTGCGCGCAGCTGGAGCGGGTGGACCTGCGCCGCCCGGTGCGGCTCACCGGCATCTCGGTCTCCGGCTTCGCCGGCGAGGAGGAGCGCGGCCAGCTCGGGCTGTTCGGCGGCGCGCCCGCCCCGCCGCCCCCGGAGGCGTCGCGCCGCAAGGCGCTCAACGCCGCGCTCGACGCGCTGGCGGGCCGCTTCGGCGAGGGCGCGGTGACGCGCGCCGATCTGGCCGGCCGGCCGCCGCGGCGGCGCCACGGCGATCCCGAGGACGGCGGCGGGGATCCCGATCGCTGAGGCCTCCGCGGTTTGCCCCGCGCCGCGCGGCGCCGCAGCTTGACGGCATGGGCGCGGGCGAACGGCCGGGCGAGGACCTCGCCATCCGGGAGCGGAGCCAGGGCGAGCTGGACGCGCGGGCGACCGCGCTGCGGGCGCTCGCCCGCTCGGGCGTGCCGTTCCTGGTGGCCGGGGCCTACGCGTTCTTCGAGTACACCGGCATCTTCCGGGACACGAAGGACCTCGATCTCTTCCTGCGCGAGCAGGACCTCGACGCCGCCTTCCGCGTGCTGGAGGAGGCCGGCTTCCGCACCGAGATCACCGACCCGGGCTGGATCGGCAAGGCGTGGCAGGGCGAGTGGTTCGTGGACCTCATCTTCTCGTCGGGCAACGGCGTGGCGGTGGTGGACGACCTCTGGTTCACGCACGCGCGGCCGGGCCGGGTGATGGACGTGGAGGTGCTGCTCGCGCCGCCCGAGGAGATCGTCTGGTCGAAGAGCTTCGTGCTGGAGCGCGAGCGCTACGACGGCGCCGACGTGAACCACCTGCTGCACGCGTGCGGCCCGGGGATGGACTGGGAGCGGCTGCTGCGGCGCTTCCACCGGTACTGGGAGGTGCTGTTCTCGCACCTGCTCCTGTTCCAGTTCGCCTACCCGGGCGCCCGCTCCACCGTGCCGGAGTGGGTCACCGAGGAGCTGGTGCGCCGCACGCTCGAGAACGTGCGCTGCGGCGACCACCCGGTGTCGATCTGCCGGGGCAGCCTCATGTCGCGCGTGCAGTACGTGCACGACGTGGAGCGGCTCGGGCTCCACGACGGGCGCCGCTGGGACGAGGCGGAGCGCGGGCCGGCGGGGAGGGCGGGACATGGCGGAGCAGCAGGCGCAGGCGCAGCAGGCGGAGCCGACGTTTCGCCTGGCGGCGGCGGCTGACCTGCACTGCCGCTCGGACCAGCACGGGCGCTTCCGCGAGCTGGTGCGGATGGTGAACGGCGAGGCCGAGGGGCTGGTCATCGCCGGCGACCTCACCGACCACGGCACGCTCGACGAGGCGAAGACGCTCGCGGAGGTGCTCTCGCAGCTGCGCGTCCCCTGCGCCGCGGTGCTCGGGAACCACGACTACGAGGGCGGCGTGGTGCGCGACATCTGCCGGGTGCTGACCGAGGCCAAGGTCACCCTGCTCGACGGGGACCACGCGGTGTTCGACCGCCGGCTCGGCATCGCCGGCGTGAAGGGGTTCGCGGGCGGGTTCGAGCGCGGGATGCTCCAGGCGTTCGGCGAGCCGGCCATCAAGGCGTTCGTGCAGGAGGCGGTGAACGAGGCGCTGAAGCTCGAGGCCGCGCTCGCGCAGCTCGAGATCCAGAAGAAGGTGGTGGTGATGCACTACGCCCCGGTGTTCGAGACCACCGAGGGCGAGGACCTGCAGCTCCGCCCGTTCCTCGGCTCGAGCCGCCTCCTCGGGCCGTGCGAGGCGTTCGGGGCGCGGGCCGTCTTCCACGGCCACTCGCACCACGGGACGCTGGAGGCGCGCACGCCGAAGGGCGTGCCGGTCTACAACGTCGCCATGCCGCTCCTGCGCAAGCACATGGACGACCGGCGCTTCCGGGTATTCGAGCTGTAGCGAAGCCGCCCAGCGCGCGGATGGCAGGGAGGGGCCCCAGCCGCAGGCTGGGGAGGGGTGCAGCCCCTCCCCGCGGGGACCGCTCGCGTGCCCGCGCACGCGGGCGCGAGCGGTCACGGGCCCCGCGCAGCAGGAGTGGGGCCCCGACGAGCTTGGCTCGGCGGGGCGAGGGCGCAGCCCTCGTTACGATCAGTGCCTCATGGGCGGCGGCCCGGCGGCCTTGCGGACGCGCTCCAGGATCTCGTCCATCCCCACCGACTTCGGGATGTAGCCCTGGGCGCCGAGCAGCTCGGCCTCCCACTCGAAGCCGTACGCGGAGAGGATCAGGATGGGCACCGCGGCGCTCTTCGCGTCGCCGCGCATCCGCTCCATCACGCCCCAGCCGTCGAGCACCGGCATCTTGAGGTCGAGCAGGACGATGCCCGGCGCCTCCTCGTCCACCTTCGCGAGCGCGACCTCGCCGTTCTCGGCCTGCTGCACCGGGTAGCCGGCGTCCACCAGGACCTCCGAGAGCGCCTCGCGGAAGTCGTCGTCGTCGTCCACCACCAGGATGTACTGGCCCGGGGTCATGGTGCGTTCGGCTCCCCCCGGAGCGCGGAGGCGATCTCCGCGGCGATCCGGCGCGCGTCCGCCAGCCGGTCCGGCGCGAGCGACACCGCCCCGACCACCGGGTGCCCCCCGCCGCCGTACCGCTCGCAGAGCTTGGAGATGTCGTGCGTGCGCTGCTCTCGGGCCCACGGGTTCGAGCCCACCGACACCTTGGTTCGCTTCGGGTCCTTCGACACCACCACGGTGTAGCGCGCCTCCGGGAACAGGTCGTAGGCGATGAACTTGTTCGCGGCCTCGATGCCGGTGTCGCCGAGGTCGATCTCCACCACCCCGTCGCGGACCCTGGCCTGGCGCCGCACCACGTCCACCGTGCCGCGGTGCCGCTCCAGGATGGGCGCGAGCGGCGCCGCCACCCAGTCCAGCGCCGCGATCTCGGCGAGCGGCAGCCGCTGCATGGCGCCGATGAGGCGGGTCGGGACGGACGGGTCCTTGGTGGCCTCGAGCAGCGTCATGATCCGCAGCGCCGGCGCCTCGAGCCGCACCGCCACCGCGGCCGACTCGAAGCGGGCCGCGTCGATGACGTCGGCCCAGCGCACCAGCTCGTCCAGCTCGGGCGCGCGCCAGCCGAACCGGTCCGCCAGCGTGCGCGCGATGAAGCCGGTGCAGCTCGGCGCGGCCGGGTCCCAGAACTTCTGGCCGGTCGCGTCGCGCTCGAACGCCTCGCGGTCGGCGGGCGTCGGGAACGCGCTGGCGTGGTGGTCGAACCACCAGTCGAGGCGGGGCGAGTAGCGGAAGTCCACGCACGCGTTCACGTCCGCGCCGAAGGCGTCGGGCGGGAACGCGTCGCCCTGCTGGTGCTGCACGGGGCGGTAGCGGACGCCGGCGAGGCGCGCCCCCTCGCGCTCCTGGAACCAGCGTCCGAAGAGGGCGGCCGAGGCGCAGCCGTCGAAGCAGTTGCCGTGGTAGAGGAGCTCGAGCTGCATGGCGGGCCGGGCAATCTAGTGACCTCGGGAGCATAGCGTCAACGCGCGTCGCAGGCCCGGGCGCCGATCTGTACCCAGAGGGGGAAGTCGCGGCGGTGCGTGCCTCCGGTGCGGGCCGTGCGTGCGCGCGCGTTCTCTGTGGGTGAACACGCTCGGAGCGTGCGGGGCGACGACCCGGCGGCCGGCGCGGGGCGCGCGGGCGCTCCGGCCGCCGCGGCGGGCGCGTCCGGCCCCGGCGACGCGCGGACGCCGCGCCGGCGCGCGCCGAGGTGGCGGGCCCGGGTTTCGCCGGGTTAGACTCGGCACCCCATGGATGCGATCCGCGTCGGGGCGCTCCTCGACGACACCAAGTTCGATCTGCGGCTCTCGCTCGTCGCGGGCAAGCAGGGCCTGTCGCGCCGGATCAGCTCCTCGCGCATCCAGAAGCCCGGGCTGGTGCTCGCCGGGTTCACCGAGTACCTGCACAAGGAGCGCGTGCAGGTGTTCGGGAACACCGAGATGAGCTACCTCGCCACCCTGCCCCGCGAGCGCTCGGTCGAGGTGCTGCGCAGCTTCTTCGCCCAGGACGTCTCCTGCCTGGTGGTGACGAAGGGCCTGCAGCCGCCGCCCGAGATGACGGCCGCCGCGGACGAGGCCGGGGTGCCGCTGCTCCGCACCAGCCACCTCTCCTCGAACTTCATCGAGTCGGTGCAGAACTGCCTGGAGGACGTGCTCACCGCGCAGACCTCCATGCACGGCGTGCTGCTCGACGTGTTCGGCGTCGGGATCCTGCTGCTCGGCAAGTCCGGCATCGGCAAGAGCGAGATCGCGCTCGACCTCATCATGCGCGGCCACCGCCTGGTGGCCGACGACATCGTGGACGTGAAGCGCAAGACGCCGGAGTCGGTGTTCGGCGCGGGCTCCGAGATCATCAAGCACCACATGGAGATCCGGGGCCTCGGCATCATCAACATCAAGGACCTGTTCGGCGTCGCCGCCATCCGCGAGCGCAAGAAGATCGAGATCGTGCTCGAGCTTGTGGAGTGGGATCCGAACGTGGAGTACGACCGGCTCGGCGTGGAGGAGCGGAAGTTCCGCATCCTCGACGTGGAGATCCCGATGCTGGTCGTCCCGGTCCGGCCGGGCCGCAACATGACCACCATCGTGGAGGTGGCCGCGCGCAACCACCTCCTCAAGCTCCAGGGGCACCACTCCGCCCGCGAGTTCCAGGAGCGCCTCAACCGCGCCATCGCGCTCGCGCCGGGGGGGCGCGTCGGGGAGATCGACGTCGAATGACCGCCACGGTGAGCCACGCCGGGCCGCAGGTGGTGATCCTCACCGGCGTGTCCGGCTCGGGGAAGTCCACCGCGCTGCGCGCGCTGGAGGACGCGGGCTTCTACTGCGTCGACAACCTCCCCATCGTCTTCCTCGAGAAGCTGCTCGAGCTCTCCGGCCACACCGCCGGCGAGGTCTCGCGCATGGCGCTCGTGGTGGACGCGCGGGAGGGGCGCTTCCTGGTGGAGGCGCCGCGGGTGATCCGCGAGCTCCGCCAGAAGGGCGCCGACGTGGAGGTGCTGTTCCTCGACGCCTCCGACGAGGCGCTGGTCCGGCGCTACTCCGAGACCCGCCGCCGCCACCCGCTGGCCGGGGAGGGCGGCACCGTGCCGGACGGCATCGCCGCCGAGCGGCTGGCGCTCGCCGACGTGCGCGGCATCGCCGACGAGGTGATCGACACCACCACGCTCAACGTCCACGAGCTGAAGCGGCTCGTCACCCGCCGCTTCGTGGCGGGCGAGGGGGCGAAGCTCGGCGTGACGCTGGTGTCCTTCGGGTTCCGGTTCGGCATCCCGACCCACGCCGACCTGGTGCTCGACGTGCGCTTCCTGCCGAACCCGTTCTTCGTGCCGGAGCTGAAGCCGCACCCCGGGACCGATCCGCGCGTGGCGGAGTTCGTGCTGGGCCAGGCGGACGCGAAGGCGTTCCTGGAGCGGCTCACCGACCTGCTCGGCTTCCTGCTGCCGCGCTACCGGAACGAGGGGAAGAGCTACCTCACGATCGCCATCGGCTGCACCGGCGGCAAGCACCGCTCGGTCGCGCTCGCCGCCGCGCTGGCCGAGCGGCTCGAGGGCTCCGGCCAGCCGGTCCGGCTCTGGCACCGGGACGTCGAGAAGGAGTAGTCCGCGCCGGGCGTTCGGCGCTGGCCGCCGGCCGCGGCGGCGTATATGGTACGCGCGCGCCGGGGGGCCGGACGCGGCCGGGCGCTCCATCCGCCGCGAGGACGCTGAGGACATGGTCGGACTGGTGGTCGCCACGCATGGACGGCTCGCGGAGGAGCTCCTGCTCACCGCGGAGGGGATCGTCGGGCGCCTGGAGCGCTGCGAGGCGGTGAGCATCGTGGCCGGCGCGTCGATGGACGAGGCCCGCGAGCACATCGCCCAGGCGGTGAAGCGGGTGGACCAGGGCGACGGGGTGCTGGTCCTCACCGACATGTTCGGCGGGACGCCGGCGAACCTGGCGCTCACCTTCCTCGGGGACAAGCTGGAGGTGGTCACCGGGGTGAACCTCCCCATGATCATGAAGCTCGCGACCGCGCGGGGCGAGGACGTCTCGCTCCACTCGGTGGCCGAGCTGGTGACCGCCTACGGGCAGAAGAACATCACCCTCGCCTCCGAGCTGCTGCGCACCCGCGCGCGGAGCCGGACGTAGCCGCCCGCTGAATGGCCGGCCGGGAGCGACCGTCGAGTCTCACGTGATCCCCCTGGTCCGCGTCGACAACCGCCTCCTGCACGGCCAGATCCTCGAGACCTGGGTGCCCCGCCTGCGCATCGACCAGGTGATGGTCGCGGACGACGAGGCGGCCGCCAGCTCGCTCGCCCAGGCGGCCATGACCCTGTGCGTCCCGCCGGAGCTGCCGGTGCGGATCCGCCGGGTGGCCGAGGTGGACTACGCGGGGCTGGCGTCCGGCGGCGCCAAGGTGCTGGTGCTGGTGCGCGACGTGGCCGGGCTCGCGGCGGCGCGCGCCGCCGGGCTCACCGCCGCGCTCGCACCCAAGGTGAATCTGGGCAACCTCCACTTCGGGCCGGGGCGCCGCCTGGTCACGCCCTCGGTGTTCGTCTCCGAGGAGGACCTGTCCGTGCTGCGCGGTCTGGCCGCGGAGGGCTTCGAGGTGGAAGCCCGCGCCATTCCTTCCGAATCCCCCACGGGTTTGGCCGAGATCGAACGCCGGTACGCCGCGGGCCATTAGGTTACACTCGTCCGGCTTGGGTCTTCTCTTCCTAGGGCTCGTGGCGGGCCTCGCCGCCGTGGAGCGCAAGGGGTTCCTGCAGGCCATGCTGTCGCGCCCGATCGCGCTGGCCCCGGTGGCAGGCTGGGTGCTCGGCGACGCGGCGGGCGGGCTGGTGGTCGCGGCGCCGCTCGAGCTGCTCTGGCTCGGCGCGGTCAACCTCGGCGCGGCCGTGCCGGTCCACGAGGCGCTCGGCGCCGCCGCCATCGCGGGCGGGGCGGTGCTGGCCGGCCGGGCGGTGGGCTCCGGGGTCACGCCCGAGGTCGCGGTGCTGGCGGTGCTGCTGGCCGCGCCGGTCGCGCTGCTGGGCCGGCGCGCCGACAAGGCGGTGGAGGGCTGGAACGAGCGGCTGGCGCGGCACGCGGAGGCGGCGCTCGCGAGCCACCGGGTCGCCGAGGCCGCGCGCTCGAACCTGTACGGCCTGGCCGCGCCGTTCGCCATCGCCGCGGTGCTCGCGCCGCTCTCCGCCTGGCTGGCCGAGGCGCTCATCCCGCGCCTGCTCGCCGCGGCGCCGGGCGCCGCGGGGCCGCTGCGGGTGGGCTGGTTCGCGTTCGCCGCGCTGGCCTGCGCCGCCGGCGCGAAGGCGCTCCGCTCGCGCGCCGCCCCGCGGCTGTTCTTCGCCGCGTTCGCCGCCGCCTTCGCGGCCCTGCTCACCTGGAGGCTGCTCGGGTGAGCGCGCGCGTCCCGAGGGCCACGCTGGTGCGCGTCTTCTGGCGCTGCCTGTTCCTGCAGGCCGCCTGGAACCGGCGCGGCATGCAGAACCTGGGCTTCGCCTACGCCATCGACCCGGCGCTGCGCGCGCTCTACCCCGAGCCCGAGCGGCGCGAGGAGGCGCTCGCGCGCCACCTCGGCTTCTTCAACTGCCACCCGTACATGGCGGCCGCGATCGTGGGCGGGGCCATCCACCACGAGGAGCGGGTGGCGGCGGGCGCCGAGCCGGGGCAGGCGCCGCTCGCCTACAAGGCGACGCTGCAGGGGCCGCTCGCGGCGGTCGGCGACGGCTTCTTCTGGACCGCGCTGCGCCCGTTCTTCGGCGCGCTGGCGGTGCTGGGCGCGCTGCTGCTCGGGGTCCCGGCGCTGGTGGCGGCGCTCGTCGTCTACAACGCCATCCACCTCGCGCTCCGCATCGGCCTGTTCCGCGCCGGCTACCTGCGCGGCGACGCGCTCGTCGGGACCATCGCGCACCTGAACCTGCCGGTGGTCGCCGACCGGCTCCGCGCCGGCGGCGCGGCGCTGTGCGGGGTGGCGGGCGCGGTGTTCCTCATGCGCGGCGCGGCGGTGGGCGGACCGCCGGCCGCGGCGCTCGCGGCGGCGGCCGCGGCCGGCGGCTACGCGGCGCTGGCCCGCGGCGCGCGCCTGCTCCCCACCGCCTACGTCGCCACCCTGGCCGGGGTCGGCGCCGCGCTCCTCCTCGGCCACCTCCACGGGAGCAGCTAGGGATGCCGCACCAGGAGCGCACCTTCGTCATCGTCAACACGCTCGGCCTCCACGCGCGCGCCGCGGCGCAGCTCGTCCAGACCTCGAACCGCTACAAGGCCGAGATCCACGTCGAGAAGGACGGGATGCAGGTGAACGGCAAGAGCATCATGGGCGTGCTCACGCTCGCGGCCGCGAAGGGCTCGCAGATCACCGTGACCTGCGACGGCGACGACGCCGACCAGGCCATGGCCGCGCTCGCCAAGGTGATCGAGAACGGGTTCGGGGAGACATGAGCCGGTCGTCCGCCACCACGCTCGTCGGCATCGGGGCCTCGCCCGGCATCGCCATCGGGCGCTGCTGGACGATCGAGCGGCGGCGGGTGCGGACCCCGAAGCGCCGGCTCACGCCGGAGGAGGTCGAGTCCGAGCTGGCGCGGCTGCGCACCTCGCTCGAGATCTCCGACGTGCAGCTCGCCGAGGTGCGCGGGAAGGTGGAGGAGTCGCAGGTCCCCGGCGGCGCCGAGCACACCGCCATCATCGACATGCACCGGATGATGCTGAAGGACGAGATGCTCGTCCTGGAGGCGCAGCGGCAGATCCGGGAGGAGCGGCTCAACGCGGAGTGGGCGGTGAAGCGCGCCACCCGCAAGATCAAGAACGCCTTCCACGAGCAGGCCGACGACTACTTCAAGGAGCGCCGGGCCGACGTGGACTTCGTGGGCGAGCGGATCATCAAGAACCTGCTCGGCCAGGCGCCGGACGTGGAGGACGTGCCGCCCGAGGGCGTCATCGTGGTGGCGCACGACCTCTCCCCCGCCGACACCGCGCTGCTCCTGCACGAGCACAAGGTCGCCGCCTTCGTCACCGACGCCGGGGCCAAGACCTCGCACACCGCCATCGTGGCCCGCGCGCTGGAGGTGCCGGCGGTGGTGGGGGTGGGGCGGGTGACCGCCGTCGCCGACCGCGGCGACTGGATCGTGGTGGACGGCGGGCGCGGGGTGGTGGTCATCAACCCGAGCCCGGGCGAGCGGGCCGGCTACGAGGCCGCCCGCGAGAAGCAGCTCGCCGGCGAGAAGGCGCTGCTCGCCACCCGGGACCTGCCCGCCCGCACCCAGGACGACCTCACCGTCCGGCTGGCCGGCAACATCGAGTTCGCCGAGGAGGTGCCGAGCCTGCTCGCGCACGGCGGCGAGGCGGTGGGGCTGTACCGCACCGAGTTCCTGTTCATGGGCCGGTCGGACCTGCCCGGCGAGGAGGAGCACTACCAGAACTACCGGCGCATCCTGGAGGCGCTCGCCCCGCGCCCGGTCACCATCCGCACCTTCGACCTGGGCGGCGACAAGCTCCCGGCCGGCATGCGCGTCACCGCCGAGAACCCCGCGCTCGGCCTGCGCGCCATCCGCTACTGCCTGCGCCAGCCGGACATGTTCCGCGCCCAGCTCCGCGCGCTGCTGCGGGCGTCGGTGCACGGCAACCTGCGCGTCATGTTCCCGATGATCTCCGGGGTGGCCGAGCTGCGGGCGGCGAAGCACGCGCTCCGCCAGGCCGCCGACGAGCTGCGCGCCGAGGGGGTGCCCTTCCGGCAGGTGCCGGTGGGGATCATGGTGGAGCTGCCCAGCGCCGCCATGATCGCGGACCGGCTCGCCGCCGAGTGCGACTTCTTCTCCATCGGGACGAACGACCTCATCCAGTACACGATCGGCATCGACCGGCAGGACAAGGACGTCGCCTACCTCTACAAGCCGCTCCACCTCGCGGTGCTGCGGCTGCTGAAGCTCATCTGCGACGCCGGCCGGGCGGCGGGCGTGCCGGTGTCGATGTGCGGGGAGATGGCGGGCGAGCCGGTGAACGCGCTCGTGCTGCTCGGCCTGGGCGTGAGCGAGCTGTCCATGAACGGCCCGTCCATCCCGCTGGTGAAGCGGGTGATCCGCGCGGCCCGCGCCGAGGAGGGGCGGGCCCTGGTGGACCGGCTGCTCGCGCTCACCACCGCGGACGACATCGAGCACGAGGTGCAGGCCGAGATGGCCCGCCGCTTCCCGGGCCTGCTCGACGGCGACGACGACGCCGAGCCGGCCGGCCAGGGCTGAGCGGGGCGACCGTCCGGACGGCCACGTCCGGCGGGGGCGCCCTCCGATCGGACGGACGCGGCGGCAGCGCGTCCGCCATATTGACACCGCGCGCGCCGGGCGCGTACCTTGCCCGTCCCGCCCGGGCACCCCCGCCGCCGGAGGAGAACACATGCCGCTCCAGGACTTCCTCTTCACC
This sequence comes from Anaeromyxobacter sp. Red801, assembly GCF_049201065.2. NCBI lineage: Bacteria > Pseudomonadati > Myxococcota > Myxococcia > Myxococcales > Anaeromyxobacteraceae > Anaeromyxobacter > Anaeromyxobacter sp. Red801. The sequence continues at coordinate 4,478,851 of NZ_CM181236.1, read as the reverse complement.
TCCGAGTCGGTCACGGAGGGCCATCCCGACAAGATGGCGGACCAGATCTCCGACGCCGTGCTCGACGCGGTGCTCCGGCAGGATCCCAAGGGCCGGGTGGCCTGCGAGACGCTGCTCAAGACCGGCTACGTGATGATCGCGGGCGAGATCACCACCAAGGCGCGCATCGATTACCCGAAGCTCGCCCGCGAGACGGTGCGCCGCATCGGCTACACCAGCGGCGACATGGGCTTCGACGCCAACACCTGCGCGGTGCTGGTGGCGGTGGACCAGCAGTCCCCGGACATCGGGCAGGGCGTGGACACCGGCGGCGCCGGCGACCAGGGCATGATGTTCGGCTACGCGTGCGACGAGACGCCGGAGCTCATGCCGGCGCCCATCCAGTACGCGCACGCGGTCACGAAGCAGCTCGCGAAGGCGCGCCGCGCCGGCCTCGACGTCCTGCGCCCCGACGGCAAGAGCCAGGTGTCGGTCGAGTACCGCGACGGCCGCCCGGCCCGCATCGACACGGTGGTGGTCTCCACGCAGCACGCCGAGTCGGTCTCGAACAAGCGGCTCCACGAGGCGGTCCGCGAGCAGGTGATCGCGAAGGCGCTGCCGAAGCGGCTCATCGACCGCAAGACGAAGATCCTCATCAACCCCACCGGCCGGTTCGTCATCGGCGGCCCCATGGGCGACACCGGCGTCACCGGCCGCAAGATCATCGTGGACACCTACGGCGGCATGGGCCGCCACGGCGGCGGCGCGTTCAGCGGCAAGGACCCGTCGAAGGTGGACCGCTCCGCCGCGTACATGGGGCGCTACATCGCGAAGAACGTGGTGGCGGCCGGCCTCGCCTCGCGCTGCGAGGTGCAGGTGGCGTACGCCATCGGCGTGGCCGAGCCGGTCTCGGTGATGGTGGACACGTTCGGCACCGCCAAGGTGCCGGAGGCGAAGATCGCCCGCGCCGTCCGCGAGGTGTTCGGCCTCACGCCGCGCGCGATCATCGAGGGGCTCGACCTGCTGCGCCCGGTCTACGAGAAGACCGCCGCCTACGGCCACTTCGGCCGCACCGAGAAGACCTTCACCTGGGAGCGCACCGACAAGAAGGAGGCGCTCGCCGACGCGGCCGGGCTGTCCAAGATCCGCGCGGTGGCCTCCATCTGATCCGACGGGGCTGCGCCCCGCCCAACGGACCCTGAGCCCGTCGAAGGGCCCGCGGGGCCCCACCAATCCAGCCCCGCCGCTCGCGGCCCGTCCGGTCCTCCGGGCGGGCCGCCTCGTTTGCGGGCGCCGCGGGCCGGGGAGTTGACCGGGCCGGCCGGGTGGACTAGCTATCCGTCCATCCGGATGGATTGATGCCTCGCCTCGCCCCCGCCCGCCCCGCCGCCCCGAGCCGGCGCCCCGAGGCCCTGCTCGGCTGGATGGAGCTGCTCGCCGACCCGATCCGGCTCCGCGCCCTGCGCGCGCTGGAGCCGCGCGAGCTGTCGGTGCTGGAGCTCCGCGAGGTGCTAGCGCTGCCGCAGTCCACCGTGTCCCGCCACCTGAAGACGCTCTCCGACGCCGGCTGGCTCTCCGCCCGGCGCGAGGGCACGCAGAGCCTGTACGGCTGGGCCGCGGAGCTCGACCCGGGCGCGCGCAAGCTGTGGCAGCTCGCCCGCGCCGAGAGCGACGGGTGGGCGGTCGCCCGCGCCGACGCGGCGCGGCTGCGGGCCGTGCGCGCCCGCCGCGACGAGGCGCAGCGCTTCTTCGCCGGCGCGGCCGGCGCCTGGGACGGGCTGCGCGCCCGGGTCTACGGGCGCGGCGTCGCGGCCGAGGCGCTCCTCGCGCTGGTGCCGCCCGGCTGGACCGTGGCCGACCTGGGCTGCGGCACCGGCGCGGTCGCGGCCGAGCTGGCCCCGCGGGTGCGCCGCGTGATCGCGGTGGACCGCTCCGCCGCGATGCTGCGCGCGGCCCGCCGGCGCACCGCCCGGTTCGACAACGTCGAGCTGCACGAGGCCGACCTCGCGGCGCTGCCGCTCGAGGACGGCGGCTGCGACGCGGCGCTGCTGGTGCTGGTGCTCGCCTACCTGGACGACCCGGCGCCCGCGCTGGCCGAGGCGGTGCGGGTGCTGCGCCCGGGCGGGCGGCTGGTGGTGCTCGACGCCGCGCGCCACCAGGACGAGGCGCTCCGGCGCCGCATGGGCCAGGTCCACCCCGGCTTCGAGCCGGACGCGCTCGCCGCGCTCCTCCGCAGGGCCGGCGCCGCCGGCGTCACGGCGCGGGCGCTGCCGCCCGAGCCGGGCGCCCGCGGCCCGGGGCTCGTCGCCTGCACCGGCGAGCGGCCCGCCCGGACCTGAGCCGGCCCTCGACCCGACCTTCCATCCGTTCCACGCAAAGGAGAAGCACCATGGCCGTTTCCGCCGCGAAGAAGAAGCCCGCCCCGAGCGCCCCGGCGCCGCTGGAGCACAAGGTGAAGGACCTCTCCCTGGCCGGCTGGGGCCGCAAGGAGATCGAGCTCGCCGAGAAGGAGATGCCGGGCCTGATGGCGGTCCGGCGCGAGTACGCGCGCCAGCGCCCGCTCGCCGGCCAGCGGATCACCGGCTCGCTGCACATGACCATCCAGACCGCGGTGCTGATCGAGACGCTGGTGGACCTCGGCGCCGACGTCCGCTGGGCGAGCTGCAACATCTTCTCGACGCAGGACCACGCCGCGGCCGCCATCGTGGTGGGCCGCGAGGGGACGCCGGAGGCGCCGCGCGGCGTGCCGGTGTTCGCCTGGAAGGGCGAGACGCTGGAGGAGTACTGGGACTGCACCGAGCGCGCGCTCGACTTCGGCGGCGGCAAGGGCCCCACGCAGATCGTGGACGACGGCGGCGACGCCACCCTGCTCATCCACAAGGGCGCCGAGTACGAGAAGGCCGGCAAGGTGCCGCCGCCCTCCAGCGCCGACTCCGAGGAGCTGGAGGTGGTGCTGCGCCTGCTCGCCCGCGAGCAGAAGAAGGACCCGCGCCGCTGGACCCGGGTGGCGAAGGCCTGCGCCGGCGTGACCGAGGAGACCACCACCGGCGTGCACCGGCTCTACGAGATGCAGAAGGCCGGGACGCTGCTCTTCCCCGCCATCAACGTGAACGACTCGGTCACGAAGTCGAAGTTCGACAACCTGTACGGCTGCCGCCACTCGCTGGTGGACGGGCTGAACCGGGCCACCGACGTGATGCTGGCCGGGAAGCTGTGCGTGGTCTGCGGCTACGGCGACGTGGGCAAGGGCTGCGCCCAGGCGCTGCGCGGGCAGGGCGCCCGCGTGGTGGTCACCGAGATCGACCCCATCAACGCGCTGCAGGCGTCGATGGAGGGCTACCAGGTGGTGCGGCTCGAGGACGTGGTCGAGGAGGCCGACGTGTTCGTCACCGCCACCGGCAACCTCGACGTCGTCACCGTCGAGCACATGAAGGCGATGAAGGACTGCGCCATCGTCGGCAACATCGGCCACTTCGACAACGAGATCGACATGGCCGGGCTGCGCAAGGCGACCACCCGGGTGAACATCAAGCCGCAGTACGACGCGTTCGTGTTCCCGGACGGCCACCGGGTGCTGGTGCTGGCCGAGGGGCGGCTCCTCAACCTGGGCTGCGCCACCGGCCACCCGTCGTTCGTGATGTCGAACTCGTTCACCAACCAGACGCTGGCGCAGATCGAGCTGGCGGTGAACCGCGCCGCCTACGCGAAGCAGGTCTACGTGCTCCCGAAGCACCTCGACGAGAAGGTGGCCGCGCTGCACCTCGAGCAGATCGGCGCCCGGCTCACCCGGCTCACCAAGAAGCAGGCGGCCTACATCGGCGTCCCGCAGTCCGGCCCGTTCAAGCCCGAACACTACCGGTACTAGCCCCGGCCCGCCGATGAGCCTCGTCTCCGCGGCGCTGTTCGGGCTCGTCCAGGCGCTCACCGAGTTCCTCCCGGTGAGCTCCACCGCGCACCTCTTGGTGTTCGGCGAGCTGCTCGGCCACTCGCTCGACGACCGGCGCTTCCGCGCCTTCGTCACGATCATCCAGGCCGGCACCACGCTGGCGGTGCTGATCTACTTCCGCGCCGACATCGCGCGGCTGGTGGCGGCGTCGGCGCGGGGGCTGGCGCGGGGCAAGCCGCTCGGGACGCCGGAGTCGCGCCTGGGCTGGTACATCGTCCTCGGCACGCTGCCGGCGGCGCTGGCGGGGAAGCTGCTCGAGCGGCGGATCGAGGCGCTCGGCAACTGGGTCATCGCGGGCTCGCTGGTGGCGCTCGGCCTGGTCCTGCTCGCGGCCGAGCGCCTGGCCCGCCACCGGCGGCGGGTGGAGGACGTGGGCCCGGGCGACGCGCTCCTCATCGGCGTCGCCCAGGCGCTCGCGCTCGTGCCGGGCAGCTCGCGCTCGGGCACCACCATCACCGGCGGCATGCTGCTCGGCTTCACCCGCGAGGCGGCGGCGCGCTTCAGCTTCCTGCTGTCGGTCCCCATCACGCTCGCGGCCGGCGCGTACAAGCTCTGGTCCACCGTCCCGGACCTGCGGGGCGAGGCGGCCTGGACGGTCGCGACCGTGGTCGGTACCGTGGTGTCCGCGGTGGCCGGCTACCTCGTCATCGACTGGCTGCTCGCGTGGCTGCGGACCCGCACCACGTACGTGTTCGTCGTCTGGCGCATCGCCGCCGGCGCCGCCATCGCGGCGCTCATCCTCTCCGGCGTCCTCCCCGCCGGCGCCGAGGCGCCCCCGCCGCCTCCGCCGGCCCTGCACGCGGCCCCGTGACGCTCGACGATCTCGCCGCGGCGCTGGTCGCCCGCGAGCCGGGGGTGGCCCCGGTGGACCGGATCGCGCACGAGCACCTGCCCCGGGGGGGCTTCGCCTCGGCGGCGGTGCTGGTGCCGCTGCACGTCCTCCACGGCGAGGTCCACGTGCTCATGATCCGCCGGCCGATGAAGATGTCCCGCCACGCGGGGCAGATCGCGTTCCCCGGCGGGAAGATCGACCCGGGCGAGGAGAGCCTCGCCGCGGCGCTCCGCGAGGCGCACGAGGAGGTGGGGCTCGAGCCGGCCCGTGCCGACGTCATGGGACAGCTCAGCGAGACGCTGGTGCTGGCGTCGGCCTTCCGCTTGACGCCGTGGGTCGCTTCGGTGCCATATCCCTACCCGTACGCGGCCGCGCCGCACGAGGTGGACGAGATCCTGCACGTCCCCCTCTCGGCGCTCTCCCGCCCCGGCGCGCACCGGGTCGAGCCGCGGGAGGTCTACGGCCTGAAGCTCGACGTGCACTTCTTCTCGTTCGGCAAGGACGTGATCTGGGGCGCGACGGGGCGCGTGCTCGCCGAGCTCCTGTCCATCTGGAGGGCGTCGTGAAGATCTACCCGGTGATCATGGCGGGCGGCTCGGGCACGCGGTTCTGGCCGCTCTCGCGCCGCAACCGCCCGAAGCAGTTCCTGGCGCTCGCCGGCGACGCGCCGCTGCTCGCGGCCACGGTCGGCCGGCTCCCGCCGCTGGCGCGGCCGAAGGACACGTTCGTCGTGTGCGGGCCGAGGCACGCGGCCGCCGCCCGGCGCATGGTGGCGCAGCTCCCGAAGGAGAACTTCATCATCGAGCCGTGCGCGCGGAACACCGCGCCGTGCGTGGGCCTCGCCGCCATCCACGTGGCCGCAAAGGACCCCAAGGGCGTCATCGCCATGCTGCCGGCCGACCACCACATCGGCCGCCCCGAGGCGTTCCGCGACGCCGTCGCCGCGGCCGCCCAGCTCGCCGAGGCCGGCTCCATCGCCACCATCGGCATCCGCCCCTCGCGCCCCGAGACCGGCTACGGCTACCTGAAGCTCGGGCCGCGCCTGGCGGCGCGGGCGAAGGGCCGGAAGCGCCTGGTCGCGCACAAGGTCGAGCGCTTCGTCGAGAAGCCGGACGTGGTCACCGCCGCGCGCTACCTCGCCGACGGCAGCTACCTGTGGAACTCGGGCATCTTCGTGTTCCGGGCCGACGTGATCCTGGACGAGATCCGCCGCGCCATGCCGGTGCTGGGCGAGCAGCTCGAGGCCATCCGCCGCACGCTCGGCACGCCCGCCTACGCCCGCACGCTGAAGCGCGTCTTCCCCGACTGCCCGTCCATCTCCATCGACTACGGCGTGATGGAGAAGAGCGCGCGCATCTCGGTGGTGCCGGCGGAGTTCGGCTGGAGCGACGTGGGGAGCTTCGCCGCGCTCTCCGACGTCCGCGTCACCGACGACCTCGGCAACGTGGCCGAGGGCGACGCGCTCGTCATCGACGGCCGCAACAACGTGGTGCTGGCCGGGAAGGACCGGCCCATCGCGGTCATCGGCCTCGACGACGTCATCGTGGTGGACTCGGGGGACGCGCTGCTGGTGTGCCGGCGCGACCGCGCCCAGGACGTCCGCAAGGCGGTCGAGGAGCTGGGCCGCCGCGGCCGCGAGGAGCTCCTCTAGCGGGCGCCCCGCCCCCCGCGTCCCCGAGGGACGCGCGGGCCCCGGTCCGAGGTGCTATACAGCCGCCCGGCGGCCTGCCCCGGGGGGAACCGGGCGGCGCCGGCGCTCCCCGGGCACGGAGCCTGCCCGCGGCGCCTCACGTCACGACATTCACGACCGAGGACCACCATGGCCAAGCTCTCCCCGACCATCTTCCGCGAGTACGACATCCGCGGGCTGGTGGACCAGGACCTCACCGAGGAGGCGGTCTCGCTCGTCGGCAAGGCGCTCGGCACGCGCATCCGGGGCGCGGGCGGGAAGCGCGCGGCGGTGGGCTGGGACGCGCGCCTCTCCGGGCCGAAGTTCGCGAAGGCCATGACCGAGGCGCTCACCTCCACCGGCGTGGACGTGGTGAGCCTCGGGGTGGTGCCGACGCCCCTCACCTACTTCGCCGCCCACACGCTCGACGTGGACGGCATCTGCATGATCACCGGCTCGCACAACCCGCCGGAGTACAACGGCCTCAAGGTCGGGCTCGGCTCGGCCACGTACTACGGCGAGGAGATCCAGGCGCTGCGCCGCGAGGCGGAGGCCGGGCGCTTCGCCACGGGCCAGGGGACCGTCCGCGCGCACGACATCGTGACGCCCTACCGCGAGCACGTCCGGCAGAACCTCCGGCTCGGCAAGCGCCGCCTGAGGGTGGTGGTGGACGCCGGCAACGGGACCGGCGGCGTGGTGGCGGTGCCGCTGTTCGAGGCGCTCGGGTTCGAGGTGGTGCCGCTGTTCATCGAGATGGACGGCAACTTCCCCAACCACCATCCCGACCCGACCGTGGAGAAGAACCTCGAGCACCTGCGGCGCAAGGTGCTGGAGACCGGGGCCGACGTGGGCATCGCCTACGACGGCGACGCCGACCGGGTGGGCGCGGTGGACGAGAAGGGCAACGTGCTCTGGGGCGACCAGATCATGATCCTCTTCTCCCGGGCCCTGCTCGCCGAGGAGCCGGGCGCCGCCATCGTGGGCGAGGTGAAGTGCTCCTTCACGCTCTACGACGACATCGCCGCCCGGGGCGGGCGGGGCATCATGTGGAAGGCCGGCCACAGCCTCATCAAGGCGAAGATGAAGGAGGAGCACGCGCTCCTCGCCGGCGAGATGAGCGGGCACATCTTCTTCGCCCACCGCTGGTTCGGGTTCGACGACGGCATCTACTCGTCGGCGCGGCTGCTCGAGCTGCTCACCCACACCGACCGGCCCATGTCGTCCCTGCTCGCCGACGTGCCGCGGACGTTCTCCACCCCGGAGCTCCGGGTGGACTGCCCCGAGGACAGGAAGTTCGAGGTGGTGCGCCGCGCCCAGGAGTTCTTCGCGGCCCGCTACGACGCGGTGACCGTGGACGGCGTGCGGGTGGTGTTCCCCGACGGCTGGGGCCTGGTGCGCGCCTCCAACACCCAGCCGCTGCTGGTGCTGCGGTTCGAGGCGAAGACCGAGGCGCGGCTGGCCGAGATCCAGGCGCTGGTGCGCGGCAAGGTGGACGAGCTGCTGCGCGAGCTGGGGGCATAGGCCGTGAAGGGGCTCGCGCTGGGCGTGGACCTGGGGGGCACCAACGCGCGCGCCGCGGTGGTGGACCGCGCCACCGGCGAGATCGTGGCCTCGCACAAGGAGCCGCTGCACGAGCGCGGGCCCGAGGCGGTGGTCGCGACCGTCGCCCACGCGCTCGGTCAGGCGGCCGGCGCGGCCGGGATCGCGCCGGCGGCGGCGGGCCGGGTCGGGGTGGGCGTGGCCGGGCAGGTGCTCGGCGCCACCGGCGTGGTGATGAACGCGCCCAACCTGGGCTGGCGCGACGTGGCCTTCGGCGCGCTGCTGGAGAAGGCGCTCGGGGTGCCGGTGCGCGTCGCGAACGACCTGTCGGTCGCCGCCTGGGGGGAGAAGCGCTTCGGCGCCGCCCGCGGCATCGAGGACGTGGTGCTGGTGTTCGTCGGCTCGGGGGTGGGCTCCGGGCTCATCCTGGGCGGGCGCCTGCACGACGGCGCGCAGGGGGTGGCCGGGGAGCTCGGCCACATCAAGGTGCGCCTGCCGCGCCCGGGGTTCACGCCCCGCCGCTGCGGCTGCGGCCAGCTCGGCTGCCTCGAGGCGTACACCTCGGGCGTGAACGTGGCGGCGCGCGTGCGCGAGGAGATCGCGGCCGGCGTCGCCACCCGGGTGCTGGAGCTGGTGGAGGGCGACCTCGCCCGCGTCACCGCCAGCGTGGTGGAGGAGGCGCACGCGCTGGGCGACGCGTACGCCGTGGCGCTGTGGGACGAGGTCTCCGAGCTGCTCGGCCTCGCCGTGGCGAACCTCGTCACCCTGCTCAACCCCGCCCGGCTCATCCTGGGCGGCGGCGTGCTGCTGGGCGCACCCCGCCTCGCCGACCTGACGCTCCGCCGGTTCGACGACGCGGTATCGCGGTCGGCCACGCGCGGGCTCACCGTGGAGCGCGCCTGGCTCGGCGACGACGCCGGGGTCATCGGCGCCGCGGTGCTCGAGTAGATCGAAGGGGTGTCCGCGAGGGCCACACGGCCCCGCGCCTCGAGGCGTCCGGAGGCGCGCCGCGCGCGCGCGAGGACGCGGCCTCCGCGCGCCGGCGAGCGCGCGCCGGCGTCGATCGCGAATCGCTGCGCCCCAACGATTTCCGTGCACCTCGTCCCGCGCGCCGCGGCGCCGCTCCTCGATCACGCTGAGTGGATTGACGCAGCGGCGACCCCGTCCGCGGCGCGGGATCCATCCGGGTGCGCGACGCCTCGCGGCGGAGATCGCGCGCGCGAAACGCGTGTCGCTTCCTTGACGTGCGAGATCGCGCGCTGCTAACCTCCGCACAACTTGTCCATTCCTGAGTGTCCATCGACATCGAATGGACGTTCCGAGGAGGGAACAGATGGCTGCGAAGAAGAAGACCGCGAAGAAGACCGCTGCGAAGAAGCCGGCCGCGAAGAAGAAGGTCGCGAAGAAGGGCAAGAAGTAACGCAGGGCTTCCACCCAGCGTAGCGCCGCGGCCGCCTCCGGGCGGCCGCTGCTTTTCCGGGGTACGAAGAGGCGCGATGTCGCTCACCGCACGCGAGCTCGCCGAGGTGGTCGCCGAGCTCGCCCCGCTCGCCGGGGCGTACGTCGAGGCGGTGCGCGCGCACGCGGAGCGGGCGCTCACCCTGTCGCTCCGCGGGCGCGCCGGCGACGCGCTGCTGCTGCTCTCCGCCGAGCCCGACGTCACCCGCCTCCACGCGGCCCGCCGCCGCCCCCCGCAGCCCGACACCCCCTACGCCGCCCAGGCGGTCCTCCGCCGCGAGCTGGAGGGCGCGCGCCTCGCCGGCCTGGAGACGCTCCCCGGGGACCGGGTGGTGGCGCTCTCCTTCGATCGCGGCCCGGCGCGGGGCGGGCCGGTGCGGCTGGTCGCCGAGCTCACCGGCCGCCACGGCAACCTGTTCCTGGTGGACGCGGCCGGGATCATCCGCGCCGCCGCCGTCCGGAGCCCGTCGCAGCGCCGCGACCTCGCCGTGGGCCGGCCCTACCAGCCGCCCTCGCTCCCGCCCGCCGGGTCCGGGTCCGGCTCCGAGGCGGGCCAGGGGGCGCTCCGGTTCGCGCCGGTGCCCGGCGCGCCGTTCCCGCTCTCGGCCGCGATCGAGGACGCCTACCTCGCGCGCGAGGAGGAGCGGCGCCTCGCCGAGGGGCGGCGCCGGCTGAAGGAGCCGGTGCGCGCGGCGCTGGCCCGGGCCGGACGCGCCCTCGCGAAGCTCGCCGACGAGGCGGCGCGGGTGCCCGCCGCCGAGGCGGACCGCCGCGCCGCCGACCTGCTCAAGACCCACCTGCGCGCGGTCAAGCGCGGCGCCACCGAGGTGACGGTCACCGAGTGGACCGAGGAGGGCCCGCGCGAGGTGCGCGTGGCGGTGGACCCGGCGCTCACGCCGCAGGCCAACCTGGAGCGGTACTACCGGCGCTACCGCCGCATCGTGGAGAGCGCCGCGCGGGTCGAGGCCCGCGCCGCCGAGGTCCGCGCCCGCGAGGCCGCGCTGCGGGCGCTGCTGGCCCGGATCGACGCGGCCGGCGCCGCCGACCTGCCGCGCCTCGAGCGCGAGGCGCGCCGCCTCGCCGCCGGCCCGCGCCCGGCCGCGCCGCCGCGCCGCAAGCGGGACGAGCCCGCGCCGCCCTACCGCACCTTCCGCTCGCTCTCCGGCGCGACCATCCTGGTCGGGCGCGGGGCGGCCGACAACGACGCGCTCACGCTGCGCGTCGCCCGCGGCAACGACCTGTGGCTGCACGCGCGCGGGCTGCCCGGCGCCCACGTGGTGGTGCGGCTCGACAAGGGGAAGGCGCCGGACGCGGAGACGCTGGTGGACGCCGCGCACCTCGCGGTGCACTTCTCCGACGCCCGCGGCGCGCCGCAGGCCGACGTCGCCTACACCCGCGCCCGCTTCGTGAAGAAGCCGAAGGGCTCGGCGCCGGGCGCGGTCACCTACAGCCAGGAGAAGGTCATGCTCCTGCGCAGCGAGGCCGGGCGCGTCGAGCGGCTGCTCGCCGAGGAGGAGGGCGGGCAGGGCGGCTAGCGGTGGAGGCCGGGCGCTGCCCCGCTCGATCGCCCACCTACCCCTTGATGGACGGGCGCCCCCTCCGTAGGATCGGCGCCGCGTGCGCCCCAAGGAGTCGAGCCGTCAGCTGACGCTGTTCTCCCCGGAGGCCCGCCGCTCCGCCGCGCACCTGCTCGCCGATGCGCTCTCCGGGATCCTCACCGAGCGCGTCCGGCTCACCGTCCACGACAACCGCTCCACCATGGTCTCGTTCCGGCGCCGGCCGGGCGAGATCCACTACCGCGTCCACCACATGTTCCTGGAGGCGCCGGACGAGGTGGTGTCGGCGCTGGCCAGCTTCGCGGTGGCCGGCCGCGGCGCCGCGGCGGCGCGCCGGCGCCAGGCGGGCAGCCGCATCGACGCGTACGTGAAGGAGCACCGGGCCCGGATCGCCGCCCCGCGCGCCGACCGGCTCCAGCCGCGCGGCCGGGTGCACGACCTCCAGGCGCTGTTCGACCGGCTCAACGCCGAGCACTTCGGCGGGGCCATCGAGGCGCGCATCGGCTGGGGCCCGGTCCGGCTGGGGCGGCGGCGGCGCACCGTGAAGACCGGCGTCTACGTGCAGGACGCGCGGCTCATCCGGATCCACCCGACGCTCGACCGCCCCGAGGTGCCCGAGTTCTACGTGGCCGCGGTGGTGTTCCACGAGATGCTCCACCAGGCCGTCCCGGCGGTGGAGGTGAACGGCCGCCGGGTCGTGCACGGCGCCGCCTTCCGCCGCCGCGAGCGCGCCTACCCGGACCACGCCCGCGCCAAGGCGTGGGAGGACCGGAACCTGGGGCTGCTCCTGTCCTCGCCCGCGTAGCCCCGCGCCCCGCGCTGCGGCGCGGTGACCCAGCGTGCGAGCCCCATCCGCGCGCCGCGCGCCGCCCGTTTCCGGCCGGGCGCCCGCGCACCGGGTGTGCCATGATCCCGTGCGCCCGTGCCCCGACGCCTCGCCCTGTCGCTCGCCTCGCTGCTCGCGCTCTCCGCCGCCGGGTGCATGACCGCGCGGGCGAAGCCCGGCGAGGAGCCGGTCCTGTACGGGCTGGAGATCCAGGGCGCCCACGCGCTCGACGCGGACGACATCGCCTCGAAGCTCGCCACCCAGCCCTCCGACCGCTGGGCCTGGCAGGAGGCGCGGCGCCTCGACGCCGACGCGCTCGCCGTGGACCGCAAGCGCGTCGAGGCCTACTACCGCGAGCGCGGCTTCTACGACGCGAAGGTGGTGGACGTGCAGGTGCGGCCGGACGGGCCGGGCCGGGCCAAGGTCGTGATGCGGGTGGAGGAGGGCGAGCCCGTCCTCGTCCGGAGCGTCGAGGTCTCCGGCCTGGACGCCGCCCCCGAGGCGAAGGCCCGCGTCGGCGCGCTCCCCATCCGCCCCGGCGAGCGCTTCACCGAGCGCGACTACGACGGCGCCCGCGGCGCGCTGCTCCACGCGCTCCGCAACACCGGCTGGGCCGACGCCGCGGTGACGCAGCGCGCCCAGATCCTGCCCGCCGAGCACGCGGCCGAGGTCCGCTACGAGGTGACGCCGGGCACGCGGTACCGGTTCGGCCCGGTGTTCGTGGCCGGCACCGCCGCGGTGCCGCGCGACCGGGTGCGCGAGCAGGCCGGCATCGAGATCCACCCGGGCGACTGGTTCGCCGAGGACCAGCTGGCGAAGGCGCAGACGCGGGTGTTCGACCTGGGCGTCTTCGGCGCGGTGCGCGTCACCCGCGGCGCCCCCGATCCGCAGCGCGCGGTGGTGCCGATCGTGGTGGCGGTGCGCGAGGTGCCGTTCCGCACGCTCCGCGCCGGCCCCGGCGTGGGCGTGCAGGCGAACACCCGGTGGGACGTGAACGCCACGGTGGGCTGGAGCCACCGCAACTTCATGGGGGACCTGCGCAAGCTCCACCTCGAGCTGCGGGCCGGGTACGCCTGGCTGGTGGCGCGGCCGCGCAAGGAGGGGCCCATCGCCCTCGCCACCGCCGAGTTCTCCCAGCCCGGCGCGATCAGCCGGCGCATCGACGCCACCGCGCGCCTGGAGATCGCGCGGCCTGGAGCAGGCCTACGACTTCTGGTCGGAGCGGCTCCGGGTGGGCTTCCCGGTGCGCCTCGCCACGCGGCTCACGCTGGTGCCGAGCTGGAACCTGGAGGTCTACCAGCTGCAGAACGCGGTGAGCACGTTCGATCCCACGCAGCCGGCGAAGCAGGGGCCGGAGCTGCAGAACTGCCAGGGGAGCGTGTGCCTGCTGTCCTACCTCGAGCAGCGGGTGGGCTGGGACGGGCGGAACGACCCGCTCAACCCGCGCCGCGGCGTGTGGGTGATGCTGGCGGTGCAGGAGGGCTTCAACGTCGGCGGCTACGGGTACCGGTACCTGCGCTTCCTGCCCGAGGCGCGCGGCTTCCTGCCGCTCGGCCAGAAGCTGGTGCTGGCGGCGCGCGCCCGGGTGGGCGCGCTCGTCCCGGTGAACCAGTCCGGCGAGCCGCCCATCGTGGCCCGCTTCACCGCCGGCGGCCCGCAGTCGATGCGCGGCTACTACACCGGCCGGCTCGCGCCCATGGTGCTGCGCGACGGCGACTGGGTGCCGGTGGGCGGCAACGGGCTCGCCGACGGGTCGCTGGAGCTGCGCCTCGACCTGACGCGGACCTGGGGCGCCGCGCTCTTCGTGGACGGGGGCAACGTCTCGCGCCCCTCCGGCGTGCCCACCGCCTACCGCGACGTGCTCGATCCCACCCGGCTCCAGTGGGCCGGCGGCCTGGGCCTCCGCTACCGGACGCCGTTCGGCCCGGTGCGCTTCGACGTGGGCGTGCAGGTCCCCACCAACCTCGCCGCCGGGGTGCCGTTCGACCAGCGCTTCCCGGCGGTGCCCAGCGTCGAGAACGCCGGCGCGCCCATCTACGACAAGGCCGGGAACGTGGTGGGCACCGTGCCCGCCACCCACCGCGAGCCCTGGATCGCGTTCCACCTCTCCATCGGCGAGGCGTTCTAGTGCGGCCCGCGGCCGCCATCGGGGCCGTGCTCGGCGCGGTGGGCTGGCTCCTCCTCGGGCTCGCCGCGCTCGCCGGCGTGGCGCTCTCCGGGGCGGTCCTGTTCGCGTCCTGGGGCGCGGGCCGCCCGCTCGTGGCGAACGCGCTGGTGCGCATCGCCGACGACGCGCTGGCCGGGAGCTTCCAGCTCGAGCAGATCACGGTCCTGCCGCAGGGCGGCATCGAGCTGCACGGCCTGCGGGTGTTCGACCCGGAGGGCCGGCTGGTGCTGGAGGTCGGGCGCGCCGCGGTGTTCGCCGACGTGACCCGCCTCCGCAACCGGGTGATCGGCCTCACCGCCGAGCTGGACCGGCCCTCGGTGCTCGTCGAGGAGGGCGAGGGCGGGCTGTCGATCGCGCGGGCCTTCGCCCCCGCCCACCCCTCGCCGCCGCGCCCGCCCGGCGCGCCCGAGCCGCGCCGCGAGGACGGGGCCGGCTGGACGCTGCGGGTGCAGCGGCTCACGCTGCGCGGGGGCGACCTGTGGTGGGTGGATCGCGAGGGGGCCACCCGCCTCGAGGCGCAGGCGCTCGACCTCGACGCCCGCGGCGTGGTCGGCCCGCGCCGGGCCCGGGTCCAGCTCCGGCTGCGGGGCGAGGCCGACCTGCCGGTGCCGGGCGCGCTCGCGCTCGACGTGCGCCTGGCGCGCGACGGCGACGTCCTGCGGGTCTCGGTGCTGCGGGCGCGCCACGGGGACACGGTGCTCGAGGCCATCGGGGAGGGCGACCTCGCCCGGCGCAGCGGGCGGGTGGCCATCACGCGGCTCGGGGTGGACTCGGAGAGGCTGCGCGCGCTCGCGCCGGGGGTGGCGCTGGGCGGCGACCTCGCCGCGGCGGGCTACGCCGAGTCGGACGGGGCGGTCGCCACCGCGGCGCTGCACGTGGCGCCGCGGGGGGGCGAGGCGCGCGGCGGCGGCGACGCGGCGGTGGCGGTGCGGCTCGACGGGTCCCGCTCGCTCGGCGCGGAGGTGGCGCTCGACGCGCTCGACCCCTCGCGGATCTGGTCGGGCCTGCCGCGCGGCGCGGTCACGCTGCAGGCCCGCGGCGGCGTGGCGGGCAAGGACCTCGACGACCTGCGCGGCCGCGCCCAGGTGTCGCTCGCGCGCTCGACGCTGCGCGGCGGCGAGCTCGGCCCGGGCGAGCTCACCGCCCGCGCCGACCGCGGCAGCTGGGAGGTGCAGCGGCTCACGCTGCAGGCGCCGGGGGTGGCCGTGCTCGGGTCCGGCCGCTGGCGCGCGGGGGCGGGGGTCTCCGGCCGCGTCTCCGCCGACGCCGCCGACCTGGCGCGCCTCGCCGCGAACGCGGAGCGGCTGCTGGGCCAGGCCCTGCCGCCGCTCGCCGGGCGGGCGCGGGTCGAGGCGACGCTCTCCGGCACCTCGCGCGCGCCGGTGCTGGACGGCACGGTGGAGGCGCCCCACCTGGCGCTCGGGAGCTTCGCGCTCGGCGGGGCGAAGGGGATCGGGCACGTGGCCGGGCCGTTCCGGGCGGTCACCGGCCGGCTGCACCTCACCGCCGACCGGGTGCGCAGCGACGGCACCGAGCTGGCCCGCGCGCTCCTGCTCGACGCCGAGCTGGCCGCCGCGGACGCGCGCCTGGACGCCTCGGCGGACGTCCCGGCGCTGGGGCGGGAGCCGGTGGCGATCCAGGCGCGCGCGCTCCGCACCGAGCGCGGCGACGAGGTGATCCTGCGCGAGCTCGCCCTCGCCTACCCGGGCACCCGCTACACGCTCACCGCGCCGGCGCGGCTGTTCCTCACCGGGCCGCGGGTGGACCGGCTCGAGCTCGCCGCGGGGGCGCAGCGGATCCGGCTGGAGGGCGGGATCGGGGCGCGCGGCGCGCTCGACGCCCGGGCCGAGGTCGAGGCGCTGCGCCTGGAGGGGCTGCCGGTGGGGCTCCTCCCGCGCGGCGCAGGCCTGGGCGGCCTGGTGAGCGCGCAGGCGTCGGTCTCCGGGACCACGCGGCGCCCGCTGGCGCAGGGGCACCTCACGCTCGCCGAGGGCCGGTTCCGCGGGCTCGACGGCCTCAGCGCGGTCGCCGAGGTGGGCTGGGAGGGCGGCGCCCGGCGCGCCCGGCTCGCGCTGTCCGCGGCGCGCGCGGCGGGCGGCACCGCGGACGTGCGCCTCGAGCTGCCGCTGCCGATGCAGGGCCGGCCGGGCGAGCCGGTGGTGGCGCGGGTCCGCGGCGAGGCGCTGCCGCTCGGCCCCGTCCTGCACGCGGCCGGCGCGGCGCTACCCGCGAGCGGCGAGGTGTCGCTGGAGGCCACGCTGGAGGGGGCGATCGGCGCGCCCTCGCTCCGCGCCGAGGCCTCGCTCACCGGCGGCGCCTGGGACGACCTGTCGGCCATCGGCCTCAGCCTCACCGCGGACGCGCCGGGCGAGCGGCTCTCGGCGCGGCTCGAGGCGACGCTGGAGGGGCGCCCCGCGGTCTCGGTCCGGGGCGAGGTGCCCCTCGACCTGTCCGACCTGCTCACCCGGCCCGGCGCCGCCATCCGCGCGCTCCGCGCCGGCCGGGCCGCGGTGGACGCGCGGGTGCCGGGGCTGGAGCTCGCGGCGCTGGCGGGGCACCTGGGCCTGCCGGACGACCTGGCCGGCCGGCTGAGCGGCGAGGCGCGGCTGGAGGGCACGCTCTCCGCGCCGCGCGGGCACGCCGCGCTCCAGGTGGAGGGCGGGGCCTGGGGCGGCGCGAGCGGGCTCGGGGTGGCGCTCGAGGCGGACGCCGGCGCGCAGCGGGTGGGCGCCACCCTGCGGCTCGCCATGGGCGGCCAGGAGCTGCTGCGCGGCGAGGGGTCGCTGGCGGCGGCCCCGGAGCGGCTGCTGGCGCGGGGCGGGCTGCGGAGCGCGCCGCTGTCGGTGGTCCTGGTGGTGCCGCACGCGTCGCTGGCCCGCACCTCCACGAGCACGCTGCTCGTCGAGGGGACGGTGGACGCGCGGCTCACGGCGGAGGGGACGCTCGCCGCCCCGCGGCTCGCGCTCGAGGCGGCGGGGCGCGGGCTGCAGGTCGAGGGCCGGCCGCTCGGCGACCTCACCGCGCAGGCGCGCTGGGCGGCGGGGCGCGGGAGCGGCCGGGTGACGCTCGCCGCGAAGGCCGGCGGCACGCTGGAGGCGACCGCGGCGGTGGACGCGCCGCTCGGCCTCGACACCCGCGCCGCCGACCTGCGCCGGGCGCCCGCGGAGCTGGGGCTGCGCGCCCGCGACCTCGACCTCGGCTTCCTGCCCGCCGTGCTGGCCGGCTGGGTCCGGACCGCGTCCGGGAAGCTCCAGGCCGACGTGACCGCGCGCGGGCCGCTCGAGCGCCCGTCGCCGCGCGGGACGGTGCGGCTCGCCGACGGGCGGCTGGCGATCTCGGAGTACGGCGACTGGACGCAGATCGAGGTGGACGCGACCGTCACCGACGACGCGGTGGAGCTCCGCCGGGTGGCGGCGCGCCGCGCGCACGGCTCGTTCGAGGCGCACGGGGCGCTGCGCGGGATGGGCGGGCCGGACGCGCGCCTGGAGGGCCGGATCGTCAGCCGCGAGCTGCCCATCATGCGCGCCGGCATGGACCTCGCGACGCTCGACCTGCAGGTGGACGCGACCGGCACCTACCAGCCCGGCGCGCTGCAGGTGAAGCTCACCGTGCCGCGGGGGACCATCCGCCTGCCCAAGCGCGCCCCGCGCACGCTGCAGTCGCTCGAGCGCCGCCGCGACATCGTGGTGGGCCGCCAGCCGGCGCCGAGGAAGGCGCCGCTGCCGGTGCCGCGCGGGCCGGGGGAGCGGCCGTTCACGCTCACCGCGCAGCTCCTCGTGCCGGGCCGGCTCCAGGTGGTGAGCGACAACCCGCGCATCCGCGTCGAGCTGAAGGCCAACGTCACCTACGAGCTGACCGGCGCCAACGACTTCGCCACCGGCACCGTCGAGGTGGTCCGCGGCGAGGTGGAGCCCATCGGCGGCCGCAACTTCCAGATCGAGCGCGGCAAGGTGACGTTCACCGGCGGTCCGCCGAAGGCGGCGCTGCTCGACGTGGAGGCGGTGTACGACAACCCGGTCGCGAAGGTGACGGTGGCGGTGGCCGGGCCGATCTCCGACCCGGAGATCCGCCTCTCCTCGCAGCCGCCCATGGACGACGGCCAGATCGCGCTGCTCATCGCCACCGGCCGCACCGAGCTGAAGCCGGGCTCGGGCGGGGTGGGGACGCTCACCGGCGAGGAGGCCGGCCGGGCCGCGCTGGGCGCGGTGGCGACCCAGGCGTTCAAGGACCTCGTCGCCGACAAGCTCCCGCTCGACACCGTGGCGGTGGACGCGGGCGCGCTCCGCGCCGGCAAGTACGTCACCGACAAGATCTACGTCGGCTACACGCGCCGCTTCGACGTGCAGCTCGAGCAGGGCCAGAACGTGAACGAGGTGCGGGTGGAGTACCAGATCACCCGCCGCTGGACGCTGGAGTCGCGCTACGGCGACGCGCAGTCGGGCGGCGCCAGCCTCATCTGGTCGAAGGACTACTGACCGCGGCCCCGGCCCCCGGGCCGGCCCGCGCGCAGCGCCACAGCTCGCGCGCGATCCAGGCGGCGAGCGCGAGCCAGAGCAGCGAGCGGACCACGCCGTCCGGGTGGAACACGTGGTCCCGGAACCAGGGCTCCCACCGCCGGGCCCGGACCTCGAAGGCGACGTGGAAGTCGGCCACCGAGGCCGCGCTCAGCACGAGGAACAGGCCGGTGGGCGCGGCGGCGAGCGCGCCGGCCAGGAACCCGTACAGCGCGTACTGCGGGCTCCAGACCTTGTTCGTGGCGATCCAGGCGGTGAGCGCGAGCGCCACCCCGAGCCGCACCGCCCGCCCCGCGTCGCCCCCCGCCCGCGCGGCGCGCCAGGCCGCGGCGCAGGCGAGCGCGACCGCGAGGAGCATCGGCCCGGTGGAGAGGACCTCGAGCAGGGGCCCGCGCCCCAGCCCGAGCGCGTCCCAGATCGAGTTCTCGGCGCCGCGCCCGGCGTTGAAGCGGAAGAACCAGCTCCAGCCCTCCGGCGCGGCGAGCGCGAACGGCAGGTTCACGGCGAGGAGCGCGGCGGCGAGCCCGGCGGCGAAGCGGACGAGCGGCGCGCGCGCCCGCTCGCCGGCGAGCGCGAGGAGCGCCGGCGGCGCGAGCACGCCCGGGAACAGCTTCGCCGAGGTGCCGAGGGCGGTGAGCGCCCCGCCCGCGCCGGGCCGGCCGCGCGCGAGCGCGAGGAGCGCCCCGCACAGGAGCGCGATGGGCAGGAGGTCCCAGTTCAGCCCGGCGTAGTAGACGAGCGCCGGCGTCGCCCCGAGCCAGAACGGCCGCGCCCCGGGCAGCCGCTCCAGCGCGAGGAGCGCGGCGAACAGGCACAGCGCCAGCAGCGCGTAGCTCACCGTGAAGTGCGCCAGCGCGCCGCCCGGGACGAAGCTCGGCAGCCAGAGCGCGATCCCCAGCAGCACCGGGTACTCGATCCGGTCCTCGAGGTACGGCAGCGGCCGCCCGCCGCCCAGGTACCGGTCGCCGTGCAGCGCGATCACGTCGGAGTAGCAGTGGTGCTGGAACGACCAGAAGCGGTAGCCGGCGCCGGCGTGCGAGGCCCCGCGCGCGACGTTCAGGTAGCCGATCGCCAGCCAGGCAGCGGCGAGGCCGAAGGTGAGGAGCCGGGCCCGGGAGGTCACGCGGCCGGGACGTTAGCACGCGCCGGGCGGGCGCCGCCGGGGAAGGCGGCGGGGCGAGCGCGGGCGCGGCCCAGGGTCGACCTTGACGGGCGGGAGGTCGCGATGATCTGGCTGCTGGCGTCGGTGCTGCTGCTCGTGTGGATCGTCTCGCTCGCGTTCAAGGTCACGGTGGGCGCCATCCACCTGCTCCTGCTCGCGGCGGTGGCGCTGTACGTCGTGGGCTTCTTCCGGGGCCGCCACCGGACGGTCACCTGACGGGCGGCCGCGCGCCGCGGCGCCGCGCGGACGGCGCGCCGCCCGCGCGCCTCGGGTAACATCGCGCGCCGGTGACCCCGCTCCAGCGCCTCGCCGACGCGCTCGCCGCGCTCGTCTCGACCACCGGGCCGTACGCGCCGGGGATCCTGTTCTTCGCCACGCTCGTCGAGTACGTCTTCCCGCCATTCCCCGGCGACCTGCTGGTCGTGCTCGGCGCCTGGTACGCGGTGGAGGGCGCCATCTCCTGGCCGCTCACCTTCGTGTCGGTCACCGCCGGCGGCCTGGCCGGCGCGTGGCTCGACCACCGCGTCGGCGCGGCGCTCGGGCGGCGGCTCGACGCGCGCGCCGCCCGGCACGGCGCGCTCTCGGTCCAGGCGCAGCGGCTCGCCCGCTTCGAGGCGAGCTACCGGCGCTGGGGCGGGTGGCTGCTCGTCGCGAACCGGTTCCTGCCCGGCGTCCGGGCGTTCATCTTCGTCGGCGCGGGCGCCTCCCGGATCCCGCTCCGCCGCGTGCTCCTCCTCGGCGGGCTGTCGGCCGCGCTCTGGAACGCGGTGCTGCTCGCGGCCGGCGCGTTCCTGGCGCACAACCAGGAGGAGCTCATCCAGCTCGTGCACCGCTACACGCGCGCCGCCTGGGTCGCGCTCGGCGGGGGCGCGCTGCTGTGGGCGCTCGGGATCGCCTGGCGGCGGGCGGCGCGGCGGCGCGCCGCGGCGGCCGGCGAGGAGGAGGCGTGATCGCGCTCGCCGCGGCGGCGCTGCTCGCCGCCCTGCCGGAGGGGCAGGCGCGCTACCGCGTCGAGCTCTCCGGCGAGCCGGTGGGCGCGGCCGAGCTGCGGGTCGCCTGCGCCGGGGCGCGGTGCCGGCTGACCTTCGGGACGTGGCTGCGCGCGCCGGAGGAGGCCGGCGGCGCGGTGCGGGTGCGCCGCCTCGAGGCCGAGGTGGACCGCGAGGGCCGGCTGGCCGGCGCGGTGCGCCGGCTCGAGGACGGGGCGCCGCGGGCCGCGAGCGCGGCGCCGGGGCGGGTGCCGGCCTCGGCGGCGGAGCTGGCGCTCCTCTCGGCGGCGGCGGCCCGGGGAGCCGCGGCGGGCCCGGCGTGCCTGCCCGCGTTCGACGAGGAGGGCGGGCGCACCGGCCTCGCCTGCGCCGGCCCGGCGCTGCCGGACGGCGCGCTCGCGCTCGACGTGCTGGGCGAGCGGGAGGAGGTGCGCGCGGGCCCGGACGGCTTCCCGGCCGAGGTCCGGCTGCCGGACCAGGGCGCGCGCTTCGTCCGCGACGCCGCGGCCGCGCCGCCGGCCCGGGCGCCGCGCCTGCCGGTCCGCGTCGCCGGCCCGGCGGAGCCCGGCCGCGCCCGCGCGTTCTGCGGCCTCGCACCCGACCCCGCCCCGACGGCGCCGCCGCCGGCCGCCGCGCCGCCCGCCACGCCGGGGCCGGGCGACTGCCGGGCGCAGGCGGCGGCCTGGGTCGCGGCGGCGCGGCGCGCCGGGCTCGAGGCGCGCCAGGCGGTGGGCGTGGCGCACGACGGCGCCGGCTTCACCTGGCACGCCTGGGCCGAGGTGCGCGGGCCGGCGGGCTGGATCGCCGTCGATCCGGCCTTCGGCGAGGCGCCCGCGCGGGGGCCGCGCTTCACCGTGGCGCGGTTCACCCCGGGTGACGAGCGCGCCCGCGCCGACGCGGGCCGCAGGATCCTCGCCTGCTGGGGACGGGGGCGGGTGAGGTAGGCGCGGCGCCCACTCCGGGTGGAACGCCGCCGTTCCGGAGCGGGCGGACCGAGCGTAGGATTCGCCGGTGCGCAGCCGCACCGCCCATCGCCCCGCCCGCAAGGCGCCGCCCGCCATCGACCGCACCGCCACGCTCGCGCTCGCCGACCGGGCCCGCGCGCGCGGCCGCCGCCGCAAGGCGGTGGCGCTCTACCAGCGCGTGCTCGCGCAGCACCCCGACGACCTCGCGGTGCACGGGAAGGTGGCGCCGCTGCTCGCCGCGCGCGGCGACCGCGAGGGGGCGCTGCGCAGCTTCCGCGCCGCGATCGACGGGCACCGCCGCGCCGGGTTCGTGGACCGCGCGCTGGCGGTGCTGGCGCAGGCGACCGAGGCGTTCCCGCGCGACGACGGCCTGTGGGAGGAGATGGGCGACCTGGAGCTGTCGCGCGGGCGGCGCGCCGACGCGGTGGCGGCGCTGGTGCGCGGCGGCCGCACGCTGCTCGCCGCGCGCGCGCTCGGCCCGGCGGAGCGGCTGCTCCACGCGGCCGGGCGCCTGGAGCCGTGGCACGGCGAGGCGACGCTGCTCCTCGCGCGCGCCTGGGCGCGCTCCGGAAGGCGGCGCGACGCGATCCGGCTGCTGGAGGGGCTGGCGCAGCGGACCGGCGGGCGCACCCGCGCGGCGGCCCGCGCGCTGGCGCTCCGGCTCTCGCCCACGCCCGGGCGGCTGTGGCGGTGGCTGCGCCCCTCGACGGGCTCGGGGTGAGCGGCGCCGAGGCCTGAGCCTCACCCCGCGCGGCGGGCCAGGAAGCGGGCCAGCGCGCTCGCCTTCGCCACGAGCGAGCCCAGGTCCACCTCCTCGCCCAGCGTGTGGAACGCCTTGCCGCGCGCGCCGAGCGCGTCGATGGTCGGGATGCCCGCCGCGCCGGTGGTGCACGCGTCGGAGCCGCCGCCGGCGAGCGGGGCCTCGCCCTGGCCCAGGCCGCACTCGCGCTGGCAGTCGCCGTACTCCTTGGCGAGGGCCGACGAGGCCGGGGTGCGCTCCAGCGGATCGCGCCAGGCGCCCGGGGTCACCTCGAGCTCCGTGCCCGGGATGGCCGCCTCCCGCGCGGCCGCCTCCACCGCCTCGCGCAGCGCCTGCCCGTCGGCGACCGTCTCGAAGCGCAGGTCCACCTCGCAGGCGGCCGCGTCCGGCACGGTGTTCTTGGTGGTGCCGCCGGCGATGGTCCCCACGTTCACGGTGAGCCCGCGCGCGTAGTCGGTGAGCGACTGGGCGCGGTCCACGAAGCGCGCCAGCGACCAGATGGCGCTCCGGCCCTTCTCGTGCTCGTTGCCCGAGTGCGCCGCCACCCCGCGCGCCTCGACCCGCACCGAGGCCACGCCCTTGCGCCGCGTGACCACCAGGTCGCCCGGGCGGCCGGACTCGAAGCCGAGCGCGCAGGCGGCGCCCGCGGCGTGGGCGCGGATCACCGGCTGCGACTCGGGGGAGCCCACCTCCTCCTCGGAGACGAGCACGCCCCGCACCGCGACGCGCTCCAGCACCCCGGCGCGCTTCGCCGCCGCCAGCCCGAACAGCATCACCACGATGCCGCCCTTCATGTCGAACACGCCCGGCCCGCGCGCCCGGTCGCCCTCGCGGCGGAAGCCCTCGAACGTGCCCGGCGGGAACACCGTGTCGGTGTGGCCGAGGAGGAACACCGGCGCGCCAGCGGCCCGGCCGGTGAACAGCACGTGCGGGCCGTAGCGGTGGGAGGGGCGCAGCTCCACGTCCATGGCGAGCGTGCGGAGCTGCCCCGCCACCACGTTCGCGACCGCCTCCACCCCGGCGCGGTTCTGCGTGAAGGAGTTCTGCGAGACCAGGCGCTCCAGCAGCGCCTCCATGGCGCCGCGCTGTCCCTGCAGCCAGGTGAGCGCGTCCTCGATCCTTGCGGCCATCCGTGTCGTCCCCGGCCCGGCGGCGCCCGCCAGCGGCGGGCGCGCGGGGCAAAGCCCGCGCGGGCGGCGCGTCGGCGCTGGCCGGGCGAGGGCGCTCCCGGTATAAGGGCGGCGCATGGCGACCGGCAAGCGCTTCAAGGCCGCGGTCATCGGCGGCTCGGGGTACGGCGGGGCGGAGATGATCCGCCGGCTCCTCATCCACCCCGACGTGGAGCTGGTCCGCGTCGCCTCCATCGACTTCGTGGGCGAGCCGCTCTCGGCCGCCGATCCCGCGCTGGAGGGCGTCACCGACCTCACGTTCCAGGGGATCCCCCGGCGGAGGCCGCCGCGGGCATGGACGTGGTCTTGCTCGGCCTCCCGCACACGGTGGCGGCCTCGAAGGTGCCGGAGCTCGCCGCGCTGCCGGGCGTGAAGGTCGTGGACATGAGCGGCGACTTCCGGCTGAAGGACGCCGCCGCGTACGAGCGCTGGTACCGGCACGTCCACCCCTGCCCGGAGCGGCTGGCCGACTTCGTCTACGGGCTGCCCGAGCTGAACCGCGAGCGGATCCGCGGGGCGCGCTTCGTCGCCTCGCCCGGCTGCTTCGCCACCACCATCGAGCTCGCGCTCCTGCCGCTCGCGCGCGCCGGGCTGCTCGAGGGCGTGGTCCACGTGCAGGGCATCACCGGCTCCTCCGGCTCGGGGGTGGCCCCGTCGGCCGGCACGCACCACCCGGTCCGCGCCGGAAATCTCAAGACCTACAAGCCGCTCGAGCACCAGCACGTCCCGGAGATCGGCGAGACGCTCGCGGCCGCGGGCGCGCGCGAGCTGGCGCTGCGCTTCGTGCCGGTGTCGGCGCCGCTCTCCCGCGGCATCCTCGCCACCGCGTTCGTGGAGCTGCCGGAGGCCTGGACGCAGGACCGGCTCGACCGGCTCTACCGCGAGGCGTACGCGGGCGAGCCGTTCGTGCGCGTCCCGCGCAAGCGCCTGCCGGAGGTCGCGGCGGTGTCCGGCTCCAACTACGCCGAGGTGGGCGTGGCGGCGGGGCCGGCGCTCGGCGGCCGGCGCACGGTCACGCTGTTCGGCGCCACCGACAACCTGGTGAAGGGCGGGGCCGGCCAGGCCATCCAGAACATGAACCTCGTGCTCGGGCTCGACGAGAAGGCCTCGCTCGCCGACCCCGGCCCCTGGCCTCCATGAAGACCATCGTCCTCAAGCTGGGCGGCGAGATCGTCCACTCCCCGGAGCTCGACCTGGTGGCGCGCGACCTGCGCACGCTGGTGGACGGCTGGAACCGGGTGGCCATCGTGCACGGCGGCGGCCCGCAGGCGACCGCCCTCCAGAGGCGGCTCGGCCTCGAGACGCGGATGGTGGCGGGCCGGCGCTACACCGACGAGGCCACCCTCGAGGTGATGAAGTACGTGGTGGCGGGGCAGCTCAACGTGGATCTCTGCGCGCGGCTGCTCGCGAACGGCGTCATGCCGGTGGGGCTCCACGGCGCGAGCGGCCACGCGGTCCAGGCCACCCGCCGGCCGCCGCGGGTGATGCAGGGCGCCGGGCCGGAGCCGGTGGACCTCGGCCTGGTGGGCGACGTCACCGGCTTCAACCTGCCGCTCCTCGGCGACCTGTTCGAGCGGCGCTACGTGCCGGTGCTGGCGTGCCTGGGCTGCGACGACGCCGGCCAGGCGCTCAACATCAACGGCGACACGGTGGCGAGCCAGCTCGCCGGCGCGCTGCGCGCCGACGCGCTCGTGCTCGTCACCTCCACCCCCGGCGTGCTCCGCGACGTGAAGGATCCCTCGAGCCGCATCCCCCGCATCACCCGCGCCGAGTTCGAGCGGCTGGTGGCGGACGGCACCATCTCCGGCGGCATGATCCCGAAGCTGGAGGAGTCGTTCGAGGTGCTGCGCGGCGGCGCCCGCTCGGTGGTGATCCTCGGCAAGCTCGCGCCCGGCGACCTCGTCGCGGCGGTGCTCGAGCCGGGCTCGGCGGGCACGGTGCTGCTGGCCGACTAGCGCGGCGCTACCGCGCCGGCACCCGCTCCAGCACCACCGTGACCGGCTGGAGCCGGCCGCCCACGTACACGCCCTCCTCGGAGAGCGTCACCTTCAGCACCTCGGGGTTCGGCGCGCGGTCCGGCCCGAGCCCGTCCACCGGGCCGAAGTCGGCGCGGAAGCGCACCACCTCGCCGGGCGAGAGCGTGGCCACGAAGCCGCGCGAGGCGCCGCCCGCGGCGCAGCGCGGAACCGCCTCCAGCAGGCAGGCGCGCACGAGCGGGAGCTCCTCGCCGCTGGCGGCGCGCAGCCGCACCCGGCCCAGGTCCACCCGCACCGGCGCGTCGCCCAGCGCGGCCACGCTCCGCTCCACCGAGAGGTCCGCCTCGCCGAGCGAGGCCGCCACGAGCCGGTACTCGGCGCCCTCGCCGATCGGCTCGGCGTGGAGCGGCGCCGCGCCGTCGCCGAACGTGCCCTCCTCGCGGTAGCGCCACAGCGCCTCGCGCGACGCGCAGCCGGACGCGAGCGAGAGGGCCAGGGCGGCGAGGGCGAGCCGGCGCATGCCCGGAGCAGAGCATGGGCCCGGAGCGGCCGTCGAGGCGGCGGCCGGCGGCGGTGTGCGCACGGGTGCGCGGCGCGGTCAGGGCGCGGGCGCGGCGGCGGCGCGGGGGGCCGGCTCGGACTCGCCCCGGAGCGCGCGCATGATCCGCCCGGCCTGCCGGGCCATCCGCGCCGGCCCGTCCGGGAGCGGCCGGTCGTCGGGGTCCGTGATCTGCGCGCCGCCCATGCCGGCGTACATCGTGACCTTCAGGTCCTTGCCGATGGCGGCGTAGCGCGGCTCCCAGCCCACGGTCGAGACCACGAACCGGTCCGCGGGCGCCTCGAACATGGAGAGGCCGTCGGCGTAGAGCGAGGGCGGGTGCCGCTCGCCCATCAGCGCGAACAGCGTCGGCACCACGTCCACGTGGCTGGTGACCTCGTCGCGCACGCCGGCCGGCACGCCCGGCCCGAGCCACACCGCGGGCACGTGGATCTGCTCGTCGGTGACGGCCGAGCCGTGGCCGAGGTGCCCCTTCTGCCGGAACTCCTCGCCGTGGTCGCCGGTGAAGACGACGAGCGGCTCGCGCCCGCGGGTCCGCGCGAAGTCGTCGAGGAACGCGTCCAGCGCGCGGTCGAGCGCGTGCGCGGCGTTGCGGGCGCGGTTCTCGATCTCCTGGCCCGGCGCGCGGGTCGCCTTCAGGCCGCCCATGCCGTCCCAGGCCGGCGCGAACACCTGGTCCTCGGGCTCGTGGAAGTAGTTGAAGTGGGTGCCGAAGAAGAAGAGGAACAGGAACACCGGCCGCGCCGGGTCGGCCCGGGCCGCGAAGGCGCGGGCGCTCTTCAGCATCTGGGCGTCGCGGGTGGACGGGTCGTTCCCGTCGCACCAGGTCTCGAGGTCGGAGACCCCCCCGAACACGGTCTTCTGCAGGTCCATCCAGTCCACGCAGGAGGCCGCGCTCACCTTCACCTGGTAGCCGTTGTCGGTCAGCGCCGGGAACAGCGTCGGCTGCCGCCCCGCGCCGACCACGGCCTCGAGCTTCTGGGCCTGGAGCCCGTACACGAGCGAGAAGAGCGTGTAGTTGGTGGAGCTGGCGGCGGCGTAGTGCCGGGTGAAGCGCGCGCCGTGCTGGGCCCGCGCCCACAGGCGCGGCATGGTGCGCGCGTCGAGGTGCTCGGCGGGCAGGCTCTCCGCCACCACGAACAGGACGTCGGGCCGCTGCTCGAAGCGGAGCTCGGCGGGGTCCACGCCGGCCGGCAGCCGCTTCGAGGCGTTCGCGCCCTCGAACGGATCGTTGGTGCGATCGCCGAAGACCGAGCGCGCCAGCCCCTGCATGCGGACGGGCACCTGGAGCGGGAGCGTGGTGGAGGCGGCGAACACCGAGGAGCCGGCGAAGTAGGTGAGCCCGCCGCCGTAGACCCGCTCCGCCGCGGAGAGGAGCAGGAGCGCGAGCGCCCACGACCAGGTGCGGCGCGCGGGGGCCGCGAAGCGTCGCACGAACCAGGCGCCCGCGACGACGTCCACCGCCACCAGCGCGAGCGCGCCGCCGAGGAACAGGAGCACGTCGGAGAGCGGCACGCCGGTCTCGCGCAGCGCGTTCGGCTGCAGCATGACCCGCAGGAAGAAGCCGTTCAGGTGGAAGCCCACCGACTGCAGCACCTTCGCGTCCACCGCCAGCCCGCCGGTGAGCAGGCCGGCCGCGGCCCCCACCGCGAAGCGGTAGGCGCGCGGGGCGAGCGAGAACGGCAGCGCGAGCGCGAAGGCGAGGAGCGCGAGGAGCAGCGCCTGGGGGAGGAACGTCGGCCAGAGCCAGGCGCGGTACGGCGCGGGCGTGGCCTGGACGGCCTGCCCGATGGAGGTCGCGTAGAGCGCGAGGAAGACCGGAACGTGGAGGAGCGCCCAGAGGAACGCCGGGAACCTGAGGCCGGACGGGCCCCCCCGCGGCGCGCCAGCGGGGTGCAGGAGCATCGGGCGCGGAACCTAGCACCGGCGGCCGCGCCACGCCAGCCAGCGCAGCGCCCGCGCGGGCGCCCGGACCAGCGCGCCCCCCGCCGCCCGGGGGAGCCCGCGCAGCGGCGCCACGGTCCCCGCCGGCAGCCGCAGCGTGAACTCGGCGCCGTGTCCGGGGCGGCTCTCCACCGTCACCGTGCCGCCGAGCGCGAGCGCCTCGCGGCGCGCGATCCAGAGGCCGAGCCCGAGGCCGCCGTAGTGGCGGGCCGACACCGCGCGCGCGTAGCGGTCGAAGATGGCGGCGCGCCGCTCCGGCGGGATGCCGATGCCGTGGTCGCGCACGGAGAGCCGGGCCTGCGCCCCCTCGGCGCGGACCGTCACCTCGATCGGCCGCCCCTGGCCGTACTTGGCGGCGTTCGCGAGCAGGCTGGCGAGCGCGCGATCGACGCGCGTGCGGTCCCAGCGACCGCTCACCGGGCCCTCGGCGCGCACCGTGACGTCGCAGCGGGCGCGGTCGAACAGCTCGCGGCGCGCGTCCACCGCGTCGCTCGCCAGCGCCCCGAGGTCCACCTCCTCGAGCGCGAGCGGCTCCGCGGCCGCGCGCGCGTCCACCAGCAGGCGCGAGACCAGCTCGGCGAGCCGCCGCGCGGCGCGGTCGGCGCGCGAGAGGTGCCCCTGCGTGGCCTCGTCGCCGCGCCGGGTCGCGTCGCGCCCCGCGGCCCCGAGCTCGAGGAACAGCGCGGTGAGCGGCGTCTTCAGCTCGTGGGCGGCGAGGCCGAGGAACTCGTCGCGGGTGCGCAGCGCGGCCTCGGCCTGGGCGCGCCCGTCGCGGTCGGCCCGCGAGGCGCGGAGCGCGCGGACCAGCGTCATCGAGGCGAGCGCGCCGCCCAGCACCGCCGCCGCGAGCGAGGCCCCGAACAGCACGCCCTCGTGATCGCCGCCGGGCAGGAGCGCGTCCCCCGCGCCGAGGCCGAGGGCGGCGAGGAGCGCCGTCTCGGCCGCGAGGAGGGCGCACAGCCCGAACATGGCCAGCGCCGGCCACGCCTCGGCGCGCGCCGCCGCCGGGGCGGCGCGCGGGCGCCGCAGGCTCGTCTCCTTCCCGGGGCCGGCCTCGCCGTCCCCGCCGTCCCCCCGCCCCGGCTCGACCGTCTCCGGCCGCACCGGGCCCCGGCTCGCTGCGCTGCTGATCATCGGGGTCACCTCGAGCTTGCGCGGTCGCGCGGCTCGACAAGAGCGGGCGGCAGAATACTCCCTGCGGCGAGGAGCGAAATTGCCCCCGCGGGTCGGCGCCCGGACGAGGAAGGCGCGGCGCGGCCACGCGCTCGCTCGCTCGGGCGCACGAGCACGCCGGGTGCCGCGATCGCCGTCAGCGCGCGGGCGGCGCGAGCCGCATCGCGAGCAGCGGGCGGCCGCAGCCGGGGCAGGCCGGATCGCCGGGCTCGTCCGAGTAGAGCTCGCAGGCGGGGCAGTGGTGGCGCACCGCCGACCCGCCGGTGCCGGGTGCGTCGTGCGGGTACATCGCCGCGAAGCCGCGCGCCAGCGCGGAGAAGTAGGCGTACCTCGCCTCGGGCGTGAGGTCGTCGGGCAGCGGCGCGCGCCGGAAGGTGCGGCCCGCGACCACCCACGGCGCGCCGTCGCCGCGCGCGGCGGAGAGCGCCTCCGGGGTGCGCGAGGGCCAGGGGAGGTCGGTGAACCAGCGCGCGCGGAACGCGATCCAGTCGGCGGGCGCGCGGACCTCGGCCAGCTCGGCCTGGAACGCCTCGAGGTGGGACATGAAGGCGGGCTCGAACGGCATGGGGCGATCTTGCGCCCGGGCCGCGCGCGGGACAAGAAGGGGTGCGCGCCGCCCGGGGCGGCGCCGGAGGATGCCATGGCCGACTCGCAGCGCCGCGCGTTCGACGATCGCTACCGGGAGGGCACGCCGCCCTGGGACATCGGGCGCCCGCAGGCGGAGCTGGTCGCGCTCGCGGAGGCGGGCGAGATCGTCGGCGACGTGCTCGACGTGGGCTGCGGCACCGGCGAGAACGCGCTCCACCTCGCCGCGCTCGGGAAGCGCGTCATGGGCGTGGACGGCTCGCCCACCGCCATCGCGCGCGCCCGCGAGAAGGCCGCCGCGCGGGGGCTGCAGGTGCCGTTCGTGGTGGCGGACGCGCTCGACCTGAAGACGCTCCACCGGCGCTTCGAGACCGCGGTGGACTGCGGCCTGTTCCACGTGTTCGACCGCGCCGAGCGGCGGGACTACGCGCACTCGCTCACCGAGGTGCTGTCGCCCGGCTCGACGCTGCACCTGCTCTGCTTCTCCGACGAGGAGCCGCCCGGCCCCGGCCCGTACCGGATCTCCGAGTCCGACGTCGGCGACGCGTTCCGGTCGATCTTCGCGCTGACGCGCCTGCGCGAGGCGCGCTTCGAGCGCCTCGGCGCCGAGCCGGCGCGCGCCTGGCTCGCGACGCTGGTGCGGATCTGAGACGACGACGGCCGCGCCCCCTCGCAGGAGCGCGGCCGTCGGGTCGCAACGATCCGGGGGCGGTTAGAACACCGTCCACTGCACCATCGCCTGCGGCGCGGACGACGTCTCCTCGAACGAGCCCAGGCTGTAGTAGTGCAGCCACCACTCCACGCCGACGTAGAGCTTGCCGGCCTTGCCGCCGAACGGCGCGAGCGCGTCCACCAGCAGCTGCGGCTGCGACCAGATCTCCACGCCGTCGTCCGAGCCGGTGTAGAAGCCGCCCTCGTCCTTCAGGCCGTTCACGTCGATGAAGCCGGTGAACAGGAACGGCACCTTGCCGAGCGAGAAGGGCACGGTCCAGAACGGCGACACCTGCCAGCCGTGGCGGTTGAAGTTGTCGTAGCGGTAGTACGCGTTCAGGCCGAGCACCCAGCCGGCCGGCACGGCGAAGTCGAGGCCGAGGCCGCCCATGTACGCGTAGAAGCCGGCGCCCTGGTTCACCTCGCCCGCGAAGCCCCAGTTCCGGATGACGCCGAACAGCGGGTCCTTCTGGCCGAGGAGCTGGTTCACGAACAGGCGGGGGTGCCACTCGACGTACGCGTCGGTCCACTGCGAGTCGTCGGTCTCGAAGCGGCCGCGCGAGAGGTCGAAGAAGGCGAAGTTGTCGCCGTACTCCCACGTCGAGAAGTGGTTCAGCGTCAGCGTGGTCTTGGTGCCGTCCTTCAGCTTGCCGGCGAACGAGGTGTCGATCGCCTTGTCGAAGTTCCAGCCCTGGAGGAGCTGGACGTTGGTGGTGGAGAAGCCGCCCGCGCGCGCCGCCGGAGCCGCGGCGACGAGGGCGAGCAGGAACGAGGCACGGAGGAGGTTGCGAAGGGTCATGGCGCGCCTTCTAGCCCACTCAAAGGGCAGACCGGAAGGGGCTTCTCAGCGCGCTCCCCCATCGAACGGGACGACGTGCGCCCGCTCGCCCGGCCGCGCCTCCAGAACCTCGCGTGCACGCTGGGGAATCCAGACGTTCGTCCCATCCAGCCGCGCCTCGGTGCGCACCGCCCGAAAGCGGGTCCGCCCCTCTCCCCGGGTCACCGCGATCAGGCAGTCCTCGCCCCCGTGCAGGCCGGCGTCGAGCGGCTCCGGCGCGAGGCGGGCGCGGCGGTAGGCGCGCACCAGCGTGATCTCCGCGAGCGTCGCCTCGTAGTGCGGGCCGCCGTCGAACGGGTCGATGCGGTCCACGTAGCGGAAGCCGATCTTCTCGAGCATCCGCCGCACCGGCTCGGTGTCCGGGCCCACCTTGCCGAGCAGGCGGCGCACCGCCGGCGGGAACAGCGTCGCGTACACGTCGGAGGGCGGGAAGAGCTGCTGGATGAACTCCTTGTTCTCGCGGCTCTTCTTGTCGGCCTCCTGGTAATCGAGGTCGGTGAAGCGCTTGCCGAACGCCTCCCAGAACAGGCTGCGGCCGTCCTTGGCGAGCGGCGGCATGAGCTCGGCGAGGACGCGCTCGCGGAAGCGGTCGCGGAACATCGCCATGTAGAGGAAGCGCACGAACGCGAGCTGCTTGCCGGCGCGCGCCTCGCCGCCCCGCAGGCCGGGGTGGACCACCAGGCCGCCGATCTCGGTGGGGCCGTCGAAGTGGTAGCCGATCGAGAGGACCTGGTGCTTGAAGTGCCGGTCGATGGTGGACGAGTAGTGCTCGCGCTCCGAGACGTCGAAGAAGGTGCAGGGCGACTCGCGGGTGCCGTGCTGCGCGATGATCATCGAGGTGCCGACGATCCGGCGCGTGCGCGGCTCCTCCGCCACGAAGACGTAGGAGCGCTCCAGCGGGTCGCGGATCTTCCCGGCGAAGCTCCGCACCGAGCGCTCGACGATCCCCGAGAGCGCGCGCTCGTCGTAGGGGAGGTTGACGGTGTTGAGCACCTTCGCCAGGGCGGCGAGCCCCGCGAGGTCCGTCTTCTGGGCGTCCCTGAGGAGCAGCATGCGGACCGGATCCGTGGCTGGAGGCGGGCCCGGGTCTAGCACGGGGCCCGGGGCCTGTCACGGAGCGCAACGGGCCGCGGGGAGGCCCCCGCCGGCCCGCCGCGGCGGCGCGCCGGCGTTGAAAGCCGGGCCGCCGCGTGCCATGGAAGGACGCGTGCGCGCGGTCGTGCAGCGGGTCTCGAGGGCCGAGGTGCGGGTGGAGGGCGCGGTCACCGGCGCGGTCGGGCGCGGGCTGCTCGTCCTGCTGGGCGTGGCGCGCGACGACGGCGCCCAGGACGCGCGGCTGCTCGCCGACAAGATCGCCGGGCTGCGCGTGTTCGAGGACGCGGCCGGGAAGATGAACCTGGCGGTGGGCGAGGTGGGCGGCGCGGTGCTGGTCGTCTCGCAGTTCACGCTGCTCGGCGACGCGCGCAAGGGGAACCGGCCGAGCTTCACCGACGCGGCGCCGCCCGAGGCGGCGAACGCGCTCTACGAGGCGGTGTGCGGGCTGCTCCGCGAGAAGGGGCTGCGCGTCGAGACCGGCGTGTTCCGCGCCGACATGCAGGTCGAGCTGGTGAACGACGGCCCGGTCACCATCCTGCTCGATTCGCGGCGGCTGTTCTAGGGAGGGGGAGAGGCGAGCGATGAGCGACTGCCTGTTCTGCAAGATCGCGCGGGGCGAGATCCCGGCCAAGCTGGTGCACCAGGACGCCGACACGGTGGCGTTCGTGGACATCAACCCGCAGGCGCCCACGCACCTGCTGGTCATCCCGCGCAAGCACATCCCCACCGTGAACGACCTCGCCGCCGAGGACGAGGCGCTCATGGGGAAGCTGGTCCGGGTCGCGGCGGCGCTCGCGAAGGAGCGCGGCATCGACGGGTCCGGCTGGCGCGCGATCGTGAACACGCACCACGACGCGGGGCAGACCGTGTTCCACGTCCACCTGCACCTGCTCGGCGGCCGCCGCATGGGCTGGCCGCCGGGGTAGGGCCCTTCACGCAGCGTCACGGCCCCGGCGCCGCGCCCTGGCGCGCCAGCCGGTTCGCCGCCGCGGCGGCGAGCGCGGCGTCGCCGAGCGCGAGCCGCGCCTGGTAGAGGTCGCCGCGCGCGAGCGCCTCCCGCGCGGCGGCCAGGCTGCGCGCGCCCGCCTCGGCCTGCGCCGCCTCCTCCGCCGCGCCCCGCCGCCCGGCCTCGGCCCGCGCCGCCTGCAGCGCGGCCGCGTCCCGGGCGAGCGCCGCGTCCACGCCGCTCGCGTCCCCGGCCGCGAGCGCCCGCAGCGCGCCGTCCATCCGCTGCAGCGCCCCGCCGGTCGCCTGCGCGCGCTCGGCCGGCGAGCGGGCGGCGGCCTCGGCCTCGGCGGCGCGCCGGGCCCGCGCCTCCGCGAGCTCCTGCTCGACCGCGGCGGTGCGCGCCTCCGACTCGGCGCCCGACGCGCGCAGGGCCTCGACCTCCGCGCGCAGGGCCTCCACCTGCGTGCGGAGCCCGTCGAGCTCCTCCTGCGCCGCGGCGGCGGCGCGCTCGGCCCGGGCCTGCTCGTCCGTCGCGCCGGCCTGGGCGTCGGCGCCGGCCGGGGCCCCCGAGCCCGCCTGCCCGTCGTCCGCGGCCCCGGCCGGCACGCCGGCGGGCGCCGGCGCCTGCCCCGGGCCGCCGCCCTGCTCGGGCGCCGCCTGCCCGAGCGCGAGCCCGAGGCCGAGCGCGATGGCGGGGAGCGGGGTCACGCCACGACCATCGTGACGGCGCGGCCCGGCGGCAACCGCTCCCCGCTTCCGCGCGGCGGCCCGCTCTGGCACGCTCGCTCCCGCGCCGTCCAACGCCCGAGGAGCCCTCGATGCCCGCCGTCCGCCCCCGCCGCAGCGCCCTGTACCTGCCCGGCTCCAACGCGCGCGCGCTCGAGAAGGCGCGCACGCTCCCGGCCGACGCGCTCATCCTCGACCTGGAGGACGCGGTGGCGCCCGCCGCGAAGGACGCCGCCCGCGCGCAGGTGGTGGCGGCGCTCGGGCAGGGGGGCTTCGGGCGGCGCGAGCGCGTGGTGCGCGTGAACGGGCTCGGCACGCCCTGGGGCGCGGCGGATCTCGCGGCGCTGGCCCGCGCCGGCGCCGACGCGGTCTGCCTGCCGAAGGTGGAGCGGGCCGCCGAGGTGCACGCCGCGGCGCAGGCGCTCGCCGCGGGCCACGCGCCGGCCGGGCTGGCGCTCTGGTGCATGATCGAGACGCCGCGCGGCGTGCTGGCGGCGGACGAGATCGCCGGCGCCTCGCCGCGGGTGGCGTGCCTGGTGGCCGGCACGAGCGACCTCGTGAAGGACCTCGGGGCCCGCCACACCGCCGGGCGCGCCGAGGTGCTCACCAGCCTGTCGCTCGTGCTGCTCGCCGCGCGCGCGCACGGGCTCGCCGCCCTCGACGGCGTGTTCCTCGACCTCGAGGACGCGGCCGGGCTGGAGGCCGCCTGCCGGCAGGGGCGCGACCTCGGCTTCGACGGCAAGACGCTCATCCACCCGAAGCAGCTCGACGCCGCCAACCGCGCCTTCGCGCCGGACGAGGCCGAGCTGGAGCGGGCGCGCCGCGTGATCGCGGCGCACGCCCAGGCGGAGGCGGCCGGGCAGGGCGTCACGGTGGTGGACGGGCGCCTGGTGGAGGCGCTGCACGTCGCCGCGGCGCGACGGACCGTGGCGCTGGCCGAGGCGATCGCGGCGGGGCACGGCGCGGCGGGCCCGCACCCGGGGTGACGCAAGACCGCGTGGATCCGGCGGAAAGCGGGTGGACACCCGCGCGCCCGTTTCCTACACTGTTCGACTCCCATGCGTGGACTTCGAGGCGCCACCCAGTGCTCGGCCAACACGGTCGAGGCGATCGAGGATGCGGTGACCGAGCTGTGCCGCGAGATCACCTCGCGGAACCAGCTCGACCCGCAGCAGATCGTGTGGGCGATCTTCACCGTCACGCACGACCTCGACGCCGACTTCCCGGCGCGCGCCGCGCGCGTGCAGGGGTGGAACGGCGTCCCGATGATCTGCTCGCAGGAGATCCCGGTCCCCGGCTCGATGCCGCGCATCATCCGGGTGCTCCTGCACGTGGACTCCGACGGTCCGCGCAACCACGTGTACCTGCGCGGCGCGCAGGCGCTCCGGCCCGACCTCCACGTGCGGCCGTGACCGGCGCGGCCGGGGAGCGGAGGCGAGCGTGAACGCGCAGACGAACAGGCCGCTCCCCGCGCTCCCGGGCCACCTGGGCGTGGTGGGGCTGGGCCTCATGGGCGCCTCGCTCGCCCGCGCCGCCCGCCGGGTGGACCGGGGCGTGCGCATCACCGCGGTGGAGCCGCGCGCCGAGGTGCGCGCCCGGGCGCTCGCCGACGGCGTGGCCGACCACGTCGCCGCCGCGCCCGACGCCGCGCTCGCCGGCTGCGGGGTGGTGGTGCTGTGCACGCCGGTCGCGACCATCGAGGCGCTGCTCGCGCCGGTGTCGGCGCTGCTCGCCGACGGCGCCGTGCTCACCGACGTCGGCGGCGCGAAGGAGCGGGTGGTGACGCTGGCGCGCGAGCGGGTCCGCCCCGGCGTCGCCTTCGTGGGCGCGCACCCCATGTTCGGCGGCCACGGCGGCTACGACGGCGCCACGGCGGAGAAGTGGTCGGCGGGCGGGACGGTGGCGATCTGCACCGACGGGGACCCCGCCGCGGTGG
Source organism: Anaeromyxobacter sp. Red801 (assembly GCF_049201065.2). Lineage (NCBI taxonomy): Bacteria > Pseudomonadati > Myxococcota > Myxococcia > Myxococcales > Anaeromyxobacteraceae > Anaeromyxobacter > Anaeromyxobacter sp. Red801. The sequence goes on along the minus strand of NZ_CM181236.1, from coordinate 4,442,829 downwards.
AGCGGGTCGCGGCGCTGCACCTCGCGCTCGGCGCGAAGGTCGAGCGCTGCACCGCCGCCGAGCACGACGCGGCGGTGGCGATGGTCTCGCACCTGCCGTACCTCGTCGCCTCGGCGCTCTCGGTGGCGGTGCAGGAGGCCGGCCCGCTCGCCATGCACCTCGCCGGCCCCGGGCTCAAGGACGCGACGCGCCTGGCCGAGTTCCCGTTCGACATCCAGGGCGAGGTGGCCCGGCGCAACGCCCACCTGCCGGAGGCGGCCCGCCGGCTGGAGCGGCACCTCGCCCGCATCCTCGCCGCCATCGCCGAGTCGCCGGAGTCGGCGCGCTCGGCCCTCGAGGCGGCCCGCGCCGCACGGGAGGAGCTGTTTTGAGCGCTGCCCCGACCTCCGGTCCCCTGACCTGCCGGCGCGCCGGCCCGCTGCGCGGCGCCATCGAGGTGCCCGGCGACAAGTCCATCTCGCACCGGAGCCTGCTCTTCGGCGCGCTGTCCACCGGCGAGACCCGCGTCACCGGGCTCCTCGACGCCGAGGACGTCCACTCGACCCGCCAGGCGGTCGAGGCGCTCGGCGCGACCGTGCGCGCCGAGGGCGGCGAGGTGGTGGTGACGCCGCCCGCGACGCTGCGCGAGCCGGGCGACGTCATCGACTGCGGCAACTCCGGCACCAGCCTCCGCCTCCTCACCGGCGTCCTCTCCGGCGTGCCCGGCCTGTCGGTCCTCACCGGCGACGCCTCGCTGCGGCGGCGGCCGGTGCGGCGGGTGATCGACCCGCTGCGGGTGATGGGCGCGAACCTGTCCGCCCGCGACGGCGATCGCCTCCCGCCGGTGGTGGTCCGCGGCGGCCCGCTGCGCGGGGCGCGCCACGTGCTCCCGGTCGCGAGCGCGCAGGTGAAGAGCGCGATCCTGCTCGCCGGCCTGTTCGCCGAGGGCGAGACCTCGGTGGTCGAGCCGGAGAAGAGCCGCGACCACACCGAGCGCATGCTGCGCGGCATGGGCGTGCCGGTGCGGGTCTCGGGCCTCGAGGTGTCGGTCTCGGCGGCGCGGCCCGCCGGCGGGCGGGTGGACGTGCCCGGCGACATCTCCTCGGCGGCGTTCTTCCTCTGCGGCGCGGCGGCGCTCCCGGGCTCCGAGGTGACGGTCCGCAACCTGGGCGTGAACGAGACGCGCACCGGGCTCCTCGACGTGCTCCGGGCCATGGGCGCCGACGTGCGGCTCGAGCACCTCCGCGAGGTGGCGGGCGAGCCGCGCGCCGACGTGACCGTCCGCGCCGATCGCCTGGAGGGCACCGAGATCCGCGGCGCCACCATCCCGCGGCTCATCGACGAGCTGCCGGTGGTGATGGTGATGGCCACCCAGGCGCGCGGCCGGACGGTGATCCGCGACGCGAAGGAGCTCCGGGTGAAGGAGTCCGACCGGCTCGCCGCCATGGGCGAGACGCTCGCGCGCGCCGGCGCCCGCATCGAGCTCTACGACGACGGCTGCGCCATCGACGGGCCCACCCCGCTGCGCGGCGTCGAGGTCCGGACCCGGCTCGACCACCGCATCGCCATGTCGATGGCGGTCGCCCAGCTGTTCTGCGGCGGCGAGCCGGTGGTGCTCGACGACGTGGCCTGCGTCGCGACCAGCTTCCCGAGCTTCTTCCGCCTGCTCGACCAGGTGTCCGGCCGGGCGCCGGGCGGGGGTGCGCCGTGATCACCGGGCGCACCGCGCTGTACGGCGTCGTCGGCCACCCGGTGGCGCACAGTCGCTCGCCGGAGCTGCAGAACGCGGCGTTCGCGCGGCTCGGCGTGGACGCCGTCTACGTGGCGCTGCCGGTCGCGCCGGAGCGGGTCGACGAGGCGCTCCGCGGCGCCCACGCGCTCGGCTTCCAGGGGCTGAACGTCACCGTCCCGCACAAGCCGCGCGCGGCGTCGCTCTGCCACGCGCTCGACCCGGTGGCGGCCGCGGTGGGCGCCGTCAACACGCTGCGCCGGACCCGCGACGGCTGGGAGGGCTTCAACACCGACGCGCCCGCCTGCCGCACGCTGCTCGAGGCGGCCGGGGTGGCGCGCGGGGCGCGGGCGCTGCTGGTGGGCGCGGGGGGCGCGGCGCGCGCGGCCGCATGGGCGCTCCTGCAGCTCGGGACCGAGCTCCGGGTGGCGGCGCGCCGCGAGGAGGCCGCCGCCGAGCTGTGCCGGGAGCTCGCCGCCGCGGTCCCCGGCGCCGACGCGGCCACCGCCGACTTCGAGGACCTGGAGGCGGAGGCCGACGCCGCCGCGGTGGTGGTGAACGGCACGTCGGTGGGGCTGCCCGGGCACGAGGGCCGCCTGCCGCCGCTCCGGTTCCGCGCCGACCAGGCGGTGCTCGACTTCGTCTATGGCGACACCGAGCTGGCCCGCGCCGCGCGCGCGGCCGGCGCCCGGCTGGTCACCGGCGAGCAGGTCCTGGTCCGCCAGGGCGCGCTCGCGTTCACCCTCTGGACCGGCCAGCCCGCCCCCGAGGCGGACATGGCCCGCGCGCTCGAGGCGCGCGAGGGAGCGCGATGACACTTCGGTACCTGACCGCCGGCGAGTCGCACGGCCCGGCGCTGGTCGCCATCGCCGAGGGCTTCCCGGCGGGGCTGGCGGTGGACTTCGAGGCGGTGGACCGCGACCTGCGGCGCCGCCAGAAGGGCTACGGCCGCGGCGGCCGCATGAAGATCGAGACCGACGCGGCGCAGTTCCTGGCCGGGCTGCGCGGCGGGGTCACCACCGGGGCGCCCATCGCGCTCGCGGTCTGGAACAAGGACCACGAGAACTGGAAGGACCTCGTCTCGCCCTACGCGCGCGGCGGCCGGAAGTTCACCCAGGTGCGCCCCGGCCACGCCGACCTCGCCGGCGCGCTCAAGTACGGGCTCGACGACGCGCGCGACGTGCTGGAGCGGGCCAGCGCCCGGTCCACCGCGGTGATCGTCGCGCTCGGCGCGCTCGCGAAGGCGCTGCTCTCGAGCCTGGGCGTGGAGGTGTGCTCGCGGGTGGTGGCCATCGGGCCGCGCGACATCCGCCCCGACGCGCCGCCCACCGCGGAGCAGCGCGCGGCCATCGAGGCCTCCGACCTGCACGTGGACGACGAGGCGCTCGCCGCCGAGTGGCGCGCGCTCATCGACGCGGAGAAGGCCCGCGGCGGCTCCATCGGCGGCGCGTTCGACGTGTACGCCACCGGGCTCCCCATCGGCGTCGGCAGCCACGTCCACCCGGACCGGCGCCTCGACGCCCGCCTCGCCGGCGCGCTCTGCGGCGTGCAGGCGATCCGCGCGGTGGAGATCGGCGACGGCACGCAGGTGGGCCGTCCCGGCTACGAGTTCCACGACGCCATCCACCACGACCCCGCCCGCGGCTTCTGGCGCGAGACCAACCGCGCCGGCGGCCTCGAGGGCGGCATGACCGACGGCATGCCGCTCCGCGTGCGCGCCTACATGAAGCCCATCCCCACCATGCTCCACCCGCTCGCGACGGTCGACCTCGCCACCCGGCAGGCCACCCAGGCCCGCTACGAGCGGAGCGACGTGTGCGCGGTGCCGGCCGCCGCGGTGGTGGGCGAGGCGGTGGTGGCCTGGGAGCTCGCGAACGCGCTCCTGGAGAAGTTCGGCGGCGACGCGGTCGAGGACGTGCGCCGGGCGGTGGAGGCGTATGCCGCTCGGATCCGCTGAGACGCTGGCGCTCACCGGCATGATGGGCTCGGGGAAGTCCACCGTGGCCCCGCTGCTGGCGCGCTGGCTGGGGCGGCGGCTGGTGCGGCTCGACGACGAGATCGTGCGCGCGGCGGGCAAGCCCATCGCCCGGGTGTTCGCCGAGGACGGCGAGGGGCGCTTCCGCGCGCTGGAGCGCGCCGCGGTGGCCGCCCTCCCGCCGGGCGCGGTGGCCGACCTGGGCGGCGGCGCGTTCTGCGACCTGCACGGCGCCGCGCGCCTGCTCGCCACCGCCCGGGTGGTGTTCCTCGACGTCTCGGCGCAGGAGGCCGCCCGCCGCATCGGCGACGATCCCGCCCGCCCGCTCGCCGCGCGCTGGGAGGCGCTCCTCGCGCGCCGCCTGCCGCTCTACCGCCGCGCCCACCTCACCGTCCACGTGGACGGGATGACGCCCGAGGCGGTGGCCCGGCGCGTCCTGGAGTCGCTATGAGCCGGACCCGCAAGCCCGCGCCCGCGTCCGAGGAGGCCGAGGCCGGCGCCGCGGTCACCGAGATCATCCCGGCGCGGCAGGGCGAGCACGCCTACGAGGTGCGCGTCGGCCCGGGCGCGGCGGCGGCGCTCCCGGCGCTCGCCGACGAGCACGACGCGGTGGCGCTCGTCTCCTGCCGCCGGGTGCTCTCGACGCCCTTCGGCAGGGACGTGCTCGCCCGGCTGCGCCGCGAGGCGCCGCTCGCGCTCGTGCACGCGCTCCCGGACGGCGAGGCGGGCAAGACCCTCGCCGAGCTGGAGCGGGCCGCGACGAAGCTGCTCCGCGCCGGCGGCACGCGGCGCACGCTGGTGGTGGCGCTGGGCGGGGGCGCGGTGAGCGACGCGGCCGGCTTCCTCGCCGCGACCTACATGCGCGGCGTGCCCTGGGTGGCGGTGCCCACCACGCTGCTCGCCATGGTGGACGCGGCCATCGGCGGCAAGACCGCGGTGAACCTGCCCGCCGCGAAGAACGCGGTGGGCGCGTTCCACCCGCCGGACGCGGTGCTGGCGGACCCCGCCGCGCTGCGCACGCTGCCGCGCCGCGAGCTGTCGAGCGGCCTCGGCGAGGTGCTGAAGTACGGCGCGCTCCAGCCGGCGCTGCTCGACGCGTTCGCGGCGCTCGGCGCGGCCGCGCCGGATCCGGCCGTGATCGCCACCTGCGCCCGCATGAAGGTGGACGTGGTGGCGGAGGATCCGAACGAGCACGGGCCCCGCAAGCTCCTCAACCTGGGCCACACCTTCGGGCACGGGGTGGAGGCGGCCGGGCGGTTCTCGCGGTACACCCACGGCGAGTCGGTCGCGGTGGGCCTCGCGTTCGCGTTCCGGCTGGCGGCGCGGATGGGCCGGGTGGACGGCGCCGCGGTGGAGCGGGTCGAGGGCGCCGTCGCCGGGGCCGGGCTGCCGGTGCGGGTCCCGGCGACGATCGCGCGTGCCGCCGCGCGCCTGATGGCGTACGACAAGAAGCGGGCGGCGGGCGGGCTGCGCTGGGTGCTCCCGGCCGCCGTCGAGGGCGGGTGGCGGGTGGAGTGGGACGTCGAGGCGGAGCCGGCGGCGGTCGAGGCGGCGGTGGCGGAGATCTCGGAGGCGCGGGCGGGCGGCCGCCCCGCGCGGAGGGCGCGATGATCCTGATCGTCAACGGGCCGAACCTGAACCTGCTGGGCGAGCGCGAGCCGGACGTGTACGGGCGCAGCACGCTCGGCGACGTGGAGCAGCTCGTCCGCGACGCCTGCGCGGCCTGGGACGTGGAGGTGAAGGCGTTCCAGTCCAACCACGAGGGCGCGATCCTCGACTTCCTGCAGGAGCACCGGAAGAAGGCGCGCGGGATCATCGTGAACGCCGGGGCGCTCACGCACACGAGCTACGCGCTGCACGACTGCCTGAAGGCGATGCCCGCGCCGGCGGTGGAGGTGCACATCTCCAACATCCACGCGCGCGAGGCGTTCCGGCACGTGAGCGTCATCGCCCCCGCCTGCCGCGGGCAGATCGTGGGCCTGGGGATCCGCGGGTACCTGCTCGCGGCCGAGTGGCTCTGCGCGGAGATCGGCGCGCAGCCGCGCGCCGCCGAGGACCGCAAGAAGCCGAGCCCGTAGCCGGCGCCGGTGCCCAGGGTCGCCGTCCTCCTCCCCGCGCGCGACGCCGCCCGCACCGTGCGGGCGGCGGCCGCGTCGATCCTGCGCCAGACCGAGCGCGACCTGGCGCTCGTGTGCGTGGACGACGGCTCGCGCGACGGCACCGCCGAGCTGCTGGAGCGGCTCGCCGCGCGCGACCGGCGGGTGCGCCTGCTGCGCGGCCCCGGCGAGGGGATCGCCCGGGCGCTGCAGCGAGGCCTCGCCGCCTGCGACGCCGAGGTGGTGGCGCGGATGGACGCGGACGACGTGGCCCACCCGCGCCGGCTCGCGCTCCAGCTCGCCGCGCTCCGCGCCGATCCGTCGCTCGCCGCGCTGGGCGGGCGGGTCCGGCTCTTCCCGCGCGCGGCGGTGCGCCCGGGCATGGCGCGCTACGCGGCGTGGCTGAACGGCCTCGTCACGCCCGCGCTGGTGGAGCGCGACCTGCTGGTGGAGGCGCCGCTCGTCCATCCCGCGGCCGCGATCCGGCGCGACGCGCTGGAGCGCGCCGGCGGCTGGCGCGACGGCCCGTTCCCGGAGGACTACGATCTCTGGCTGCGCCTCGCCGCCGCCGGCGGGCGGCTCGGCAACCTGGCCGAGCCGGTGCTCGCCTGGCGCGAGTCGCCCGGGCGGCTCACCCGCACCGACCCGCGCTACGCGCTCGCCCGCCACGTGGCGCTGAAGTGCGCGCACCTCGCCCGCCACGTGCTCCGCGGCGCGCCGGAGGTGGCGCTGTGGGGGGCGGGGGAGACCGGCCGCGCCTTCTCCGACGCGCTCCGCGCCGAGGGGATCGCGACCGCCGCGTTCGTCGAGGTCGATCGCAAGAAGATCGGCCGCACCGTGCGCGGGGCGCGGGTCGTCTCCTACGAGGAGGTGGGCCGGCTCCGCGGGCTGCCGCTGCTCGTGGCGGTGGGCGCGCCCGGCGCGCGCGACCTCATCCGCGCGGAGCTCTCCCGCGCCGGCTTCGAGGAGCTGGCCGACTACCGCTGCGTCGCCTGAGGGCCTCCGCGCTCCGCTCGCCCCTCGACAGGCTCGGGGTGAGCGGAACCTCGGTTGCATCGGGCGCCGGGGTCAGCCGTCCTTCTTGAGCTGCTCGGTCAGGTAGTTCTGCACGCCGATCTGGTCGATGGCGGTGAGCTGCGTCTCGAGCCAGTTCGCGTGCTCCTCCTCGCCCTCCAGGATGTCCTCGAGGAGGTCGGCGGAGCCGTTGTCGCCGGCGTTCCGGCAGGTCTCGATGCCGCGGTTGAGCACGCCGATGGCGTGCTTCTCGAGGTCGAGGTCCGCGGCCAGGATCTCGGGCACGCTCTCGCCGATGTTGATCTTGGCGAGCTTCTGCACGTTGGGCATGCCGTCGAGGTACAGGATGCGCTCGATCAGGTGGTCGGCGTCCTTCATCTCGTCGATCGACTCGGCCCGGAACTTCGCGTACAGGCGGTCGTAGCCCCAGTTCTCGCAGACGCGCGCGTGCAGGAAGTACTGGTTGATGGCGGTGAGCTCGTTGGTGAGCACCTCGTTCAGCACGTCGAGCACCTTGGCGTCGCCCTTCATCACCCCTCCGTTCGTGTCCGGGTCCGGCGCCGGCCGGCGCACCGAAGCCTAGCGGCGGAGACGGCCCGCGGCTCGGGCGGGCCCCAACTGAGCGTCACCGGGGGCGGCGGCCCGCGCGATCAGGCGGCGTCGCGCCGCGGGGCGGCCTGGGCGCGGGCGCAGGCGGGCGCGGCGGCGGCGCCGCCCGCGTGGACCTTGGCGAGCGCGGCCACGCAGCAGCGGCAGGCGGTCCCGGCCCCCGTCTCGGCGATCACCTGGCGGAGCGAGGCGCCCTCGGCCGCGCGCCGCCGGACCAGCGAGTCCGACACGTTGAAGCAGAGGCAGAGGATCACGCCCGCCCCCATCCGCGCGGCAGCGGACCCGCCGCCCCGGCGCGGCACGCGGCGCAGCAGCCGAACAGCCGCAGCCGCGGGGCGCGCACCTCGAAGCCGTTCCGCGACGCGGCGGAGGCGGCGAGCGCGCCGAGGTCGGGGTCGATGGCCACCACCGCGCCGCAGCGCGTGCAGACGAGCGCGCAGGCCGGCTCGGCGGTGGCGGGGGAGGGGACGGGATCGCGGGGAGGATGCACCAGGGCTCCGGAGCTGATGTTGAGAATGACTCTCACTATCATGGGCGCGGCCGGCCGTCATGACGCCCATCAAGCGGGGGTCGGTTCCCGGCGGCCGGGCGGGGAGGCGCCCGCCGCGGGGAGGGCGCCGGCGCGTTGCGGGCGGGGGGCGGGACGGTCTAGGGTCCCGGAAACGTGCCGGATTCCTTCGACCTGGGCGCCTTCCGCCGAGACCTCACCCGCCGGACGGCCGACGCGGTGCACGCGCTGCGGGCCCGCATCGGCTCCGAGACCCTGTACGGCTTCGCGCTGTTCACGAGCGGGGAGCGCGACTTCGCCTGGGTGCGCGCCTCCGCCAACACCGAGGACGCGCTCACCCGGCGCGCCGCCGCCGCCGCCGCGCTGGACCCGCGCTTCCGCGGCGAGGCCGGGCGGCGCCTGCTGCGCTGGTCGGCGCCGGACTGGGAGTACCACGACTTCGCGCCGGAGGTCCGCGGCCTGGCGGTGCCGCCGCCCGAGGGCCGGCGCCCCACGCTCGACCCCGCGCTCTACGACGCGTTCGTGGGCGCGCTGAAGGCGGTGGACCGCGCCGGGCTGTTCGGCCGCGGCGCCGACCGCGCCTTCCTCACCGTGAACATCCTCTGCGACCACGCCTCGCCGGCGTTCTTCCGCCGCGGGCTCCGCGCGCTCAACCCGGTGCCCACCGCCGAGCGGCACCTGCACGAGACCGCCGCCGCGCCGTTCGTCCGCTGCGTGAACCGCGCGCCCCGCCGCGAGCGGATGCGCATCTGGCTGGCGCTCTACGAGGACCTGTACATGGAGTGGCGCACGCCCATCGCCGAGGAGGCGCGCGCGCGGGGCCTCAGCCCGTGGGACGTGGAGGAGGAGCTGGCGCGCTTCGGGCCCAAGGTGGTGCCGGCGCTCATCGACCTCCTCGCGCACTACGGCTTCGCCGCGCCCATCGACCACAACCGCGGCTTCGAGACGCGCGAGGTGTGGCTGGCCGGGTCGGCGCTGTTCCTGGTGCGGCGCATCGGGATGGTGGCCGAGGCGGAGGTCGCGCGGCTGCAGCGGCTGGTGGGCGACTTCGCCGAGCGCGACCGCCGCCTGCGGGTCGCGTCCACGCTGGCCGAGAACACCGCCCGCGTGCTGCACGAGCTCCGCCCGCGCCGCTTCCCGCCCTCGGAGATGGACCCGCTCACGTTCAAGCTGACGAACCCCGAGCCGTTCCTGCTGCGGCGGCCCTGATCGCCTCGTCCGCGCCGTGGCATAGTGCGCCTCCGCGCATGACCGACCGAAGCCGCCGAGCCCGCCCCGCCGCCGCCCGCGCCGCCGCACGCCCTTCGCCGCACGACCGCCACGTCCTGTACGAGCGCGCCGTCCAGCACGCCGACAGCGAGCTCGACCTGGTGGACCGGGTGGTGCGCCGCGGCGGGGGGACGCCGCGCCGGCTGCGCGAGGACTTCAGCGGCACCGCGCTCCTCTCCGCCGCCTGGGTCCGGCGCGGCCGGGACCGCAGCGCGGTGGCGGTGGACCTCGACGCGTCGGTGCACGGCTGGGCCCGCGCCCACCGGGTGCCGGCCCTCGGCGCGGCCGCGGCGCGGCTCCGGCTGGTGGAGGCCGACGTGCGGGAGGGGCCGCCGGGGCCGTTCGACGCGGTGATCGCCTTCAACTTCAGCTACGGCGTGCTGCAGACGCGCGCGGCGCTGGGCGCGTACCTGCGGGCCGCGGGGGCCGCGCTCGCGCCGCGCGGCGCGCTGCTGCTCGACGCGTACGGCGGCTGGGACGCCGAGAAGGAGCTCGAGGAGCGGCGGCGCATCGGCGGCGGCGTGAGCTACGTGTGGGAGCAGGAGTCGTTCGACCCCATCACCCGCCGGGTCCGCTGCGCCATCCACTTCGAGCTGCCCGGCGGCCGGCGCCTGCGCCGCGCCTTCACCTACGACTGGCGGCTCTGGACGATCCCCGAGCTCACCGAGCTGGTGCAGGAGGCCGGGCTCGAGCCGGAGGTGCTCTGGGACGTGGCGCCGCGGGGCGCGACGCGGTACGTGCCGCGCCGCTCGGCCTCGAACCAGGGCGGCTGGATCGCGTACGTGGTGGGGCGGCGGCGCTAGCCCGCGTCGGGCGGGACCAGCGCCGCCTCGACGGCGCGGAAGTCCTCGGGCGGCTCGGCCTCGAACACCAGCCGCGCGCCGGTGACGGGGTGTGGCAGCTCGAGGCGCGCGGCGTGGAGCATCACCCGCGGCACCGCCACCTCGCCGACCCGGCGCGGCCCGCCGTAGCGCGCGTCGCCGAGCAGCGGCGCGCCGAGCGCCGCGAGGTGCACGCGAATCTGGTGGGTGCGGCCGGTCTCCGGGCGCGCCTCCACCTGCGCGCCGCCGGGCGCTTCACGGAGGGTGCGGTAGCGGGTGGCGGCCGGCTCGCCGGCCGGATCGACGCGGCGCAGCCCGGGGCGCGACGGGTCCTTGCCGAGCGCGAGCGCCACGCGCCCCTCCGGCGGCGAGGGCGCGCGGGCGCAGAGCGCGAGGTAGGTCTTCTCCGGCGTGCCGGTGCGGAACGCCTCCGCGAGCGCCGCGGCGGCCTCCCGGGTGCGCGCGAACACCGTGACGCCCGAGGTCTCCCGGTCGAGCCGGTGCACCAGCGTCACCGGCGCGCCGAGCAGCGCCGAGACCAGCTCGGGCAGCGCGCCGCGGTCGGTGGTGAGCGTCGGCTGCGCGGGCACGCCGGCGGGCTTGTCCACCGCGCACAGGTCCGCGTCGGCGTAGAGCAGCCGCTCCCGCCCGAACGCGGCCGGCGCGGGCGCGGCGCGGCCGCCCTCCTCGAGGTTCACCACCACCTGCTGGCCGGGGGTGAGCGTGCGGCCCGCCACCTTGCAGCGGCGGCCGTCCACGAACACGCCGCCCGCCTCGATGGCGCGCCGGGCCAGGCCGCGCGAGATCCCGCCGCGCGCGGCGATGAACCGGTCGATCCGCTCGTACCGATCGACGTCGGGCACGAGCAGGGTCAGGCGGCGCACGGGCGGGCGGGGGCGCGGCGCGCTAGGCGGCCGACTTGTTGGCCGGGCAGCTGGCGCAGGCGCCGGACTTCGGCTCGGGCTTGCTCTCCGGCTTCCGGTCCGGGGTGATCGCGGCGGCGCTCTTCCCGCCGTAGTCGGTGATGTAGAAGCCCGAGCCCTTGAACGCGAACGCGCTCGCGGACATCAGCTTCCGCACCTTCGAGCCGCACACCTCGTGCACCTGCAGCGCCGGATCCGACATCTTCTGCAGGGCGTCGAACCTCCCGCACTTGGGGCACTCGTACTCGTAGATGGGCATCGCGAAGAATCTCCAGCCCGGAACGTAAAGTCCGGGGTCCTGCTGTCAAGCGATCGGCCGTCCAGCGGGACGGCGCGGGGCGCGCGCGGCGGGCCGGTGGCGATCCGCGCGCCGTGCTAAGTACCCGGGCGCCGGACCGATCCGCGACGGCGGCCGCGGCGGAGGTGCCTTTCTACCATGGACGCGCAGGAGAGGGATCGGCTGGCGGGCGAGCTGGACGCGCTGGCCGCGGCGCTCGAGGAGGCGCGCGGGCGCCACGCCGCCGGCCTGGACCCCGAGCCGTCGCTCGCGGCGGCGTTCGCCGCGCGCTCGGAGGCGGCGCACCGGCGGACCGTGGACGCGTTGAGGGACGCGGGCGAGGAGGCGCTCGCCGCGCGGGTGGCGGCGCTCCGCGCCGAGCGGGCGGCGGCCGGGCACGAGGAGGCCTGGCGGGCGGCCGAGGCCGCGGCGCGCGGGCGCGGTCCGGACGGCGAGGCGCCGCTCGCGGCGCTCGAGCTGGCGGCGCTGCGCGAGCGGGATCGCGGGCGGCGCCTGGCGCTGGCGCGGGCCGCGGCGGAGGCGCTCGGGCCGGCGGCGGCGCACCGGGAGGCGGCGTGCGAGGCCGCGGCGCGGGCGCGCGCCGAGGTGGGCCACGCGCCCGACTGGCGGGTGGTGGTGGAGGGCGACCAGCTCCTCGCCGCGTCCGACGACGCCTGGCGCGACGTGCTCGCCTACCGGGCCCGCACCGAGCTCGCGCTCGAGCCGCTCCCCGCGGGCGACCTCGCCCGCGCCGACCTCCTGCACCTCGCCGCGCTCTCGCGCTGGGACGGGCTGTTCCGCGCCGGGATGCTGCCGGTGGCGCTGAAGCTCACGCTCGAGCCGCTCGGCCTCGACGGCCGCGCGCGCGTGGACGCGGCCGACCGCCCGGCGCAGTGGCCCGGCGTGCACGTGCACGGCGCGCGCATCTCGTTCCGTCCGCGCGGCGGCGCGGGCGACTGGCAGGATCTCGCCGAGGGGGTGGGGCGCGCGCTCGGCGCCTCGGCCGCGCCGGCGCACCGCCGCGATCCCGCCTTCGGCGCCGCGCTGGGCTGGCTCCTCGGCTCGCTGCTCCTCGAGCCGCGCTGGCTCGCCGACCGCGCCGGCGTCGAGCGCCGGCAGGCGGCCGACGTGGTGCGGGACCTCGCGCTGCGGCGCCTGCTCGCGCTCCGCGCGCGGGCCGCGGCCCTGCGCGTCGCGACCGAGGTGGAGCGCGGGCTCTCCGGCGCGCGCTGGCGCGAGGCGTACGCGGAGGCGATGGAGGGGGCGACCGCGGCGCGCTGGGAGGGCGTGCGCGCGGCGCGCGACGCGGACGCCGCGGCGCACGCGGCGGCGCTGCGCGGGGCGGACGCGGGCGAGCGGCTCCGGCGCGACCTGCGCGAGCGGCTCGACGAGGACTGGTGGCGCAACCCGCGGGCGGCCCCGCTGCTCGCCGGCCTGCTCGCGGCCGGCGCGCTGCCCCCGGCGCCCGGAGACACGACGCCCGCGCCGGGGGACGCGGCGCGGGCGCTGGTGGCGCGGCTCGAGGGGAAGCCGGCCTAGAGGAACGTCTCACGGGGCTGCGCCCCGCCCCACGGAGCGGAGCTCCGCGGGGGCCCACCCTGCTCGCCGGGTCCCGTGCGCCGCCGCGGGCGGCTTCGCCGCGCGCGCGACGGCGCCCCGGCGGGCTCGCTGCGCTCGCGAGGTTCGGCCTCTACAGGCCTTTCTTCCGGAGCGCGCGGATGATCTTCTCCTTCGCGCGGGAGGGCGCGGCGGCGGCCGGCGCCCGGGCCGGCGCGGTCTCCGGCGCGCCGGCCTGCGCGCGCTCGCGCCACTTCATGTACGCCTCGATCTCGTAGGAGAGGACCTCGATCTCGAGGTCGCTCAGCCCCTCGGCGCTGCGCTCGAGGGGCGCGCCGCGGGGCGGGGCGGCGCCGAGGCGCATCCGCATGACGCGCTCCTCCTCCGGCGTCAGCTCGCGGGCCGGGCCGCGCCGCAGCGCCGCCTGGGCCGAGCCCTCCGTCACGACCGCCGTGGTGCCCTTCTTCTTCGTCTCCATGAGGGCCATCGTAGGCGCCGCCCAGGGCGTGTCCATTTTTCGAAGGACGCCGCCCTCCCCTCCGGCCGTGCTGCCAAGCCCTCGCGATTCCGGCCGATTTCGCGCCCGGGGTCCCACGTTCCGGACGGGTTGCCCTCGCCCCGCCTCCGGACCCAGAGTCGTTGCAGGCGCGCCGCGTCCGGACCCAGAGTAGTTGGAAGCAGGCGGGGTGGCGCGGGGCCGGCGGCGTCGCCCACGCCCCGAGGAGGCCGAGATGGCGGACTGGCAGGAGAACCTGATCGAGCGTGACGAGGACATCCGGAAGCTGCTCGCGCCGGTGCGGCGCGTGGCGGTGCTCGGCATGAAGACCGAGGCCCAGTCCGACCAGGCCGCCTTCTACGTGCCGCGCTACCTGAAGGACGCGGGCGTCGAGGTGGTGCCGGTCCCGGTGTACTACCCGGAGGCGAAGACCATCCTGGGCGCGCAGGTGTACCGGAGCGTCGCCGCCATCCCGGGCCCGGTGGACCTCGTGGACGTCTTCCGGCGCCCGGCCGACGTGCCGGCGCACGTGGACGACCTCGTGGCGAAGAAGCCGGCGGTGGTCTGGCTCCAGCTCGGGATCCGCAACGACGCGGCCGCGGAGGCGCTCGCGCGGGCCGGGATCCGGGTGGTCCAGGATCGCTGCCTGATGGTGGATTGGCGCAGGCTCGGGCCGGCCGCGCGCTGACCGCGGGCCGGCCCGGCGGCCCCGGGCTACGGCGCGAGCGGGATCGAGATCTCCTCGAGCACCGTCACCGCGCGCGGCGCGCTCGCCGCGCGGACCACGTCCGCCGGCGGGTTGGCCATCCTCAGCGTGAACGCGGCGAGCAGCGCGACCGCCAGCACCAGCACGCCGTAGCCCTCGACCGACTCCAGCTTCGCCATGGCGACCCCCGATCGACCTCCGACGTCGATTCTACGGCCGGGCCGCAAGTTCATTTCAGGCCACTCCGTCGCAGGCCCAGCCAAGGCGGGGGACGCTGTGCGTGAAGGGGCGAGCCCGGCGACGGACCTCCCCTCGCCGGAAGGGAGGGGGCCCGGGCTAGCCCAGCGCCGGCGCCTCGCCGCGCGCGGCGCCCGCCGGCGCGGCCGCGGCGCCGGGGGGCGCGAGCGCGGCGGCGGCGAGCACCACGAGCGCGACCCAGAGGAGGTCGGCGACGAGCAGGTGCACGAGCTGCATCCACACCGGCGCGAGCAGCGCCACGTTGAGCACGCCCGCGAAGAGCTGGAGGCCGGCGAGCAGCAGCACGGCGAAGGACGCCGAGCGCGTGTCGGCGTCGGGGCGGGCGCGCAGCGCGGCCCGCGCCGCCCAGCCGAGCGCCACCGTCGAGAAGACGGCCACGAACGGGTGGAGCACGCGGAGCCGGAGCAGCACGTGCGCCTCCTCCGACAGCTCCTGCCGGAGCCCCTCCGCGAACGACGTCGCCGGGAACAGGGTGTCGCCGAGCGCGGCGATGGCCCCGCTGGCGCCGGTCAGGATGAGCGCCCCGGCGGCGACGCCCAGCGCCGCGGCCAGCCCGGCGTGCCCGCGGAGCGCGAGCCCGCGCGGTCGCCCGGCGAGCGCCGCGGTGAGCGCGATGGCGCCGACCAGCAGGAACGTGTTGGTGAGGTGGACGGCGACCACCCAGCCGCGCGCGGCCGAGTCGTCCTTCGCCACCCAGCCGAACAGCACCAGCCCGGCGCCCACCAGCGCCTCGACCACCACCAGCGCGAGCGAGGCCCAGGCCGCCCGGCGCGCCGCGTGCCCGGCGGGGAAGGTGCGCCGCGCCGCCACCACCAGCCCGACCACCAGCAGGAGCGCCACGCCGCTCGTGGCACGGTGGGTGAACTCGATGACCGTCTCCAGCGCCGGCGACCGCGGCACCACCTCGCCGTTGCACATCGGCCAGTGCTTGCCGCACCCGGCCCCGGAGCCGGTGGCGCGCACGAACGCGCCCCACACGACCACCGCGAGGTTGTAGGCGAGCACCGACCAGGCGAAGCGGACGAAGGCCTTCATGCCGCACGGAAGACCACGCCCGCGGCGCGAACGCAACGGCTCCGCCGGGTCCCGCTACCCGGCCCCGCCGCGCCCCTGGGCGCGCGCCTCCCACTGTCGCTGCAGCGTCCGCCAGCCGTCCTCCGCGGCCACCGCGGCGCGCCCGGCCTCCGCGGCGTGCGCCTGCGCGTCGCGCTCGGCCGCGACCGCCTTCGCCACGTGCGCCTCGAACCGGCGCGCGTCGTACTTGCCCGCCGCCGGGATCCCGGCCGCCGCGAGCGCCTGCAGCTTCGCCTGCTCCAGGCGCGCCTGCGCGGCCGCCTCGTGCGCCTCGGCGGCGTCGAGATCCGCCTGGCGCGCCTCGGCCAGCCGCTTCGCGAACGCGAGGTGCGCGTCGGCGGCCTGGCGGTGCAGCGCGGCGGTGTCGGCGAGCGCCTGGGCCCGGGCCTTCCAGGCGGTGTCGCCGGACGAGTTCGCGCCCTTCGCCTCGGTGGCGGCGCGCTGGAGGTCGGCCTCGGCGGCGGTGCGGTCCGCCTCGGCGTAGCCCTGCTCGCGCTTCGCCTCCTGCAGCCGGAGCTTGGCGCGGGCCACCGCGTCGCGCGCGGCCGCCGCGTCGGCGCGGGCCGGCTCCACCGGCCCGAGCTGGCCGGGCCCGAGCCGGCCGAAGTCGGCGTCGGACACCGGCGTGAACTCCTCGCGCGTCTGGACGGTCCGGCAGCTCGCCAGGACCGCCAGCGCGATCCCCGCTGCGAGCGCGGTGCGCATGGCGACTCCCCCCGGCGCGAAATCTGCTGCCTCCCGCGGGGCGCGGCACGCGCCGGCGCTACTCGCCCTCGTCGGCGGGCTCGCCGGGGCGCGCCGGCTCCTCGCCGCGCTTCTTCAGGCCGGCCGCCTCGAGCGCGGTGGACGGGCCGGCCGGCTTGCGCTCGTCGGGCAGCGCGCCGGCGGGCGCCGTCACCGGCCCGACCGCCGCGCCGAGCGCCTTCACCTCGGCGAGCAGCTCGAGCCGGGCCTTCACGCCGGGTGCGCTCGGCACCTCGAACGCGCCGGAGAGCCGGACGCGCAGCGGCACCCCGGTCTCGGCGTCGGCGAGCAGCTCGCCGTCGGCGGCGACCGGCACCCGGCCCTGCAGGAACGCGAGGCGGCGCGCGGTGTCGGGATCGGGCGCGGGGGTGCCCGCCGGCGGCGTCGGCGGGGCCGGCGGCTCGACGCCGGGGGCGGGGGGCGCGAGCGAGAGGCGGTAGCGGCGGGCGGCGCGGCCGAGCAGGCGCGCCTCGCCGGCGGGCTCGAGCCGGAGCGCCGGGCCGTACAGCGCCGCCACGGTGGCCGCCAGGCGGAAGCTCTCGTCGCGGAAGCGGCGCGCGTCGCGGCCGCGGTCGGTGGGGCGCTCGCGGAAGGCCGCGGGCAGCGCGCGGGCGTAGGTCGTGCCGCCCGTCCAGATCACGTGCTTCCCGCCGGACGAGCCGGGCCCGAGGCCGGGGTCGATCTCGGCGCGCACCTCGAACTCGCCGGTGGCGGACTGGCGGAGCTGGTGGTGCTCGGTCACGTGCACCTGCCGGGCCTCCTCGCCGGGCGCCGCGACCGTCCAGTCGGCCGCCGCGGTCCAGTCGAACGCGCCCAGCCGGCGCGCCGCCTCGTCGGCGTCGAGCGCGAGCGCGGCCTCGGGGTGCTCGGGGTCGAACGCGGCGGGGGCGGGCTCGCGCGGCCGGTCCTCGCGCCCGAGCACGCGCGCGCGCGCCTCCGGGTCGCTGCGGGAGCAGGCGAGGGCGACGAGGCAGAGGGCGAGCGAGGCGCGGCGCATGGCGGGGCATCCTCTCACGAGTTCCGGCGACCCGGGAGGCGCCTCACGAGACGCGGCGCAGCGAGGCGGGGAGGAGCCGCGGCGGGGCCGGCTCGCCGGGGCCGGGCACGGAGGCGGCGGCGGGCGCGGGCGGCTCGGGGGCGAGCGCGCGCGCGGCGTCGTCGTCGCCGGCGCGGCCGCCGTCGGCGGCGTCCTCGCCGGCGGGGGCCGCCGCGATCACGTCGCCGAGCGCCACGCGGCCGTCGGTCCAGAGCAGCTGCTCGCAGCGCGCCAGCAGGCCGCCCAGCCCGGCCCGGGTCACGGCGGACACCGCCGCCGCGTCGCGCCGCTGCGCCAGGGCCGCCTGCGTCTCGGGCGGGAGCCGATCGACCTTGTTGAGCACGAGGAGCCGCCGCTTCCCGTCGAGGCCCAGGCCGCGCAGGATCTCCTCCACCGCCGCGATCTGCTCCTCCTGCCGCGGGTCGGACGCGTCCACCACGTGCAGCAGCAGGTCGGCGTCGCCGAGCTCCTCCAGCGTGGCGCGGAACGCGTTCACGAGGTCGGGCGGCAGGTCGCGGATGAAGCCCACCGTGTCGGTGATGATCACCTCGCGGTCGCGCGGGAAGCGCAGCCGGCGGCTGGTGGGGTCGAGCGTCGCGAACAGCTTGTCCTCGGCGAGCACCGCCGAGTCGGTGAGCGCGTTGAGGAGGGTGGACTTGCCGGCGTTGGTGTAGCCGACGATGGAGAGCACCGGCAGGCCGCGCGCGTTGCGCTGCTTGCGGCGCAGGGTGCGGTCGGCGCCGAGCCCCTCGATGCGCCGCTCCAGCGCGGTGATGCGGTCGCGCACGCGGCGCCGGTCGATCTCGAGCTTCGTCTCGCCGGGCCCGCGCCCGCCGATGCCGCCGGCGAGCCGCGAGAGCGAGTCGTCCCGGCCGACGAGGCGCGGGTACAGGTACTTCAGCTGCGCCAGCTCCACCTGGAGCTTGCCGTCGGCCGACTGGGCCCGCTGCGCGAAGATGTCGAGGATGAGCTGGGTCCGGTCGAGGATCTTGAGGCTGGTGGCCTCGGCGATGTGGCGCGCCTGCGACGGCGACAGCTCGGCGTCGAAGACGATGACGGTGGCCATGCGCTGCATGGAGCGCAGCACGATGTCCTCGAGCTTGCCCTTGCCGATGAGGTAGCGCGGGTCCGGGTCGCGGCGGAGCTGCAGCGTCGCCTCGAGCACCTCGACGCCGGCCGTGCGGGCGAGCTCCTTCAGCTCCTCCAGCGAGGCCTCCGCCTCGGCGCGCCCGCGCCCCTTGCCGCCGAAGCCCACCAGGATGGCGCGCTCCCGGCCGCCGGTGCGGCGCGCCGCCCGGGCCCGGGCGAACTCGTCCTCGAGCGCGAGCGCGCCGGAGAGCGCGTCGTAGGCGAGGTCGTGGACGGTGGGCGCCTCCTCGTCCTTCCACATGGCGCCCTGCGGGTTCTCCGGGAGCAGGTGCGCGTAGTGCACCCGCCCCGGCAGCCCGTCGTCGCGCACCTCGATGGCGGCCACGAGGTCGAGGCGGAGCAGCGCCAGGTCGGTGTGGTCGTCGCGGGTGAGCGGCTCGCCGTTCAGGTGCGTGTGCACGAGCCGCAGGCCGCGCAGGCGGCTCTCGCCGGCGCGGCCGCGGCCGACGTCGGGGAGGTCGAGCTTGCGGGCGTCGCCGACCACCACCGCCTGCACGTCGCCCTTGCGGTCGAGGAGCACGCCGACCTGCCGGTTGGTCTCGCGGGAGACCTCGGCGAGGTGGCGCGCCAGCTCGGGCGACACGATCGACTGCGCGTCGACGCGGCGGCGGTAGGTGCGGCGGAGGGCGTGGAGCTGCGAGGGCTTGAGGCCGAGGGTGTTGCCGTGGACTTCCTGCATTCGTTGCGAGGAGTCTACCGCGGCGCGGCCGCCGGATCGACGCGATCTGCGGCGGGCGAGGGGCCGACCGCGCGGGGTCGGCCGGCCGGGGAGGGGCGCGCCGCCGCCCGGGGGCGGGCGCGGCTAGGCGGCGACCGCGTCCAGGCCCAGGTAGCGCAGCAGCCGGAGCTGGTGCTGGCCGAGGCCGCGGAAGGACGCGCGGATCCCGCGGGCGGAGAGCGCCTGCGCCAGCACCGCCAGGCCGAAGTCGTGCAGCTCGCGCACGTGGGTGAGGTCGATCCGGACGAGCGAGCCGGGCGCCGCCGCCGCGAGCTGGGCCGCGAGCCGGCGCGCCGTGGGCACGTCGAGCACCCCGTCCAAGCGGATGGCGTTCGCCTCGAGCGCGATGGCCGCTTCCATGGCTGTCTCCCCCGGGCGGCGCGCGGACGGCGCCACCGACGCTGCACCCAGGATTATCCGCGCCGGCCCGCACGATCCGCAAACTCGCGGTGACGGCATGATGACGCACCGGAGGCGCGGCCGGGGCGCGCGCGGGCGGGATCTCACACGATCGGTGCAGGGGCGCGCCGCCCACAGCGGCGCCTGCGGCGGCGACGGGCCGGGCGGCGCCCCATCCCCTGCCAGGAGGATGCGGGTCCGGCCGCGGCGGCGCGATGCTCGTCTCGCCTCACCGTGGTCCGGGATCTGCAAAGCCTGGAGACCGCCATGAACCGGTTCATCGTCCGCCGCCGCGCCGACGGCGTCGTGCACCTCCGGCGCCGCTCCTTCCGCCACCTCCTCGTCGATCGCATCGCCTGGACGATGGCCCTCCTGTTCGTCGCCACCGCCGCCGCGATGACCGCGCTCGTGGCCGCGCTGGTGGAGTTTCCGCTCCTCGTGATCCTGCTCGCGCCGGTGGTCGCCCTCGGCATCTGGGCCGGCCGCCTCGCCCGCGGGGACCGGCTGCAGCCCGCGCCCGCGCCGGTCGATCCGCGCCCGCCGCGCCGCGTCGCCTGATCCGGCCCCGGCAGCCCGGCGCCGGAAATCCGACACCGACCGGCCGGTACCGCGACGCGGGTGCCCGGCTCGAGCCTCCCCGGCGCGCGATCCCTGCGCGCGGGCCGGGCAGCCGCGCGCCGATTGCGCGGGCAGCGGCGGGCGGCGTCCGCCTCGACGGGAGGCCGCCGGCATGGTCATATCGCCGCACCGATGGACTCCCCCGCACAGAGCGCCCGCGCGGGCGCCGGCACCGTCCTGAACGCGGCCGTGGTGGTCGCCGCCCTCGGCTACTTCGTCGACATCTACGACCTCATCCTCTTCAACATCGTCCGGATCCCCAGCCTCACCGCGATCGGCCTCACCGGCGACGCGCTCGTGTCGGAGGGGCTGTCGGTCCTGAACTGGCAGATGGTGGGGATGCTGCTCGGCGGCATCGTCTTCGGGATCGTGGGCGACAAGCTGGGCCGCCTCCACATCCTGTTCGGCTCGATCACGCTCTACTCGATCGCCACCATCGCGAACGGGTTCGTGCACGACCTCGCCACGTACAAGGCGCTCCGCTTCGTGGCCGGGCTGGGCCTCGCGGGCGAGCTCGGGGCCGGCGTGACGCTGGTGGCGGAGATCCTGCCGGCCCGGCTGCGCGGCTACGGCACCATGCTGGTCGCCTCGGTGGGCGTCTCCGGCGCCATCGTCGGCAACGTGGTGGCGAAGACGCTCGACTGGCGCGTGGCCTACTGGGTGGGCGGCGGGCTGGGGCTGCTGCTGCTCGTGCTGCGCATCAAGGTGAGCGAGTCGGGGATGTTCCAGGCGATCCGCCACGCGCACGTCCGGCGCGGCGACTTCCTCACCCTGTTCCGCGGCGGCGAGCGCTTCCGGCGCTACCTCTCCTCGATCCTCATCGGCGTGCCGATCTGGTGCTCGAACGCGATCCTCATCGCGCTCGCGCCGGAGTTCGGGCGCACGCTGGGCGTCACCGGCCCGGTGACCGCGGGCGACGCGGTGATGTTCTTCTACGGCGGCCTGGTGGTGGGCGACCTGTCGAGCGGGCTCCTCTCGCAGGTGTGGCGGAGCCGGCGGAAGGTGGTGCTCCTGTTCGTGGCGCTGCTCGCCGCGGCCAACGTCCTCTACTTCGTGGCCGGCCGCGGCGCCTCGCCGGCGCTGTTCCTCGGCGCGTGCGGCCTGCTCGGCGTCGCCGGCGGCTACTGGGCCATCTTCGTCACCGTGGCGGCCGAGCAGTTCGGCACCAACCTGCGGGCCACCGTCGCCACCACCGTGCCCAACTTCGTGCGGGGCCTCGTCCCGGTGTGCACGCTCTCGTTCCAGTGGGCCCGGCCGCACCTCGGGCTGGTGGGCGCGGCGGCCGCCGTCAGCGCGCTCTGGTTCGGCCTCGCGCTCGTGTCCGCGTTCGGGCTGCGCGAGACGTTCGGCGTGGACCTCGACTACGTCGAGGCGGACTAGGCCATGTCGGCGTACGTGGTGGACGTGGAGGCGGACGGGCCCATCCCGGGCAAGTACTCCATGGTCTCGTTCGGCGCGGTGCGGGTCGAGCCGGGGCTGTCGCGCACCTTCCGCGGCGAGGTCCGTCCCATCTCCGACCTGTGGCTCCCCGAGGCGCTCGCGATCTCGGGCGTCACCCGCGAGCAGCACCTGCGCTTCGGCGAGCCGGGCGAGGTGATGGCCGCGTTCGAGCGCTGGATCCAGGAGACCACGAAGGGCAGGCCGGTGCTGTTCTCGGACAACCTCTCCTTCGACTGGCAGTACGTGAACTGGTACTTCCACACGTACCTGGGCCGGAACCCGTTCGGCTGGAGCGGCCGGCGCATCGGCGACCTCTACTGCGGGATGGTGAAGGACGGCCACGCGCAGTGGAAGCACCTCCGCGCCACCGCGCATGACCACGACCCGGTGAACGACGCGAAGGCGAACGCCGGGGTGCTGCTCCAGCTCGTGGACATGGGCCTGAAGCTGAACCTCAAGTGAGCGCCCGGTGACGCTGTTCGCCCAGGGCGCCCTGCTCGGCCTCTCCGCCGCCGCCCAGCCCGGGCCGTACCAGGCCTACCTGCTCGCGCAGTCGCTCCGGAACGGCGCGGTCCGCACGCTGCCGGTGGTGCTCGTGCCGCTCACCTCCGATCCGCCGGTGATCGCGGCGGTGCTGGTGGCGCTCGCGCAGGTGCCGGCCGGCCTGCTCCGGGCGCTGCAGCTCCTCGGCGGCGCGGTGGTGCTGTGGCTGGCCTTCACGGCGCTGCGCGGGCTGCGCGCCCCGCCCGCCGCGCCGGAGGCGAAGGCGCCGCCGCGCGGCTTCTGGCGGGCGGTGCTCCTCAACTTCACCAACCCGAACGCCTGGATCTTCTGGAGCGCGGTGGGCGGCCCGGTGCTCGCGGCCGCCTGGCGGGACGGTCCCGGCGACGCGGGCGGGTTCCTGGCCGGCTTCTACGCGTTCCTGCTCGGGGGCAACGCCGCGCTGGTGGCCGCGGCGGGCGGCCTGGGCCGGCTCGGGCCGCGCACGCAGCGCGCGCTCACCGCGGTCTCCGGGCTGGCGCTGCTCGCGTTCGGCCTGTGGCAGCTCGCGAAGGGGCTCTCCGGCCCGCGCGCCTGAGCCGCTACCTGCCCGCGCCCTGCGCCGGCGGCGCGGGCGGCGGCGGGATCGCCTTCAGCCGCTCCTTCACCTTCGCGAGCTCCGCGCCGCTTCGGCCGCCCGAGCCGGCGAGGTGGTGCTTCGCGACGTAGCGGTCGACCTTCTCGATCCGGTCCGGCGTGGCCGGGTGGGTGGAGAGGTACGTGGTCCAGCCCGGCTGCTTCCCCTCGCCCTTCTCCAGCTTCTGGAAGAACGTGGCGATGCCGCGCGGATCGTAGCCGGCCGCGGCCGCGTAGCGCGCGCCGTACTCGTCGGCCTCGCTCTCGTCGGCGCGGGAGTACGCGAGCAGCGCGCCCTTGCCGGCCAGCCCCGCCGCGAGCTGCGCCGCGCCGTTGGGGTTCTTCCCGAGCGCGATGCCCATGACCGTCTCGAGCCCCATGGCGTTCACCATCTGCCGCGCGGAGTGGCGCGCCACCACGTGCCCGGCCTCGTGCCCGAGCACGCCGGCCACCTCGGCGGTGTCGTCCGCGGCGAGCAGCAGGCCCGAGTAGACGTACAGGAAGCCGCCCGGGGTCGCGAACGCGTTCACGGTCTTCGGGTCGTTGATGACCTTCACCGACCAGTCCACGTCCGGCCGGTCCTTCTTCGCGCTCGCCAGGATCTTGCCGGTGATCCCCTGGACGTAGGCGTTCACCGCCGGGTCCTCGAGGTACTGGACGTGCTCCTTCGTCTCGAGCTGCTCCTTCACCTGCAGTCCGAGCTGCCTCTCCTGCTCGGTGGGGATGAGCACCGAGGCGAGGGTGGTCTCGGTGGCGACGCGCTGCTTGCCGGTGCAGGCGGCGGCGAGCGCCAGGGCCGCGAGCGCGGCGAGCGGGGTGCGAGACGGTCGGTGCATGCCGGTTCCCTCCGGCGCGCTTCTAGCGCCGGCCCGGCGTGGGGTCATCGTCCGCACGGGGGTGCGGCGCGAAGCCCGGTGATCGGTCCGGGGCGCGGGCGGGGCGGGCGCGTCCCGCGCGATCCCGGATTTGAAGCCCGCCGCTCCCCCGCGGTACAAGCGGACGGTCGATCCTTCACGGAGGGGGGCGTCACCATGTCGCGCACGCGCCTCGCGGTCCTCTCGACCGCCTTCGCGGTCGTGGCCGCGGGGGTCTTCGGCCTCGGGTTCCTGCGCGGCGCCGCCGAGGCGTCCGCCGCGCCCGCGCCGCCGCCGCTCTCGACCGAGTACCCGGGGGGCGCGCCCATCGACGCCGCGCGCATCCAGACCGGCCGGCTCACCTTCGACCGGATGCCGGCCGAGGTCTCGGGCGCGCTCGAGCTCCACTCCGCCGAGATCGTGAAGCAGGCGGAGGTGCTCGCCACCAAGCAGGCCCGCATCACCGGCACCTGCGCGCCCGGCTCCGCCATCCGCGTGGTCGCCCAGGACGGCACCGTGGTGTGCCAGCGCTTCCCGCGCGGCGTCGTGTCGGTGTCGTCGCTCGCCGGCGTGCCGCGCGTCTCCACCACCGCCACCACCCAGCTCAGCGTGCCGGGCGGCGTGGGCCGCTACCAGTCCGCGGGCGAGGACGACTTCCTGGTGGTCCCGGTGGACCTGCCCGACGGCGCGGTGGTGACCGGCTTCTCGTTCGTGTTCTGGGACAGCGACGCCAAGATCGACGGCGCCGCGTACCTGTACCGCTCCGACGACACCGCCATGGCGGCGCTCGTGACCAAGGACGCGGTCGAGGAGGTGCGGGTGGTGTCCACCCAGGACATCGCCGCGCAGAAGGTGGACAACGGCGCCTTCGCCTACTTCGTCTACCTGCAGCTCTCGGCCGCGGCCGGGCCGCGGCTCGTGCCCATCGCGGCCTCGGTGGCCTACAAGCTGCCCTGAGCCGCGCACGGCGCGCGCGCGGCCCGTGACCCCGGCGGCGCGATCCCCGCCGCGATCGGCGCGCGTTTGCGTCTACAATGCCGCTCCCCATGTCCCGAAGCGCCCTCCGCCGCGTGAAGCGGCTCGTGGTCAAGGTCGGCACCGGCACGCTCACCGACCGCGCCGGCCGGTTCGACCGCGACAACTGCGGCCGGCTCGCCTCCGAGCTCGCCGAGGTGGCGCGCGGGCGGAAGGTCGTGCTCGTCTCCTCCGGCGCGGTGGCGCTCGGCGCCGAGCGGCTCGGCCTCGTGCGCAGCCGCGGCAAGCCCTGGGACATCCCCACCAAGCAGGCCTGCGCCGCCGCCGGCCAGCCGCACCTCATGGCCGCCTGGGGGGAGGCGCTGGGGCGCCACGGCCTCGTCACCGCCCAGGTGCTGCTCACCGCCGACGACCTCGCCAGCCGCAAGCGCTTCCTGAACGCGCGCCGCACCTTCGAGCGGCTGCTCGACGCGGGCGCGGTGCCGGTCGTGAACGAGAACGACACCGTCGCGGTGGACGAGATCAAGGTCGGCGACAACGACACGCTCGCCGCGCTGGTGGCGGGCTGCGTGGAGGCCGACGCGGTGGCGATGCTCACCGACGTGGACGGGCTCTACGACCGGAACCCCGCCGAGCCCGGGGCGCGGCTGCTCCGCGACGTGCCGCGGGTCACGGCCGAGATCGAGCGGAGCGCGGGCGGGGCGGGGAGCGAGCGCAGCGTGGGCGGGATGATCACCAAGGTGAAGGCGGCGCGGCGGCTCGGCGCGCAGGGCGTCGTCACCGCGCTCCTGTCCGGGCGCCGCGCGAGGGCGCTGCCGGCGCTGCTCGCGGGCGAGCCGGTCGGCACCGTGTTCGCGCCCGGGGCGCACCGGCTCAGCTCGCGCCAGGGCTGGCTCGCGGCCGCCGCGCGCGGCAAGGGCGTCATCCTGGTGGACGCGGGCGCGCGGCGCGCGCTGGTGGAGCAGGGGCGGAGCCTGCTGCCGAGCGGCGTCCGCGGCGTGCAGGGCCAGTTCGGGGTGGGCGATCCGGTGGACGTCGCGGTGGACCCGGCCCGCCCCTTCGCGCGGGGCCTGGCCGGCTACGCCGCCGACGAGGTCCGCCGCATCGCCGGGCTGAAGACCGGCGAGATCGAGCGCGCGCTCGGGTATAAGTACCTCGACGAGATCGTCCACCGGAACGACCTGGTGGTCCTCGAGACCGGCCGGGAGTGAGCATGCGCAAGGAGAAGTCGCTGGGCCTCGCCGCCGAGATGCGGAAGCTGGCGGAGGCCTCGCGCGAGGCCGCCCGGGCCCTCTCGCATGCCGACCCCCGCCGCAAGGACGCCGCGCTCCGCGCCGCCGCCGAGGCCATCGGGCGCCGCGAGAAGCGGATCCTGGCCGAGAACGCGCGCGACCTCGCCGCGGCCCGCGCCGCCGGGCAGAACGCGGCGTACCTCGATCGCCTGAAGCTCGACCCGAAGCGGCTCGCCGGCATCGCCGCGTCGCTGCACGAGATCGCCGGGCTGCGCGACCCGGTGGGCGAGGTGACCGCGAGCTGGCGGCGCCCGAACGGCCTCGAGATCCGCAAGGTCCGCATCCCGCTCGGCGTGGTGCTGATGGTGTACGAGGCCCGGCCCAACGTGACCGTGGACGCGGCCGCGCTCTGCCTGAAGAGCGGCAACGCGGCCATCCTCCGGCCCGGCTCCGACGCGCTCCGCTCGTCGCTCGCGCTCGCCGAGGCGTTCGCGGAGGGGCTCGAGAAGGCCGGGCTGCCGGCGGCCAGCGCGCAGGTGGTGCCCACGCCGGACCGCGAGGCCACCTACGAGCTGCTCGCGCTCGACGACCTCATCGACCTCGCCATCCCGCGCGGCGGCCCGTCGCTCATCCGCGCCGTGGCGGAGCGCTCGCGGGTGCCGGTGCTGAAGCACTACCAGGGCGTGTGCCACCTGTACCTCGACGCGTCGGCGCCGCCGCAGCAGGCGGTGGACCTGGCGCTGAACGGCAAGGTGCAGCGCCCCGGCGTGTGCAACGCCACCGAGTGCCTGCTCGTGCACCGCGCCGCCGCCGGCAAGCTCCTGCCGCCGGTGGGCCGCGCGCTCGCCGACGCCGGGGTGGAGCTGCGCTGCGACCCCACCGCGCTCACCATCCTGAAGCGCGCCGGGGTGGCGGCGGTGCCGGCCCGCCCGGACGACTTCGGCAAGGAGTTCCTGGACAAGATCCTGGCCGTGCGGGTGGTCGCGGACCTCGACGGCGCGCTCGAGCACATCGCGCGCTACGGCTCGCTCCACACCGAGGCGATCGTCACCCGCGACCTCGGCAGCGCGCGGCGCTTCCAGCGCGAGGTGGACGCGAGCGCGGTGATGGTGAACGCGTCCACCCGCTTCAACGACGGCGGCGAGCTGGGGCTCGGCGCCGAGATCGGCATCTCCACCACCAAGCTCCACGCGTTCGGGCCCATGGGGCTCGCCGAGCTCACCACCCAGAAGTTCCTGGTCGAGGGCGAAGGGCACGTGCGGTAGCGAGAGGAACCTGATGGCGACGAAGAAGAAGGCAGCCGGCAAGAAGCCGTTCGCGAAGAAGACCCCCTCGAAGCGCGCGCCCGCCCGCCGCGGGCCGCCGATGAAAGCGCCCGGGAAGAAGAAGGGGGGCCCGGCCAGGGCGCCGGGCAAGAAGGGCGCGACCAAGGAGCGCGTCCTCCGCGCCCGCCGGCCGCCGCGCGCGGCCGCGCCCGCCGCCGCGGTCGAGGCGGCGGCGCCGGCCCGCCCCGCGGCCGACCGCCCGGACCCGGCCCGCCCCACCGCCATGGCGATCGCCGCGGCCGCGCTCGACAAGAAGGCCGAGGACGTCACCGTCCTCGACGTGCGCGGGCTCACCAGCTACGCCGACTACTTCGTGCTCATGACCGCCGACTCCGACCGGCAGGCGAGCGCCATCGCCGACCACGTCGAGCAGACCATGAAGGCGCAGGGCGTCACCAAGGTCGGCGTGGAGGGCTACCAGGGCGGGCGCTGGATCCTGGTGGACTACGGCGACGTCGTCGCCCACGTGATGGGCCGCGAGGCCCGCGGCTTCTACGATCTCGAGGGGCTCTGGGCCGACGCGCCGCGGGTGGCGGTCGAGGCGTAGCCCGCGGCGGGCTTCCGCCACACCAGCTTCATCCAGGTGCGCGGCGTCCGCGAGGGCGCCGACGCCTCGAGGAGCTCGAGGCCGAGCCCGTCGCACGGCGCGACCGGCCCGGACAGCCGCCGTCCGTCGTCCGAGAGCGTCCGCAGCATCAGGCGGCCCGGCGGCTCGACCCACAGGTCGTGCCGGTGGAGCCCGATGAACCGCTCGGCGGTGCCCTCGCGGCACCACCCCTGCACGACCAGGTACCCGCCGGGCGCGAGCACGCGGACGAGCTCGCGCACCACCGCGCCCGGGTCCTGGGTGTGGTCGAGCGCGTTGTGCATCCAGGCGACGTCGAAGGCGGCCTCGCCGAAGCGCGCCGAGAGCGCCTCGCCGGCGCACTGCACGAGCGGGTAGCGCGGGCGGAGGCCGTGGCGCGCGAGCAGCTCGCGGTACGCGTCCGCCAGCGCGTCGGAGCAGGTGAGCGCGATCCGCTGGTGCTCCGCGCCGTCGGCCCACATCGAGAGCGGCCCCGAGCCGGCGTCGAGGACCCGCGGCGGCGCGCCGGTCCGGGCCCGCACCTCCTCGAGCAGCGGCTCGAGGTAGTGCGGGTAGACGAGCGGCATGAGCGAAGGGGTGGAGCGCCGCCGGACGTCCTCCGCGTACGCGCCGAGGCCGGAGAGCTGGCGATCCCAGAACGCGAGCTCGTCGCGGAACCCGTCCCCCGCCGCGGGACGGCGGCCGAGGAGGCCGGAGCAGAGCGACAGCGCCCGTCGGAGCATCGGTGCGGCGGCCTCCGGAGCGATCCGTGCAGCCGACCGCTCGGCCCGGGAACGTTCGGCCGGGCCGGGGCGGCCGCAAGCTCCGCGCAGGTGCGCCTCCGAGGACGCCGCCGGGCGGGCCCGGCTCAGAACCCGTGGCAGGTGCCGCAGGTGCCCCAGCCGGTGTGCGGGGCGCCCCAGGTCACCTGCGCCTGCTGGAGGTGGCAGGCGACGCTCGAGCAGGTCTTCGTGGCCGGGTCGTAGCGCGCGCTGCCGAGGTGCAGCGACAGCGTCGTGCCCTCCATCACCGCGCCCGGGATGGCCGGATCGGGGAACACGATCGAGCCGGGCGACGCGTGGGTCACCCAGTACGGCCGCGTGGGCCGGTCCGGGGCCGCCGGGAGCCAGGGGAGCTCCGGCAGCGCGGCGCGCGCGTCGAACGCCACGTCGCGCCGGCCGTTCACGTGCCGGAGCGGCGCCACCGCGCCCCGGCCCGACGGCGCGGCGCCGCCGTGGCAGGCCGCGGACGAGCAGCCGTAGCCGAGCAGGCCGCCCGGCAGCGCGTAGGTGCCGGTGGTGTCGAGCCAGTAGAAGCCGGAGGGGCCGGCGCCGGCGGTGGTCTCGGCGTGGCACGACTGGCAGGTGATGGGCGCGGCGTCCTCCTCGGGCGACCAGCCGCCGCCGTGCTTCGAGGTGTGCCACGGGCCGGGGAGGCCGCCGAAGTGGCCCCACTCGTAGCCGTCGGTGGAGAGGCCCAGGTGCCCGTTCGCGTCCGCCGCGGCGGGGCCGCCGGTGGCGTAGGCGGGCGGGTTGCCGTGGCACCCGGCGCAGCCGAGCGCGCCCGGCGCCGCGGTCCACGCCGGCGCGCCCGCGTAGGCCGGCGCCTCCTGGCCGCTCGAGTGGCAGTAGACGCCGGCGCAGGAGCCGCTCGCGGCGTCGTAGCCCGCGCCCGCGGCGTTGCGCGCCTTCAGCGTGCCGGCCGGCGCGCCGTCCGGCGCGAGCACCACGTCCACCCGGCCGTCCATGTGCCGGGCCGCGTCGAGCGGGTGGCACTGGCCGCAGCCGAACGCGTAGGCCGGGCCGCCGGCCGGCGACAGGTCCTCGAGCACGGTGAGCGCGCCGTAGGCCGGGGAGGCGCCGGCGGGCACGGTCGCGTGGAGCGCGTGCGCCCCGGTCGCGGGCGGCGCGCCGTGGCAGCCGCCGCAGGCGCCGCCGGCCACGTCCACCCGGCCGTCGAGGTGGTGGCCCCCCGCGACGTCGATGGCGCCGGAGGCGAGCACCGTGTCGGGGTGGCAGAGCGCGCACTGCCCGGCGAGCTCGCCCTGCGGGTGGCCGGCGCCGCCGGGCGGGGCGCCGTGGCAGCCGTCGCAGCCGACCTGCGCGCCGTCCACCTGCGTCCACACCGGCGCGGTCGCGGCGCCGCCGGCGGCGAGCGTGGCGCCGTGGCAGTACGTCCCGGCGCAGCGCGGCCCGCCCGCCGCGTCCGGCTCCCACGCCGGGGCCGCGCCGCCGCGCCCGGCCTCCTCACCGAACGCCACGCCCGCGACGCCGTCCACGTGCGCGAGATCCGTCGGCACGACGTGGCACGCCTCGCACCGGACCGGCCCGGCGATCCGCCCGCCGGCGAGGTGGGCCCGGTGGGCTCCCACGCCGCGATCGGTGGTGGCGGTCGCCCCGCGCGCCGAGCGCGGCGGGGCGGCGCTGCCGTCGCCGCCGTGGCAGCGGAGGCACCGCTCCGTCGCGTCGCCCTCCGCGACGCGGGCCCGGTCGCAGCCGGCGGCGAGCGACAGCGCGAGCGCGGCGGCGAGGGCGAGGTGCGGGACGAGGCGCGGGGGCATGGGCGGCTCCGTGGACGGCTCCGGGGCGGTGTCCGGCCACCGTGCGCCTCGTCCGGCGCGCCGCGCCGTGACGGTCGTCAAGCGAGGGGGTGCGGCGTGTGCGCCCGCCGGCGCGCACCGCTCACCGGCGGCGCGGGATGGTGAGCGCCGCGGCGGCGAGCACCATCCCGCCGCCCAGCGCCAGGTTCCAGCCCACCGGCTCGTGGAGCACGAGCGCGCCCAGCGTCACCGCCACGGTGGTGTCGAGCAGCGGCAGCGCGCCGATCGCGGCCATGGGGACGCGCGGCACCAGCCAGTAGAGGCCCACGTAGGTGAGCGCGGTGCCGAACACCGCCAGCCACGCGAGCGCCGCCACCGCGCTCGGGGTGAACGCGGCCGGGCGCCCGTGCTCCAGCAGCGCGGCCGCGGCGAGCAGCAGCACCGAGCCGACGGCGGTCTGCCCGGCGGTCATGGCGAGCGGCGAGACCGCGGCGAGGTGGCGGCGCACCAGCACGTTCGCGAGCGCCACGATCATCGAGGAGAGCACCACCAGCGCGCCGCCCAGCAGGAGCCGGCCCGAGCCCTCCAGGTCGCCGAGGTGCGGGAGCTGCAGCACGGCCACGCCCGCGATCCCGAGCAGCGCCGAGGCGAGGCGCGCCGGCGTGAGCGACTCGCCGGGGACGAGGGCGCGCGCGAGGAGCGCGATCCAGACCGGGAACGACGCGAACAGCACCGCGGCGAGGCCGGACGGGACCCACTGCTGCGCCACGAACATGAGGCCGTAGGGGAGCGCGATCTGCAGCACGGCCACGAGCGCGAGCTGCGCCCGCGCCGGCCCCACCACCTCGCGCCAGGCGCCGCCGCGCAGCGCGAACGGCGCGAGCACCAGCGCCGCGACCGCCATCCGCACGCCCGCGAACCGGAGCGGCGGCAGGTCCTCGAGGCCGATCCGGATGGCCATCCAGGTCGAGCCCCACAGCGCGGCGACGGCGAGGTAGGTGGCGACGATGCGGGTGCGCACGGCGGCGCGCATCGTAGGCGAAGCCGGGGCGGCCGGGGAGCCGTTCGCGCGGCCGCGCGGGGGGTGCGCGGGTCAGGGGAGGGCGAGCGGCGCGAGCCACACCGCGGCCGCGGCGGCGAGCGCGAGCGCGGCCTGCAGCGCGGTGGCGCGGCGGCGGCGGCGCACCGGGAACTCGGCCACCGTGGCGGTGCCCTTCTCGTCGGCGAGGCGGGTGGCGTTCAGCGTGGCCACGTCCATGCGCGAGAGCGCCACCTCCTCGGTGGCGAAGCCGCGGTTCGCGAGCAGCGCCACCAGGCGCGCGCGGGGGTGGAGCTTCGCGAGCTTCTTCGCCGCGAACGCGTCGAGGTGGCGCGCCAGCGCGCCGGCGCTCTTCCAGCGCCGCTCCGGCGCGCGCGCCAGGCAGCGCTCGATGGCGGCGGCGACGCGCGCCGGGCAGCCGGGGGCGAGCGAGCGGACCTTGCGGAAGCGCCCGCGCCGCACCAGCCGGAACAGCTCGTCCGCGTTCGCGCCGCGGAACGGCTTCTCCCCGCAGACCAGCTCGTAGAGCGTCACGCCGAGCGCCCACACGTCCGCGGCGGGCCCGCCCTCGTCGCCGGCGAGCACCTCCGGCGCCATGTACGACGGGCTGCCCACCAGCATGCCCACGCGCGTGAGCGACGGGTCCTCGGCGCCCTTGGCGATGCCGAAGTCCATCAGCTTCACCTCGCCGAGCCGGGAGATCATCACGTTCGCCGGCTTCACGTCGCGGTGCAGCAGGCCGCTCCAGTGCACGTAGTCGAGCGCCTCGGCGAGGCGCGCGCCGATCACCGCCACGCAGTCGGCCGGCAGCGCGCCGCCCTGCGCCAGCACGCGGGCGAGGTCGGCGCCGTCCACGAGGTCGGTCACGAGGTAGAGCTGGTCGTCCTTCTCCACCAGGTCGTGCACCGCCACGATGGCCTCGTGGCGGAGCTGCGCGTAGGCGCGCCCCTCGCGCCGGAAGCGCTCGACCACCTCGTTCGAGCGGACGAGCTTCTGGTCGAGCGCCTTCACGGCGACGGGCCGCTCCAGGCCTTCCTGGAACGCCTCGTACACCACGCCCATGCCGCCGCGGCCGATCTCGCGGACGATCCGGCTCGTCCCGACCTTCCTCACCATAGGTCGCGGAGGATGACCCGTTCCGCCTATCCCACTCAATGCGCACCCCGCGCCTTGCGCGCAGAAATCGCGCCCGGGAAGCGCGTCCTGCTGCGGCGGGTTGTCAGGGCGGAGGGCCGATCTGCTACACTTCGCGGCTCCGATCCGGTTGCGCCGCAGCCTCGTAGGAAGGATCGGGGGTTGCACGTCTCCCCTTGATTCTCGTCAATTCCGCAAGCTTTGCGCCGCGGCCCGTGGCGGCCGTGGCGCCCTCACCGGAGGACGCAAAATGGCGAGCAGGCGAATGGTGACGATGGACGGCAACGAGGCCGTCGCCTCGGTGGCCCACCGGGTCAGCGAGGTCATCGCCATCTACCCGATCACCCCGTCCTCGAACATGGGGGAGTGGGCGGACGAGTGGTCGGCGAAGGGCCGCAAGAACGTCTGGGGGACGGTGCCCAGCGTGGCGGAGATGCAGTCCGAGGGCGGCGCCGCGGGCGCGGTCCACGGCGCGCTGCAGGCGGGCTCGCTCACGACGACCTTCACGGCGTCGCAGGGCCTGCTGCTCATGATCCCGAACATGTACAAGATCGCGGGCGAGCTCACCGCGTTCTGCATGCACGTGAGCGCGCGCGCGGTGGCGACCCACGCGCTGTCGATCTTCGGCGACCACTCCGACGTCATGGCGGTGCGCCAGACCGGCTTCGGGCTGCTCTCCTCGGCCTCGGTGCAGGAGGCCCACGACATGGCGGCCATCGCGCACCGCGCCACGCTGCTCTCGCGCGTGCCGTTCCTGCACTTCTTCGACGGGTTCCGCACCTCGCACGAGGTCGCGAAGATCGAGGAGCTCACCGACGACGACCTGCGCGCCATGATCCCGGAGGAGCTCGTGGCGGCGCACCGCGCCCGCGCCCTCACCCCGGACCGGCCCACGCTCCGCGGCAGCGCGCAGAACCCCGACGCGTTCTTCCAGGCGCGCGAGGCCTGCAACCCGTACTACCTCGACGCCGCCGGGCACGTGCAGGCGGCGATGGACCACTTCGGCAAGCTCACCGGCCGCAAGTACAAGCTGTTCGAGTACTTCGGTCACCCCGAGGCGGAGCGCGTGGTGGTGGCGATGGGCTCGGCCTGCGAGACCGCGCAGGAGACCGTCGAGCACCTCATCGCCCGCGGCGAGAAGGTGGGCCTGCTCAAGGTCCGCCTGTACCGGCCCTTCGACCTGGGCGCGTTCATGACCGCGCTGCCGCGCACCGTGCACGCGCTGGCCGTGCTCGACCGGACCAAGGAGCCGGGCGCGCTCGGCGAGCCGCTCTACCAGGACGTGGTCACGGCGCTGCGCGAGGCGGAGCAGGCGCACATCGACCGGTTCCACCACCAGATCACGGTCATCGGCGGGCGCTACGGCCTCTCCTCGAAGGAGTTCACGCCCGGCCAGGTGAAGGCGGCGGTGGACGAGCTGTCGAAGGCGCGCCCGATGCGCCACTTCACGGTGGGCATCAACGACGACGTCACCCACCTGTCGCTCAAGACCGACCCGACCTTCGACACCGAGGGCAAGGACGTGGTCCGGGCGCTGTTCTTCGGCCTGGGCGCGGACGGCACCGTCGGCGCGAACAAGAACTCCATCAAGATCATCGGCGAGGACACGCCCAACTTCGCGCAGGGCTACTTCGTCTACGACTCCAAGAAGTCCGGGTCGGTGACCATCAGCCACCTGCGCTTCGGGCCGCGCCCCATCCACTCCGCGTACCTCATCGAGAAGGCGAACTTCGTGGCCTGCCACCAGTTCGGCTTCCTCGAGAAGTACGACATGGCGGAGATGGCGGTGCCCGGCGCGACCCTGCTCCTCAACTCGCCCTACGGGCCGGACGAGGTGTGGGGCCACCTGCCGCGCGAGGTCCAGGAGCAGATCCTCTCGAAGGGGCTGAAGCTGTACGTCATCGACGCGTACAAGGTCGCGCGCGAGACGGGCATGGGGGTGCGCATCAACACCATCATGCAGACGTGCTTCTTCGCGATCTCCGGCGTGCTGCCGCGCGACGAGGCCATCGGCCACATCAAGAAGACCATCGAGAAGACCTACGCGCGCAAGGGCGCCGAGGTCGTGCAGAAGAACTTCGCCGCGGTGGACCACACCCTGGCGCACCTGTACCAGGTGAACGTCGAGGGCCGCGCCGCCACCGGCGCGCCGCGCCCGCCGGCGGTGTCCGAGGCCGCGCCCGACTTCGTGAAGCGCGTCACCGCGCTCATGCTCGCGGGCAAGGGCGACCAGCTCCCGGTGTCGGCGTTCCCGGTGGACGGCACCTGGCCCACCGGCACGTCGAAGTGGGAGAAGCGGTCGATCGCGCTCGAGATCCCGGTGTGGGAGCCGAGCCTCTGCATCCAGTGCAACAAGTGCGCGCTCATCTGCCCGCACGCGGCCATCCGGCCGAAGTTCTACGGCCCCGAGGTGCTGGGGGGCGCGCCGCAGGGCTTCCTCGCGATGGACTACAAGAGCGCCGACGTGAAGGGGGCGAAGTACTCGCTCCAGGTGGCGCCCGACGACTGCACCGGCTGCACGCTGTGCGTCGAGATCTGCCCGGCGGAGTCGAAGACCGAGAAGGGCAAGAAGGCCATCAACATGGCCGACGCCATGCCGCTGAAGGAGAAGGAGCGGGCGAACTTCGAGTTCTTCCTCTCCATCCCCGACGCGGACCGCACGAAGGTGAAGCTGGACGTGAAGGGGACGCAGTTCCTCGAGCCGCTGTTCGAGTTCTCCGGCGCCTGCACCGGCTGCGGCGAGACCCCGTACCTGAAGCTCCTCACCCAGCTCTACGGCGACCGCGCCGTCATCGCGAACGCCACCGGGTGCTCGTCGATCTTCGGCGGCAACCTCCCGACCACCCCGTACACGCAGAACTGCGAGGGGCGCGGGCCCGCCTGGGCGAACTCGCTGTTCGAGGACAACGCCGAGTTCGGCTTCGGCATGCGCCTCGCGATCGACAAGCAGGCCGAGCAGGCCCGCGAGCTGCTGGCCGTGCTCGGGCCGAAGCTCGGCGACGCGCTGGTGGACGAGCTGCTGAAGGCCGACCAGTCGGACGAGACCGGGATCGAGAAGCAGCGGGCCCGGGTGGCCGAGCTGAAGGCGAAGCTGCAGATGATGGACGGGCTCGAGGCGCGCTGGCTGCTCCGCATCGCGGACTACCTGGTGCGCAAGAGCGTGTGGATCGTCGGCGGCGACGGGTGGGCGTACGACATCGGGTACGGCGGCCTGGACCACGTCATCGCGCAGGGGCGGGACGTGAACATCCTGGTGCTCGACACCGAGGTGTACTCGAACACCGGCGGCCAGGCGTCGAAGGCGACGCCGATGGGCGCGGCGGCGAAGTTCGCGGTGGCCGGCAAGAACCTTCCCAAGAAGGACCTCGCCATGCTGGCCATGAGCTACGGGCACCCGTACGTCGCGCGGGTGGCGATGGGCGCGAAGGACGCGCAGACCATCGCCGCGTTCAAGGAGGCGGACAGCTACACGGGGACCTCGGTGATCGTGGCGTACGCGCACTGCATCGCGCACGGGTACGAGATGAGCGAGGCGCTCGGGCAGCAGGAGAAGGCGGTGGACTCCGGGTACTGGCCGCTGTTCCGGTACGACCCGCGCCGCGTCGCCGCCGGCGACAGCCCGCTGAAGCTGGACAGCGCCGCGCCGAAGATCGACCTCGCGCGCTTCACCGAGGGCGAGACGCGGTTCCGCCAGGTGGAGCAGGCGAACCCGCAGGCGTTCGCGAAGATGCTGGAGCAGGCGCAGAAGGACGTCCGGGAGAAGTACGCGCTGTACGAGCAGCTCGCGAGGGCCATGAACCCCGCGAACCTGGTCCCCGGCGCCGCCGGCGGGAACGGCAAGCCCCGCGCCTGACCCCCCGACCCCCGACCCAGAGTCATCGCGTCGGGAGCAGCGATGAAGACGGCCCGGTCCGCCACGCGCGGGCCGGGCCGTCTCGTTTCGGGTGCTGCGCGGGGCCGTCTTCGCCGCCGAGGAGGGCCCGATGCGGGCACGGTTCCCTGGACGTCGCGACCTGGCGGGAACGCGCGCGCGCGCTCCAGCGCGGACTTCGCCGCGTCGGGAGAGGGGCTCGAGCGCGACGGGATGAACGTGCGCCTCCCGGTCCGCGTGAACGCCCGCGTCGCGACCTGGGTCTCCGAGCACATCAGCCGCTCCGACCGCGCCTGCGGCCGGTCCCTGTTCGCCGCCGCCGCCGTTCGCGCCTGACCGCGCGCGCCGGGCGGCGGCAGCGCTCAGCCGACGCCGGCGCACGGGACGCCGTGCGCGACGCGCAGCAGGTACGTGCCGGCGGGGAAGACCGCGTCGGCGCGCCCGGCGCGCCGGGCACGCCACGCCTCCCGGTAGGCGCGCAGGAACCCGGCCAGCCGCCCGAGCGCCTCGATGCGCTTCCAGGGATCCCGCGCCGCCACCCGCGGGCGGAGGCCGCGCATCGGCGCGGACACCGGCGGGCGGCCCGTGGGACGCTGCGCGAGCACCCGCCGCGCGCCGAGGAACCCGGTGCCGCTGCGCGCGTGCGCATCCGCGATCTCGTGCTCGCGCGCCGCGATCGCGTCCACGAGCTGCGCGCGGAACGTTTCCGCCGACTCGAACCCCGGCGGCGGCACGAGCGCGACCTGCGCTTCCTCGGGCATCGGGCCGCTCCGGCGGAAGAACCGTTCCGGCCGCGCCGCCCGCAGCGCGCCCGCGCCGATCGACTCCGGCGCCGACCAGAGCCCGGGCCACGCCTGCGCGGAGGCGACCAGCCCGGCCTTCACCGGGTTCGTGAGGACGTACGCGGCCTTCTCGACCACGTCCTGCGGGGACGCGAGCACCACGGCGCTGTAGCTTCCCGGGGCCCAGAACGACTCCCAGCGGCCGAGCGAGGCGTTCACGGCGCGGGCGACGAGCGCGTTCAGGTACTGCTCGAACTCGGGGAGGCGCGCGTCCACGTCGGTGACGACCAGGTGGAAGTGGTTCGACATCACGCAGAACGCGTGCACCAGGATGCCGTACCGCCGCGCCGCGACGGCGAGCACGTAGAGGAAGATCGCGTTCGTCGCGGGCGAGGGGCGGAGCAGGAACATGCGCTGGAAGCAGCGGCGCGTCACGAGGTAGGAGACGCCCGGGAGGACCTGACGCGGAGCGGTCATGGGCCTCGGCCAAGGCAGGCGGCGTGCCGTGCGCCCGCGCCCGTGATCGCGGGCGAAATCATGCGGTCGCCGCGTGCGGTGGTCCGCGGAACGGACCGCTGGTCCGAAATGCACTACTCTGGGTCCGGAACTGCCACAGGAAGCGTCCATGCCCCCGACCCTCGTCACCGGCGCCGCCGGCTTCATCGGATTCCACCTCGCGAAGGCGCTGCTCGACCGCGGCGACGAGGTGGTCGGCGTCGACTCGATGGTGCCGTACTACGACGTCCGCCTGAAGGAGGCGCGCCTCGCGCAGCTCACGGGCCGGCCCGGCTTCACCTTCGAGCGGCTCGACCTCGCCGATCGCGACGCGACGGCCCGCCTGTTCGAGCGCGCCCGGTTCGGCGCGGTCGTGCACCTCGCCGCGCAGCCCGGCGTCCGCTACTCGCTCGTGAACCCGCACGCCTACGTGGACGCGAACGTGACCGGCTTCCTCGACGTGCTCGAGGGTTGCCGCCACCACCCGGTCCGCCACCTGGTCTACGCGTCCTCGAGCTCCGTCTACGGCGGCAACACCAAGGTGCCGTTCGCGGTGACCGACAACGTCGATCACCCCGTCAGCCTGTACGCCGCCACCAAGAAGGCGAACGAGCTGATGGCGTACACGTACAGCCACCTGTTCGCGATCCCCGCCACCGGGCTGCGCTTCTTCACCGTCTACGGCCCCTGGGGGCGCCCGGACATGGCCCCCATGCTGTTCGCCCGGGCCATCCTCGAGGGCCGGCCGATCCAGGTCTTCAACCACGGGCAGATGCGGCGCGACTTCACCTACGTGGACGACATCGTCGAGGGCGTCATCCGCGTCCTCGACCGGCCACCCGCGGCCGGCGTGGTGCCGCCGCACCGCCTCTACAACATCGGCAACAGCCAGCCGGTCGAGCTGCTCCGCTTCATCGAGGTGATGGAGGAGGCGCTCGGGAAGAAGGCGGTCCGCGAGCTCCTCCCCATGCAGCCCGGGGACGTCCCGGCCACGTTCGCCGACGTCTCGGATCTCGAGCGGGACGTCGGGTTCCGACCCGCCACCTCGATCGAGGAGGGCGTGCGGCGGTTCGTGGCGTGGTACCGGACGTACCACCGCGCCTGAGCCGCCGGCCGGGTCGCCCGCGATCCGACGCGCCCCCACCCTCGCGGACGCCGGACCCGAACGCAGGGTCGCGCGGCGCCGCCGGGCAGGCCAGCGTGCCGGGGGTGCCGCCGCCCGCCCCCGCCGCCCGCCCTCCCTCCGGTCGAGACCCTTCCTACCCCGCCGTCGATTGCCTGGGCGTGAAGGTCGCGCGCCTGGAGTGGCCCGACCTCCTCGAGTGGTTCTTCCGCCGCCTCGACGCGCCGGCGCCGGTCCGGTGCGGGACCCTCGTCCTGGCGAACGCGCACACGCTCAACGTCGCGTGCGCGAGCCCCGCCGCGCGCGAGGCGATCCGCGCGGCGACGCTGGTGCTGAACGACGGGGTCGGGCTGGACGTGTACGCGCGGCTCCGCACCGGCGCGCCGTTTCCGTACAACTTCGCCGGCACCGACCTCGTGCCTCGCCTGCTCGGCGAGTGCGCCCGGCGCGGCCTGCCGCTGCGCGTCTTCCTGTACGGGGCACGCCCCGAGCGCGCGGAGGAGGCGGCGCGCCGGATCGAGCGCGCGTATGCGCCGGTGACCGTCGTGGGCGTCCTGGACGGCCACGAGACCACCGGCGACCAGGCGCGCCGGGCCATCGACGCGGCCCGGCCCGACCTGCTGCTCGTCGGGCTCGGCAACCCGCGGCAGGAGGCGTGGCTGGCGGCGAACGCGCCGGCGCTCCGCGCCCGGGTCGCGATCGGCGTCGGGGCGCTGTTCGACTTCATGAGCGGGAGCGTCGCCCGCGCCCCCCGGGCGGTGCGCGCGATGCGCCTGGAGTGGCTGTTCCGCCTCGCGCTCGAGCCGCGCCGGCTCTTCCGCCGCTACGTGGTCGGGGTGCCGCTCTTCCTCTGGCGGACCCTCACGTACCGCCCGACCACCTCCGAACCGACGCCCTCCCGCCCGACCCAGAGTCGTTTGCCCGCCGGGAAGCCCCGGATCGGTGCCCCCAACGACTCCGGGTTCGGAGCGGTGCTGGCGAGGACGGCGGGCGACGCGAACGACTCTGGGTCGGGCGTGCGGGTGGGGTCGGCGGGCTGACGGGCCCGACCGCCGGGCCAGCGGGCGCGGGGCCTTCGCGCCGGTCGCGCGCGGCCGCAAGTTCAACCGTGATCTGGCCGGCGATCGCGCGCGTGCTCGCAGCGCTGACCACGGCGGTGATGTGCGCCGCCGGGGGGGCGGCCGCCGCGGGCCCGCTCCTCGTCCCCGGGCGGATGGGCTACAACGCGCTCCCGGCGCTCCGGAACGTGGACCCCGTGATCGGGGACCGGACCGAGCTGGAGCTGTCCGCCACCGCCCAGCTCGCGGGCCTCGGCTCGGAGGACGTCGCGGGGACGCCCTACGTGCGCCTCACGGTGCCGTTCCGCGAGGTGGCGGCGCTGGAGCTGGACGGTACGCCGTTCGAGCTGTTCCGGACCTCGGCCGCGACGGAGGCACGGCTCGGCGCCCGCGTGCGCGCGGGCGCGTCCCCGGGCGACCTCCGCGCCGGCGCGCGGTTCCTGGTGCTGGAGGAGCGGGGGTGGCGGCCGGCGCTGGGCCTGCGCCTGGTGGTGAAGTCCACCTCGGGCAAGGACCGCGGCGCGCGCCGCTTCACCAACGCGCCGGGCTACGTGTTCGACCTGCTCGGCGGCAAGGACCTCGGGGCGGCGGGGCCGGTCCGGCTGCGCGCGCTCGCGAAGCTCGGCTTCCTCGCCTGGCAGGTGGCGGACGGCCGGCAGGACGACGCGCTCGACTACGGGGCGACGCTGCGCGCCGGGCTCGCGAGGGGCGTCGCGCTCTCGGCCGAGTGGCGCGGGTACGCTGGGTGGCGCGGCGACGACCGCCCCATGGTGCTGGGCCTCACCGCCGACGTGCCGGCCGGCCAGCGGGTGCTGCTGCGCGCGTCCGCCGATCGCGGGCTCACCGCGGACGCGCCGCCGCTCGACGTGCGCTTCGGGGTGGTCCTCTTCCTCGACGCGCCCATGGCGCGCGACCGCGCCGCCGCGCCTGCCGACCCGCGCCTCGCTGCGGGCACGCGCCCGAGGCGGCAGCCCGGGCCGCGGTGATCACTCGCCCGCGTGCCGCCCGTCGGTCACGCGGACCTCCGCCGCCAGGCCGGCGTGGTCGCTCGGCCACAGCCCGCCCACCCGCTCCGCGGCGGTCTCGCCCACCACCTCGGCGCTCCACGGCTGCGCCGGCCCGCGCACGAGCACGTAGTCGATGCGCGTGGACAGGTCGGCGAACCCGGGGTCGCCGGGGCCGACGCGCAGGTCCTCGGGGAAGCAGCAGGTGAGCCCGGGCGCGTCGCCGTGCACCGCCGCCCACACGTCGCGGAACCCGGCGCCGGCCAGCACCGCTTCACCCTCCGTGCCGGGCTGGGAGTTGAGATCGCCGACCAGCACCACCGGCCGCGCCTCGGCGGCGAGGGCGGCGGCGAGCTCCGCCGCCTGCGCGGTACGCACGCCGGCGTGGTAGGCCTCGAGGTGCGTCGAGACGAAGCGCAGCCACTCGCCGCGGTACTTCGCGTCCACCGACACCCAGCCCCGCTTCACCTGCACCGGGTTGCCGAGCACGTTCACCGGCAGGAGCGTGGCGTACACGCCGCCGGCGGGCAGCGCGGTGGTGACGTCGCTCCGCGCCAGGATCACGCCGCGGTCGGTCATGCGCACGTCCTGCCCCGTCGCCACCGGCGCCTCGAAGTCGAACAGCGTCACCTCGGCGGCGACCACGTAGTGGAGGTCGCGCGCGGCGAGCGCGTCGAGGAGGTCCTGCACGTAGTCGTACGCGACGGTGGTGGCGGGGGTCGTGCCGCCCGCGAGGAAGTCCCCCGGGTCCTGCACGCGCCACAGGTACGCCTCCTGGAGGCCGACCAGGCCGGGCCGGGTGGCGGCGAGCTCGTCCGCGATCGCCTCGGCGCGCAGGTGGAAGTCGTTCGCCCGTACCGTCGCCCAGACCGCGGTGGTCGCCGCGACGAACGCCTCCGGGGTCCCGGCGGCCATGACCGGCCCGAGGTCCGCCCCGAGGTACAGGTTCCGGGTGGTCACGCCGAGGATTTTCTTGCCTCCGGCCATGGAATGGGGATCCATGCCGGCGGCCTGCGCGCCGGGTGAACCCGAGGCGGTCGGGGCACGGACGGCGTCGGAGGCCGGGGTGGAGAGGCCGTCGCCGTTGCTGCAGGCGCCCAGGGCCAGCGGGGACAGGGCGAGCGCGAGGACGGCCAGGCGGGTGCGGGACATGGTCACCTCCGGCGTGGAGCGGCTTGGGCCAGGCGTGTGTGGACGCAGGTGCGAAGGTAGCACCGCCGGTGCGCTGGCCCGACGCGCCGCGCGGGCCGCCCCGGACGGAGTGGCGTCGCGGGTGTAGCCCCGGTCCCCGGCTCGCCCCCGCGCGGTAGCCCAAGCAGGGCCCAGCGCCCGCGAGGGCCGCAGCGTAACTCGTTCCGGGCCGAGATCGCCCGGCAGGTCGTCGGAAGGAAAACGCGATGCCGAGAGCCACCGGACCTCGACGCGGATGCAGGCTGCTCGGGCTGGCGCTCGCCGCGGCCGTCGCCCTCCCCGGCTGCAAGCGAGGCGGCGGCCGCACCGCCGAGGCCGCGCAGGAGCAGCCGCCGGTCGCGCTCGCGCCGGAGAACGTCGCGGTGGTGTCGCCGCGGCGGCTCCAGTCCGGTCCCGAGGTGGCCGGGACCCTGCACGCCCGCCGCGCGGCCACGCTGCGCGCCGAGGTGGGCGGCGCGGTGGCCGAGGTCCGGGTCGAGGCGGGCGAGCGGGTGAAGGCGGGCCAGCTCCTCGCCCGGATCGACGCCTCGGCGCTGCAGGACGCGGTGCGCGCGGCGCGCTCCGCGGTGACCTCGGCGCAGAACGCGCTGCGCGTGGCGGAGTCCGGCGCGCGGCGCGCCCACACGCTGGCCCGCGAGGGCGCCATGGCCGAGCAGGACGCCGAGCGCGCCGACGCGCAGCTCGAGGCGGCGCGCGCGCAGGTGGAGGACGCGAAGGCCCGGCTCGCCGCGGCGGAGCAGCAGGCCGGCAAGACGGCGGTGCGCGCGCCGTTCGCGGGCGTGGTGTCCGAGCGGAGCGTCTCGTCCGGCGACGTGGTGTCCTCCGGCGCGGCGCTCTACACCGTGATCGACCCCTCCCGCCTCCAGTTCGAGGGCTCGGTGCCGGCGGCGAGCGTGGGCGCGGTCGCGCCCGGCGCGCCGGTGGACTTCTCGGTGACCGGCTTCGGCGGCCGCCGCTTCGACGGGCACATCGAGCGGGTGAACCCCGCCGTCGATCCCACCACCGGCCAGGTGCGCGTCTACGTGGACGTGCCCAACGACGACGGCCGGCTGCTCGCCGGGCTCTACGCGCAGGGGCGGGTGGCGAGCCAGGCGAGCGACGCGCTGGCCGCGCCGGTGGCCGCCGTCGACGCGACCTCCACGCCGCCGACGGTCATGAAGGTGAAGGACGGCAAGGTGCAGAAGGTCGCGGTCGAGATCGCGCTCCGCGACGACGTGGCCGGCGCGGTGGGGTTCCGCTCCGGCGTGAAGCAGGGCGACGTGCTCGTGCTGCTCGGCCCGCGGCGCGCTCGCCGACGGCACCCCGGTCCGCGTGGTCGAGGACCCGCGCGCGCAGACGTCGAACTAGCCGGCCCGGGCGCTCCGCATGTTCATCTCCGACTTCGCCATCAAGCGGCCCATCGTCACCATCACCGTGATGCTGGCGCTCGTGATCTTCGGGCTGCTGGCGCTCGTCACGCTCAAGACCGACGAGTTCCCGGACGTCCAGCCGCCGGTGGTGGCGGTCACCATCGTCTACCCCGGCGCGTCGCCCGAGACGGTCGAGCGCGAGGTGATCGATCCCATCGAGGACGCGATCTTCTCGATCAGCGGCATCGACGGCAAGCAGACCACCGCCTCCGCCACCGACGGGCTCGCGCAGTTCGTC
Organism: Anaeromyxobacter sp. Red801; assembly: GCF_049201065.2. Lineage (NCBI taxonomy): Bacteria > Pseudomonadati > Myxococcota > Myxococcia > Myxococcales > Anaeromyxobacteraceae > Anaeromyxobacter > Anaeromyxobacter sp. Red801. Next base: position 4,399,484 of record NZ_CM181236.1, on the reverse strand, counting down.
GTGTTCTTCGACTTCGAGAAGAACCTGATGGAGGCGACCCAGGACATCCGCGACGCGATCAGCTCGAAGCGCCAGGACCTGCCCACCGAGATGGAGGAGCCGGTGCTGGTCCGGTTCGACCCGTCGCAGGAGCCGATCGTCACCCTGACGCTCACCTCGAAGTCGCTGCCGGTGCCGGCGCTGACGCGGCTCGCCGACGAGGTGGTCACGCGCGACCTGCGCTCGGTGCAGGGCGTCGCCGACGTGCGGCTGGTGGGCGGGCAGAAGCGCGAGCTCACCGTCCAGCTCGATCCCGAGGCGATGGCCGCCGCCAGCGTGTCGGCCGCCGAGGTGGTGGGCGCGCTGCAGGCGCAGAACCTGGCCGCGCCGGTGGGACGCGTCAACACGCCGCTCGGCGAGCAGAGCATCCGCCTCTCCGGCCGCCTCGCCACGCCGGAGGAGTTCGAGCAGGTGGCGGTCGCCACCCGCGGCGGCCAGGTGGTCCGCCTGGGCCAGGTGGCGAGGGTGCTCGACGGCGCCGAGGAGGCGCGCACGCTCGCGCTCTTCAACTCCGGCGAGGCGGTCGGCCTCGAGGTCCTGAAGACCAAGGGCTACTCCACCACGGCGGTCGCGGACGCGGTGAAGGAGCGCGCGCGGGCGCTCGAGCCGCGCATGGAGGGGGCGAAGCTCGCCATCGTCCAGGACTCCGGGACGCGCGTGCGCCAGTCGGTGGACGACGTGCAGCGGACGCTGATCGAGGGCGCGCTCCTCACCGTGCTGGTGGTGTTCCTGTTCCTCAACTCCTGGCGGTCCACCGTGATCACCGGGCTCGCGCTGCCGGTGTCGGTGCTGGCGGCGTTCGTGAGCGTCTGGGCGTTCGGCTTCACGCTCAACACCATGTCGCTGCTGGGCCTCTCGCTCGCGATCGGCATCCTCATCGACGACGCCATCGTGGTGCGCGAGAACATCGTCCGCCACATCGAGCTGGGCGAGGACCACACCACCGCCTCGCACAAGGGGACCGACGAGATCGGCCTCGCCGTCACCGCCACCACCTTCTCGATCGTGGCGGTGTTCGTCCCGGTCGCGTTCATGTACGGGGTGGCCGGCCAGTGGTTCAAGCCGTTCGCGCTCACCATCGCCGCGGCGGTGCTGGTGTCGCTGTTCGTCTCCTTCTCGCTCGACCCGATGATGTCGGCCTACTGGCCGGATCCGCAGGTCGAGAAGGGCGAGCGGCGCGGGCCGGTGGGGCGCGCGCTGGGCGCGTTCAACCGCTGGTTCGACCGGCAGGCCGGCAACTACCGGCGCGTGGTCGCCTGGGCGCTCGACCACCGCTGGCTGGTGGTGGTCTTCGCCTCGCTCTCGCTGGTCGGCTCGTTCGCGCTGCAGGGCGCGTTCGGCGGCGCCGGCTTCGTGCCGGTGTCGGACCGCAGCGAGGTGAGCCTCATCGTGCAGACGCCGCCCGGCTCGTCCATCGAGTACACGCGGCGCAAGGTGGAGGAGACCGATCGCATCCTCCGCAGCCACCCGGAGGTCGCGTACACGTACGCGTCGATCGGCACGCCCATCCCGCTCCAGGCGCCGGGCGTGGACCAGGCGCTCATCTACGCGCGGCTCACGCCCAAGCGCGAGCGCGACCTCTCCCAGGACGCGCTCGGCGCGGTGCTGCGGCGCGAGCTGTCGCGGGTGGCCGGCGCGGAGATCTCGGTGTTCACGAGCGGCTTCGGCGGCGCGTTCAAGTCGATCCAGCTCGAGCTGCGCGGCCCCGACTCGCGGGTGCTCACCGAGCTCGCGGAGAAGGTGAAGGCCGTCGCGGCCGGCGTGCCCGGCGCGGTGGACGTGGGGCTCTCCACCCGCGGGCAGAAGCCGGAGCTGGCGGTCGAGGTGGACCGCGGCCTCGCCGGCCGCCTCGGCGTCACGGTGGGCCAGGTGGCGCAGTCGCTCCGGATCGCGTTCGCCGGGCTCGACTCCGGCGACTGGGTGGACCCGACCGGCGAGACGCGCAAGGTGATGGTGCGGCTCGCGCCCGAGGCGCGCGAGCGGGCCTCCGACCTCCGGCAGCTGCCGCTCATCCTGCCGAGCCGGGAGGGCGCGCCGCGGATCCTGCCCGTCGGCCAGGTGGCGCGCATCACCGAGGGGCTCGGCCCCGCGCAGATCTCGCACCTCGACCGGCAACGCGTGGTGAGCGTGCAGGGGAACGTGGCCGGCCGCTCGCTGTCGGAGGTGGTGAACGACATCGAGCGGCGGCTCGCCGCCGAGGTGAAGCTGCCGCCCGGCTACACGCTGCGGCAGGGCGGCGAGTCGGCGGACCAGGCCGAGGTGTTCACGCGCATCGGCGTGGCGCTGCTGCTCGCCGTGATGCTCATGTACCTCGTGCTGGTGCTGCAGTTCGGGTCGTTCCTCGATCCGCTCGCGATCCTGCTCTCGCTGCCGCTGTCGCTCATCGGCGTGGTGCTGGCGCTGCTCGTCACCGGCGACACCATCAACCTGATGAGCCTCATCGGCGTGATCCTGCTGTTCGGGATCGTGGCGAAGAACGCGATCCTGCTCATCGACTTCGCGAAGTGGGCGCGGGAGGAGCGCGGGCTGTCGATCCGCGACGCGCTCGTCGAGGCCGGCGGGATCCGGCTCCGGCCGATCATGATGACGAGCGTGGCGGTGATCGCCGGCATGATCCCCGTCGCCTCCGGGCTCGGCGAGGGCGGCGACTTCCGCGCGCCCCTCGGCCGCGCGGTGATCGGCGGCGTCATCACCTCGACGCTGCTCACGCTGCTCGTGATCCCGACCGTGTACGAGATCATGGACGGCTGGCGGACCCGGCTGGGCCGGCTGTTCCGCCGCGCCTTCGCGCGCGGCGGCGAGCGGCACGCCCGCGAGGCGGCGCAGCGGCGGGAGGAGCCGTAGCCGCGGCCGCCCGCGGGGTCACGCTCAGTAGATCGGCACCAGGTGGTAGCCCTGCGCCTGGTAGCCGATGAGCGAGACGAAGCCGTCCGCCACCACGGTGAGCTCGGGGAGGAGGCGCGCGTCCTCCACCTGGAACACCTTGGTCGCGATCGCGCAGACCTCCAGCGCCGCACCGCGGCGCTTCAGCTCCCGCACCGCGGCGGCGATCTCGGCGGCTGCGGCGCGATCCGCGGCGCGGTCCGGCGCCGGCGCCACGCCGGTGAGGAACCGGACCGTCGGGCCGATGAAGACGACCTTGAAGTCCGGCGCCACGCCCTGCGCGCGCAGCCCGTCGTGCGAGCCTGCGATGAGCTTCAGGTACATGGCGATCTTGGGCCCGTCGGCGAGATCGACGAGGAACAGGCCCTTGCCGCTGGTGGCGCCGCGGAGCGCGTCGGCGTTCCCGGGCGCGGCGGAGGCGCGCGCGGTGAGCGGCGCCCCGGCGGCGAGCGTGAGCAGGGCGGCGAGGGCGAGGAGAGGGAGCGGACGGTGCGGGGTCATCGGTGTGGATCCTCGGGAGTGGGCCCGCGGTCCCGCGCGCCACCGCGGCGGGGGAGGGCGGACCCGATGGGTCGCGGTATAGACAGATCTGTCTACCGCGTCCAGCCCGGATTCGTGCGGCCGGTCCGCCGAGACGGGTGAAGCGGCGCGACGGGTGGGTATACTGCGCGCGCCCCCGGCCCGGAGCGAGCCATGTCCCCGCGCGAGAAGCTGGTCGAGACCGCCGCAGCGCTGTTCTACCGGCACGGCTGCCACGCCGTGGGGATCGACACGGTCCTCGCCGAGGCAGGCGTGGCCAAGATGACCCTGTACCGGCACTTCCGCTCGAAGGACGAGCTGGTGCTCGCAGCGCTGCGCCGGATGGACGAGCGGTTCCGCAACGCGTTCATGGCCGCGGTGGAGCGGGCGTCGGACACGCCGGCGGGCCGGCTTGACGCGCTCTTCGACGTGGTGCGCGACTGGGTTCGCGGGAAGGACTTCTACGGCTGCCCGTTCATCAACGTCACGGCCGAGTTCGCCGCGCACGACGACCCGGTCCACGTCGCGGCGGCCGAGCACAAGCGGCTCGCGCTCGAGTACATCGAGCGGCTCGCCGCCGAGGCGGGCGCCGCCGACGCGCGCGGGCTGGCCCGGGCCCTGAAGGTGCTCCTGGAGGGCTGCACGGTGCTCGCGCAGGTCACCGGTCAACCCGGGTTCGTGGATGACGCGCAGCAGGCCGCCCGGCTGGTGCTCCAGGAGGGGCTCCGGGGCGCCGTGCCCGCGCGCGCGCCGCGCCGGCCGCGCCGCGCGCGGACGTGAGCTCCTCCCCGCTGCGGCTGCGCTCGCTCGTTCGTTTCGTTCGTTTCCCGACCCAGAGTCATTGATCGCGCGGGATGCGAGATCGTCCGCGCCGCGGACCCTCTCGCGCAAGTCCGCGACCTCACGGGGCCGAACGGCGACCCCGGGTCCGCCGACCGCACGCAGTCGGCGCACGAAATGACTCTGGGTCGGGATCAGCGCAGCGGGATGAGCGGTCGCCGAATGACTCTGGGTCAGGGAGCGAACGACTCTGGGTCGGGGGCGAGGCCGAGGTGGCGCAGCGCGGCGCGGGCGGCGTGCCAGCCGCACATGCCGTGGACGCCGCCGCCGGGCGGGGTGGAGGCGGAGCAGAGGTAGAGCCCGGGCACGGGGGTGGACCACGGGTCGGCGGACAGCACGGGTCGGGCGACGAGCTGGGCGAGCGACGCCTCCCCGGCGCCCACGTCCCCGCCGACCAGGTTCGCGTCGTCCTGCTCCAGCGCCGCGGGGCCGCGCACGGCGCGCGCCAGCACGAGCTCGCGGAACCCGGGCGCGAAGCGCTCCACCTGCGCCTCCACGGCGGCGGTGAGGTCGCCCTCGAACCCGCGCGGCGCGTGGCAGTACGCCCACGCCACGTGGCGCCCGGGCGGCGCGCGCGACGGGTCGAAGCGCGTGGGCTGCGCGAGGAGCACGTACGGCCGCGCCGGCACCTCGCCGCGGTCCACCGCCGCCTCGGCGGCGGCGATCTCCTCCAGCGTGCCGCCGAGGTGCACCGTCCCCGCGCCGGCGCAGGCCGCGGCCCGCCACGGGATCGGTCCGGCGAGCGCCCAGTCCACCTTGAACGCGCCGGGGCCGTAGCGGAACGCGGCGAGGCGCCGGGCGTAGCGCGCCGGGAGCCGCGCCCCGGCCACGCGCAGCACCTGCCGCGGGGTGAGGTCGAGCAGCACCGCGCGCGCGGGCGGGAGCTCCTCGAGCCGGCGCACCTCGGCCGACGTCGCGAGCTCGCCCCCGCGCGCCCGAAGCGCCGCCGCGAGCGCCGCCGCGATGGCCCCGGCGCCGCCCTCCGGGAACGGCCAGCCGACGGCGTGGCCGGCCGCGCCGAGCACGAGCGCGAACGCGGCGCTGGCGGCGGCCTCGAGCGGCCGGTTGGCGTGCGCGGCGAGGCCGGCGAGGAGCGCCCGGGCCCGCGGGCCGCGGAACCGCACGCGGGCGAGGCGCGCGGCCGGGAGCAGCGCGGGCAGGCCGAAGCGCGCGAGGAGCAGCGGACGGCGCGGCCGGTGCAGCACCGGTCCGAGCACCTCCTCGAGCAGCGCCGGCAGCTCCCGCGCGAGCGGCGCGAACAGGGCCCGCCAGGCGTGGGCGTCCGCGCCGAGCGTCGCGTCGGTCGCCTCGAACCCGGGGCCGAGCACCGCGGCGGTGCCGTCGTCGAACGGGTGCGCCACCGCGGCGGGCGGCGAGATCCAGCGCAGCCCGTGCGCCGCGAGCGGCAGGGTGCGGAAGAACGGCGAGGCGACCGCGAGCGGGTGGACCGCCGAGCAGTGATCGTGCAGGAACCCCGGGAGGGTGAGCGGCAGGGTGCGCGCGCCGCCCCCGGCGGTCGCCGCGGCCTCCCGCACGAGCACCCGCAGCCCCGCCCGCGCGAGCGCCACCGCGGCCGAGAGGCCGTTCGGCCCCGAGCCGACCACCACCGCGTCCGGCGTGCGCACCGCCCCCTCCTAGCGGCCCCGCCGAGCCGGCGCAGCGCACCCGGCGCCGCACCGCGCGGCGGCGCACGCCCGGTCCCCCGCCCGGAGCGGCCCGTTTCGACTACACTCCCGCGCCCGAGATCCTTTTCCCGCCTCGCGCGTTCCCCCGGCGAGGCCCAGGCGACGCGCGCGTGCCGGACGAGAGCGACGAGCGGCTGATGCTCCGGTTCCGGGACGGCGACGCCCGGGCGTTCGAGGCCCTCGTGCGCCGCCACCGGACGCCGATCTTCTCCTTCCTGCTCCGCCTGACCCGCGATCGCGGCCGGGCCGAGGACCTGTGCCAGGAGGCGTTCCTGCGCGTGGTGAAGGCGTCGAGCGCCTGGGAGCCGCGCGCGCGCTTCCGCACCTGGCTCTACGCGATGGCCCGCAACCTGGCGGTGGACGAGTCGCGGCGCATGGCGTTCCGCCGCGCCAGCTCGCTCGAGGCCGACCCCGCCGCCTCGGCCCTGGCCGCCGACGATCCGGCGCCGGACCGCGCGGCCGACGCGGCGCTCGTCCGCCCGCTCCTCGAGGCGGCGCTCGCCGCGCTGCCGGACGAGCAGCGCGAGGTGTTCCTGCTGCGCGAGCACGCCGGGCTCCGGTTCCCGGAGATCGCCGAGATCACCGGCGCCCCGGAGCCGACCGTGAAGAGCCGGATGCGCTACGCGCTCGAGGCGCTACGGGAGCGCCTCGCGGCGATGGGCGTGGAGCCGGAGGCGGCCGCGGGCGCCGCCGCCTCGACCCGGAGCGCGGCACCATGAGCGACGAACGCTTCCACGAGCGCCTCGGGGCGCGGCTGCACGACGCGATCCTGGAGCACGCCTACGGCGAGCTGCCGGCCGGCGAGGCGCGCGCGCTGGAGCGCCACCTGGAGGCGTGCGAGGCCTGCCGCGCCGAGCTCGCGCGCATCCGCGGGACCCGCGCGCTCATGTCCGGCCTGGAGGACGCGCCGGCGCCCGAGCGCGGCGAGGCGGTGCTCCTCGCCGCGGCGCGCGAGGCCGCCGGGGCGCGGGCGAGGCGCCGGCGCCTGCCGGCGTGGACGTCGAGGTGGACGTCGAAGTGGAGCTGGGGCGCCGCGCTCTCCGCGGCGGCGCTCGTCGCCGTGGGGGCGGTCTCGTACCGGCTGCTCGCGCTCCACCCCGGCCCGGCGCTCCGTGACGATCCGGAGGCGCTGCTCGGCCGCGCCCCGGCCCCCGCGGCGCCGCCCGGGCCCGACGCCGCCGTGCCCGTCGCGCCGGAGGCCCCGGCCGCTGCCGCCGCGCCCGCGGCCGGGCCGGACGAGGTCCGCGCCGAGCGGGCCCGCCCCGCGGCCCCGCCCGCGCCGGAGCGCCGGCGCGAGGTCGCGGGCCCGCGCGCCGCGGCGAAGTCCGCGCCGTCCGCCGCCCCGGCCGCCGGGCCGGAGGCGGGCGTGGCCCCCGCGCCGCAGGCCTTCATCGCGCCGGCGCCCGGCGCGCCGCGGACGTTCGTCGCCCCCGCGCCGTCCGCCGCCCCGGCGCCCGCGCCGGGCCCGCGCGCGCTCCGCGCCGAGGCGGGCGACGCCGCGTCGACCGCGGCCCGCGCGCCGGTCGCGACGCTCGAGGCCGCCCCCGAGCCCGAGCCCGCCGCCGCACCCTCGGGCGCCCGCCGCGCCGCGACCGCCGCCCGCGGGCAGGCCCAGGCGGCCGCCGAGGCGCCGGCCGGCGCGGACGCGCCGGCGCGGTGGCGCGCGCTCCGGCAGGCGGGCGCCCTGCGCGGCGAGGTGGTGACGTTCACGAAATGTGACGGCGAGGCGTGGCGCAAGGTGGAGACCGACCCGGAGGGCCGGGTGGTGCGCTACGCCCGCCACGGCCGGCTCGCCGGTCGCGCCTTCGAGGCCGAGCTCTACTACGCCGAGGACGGCGCGCTGGCGCTGGCGCGCTACCGCGAGGCGGGCGGCCCCTGGCGCGAGGTCCGGCCGCCCGCGCCCGCCGGCGGGATCCCCGCCGCCGCGCTCCAGCCCGCCCGCGCCGCGGACGCGCGCGCGGACGCGCCCCCGCGCTGCGGACCCTGATCCCTCGGGCCCGCCGGCGGCGCGCGCACCCCGCCCTGCGCGCCCCGGGCTCGCCCTTCACGCGGACCCCGCCCCGGCGCCGCCCCGCGCGATCGCGCCGGACGGCGGCCGGCGCGGCGAGGGGCTACACTGCTCGCATGGCGCGCATCCTCTACGGCGTGGCGGGGGAGGGGATGGGGCACGCGGTCCGGTCGCGGGTGGTCATCGACCACCTCGCCCGCACGCACGACGTGCAGGTGGTGGTGTCGGGCCGCGCGCACGACTACCTGAAGGCCCGCGAGCGGGATCACCTGGGCGTGAACCGGATCTGGGGCCTCTCCATCGTCTACGAGGACAACGAGGTCCGGAACTTCCGCACGGTGCTGAGGAACGTGGGCGGCGCGGTGGCGGGCGGGTGGCCGCGCAACGTGAAGGCCTACTTCGACCTCACCGAGTCCTTCCGGCCGGAGGTGGTCGTCTCCGACTTCGAGACCTGGAGCTACCTGTACGCGCGCACCCACGGCCTGCCCTGCGTCTCGGTGGACAACAACCAGGCGGTGAACCGCTGCGATCACCCGCCGGAGATCCTGGCCGGGCACGAGGCCGAGTACCTGGTGGCGAAGGGCGTGGTGAAGGCGAAGCTCCCCGGCTGCTTCCACTACCTCATCGCCACGTTCTTCCAGGCGCCGGTGGCGAAGCCGCGCACCAGCCTGCACCCGCCGGTGCTGCGCCCGGAGATCCTCTCGGCGCGCGCCGAGCCCGGCGCGCACCTGCTCGTCTACCAGACCTCGACCTCCAACGAGGCGCTGCCCGACATCCTGCGCGGCGCCGGCGTGGAGTGCCGCGTGTACGGGCTGCGGCGCGACCTCGCCGCGGACGTGCGCGAGGGCAACGTCGTCCACCGCCCGTTCTCCGAGGCCCGCTTCGTGGAGGACCTGCGCACCGCGCGCGCGGTGATCTCGGGCGGCTCCTTCACGCTGATGAGCGAGGCGGTGTATCTCCACAAGCCCATGCTGGCCATCCCGGTGAAGCGGCAGTTCGAGCAGGTGCTGAACGCGCGCTACCTCGCGGCGCTCGGCTACGGCGCCACCGCCGACGACCTCGACGCGCGCGTGCTCGGCGACTTCCTGGCGCGGCTGCCGGACCTCGAGCGCGGCCTGGCGCGCTACCGGCAGGACGGGAACCGCGAGCTGCTCGCGAAGCTGGACGACGTGCTGGCGCGCGCGCTCGGCGGCGGCGCGCCCGGGGAGCCGCGGGCGTGAAGGTCCGGGTGGTGGCGGTGGGCCGGGATCGCTCCGGCCTGTACGCGCCGGCGGTGGACGAGTACGCGAAGCGGCTCGGCCGCTACCTGCGCTTCGAGCTGGTGGAGGTGCCGGAGGCGCGCAAGCTCGCCGGCACCCCCGGGGCGAAGGGCGAGGAGGGCGCGGCGCTGCTCGCGAAGGTCGCGCCGCGCGAGCGGGTGGTGGTGCTCGACGAGCGCGGCGACGAGCTCACCAGCGTGGCCTTCGCCGAGCGCGTGCGCCGCTGGATGGAGCGCGGCCAGGACGTGGCGCTCCTCATCGGCGGGTCGGACGGGCTCGCGCCGGAGGTGCTGGCGCGGGCCGACGAGCGCCTCGCGGTCTCGCGCTTCACGCTGGCGCACCGGCTGGCGCGGCTGGTGCTCGTCGAGCAGCTCTACCGCGCCATGACGATCCTCCGCGGCGAGCCCTACCACAAGTGAATCCGCCGCGCTGCGCGGGCCGGAAGGCGCCGGGGACCCATGGGTGACGGCGGCGGGCTTGCGCGCCGCCGCCCGCGCTGCGAAAAGGAGCCGACCACCTCGGGAGCCCACATGACGCGCCTCCGCACGCCCGCCGCGCTCGCCCTGTCCCTCGCCGCCCTCGCCTGCGGCGGCGGTGGCGGCTCGCAGCAGCCGCTGCCCACCACGTTCACGCTCTCCGGCCACATCGCGGCCACCGCCGGGCAGGACGTGGACGGCGACGTCGCCGACCCGGTCGCGCCGCGGAGGCCGAACGACTCGGCCGCGCAGGCGCAGCAGCTCGCGCCGGTGACCACGCTGGGCGGGTTCGCCGGCGCCGGCACGGATCCGCAGGACTGGTACAAGGCCGCGCTCGAGGCGGGCCAGACGGTGGTGATGGACGTGGCCGACGCCGCGGCGTCGCTCGAGCTCTGCGTGCTCGCCTCCGACGGCGCCACCGTGGTGGACTGCGCCGCCGCGGGCGCGAACCAGGTCATCCCGGTCACCGCGGCCGGCCAGTACTACCTGCGCGTCACCGCCGCCTCCGGCAGCTCCAACTACGCGCTCACCCTCGGCGTGAACGGCGCCGCGGCGGTCGCCGGCGCGGCGCCGCGCCTCGCGCTGCCGTTCGTCCCCGGGGAGATCGTGGTCCGCTTCCGCGACGACGCGCTCGGCGTGGCCGCCGCCGGCGACCTCCCGCAGCGGGCCGCGGCGCTCGGGCTCACCGCGCTGGCGGGCGCCCGCGGCCGCGCCGCGCTGCTCTCGATGTCCGGCCCCGAGGCCCGCGCGCGCGCGCTCGCCGCGCTCGGCGTCGAGCCGCTCGCGCCGGACGCGCTCGGCGCCGCCGCCGACCCGGTGCTGGCCGAGAAGTGGGACACGCTCCGCGCCATCGCCGCGCTGCGCCGCCGGGCCGACGTGGAGAGCGCCGATCCCAACTTCGTGTTCCAGCCGGCGCTGGTCCCGACCGACACGTACTACAAGTACCAGTGGCACTACCCGCTCATCTCGCTGCCGCAGGCCTGGGATCTGACCACCGGCGTGGCGGGCGCGGTGGTGGCGGTGGTGGACACCGGCGTGTTCCTCGCCCACCCCGACCTCTCCGGCCAGCTCGTCACCGGCTACGACTTCATCCGCGATCCCACCATGGCGAACGACGGGAACGGGATCGACCCGAACCCGGACGACCCGGGCGACGCGGCCACCCTCGGCGGCAGCTCCTGGCACGGCACGCACGTGGCGGGCACGGTGGCGGCGGCCGCGGACGGCAAGGGCGTCGTGGGCGTCGCGTGGAACGCGCGGGTGATGCCGCTCCGGGCCCTCGGGGTGGGCGGCGGGACCTCCTACGACATCATGCAGGCGGTGCGCTACGCGGCCGGCCTCGCCAACGACTCCGGCACGGTCCCGGCCACCCGCGCCGCCGTGATCAACCTCAGCCTCGGGTGCCAGGGCTGCTTCTCCTCCACGGAGCAGGCGGTCTACACGTCGGCGCGGAACGCGGGCGTCATCGTGGTCGCCGCGGCGGGCAACGAGGCCTCGTCGGCGCCCGGCTACCCGGCCGCGTACGCGGGCGTGCTCTCGGTGAGCGCGGTGGACATGAAGGGCGCGAAGGCGCCGTACTCGAACACCGGCAGCACGATCGATCTCGCCGCGCCCGGCGGCAACACGGCGGTGGACCTCGACGGCAACGGCTACGCCGACGGCGTCCTCTCCACGCTGGTGAAGGACACCACCGGCACGCGCGAGCCCATCTACGCCTTCTACCAGGGCACCTCCATGGCCGCGCCGCACGTGGCCGGCGTGATGGCGCTCATGAAGTCCGTCTGCCCCCAGCTCGCCCCCGCCACCGTGGATCAGCTCCTGCAGGACAACGGGGGGCAGCTCACCCGCGACCTCGGGACGCCCGGCCGCGATGACACGTTCGGCTGGGGTCTCATCGACGCGCTGAAGGCGGTGCAGGCAGCCGGCGCGACCTGCGGCGCGCCCCTGCCGCCCTCGCTGTCGGTGACCCCGGGCCGGCTCGACTTCGGGCCGGGGGACGGCTCGCTGCAGCTCCAGGCGGCGCAGGTCGGGGACGGCGCGCTCACCGTGACCGCGGTCTCCGACGACGCCGCGTGGCTCACCCTCTCGCCGCCGGCGGCCGCGAGCGGCCTCGGCGCGTACACGGCCACCGTGGACCGGACCGGCCTCGCCGACGGGCGCTACACCGCCCGGATCACCTTCACGCCGTCCTCCGGCGATCCGGTGGTCATCCCGGTGACGCTGCAGGTCGGGGCCGCCGCGGCGGCCGGCGACGCCGGGTACCTCTACGTGCTCCTGGTCCGCGACGGCGTGAGCGGCGTCGAGCTGGTGAAGCAGTGGGACGGGGCCGCCTCGGGCGGCAGCTACGCGTTCCGCCTCGACGGCGTGTCCGCCGGCACCTACTACCTCGTGGCCGGCAGCGACATGAACAACGACGGCTACATCTGCGACGCGGGCGAGGCCTGCGGCGCGTGGCCGACGCTGGGCGTCCTGACCCCGCTCGGCGCGAGCGGACCGCGCTCCGACCTCGACTTCAGCGTCGCGTTCGACCCGGCCGTCGCGCCGGGCGGCGCGGCCGCGGGGCCGCCGGCGGGCCCGCGGGCGTTCGCGCGGCAGCCGGCGCCGAAGGGCGTGGCGGGGCTGCGCTAGCGGCGCCGCGCGCGTCCCCCGGGCCGGGCGGCGTTGCCTCCGGCGCCGCCCGGGCCGATGTTCCTTGAGGCGGAGCGGCCGGATGCCTAACATCTCCGGTCCCAACCAGCCGGAGAGATGCCCGTGCCGAAGACGAAGCCCGTCCTCCTCGTCGTTCTCGACGGCTGGGGGATCCGCGCCACGCGCGAGGCGAACGCGATCGCCATCGCCGGAACCCCGAACATGGACGCGCTCCAGCGCGAGTTCCCGCACGCCGCCCTGGAGACGAGCGGCCTGTCGGTCGGCCTGCCCGAGGGGCAGATGGGCAACTCCGAGGTGGGCCACACCAACCTCGGCGCCGGCCGGATCGTCTACCAGGACCTGGTCCGCATCAACCGCGCCGTCGAGGACGGGAGCTTCTACAAGAACGACGCGCTGCTGCTCGCCTGCCGCCGCGCGCGCGAGGCCGGCGGCGCGCTGCACCTGCTCGGCCTGGTCTCCGACGGCGGCGTCCACAGCCACGTCGAGCACCTCCACGCCTGCCTCGAGCTGGCCCGCCGGGAGGGCGTGGCGCGCGCGTACGTCCACGCGTTCATGGACGGCCGCGACACGCCGCCCAGGTCCGGCCTCGACTACCTCGCCGCGGCGGAGCGACGGATCGCCGCCACCGGCTACGGCAAGGTCGCGACCGTCACCGGCCGCTACTGGGCCATGGACCGCGACAAGCGCTGGGACCGGGTGGCGCAGGCCTACGCGGCCATGGTCTCGGGCGAGGGCTTCAAGGCCGCGTCCGGCACCGCCGCGATGGAGGCCGCCTACGCGCGGGGCGAGACCGACGAGTTCGTGAAGCCCACCGTGGTCGTGAACGGCGACGGGAAGCCGGTCGGCCCGATCCGCGACGGCGACGCGATCCTGTTCTTCAACTTCCGCGCCGACCGCGCCCGCGAGATCACCCGCGCGTTCACGCAGGACGGCTTCCACGACTTCGAGCGCAAGGCCGTGCCGCGGCTCTCGGCGTACGTGTGCATGACCCAGTACGACGAGACGTTCACGCTCCCGGTCGCGTACGCGCCCCAGGATCTCACCGAGATCTTCCCGGAGATCGTGGCGCGCGCCGGGCTGCGGCAGCTGCGCACCGCCGAGACCGAGAAGTACGCGCACGTGACGTTCTTCTTCAACGGCGGGCGCGAGACCGTCTACCAGAACGAGGACCGGATCCTCGTGCCGAGCCCGCGCGACGTGAAGACGTACGACGAGAAGCCGGAGATGAGCGCGCGCGAGGTCACCGACAAGCTGGTCCAGGCGCTCGGCACCGGGCAGTACGGCTTCGCGCTCGTCAACTACGCCAACCCGGACATGGTCGGCCACACCGGCCTGCTCGACGCGGCGGTGAAGGCGGTGCGGGTGGTGGACGAGTGCGTGGGCCGGCTCTGGCAGGCGGCCCGCAAGCAGGGCATGGCCATGCTCGTCACCGCCGACCACGGCAACTGCGAGATGATGACCGACCCGGTGACCGGCCAGCCGCACACCGCGCACACGCTCAACCCGGTGCCGTTCATCCTGGCCGACCCCGACTTCCGCGGCGCGAGGCTCCGCGAGAAGGGCGTGCTCGCCGACGTGGCGCCCACCGCGCTGCAGGTGATGGGGCTCCCGCAGCCGAAGGAGATGAAGGGCCTCGGCCTCGTGATCCGCTAGCGCCGGCGCGCCGTCCGGCCGGTCCGGGCGGCGCCCCCGCGCGCCCGCCGCCTTCACCCGGAGAGAACCCGAGATGCTCCGCGCCGCCGTCCGCGCCCTGCTCGACCTCGTCTACCCGCCCCGCTGCGCCGCCTGCGGCGAGCCGGTGGCCGAGGAGCCGTTCTGCGGCGTGTGCGCCGGGGCGCTCGAGCCGGTCCCGCCGGGCTGCGCCCGCTGCGGCGCGCCGGGGTCTGGGCCGGCCTGCGGCGCCTGCCTGGCCGCGCCGCCCGCGTTCGACGCGGTCCGGGCCGGCGGGCTGTTCGGCGGCCCGCTCGCCGACGCGGTCCACGCGCTGAAGTACGGCGGCCGCCCCGACCTCGCCCGGCCGCTCGGCGCCTGGCTGGCGGCGCGGGTCGCGCTCCCGCCCGGCGCGGCCGTGGTGTCGGTGCCGCTCGGCCGGGCGCGCCGCATCGAGCGCGGCTACGACCAGGCGGCGCTGCTCGCCGACGCGCTGGCCCGCGCCGCGGGCGCGCGGGGCCGCCGGCTGCGCGGGGCGCTCCGCCGCGCCCGCGAGACGGCGCCGCAGGTCGGCCTGGGCCGGGCCGAGCGCGCCCGCAACGTGGAGGGCGCGTTCCTGGCCGGTCCGGCGGTGGCCGGCCGCGACCTGGTGCTGGTGGACGACGTCGTCACCACCGGCGCGACCGCCGACGCGGCGGCGCGCGCGCTCCGCGCGGCGGGCGCCCGCTCGGTGACGGTGGTGGCGCTGGCCCGGGCGGAGTGAGCGGAGCGGCCCCGGAAGCTGCGGACCGGCGGCGGAACCGGGGTTACACTCGCTCCCCGCATGCTCGCACGCCCCGCCGCCCTGCTCGCGCTCTGCCTCGCCTCGACGGGGCCCGCCCGCGCGCTGTCGCCGCTCCCGCCGCCCACCGGCCTCGACCCGGACGCGGAGCGGGCCGCCGCGGCGGTGGCGGCGCTCGACCGCGAGCGGCGCGGCCCCCGCGGCCTCGCCGCGCTCGCCGAGCTGGACGCGCTCGCCGACGACCTGCCCGAGCTCGCCCACGTCGCCGCCGCCTACGCGCGGGCCGCCGATGATCGCGAGGCGCACCCGGAGGTCCGCGCGCTGGCGCGGTTCCGGCTCGCCGAGGTGGAGCGGGCCCGCGGCAACCTGCAGAAGGAGGCGGCCAGCCTGCGGCGCCTGGGCTTCGTCGGGCGCTGGCGGGTGATCGGGCCGTTCGACGACGAGGGGAAGCGCGGCCTCGCCGAGGCGTTCCCGCCCGAGAAGGCGGTGGATCTCGCCGCCCAGCACCCGGGCAAGGTGCGCGAGGTGGCCTGGCGCGCGCTGCCGGAGGACGCGGTGGTGGACGGCTTCGTCCACCTGGGCGCGGCGCTGCGCCCGGCGCGCGAGGTGGTGGCGTACGCGCTCGCCGAGGTCGAGGCGCCCCGCGAGATCGAGGCCCGGCTCTGGCTCGGGGCGAGCGGCGCGGCGCGGGTGTGGGTGAACGGCGCGGCCGTGCTCACCGACCCGGACTACCACCCGGCCCGGCTCGACCAGCGCGGGGCGGTCGTGACGCTCCGGCGCGGCGCGAACCGGATCCTGGTGAAGCTCTGCCACCAGGACGGCCGCATGGGCTTCCCTCCGGCTCGCCGACGCGCGCGGCGAGGGGCTGGAGCTCGCCGCGGCGGATCCGCGGGGCGCCGCGCTCCAGGAGGTCCCCGCCCCCGGGCCGGCGGCGCCGATCGCGCCCGCGGTGGGCGCGCTCGAGCAGCGCGTGAAGGCCGCGCGCGGCCCGCGCGCCGAGGCCGAGGCCCGGCTCGAGCTGGCGCGGGCGCTGGCGGCGCGGCAGGGCGGCGACGTCCAGGAGCGGCGCGCGGCTGCGGAGGCGCGCCGCGCGGCGCTGCTCGCGCCGGGCTGGGTGGACGCGCAGCTCGAGGCGGCGGCGCTGGACGAGGACCACGGGCGGCGCCGGCAGCGGATCGAGGCGGCGCTCGCGGCGGCGCCGGAGGACCCGCGGGCGCTGCGGGCGCTCGGGCAGGAGGAGCTGGACCAGGGCCGGCCGCAGGCGGCGGCGCGGCTGCTGGAGCGGGCGGTGCGGGCCGCGCCGGGGTGGGCGGCGCCGCGGGTGGAGCTCGCCGACGCGCTCTCCCGCGCCGGGCTGGAGGCGCGCGGCGCGCTGCTCGCGCAGGCGACCGCGGCCGCGTTCGCGACCGTGCCCTCCGCCGTGCGGGCCGCGGCCCGGTCCGCGCGGCGCCTGGGGCGCACCGAGGAGGCGGCCGCGCGCAGCCGCACGCTGGTGGCGCTCCGGTTCGACGACGCGCAGACGCGCGCCGCGCTGGCGCAGATCCTGGCCGACCGCGGCGACGTGGCCGGCGCGCAGGCGCTGCTCGAGGAGGCGCTGCGGCTCGATCCCTCCGACGTGTACCAGCGGCTGCGGCTCGCCGACCTGCTCGCGGCGAACGGGCGCGGCGAGGAGGCCGACCGCGCCTACGCCGCGGCGCTCGCGCTCGCGCCGGACGAGCCGGACGCGTGGGAGCGGCGCGGCCGCGCGCGCCTCTCGCAGGGCCGGGTGAAGGACGCGCAGGCCGACCTGCAGCGCGCGCTGGAGCTGCGGCCGCAGAGCCCGGAGCTGAAGCTCCTGGTGCGCAGCCTCGAGCCGGCGCGCGAGCCGTTCGAGCGCCCCTACCTGCTCGACGCGCGCGAGCTGGCCGCGGCCGCCCCCGCGGCCGAGCCGGACGAGGACGCGCTGGTGCTGGGCGAGCTGAAGGTCACCCGGGTGCTGCCCTCGGGCCTCTCCTCCACGTACACGCAGTCCGTGGTGAAGGTGCTGACGCCCCGCGGCGCCGACCAGGCGCGCCGGCAGACCGTGTCCTGGGCGCCGGACCGGCAGGAGGTGCGCGTGGAGCGCGCGCGCATCCTGAAGCCGGACGGGACGGTGATCGAGGCGCACGACGAGTCCGAGCGGAGCGCGAGTGAGCCCTGGTACCGGCTCTACTACGACACCACCGCCCGCACGCTCTCGTTCCCGGCGCTCGCGCCCGGCGACGTGCTGGAGGTGGCCTGGCGCCTCGAGGACGTGGCCGGGGAGAACCTGCTCTCCGACTACTTCGGCGACCTCACCTTCGTGGACGACACCACCCGCAAGGCGCGCTTCGAGTACGTGCTGCTCGTCCCGGCGGCGCGCGCCATCCACGCCAGCGCGCCCGCCGGGATCGCGCACGCGCAGCGCACGCTGCCCGGCGACGTGGTGGAGCACCGCTGGTCCGCGCGCGACCTGCCCCGCGTCGTGCCCGAGCCCGGCATGCCGGGCTGGAGCGAGGTGTCGCGCCACGTCCACGTCTCCACCTACGCGAGCTGGGACCAGGTGGCCCGCTTCTACTGGGGGCTGGTGAAGGACGCGGTGCGCCCCACCGCCGAGGTGCGGGCCGAGGCGGAGCGGATCGCGGCCGAGGTGCTCCGGGCCCGGCGCGCCGACGGCACGCGCGTGGCGCGGGCGCAGGCCGCGGCGAGCACGCTGCCGCCGCCCGGCGGCTGGGACCTCGAGACGCAGCGCGCGCTCACCCGCGCCGTCTACGACTTCGTGGTCTCGCAGACCCGCTACGTGGGGCTGGAGTTCGGGATCCACGGCTACAAGCCGTACCGGGTGGACCAGGTGCTGCAGCGCCGCTTCGGCGACTGCAAGGACAAGGCGAGCCTGCTGCGCGCCATGCTGGAGTCGATCGGGATCGACGCGCGCCTGGTGCTCCTGCGCATGCGCCGGCTGGGCCGGCTCCCCGAGGCGCCCGCCTCCCTCGCGGTGTTCAACCACGCCATCGTGTACGTGCCGGCGCTCGACCTGTGGCTGGACGGCACGGCCGCCTACTCCGGCTCGGGCGACCTGCCCGGCGAGGACCGCGGCGCCACGGTGCTGGTGGTGAACCCGGACGGCAAGCCGCGCTTCACGACGGTGCCGGAGGCGCTCCCCGAGCAGAACCGCGGCGAGACGCGCTTCGACGTGGCGCTCGCCGCCGACGGCTCGGCCTCGGTCCGCGGCGCCTGGCGCGTCAGCGGCGCCGATGCGCCCACCTACCGCCGCGCCTACCTGGTGGAGGAGCAGCGGCGCGCGCAGCTCGAGCAGTCCTTCAACCGCAGCTTCCCCGGCGTGCGCGTCGCCTCGGTGACGGCCTCCGACCTCACCCGCCTCGAGGACGACGTCACCATGCAGTTCACGCTGGAGGTCCCCCGCTTCGCCCGGCCCGACGGCGCCGGCCTGCGCTTCTCGCCGTTCGGGGCCACGCGCGGCTGGGGCGAGAGCTGGGCCGCGCTCTCCTCGCGCCGGCACGACCTCGACCTGGGCAGCCCCAGCGAGACGGTGTTCACCTACCGGCACACGCTGCCGGCCGGCTGGCGGATCGCCGAGCTGCCCGACGGCGACGCCGCCCGGAGCCCCTACGCCAGCTTCGAGGTCCGCTACCGCCGCGACGGCGCGGCGCTGGTCGCGGAGGCGCGCGTGCGGCTGGAGAAGGGGCGCATCCCGGCCCGCGACTACCCCGCGTTCCGCGAGCTGACCGGGCGCATCGACCGGGCCTTCGCGCGCAAGGTGCGCATCGAGCCTGCCGGGGAGGCCACCCGATGAGCCGCGCCGCGCGCCGGGCGTCGCCGAGGGTCCCCGGGGTCGCCGCCGGCCTGGCGGCGCTCGCGCTCGCCTGCGCCGGCCCGCGCGCCGAGCAGGCCGAGCCCGGGCGCGCCACGCGCGAAGGGCTGGCCGCGCTGGAGCAGAACGACGTCGCCCGCGCGGAGGCGCGGCTCGGGCCGGCCTCGCGGGTCCGCGACCCGTGGGCGCGCTTCGGCGCGTCGCTGCTCGCGCGGCGCGCGCTCGACGGCGAGGCGGAGGCGCAGCGGCTGCTCGCGACCGTGGAGGCGGGGCCGGACGAGCCCATCGCGCTCGTCGCGCTGCGCAGGCTCGCCGAGCTGGCCGAGCGGGGCCCGGCGCTCGCGGCCCAGGTGGACGCGGGCGTCCTGCGCCTCGGGGCGGGGGGCCGCCTGCGCGGGCTCGCCGCCTACCGGGCGCGGGTGGCGCGGGTGACCGCGGCGGAGGTGCTCGGCGATCACGAGGCCGCCGCCCAGGCCCGCCGCGAGAACGGCGCGGTCTCGGCCTGGTCCATCGCCGGGCCGTTCGCCGCGCACCACGCGCTCGACTTCGGCGCGCCCATCCCGCCCGATCGCGGCGAGCTGCCGGCCTCGGTGCCGGGGCGCGCCGGCGGGCCCGCGGTGCCGACCCGCGCGCTCCCCGCGCCCGACGGCACGGTCGCGCTCGACGGCGAGCCGGCGGCCGGCGACGTGTTCGCGCTCGCCGCCGACGTGGACCTGGCCCGCGGCGGCCGCTACCTCGTGACGCTCGGGACGCAGCTCTCGGCCCGCCTCGTCGTGGACGGCGCGCTGGTGCACGAGCGGCGCGCGTTCGCGGCCTGGCTGCCGGGGCTGGTGCACCTGCCGGTGGAGCTCGCGCGCGGCCGGCACCGCGTGGTGCTGGAGGTGACGCGCGGCGCGCCGAGCACCGGGATCCACCTCGCGTTCGCGCGCGCCGACGGCGCCGCCTCCGACGCCCGCTTCGCGGCGCCGCCGCCGGGACCGCCGCCCGCGCCGCCGGCGGCGCGGCCCCGGGCCGAGCCGGCGCTGACCCCGCGGGCGCTGGCGCTCGCGCTCGAGCCGGACGTCGGCGCGGCCACGGCGCGCCTGCTGGCCGCGCGGGACGCCATGGTGAACGACCGCGAGGCGGCGAAGGTGCTCCTCGCGGAGGCGCTGGCCCTGCGCCCCGAGGCGGCGGCGCTCCGCGCCGCCCGGGCGGACGCGACCGCGGACGACCCCAGCCTCGACGAGCAGGTGGCGCGGGCGCGGGCCGAGGCCGACCTGCGGGAGGCGCTCCGGCTCGACCCGGGCGACGCCGAGGCGCGCGTGGAGCTCGCGGCGCTCCTGCGCAGCGCCGAGCGCCACGACGACGCCGAGGCGGTGCTGGCCGGCCTGGCCCCGGAGCCGGCCGCCCGGCCCGCCGGGATCGCCGCCCGGGCGCGCGCGGCGCAGGCCCGCGGGCTGCTGGAGCGGGCCGAGGGGCTGGCCGCGGAGGCGCTCCGCTCGGCGGGGAGCTGCGACGCGGCCGACCTCGCCTACGAGCTGGCGGTCCGGCGCGGCGCCGCCGCCCGCGAGGACGAGGCCATGGCGGTGCTCTCGCGCTGCCGCGGCGGCCGCGAGCGCCTGGCCGGGCACCTGCGCCGCCGCGGCGACCCGGTGGCGGAGCGCGCCGCCCTCGACCCGGTGGTGCGCGCCCGGCCCTGGGCGGTCGAGCCGGGGCTGACCCGCGCCGACGCGCTCGTCGCCGCCGGCGAGACCCGCCGCGCGACCGCGGCGCTGGAGGCCATCGCGGCGATCTGGCCGCGCGACGCGCGCGTCCAGCGGCGGCTCGCCGACGCGCGCGAGCTGTCCGGGGACGCGCCCGGCGCCCGCGCCGCGCGCGAGCGGGCGCTGGCGCTCGACCCGGCCGACCTGCAGCTCCGGCGCGCGCTCGCCCTGGAGGACGGGACCGAGGTGCTCGCCGACGTGGCGGCGGACCCGCGCGCGGCCATCCGCGCCTACGAGGCCGCCGGCCGGCGCAACGGCGCGTCCACCGTGATGGTGCTCGACGCCGCCTACGTGGACGTCCACCCGGGCGGCGCCGCCACCGAGCGCACGCAGCAGATCGTCCACGTGCTCGACCAGCAGGGCGTGGAGCAGTTCGGCGAGGTCACCGTGCCCTCCGGCGCGGACGTGCTCGCGCTGCGCACCGTCAAGCCCGACGGCACCACGCTCGAGCCGGAGCGGGCCGGGAGCGCCAAGAACTCGGTCTCGCTCGCCGGGCTCGCGCCCGGCGACTACGTGGAGCTCGACTACGTCCGCGCGGTGCAGTCGCCGCCCGGCCTCGACGGCTACGCCGCCGATCCGTTCTACTTCCAGGTGCCCGGCAGCCGGCTGTTCCGGTCGCTCTACGTGGTGCGCGCGCCGGCGGGCCTCGGCCTCGAGGCCGACGCGCACGGCATGCCGGCGCCGGCGCCGGCGCGGGACGGCGGGCGCGAGGTGCTCCGGGCCGAGCGGCGCGACGTGCCGGCGATCGTCCCCGAGCCGGACGCGCCCGGCGGCGCCGAGTACCTGCCGTTCGTGGTCGTCGGGACCGGGGGCGGGCGCGCGGCGCTGCAGCGCGCCGTCGCCGACGCGCTGCCGGAGCGCACCCGCGCCACCGCCGAGCTCCGCGCGTTCGCGCGCGACATCGCGGCGGGCGGCGGCGGGCCGGCCCAGCTGGCGCGCGCCGCCTACGCCCGCGTGGCGCAGGCGGTGCTCGGGTCGGGCGGCGGCATGGGCGAGGACGCGAGCGTGGCGCTGTCGCGCGGCCGGGGCAGCCGGCTGGCGGTGCTGAAGGCGGTGCTCGCCGAGCTCGGCATCGAGTCGCGCGTGGCGCTGGTGCGGCCGTACAGCGCCGACCCGGCGCCCTACCGGTTCCCGGCGCTCGGCCTGTACGCCGCGCCGCTGCTGCGCGTGCGCGCGGGCGGCGCGACGTTCTGGCTCGATCCGACCGCCCGCCACGCGCCGTTCGGCGCGTTCCCGGCGGTGCTGGCCGGGTGCGAGGCGCTCGTCCTGCCCGAGCCGGGCGAGGCGCCGGAGGTGGACCGGACGCCGGAGACCCCGCTGGTGGAGGAGGGCCGGGAGACCACCGCGCGCCTGGTGCTCGCGGCGGACGGCTCCGCCGAGGCGAGCGGCACGGATCGCTACCTCGGGTACGGCGGCGCGGAGCTGAAGGCCGCGCTCGAGCGGCTCGACGCCTCGCAGCGCCGCCAGGCGGTGGAGGGGATGCTGGGGCGGGTGCTGCGCGGCGTGACCGTCACCGAGGTCGCGTTCGCGGGCGAGGACGATCCCGCGGCGCCGCTCGAGATCCGCTGGAAGGCGCGGGTGCCGGAGCTGGCCCGGGCGGTGGAGGGCGGGCTGGTCCTGGACCAGCCGCTCTTCCCGGCGCGGCTCGGCGCGCGCCTGGTGCGCGTCGCCGCCCGCCAGACGCCGCTCCTGCTGGCGACGCCCGAGCGGCAGGTGCAGCGGGTCGAGGTGGTGCCGCCGCGCGGCCTCACCGTCACCGCCGACGCGCCCCGCACCGCGTCGTCGCCGTCGGGCAGCTTCGCGCGGACGGAGCGCGTGGACGGCGGCGCGCTGGTCCGCGACGAGCGCCTCGAGCTGCGCCGCGGGCGCATCGCGCCGGAGCAGTACGCCGAGCTGGCCGCGTTCGCGGCCGCGGTGGACCAGGCGCAGGAGCGGCCGCTGCTCCTCTCCCGCTGACCCGCGCCGGAGCATACCCGGGGTCGGGGTCCACCCTGGGGCGGCGACGGCGCGGGCTGCGTGATCTCGCGCGGATCCGGGACGCGGCGGCCCCGCGCGCGCGGCACGCGCGCTGCAATGCCAGCGGGCGTGCCTCATCGGGTCCGTCTCCCGAGGAACGCCCGGCGGCAGCTCCCCCCGCTCGCCGCCGGGGCCGTCCACCTCGCGAGCCCGCGATCCGTGCCCGCCACCCGCGCCGTCGCCCCCCCGACGTGCAGCGAACCGCGGCGCGGAGCGTGACCCGGACCTGAGCACGACCGGAGGGCGCCCGCTTTCCCCGGGCGGGCGCCCTCCGGGCAGCTTCCTCGACCCGGCCCGCGATCCCGCCGCGCGCCCGCTCAGCTGGTCGGGGCCGCCGCCGGCAGCGCGTCCACGAAGCGGACCTCGGCGAACCCGAGGCCGAGCAGCAGCCCGCGGATGGCCCGCTCGGCCGAGGACCGCGCCCGCGCGCGGAGCGCCGCGTCCGCCTGCACCTCGCGCTCGAACGCGGCCCGGGCCAGCTCCAGGAGGCGCGCGGTCTCGGCGGAGTCGAGGTTCGAGCCGATCACCTCGGTCTCCCCGGGCCGCAGCGCGATGCGGACCTCGAGCGGCGGCAGCGCGATCTCGGCGGTGCGCCCGGTCACCCGCACGCGCGAGGCGTCGAGCCGGGCGAGGTCGAGCCCGAGGTGCGCGTCCGCGAACACGATGGCCTTGCCGTGGGGCGTGCGGAACACGTGGCGCAGCCAGCCGGCCACGTCGCCCCACAGCGAGCCCGCCTCGACCGGCGGGCGAGAACGCGACCTTCTTGTAGAGCGTGACGGCGAGCGCCTCGAGCCGCGCCACCTCGCGGATCCGGGTGGCCACGGCGGGCGGGTCGGGCAGGGCGGGGGCGCGGCCGAGGCGGAGCGCCAGGCCGAGGCCGGCGCCCACCGCGAGGCCCAGGACGAGGAGTGCGAGGAGGCGGCGCATCCCGCGATGCTACCGCGGCCGCCGGGCCGGCGGTGCGCCGCGGGCGCGCGCGCCGCCGCGCCTTCCGGGGCGCGGCCCGGGGCGGCGGGGCTTCGCGGCCTTCGCCGCCTTCGCCTTCCCCTTCGCTTCCTTCCCCGCCGTCGCCCGCTTCGCGGCGCGGGCCGGCCGCGCCTTCGCGCCCGCCCGGCGCGGCGCGCGCGCCTTCGCGCCCCGGGCGGCCTGCGCGCGGACCGCCGCGTCGAGCGCGAGCCGCGCCCACGGCAGCATCGCCTCGGCGTCCTCGTGCGCCTCGTCTGGCGGGCGGTAGTAGCTGGTCTCGTACATGCCGGGGTAGATCCACATCCGGCAGCCCGCCTCCAGGAACCACGGGCGCGTCTCGCCGTCCGTCTTGAGGAACAGCTCGTCGCCGTCGAGCAGCCCGAACATCAGGCCGTCGCAGTACAGGCCCACGCCCCCGAACATCCGGCGCGCCTGGACGGGACCGAGCGCGGAGAGCAGGTCCACGGCGTGATCCACGAACGAAGGTGAGATGGCCATGTCGGCGCGCCTCCCGGTGCCGCCGAGCGTACCTCACTCGAAGAGCCGCTCCGAGATCGCGCTGTGCAGATCGAGGCCGCGGCGGGTGAGCACCAGCGCGCCATCCCGCCGCACCGCCAGCCGGTGCCGCACCAGATCGGCGGCCTCGCGGGCCTGCGCCGGGCCGAGCGCGGCGAGCGGCGCGCCCTCGCGGGTCCGCAGCGCCAGCATGAGCCGCTCGTTCCGGTCGGCGCGCGCGTCGATCCGGTCCTCCTCGGCCGTGGGCAGCCGCCCCGCCTCCACCGCCCCGAGCCAGGCGCCCGCGTCGCGCAGGTTGCCGTAGCGCACCGAGCCCGCCTCCCCGCGCCGGCAGCCGTACGCGCCGGCGCCGAGGCCCAGGTAGCTCTCGTGCCGCCAGTAGAGGCCGTTGTGGACCGACTCGCGGCCGGGCCGGGCGAAGTTGGAGATCTCGTAGCGGCGCAGCCCGAGCCGCCGGAGCGCCGCGCGGAGCGCCGCCGCCTGCGCCAGCGTGTCCTCGTCGGAGGGGAGCGGCAGCCGGCCCTCGCGCCGCAGGCGCGCGAGCGGCACCTCCTCGGCCATGACGTCGGGGTCGAGCGTGAGCGCGTACGCGGACACGTGCACCGCGCCCGCCTCCACCGCCCGCTCGGCGTCGCGCCGCGCGTTCTCCACGCTGGAGCGCCGCGCGCCGTAGATGAGGTCCACGCTGACGTTGCCGATCGCGGCGGCGGCCTCGCGGATCGCCTGCTCGGCCCGCTCCGGCCCGTGGCGGCGCCCCAGCTTCGCGAGCACGCCGGCGTCGAACGACTGCACGCCGACCGAGATCCGGTTCACGCCGGCGGCCCGCCAGGCGCCGAGCCGCGCCGGGTCGGACGACTCCGGGTTCACCTCCAGCGTCACCTCGGCGCCGGCCTCCAGGCCGAACCGGTCGCGGATGGCGGCGAGGACGTCGCGGATCTCCTCCGCGTCCCAGAGCGACGGCGTCCCGCCGCCGAGGTAGACGCTGCGGAGCGAGAGGCCCTCGAACGCGGGCGCGCGCAGCGAGAGCTCCGCCCGCACCGCGCGCGCGTACCGGCCGGCGCCGGGCGGGCGCTCGGTGGTGACCGCGAAGTCGCAGTATGGGCAGCGGTGCGTGCAGTACGGATAGTGCACGTACACGCCGAACGGGCGCGCCATCCCGGGGAGGATAGCGCGGCGCGGCGCGTCGCGCCGTGTCAGCGCCCGGCGCGCCGGGCCACCTGGAACGGCCCGCGCTCCTCCGCGGAGAGGCCGGCCTGGCGGGCGAGCGCGGCCGGCAGGCGCGGACCGGCCGAGACGATCATTGCGGCGCGCTCGAGGAGCAGCTTCCGGAGCCGCGCGTGGTCGTCGCGCCAGGGCGACGCGCCCACGGCGCCGAGCGCGACCGACAGCTCGCCCTTGCCGGCGAGGTGGGCGAGGACGCCGGGGCCGCGCGCCACGGCCGCGTCGGAGAGCTCGGCGGCCACGTGCCGGTGGGTGCGCGTCCGGGTGCGCGGGTCGTCGCCCCGGCGCACGAAGGTGAGCTCGGAGCTGGCGAGCGGCGCGCGCGCGCCGAGGTCGGCGCGGGTGAGGTGGCGGAGGGTGCCGTCGGGCTGGACCTGGAAGTAGCGCAGGCCGGTGGGCTCGTAGCCCTCGGCGGCGAGCGCGGTCAGGAACAGCGCGAGCTGGACGGGGAACTCGCCGGCGCGGGCGGCGCCGCGGGCCGGGACGCCCTCGCCCCGCAGCAGCGCCTGCGCGCCGGCGCGCACCGCCGCGAGCCCCTGCCGCAGCCGGTCGGGCGCCATGCCGGCGAGGACGCGCGGATCCCCGGCCGGCGCCGCCGAGAACGTGGTGACGTTCTTCAGGTCGGGGTAGGCGGCGAGCGCGGTGAGGAGGTCGGCGCCGCCGGGCACCACGGCGCTGCTGGGCAGGCCGGCGGGGCGGAGCGGCGCGAGCGCCTCGAACGCCTTCGCGCGCGGGCCGGTGCGGAACGCCTCGAGCGCCTTCCGCTGCTCGGCGCAGAACGCGCCGACGACCTGCGCGTCGAGGCCGGCGGGGGCGGCGCCCCGGCACGCGACCAGGTCGAACAGCCGCCGCACCTCGGCGCCGAGCTCGGCGGCCGGCTCGGCGGGCCCGGCCGCGGGCTCGTCGGGGATCTCGCACGGCTTCACCGGTGCGCAGGGCGGCTCGCCGGGCGCGCCGGCGGGCGGCGTCGCCTGCTGGGCGGCGGCGGCGGGGCGGGCGGCCGACAGGGCGAGGAGGGCGGCGGCCGCGCAGGCGAGCGGCGCGCGCGAGGGGCGGGCGGGCATGGTCCTCCTCTAGCACGCGTCCCAGGGACGCGCGACGCGGGCGCGGGTGCGCGCCGCGCGAAAGCGCTGCGCCGCTGCACTTTCCGTGTGCAAGGGGCCGGCCGCGAAAGGCCCGCGCGGGGGGTTCCCGGTTGTCGACATCGGCGGGCGGACGTGGTTTTCTCCCCGCGCAACGCGGAACCCCAGCGGCGAGGAGACGCATGGCAGAGCCGAGCACGGTCGTGAAGCCCGAGGTCGAGCAGAAGGAGTTCAGGCCGTACATCGGCGCGGATCGCACGCTCCCCGAGTTCACGCCCAAGGCGGTGCTGCTGGGCGCGCTGTTCGGCATCCTGTTCGGCGCCGCCACGGTCTACCTGGCGCTCAAGGCGGGCCTCACCGTCTCCGCCTCGATCCCCATCGCCGTCATCGCCATCTCGCTGGGGCGGAAGGTCTTCAAGACCTCCATCCTCGAGAACAACATCATCCAGACCACCGGGTCGGCGGGCGAGTCGATCGCGGCGGGCGTGGTGTTCACGCTCCCGGGCTTCCTGTTCCTCTCCGCAGGCACGGGCGGCTCGTCGGTCGGCGCGGGCTACTTCAGCTACGTGACGCTGTTCACGCTCTCGATGGTGGGCGGCATCCTGGGCGTCCTCATGATGATCCCGCTGCGGCGGTCGCTCATCGTGAAGGAGCACGGGCAGCTCGTCTACCCGGAGGGCACGGCCTGCGCCTCGGTGCTCATCGCCGGCGACAAGGGCGGCGACTTCGCCAAGACCGCGTTCCAGGGCGTGGGCTTCGCGCTCGGCTACGCGCTCCTGCAGAAGGTCTTCCACGTCATCGCCGAGACGCCGGCGTGGGTGACGAAGCAGACCAACAAGTGGCTGCCGAACGCCACCGTGAACGGCGAGATCACGCCGGAGTACCTGGGCGTCGGCTACATCATCGGGCCGCGCATCGCGGGCGTGCTGGTGGCGGGCGGCGTCCTCGCCTGGCTGGGGCTCATCCCGCTGCTGTCGGTGCTGGTGCCGGGCGAGGTCATCGCGCGGCAGCTCGTGAAGGTGGGCGCGAGCCCGGAGGGCTTCGGCTTCGACGCGGCGGCGGGCACGTTCGCGAACCTGCCGCGCGCGGTGTACCTCGCCTACATCCGCCAGATCGGCGCGGGCGCGGTGGCGGCGGCGGGCTTCATCACGCTGCTCAAGACCTTCCCGACCATCGTCAGCTCGCTGCGGGACTCGATCCGCTCGCTGGGCGACAAGACCGCGGCCGCCTCGGTGTCGCGCACCGAGCGCGACCTGTCCTTCGTGACGGTGATCCTCGGCTCGATCGGCCTGGTGGTGCTGCTGGTGGCGCTGCCGCAGGTGCCGGGCGACACGATCCTCAACAAGCTGCTCACCGCGGTGCTCATCATCGCGTTCGGCTTCATCTTCGTGACGGTGTCCTCGCGCATCGTGGGCATCATCGGCTCCTCCTCCAACCCGATCTCGGGCATGACCATCGCCACGCTCATGGCGACCGCGATGGTGTTCGTCTCGGTGGGCTGGACGGGCGCGGCCTACGAGCCGATGGCGCTGGTGGTGGGCGGCATGGTCTGCATCGCGGCCGCGAACGGCGGCGCGACCTCGCAGGACCTGAAGACCGGCTACCTGGTGGGCGCCACCCCGCGCGCGCAGCAGCTGGCGCTGTTCGTGGGCGCGATCGCCTCGGCCACGGTCATCGGCGTGACGGTGAAGGTGCTCGACACGCCGACGGCGCGGATGATCTCCGAGGGCATCACCGACCACGCCATCGGCTCCTCCTACTTCCCGGCCCCGCAGGCGACGCTCATGGCGACGCTCATCAAGGGCCTGCTCTCGCTCAACCTCGACTGGCACTTCGTGCTGGTGGGCGCGTTCGTCGCCATCACCATGGAGCTGTGCGGCGTGAAGTCGCTCTCCTTCGCGGTGGGGCTCTACCTGCCCCTCTCCACCACGCTCCCCATCTTCGTGGGCGGCGCGCTGAAGGGCGTGGCGGACTTCGTCTCCCGCCGCAAGGGCGGCGCGGGCGAGGAGGGCGAGCTGGGCAGCGGCAGCCTGTTCGCGACCGGCCTGGTGGCGGGCGGCGCGCTGTTCGGCGTCATCGTGGCCTTCCTGCAGGTGTTCGCGGAGGGCACCATGAAGACGCTCGACCTGCAGGAGTCGATCGTCCACGCCATCGGGTCCACCGGCTACGCGGTGCTGGGCGTCGCCTTCTTCGCGGCGCTGGCCGGCGTGCTCTACCGCGCGGCGCGGAAGCCGCAGCCCGGGCTCGAGGCCTAGCGTCCTCCGCGATCCCGCTCATGGTGAGCCCCGTCGAACCATGAGCGGGTCGCCCGGGCAGGTCCGGCGGCGCGCCGCCGCTCACACCTCGCGCAGCGAGTCGAGCTGGGCCTGCAGGTCGCGGTTCTTCTGCTGGTAGCGCGCGACCTCGCCGTTCAGGAAGTCGTTCTCGCCGCGGAGGTCGCCGAGCTCCTCCTCGACCCGCGCCACCGCGGCCTTCAGCTTCGCGACCTCGGCGGGATCGGCGGCCGGCACGGGCGGCGGGCGCGGGGCGGCGGCGGCCTTCTCCAGCTCCTGGATCCGCTTCTTCATGCCGAGCTCGGCGCGGGCGCGCGCCTCGAGGTGCTTCTCCAGCTCCACCATGGCGGCCTTCAGGCGCGCGGCCTCGGCGGCGTGGCGGCGCTCGGCCTCGCCGGCCTCCGCGGCCGCCCCCTGGCGGCGCCGCTCGGCCTCGGCCTGCGCGGCCTGCAGCTCGGTCCGCGCCTTCTCCAGCTCGGCGGCCCGCGCGGTGCGCTCGGCCTCCAGCTCGGCGAGCTTGCGGCGGACGGCGCCCAGCTCCGACTCGAGCCGCGCGGCGGAGCCCTGCAGCTTGCCGGCCTCCACCGCGGAGCGCTCCTCGGCGCGGGCGCGCTCGGCGGCGGCGGCCTGCGCCGACCGCGAGGCGGCCTCGGCGGCCTGGGTGCGCTGCTGCACCATCTCGCGGAGCGACCCGACCTCCTTGCGCAGCCGGGCGGCCTCCTCGGCCACGGGCTCGAGCTGGGCGAGCCGCTTCACCTCGGCCTCGAGCCGCCGGGCGCGCTCGCGCTCGGCCTCGCCCTCCCGGCGCGCGGTCTCCACCTCGCGCGCCAGCTGGTCGCGCTCGGCGGCGGCCTGCGCGCCCTTCCGCTCGGCCTCGGCCCGCCCGCTCTCCACCCGCGCCAGCTCGCCGCGCGTGCCCTCCACCGAGGCGCGCCCCTCGTCCAGCGCGGCGCCGAGGTCGGCGATGCGCTGGGCGGCGGCGGCCAGCTCGGCGGCCTTGGCCTGGAACGCGTGCTCGGCGGCGACGGCCTTCTGGTCGTAGGCGCGGGCCTCGGCGTGCGCCTGCCGGAGCGCCTCCTCCAGCGCCTCGCGCGCGCCGGCCGCCTCGGCCAGCTCGGCCTCGAGCGCGGCGATCCGCTCGCGCGCCTCGGCGTGCTCGCCGGCCGCGGCCTGGGCGCGCCCCTCGGCCTCGTCCGCCGCGGCCCGCAGCGCCTCGGCCTCCGCCTCGGCGGCGCGGCGCGCCTCGGCCGCCCGCGCCTCGCCCTCGGCGAGCGCCCGGTCGCGCTCGCCCAGCTCGCCGCGCGCCGCGGCCAGCTCGGCCTCCACCGCGTCGCGCTCGGCCGCCGCGGCGGCGGCGCGCGCCTCGGCCATCCCGAGCCGCTCGGCCGCCTCGTCGCGCTCGCGGACGCGCTCGGTCTCGACCTGCTCCAGCCCGCGCGCGGCGTCGGCCTCGGCCTGCGCGCGCGCCGCCTCCAGCGCCGCGCGCTCGTCGGCGCGGTCGGCCTCCACCGCGGCCATGGCCCGCGCGTGCGCCTCCACCGCCTCCGCCAGCTCGGCCTCGAGCCGCGCGCGCGCCTCCTCGGCGCCGGCGATCCGCGCCGCGGCCTCCTGCTCGGCCGACTCCTGCTGCTGCATCGTCTCGTTCAGCACCTCGGAGAGCGAGCGGCGGGTGGACTCGCTCTCCTCCAGCTGGCGCCGGAGGTCCTCGAGGCGCGCGGCCTGCGCGGCGGCGTCCTGGGCGCCCTCGGCCAGCCGGTGCTCCAGCCCGGCGGCGCGGTCGCGCTCGTCGGCGAGATCGTGGGCGAGCAGGTCGCGCTCGCCGGCCAGCTCGGCCACCTCGGCCTTCAGCGCGGCGATGGCGTCGCGCACGCGGGCCAGGAACGCGTCGCGCGCGCGGAGCCGGTCGCGGAAGTACTCCAGCTTCTCCTCGGGCGTGCCCTTCGGCGGCGCCGGGTCGCGCGGCCAGTCGGCGAGCACGTCGGCGGGGTCCGGGCGCGGCGCGGCGCCGGCCACCTTCACCTTGCCGAGCGGGGCGCCGCGCGGCGGGGGCGGGGGAGGCGGCCGGGGCGCGGCCGCGGGCGCGGGGCGCGCGCCCGCCACCGGCGGCGGGGTGGCGGCGGCGGCGAGCGCGCCGGCGAGCCCGCGCGCGGCGACCACGCCGGACTCCACCCGCTGCAGCACGGGCGGCGCCTCGCCCTCGCCCGCCCGCGGGGCGCGCGACGGCGGCGCGGCGGCTGGCGGGGCGGGCGGCGGCGGCGGGGCGGGCGCGTCGCCGTGGAGCAGCGCGGCCGCGCGGCCGAGCAGCTCGGCCAGCTCGAAGGGCTTCTTGAGGTAGTCGTCGGCGCGGGTGCGGGTGGCCCGGTGCGCGGCGATGGCGGCGTCGGTGGCCTCGCCGGTGTAGAGCAGCAGCGGCACCGAGGCGGCGGCGCGCTTCAGCCGGTTGCACACCGAGAAGCCGCTCATGTCGGGCAGCTCGGCCGCGAGCAGGATGAGGTCGGGCGCGAGCTCCCGGCAGCGCGCCAGCGCCGGCTCGCCGCCCCCCACCGCGGTCACCGAGAAGCCGGCCGGCCCGAGCGCGCGACGGATCTCTTCGGCGAGGCCGGGATCCGGCTCGACCAGCAGGACGTTCAGGGCCATGGCTGCCGCATGCTACCGCCGATCCGCGGAGCGTGAGAAATGCCCACCCGCCTCGATATCGCCCGCGCGGAGCAGGGGCGGATGTGCGCGAGGCGCACGGCTCCGGCGCCCCGCGGCGCCGTGGCCCCGGCGGCGGCCGGACCGCGCGACCGCGGCGGCGGCCGGCGCTGGCGCGCGGCGCGGCGGAAGGGTAGGAATCGGCCCAACGGAGGCCGCCTTGTCCACGCACTCGCTCACCCTCGACGTCCCGCGCGCGCGCGCCGAGGACCTCTCCGCCGAGCTCTGGGAGCTGGGCGCGTCCGGCGTGGAGGTGCGCGACGGCGAGGGGACGCCCATGCCCGGCCAGCCGCAGCCGGCGCCGGGCCGCGCGCTGCTCGTCGCCTGGTTCGCGGACCGCGCCACGGCCGAGGCCGCCGCGGACGCCGCGGGCGGCGGCGAGGTGGCGGAGGTGCCGGACGAGGACTGGGGCGAGACCTGGAAGAAGGGGCTCGGGCCGATGGTGATCGGCCGGGCGTTCGTGCGGCCGTCGTGGGTGGACGCGCCGGTGCCGCCGGGCCTCGCCGAGGTCGTGCTGGATCCGGGCATGGCGTTCGGGACCGGCACGCACCCGACCACCTCGCTCTGCCTGGCGGGCCTCTCGGACCTGCTCGCGGCGCGCCCGGGCGCGTCGGTGCTCGACGTGGGCACCGGGTCCGGGCTGCTCGCCATCGCGGCGCGGAAGCTCGGCGCGGGCCGGGTCACCGGCAACGACAACGACCCGGTGGCGGTCGCGGTGGCGCGCGAGAACGCGGCGCGGAACGGCGTGCCGGAGGTGGCGCTCACCGAGGCCGCGCTCCCGGCCATCGGCGGCGCCTTCGACCTCGTGGTCGCGAACATCCTCGCGAACACGCTCGTCGAGCTGGCGCCGGAGATCGCCGCGCGGCTCGCGCCCGGCGGCGCGGTGCTGCTCTCCGGGATCCTGACGCCGCAGGAGGACGAGGTGCGCGCGGCCTACCTGGCGCAGGGGCTGCGCCCGCTCGCGGGCGGCGACCGGCGCGAGGGGGAGTGGAGCCTGCTCGCGCTGGAGAAGCCGCGCGCGTGAGCCTGCGCCGCGTCCACCTCCCGCCGGAGCGGATCGGCGAGGGCAGGGCCGCGCTCACCGACGAGGCGCGCCACTACCTGCGCGACGTGCTGCGGCTCGCGCCCGGCGCGGCGGTGGAGCTGTTCGACGGCCGGGGCGGCGCCTGGGAGGCCACCGTCCTCGACGGCTTCGAGGCGCTCGCGCTCGGCGCGCGCCGCGCGGCGCCCGGGGCGGGCGCGCCGGTGTGGCTGCTCGTGGCGCTCGCCAAGGGCGAGAAGGTCGACCTCGTGGTGCAGAAGGCGACCGAGCTCGGCGCGGCGCGGATCGCGCCGTTCGCGGCGGAGCGCTCGGTGGTGCGGCTCGAGCCGGAGAAGGGCGAGGCGCGGGCGGCGCGCTGGCGGCGCATCGCCGGGGAGGCGGCGCGGCAGTGCGGGCGCGCCGACGTGCCGGAGGTGCGGGCGCCGGCGCCGCTCGAGGCCGCGCTCGCGGAGGTGCCGGCGGGCTTCGGCGCGTTCGTGTTCCACCCGGGCGGCGCGCCGCTCTCCGAGGCCGCGCCGTCGCCGGCGGGCGGCTACGCGGCGGTGGTCGGCCCGGAGGGCGGGCTCACCGACGCCGAGCGCGCGGCGTGCGCGCGCGCCGGGGCGCGGGCCACCTCGCTCGGGCCGCGCGTGCTGCGCGCCGAGACCGCCGCCATCGTCGCGGTCGCGCTGCTGCAGGCGCGCTTCGGCGACCTCCGCTGATCCTTCCGTCGACGGCCTCGCCCCGGGCGGATCTCCCGCGGCCGCGCGGTGCCGCGCTGCGCGACCCCTTTCCTTGACCCCCACCGGCGCCGACCGTAGCCTCGGGCCGTGCGATGCCCGAGGTGCCACCGCGAGGCCGTCCCGGGGACGGTGTTCTGCGCCGGCTGCGGCGCGCCGCTCGCGCTCGCGCCCGAGCCGCCGCCGCGGCCGCTCGACGCCTCGCTCAGCATCGACCGCCGCGGCGACGCGAGGCCGCCCGGCACGCCGCCGCCGCTCCGCGGGACGCCGCCGCCCCCGCCCGCCTCGGCCGCCGACACCTTCGTGTTCGGCGCTCCCCCGGTCCCGGCGCGGCCGGGCCGGGCGCGCGAGGTCGATCGCTCCGGGTGGGATCTGGGGCCCCCGCTCGGCGTGCGGCAGCCGGACGCACCGCCCCTGCGGGCGGCCGCGCCCGCCGCGGACGCCCCCGACGACGACTTCGAGTTCGGCCCGCTGCCCGACCTCCGGCCCGCGCCGGCCCGCGCCGCGCCCCCGCCGCCGGCCGCCTTCGCCGCGGCGCTCGAGGCCGGCCCGGAGGCCCTCGGCGCGCCCGCGGCGCCCGGCCAAGCGCTCGACGCCGCGCCCGGCCTCGCGCCGGAGGCCGCGCTGGACGCCGCCATCGACGTGGACGTGGACGCGGTCGAGATCCACCTGCGGCGCCCGGCCACCTGGCGGCGCGCCGCCTCGTGGGCCATCGACGTCCTGCCGTTCGCGGCGCTCGCGATCTGGGCGCTCCAGGCCATCGCCGGCGCGGTGCCGCTCGCGCCCGGCGAGGCGGGCGGCCCGGCGCACGCGCTCGACCTGGCGCTCCGCGACGGCGGCGCCATCGCGCTCCCGCTCGCGGCCGGCGCGGCCATCCTCGGCCTCGTGTACCAGACGCTGGGCCACGCGCTCGCGGGCGCCACCCTGGGCAAGCTCGCGCTCGGGCTGCGGGTGGTCGGTCCGGACGGCCGGCGCCCCACGCTGGCGCGGAGCGCGGCGCGGGCGGCGCTGTCCGCCGCGTCGGTGCTGCTGCTCGGGCTGGGGCTGCTCGCGGCGCTGTTCACGCGCAGCGGACGGTCGCTGCACGACCTCGCGGCGGGCACCTGGGTGGTCGAGGCGCCTTGACCCCCACACCGCGAACCCCATAGAACCGTCCCGTGCGGAGGGACCTGGCGCAGCTCTTGGTGGAGGAGGGCGCGATCCCCGCCGCCGCGGCGGAGCGCGCGGCCGCGCGCCAGGCCGAGGCCGGCGGCGCGCTCGACACCGCGCTCCTCGAGCTGGGCCTCGCCGGCGAGGACGTGGTCCTCCGCGCGCTGGAGCGCGCCAGCGGCCTCCCGGCCGCGCCGGACTGGGCCTGGGACGCGTCCGACGCGCGCGCGCGGCGGGTGTTCCCCTCGCGCGTGGCCGAGCGGCACGGCCTCGCGCCGTTCGCGCTCGACGGCCGCGAGCTCTCGCTCGTCGCCACCCACCCGGTGGACCTGGCGCTCCTCGACGAGATCAGCTTCATGCTCTCGCTCCACCTCACCCCGCACGTCGGGCCGGAGTGGCGGGTGCGCGCGCTCATCCACCGCCTGTACGGCGGCGCGCTCCCGCCGCGCCTCGCCGCCCTCGCGGCGGGCGGCGCCGCGGCCGCGACGCCGGGCGCGGAGGCGGCGGCGGCGGAGGCCGCGGAGCCGGCCGGCGCCGCGCCGGCCGCGCCGGAGCCGGACGCGGCGCCGCCGGCGGAATCGGATCCCGCGCCGCCCGCGCCGGAGCCCCCGGCCCCGGCGGCCGCCGGCTTCGACGACGCCGGCCCGCTCGAGCCGCTCGCGGCCGCGGTGGCGCAGGTGCTCGAGTCGGCGGACTTCTCCTTCCTGGACGCGGCGCCCGCGAGCCCGTCGCCCGGGCCGGCGGATGCCGGCGAGGGCGCGGATCCCGCCCCGGCCGCTCGCCCCTCGGCGGGCTCGGCGCGGGCGGATGCTCCCAGGGCTCCGCGCGACGGGGCCGCCGAGCCGCGCCCCGCGCCGCGGCGCATGGGCGAGGCGCCCGCGCCGGCGCGCGCGCCCGGCGCGCCGGGCCGCTGGACGCGGGCGGAGGCGCAGGCCGCGCTCGCCGCCGCCTCGGAGCGCGACGAGGTGCTGCGCGTCGTGCTGCGCTACGCGCGCGAGTTCTTCGCGTTCGCCGCCGTCTTCGCGGTGTCGCGCGACGCGGTGGCGGGCCACGACGCGCTCGGCGAGGAGGAGGGCGAGGACGCGCGCGCGCTGTGCCGCTCGGTCGCCATCTACACGAGCGATCCGGGCGTGTTCCACACCGCCGTCGAGACGCACGCGCCGCACCTCGGGCCCATCTCGCCGGAGCCCGCCGGGAACCGCGCCATCCTCGACGGCCTGGGGCGCGGGACGCCGCGCACCGTGCTGGTCCACCCGGTGGTGCTGCGCCAGCGCACCGCCTGCCTGCTCTACGCCGACAACGGCCCGGCGGCGGTCTCGCCGCGCCGCCTCGCCGACCTGGTGCTGTTCCTGGCCGGCCTCGCCCCGGCGCTCGAGCGCGTCATCCAGGCCCGCAAGCGCGCCCGCGGCGCCGCCGCCGAGGTCCCGCCCGCTGCGCCGGCCGAGCCGCCGCCGGCGGTCGCGCCCGCGCCGCCGCCGGCCCCGTCCCCGGTCCGCGCCGCCGCGCCGGCGCCGCCGGCGCCGCTCCCCGCGCCGTCCGCCGAGCCCTGGCAGGCGCACGAGCCCGCCGCGGCGCTCGCCGACCTCGAGGTGGACATCGACCTCTTCGAGGAGGAGCTCGGGGCGGCGGCGCCGCCCTCCGGCGCGGTCCGCTTCGACCCGGAGGCGGAGGTCACCGCGCTGCTCGAGACCGACCCCGGCTCGCTCGACCGGATCGCCGGGCTGGCCCGCCTGGCCGCGTTCCCGGAGGCGGCGCTCCCGGTGGTGTGGGCGCGCCTGCCGGGGCCGATCGAGTCCGACGAGGACGGCGCCTCGCCCACCGCGCTCGGCCCGCTCGCCGCCGCGCTCGCGGCGCTCGGCCCGGCGGCGGTGCCGGCCATGGTGGACGTGCTCCGCGACCGCGACCCGGTCCGGCGGCGCATCGCGGCGACCGTGCTGGGCGCGGCCGGCGACCCGTCCACCTTCCCGGCGCTCGCCGAGCGGGTGCTCGACCCGGACCCGCGCGTCGCCGGCGCCGCCATCGCCGCGCTCGCGGCGCACCGCCGCCACCCCGAGATGCGCGCGGTCCCGGAGAAGCTCCGCCGCGCGCTGCTCTCCGGGGTGGCCGCGCGGACCACGTTCGCCGCCCGGGCGCTCGGCGCGCTGCGCGACGCCGAGTCGGTGCCGCTCCTGGTGCAGGTGCTGGAGAGCTCGGAGCGCGAGCCGGCCGAGGCCGCCGCCGCGGCGCTCGCCGAGATCACCCTGCAGCGGCTCGGGACCGACCCGCGGCGCTGGCTGGCCTGGTGGAAGCAGAACCGCGGGCGCGGCCGCGCCGAGTGGCTGCTGTCCGGCCTGACCAGCGCCGAGCGCGAGGTGCGCGCCGCGGCCGCCGAGGAGCTGGCCCGCGCCGCCCCGCCGCCGGTGACGTACGAGGTCGACGCGCCCGCCCCCGAGCGCGAGGCTGCCGCGCGCCTCTGGGCCGGCTGGTGGGCGCGCTCCGGCCTGGTGCTGTAGGCCGGCCGACCCGCCCCGGACCTCGCCGCGCCCGCCCGGGTGACGCCGGCGCGCGAATCCTTGCGCCCCGCGGATCGCGGCGCCTATCCTCCGAGCCCCACGGCGAGACACCGGCCGAAGCGTCGGCGCGAGGTGCGCACATGCCCCATTCCGATCCCGATCCGCGCAGGGCCCTCCTCGACCGGCTCGACGCCGAGGCCGAGAAGGGCGGCGGGGACGAGCGGGTGGCGCGGCAGCACCGGGAGGGCAAGCTCACCGCCCGCGAGCGCATCGACGCGTTCCTCGACCCCGGCACCTTCGTCGAGATGGATCGCTTCAAGACCCACCGCTGCGCCGACTTCGGCATGGCCGAGCACAAGGTGCTGGGCGACGGCGTGGTCACCGGCTACGGCCTGGTGGAGGGCCGGCAGGTCTTCGTGTTCGCGCAGGACTTCACCGTGTTCGGCGGGTCGATCTCCGGCGCGGTGGCCGAGAAGATCTGCAAGGTGATGGACCGCGCCATGGAGGTGGGCTGCCCGGTGGTCGGCCTGAACGACTCCGGCGGCGCGCGCATCCAGGAGGGCGTGGTCTCGCTGGCGGGCTACGCCGAGATCTTCCTGCGCAACACGCTCGCCTCCGGCGTCATCCCGCAGCTCTCGGTGATCATGGGGCCGTGCGCCGGCGGCGCCGTCTACAGCCCGGCCATCACCGACTTCATCTTCATGGTGAAGGACACCTCGTACATGTTCATCACCGGCCCGGACGTGATCCGGGCGGTGACGCACGCCGAGGTGACGAAGGAGGACCTGGGCGGCGCGCGCACGCACGCGGCCCGCTCCGGCGTGGCGCACTTCGCGCTCGACACCGAGGAGGCCGCGCTGCGCGCGGTCCGCGAGCTGCTCTCGTTCCTGCCGCTCAACAACGTGGACGACCCGCCGGTCCAGCCCTGCGCCGACGACCCGGGCCGCCGCGACGAGCTCCTGAAGAGCATCGCGCCGGAGAACCCGGGCAAGGCGTACGACATGAAGGAGGTCGTCCGCGCGGTGGCCGACGACCGGCACTTCTTCGAGGTGGCCGAGCAGTTCGCGCCGAACATCGTGATCGGCTTCGCCCGCCTGAACGGCCGGCCGGTGGGCGTGGTGGCGAACCAGCCCGCGGTGCTGGCCGGCGTGCTCGACATCGACGCCTCGGTGAAGGCGGCGCGCTTCGTGCGGTTCTGCGACGCGTTCAACGTCCCGCTGCTCACGTTCGTGGACGTGCCCGGCTTCCTCCCCGGCACCGACCAGGAGTGGAACGGGATCATCGTGCACGGCGCGAAGCTGCTCTACGCCTACGCCGAGGCCACCGTGCCCAAGATCACCGTCATCACGCGCAAGGCGTACGGCGGCGCCTACGACGTGATGGCCTCGAAGCACATCCGCGCCGACGTGAACCTGGCCTGGCCCGGCGCCGAGATCGCGGTGATGGGGCCGGAGGGCGCGGTGAACGTCATCTTCCGCAAGGAGCTGCTGGCGGCGAAGGACCCGGTCGCCGAGCGCGCGCGGCTGGTGCAGGAGTACCGCGACCGGTTCGCGAGCCCGTACAAGGCCGCCGAGCTCGGCTACGTGGACGAGGTGATCCGCCCCGAGGACACGCGGCCGAGGGTGATCCGGGCGCTCGAGATGCTGCGCACCAAGCGCCAGGAGCTCCCGGCCAAGAAGCACGGGAACATCCCGCTGTAGCCCGCCCGCTACGCCGGGGGGATCGCCAGGCCCGCGCCGTCGGTGCGCGCGCCGGGCGGGGGCGGCTCCGCGCCGGTGCCGGCCTCGGCGAGCGGGCCGAGCGCGGTCCGGTCCACCCGCTCGCGCCCGGTGACGGCGCGCGCGCCGCGCGAGAGCAGCCAGCGCAGGCCGCGGACCGCGTCGCGCGCGAGCCGGCCCGGCGCGGCGGCCGAGAACAGCGGCGGCGCCTCGCTGGCGGCGCCGCCCAGGGCGCGCACGCCGGCGCCGTGGCCGTAGACGAGCTCGCCGCCGAGGTAGGCCGTGTAGGTCGCGGCCGCGGCCGCGGCCATCCCCGAGAGCGCGGTGGTGAGGCAGGCCCGGTTCCGGCTGCGCCAGGCCGCGACGCCGAACGCGGCCACCACCAGGCCCAGGTTGCCGATGCCGTGCAGGAACATCGCGTCGCGCGCGTGCTCGCTCGGGACCTCGATCTCCTGCGACGCGGCCATCCCGGCGAGCCCGGCGGCGAGGCCGCCCGCCGCCGCGGACCACCACAGCGCCCGCCCCACCGCGTCGAGGCCGCGATCGCGCGGCCGCGCGGTCGCCACGAGGTCCGCGATGGCGGCGGCCGGCAGGAGCGCCAGCGGCGCGTGGACGATCGCGGGGTGCAGCTCGTGCGTGCGCATCGGCATCGGGGAACCCTCCCGACGGCACGGTGCGGCGGGGGCGGCGCGCGGGCAATCGACGCGCGCCCTCCCCCTCGTCCCCGCCGCGGCCGGCGGGGCGCGCGCCTGCCCGGCGCGAGCGGGCCCGCAAACGTCGCGGGCCCGGCCCCTCTGCCGAGGAGACCGGGCCCGTGCGCAGCGCGAGGGCGCGTCCGACTACACCTTGCGGACGTTCGCGGCCTGGAGGCCCTTCGGCCCCTTCACCACGTCGAACTCCACCTTCTGCCCCTCGGCGAGGCTCTTGAAGCCGTCGCCCGAGATCGCGCTGTAGTGGCAGAAGACGTCCTCACCACCGTCGTCCTGGGTGATGAAGCCGAAGCCCTTCGCGTCGTTGAACCACTTCACGGTACCGGTCGCCATGCACTTCTCTTTTCTTCGATTCGATCCGCCGGGGATGACGTTCGATCCAACCGAGCAGACGGTGGACGAAATTTTGTGTATCCGAATTTTATTCGTCCGTCGAGATGTCGTCCCGACCGGGGGTTCCTGACAGTGAACGTCGGGCGTCCGCTCAGGCGGCCGCGCCCACCGCGTCCGGCCGGGCCTGCGCCGGTGCGTCGGAAGGCCGCGCCTCGGCGGCGAGGCGCAGCTCCAGATCGGCGAGGATCTCCGCAGCCGTGGGCAATTGCCCCGCGTCGCGTTCCCCGATCCGGGTGATGCTCTGCCCCGTGTAGAAGAGCCCGGCCTCGGTGTCCCCGTGCACCGCCGCCTCGAGCAGCGCGTCGGTGATGCAGAAGCTCTCCTTGAACCCGGACGCGCGGGCCTTGCAGAGCCCCTCGCCCAGGCACTGGATGCAGGAGCTCCGCCGCCCGCGGTAGCCGTCCTTGCCGAAGTACCAGAGCTTGGAGCGCGGCGGCACCGCCTCCCCGCGCGCGAGCCGCTCGGTGAACGCGTTGCGCACCGCGCGCGCCTTCATGCCCTTCACGCAGCTCGTGATGATCACCACGTCGTCCTCGCCCTTGGCGAGGTGCATCTGCTTGAAGGCGGGGTGGACGTCGCCGTCCGAGCAGGCGAGGAAGCGGGTCGCCATCTGCACGCCCGCCGCGCCGGCCGCGAGGAAGCGCGAGAGGTCGGAGGCGTCCACGCCGCCCGCCGCGATCACCGGGAGCGAGGTCGCCGCGATCACCTCGTCCACCAGCGTGGGCAGCGGGTGGCCGATGTCGCCGATGTGGCCGCCCGCCTCGGCGCCCTCCGCGACCACGAAGTCCGCGCCCCACTTCTCGTACATGGCGGCGAGCCGCCCGGAGGAGACGATGCCGCAGAACGGCACGCCGTCCTCGCGGCACCAGCGCACGATCTCGCGCGAGATGCCGGCGCCCTGCACGAGGAAGGACACCTTCTCCTCGATCGACACGCGCGCCAGCGCCTCGAAGTCGTCCTTGTTGATGGCGGCCATGAGGTTCACGCCGACGAAGCCGCCCGGCGCCTCGGCCCGCGCGCGGCGGATCTCGCCGCGGAGCTGCTCGGGGGTCTTCAGCACCGCCGAGATGGTCCCGACGCCGACCAGCCGGTCGCCGCGGTGGCGCGCCACCTTGCCGGCGAGGCCGTCCGAGGCGTGGATGCCCATCCCGCCCTGCACCAGCAGGCGCTTGCCGGCGCGCACCAGCGCCTCGATCGCCGCGCGATCGAGGCGCGGGAACGGCGCGGCGGTTTCCTCGGCGTGAACGGGGGTCGCGTCGGCGGTCATGTCGGCTCCATCGCGCCCGATGGGGAGGGGGGCGCGAGGAGGCGGAAGCTACCCTCGCCGTGTCACGCCCATGTCACCGTTTCCTCGACGCGGCGCGCCGGCGCGGCGCGGCTCGGACGCACGGTCTCGCCGATTGGTGAATCGGTCCCCCGGCGCGCACCCGGGGGTCGCGCCCCGCGCGCGGTGCCACCCGATCACGCACCGCGGCGAAGTGGGGTAGGCTCGGCGCGCCGCGCCATGACGACCACCCCCGCGCCCAGCCCCGCCCCCCTCGTCGTCGCCGTGGACATGGGCTACGGGCACCTCCGCGCCGCGAGCGCGCTCGCCGACGCGCTCGGCACCGAGGTGCTGAAGGTCGATCGCGCCCCGGTGGCCGGGCCGGAGGAGGAGCGGCTCTGGCAGCGGGTGCGCCGGGGCTACGAGGCCATCTCGCGGCTCTCGCAGGTGCCGGTGGCCGGCCGGCCGCTCGCCTGGGCGCTCGACTCGATCACCGACATCCCCGGCTCCACCCCCGCCGCGATCTCTCCGCGCCCACCCGCGGCGTGCGCGCGCTGGAGCGGCTGGCGCGGAACGATCTGGGCGCCGGGCTGGTGGCGCGGCTCCGCGCCGAGGGCGCGCCGCTCCTCACCACGTTCTACTCGCCCGCCATCGTGGCCGACCGGGCCGGGATCGAGCGGGTGTACTGCGTCGCGACCGACACCGACCTGAACCGGATCTGGGCGCCGCTCGAGCCCGCCCGCACCCGCATCCAGTACCTCGTCCCCACCCGGCGCGCCGCGCGCCGGCTGCTCGCCTACGGCGTGCCCGCGCAGCGGATCACCTTCACCGGCTTCCCGCTCCCGGACGCGCTCCTGGGCGGGCCGTCGCTGCCGGTGCTGAAGCGCAACCTGGCCGCGCGCCTGGTGCGCCTCGATCCCACCGGCGAGTTCCGCCGCTCCGTGCCCGAGGAGCTGGCGGTGTTCCTGGGCGCGCTGCCGCGCGAGGAGGAGGGGAAGCCGGCGCAGCTCACCTTCGCGGTGGGCGGCGCGGGCGCGCAGGCGGCGATGGCGGACGCGTTCCTGCCCGGCCTCCGGCCCGCGCTCGAGTCGGGCGCGATGCGCCTCGCGCTCGTGGCCGGCACGAGGCCGGAGGTGGAGGCGCGCTTCCGGGAGGCGCTGCGGCGCGCGGGGCTGGAGCCGCTCCTCGGCGGCGCGGTGGAGATCCTGCGCGCGCCCTCGTTCGGCGAGTACTACGCCCGGTTCAACGCGCTGCTCGCGCGCACCGACGTGCTCTGGACCAAGCCCTCCGAGCTCACGTTCTACGGCGCGCTGGGCCTGCCGCTCGTGCTCGCGCCGCCCGTGGGCGTGCACGAGCGCTACAACCGCCGCTGGGCGCGCGAGAGCGGCGCCGGGCTGAAGCAGCGCGACGCGCGCTTCGCGGCGGAGTGGCTGTCCGACTGGCTCGCCGACGGGCTGCTCGCGGCGGCCGCCTGGGCGGGCTACCTGCACCTGCCGAAGTTCGGGCTGTACCGCGTGCTCGAGGCGGTGGCTCGCGCGCCGGCCGCGAACGTCGCGCCGTAAGGGTTTCTTCTCACGGGGCTGCGCCCCGCCCCACGGACCCTGAGCCTGTCGAAGGGGCCGCGGGGCCCCACCCAGCTGCGCGGGGCCCGTGACCTCGCGCGCCCGCCTTCGCGGGCTCGCACGAGGTCCCCGCGGGCGCGGCATTGCCGCGCTTCGGGGCTGCGCCCCCGCGCATACGGGCCTTGCACACCCTTGCGGGATGGCCGGTCCGGGGCGAGGATGCGCCCGCGATGCTGGCGGTCTTCTCGTTCGTCTACTGGATCTTCTTCGTCCTCACGCTGCCGTTCCTGTTCGCGGTGGCGCTCGTCGTGTTCGCGCTCACCGCGCCGTTCGACCGGCGCCGGGTGGCGCTCCAGCTCTGGTCGTGCGCGTGGGCGTCGTTCTACGTGGTGGTGAACCCGCTGTGGCGCTCGCGCGTGGTCGGACGCGAGAAGCTGCCCTGGGACGGCGCCGCGGTGCTGGTCGCGAACCACCTCTCCATGCTCGACATCCTGGTGCTGTACGGCGTGTTCCGGCCGTTCAAGTGGGTGTCGAAGGCGGAGCTGTTCCGGGTGCCGTTCGTGGGCTGGAACATGTGGCTGAACGACTGCGTGCCGGTGTGGCGCGGCGACCGCGAGTCGGTGCGGAAGATGATGGCCCACTGCCGCGCCCACCTCGCGCGCGGCGCGCCGGTGATGATCTTCCCCGAGGGCACGCGCTCGCCGGACGGGCGGCTGCAGGCGTTCAAGGACGGCGCGTTCCGGCTGGCGGTGGACGCGAACGTCCCGGTCATCCCCATCGCCGTCAGCGGCACCTCCGAGGCGCTGCCGAAGCACGGGGTGGTGCTCCGCCAGCGCATGCGCGCCGAGGTGCGCGTGCTCGACCCGATCCACCCGTCGTCGTTCGAGGACCCGGCCGCGCTCCGCGACGCGGTCCGCGACGCGATCGCCGCCGCGCTCCCGCCGGAGCACCGGCCCGGCCTCTGACGGGGCTGCGCCCCGCCCCGCCCCGCGGCGCGGCGCCCGGGCTCCCCCGGCCCGCGCCCCGCGCAGGCGGTGCCCGCGCGCGACGCCGGCCGCAAGCTACCGGGATGATCTCGCACACGTACGAGGTGGCCGGCGGGGTGGGCGCGCGCACGCCCGGCGCGATCGGCCCGGACGAGCTCGACGGGCGCGCGGACTGGGTGGAGCTCCCGGCGCGCGGCGCGGGCGATCTGCTGGAGCGGCTGGAGGCGCGGCTCGGCTCCGAGGCCCGGACGCGCAAGGTGCTGCTGGCGGTGCTCGCCCCGCTCCGCGGCGCGCTCGACGGTCCGGCGCTCGCGGGGATCCTCGCCCACCTGCCGCACCGCTTCGCGCGCGAGCTCCGGGAGGCGGAGTGGAACCTGAACGCGCCGGTGCCCGAGGCGGCGACCGGCGCCGACTACCTGGCCGCGGTCGCGCGGCTGCTGCAGCACCCGCCGCGGCAGGCGGCCGCCTACGTGCTCGCCGTGCTCGCGGCGCTGCACGAGGTGATGGGCCCGGCCGCGCGCGACGTCGCCGACCGGCTCCCGCCCGACCTCGCCGAGCTGTGGCGCGGCGTCAGGGAGCCGGGGTCGGCGCTCGAGGAAGCCGCGCCGTGATCACGGTCTCGCCGTCCGAGGTGATCGAGATCTCGCCGCCGTGGCCGCGCACGATCTCCCGCGAGATGTAGAGCCCGAGCCCCAGGCCCGAGCCCTTGCGGCTCTTCTCGTCCGGCGGGCGCGAGAACGGCTCGAACAGGTGCTCGAGCACCTCCGGCGGCACCGGCGGCCCGGTGTTGCGCACCCGGAGCACGCACGCGTCCGGCTCGCCCGAGAGCTCCACCCGCACCGGCGAGGCGGGGTCGCCGTGGTCCACCGCGTTCGAGACCAGGTTGGAGATCACCTGCTCCAGGCGATCGGGATCCCAGGCGCCCGACACGTCGCCCCGGACCTCGACGGTGATCTCGCGCCCCGGGTTCACCGCGCCGAGCTCGTCCACGGGACGGCGCGCGATCTCGTCGAGCCGCGCCGGGCGGCGGTCGATGGGCATGCCGTTGCCGAGCCGGGTGCGGGTGTACGAGAGCAGGTCGGCGATGATCCGCGCCATGCGCCCGGCCGAGCTGCGCATCCGCTCGATCGCGCGCGCCTGCCAGCCCTCCAGCCCGCCGCGCTTCTGCAGGAGCGCGGCGGACATGTGGACGGCGCCGAGCGGGTTGCGCAGGTCGTGGCCGACGATGCCGAGGATGTAGTCCACCGCGCGCCGGCGCGAGTCCACC
The DNA here is from genome assembly GCF_049201065.2 of Anaeromyxobacter sp. Red801. NCBI lineage: Bacteria > Pseudomonadati > Myxococcota > Myxococcia > Myxococcales > Anaeromyxobacteraceae > Anaeromyxobacter > Anaeromyxobacter sp. Red801. Next base: position 4,355,054 of record NZ_CM181236.1, on the reverse strand, counting down.
TCCGCGAGCGCGCGCCGCGCGGCCTCCTCGGCCGACTCGTGCGCGCGGCGCAGCCGCCCGCGCTCGAGCGCCAGCCCGGCGCGGTCCGCCGCGAGGCGGAGCAGCGCCAGCGCCTCGGGCTCGAACCCGCCCTCGCCGCGCGTCCCCATCACCAGGAGCGCGCCGCCGCCCGCGGCCGCCGCCGCGCCGGCGCGCGCGCCCGCGGGGAGCGGCCAGCCCGGCTCGGCGCGCACCCACGGCGCGCCCGCCGCGAGCCCGGCGCCGCCGTCGGCCGGCGCGGGCGGGCGCCCGTCGCCCCCGACCTCCGCCGCGATCGCGAGCCGCCCGTCGTCGTCGGGCACGAGCAGCACCGCGGCGTCCACCGCGGGCACCGCGTCGGCGAGCGCCGAGACGATCCGGCGCAGCGCGTGCTCCTCGGGCTCGATCGCGAGCAGCCGGTCGAGGGCGCCCAGCACGTCCACCCGGCCCGGCGCCGGGGCCGCCTGGCCGGCCTCGTGACCGGGCGCGTCGTGCGGGGCCATGACGGGGATCCTGGGGGCGGTTTACTCGCCGCGGAACCCCCCGGCACAGGCCGATCGGGGCAGCGCCGCCGGTGCCCCGCCCGGCGGCGCGGGACGGCCTCGCCGCGCCCGCCCGGCGGCGGCCCCGCGCTTTACCGCGCAGGTCCGGGCGGCTATCGTGGCGGACCCCGGGGCGGCCGGGGGCCCCGCCGCGGTCCGCCCCGACGGTTCCGCGCATGAGCCCGACGAGACCCATCGAGAAGGTGCTGGTCGCGAACCGCGGCGAGATCGCGGTGCGCGTGATGCGCACCTGCCGCGAGATGCGGATCCCCACGGTGGCGGTCTACTCCGAGGCGGATCGCGGCGCGCTCCACGTCCGCAAGGCCGACGAGGCGGTGTTCATCGGCCCCGCGCCTGCGCGCGAGAGCTACCTCTCCATCGAGCGGATCCTGGACGCCTGCCGGCGCACCGGCGCCGACGCGGTGCACCCCGGCTACGGGTTCCTCTCCGAGAACGCCGAGCTGGCCCGCGCGCTCGACCGGGCCGGCATCGCGCTCGTCGGCCCGCCCGCCGCGGCGATGGACGCCATGGGCGTGAAGACCACCGCCCGGCGCAACATGGCCGCCGCCGGCGTGCCGGTGGTGCCCGGCTCGGAGGAGCCGTTCGCCGAGGAGGCCGAGGCGCGCGCGTTCGCGGAGCGGATCGGCTTCCCGGTGATGATCAAGGCGGCCGCGGGCGGCGGCGGCAAGGGCATGAAGAGGTGCGACCGCGCCGAGGACTTCGCCGCGCTGTGGCAGTCGGCGCGGCGCGAGGCGACGGCCGCGTTCGGCGACGATCGGCTCTACCTCGAGAAGTTCCTCGAGAAGCCGCGCCACGTCGAGATCCAGGTCTTCGCGGACCAGCACGGCAACTGCGTGTGGCTGGGCGAGCGCGAGTGCTCGGTGCAGCGGCGCCAGCAGAAGGTCATCGAGGAGACGCCGAGCGCGGTGCTCGACGACCGGCTGCGCGAGGCCATGGGCGAGGTGGCCGTCCGCGCCGCCCGCGCGGTGGGCTACGTGGGCGCCGGCACGGTCGAGCTGCTGGTGGACGCGCACCGCAACTTCTACTTCCTCGAGATGAACACCCGGCTCCAGGTGGAGCACCCGGTCACCGAGATGGTCACCGGGCTCGACCTGGTGCGCATGCAGCTCGAGGTGGCGCGGGGCGAGCGGATCCTGGCCCAGGAGCAGGTGCAGCGGCGCGGCCACGCCATCGAGGCGCGCGTCTACGCCGAGGACCCGGCCCGCGGGTTCCTCCCGCAGCCGGGCAAGATCACCTACCTGCGCGTGCCGGGCGGCCCCGGGATCCGCGACGACTCCGGCGTGTACGCGGGGTGGGTGGTGCCGCAGTGGTACGACCCGATGATCTCGAAGCTGGTCGCCTGGGCGCCCACCCGCCCGCAGGCCATCGACCGGCTCATCCGCGCGCTGGGCGAGTACGTGGTGCACGGCATCGGCACGAACCTGGGCTGGCTGGCGGCCGCGCTCGATCACCCCGAGTTCCGGTCCGGCGACTACGACACCGGCTTCTGCGCCCGGCACGCGAAGGCGCTCGTCCGGCCGCCGGATCCCTCGCTGGAGCGGGTGGCGCTCATCGCGGCGGCGGTCGCCGCGTTCAAGCGCGAGCGGGACGCGGCCGAGGCGCACGCGGCCCGGGCCGGGCAGGGGGCGGCGCGCTCCGGCTGGGCGCGCGCCGGCCGCCTGCGGGCGCTGCGCGGGGGCGGCCGATGAAGACCTACGTGGCGCTGCTCGACGGCGGGAAGCGCGAGGTGGCGGTCGGGGTGACCCGGCTCGCCACCGGGCAGTACGAGGTGCGCATCGGCGACGAGGTGCACCGGGTGGACGCGTACCCGCACGACTACGGGACGCTGTCGCTGCTGGTGGACACGCGCAGCTACTCGGCCATGCTCGACGAGCGCGGCGCGAAGGTGCACGTGCAGGTGGACGGCTCGGTGTTCCCGCTCGAGCTCCTCGACGAGCGGAAGCTGCGCATGCGCCGGGCCTCGCCGCGCGCGAGCGTGGAGGGCCGGCGGGCGGTGACCGCGCCGATGCCGGGGCGGGTGGTGAAGGTGCTGGTGGCGCCGGGGGACGCGGTGCGGGCCGGCCAGCCGCTGGTGGTCGTCGAGGCGATGAAGATGGAGAACGAGATGAGGAGCCCGAAGGACGGCAAGGTGGTCGAGGTTCGCGTCGTCGAGGGCCAGGCGGTCGAGGGCAGCGCGTTGCTCTGCGCGGTGGAGTAGCGGCGCCGCGCCTCCCACTCCCAACCGGCGCCCCCCGTGACGGGCGCGCCGTGCTCCACCCACGGTGAATACATGGCGGACGAGAAGAAGCAGCGGTGGCTCGAGGGGACGTACGCGAAGGCGGTGAAGAAGGGGCCCGAGCGGCGCCCGCGCTTCGAGACGAGCAGCGGCATCCGCGAGGAGCCGGTGTACGGCGCCGCCGACGTGCGCCCCGGCCTCGAGGAGCGGCTGGGCCTCCCCGGCGAGTACCCGTTCACGCGCGGCGTGCAGCCGACCATGTACCGCGGCCGCTTCTGGACCATGCGGCAGTACGCCGGGTTCGGCACCGCCGAGGAGTCGAACAAGCGCTACCGCTACCTGCTCGAGTCCGGCCAGACCGGCCTCTCGGTGGCGTTCGACCTGCCCACGCAGATGGGCCGCGACTCCGACCACCCCCGCGCGCGCGGCGAGGTGGGCAAGGTGGGCGTGGCCATCGACTCGATCCGCGACATGGAGGTGCTGTTCGACCGGATCCCGCTCGGCGAGGTCTCCACCTCGATGACCATCAACGCGACCGCCGGGATGCTGCTCGCGATGTACCAGGCGGTGGGCGAGAAGCAGGGGGCCGCGCCGGCGGTGCTGCAGGGCACCATCCAGAACGACATCCTGAAGGAGTACGCGGCGCGCGGGACGTACATCTACCCGCCGGAGCCGTCGCTCCGGATCATCACCGACATCTTCGCCTACACCGCGAAGGTGATGCCGCGCTGGAACCCCATCTCCATCTCCGGCTACCACATCCGCGAGGCCGGCTCGACCGCGGTGCAGGAGGTGGCGTTCACGCTCGCCGACGGCATCCAGTACGTGGACGCGGCGGTGAAGGCGGGCCTCGACGTGGACGCGTTCGCGGGGCGGCTCTCCTTCTTCTTCAACGCGCACAACGACCTGCTGGAGGAGGTGGCGAAGTTCCGCGCCGCCCGCCGGCTCTGGGCGCGCATCATGAAGGAGCGGTTCAAGGCGAAGGACCCGCGCTCGATGATGCTGCGGTTCCACACCCAGACCGCCGGCTCCATGCTCACCGCGCAGCAGCCCGACAACAACATCGTGCGCGTCACCATCCAGGCGCTGGCGGCGGTGCTGGGCGGCACGCAGTCGCTGCACACCAACTCGCGCGACGAGGCGCTCGGGCTGCCCACCGAGGACTCGGTGCGCATCGCGCTCCGCACGCAGCAGATCCTCGCGAACGAGTCGGGCGTGGCCGACGTCATCGACCCGCTCGGCGGCAGCTGGGCCATCGAGGCCATGACCGACGAGATCGAGGGCCGCGCCCAGGCGTACATCCAGAAGATCGACGAGCTGGGCGGGATGGTCCACGCCATCTCGAAGGGGTACGTGCAGCGCGAGATCCAGGAGGCCGCCTACGCCTGGCAGCGCCAGGTGGAGGCGAAGGAGCAGGTGGTCGTGGGCGTGAACGCGTTCAAGTCGGACGACCCGCCGGTCCCGGTGATGAAGGTCGATCCGGCGCTGGAGGCGCAGCAGGTCGAGCGGCTCAAGGCGCTCCGCGCGTCCCGCAGCGCCTCGGCCGCGCGCGCGGCGCTCGACGCGGTGCGCGCCGGCGCCCGCGGGACCGAGAACCTCATGCCGCTCATCCTCGCCGCCGTGAAGGCCGAGTGCACCCTCGGAGAGATCTCCGACGCGCTGCGCGAGGTCTACGGCGAGTACCGGGAGACGGTGGTACTGTAGCGCCCGGTGAGCGACGCACCCCCGAAGCCCCCCGGCGAGACGCCTCCCCCGCGGACCCGGCCGGATCCCCCGGCCGGCCCGCCGCGGCTGGAGCGCGTGCCGGAGGGCTACCGCCCGCCGGCGGTGCCGCGCGCGGCCGCCCCGGCGGCGCGCCCGCCGCCCCCGCCGCCGCCCGCGCCGACCTACGGCCTCGCGGCGCGCGAGGTCGGCGCCGACGCGGCCATCGCGGCCGGGCTGGCGCACCGGGGCGCGCTCGCCGCCGACTCCGCGCTGCGCCTCTACGGGCTGGCCGCCGCCACGCGCGCAAGCGGCCGGCTCACGCTGGCGCCCGAGGGCCGCTCCTACGCGCTCGTGTTCCGCCGGGGCGCGGTGGAGCACGCCGCGTCCTCCGACCCCGCCGACGACCTGGGCCGCTTCCTGCTGCGCAAGGGCGTGCTCCGGCCCGAGCAGCTCGTCGAGGCCGAGGCGGCGCGCGCCGCCGCCGGCGGCGACCTCGCCGCGGCGCTGGTCGGGGCGCGGCTCGTCCCGCCGGGCGACGTGGCGGCGCTGCTCGCCGAGCACGGGCTCGCGCTGGTGGCCCGGGCGCTCGGGGTCGAGGACGGCACCTGGGCCTGGGAGCCGGGGGTCGCGCCGCCGCCGTCCGGGTTCCCGCTCGGTCCGCCCTTCGCGGCGCTCTGCGCGGCGGTCCGCGCGCTCGAGCTCGGCGCGGTGAAGCGCCGGCTCGGCGACCGCGAGGAGCGCGCCGCCTCGCGGATGGCGGGGCGGGTGCGGATCGAGGACCTGCGCCTCACGCCGCAGGAGGCGCGCGCCGCGGCGCTGATCGACGGCGAGCGGAGCCCGGCGGAGATCGCGGCGGCGAGCCCCGCCGACGCGGCCGCGGTGCTGCGGCTGGCGCTGCTGCTCGGCGAGCTCGACCTGCTCGCCTTCGGCGCGCCGCGGCGGGCCCGCGGGCCCGCGCCCGCGGCCGCCCCGTCCGCCGGTGCGCCGACGCCGGCACCCCGGCCGGCGCCCACGCCCGTGCCGGCCCCGGCCGCGACCCCGGCGCCCGCTGCGGCCTCGCCGCGCCCCGCGGCGCCGCCCCGGCCGCCGGCTCCCCCCGCCGCGGCTTCAACCGCCGCGGCCGCCCCCGTCGCGCGCCCGGCGCCGGTGCGCCGCGCCACCGCGCTCGAGCCGGCCGCGCTGCGCGCCGCGCTCGCCTCGCTGCAGGGGGTCGACCACTTCCAGGTGCTGGGGGTGAAGCGGGACGCGCCCGCCGCGCAGGTGAAGGTGGCCTACTTCCAGCTCGCGAAGCTCTACCACCCCGACGCCATCCCCACCGACGCGCCCGCCGACGTGCGGAAGCTCTGCGCGGACCTGTTCGCGCGCGTGAGCGCCGCCTGGGCCGAGCTCGGCGACGAGGCCCGGCGCGCGCAGTACGTGCAGGAGCTGCAGAGCGGCGGGGCGCCCGAGGTGGACGTGATGGGCATCCTGCAGGCCGAGAACCTGTTCCAGACCGGGACCCAGCTCGTGAAGGCGCGCCGCTACGACGAGGCGCTCGCGAAGTTCCAGGAGGCGCTGCAGCTCAACCCGGAGGAGCCGGAGTTCGGCATCTGGAAGGCCTGGTGCGAGTTCCTCCGGGCCGACGACAAGAAGCGCCAGCAGGCGCAGAGCGCCGCTGCCGTCGAGGCGGGCCTCAAGAAGAACCCGCGCTGCGCGCCCGGCTACCTGTTCCTCGGCCAGATGGCGAAGGTGCTCGGCGACCTCGCGCTCGCCGAGCGCCACCTGCGCCGCGGGCTCGCCGCCGCGCCGGACAACGCCGACCTCGCCCGCGAGCTGAAGTACCTCCGCAAGTAGGACCCGACGACCATGCCCGCACCCACGAACCCGAAGAAGCGCGCCCTCATGCCGTCCTCCCCGCTGCGCCGCGCGCTGCGCGCCGCCGGGCACCACCTCTCGCCGGTGGTCCAGGTGGGCAAGGACGGGCTCACCGAGGCGGTCCTCCGCCAGCTCCACGAGGCGCTCCTCGCGCACGAGCTGGTCAAGATGAAGGTCGGGACCGAGAGCCCCGAGGACCGCCTCGAGATCGCCGACCGGCTCCTCGCCGAGGACGTGCAGGTCGCGCAGGTGCTGGGCCGGACCGTGCTCGCGTACCGCCGGCACCCCGAGCGGCCCCGCTTCGAGCCGGCGCCCGCGGGCGCCGCGGCGGAGCGAGCGTCCCGAGCCCAAGCGCGCGCCGAGGAAGGGACGGCGCGCGCCGGCGAGGGAGGCGCGCCCGCCGGCGAGGGGGAAGGGCCAGCCCGCGAAGGGAAGGCGCGCGCCCGCCAAGGGGACGCGCCCCGCCGCGCGCCGGCCCGGGCCGCGCGCGAAGCGCACCCGGCGCTAGCGGAACCCGGCGACGCTCGGGGTTCGACGGGGCCCACCCCGAGCGTCGAGCCCGTCGAAGGGTCGGTCCCGCGGCCGGCGCCGCCGCTAGTGCAGCGCGCCGTCGCGCTCGGGCTGGTACGCCGGCGCCGGCGCGTCGTCCTCGTCCACGCGGCGGCGGAGCGCCTCCAGCTCCTCCGGCTCGGCGATGCCCTTGTCGAGCAGTAGGCTCTCCGCGATTTCGGTTTGCGTGACCGCGTGGCCCACGTCGGCCTCGGCGGCGTCCACGCGCTCGGCGAGGTCCTTCACGCGGGCCGTGAGCGCCGCCAGCTCGCCGACGAGCGCCTGCTCCAGGCGGCGAAACCGGATCCAGGATGCGAAGGCGAAGAGGAGGGCTGCGGCCGCGAGGAGCGGGAACATGGCGGCGCATGCTACGAGCCCCCGGGGGACGGGACAAGACGCCCGTGCGTGTTACGGCCGCGGTAGCGGGTCGCCGCTTGTCCAGTGGACGAAGGTCGGACATGCTCCGCGGTGGTGCGCCGGGTCAACATGACACGTGCCGTGAAGCGGCTGATCCGCGACCTCGCGCTCCGGGTCCCCGAGCTCGGCCACGTGCGCGCCTCGCGCGTGCTGGTGGTGGCCGGCGAGGCCCGGCGCAGCTCGCGGGCCACCATCCGGCCGGCGCACTTCGGCGCGACGCGTCGCCGGGCCGGGGAGGGCGGGGCGGTGAAGCCCCTGGTGCGCATCAAGGGGCGGAAGATCCTCTATGTGGTGACGCTGCGGCCGCTGTGGTTCCTGGCCTCCACCCCCGAGGAGCGGATCGGCACCATCGTCCACGAGCTGTACCACGCGTCGAACCGCTTCGACGGCACCCTGCACCGCGGCCGCCGGCACTCGCGCTTCCCGCGCGCCCGCTACAACCGCAAGATCCGCACCCTGCTCCGCGCCTACCTGGCGCAGGCGCCGGAGGAGGTGGTCGCGCCGTTTGCCCACCAAGGAGTGGTGCGCGCGCGGATGTGGCTGGAGCGGCCCGGGTCGTTCCGCGCCGGCGAGTACTCGGGGCGCCGGCTCTACACCGAGAAGCAGCTCTTCTACGGGCTGGTCCGGATGCGCTCCGGCGCGCGCCGCCGCGGCCAGGCGGCGGGCTAGCCGGGCGCGGGCGTCCCGGGCGCGTCGGCGCCGGGCGCGTGCAGCGTCTCGCCGTGCGCGTCCATGGTCACCACCGCCGGGAAGTCCTCCACCTCGGCGAGCCAGATGGCCTCGGTGACGCCCAGGGCGTCGAGCCGGGCCACGTCCAGCACCCGGGTCACGTGGCGCGCCAGCGACACGGCCAGGCCGCCGGCAGCGTGCAGGTACACGGCGCCGTGCGCGCGGAGCGCCTCGAGCGTGCGCGGGCCCATGCCGCCCTTCCCGAGCACGCCGCGGAGCCCGTAGCGGGCGATCACCTCCGCCTCCCAGGGCTCGTGGCGGCCGGAGGCGCTCGGCCCGGCCGCCACGAAGCGCCAGCCGCCGCCGGGCGCGCGCGCGACCACCGGCCCGCAGTGGTAGAGCACCGCGCCCTCGGTCCAGCGCCGGACCTGCGGGTCCTCGTGCGCCGCGAGGTAGCGGTGCGCCGCCTCGCGCCCGGTGACGATCCGGCCGCGGAGGAGCACCTCGTCGCCGGCGGCGAGCCCGCGCACGTCCTCCGGCCGGGCCGGCAGCGTGAGCGTCTTGGGCATCCGGGCTCCCTTCACCGTCGGTCCGCCATCCGGGCCGGGGCGGCTTCCATAACGCCCGGCGCCGCGCCGGGCCCTTGCCGTCCGGCGCGGCGGGGCGGTATCTCCAAGCGGGGCATCGCCGCGCCGCACCCCTTCCTTCAACGTGGCGACGCCGGCGGACCGGGGCGAGGGCGCCCCGGGACCCCGCACGAGAGGGTCGCTTGAGACGCGAGATCCGCCTGCCGCTCACTGCCTCCGGTCGCCTCGACCGGGCGCTCGCCGACGCGCTCGGCCTGGGCCGCGCCGCGGTGAAGCGCGCCTTCGCGCTGGGCGAGGTCCGCGTCCGGGGCCGCCGCGCCCGCGCGTCGGACCCGGCCGCCCCGGGCGCGCTGGTGGAGCTCGACGTGGAGCTGCCGGCCGGGCCCCCGGAGCCCGAGCCGGACGCGCCGCTCGCGGTGCTGCTGGAGCGGCCGCGCTACCTCGTGGTGGACAAGCCGGCCGGCGTGGCGGTCCACCCGCTCGCGCCGGGCGAGGGCGGCACGCTCGCGAACGCGGTGGCGGCGCGCCACCCCGAGTGCGCCGAGGCGTCGCCGGAGCCGCGCGAGGGCGGGGCGGTGCAGCGGCTCGACCTCGAGACGAGCGGCTGCGTGCTGTTCGCGCGGGATCCGGAGGCCTGGGAGGCGCTGCACGGGCAGCTCGGCGCGCACACGGTGGACAAGGTCTACCTGGCCCTGGCGGTGGGGCGGGTGCCGGCGGGCGGCGTCTGCTCGGTCCCGCTCGCGCAGCGCGGGGGCCGGGTGGTGCCGGCGCCCGACGCCGAGGCCGAGGAGCGGCTCCGGGCCCGCGGCCTGCGCCCGCGGCCGGCCGAGACCCACTACGAGCCGGAGCGGCGCTTCGCGGGGCACACGCTGCTGCGCGTCCGCATCGTCACCGGCGTGATGCACCAGATCCGCGCGCACCTGGCGCTGCTCGGCCACCCGGTGGCCGGCGACGCGCTGTACGGGGGCGCCGCGGCCGAGCTGGCGGGGCTCGAGCGGCAGTTCCTGCACGCCTGGCGGCTCGCGTTCGACGACCCGGACGGCGGCGCGCGGGTGGCGGTGGAGAGCCCGCTGCCGCCCGAGCTCGAGGCGGTGCTGGCGCGGCTGCCGCCGGCGCGCTGACCGGCGGCGCGCCGGGCCCAAAAACGAGAGGGGCCGGCGCGGTGCCGGCCCCTCCGAACCTCCAGACCTCGCGCGCCCTACTGCTGCTCGGGCGCCGCCGCACCGGTGAGCGGCGGGTCGGTCATCATGCCGATGGTGTTCACGCCCGCGCCGTGGGCGGCGTCGAGCACCTTCACGGCCTGCTCGTAGCGGACGGAGTCCTCGGCGTTGAAGAACATCACCTTGGACGGGCGCCCGTCGTAGGCGACGTGCAGCCGCTGCATCGCGTCGTTGATCGTCATCTCCTGCTTGTTCAGGAGGACGTTGCCGTTGCCGAGCGCGGTGAGGACCGTCTGGTCCGGCGGCACCGAGTCGGGCGGGACCGGCTGCATCTCCGGCTGGTACTCCGGGACGCGGATGAACTTCTGCTTCTCCGCGAGCGGCGTGAGCACCATGAAGATGATCAGGAGCACGAGCACCACGTCGATGAGCGGCGTGACGTTGATGTCTGTGACGGGTCGCTTGGACCCGAGCCCCATCGCCATGGCTACTTCTCCTTGTCCTTGATCTGGGACGCGGCGAGGGAGACGCCCATGAGGTGGGTCTTCGAGATCTCGAAGATCATCTCGCGGATCGTCTTGTACTGAACGTCACGATCGCCCTTCACCAGCACCGGCGCGCCGGGCTGCATCTGCATGGCGATGGTGAGCATCTGGGAGAGGTCCGCCTTCTGGACCTCCTCCTTGTCGATCCAGATCTTCCCGTCCTTCGTCACCGACACGAGGATCGGGTCACCGCCCTGCTTCAGCGCCGAGACGTGCTTCGCGTCCGGGAGGACGACCGGCTTGCCGCGCTGGAGCATCGGGGTGATGACCATGAAGATGATGAGGAGCACCAGCACGACGTCGACGAGCGGCGTCACGTTGATCTCGCTCTTCACCCCCTTGCCGCCAACGTCCATGGACATCGGTCAGGTCTCCTTCGCGGGCCTCGGGGGGAGCGCTACTTCGCCTCGCCGCGGCCTTCCTTCATGAAGAAGTCCATCAGCTCGGTGGCCGAGTCGGTGATGTCGACCTGCATGTCCTCGACGCGGTTGGTGAGGTAGTTGAACATCATCACCGCGGGGATGGCGACGAGGAGGCCGAACGCGGTCGTCACGAGCGCCTCCGCGATGCCGGCGGACACCGAGCCGAGACCGCCGGAGCCGGTGGCGGCCATCGCCTGGAACGCCGTGATGATGCCGGCCACGGTGCCGAGGAGGCCGACGAACGGGGCGGTCGAGCCGACGGTGGCGAGCGCGCCCAGGCCGCGGCGGAGGTCGTTCACGGTGCGGAGCGAGCTGCGCTCCACCGCGCGGTTCACGGCCGCGATCACGTCGAAGTTGCCGACGTCGCGCGGGCCGTGGGTCTTCAGCGCCTCGACGCCGTGGCTGTACTCCTCGATGGCGAGCCCGAGCACCTTGGGCAGGTGGCCGCGCTTCAGCTTGCGGGAGAGCTCGACCGCCTCGCCGAACTTCGCGGCCGGGAGCAGGTCGCGCAGCGCGGCGGCGAACTGCCGGGAGGCCTTCTGCGCGCGCGCGAAGGTCACGAGGCGCTCGGCCATCACGCCGAGCGAGTAGATGCTCATCACCGCCAGGACGCCCGCGATGAACTTCGCGAACGGGCCCATCGTCTTCCACATGTGCAGGAGGTCGAACGAGACCTCGGGGGTGGCCTGGGCCGCGGCCAGCTGCTGGAGCGTCTGGATCACCTGAAGCGACATGAAACTCTCCTTGGAGGCAGAAGGACTGCGAACGGTAGACGCGTGCTGCGGATCAGGAGCCGGCGAACCGGAGCGGGAGGATCACCCAGATCGCGGTGGGACGGCCCTGCGCGTCCGCGCCCGGGATCCACTTGCAGATCTGCACCGCGTTCCAGATGGCGTCGGCGATCCGCTTGTCGGGGACGGCGGTCATCACCTCGAAGCGGGACGGCTGACCGTCGCGGCCGATCGCGAACTTCACGGTGATCGGACCTGAGATGAAGCCGGCCAGCTGGGGCGGGAGCCGCACCGACTCCTTCACGCAGTTCGGCTGGGCCGCCTGCGGCTTCTTGTAGCCCGCGGTCGCGTAGGCCGGCGCGTCCTCGATCTGGTTCTGCTGCGGGGCGGCGCCGACGACGCCGCCGACCACGCCCTCGCCCGCCGCCGCGTCGCCGTAGTCGTACTCCGGCTCGGGCGGCTCGTTCGGATCGGGCGGCTTCATCTCCGCCTGGACGTCCTTCGGCTGCAGGAGCGCGGTGGGCGGGGGCGGCTTGGGGAGATCGGTGCGCGGCTTCTCGTCCGGCGGCCGCTTCCGGGCGGCCGGCGGGGGAGGCGCCGGCGGGGGAGGCGGGGGCGGGGGAGCCGCCTTGACGAACTTCACGTCCACCACCGGCTCGTCGACGATCTTCGCCTTGATGGCGGCCGACGCCGTGATGATCGCGAACACGAGAAGGATCTGGAAGACGGTCGACCCGAAGACGTAGCCGGCCCGCTTCGCAGCGTTCTTCCCGCCCTCTTGCTTGGTGACCTCGTCGAACACGTTCCGCTCGCTGGTATTGACGGGAGAATCGGCTGGGAAAAGAAGCACCGCTACCTAGTCGTCCTCCAAGCCCTTGTCAATACTTGTCCATCGGCGCCTCGGGAGGGGGGACGGCGGCGCCCGGGGCGCCGGGATCCCGATCTAAAGGATGGGGTTCGACGGTGGGTGCGGGATTGCGCCCGGCGGATCCCAATCGTGCCCGTTTCCGCGCCACCCGCCTGCGTCTTTCCGGTGCAACGCGCGAATTGACGCAGGTCGTCGCGATATCGCTCGCCGCGAAGGCGATCCCCGGTCGCCGGCGTCCGAAAAGTCCCGTATCCGTGGGGTGTTGCGCCCCCGGCGGGGCGCGCACGACACGACCTTATAACAACCGCCGCTTGCTTGACATTCCTCACAGCGGAAGCCTAGAACCATCAACCAATTGACCCGTCGGTCGGTCATCCGAGCGGAGTCCCTCCGCCCGGAGGTCAGACCGTCAGGTGCGGCTGAGTGCTCTCTCCCTGGAGGAAGTCATGAGGAAGAAGTTGCTGCGCCTCCTGCGGATCGCGCCGCTCGCGCTGTTGTTCGCGGGAGTCGCGTTCGCCCAAACGACCGGCACGATCATCGGTGTGGTGACCGATGCGTCGACCGGTAAGCCCGTCGCAGGTGCCGTCATCGTCGCGCGGAGCCCGAATCTCCAGGGTGAGCAGACGGCGGTCACCGACGCGAACGGCAACTATCGCATCACCCTTCTCCCCCCTGGCGCGTACTCCCTGGCGGTCCAGCTCGAGGGCTTCAAGCCCGCCGAGCGGTCGGACATCACGATGCGCGCGGACAAGACCATCCGCGCGAACATCGCGGTGGTCCCCGAGGCCGTGCAGATGGAGGAGCAGGTCGTCCGGACGGGCGCCGCTCCCGTGGTGAACATCGGCGCCGCCGAGAGCGGCGCGGTGGTCTCCCGCGAGTTCATGGCGAACATCCCGGTGGGCCGCTCGGTCGAGAACGTCGCGACCGTGGTCCCGACGGCGCAGGCCGACACCTACGGTGTCAGCTTCGCCGGCGCCCAGTCGCCCGAGAACTCGTACATCGTGGACGGCCTCAACGTGACCGACCCGGTGTACGGCACGTTCGCCGGCAACCCGAACTCCCAGACGCTCACGCCGACCCTGCAGAACAACTTCGTGCAGGAGATCGACGTCAAGACCGGCGGGTTCCAGCCGGAGTACGGCCGGACCACGGGCGGCGTGCTGAACGTCGTCACCCGCAGCGGCTCGAACGAGTACCACGGGTCGGTGTTCACCGACTTCACCCCGCGCATGCTGATCGACCCGACCGGCAAGGTCGCCGGCACCAACGGTGAGGCGATCGGCTGGCGCCGCAAGCCCGACGAGGGCGCCTACGACCTCGACTTCGGCTTCGAGGTCGGCGGCCCGATCATGAAGGACAAGCTGTGGTTCTACGCCGGCTTCGCGCCGATCGTGACCCGCACCTACACCGAGCGCTTCCTGCAGATGAACCGCGTGGACGGTGACGGCAACCCGGTCTTCGACGGGTCCACCGGCCTCCAGGTGCAGGATCGCGTCGCCGGGACCGACCAGGTCTACCGCTCCGGCCGCACCACCTACCAGTACGTCGGCAAGCTGACCTACCTGCTCGACGAGAACAACAACCTGACGCTGTCCGCCGTCGGCATGCCGACCAGCGCGACCAGCATCTCGATGGCCGGCAGCCCCAGCCGCCGCACCTTCGACGAGACGGGCAACACGTTCGACGGCAGCCTGCGCTACGCCGGCAAGTTCCTCGACAAGCGGCTCATCGTCGAGGCGCAGGCGGGCTGGCACTACAACAGCAGCGCCCCCAAGGACAAGACGCAGGCCGGCGTCGATCAGCTCAACACGCCGACCCTGCAGTTCCGCTTCCGCACGCCGGTCACGAACTTCGAGGCGCTGCCGGAGTGCGTCAACGATCCGGGCGGCGCGTTCACCGCGAACGACCGCTGCGGCGTCAACCTCTACAACATCGGCGGCCTCGGCTACCTGAGCGACGCGACCTCGAACCGCCTCGCCACCCGCGTGTCGGCGTCGTACCTGTCCGAGCTCCTCGGCTCGCACAACACCAAGGTCGGCGTGGACTTCGAGCGCTCCACGTTCGCGCAGGACAAGCGCTACGCCGGCGGCTACTACTACGCCACCACCGGCAACGGCCTCATCTACACGCGCCGCGGCTACGGCTACGTCAGCACGCCCACCGTCGATCCGAACGACCCGAACTACGGCCGCGTCCCGACGTCCCGCACCACGGTGGCGGGCACGGACGTGGTCCCGGACAACGTGGTCTTCGCCACCCGCGTGCAGAACACCGCCGGCACGAACAGCACGTCCGTCTTCGCGCAGGACAGCTGGCAGCTGCCGCAGAACGTGACCCTGAACTACGGCGTCCGCTGGGAGGGGCAGTCGCTGAACAACATCAGCAACCCCTCGTCCAACGGCTTCACGATCAACAACAGCTGGGCGCCCCGCGTGCAGGCCATCTGGGACTTCACCGGCAGCGGCCGCGGCAAGGTGGCCGGTAGCTGGGGCCGCTTCTTCTACGCCATGCCCCTCGACCTCGGCGACCGCACCTTCGGCGCGGAGCGCTCGCTGGTCTACTACATGCCGACGAGCGCGCAGGGCGGCGCCCCCGGCTGCGCCATCCCCGGCAACGCGACCCGCGGCGGCATGTCGAACCCGGCCGACCAGTCGCTCGTGAACTACGACACCCGCCAGCTCAGCCCGTCCGCCTGCGGCGTGACGAACTGGGGCGGCAACTTCGGGACGGGCGGCGCCGACGGCACCAACCGCTCCTACCTGTTCGCCACCTCCGGCACGGCGGCCTCGCCGGTGTCGCCGGACATCTCCCAGGCCTACGTCGATCAGTTCGGCGGCCAGATCGAGTACGAGGTGCTGTCCGACCTGTCCGTCGGCGTCGAGTACGCCGGCCGCCGCCAGGGCGACATCATCGAGGACATGTCCCCGAACGACGGTGAGGGCTACTACATCGGCAACCCGACCAAGGGCGGCGAGTTCGTGGGCTCCGACGGCGTGACGTACAACCCGTCGGCCCCGACGGCGACCGACACGGCCACCGGCCGGCTCATGGTCATCCCGTTCCCGAAGCCGGAGCGCAGCTACGACGGCGTCACGCTGTCCGTCCGCAAGAACTTCTCGCGCGGCTGGCAGGCGTCGGCGTCCTACACGTACTCGGTGCTCCGCGGCAACTACGCGGGTCCGTACCGCCCCGAGGACGACCAGCTCGACCCGGGCATCACCTCCCAGTACGACATCCCGTCGATCATGACGAACCAGAAGGGCTACCTGTACGGAGACCGTCCGCACCAGATCAAGCTCTTCGGGTCGTACACCTGGGCCGCGTCGCCGCGCTTCAGCCTCACCGGCGGCGCCGCGTACACCGGCCAGTCCGGCAACCCGGTCAGCGCGCTGGCCGGCTACAACGACCTGTACGACGTCTCCCAGACGTTCGTCGTGCCCCGCGGCATGGCGGGCCGGTCGCCCTGGACCAACAAGGTGGACCTCCGCGGCGCGCTCGAGTACGTCATCAAGCCGCCGTACGCGCTGAAGTTCACGGTGGACGTGTTCAACGTGTTCAACAGCGAGGAGACCGTCCTCATCGACCAGGACTACACGTACGACATGACGCAGCCGATCAGCGGCGCGAAGTGCTCGAACAAGTCCTCGGTGGGCAAGGCCAACCCGGTGCAGGCGCTCCAGTCGGCCTGCCCCGACCTCAAGTACCTCAAGACGATCGACGGGCGTAACGTGACCGTCAATCCGAACTGGGGTCGGCCGGCCTCCGGCACGGCGTCCTTCATGATGCCGCTGTCGCTGCGCCTCGGCCTGTCGCTCAGCTTCTAGCGTGAGCCAAGGAGAGACCAACATGAAGACGCTGACCAAGCTCGCGTTGACGCTGATCGCGGTCGCCGGCCTGCAGGCCTGCGATCCGTACGAGGACGAGAACAAGGGCACGCCGTCGGTGGTGAACGTCATCGCCACGGACGGCGGCGCGGCGGTCGAGGGCACGAACACGGGGACGAGCTGGACCGTGTCGTCGCCGTCTTCCACCGTCATCTTCGTGAAGACGAACCCGGGCAAGCTGCTCGATGGCGCCTCGATCCAGTCGAGCCCCACCGACTGCACGCCGGCCGGCGGCTGGCTGTCCGTCAACGGCGCCGGCCCCGGCAACTGGATGTCCTGCTACTACCCGCAGTCCCCGGCCTCGTTCGAGGGCGCCTCGGTCGTGCTGTACCCGGGCCCGTCGATCTCGGACGTGGACTCGTGGTTCAGCCTCACCGAGCTCGCCGCCGGCATCTACAACCTCGCCGGCACGGTCTCGGACAAGCAGGGGCACCCGCTCGCCATCGACGTGAACGTCTTCGTGAACGACCTCGCGGCCGCGCAGTCCGACACCGCGGGCACGGAGATCACGGTCGACTTCAGCGACGCCGGCGACAACATGACCAACGTGCAGCTCTGGGAGGCGCCGGACGTGAGCGGCGCGCCCGGGACCTTCGCCGCGGTCGCGACGACGTCGCCGTACGTCAAGACCGGCGTCGCGGTGGGCGCCACCTACTGGTACAAGGTGACCGCCGACACGGCCGGCTTCCCCACCACCGCCGCCAGCTTCGAGACGGCCCCGGTGAGCGTCACGACGGAAGCGCCGTAGCCTCGTCGAAAGCCTGAAGCACCCGGGGAGCCGGCATCCGTGCCGGCTCCCCTTTTTCATGCCCGCTGGTCCGCGCTCGCACGTCCTCGGCGCGCCGCCGCGCCCGGCGGGGCCCGGAGACGGCGAGGCCCCGGCCCGCGAACGCGGACCGGGGCCCCGAGATGCCGATGCCGGAAGGCGGGAGCTACTTCTGCAGGCCGGCCGCCTTGGCGACCTCCTCGGCCAGGTTCTCCTGCTTCTTCTCCAGGCCCTCGCCCAGCACGAAGCGGGCGAAGCGGCGGATCTGGATGTTCTCGCCGATCTTCGCGACGGCGTCGGTGAGCACGTCCTGGATCTTCTTCTTGTCGTCCTTCACCCAGGCCTGCTCCATGAGGCAGAACTCCGAGTAGAACTTCTCCACCTTGCCGGTGGCGATCTTCTCGAGGATGGCCTCGGGCTTCTTCTGCTCGCGGGCCTGCGCCTTCGCGATCTCCAGCTCCTTGGCGACGACGTCGGCGGGGACCTCCTCGCGGCGGACCCAGCGCGGCGAGGCGGCCGCGATCTGCATGGCGATCTCCTTCACCAGGCCCTGGAAGCCCTCGGTGCGCGCCACGAAGTCGGTCTCGCAGTTCACCTCCACCAGGACGCCGATCTTGCCGCCCATGTGGATGTAGCTGGCGACGGCGCCCTCGGTGGCGGCGCGGCCGGTCTTCTTGGCCGCGGCGGAGAGCCCCTTCTTCCGGAGGACCTCCTCGGCCTTGGCGAGGTCGCCGCCCGCCTCGGTGAGGGCCTTCTTGCAGTCCATCATCCCGGCCCCGGTCTTCTCCCGGAGCTCCTGCACCATCTTCGCGCTGATCTCGGCCACGAACCGTCTCCTGTCTGTGCTCTGTCTGTGCGGAAAAGGATGGGGGCGGGCCTGGTGGGCCCGCCCCCGGGAAGCGAAGTCACCCCGCGCGGCGCGCGGGGCGGGGGCGGCTACTCCTTCGCCGGAGCGGCCTCGGGCGCGGCCGGGGCGACCTCGCCCTTGCGCACCACCTCGACGTTGGCGCTGGCGGCGGCGCGGTCCTCGCGCGGCTCGCGGCGCTCACGCGGCCCGCCGCGGCGGTCGCGGCGATCGCGGCGATCCTTGTGCCCGCGCTCGCTGGCCGCGTCGCGGTCCTCCTGCTCGCGGCGCTCGTCGTGGCCGCCGTGCTCGGCCACCCAGGCCGAGTAGCGGCCCTTGCCCTCGATGCAGGCCTCCGCGACCTTGCCGGTGAACAGGCGGATCGAGCGGATCGCGTCGTCGTTGCCCGGGATCACGTAGTCGATGCCCTCGGGGTCGCAGTTGGTGTCCACCACCGCGACCACCGGGATGCCGAGGCGGTTCGCCTCGTGCACCGCGATGTGCTCCTTCTTCGTGTCGATCACGAAGAGCGCGGCCGGCAGGCGGGACAGCTCCTTGATGCCGCCGAGGTTCTTCTCCAGCTTCTCGCGCTCGCGCTCGAGCTGGGCGACCTCCTTCTTCGGGAGCCGCTCGTAGGTGCCGTCGGCCGCCATCTTCTCGATGGTCTTCAGCCGGTCGATGCCCTGCTTCACGGTCTTGAAGTTGGTCAGCGTGCCGCCCAGCCAGCGGTTCGTGACGAAGAACTGGCCGGAGCGGGAGGCCTCCTCGCGGATGGCGTCCTGCGCCTGCTTCTTCGTGCCGACGAACAGCACCGAGCCGCCCTTCGCGACCGCGTCGGACACGAAGCGGAGCGCGTTGCGGGCCAGGCCGACCGTCTTCTGCAGGTCGATGATGTAGATGCCGTTGCGCGCGCCGAAGATGAACGGCTTCATCTTCGGGTTCCAGCGCTTGGTCTGGTGGCCGAAGTGGACGCCGGCCTCCAGCAGCGCCTTCATGGTGATGGCGGTCCCGCCCTGGCTGAGCGCGGCGGCCATCGTGTCGGGCGCGGGGGTGGCTGCCTCGGGGGCGGCCGGGGGCGGCACGGCGGCCGCGGGCTGCTGCTGCGTCTCCTGCGTTTCCATGGTCTTCTCCGGTTGTTCCGCCACCCCGCCTGGAGCGGCGCGCCGTACGCCGCCGGACGCCGTGCGGGCCGTCTCGACGGAGCACCGGAGCGCGCCGATGCGGAGGGGTGTGTGAATTTGCTGCGTTTCGCCCTCGCGGGCGCCCGACGCCAACCCAGGCGACGGGGAGCGGTCATCTAACACAGAGCGGGGCCTGATTCAAGCTCGGCACGGTCCATGCCGGGCGGGCGCTCGGCCCCGAAAAGCGCGGTCAGGACGGGAGCTTGCAGCCGGTCACCGCCGCGGCGCCGGCCCGGCGGGCCGCTTCCACCAGGTGAGCTCGATCCGCGCGCCGTCGTAGCCGCGCCAGGCGATCGGGCGCGACGGCCGGCCGGGGCAGGGATGGCGGGCGATCCGGGCGCCGAACGCGATCGCGGCCCCGCCGCAGTCCGGGCAGGAGAAGCGGGCCCGCAGCTCGGCCCGCTCCGCCTCCGAGAAGGGGGCGTCCGGCTCCTCCGCGGGCGCCGGGGCGGTCCCCGGCGTCGCGGCCGGGACGGGGGTCCGGAGGGCGGGACCGAGCAGCCCGCGCGCGCGGTACGCCTCCAACTCCGCGATCTCCGCCGCCTCCCCGCCGAGCGCCCGGTCCGCGTCGGCGCGGGCGCCCGCCGCGCAGGCCGGGCAGGCCGGGAAGCCCAGCGAGCGCACCGGGACGATGGCCACCGCGCCGTCCGGCTCCGCCCGCTCCCACTCCTCCCGCGCGTCGATCTCCACCGCCGGCACGCCCACAGCGGCGAGCGCCGCCTCCTTCTCCGCCTCGACGGCGTGCGTGACCAGGACCTCGATGGCGAGCGCCGGGCTCCCGGCGCGCAGCACCAGCACGTCGGCGCGCAGCGGCCCGACGGCGCCCTCCGCCGCGGCGGCGTCGCCCTCGGCGGCGAGGTCGCGGGGCGCGAGGCGGCGGCACGAAGGGCAGCGCGCCAGCACGGTGACGGTGCGCCGCCGCTCGAAGGCGTCGGCGCAGAGCGCGAGCAGCCGCTCCTTGGCGTCGAGGTGGAGCGCCGTCTCCGGCGCGGTGAGCGGGCAGGCGGAGCCGGGCGCGTGCGCGAAGTGGCGCGCCCGCACGCGCCCGAGGTGCGGGACGAGCGGCTCGCCGCAGCCGAGGCAGGTGAACGGGGCCAGCCGGCGCCGGTCGGCCGGGTCGAGCCGGCCGGCGTTCACCTTGCGGCCGTCGCGATCGAGCGCCCAGGCGAGCAGCACGTCCCCCCGCGCGCCGGCGCGCACCGGGGCGCGCACCTTGCCGGCCGCGGCGGCCGGGTGGCCGGGGCGCATGCGAGCGGGGGCGGGGCGGCGGCGCGGCACGGACCGAGAACCTAGCCGAGAACCCGGCGCGGATCCCCTCCCGGGCTCCTGCGGGCGCCGCGCCTGCGCGGTAGGGATGGCGCGGCGGCGCGCCCCGCGCCGGACGGTTCACGGAGGGAGAAAGCCATGGCACTCGAGGTCGGCAAGAAGGCGCCGGACTTCGCGCTGCCCGACGAGGACGGGAACGTGGTGAAGCTCTCGTCGTTCAAGGGCAAGCGCGTGGTGGTGTTCTTCTACCCCAAGGCCAACACGTCGGGTTGAACGCAGGAGGCCAGCGACTTCCGGGACGAAGTCGACGCGTTCACCAAGCAGAAGGTCGCGGTGGTGGGCATCTCCAAGGACGCGCCCGCCGCGCAGAAGAAGTGGAAGGAGAAGCTCGGGCTGCCGTTCCCGCTCCTCTCCGACGCCGACACGGCCGTGCAGCAGGCCTGGGGCGTCTGGAAGGAGAAGAACATGTACGGCAAGAAGGTGATGGGGACCGAGCGGACCACCGTCGTGATCGGGCCGGACGGCAAGGTCGAGAAGGTGTTCCCGAAGGTCAAGGTGGACGGGCACGTGGCCAGCGTGCTCGAGAGCCTGTAGATTCCGCGGCGCCCGCCCGGCCTCCCTCCCGCGCGCGGGAGGGAGGCGCCCGCGGGCGCACGCCATGACCCGGAAGCCCCACCCCCAGCGCCCGCCGCGCAACGACCTCGTGGACGCCCTGGTGCTCGAGGTGCACGGCCTCGTGCACGACCAGGGCTGGCTGGCCGACCGGGCGCTGGAGCGCGTGCTCCGGCGCGAGCGCGCGCTGTGGGCGAACGAGCGCCGCGCGGTGGCCGAGGCGGTCTACGGGATCCTGCGCTCGCAGGGGCAGCTCGACTTCCTGCTCGGCGGCAGCCCGGCGCTCGCCACCCGCTACGCCGCCTGGCTGGTCCGGGCGGCCGGGGTGGGGCCGGCCGGCCGCGGCGCGGCTCGGCGCGGCGCCCCGCGCGCTCGCGGGGCTCGCCGAGGCCGACGCGCGCATCGCCGCCATCCCGGACCCGCTGGACCGCTTCGCGGTGGAGGCCTCGCTCCCGCGCTGGATCGCCGAGCGGCTGGTGTCGGAGCTGGGCGAGGCCGAGGCGCGCGCGCTCGCGGCCGTGCTGAACCGGCGGGCCCCGCTCACCGTCCGCGCGAACGCGCTCGCCGGCGACCGGGAGGCGCTCCGGGCGGCGCTCGCCGCCGAGGGCGTGCCCGCGGAGCCGACCCGGTTCTCGCCGTGGGGGCTCACCGTGGACGGCCACCAGAACGCGTTCGCGCTGGAGGCGTTCCGCACCGGCGGGTTCGAGATCCAGGACGAGGGCAGCCAGCTCATCGCGCTCGCCTGCGGCGCGCGGCCGGGCCAGGTGGTGGTGGACGCGTGCGCCGGCGCGGGCGGCAAGTCGCTCGCGCTCGCCGCCGAGATGCACAACAAGGGCTCGCTCCACGCGCTCGACAGCGACGCCGGCCGGCTCGAGGACGCGCGCCGCCGCGCCCGCCGCGCCCACGTGCACAACCTCCGCACCCGCGTCGTCCCGGTCGGCCCCGAGGCGGCGGAGGCCGTGGCCGACCTCGCCGGCAAGGCCGACGTGGTGCTGGTGGACGCCCCCTGCAGCGGCCTCGGCACGCTGCGCCGCAAGCCCGACGCGCGCTGGCGGCTCCAGCCCGGCGATCCGGAGCGCTTCGCCGCGATCCAGCGGGAGCTGCTGGGCCGGTTCGCGCGCCTGGCCCGGCCCGGCGGGCGGATCGTGTACGCCACCTGCGCCATGGGCCGCACCGAGAACGACGAGGTGGCCAACTTCGCCGAGCGCGAGCTCGGGCTCGCGCCCGCGCCGCTCGCGCCGTTCCTGGGCGCGGAGCGGGCCCGCGCGCTCGGCGCGTCGGAGAGCCGCTGCGCGCTGTACCCGCACCGCCACGGGACCGACGGCTTCTTCTTCGCCGCGTTCAAGAAGGTCTGACGGGGCTGCGCCCCGGCTCCGCTCGCTGGCCGTTTGCCGTCGGCCCGCTATCATCCCGCGCATGCCCGAGCTCCCCGAGGTCGAGATCGCGGCGCGGAACCTCCGGCGCTGGGCCGAGGGCCGCCGCGTCGTGGAGGTCGGCTGGGATCCGCGGGCGCGCCGGATCTTCCGCCCGGCGACGCCGGCCGCGTTCGCCCGCGCGCTCGAGGGCGCCCGGTTCGCCGGCATCCGGCGGATCGGCAAGCACCTGCTCGTCTCGCTCGAGCGCGGGGGCGCGCCGGTCGGGCTGCTCTCGCACCTGGGCATGACCGGCAAGTGGGTGCTGCGCGGCGCGGGCGATCCGGCGCCGCGCCACGCGCGGGCCTGGCTGCGCCTCGAGGGCGACGGGGTGCTGCACTTCCAGGACTCGCGCCTGTTCGGGCGGCTTCGGACCGTGCCCGGCGCGCGGTTCGAGGACGTGCCGGAGGTCGCGGCGCTCGGGCCGGATCCGCTGGAGCACGGCATCGAGCCGGCCGCGCTGGCCGGCGCGCTCGCGGCGAGCCGCCTGCCGGTGAAGGTGAAGCTCCTCGACCAGCGGATCCTGCCCGGCGTGGGGAACATCCACGCGAGCGAGGCGTGCTTCCGGGCACGCCTCGACCCCCGGCGGCCGTCGCGCGCGCTGTCGCGCGCCGAGGCGAAGGCGCTCGCCGCGGCCATCCTGGCCTCCTTCCGCATGACGCTCGACGCGGAGGACGGGCCGGAGATCACCTACGTCGAGGAGCCCGGGGCGGAGAACCCGTTCCTCGTCTACGCGCGCGAGGGCGAGCCCTGCCCGCGCTGCCGGCGGGCGGGCCGGACCTCGCCCATCCGGCGCGTGGTGCAGGCGCAGCGCTCCACCTTCTTCTGCCCCCGGTGCCAGCGGTAGACTGCGGGCGATGCGCCCCGAGGACCTCGCCCGCCTGTCCGTCGCCGAGCTGCGCGCCCGGCTGCTCGATCGCGGCGAGGCGCTGGGCGACGCGTGCGAGGCGGCGCTCGAGGCCGATCCGCGCGCCGGCGCCCGCGAGGTGCTGCGGCTCGTGCGCAAGCGGCGGCGCGAGAACCGGGCCGAGGGCCAGCGCCTCCGTCACCTGCTCCGCTACGAGGGCGAGCTCTGGGAGCGCGGCCTCGTGCACGTGGCCGGGGTGGACGAGGCCGGGATGGCGCCGCTGGCCGGGCCGGTGGTGGCGGGCGCGTGCGTGCTCCCGCGCGACTACCGGCCGCGCGGCATCGACGACTCGAAGCAGCTCGACCGCGCCGAGCGCGAGCGGCTGGCCGAGGACATCAAGCGGAACGCCGTCTGCTGGGCGGTGGCGCGGGCCGAGGTGGAGGAGATCGACCGGCTGAACGTCTACTGGGCGGGCATGCTGGCCTTGCGCCGCGCGGTGGACGGGCTGGCGGTGCGGCCGGAGCACCTGCTGGTGGACGCGCGCAAGCTGCCCGACCTGCCGTTCCCGCAGACGCCCATCGTGCACGGCGACGCGCTCTCGCTCACCATCGCCGCGGCCAGCATCCTCGCGAAGACCGCGCGCGACGCGCTCATGGCGGAGCTGGACCTCGTCCACCCGGGGTACGGGTTCGCGCGGCACAAGGGCTACCCCACCGCCGAGCACTTCGACGCGCTCGCCCGGCTGGGCGCCTGCCCCATCCACCGGCGGTCGTTCGCGCCGGTGCGCGTGGCGCTCGGCCTCGAGCCGGCGCAGGGCGACCTGTTCGCGCTCGCGGAGGCGGCGGTCGCGGAGGACGAGTGACGGTGGGGCGCGCGCGGCCACCCGTGTGTCGCGTGGATCTGCATTTGACGTAACCGCGGGTAATCGCTAGAACCAGCCCCGAGGACGAGCCCGACGGTGCCGGCGCGCTTCCCTCCGACCCGGGATTTCCCCCGGCGAGGGCGCCCCCCGATCCGGCGAACGCATGCACGAGCCATCCACGAAGAACGACCTTTTCCGTCCGGCGTACCCCGCAGAAGACCTCGAAGAGAACCGAGACCGCCGCCCGCCACCGGGCCTGGCGCTCGATCCCCCCGAAGCGCCGCCTCCGGAGCACCCGCCCGAGATCCCCGTCGATCGCCTCGACGGCGACGCGCTGAAGGTGATCGCGCGGTTGCGGCACATGCACCACCAGGCGTACCTGGTGGGCGGCTGCGTCCGCGACCTGCTGCTCGGCGCGACGCCCAAGGACTTCGACGTCGCGACCGACGCCCACCCCGGCGAGGTCCGCGCCATCTTCCGCAACTGCCGCCTCATCGGCCGCCGCTTCCGCCTGGCGCACGTGTACTTCCGCGCCGGCAAGGTCATCGAGGTCGCCACCTTCCGGAAGAACCCGACCGACGTCGCCGAGGACGTGGGCGAGGGCGAGGGCGACCTGCTCATCACCCGCGACAACGTGTTCGGCACGGCCGAGGAGGACTCGGTCCGCCGCGACTTCACCGTGAACGGCCTGTTCTACGACGTCGCCACCGGCGAGGTGATCGACTACGTGGGCGGGCGCGCCGACCTCGAGGCGCACCGGATCTCCACCATCGGCGATCCCGAGATCCGCATGCGCGAGGACCCGGTGCGGGCGCTGCGCGCGGTCCGGTTCGCGGCGCGGCTCGGGTTCACCATCGCCCCGGACACGTTCGAGGCGATGCGGCGGACGGCCGGCGAGCTGGCCCGCTGCGCGCCGGCGCGGGTGCTGGAGGAGACGTTCAAGCTGCTCCGCTGCGGCGGGTCGGCCCGCGCGTTCGAGCTCCTGCGCGCCTGCGGCGCCCTGCCGGTGATCCTGCCCGCGCTCGGCGCGGCGCTGGAGACCTGGGACGACGGGCGGCGCCGCGCGTTCTTCGCGCACCTCGCCGCGCTCGACCGGCTGGTCCGCTCCGGCGCGGAGGTCTCCGAGGCGGTGCTGCTCGGCGCGCTGCTCATGCACCTCGGCGCCGACGCGCCGCGCGCCGCCCGCCCGGACGCGGCGCGCCGGGACGAGGACGCCGGCGCCCCGCGCTGGGACGAGGCCGACGCGTTCCTCGCCTCGCTCGTGCAGACCGCCCGGCTCCCGCGCAAGGTGGCCGAGCGCATCCGGCTGGCGCTGCACGCGCAGCGGCAGCTCGAGGAGCCGGGCAAGCGCCGGCGGCGCCGCGGCCGCGGCCCGGCCGGCCAGACCTACTTCCAGGACGCGCTGCAGCTCCTCGAGATCCGCGTGCGCGCCACCGGCAGCGGGGGCGAGGCGCTCGAGCGCTGGGCGGCCGAGGCGCCGCACGCCCACCCGCCGGCGGAACGCCCGGGCCGCGCCGGCCCGCGCGAGGACCGCCGCGACCACCGCCGCGAGGGCGCCGCGCCGCGCCGCGCCGACCGCGACGAGGGCGCCGTCCGCGAGGTGGTGATCCCGGCCGAGGCCGCCGAGGCCGCCGATGCCGCCGACGAGGCGGGTGCGGAGGTCCGCGAGGTCGACTCCTCGGCCGCCGGCGACGCCGGGGAGGGCGAGGCGTCGCAGGGCGGGCGCCGCAGGCGCCGCCGCCGGGGCGGGAAGCGCCGCCGCCGCCGCGGGGCCGGCGCGTCCGGGCCGGACGGGGGCGCGCAGGTGCCGCCCGCCGAGGCCGGCGGGCAGGGGTGAGCGCGCGGGGGAATCCTCCGCAACACCGCCGCCTTGACCGACCCCACGGCACCCGGTACAACCCGCCGACCATGGCGAGCGAGAAAGCCTCCAACCCGAAGGCCCGTTACCAGCGCATCCTGCTCAAGCTCTCGGGCGAGGCGCTCATGGGCGACGGCAAGTACGGCATCTCGCCGAAGACCCTCACCTCGATCGCCCACGACGTGAAGGACGTGGTGGATCTCGGCGTCGAGGTCGCGCTCACCATCGGCGGCGGGAACATCTTCCGCGGCGTGTCGGGCGCCACCGAGGGGATGGACCGCTCCTCGGCCGACTACATGGGCATGCTCGCCACGGTGATCAACTCGATGGCGCTGCAGGACGCGCTCGAGAAGATCGGCGTGCCCACCCGCGTGCAGTCCGCCATCGAGATGCACCAGGTGGCCGAGCCGTACATCCGCCGCCGCGCCATCCGCCACCTGGAGAAGGGGCGGGTGGTGATCTTCGCGGCCGGCACCGGCAACCCGTACTTCACCACCGACACCGCCGCCTCGCTCCGCGCCATGGAGATCCACGCGGACGTGCTGCTCAAGGCGACCAAGGTGGACGGCGTCTACACCGACGATCCGAAGAAGAACCCGTCGGCGACCAAGTTCAAGCAGCTCAGCTACATCGACGTGCTGAAGAAGAACCTGAAGGTGATGGACTCCACCGCCATCAGCCTCTGCATGGACAACGACCTCCCCATCGTCGTGTTCGACCTCACCCAGCGCGGGAACGTGCGCAAGGTGGTGCTCGGCGAGGAGATCGGGACCACCGTGGGGCGCCCCAGCGCCCGCAACGCGTAGCCGCGGCAAGGAGACGGCCATGGGCACTATCGCAGACGACATCCTCGGCGACCTGCACGGGCGCATCCTCAAGACGCTCGACCAGCTCCGCGCCGACCTCTCGGCGGTCCGCACCGGGCGCGCCTCGCTCCACCTGCTCGACAACGTCCGGGTGGACTACTACGGCACGCCCACCCCGCTGAACCAGGTGGCGACGATGTCCGTGCCCGAGGCGCGGCTCATCGTGGTGAAGCCCTGGGAGAAGTCGATGATCCCGCCGATCGAGAAGGCGATCCGGGACGCGAACCTGGGCCTCAACCCGATGAGCGACAAGGACCTCGTCCGCGTCCCGATCCCCGCGCTCACCGAGGAGCGCCGCAAGGAGATCGTGAAGCAGGTGAAGCACAAGGGCGAGGAGCACAAGATCGCCGTCCGCAACGTGCGCCGCGAGGCGAAGGAGCTCATCGAGGTCGCGGAGAAGGACGGCGACATCTCGGGCGACGACGCCGAGAAGGCGCTCGAGAAGATGCAGAAGGAGACCGACGACGGCGTGAAGAAGATCGACGAGATCGTCGCCGCCAAGGAGAAGGACGTCCTCCAGGTCTGAGCGGGCGCGCCGTGGCCCGCTCCCCCGCCGCGCTCCTCCTGCTCCTCGGCCCGCTGCTCGCGCTCGGCTTCGCCGCCGGCGCGGTGCGCGCGCTCGCCGCCCGCCCCGACCTCCCGGCGCGCCGCCGGCGGGCCCTCTCCGCCGCCTGGGTGCTCCTGCTGCTCGCCGGCGCGCCGCTCTGGCTCGTGGCCGCGGCGCTGCTCGGGATCTGGTGAGCGGGGCCGCCCGGGGCGCCGGCTAGAAGATCATCCCGGCCAGCGCGATCGCCCACAGCGCGTGGCCGATGCCGCCGAACATCGCGAGCCGCCTCGCGGGCGCCGCCGCGGCCGCGAGGTCGCCCGAGGCGACCGCGCCCTCCACCCGGCGCCAGGTCGGCATGGAGGCGAACCCGACCACCAGCAGGCGCGCCAGCGTGGCGGCGAAGCCGACCAGGATGCCGGTGCGCGGGTGGCCGCCGTCGATCCCGATGAGGAGGACGCCGGTCACCAGCACCGCGAAGCCGGCGTACAGGTCGAGCTTCAGCGCCGGGCGGGCGCGGGCCGCGAGCTGCTCCACGAACGGGCGGCCCAGCGCGACCGTGCGCTTCACGTCGCCCGGGACCCACAGCGCCGCGCCGATCCAGGTGGCGGCGGACAGGATGTGCAGGAAGACCAGCAGCTCTCTCACGATGGCGTTCTCCTCGCTGGCGCTGAACCTAGCGCGGGAGGGCGCCGCCGGCCGGTCCCAACCGGGATGCGTCACCCGGCGTGGTGAACTGTCCGTGAATCGGAGGCGGCCCGCACCCGCCCCGCGAGCGGGGGGGCGCGGGCCGCCGGAGCGCCGCAGGGGCGCGGAGACCGCTAGTCCCAGTAGCCGCCGATGCGGCCTTCCACGATGGTGAAGGTCTTGTCGTGGGTGACGCCGGCCGCGTCGGGCACCTCGACGATGCGCGCGAGCACGCCCGCCTCGACGAACGCGCCCAGGCCCATCACGCCGAGGCGCACGCCCAGCGCGCCGCCGTAGCCGATCTTGACCGGCTCCTCGACGAGCGAGTTCACGGTCATGATGCCGCGCAGGTAGACGGGGAACAGCGGCGGCGACACCACCAGCATCGGGCGCAGGTCGATGTCGAAGTCCGAGTTCTTCACGTCGCCCAGGTTCGCGACCGCGCCCAGCTCGAGCTTCAGCATGTCCGCGAAGCCGTAGCCGGCGGTGAGCATCACGTTGGTGGGGATCCGCTCGGTGGGCGACGGATCGATCCGGGCGCCGCTGCCGACCGACAGCTCGAGCAGGCCGCCGGCGCGGGCGGCGGCCGGCGCGCCGAGGAGCGCGAGCGCGAGGACGGACCAGGCGAACTTCGTCATGAAGCCTCCTTCCGCGGCCGCGACGGCGGCCGATCGGGCGGCCGAGTGTATGACGGGCCTCGCGCGCGGCGAAGCGCTGCGCGCGGCGACGGTGCGGGGGGAGGTGGGTGCGGCGCCGCCGCGGTGCGCGCGCGTCAGTAGCGGTAGCCCTGGGCGATGGGGAAGCGGCGCCCCTCGCCGAAGGCCTTCTCGCTCACCTTCAGCACCGGCGCGGCCTGCCGGCGCTTGTACTCGCTCTGCACCACCATGCGCAGCACGCGGCGCACCGTGGCCTCGTCGTGCCCGCGCGCCACGATGGCCTCGAGCGGCCGGCGCTCCTCCACGTACGCCTGGAGGATGTCGTCGAGCACGTCGTACGGCGGCAGCGAGTCCTGGTCGAGCTGGCCGGGCTTCAGCTCGGCCGAGGGCGGCTTCGTGAAGGTGCGCTCCGGCACCAGCGTCCGGCCGGCGCGCGCGTTCGCGGCGCGGGCCACCCGGTACACCAGCGTCTTCGGCACGTCGCCGATGGCGGCGAGGCCGCCGGCCATGTCGCCGTAGAGCGTGCAGTAGCCGACCGCGATCTCGCTCTTGTTGCCGGTGGTGAGCACGAGCGCGCCGGTGTCGTTGGAGATCGCCATCAGGACCTGGCCGCGGATGCGGGCCTGCACGTTCTGGTCGGCGAGGTCGCAGAGCGGCGGCGCGCCGTCGGCGGCGAGCGCCGCGAGGAAGGCGGCGTGCATCGGCTCGATGCCGATCTCGCGGAAGCGGACGCCCAGGTTGCGGGCCAGCTCGGCCGCGTCCTCGCGCGAGTGGCCGGAGCTGTAGCGGGAGGGCATCCCCACCCCGAGGACGTTCTCCGCCCCGAGCGCCTCGGCGGCGATGCAGGCGGTGAGCGCCGAGTCGATGCCGCCCGAGAGCCCGACCACGGCCTGCCGGAACCCGCACTTGCGCACGTAGTCGCGGACCCCCATCACCAGCGCCCGGAGCACCTCGTCCGCCTGCGGGTCCGCGGCCGGCGCCGGCGGCGGCGGCAGCGGGCGGCCGTCGAGGCCGAGCGCGCGCGGCGCGCCGCCGTCCAGGTCGCACACCAGCACCGCCTCCTCGAACAGCGGCGCCCGCGCCAGCACCGCGCCGTCGCGCGCGAGGAGCATCGACCCGCCGTCGAACAGCAGGGCGTCGTTCCCGCCCACCTGGTTCACGTAGGCGATGGGCGCGCCGTGGTCCCGCGCGCTCGCGGCGAGCATGCGCTCGCGGAGCGGCGCCTTGCCCATCGCGTACGGCGAGGCGGAGACGTTCACCACCAGCCCCGCCCCGGCGCGCACCAGGTCGGCGATGGGGTCGCGCGCGTAGCGCGGGCGGTCCCAGAAGCGCTGGTCGTTCCAGATGTCCTCGCAGACCGAGAGGCCGAGCGGCACGCCCAGCCCCTCGGGCGCGGCGGCGGTGGTGGAGGCGCCGGCCGGGAGGAAGTAGCGGGTCTCGTCGAAGACGTCGTAGGTGGGCAGGAGCGACTTCCG
Source organism: Anaeromyxobacter sp. Red801 (assembly GCF_049201065.2). Lineage (NCBI taxonomy): Bacteria > Pseudomonadati > Myxococcota > Myxococcia > Myxococcales > Anaeromyxobacteraceae > Anaeromyxobacter > Anaeromyxobacter sp. Red801. The sequence continues at coordinate 4,324,992 of NZ_CM181236.1, read as the reverse complement.
CCCCACCGCCGCCACCCGCCCCTCCGAGATCAGCGCCGCGGCGTTGTAGACGCCCGGGGGCGGCGCGCCGGCCGGCGCCTCGGGGAAGCCGACCACGAGCGCGATGCCCTTCGACCAGGCGGCCGGGCGGGCGAGAGCTCCTCGAGCGCCTGCCGGGCGCGCTCGAGGAAGTCGGGGAGATCGAGCAGGTCTCGCGGCGGGTAGCCGCACACCGTCAGCTCGGGGAACACGGCGAGGGCGGCGCCGGCGTCCCGGGCGACCTCGGCGGCGGCCCGCACCCTGGCGGCGTTGCCGGCGAAGTCCCCCACCGTCGTGTTCACCTGCGCGAGCGCGATGCGTCCGGAACGGGCCATGGGAGAGGATGCTACATTAGGAGCCATCGTGCCGCGCCGCATCCTGGTCGCCGAGGCCTCCGCGCCGCTCCTCGCGCCGCTGCGCCGGCCGCTCCGCGCGGCCGGCGTGGAGCTGGACGCGATCTCGCCCGCGGCGGCCGCGGGCCGGCTCGGCCCCGCCACGCACGTCGCCGCCATCGTGCCCGGCGGCGTGGGCGGCGCCGAGGCGGTGCGCGCGGTCCGGGCGGCCGATCCGCTGCTGCCGGTGATCGCGCTGTTCGCCGACGAGGCCGAGGCCGCCGCCGCGGCGCAGGGCGAGGCGCTGGGCGCCGACGGCGCGCTGGTGGCGCCGGTGGGGCCGGCCGCGGTGGTGGGGGCGTGCCGGCTGGCGGAGCGGCTCCGGGCGGCGACCGCGCGGGCGGTGGAGGCCGACGCGCGCCGCCTCGCGGCGGAGGCCCCGCGCCACGCCGCCGACCTCGAGTTCCTGAAGCGGCTGCTGCCGCTCGAGGTGAAGCGCTCGCGCCGGTACGGCTACCCGGTGTCGGTCGCGCTCGTGGCGGTGGACCGGTTCGCCGAGGTGGCCGGGCGGCTCGGCCCGCACGGCCGCACCGCGGTGCTGGCCGAGGTGCTCGGGCTGCTGGCCGCGTCGGTGCGCGACATCGACCTCGCCGCGCCGTTCGCCGGCGAGCGGTTCGTGGTGCTCATGCCGCACACGCGCGCCGAGGGCGGGCTCCAGGTGGCCCGGCGGCTCTGCGCGCGGATCCGCGAGCGCGGCGCGGGCGAGGGGATCACCGTCAGCGCCGGGGTGGCCGGGCACGACGGCGGCGGGACGGTCTCGTTCGGCGGCCTGGTGAAGCGCGCCGCCGAGGCGCTCACGCGCGCGCGGGCCGCGGGCGGGGACCGGGCCGAGCCGGCGGACCCGCCCCGCCCCCGCGACCGCATCGTCATGGGGTGACCGCATGCGCCGCTCCCTCGCCGCAACCGCGCCCGCCGTCCTCGCCGGCTTTGCCGCGCTGGCCGCCGCCGGCGGGCTGGCGGCGTGCCGCCGCGCCGGCCCGGAGCTCCCCGAGGTGCGCCTGCACGCGGCGCCCGACCTGCCGGGCGAGGTGGTGCGCGAGCTCGCCGCCCGCTTCGCCGTGGCGCGGGTGGTGCTCGTGCCGCGCGCAGAGGACGCGGAGGTGGCGTGGGCCTCGGATCCCGCGGCGCTCCTCGCGCTCGCGCCCAGGCTCGTGGCCGGCAGCGCCGCGCCCGATCCGGCCACGGCGCGGTTCGCCGATCCGCAGGGCCGCTTCGCGCCGGTGGCGGCGCGCGCGCGGGTGCTGCTCGTGGCCCGGGACGCGCGGCTCCCGGTGGACCCCGTCAACCTGCGCGACCTCGCCGATCCGCGCCTGCGCGGCCGCATCGCGCTCGCGCACCCGGCGCGCGGCGCCGGCCCGGCGACCTGCGCGGCCCTCTCGCTCGTCTACGGCGAGGCGAGCCTGGGCCGCTTCCTGCGCCTCGTCGCGGCGAACGCGCCGGTGGTGGTGGGCTCGGACGCGGAGGTGCGCGCGGCGGTGGCGGCGGGGCGCGCCGCGGTGGGCCTGGCCGGCTCGGTGGACGGCGCCGCCGGGGCGGCGAGCGCGGCCGCGCTGCGCGTGGTCTACCCGGACCAGGGCGGCCGCGGGGCGGTGGTGCTGCCGACCGCGGCGGCGGCGCTCGCGCCGGCGGCCGGGGCCGCGCCCTCGCCCGCGGCGGCCCGGCTGGTGGCCTGGATGGCCGGCGCGGACGCGGAGCGGATCCTGGTGGCGCGCGCGCCGGGGCTCCTGCCGCTGCGCCCGGAGGTCCCGGTGCCGGTCGGCGTCGAGCCCGCCGGCAACCTGCGCGCGCTCTCGCTCGACTGGGACCGGCTCGCCGCCGAGGCGACCCGCCTCGCGCCGCTGCTCGAGCGCTGGCCGGACGGGTTCGCCGCGGCGGGGCACGGGCGCGGGGGCGCGACGGAGGCGGTGGCCCCCGAGGGACGGCCGGGGCGCGCCGATCACGCACCGTGAAGTTCTCCCCGCGTCCGACCGGACCCATCGTCCGGGTCGCGCCTGGGTCAACGGGACACCCTTCACGGAGCGTCTGCGGCTGCGTTTCGCACCCCATCAGGGGCGTCGCGGTTCAGCCCACCCGGGTTATCTCAGCCGCCCCGCGTGGGATGAAAATCAGAAATCCACCTGGGGAACGCCTGCTTACGTTGCAGTCCCGTTTGGGGGCTAGAAACCATAGGGGGCGTTATTATCGTCGGGATCGCCAGCAACGGGCGACCAAGCAGGGGCGTGCGAAGGCCTCCCTGGTTCGGCCGGCCGGGTAGCTGCTGGGTGACATGCCCCACAGCGGGCACTTCCGGGGAAGGAATCACGATGGCTCAGATCGATATCGAGATCCTCACGCCGTTCGCCGCCAAGTTCATGGAGGGCACCAGCCTCACGCCGGCCGAGCGGGCCGAGGTGCTCCGGATCGCGCAGGGGTTCGCGTGCAAGGACTCGGCGGCCGCCGCCGGCGTCTCGCCCGAGACGATCCGCGCGCGCCGCAAGCGCATCTACCGCAAGCTCGACGTCCCCGGCTCCGGCGAGCTGCTCGCGAGCCTGCTCTCGCTCTCGCTGAAGATGCTGGCGAAGGGCGAGCGGATCGAGCCGCGCCCGGTGGCCCCGGTCCAGCCGCAGCCGGCCGCCGCGACGACCAGCAGCGCCGTGATGGCGCGCTAGCCGCGGCGCTCCCGACCCGGACGTCTCCCGCGTCTGGCGGGCCGCCACGTGGCGGCCCGCCGGGCGCGTCTCACGCCGTTCGCAGGGCCGCCCTCCCGGCGCGGCCCTCGCCGCCCCCCCTCACGCCGCTCACCCCGCGAGCCAGCGCGTCACGCGCTCGGCCACCTGCGCCGGCGTGAAGCCGTAGTCCTCGGCGAGCGCCTTCTCCGGCGCGCTCGAGCCGAAGCGCTCGATCCCGAGCACCAGGCCGTCGCGGCCGGCGAGCTGCCACCACTCCGTGCCCCGCGCCGCCTCCACCACCGCCACCCGCTGGCCGGGCGGCACCACCTCGTCGCGCCAGGCCTGCGGCTGCGCGAGGAAGCACTCCAGGCACGGGATCGACGCGAGCCGGCCCACCAGGCCCTGCTTCGCGAGCGCCTCGAGCGCGGCCTGCGCGAGCGGCACCTCCGAGCCGGTGGCCACGAGCGTGAACGTGGCGCCCGCGGGCGCGTCCACCAGGTAGCCGCCGCGGAGGATCGCCTCGGGGTCGAGCGGCACCGAGCGCTTCACCGGCGCGAGCTTCTGGCGGGTGAGGACGAGCGCGGTGGGCCCGCCCCGGCGCTGGAGCGCGTGTGCCCAGGCGGCGGCGGTCTCCTCCGGATCGGCGGGGCGGCAGACGTGCAGGTTCGGGATGGCGCGCAGCGCGGTGAGGTGCTCGACCGGCTGGTGCGTGGGGCCGTCCTCGCCGAGGAAGATCGAGTCGTGCGTCCAGACGTAGATCGCCTGCAGCTTCGAGAGCGCGGCGAGCCGGACCGGCGGGCGCATGTAGTCGGCGAACTGCAGGAACGTGCCGACGAACGGGACGAACAGGCCGTCGTAGGCGAGGCCGTTCGCGATCGCGCCCATGGCGTGCTCGCGGATGCCGAAGTGGACGTTGCGGCCGGCGAAGCTGCCCGGCGCCACCGAGCCCGCGCCCTTGATCTCGGTGAGGTTCGACTCGGCCAGGTCGGCCGACCCGCCCACCAGGCACGGCACGAGCGGCGCGATCTTCTGGAGGATGGCCTGCGAGACCTTGCGCGTCGCGTCCGGCGCGGGCAGCTCGGCGCGGGCGCGATCCAGGATCCGCTCCGGCACCCAGCGCTCCACGTGGGCGTCGAGCAGCGCCGCCTGCTCCGGGTTCGCGGCGCGCCAGGCCTGCTCGGCCGCGCTCCAGGCCTGCTTCTGCGCGGCCTTCTCGGCGCGGACCTCGGCCCAGTAGGCGCGGACGTCGTCCGGGACGAGGAAGCGCGGCTCGAGCGGCCACCCCAGCGCCTTCTTGGTGGCCTCCAGCTCCGCCTCGCCGAGCGGCGCGCCGTGCACGCTCGACTTGCCCGCCTTGCCGGGCGAGCCGTAGCCGATGGTGGTGTGCACGCGGATGAGGCTGGGGCGGCCCAGCTCGGCCTTCGCCGCCTGGATGGCGCGGTCGATGCCGTCGCGGTCGCGGCCGTCCACCGACTGGACGTGCCAGCCGTACGCCTCGAACCGCCGGGTCACGTCCTCGCCGGAGAACGTGATGCTGGTCTTGCCGTCGATGGTGATGCCGTTGTCGTCGTACAGGTAGACGAGCCGGCCGAGCTTGTGGTGGCCGGCGAAGCTGGCCGCCTCGGCGGACACGCCCTCCATCAGGTCGCCGTCGGACACGATGGCGTACACGAACGCGTCCGCGACCGGGTTCCCGGGCCCGAGCTTCGCGGAGAGCATGGCGTGGCCGAGCGCGAACCCCACGCCGTTCGCGAAGCCCTGGCCGAGCGGGCCGCTCGTGATCTCCACGCCGGGCAGGTAGCCGTACTCCGGGTGGCCGGGCGTGCGCGAGTGGAGCTGGCGGAACTTCTTCAGGTCCTCGAGCGTGCAGTCGAAGCCGGCCAGGTGGAGCAGCGAGTACAGCAGCATCGAGCCGTGGCCGGCGGAGAGCAGGAACCGGTCCCGGCCCAGCCAGCGCGGCTCGGCGGGGTCGAAGCGCAGGTGGCGCGTCCAGAGGACGAAGGCCATGTCCGCGGCGCCCATGGGCATGCCGGGGTGGCCGCTGTTCGCCTGCTGCACGCCGTCGGCGGCGAGCATGCGGATGGTGTTCACGGCCTTCTCGACGAGCTCGGGGCGAGCGTTCGGCACGGGGACTCCTCGCGGGGGTGGGAAGAGGTGCGGAACATCGCCCACCGCACCCGCGAGATCAAGGGGGGCGTCAGCCCCGTCCGCCGCCGCCCCGCCGCCAGTACGTCCCGAGGGCGCGGAGCACCCGGGCGCCCAGCTCGAGCGGGCCCGGCCCGCCGCCCAGCCCCTCCGCCTCGAGCCGCCGCCGCTCGCGCTCGCCCACCTCGCGCGCGAGCGCCTCGCCGAGCGCGCGGCGGGACGTCGCCTCCCCGGCCTCCGCCCGGGCGAGCGCCTCCCGCCGGGCCGCCGCCGCGCGCGCCTCCTCCTCGGCCTGCCGCGCGCGCTCGACCCGGAGCCGCTCGTCGGCGGCGCGCTGCTCCGGCGTGTCGAGCGCGGCCCCGCAGCCCGGGCACTCGACCGCGAGCGCGTGGCTGTCCATGCCGCAGCGCCGGCAGCGCGTGAACGGCAGGCGGTCGCCGCGGTCGAGGAGCTGGAGCGCGGGCTCCGGCTCGGCGCCGAAGCGCTCGAGCTTCGCCCCGGTGACGGGGGCGTCCTCCGGCGCGGCGCCGGGGCGCTGGACGGCGCCGAAGCGGGCGGCGCGATCCGCGGCGCCGGGCGCCGGGTCGGGCGCGGCGCCGCCGTCGCGGGGGCGCTCGAGGTGGAGGAAGCGGCGGAGGCGGGAGGCCATGCGGGCGCGCCCCGGTCAGCCGGCGGCCGGCGCGGAGGCGGGGCGGGTGCGGGTGCGCGCCCACTCGCGCAGGCGCGCGATGTCCTCGCGCATGGTGGTGGAGAGCGGGAGCGACTCGCGCACCGCGCGCTCGACGTGCGCCTGCGCGAGGTCCACGCCCTCGGCGAACGCGTCGTAGAGGCCGGAGACCACCGCCTGCTCGATCTCGGCGCCGCTGAAGCCCTCGCTGGCGGCGGCCAGCGCGTCGAGGTCGAAGCGCGCCGGGTCGCGGCGGCGCCGGCCCAGGTGGATCTGGAAGATCTCGCGGCGCTCGGCCGCGAGCGGCAGGTCGATGAAGAAGATCTCGTCGAAGCGCCCCTTGCGCAGGAGCTCGGGGGGCAGCTGCTCGATGCGGTTCGCCGTCGCCACCACGAACACCGGCGCGGTCTTCTCCTGGAGCCAGGTGAGCAGGGCGCCGAAGACGCGCGCGGTGACGCCGCCGTCGCTCACCCCGGAGGACTGCGTCCCGGAGAGCCCCTTCTCGATCTCGTCCACCCACAGCACCACCGGCGCGACGCTCTCCGCCACGCGGATGGCGCGGCGCAGGTTCTCCTCCGACGAGCCCACCAGCCCGCTGAAGATCCGGCCCATGTCGAGCCGCAGGAGCGGCAGCCGCCACTGCGCCGCGATCGCCTTCGCGGTGAGGCTCTTGCCGCACCCCTGCACGCCGAGGAGCAGCAGGCCCTTCGGCTCGGGGAGCCCGAAGCGGCGCGCCGCCTCGGAGAACGCCGCCCCGCGCCGGCCGAGCCAGGCCTTGAGGCTCGCCATGCCGCCCACGCCCGCCAGCCGCGCGTCGGTGGCGAAGTACTCGAGCAGGCCGCTCTTGCGGATCACCTGCCGCTTCTCCTCGAGCACGAGCGGGACGTCGTCGCGCGAGAGCCGGCCGTCGGTGGCGATGGCCTTCGCGAAGGCGCTCTCCGCCTCGGAGAGCGTGAGCCCGAGCGCGGCCTGGATGAGCTGGTCGGCGTCGTCCTGGTTCAGCTCGACCTGGGCGCGCCCGCTCTGGCGCACCACGCCCACGATCTCCTTCAGCAGCTCGAGCAGGTCGCGGTAGCCGGGCAGCGGCACGTCGAGGACCGAGATCTCCTTCTCGATCTCCGGCGGGATGACGAGCGTGGGCGAGAGCAGGAGCACCGTCGTGTAGGTGGACTTCAGCGCGTGCCCGAGCTCGCGCAGCCCGCGCACCACCGCCGGGTCCGACAGGAACGGGTGGAAGTCCTTCAGCACCACCAGCGCGGGCTCGGCGAGCTTCTCGACGGCCGCGAGCGCCGCGAGCGGATCCTTCGCGTCCTCCGGCACGGGGCCGCGGGTGCCGCCGAGCCGCCGGAAGCCGCGGCCGATGGACCAGCCGAGCAGGGCCTTCCCGTGGCGGTCGGCGAGGCCGTCGAGGATGGCCTCGAGGCGCTGCTCCTCGGAGGTGACGAGGTAGACGAGCGGGTAGCGGGCCCGCACCAGCGTGTCGAGCTCCTGCACGAAGGCGGGCTGGGGGCGCGGCGCGGCGCCGGGGGCGGACATGCGCGCGAGTGTAGCAGCCGGCGCGCGACCGCGGGTCAGGGCGCCTCGAGCCAGGCCAGCGCGGCCGAGCCCGGGCCGAGGTCCACCGCGGCGATGGTGCCGGGCCGCACCTCCAGGCCGCGCCCGGCGGCGAGCGCCACCGCCTCGGCGACCTCGGGGTTGTGCCCGACCAGCGCCGCGCGGTCGCCGGCGGCGCGCGCCAGCGCCAGCAGCTCCGCGCCGCCGCAGGCGCCGGCGGCGAGCCGGGGATCCAGCTCCAGCGGCGCGCCGGTGGCCGCCGCCAGCAGCTCGGCGGTCTCGCGGGCGCGCGCGTACGGGGACGCGACCACGCCGCGGACCGCGAGCCGCGGGCGGAGCCGCGCCGCCAGCGCCGCGAACGCGTCGCGCCCGTCGGGCGTCAGCCGGCGGGCGGCGTCGTCGCCGGCGCTCGCCTCCGCCCTGGCGTGGCGGACGAGGTAGACGCGGATCGGCGGCATGGGGGCTCCTGGGTTCACTCGGAGGCGAGCAGCGCGACCGGGAAGTCCGCGAACAGGTCGGCGAGCGCCGGCGCGTCCCCGCGGTGCACGGTGCCGGTTACCACGTCCACCCACCGGGCCGCGAGCCCGCCGAGGGGGAGCCGCCCCTCCCAGCGCGGCGCGCCGCCGCCCTGGTCCTGGAGCCGGAGCACCAGCCGCGGCACCGCGCACGCCACCGCCCGGCCCCCGAGCGTGCGCGCGAACGCGACCACGTGCCCGGCCAGCGGCCCCTCCGCCGCGAGCGGGCGGTGGTCGCCCTCGAGGAGCAGGGCCCGCTCGCGCCGGCGCAGCCGGAGCCCCTCCGCCAGCAGCAGCAGCTTCGCCTCGCCGCCGGCGAGCGCGTCGGGCGCCCCGAGGCGGCGGGCCAGCGCGCGGCGCGCCTCCGGTCCGCGCGCGAGCTCGGCCTGGATGGCCTCGAGCGCGCGCGCCCGGCGCGCCCAGTCCACCGGCCGCCGGTTGTCGGGGTCGACGAGCGAGAGGTCCCAGAGCTCCGTGCCCTGGTAGACGTCGGGGACCCCGGGCGCGGCCAGCTTCAGCGCCACCTGCGCGAGGGACGAGATCCGCCCGGCCCGCGCCGCCCGCTCGGCCAGCGCGCCCAGGTCGCGCAGGAACGCGCGCGAGGCCAGCGCGCCGGCCAGGAAGGCCCGCACGCCGCCCTCGTACTCCTCGTCCGGATGCGTCCAGCTGGTGTGGATCTTCGCCTCGCGGAGCGCCTTCTGCGCGTACGCCTGCATCCGCTCCAGGTAGTCGGCGTGCGCGGGCGTGCCCGGCGTCAGGCCACCGTCCGGGAAGGTGCCGAGGAGCGTCTGGTACAGCAGGTACTCGTCGCGGCGGTCCGGCGCGGTGCGGCCCTCGAGGCGGCGGACGTGGGGGCGGTTCACGCGGCCCCAGCGCGAGACCGCGGCCCGCAGCTCGCCCGGCAGCTCGGACAGTGCCGAGATGCGCGCCCGGACGTCCTCGCTGCGCTTCGTGTCGTGGGTGGAGCTGGCCGAGAGCGAGCCCGGGAAGCGCGCGCGGCGCTCGGCGAGGAGCGCGTGCAGCTCGTCCGGCGAGCTGCCGAAGCGGTCCGGGTCGGCGCCCACCTCGTTCAGCGAGACCAGCCGGACGTAGCAGTAGAACGCGGTGTCCTCCACGGCCTTGGCCGTCACCGGCCCGGTGACCTGCTGCAGCTTCAGGGCGAACTCCAGCCACGCGCAGCGCGCCGCCTCGGGCAGGCCGTCCGGGTAGCGCTGCAGGAGCACGTCGCGGAGGAAGTCGTAGATGGACGGGTCCACCAACGGGCTGCGCCGCCGGGCGCGGGCGATGGTCGCCTCCACGTAGTCCCGGTCGCGGGCGTCCACCTCGCCGCGGCGCGTGACGTAGGTGCGGTAGACCGGGAACAGCGCCACGTACTCCACCAGCGCCCGGGTGAGCTCGTTCAGCGTGAAGTCGCGGGTGCGCCGGTCGGTCTCGCTGATCCGCGAGAGCCGGTGCGCGAGCATGTTGATCTCGCTCGCCATGGACGACGACATCACCAGCCGCTTCTTCTCCTCCACGGTGCGGCGGTAGTCCTGCCGCCCGCCGGCCACCCGCGCGTAGAGCGCGTCGAAGGCCCGCTGCGCGGCGGGGTCCACGAACAGCCCGTTCACCGCCGCCAGGAGCTCGTAGCCGGTGGTGCCGTCCACGTCCCACCCCTGCGGCAGCCGCTCGCCGGCGGCCAGCACCTTCTCGGCGACCACGTAGAGCGGCCGCGCCGGCAGCCGGCCCGCCTCCAGCTCCGCGAAGAGCCGCTCCAGCAGCAGCGCCTCGGCGCCGTTCTCGAGCGCGATCCCCCGCGCGCGCGCCAGGGCGCGGGCGCGCTCGGCGAGGTAGCACGCCTGCAGCCGCCGGAAGTACGCCGCCGGCGCGTAGAGGCCGTCCGGGTGGTCGATGCGCAGGCCGGTGGCGTCGCCGTCGCGCAGCAGCGCCAGCACCCGCCGGTGCGCCTCGGCGAAGACCCGCGGCTCCTCCATGCGCAGCGCCGCGAGCGCGTTCACGTCGAAGAAGCGCCGGTAGTTGATCTCCTCGCCCGCCACCCGCCAGAAGGCGAGCCGGTAGGCCTGCGCGTCGAGCAGCCGCTGCAGCAGGTCGAAGCTGCGCGGATCGCCGGGCGTGCCGTTGAAGGCGGCCACGTCCTCGTCCACGAAGGCCCGCACCGCCGGGCTCGCGTCGCAGAGCGCGGCCAGCCGCCGCTTCGCGACCTCCTTCTCCCGCGCGCGCTCCGCCACCGCCTCGGGCCGGGTCTCGCTGCGCGGCGCCAGCTTGTCGAGCGCGGTGCAGATCGACTCCAGCTCCTGCAGGCTCGGGTCCTCCGGGCCGAGCGCCTCGCGCAGCCGCTCGATGCCGTGGCGCAGGACGAGCGGCACCGAGCGCGGCGCCACCGGGAAGGTGTGGTCGAAGTAGCGGATCGCGAGCGCGCCGCCGTCGCGCGCCAGGCGCAGCTCGCCGCGCTCCAGCACCCGGCCGAACTGGTCGCCCAGCACCGGCACCAGCACCTTGTTCGCGAGCTCGGACTTGAGCGGCGTCCAGTCCACGTCGAACGCGGGGGCGTGCACCGAGGACGGCCCGTTCTCGAGCAGGTCCATCCACCAGGCGTTCCAGGGGCCGATGCCCATGTGGTTGGGCACGTAGTCGAGCAGGATGCCCATCCCGCGCGCGCGGCAGGCCGCGGCGAGCCGCGCGTAGCCCTCCTCGCCGCCCAGCTCGGGGTCGAGGCGCGCGTGGTCCACCACGTCGTAGCCGTGCGTGGAGCCCGGCGCCGAGGCGAGCACCGGCGAGAGGTACACGTCGGACACGCCGAGCGCGTCGAGGTAGGGCACCAGCGCGGCGGCGGCGTCGAAGCCGAAGCCGGGGTGGAGCTGCAGCCGGTAGGTCGAGGCCGGCCGGGGCGTCACGCCCTCGCCGCGGGCGAGCGCCTCGGCGAGCGCGCCCAGGAGCTCCTCGACCTTCGCTGCGTTCGCCGCGCCCGCCCCGTTCTCCGCCCCCACCCGCCCCCCTCGCCGCGCCCGCGCGGCCCGCGCCCGCTACCCCGGCGGCGCCCGCCCGGCCCGCACCGCGAGCTCTCGCAGCCGGGTCCGCGCCGCGGCGTCGGCCGCGAGCGCGCCCAGGTCCATCGGGATCCGGAACGTCCAGTTCTCGCCGGTGACGGTGCCCGGCACGTTCACCCGGTCGCGCATGCCGAGCGCGTCCTGGAACGGCACCAGCACGAGATCGGAGGCGGCGCCGTACACGAGCGCCAGCAGCGCGTCGCGCACGCCGTCGTCCCAGCGCTCCGGGGCCCGGGCGCGGAGCGGCTCCAGCTCCGGCAGCGCGAGCAGCTGCGCGCGCTCCTCCCGCGAGAGCCCCTCGTACCAGTCCGCCACCGACTCGCTGTCGTGCGTGCCGGTGGTCGCGACCGACACCGGCGGCCAGCGCGCCGGATCGCGGAACGCGGTCCCGCCGGCCTCCCAGTTCTTCTCCCAGCGCTGCACCCGGTAGCCGGGGATGCGCAGCCGCTCCAGCGAGGCGCGCACGAAGTCGGGCACGACGCCGAGGTCCTCCGCCACCACCCGCGCGCCCTCGGAGAAGATCCCGAGCACGCGCTCGCCGTTCGCGATCTGCGCGCCCTCCTCGGACGGCACGAACGCCGGCGGGCCGCCGTCGTTGGGGAAGTAGTAGGTCCGGTACAGCCCGACCACGTGGTCCACGCGGTAGAGGTCGAACAGGTCGGCCATCCGGCGCGCGCGCGCGGTGAGCCAGGGGTGGCCCTCCCGCTCCATCACGTCCCAGCGGTAGACCGGCAGCCCCCAGTCCTGCCCGGTGGCGCTGAACGCGTCGGGCGGCACGCCCACGCGCGCGTCGAGCCGGAAGTCGCCGCGGCGGGCCCACACGTCGGCGGAGTCCGGCGCCACCATGAACGGGAGGTCGCCGCCCAGCTCCACCCCGGCGCCGTTCGCGGCCGCGCGGGCGCGGCGCCACTGCTCCTCGGCCTGCCACTGCACCCAGGCCTGGAACAGGATCTCGCGCGCGTGCCGGGCGCGGGCGGTGGCGAGCGCGGCCGGGTCGCGGTCGCGCAGCGGCGCCGGCCAGTCGGTCCAGGCGCGGCCGCCCGCCTCGTCGTGCAGCGCCACGAACAGCGCGTAGTCGTCGAGCCAGCCCGCCTCCTGGCGCGCGAACGCCTCCAGCGCGCGGGCGCGCTCGGTGCGCCGGTTCCACTCGTCGCGCTCGAAGCGCGCGAAGGCGATCTCCAGCGCGCGGCGCTTCAGCCGGCGCACCTCGTCCCAGCGCACCGTCGGGGCGGCCCGAACGGCGGCCAGCCGGGCGCGCTCGTCGGGCGAGAGCGCGTCGAGCCCGCCGGCGGCCTGGAAGTCGGGGAGCGCGGAGGGCGCGAGGTACACCGGGTCGAGCGCGAACGCCGAGAGCGCGCCGTACGGGCTGTTCTGCCCGCGCGAGGCCTCGTTCACCGGCAGGAGCAGCGCCAGCGAGAAGCCCGCGTCGGCGCACCAGCGTGCGAAGGGGACGAGGTCGGGGATCTCGCCCACGCCCCAGTCTGCCTGGGAGCGGAGCGAGAAGAGGGGGAGGAGGACGCCTGCCTGGCGGGCCATGGGTGGAGTAGTGTGGCGGTTCCCCCGCCCTCACAAGTTTTCGACGCGTGGGGGCCGGGGGCAGCGGATATCATCGCAGCGCCCAACCGGCACCGACCTCCCGGGGCACCCGTGTCCAGCCGCGGCCGCTTCGCTCCCTCCCCCACCGGACCCCTGCACCTCGGCAACGCGCGCACCGCGCTCCTGTCGTGGCTCGCCGCGCGCACCGCCGGGGCGGCCTACGTCATGCGGGTGGAGGACCTGGACGGCCCGCGCGTGCGGCCCGGCCTGGAGGCGCGGATCCTGGACGAGCTGCGCTGGCTCGGGCTGGACTGGGACGAGGGGCCGGACGTGGGCGGCCCGCTCGGCCCCTATCGCCAGTCGGAGCGGCTGCCGCGCTACGCCGCCGCGCTGGAGCGGCTCCGCGCCGCGGGGCTCGCCTACCCGTGCTTCTGCTCGCGCGCCGAGATCGCCGCCGCCTCGCAGGCGCCGCACGGCGCCTCGGACGAGGGGCCGCGCTACCCCGGCACCTGCCGCGCGCTCTCCCCCGCAGAGGTGGCCCGGCGCGCGGCGGGCCGGCGGCCGGCCTGGCGCCTGCGCGTGGAGCCGGGGCCGGTCGCCTTCGAGGACGGCGTGCACGGCCCGGTGGCGCACGACGTCGCGGCGGAGGTGGGCGACTTCGTGGTGGCGCGGGCCGACGGCGTGCCGGCCTACCAGCTCGCGGTGGTGGTGGACGATGCGGCCATGGAGGTGGGGGAGGTGGTCCGCGGCGACGATCTCCTGCCGTCCACCGCGCGCCAGCTCCTCCTCTACCGCGCGCTGGGGCTCGCGGCGCCGCGCTTCGCGCACGTGCCGCTCGTGGTCGGGCCCGACGGCGCACGGCTCGCGAAGCGGCACGGCGCGCTCTCGCTGGGCGAGCTCCGGGCGCGCGGCGCGGACCCTCGCGCGGTGGTCGCGCTGCTGGCCGAGCTCTCGGGGCTGGCGGATGGTGACCCACACGCCGCGTGTACCCCGCGGGAGCTGGTCGGCCGCTTCTCGCTGGCGCGGCTGCCGCGGGCACCCGCGGTCCTCTCCCCGGAACGGCTCGCGGCGCTCCTCTCGTGATCGCGTACACTGCGCGGGTGCGCCTGCTCCGCTCGCCCACCGACCCGCGCTGGACCGACGTCGCGCTCGCGGAGCTGGACCGCACGCTGCAGGACCACGCGCACTGCGAGAAGAAGGCGGCGGCGAGCGCGCTCAAGCTGGTGGCCGACCACCCCGAGCGCGCCGGGATGGTGCGGGCGCTCGCGAAGCTCGCGCAGGAGGAGCTGCAGCACTTCCTGGCGGTGCTGGCCGAGCTGGGCCGGCGGGGCACCCCGCTCCCGCCCGACGAGGGCGATCCGTACGCGCAGGCGCTCCTGCGCCAGGTCCGCGGCGGCCCGCGGCCCGAGGACCGGCTGGTGGACCGGCTGCTGGTGGGCGCGCTCATCGAGGCGCGGAGCTGCGAGCGCCTGTGGCTGCTCGCGGGCGCGCTCCCGGACGCGCGGCTGCGTGAGCTGTACGCGCGCCTGGCGCAGTCGGAGGCTGGCCACGAGCGGCTGTTCGTGGACCTGGCGCGCGAGGTGGACCCCGCCGCCGACGCGCGGCTCGACGCGCTCGCCGAGGAGGAGGCGCGGGTGGTGGCGGCCCTGCCGCTCCTGCCCCGCATCCACTGATGGCGCCCGACGCACCAGCGCCGGCCGCGGCCCCGGGCCTCGGTGACGCGCCGCGACCCGGTCGCAGGGCGCCGTGGGGCGGCGTCGCGGTGGCCGCGGCGGTGCTCGTCCTCGGCGGCGCGCTGCTCCAGCAGCACGAGATCGCGGAGGAGCGCGGCCGCCGGCGCGCCATCCTCGAGCGCGCGGACCTCGCCGCCCGCGCCATCGAGGACGACCTGTCGCGCAGCCTCGCCGCGGCGCACGCGCTCGCCGCGCTGGTGCGCCACACCGACCTCGACCGCTTCGAGCAGGTCGCCGACGACCTGCTCGCCCACTACGGCGGCATCAGCAGCCTGCAGCTCGCCCCGGGCGGCGTGCTCACCCGCATCCACCCGCTCGCCGGAAACGAGGCGGCGCTGGGCCTCGACCTGCTCGCGGATCCCGGGCACCGCGCCTCCGCCGAGCGCACCATCGAGTCGCGCCAGCTCACCGCGGAGGGGCCGTTCGAGCTGCGCCAGGGCGGGCAGGGCGTGGTCGGGCGCATCGCGGTGTTCCGCCCGGCGCCGGGGGGCGGCGAGGCGTTCTGGGGCTTCGTGGCGGTGGCGGTGCGGCTGCCGGACGTGGTGAGCCGGACGCGGGTGGCGGCCCTGTCGGCGGCCGGGCTGGACTGGGCGCTCCGGCGCGACGGCGCGGCGCAGCCGTTCGCGTCCTCGGGCGGCGCGCTCCCGCGCGGCGCGGTCGCGGTCAAGGTCCGCCTGCCGGGCGAGGCGTGGGAGCTCGACGTGGCGCCGCGGGAGGGCTGGGTGCGCTGGGGCGGGCTCGTCATGCCGGCGGCGCTGCTCGTGCTGGTGGCCGGGGCGAGCGGGCTGCTCGCGCACCGGCTCCTGCGGCTGCCCGAGGAGCTCCGGCGCGCGGTGGACGAGCGGACCGCGGCGCTCGCGCTCGCGAACCGGCGGCTGGCGGCGGAGCTGGTGGAGCGGCAGCGCGCCGAGGAGGCGCGGCAGGCGGCGGAGGCGCAGGCGCGGCACGGGCAGAAGATGGAGGCGGTGGGGTTGCTCGCCGGCGGGATCGCGCACGACTTCAACAACCTGCTCACCGGGATCCTCGGCTACGCCGAGCTGCTCGGCGAGCCCGGCACCGCCGCGGACGAGGCGGCCGTCGGGATCCGCCAGGCCGCGCGCCGGGGCGCCGCGCTCACCCGGCAGCTGCTCGGGTTCGCGCGCCGGGGCAAGTACCAGCAGGTGCCGGTGGACCTGCACGCGCTGGTGCGCGAGGTGTCGGCGCTGCTCGAGCGCACGCTCGACAAGCGCATCGCCATCCGGCACCAGCTCGCGGCCGGCACCGCGGTGGTGCGCGGCGACCCCGACCAGCTCCAGCAGGTCGTGCTCAACCTGGCCGTGAACGCGCGGGACGCCATGCCGTCCGGCGGGACGCTGACCTTCGAGACCGCCGAGGTGGAGCTCGACGCCGAGGCGACGCGCGCGCGCCCCGGCCTCGCGCCCGGCCGGCACGTGGCGATCACGGTGGCGGACACCGGCGTCGGCATCCCCGCCGCGGTGCGCGAGCGCGTGTTCGACCCGTTCTTCACCACCAAGCCGGCCGGCCAGGGCACGGGGATGGGCCTCGCCATGGTGTACGGCATCGTCCAGAACCACGGCGGCTGGGTCGGGTTCGAGAGCGAGGAGGGGAAGGGGGCGCGGTTCACCGTGCTCCTGCCCGAGTCGCCGGCGATCGAGCGCGACGACGGTGCCGTGGCGGCGGGCGCGCCGGAGCACGGCGCCGGGCGCGTCCTGGTGGCGGACGACGAGCGCGGCGTGCGGGAGACCACGGCGCGGCTCCTGCGCCGGCTCGGCTACGACGCGCTCCCCGCCGCCTCGCTGGCGGAGGCGCTCGAGGTGCAGGGGCGCGGCGCGCTCGACCTCGCGCTGGTGGACCTCGCCATGCCCGCCGGCGACGGCCCCGAGACGCTGCGGGCCCTGCGGCGCGCCCAGCCCGAGCTCCCCGCCGTGCTCATGACCGGCTACGGGCTCGACGCGCGGGTCCGCGAGGCGCTCCAGGGCGGGTTCCGCGGGATCCTCCACAAGCCGTTCAGCGTCGAGGAGCTCGCCGCCGAGGTGGCGCGCGCCGTCCGCCGCCGCGGCGCCTGACGCGGGGCCCCCGGCGGGCATCCGTGGTGCCGTCCCCGGCGCCCGTTCACGACCCCCCGTCCCGTCCCCACGTCCCCCGACCCAGAGTCGTTCGCCCCCCGACCCAGAGTCGTTTCCGCCGAACCCAGAGTCGTTGGCGGCGACCCCGAAGCGAGCCTCGCCGGGCGGGCGTCCCGGGAATGGCGCCCGCCGCGCGGCCCACCGTCCGTCGCGCGGCCGCCGATCTGCGGGCATTCCAGCGTGAGCGGTCGCGGAACGAACGTTCCGCACCCGCCCCGCCCCCCATCCCGAAAATTACTCCGGGTCGGGTATGGCGGGGTCGGGGAGGGCGGGGACGGGGGTGCCGTCGGGGTCGACCACCACCGGCCGCGGGAACCCGGCCTTCTCGAGCTGGGGCACGACCGCCTTCCGGTCGCCCACGAGCACCACCGTGAGGCCGCCGAAGGCGTACGGCCCGGTCTTCGCCTCGGCGACGGCGCGGGCGGGCTCGACGGCGGCGAGCGCCTCGGCCTCGCGCCGGAGCGCGTCGGGGGGGCGGCCCTCCAGGACGGCCGCGGCGAGCGCGTCGGCGAGCCCGGCGGTGGTCTGGATCTCCTCCACCGTCCGGTGCCGGGCCGTCTCGCGCGCCTTGGCCGTCTCGGCCGAGTCCACGCCGGCGGCGGCGAGCCCGTCCAGCTCGCGCCGCAGCTCCACCAGGGCCGCGCCGGTCACCTCGGTCTGCACCGCCGCGCCGGCGGTGAACAGCCCCTGCCCGCCCTCGGTCGCGAACGCGCTCCGCGCGCCGTAGGTGTACCCGTGCTTCTCGCGCAGGTTCTGGTTGAGGCGCGAGGTGAAGCTGCCGCCCAGCACCACGTTCACGAGCTCGCGGAGCGCGCGCGCCGGCTCGGCCGCGGGGGCGACCGGGCGCGCCAGGAGGATGCGGGTCTGCGGGGCGCCGGGCCGGTCCACGAGCAGGATGCGCCCGCCCGGCGCGGCGGTCAGCGCGGCGGGGGTCGCCGCGGGCGCGGGGCCGGCGCCGCGCCAGGCGCCGAGCCGCGGCGCGAGCAGCCGCCGGAGCGTCGCCGGGTCGACGTCCCCCGCCACCACCAGCGTGGCGCCGCGCGGGTCGAGCAGCCGCGGCGCGAGCCGGCGCACGTCGTCGAGCGCGACGGTGCGCACCGTGGCGGCCCAGCCGTCCACCGGGCGGCCGCGCGGGTCGTCCCGGCCGAAGATCGCCGCCGCGGCCACCACCGGCGCCACCTTGCGCGGATCGTCGGGCCGGGCCTCGACGCGCGCCAGCGCCAGCGCCGCCTCGCGCTCGAAGTCGGCGCGCGCCAGGTTCGGGCGCAGCACCGCGTCCGCGAAGAGGTCGAGCGCGGGGGCGAGGTGGGCGGAGAGCCCGCTCACCGACACCTGCAGCGACGCGGGGCGCGCCTCGGCCTCGACGGTCGCGCCGAGCGCGCGGATGGCGTCGGCGTACTCCGCGGCGCTGCGCCCGCCGGCGCCGGAGGTGAGCAGCTCGGCGAGGATGGGCGCGAGCCCGGCCTTCTCGGCCGGGACCGCCGCGGCGCCGCCGGGCAGGAGCAGGTGGGCGGCGAACAGCCCGGTGCCCGGGCGCGGGGCGACGCGCACCTCGAGGCCGTTCGCGAGCCGGAACACCTCCGGCGCGGGCGGGTCGAACGGGCGCGTGGCGAGCGGCGGCGGCGGCGCGTCGGGGATCTCCGCCTTCGCGACGCCGGCGCGGGCGGGGAGGACGCGCAGGTCGAGCCGGCCCTCGCCCAGCCCGCGGGCGGCCTCGCGCAGGCCGCCGGAGGTGGCGGAGGTGACCCGGGCGAGGTCGCGGGCGAAGCCGTCCGGCTCGCCGTAGTAGGCGAGGTACTCGTTCAGCTTGTCGGCGCGGTGCACGAGGTGCTCGCGCTCCTCGCGCCGCCGCCGCTCCGCCTGCGCGCGCACGCGGGCCAGCTCGCGCGCCTCGGGCCCCTTCGCCTGCAGCTCCGCGAGCACCGCCAGCGCCTCGCGCTTCACCCGCTCCAGGTCGGCTCCGGGCGTGGCGGTCACCTCGACGCGGAACAGCGAGCCGAGCCGCCCGGGGTCGAGGTAGGCGGTGACCGACTCGGCGAGCCGCAGCTCCTGCACGAGCCGCCGGTCGAGGCGCGAGGACGGCCCCTCCGCCAGCACGTCGGCGAGGAGCTCCAGCTCCGCCGAGCCGTCGGCGTAGGCGGCCGGCGCGTGCCACACCAGGATGAGCTTCGGCAGCTCCACCCGGTCGGACAGGATCCGGCGGACCTCGCGCTCGAGCCGCGCCGGCGCGGCGCGCGCGGGCGCGGGCGGCGCGCGCAGCGGGACCGCGCCGAACAGCTTCTCGACCAGCGGGCGCACCTCGTCGGGCCGGAAGTCGCCCGCCACCACCAGCGTCGCGTTCGCCGGCACGTACCAGGTCCGGAAGAAGCCCTTCACGTCGTCGAGCGTGGCCTCCTCGAGGTCGGCGTGGCTGCCGATGACGGGGTGGTGGTACGGGTGGCCCTCCGGGTACATGACCTCGGGGATCACCAGCTCGGCCGCGCCGTAGGGCGTGTTCTCGTAGCTCTGCCGCCGCTCGTTGCGCACCACCCCGCGCTGCAGGTCGAGCTTCTCCTGCGTCATCGCGTCGGCGAGCGCCTGCAGCCGGTCCGCGTCCAGCCACAGCAGCGTGGGGAGGAGCTGCGAGGGCCCGACGCTGTAGTAGTTGGTCCGGTCCGACGAGGTGGACGCGTTGTTGGAGCCGCCCCCCGACTCCATGATCACGTCGAAGCGGTTCCCGGGGACGCGGTTCGTCCCCATGAACATGAGGTGCTCGAACAGGTGCGCGAACCCGGTGCGCCCGGGCGCCTCGTCCTTCGAGCCCACCTGGAACCAGGTGTCCACCGCCACCTGCGGCAGCCGGTGGTCGGGCGCGAGCACCACCGTCAGCCCGTTCGGGAGCGAGAAGGTGGTGAGCTCGAGCGGCGGCGCGGCGGGGCCGGCGGCGAGGGCGAGGGCGGCGAGCGTGGCGAGCGGCGCGAGCATGCGGGTTCCTCCGGAGCGGGCAGGAAAGCACGCCTGCGGCACGGCGTCACGCAGCGCGAACGGCCGCGCCGGGGTGGTAGAACGGGGCCGTGCGCCAGAAGCTCGCGCTCGTCGCCGCGCTCGCCGTGGGGGTGATCCTCCTCGCCGCGGCGGCGCTGTTCGCGCTCGCCCGGAGCCTCGCGCCGTGAGGGCGGTCCGCCTCCAGGACCTGACCCGGGTCGGCCTCTGGATCGCGCTCTACGTGCTCCTCGCGCTGTACCCGCTGCTCTGGCTCGCCGCGGTGCCGGCGCCGGGCGACGGCCGGTTCCGGCAGGAGCTGGCCGCGGCGCTCGGCTTCCTGGGCCTGTCGATCATGGCGATGCAGTTCCTGCTCACCGCGCGCTTCCAGTGGCTCGCGCCGCCGTTCGGGACCGACGTCGTCTACGCGTTCCACCGCCACGTCACCGCGGTCGCGCTCGCGTTCCTGGTGCTCCACCCGCTCGTGCTGCTCGGGCCGGGGCTGGGCGGGATGGCGGAGTGGCTCCTGCCCTGGCGCGCCACGGGCGCGGTCGGCGCCGGGGTCTGGTCGCTGTACGCGCTGGTCGTGCTCGCGGTGACGTCCTACGGCCGGCGGCGCCTGCGCCTGCCGTACGAGGCCTGGCGCGTGCTGCACGGCCTCGCCGCGACGGCGGCGGTGCTGCTCGGCCTCTGGCACGCGGCCGCGGCGCGGCGGCTCCTCGCCGGCCCGGTCACCCGGGTGATGTGGATCGCCTGGACGCTGGCCTGGGTGGCGCTGCTCCTCCGCGTGCGCGTCGCGAAGCCGCTCGCGCTCCGCGCCCGCCCGTACCGCGTGAGCGAGGTCCGGCCCGAGCGCGGCGACGCGGTGACGCTGGTGCTCGATCCCGACGGCCACGAGGGCTTCCGCTTCCGCGCCGGCCAGTTCGCCTGGCTCACGCTGGGCGCCTCGCCGTTCGCGGCGCGCGAGCACCCGTTCTCGATCTCGGGCAGCTCGCAGCGGGCGCCGCGCGTGGAGCTCACCGTGAAGGCGCTCGGCGACTTCACCCGCCGCGTCCAGGCGACCCTTCCCGGCGCGCGCGCCTGGGTGGACGGGCCCTACGGGACCATGAGCGTGGACGCGTTCCCGGACGCGGACGGGTACCTGTTCGTCGCCGGCGGCATCGGCATCGCGCCGTGCCTCTCGATGCTCCGCACGCTCGCGGACCGCGGCGATCGCCGGCCGCACCAGCTCGTGTTCGGCACCGGCCGCTGGGAGCGGACCCCGTTCCGCGAGGTGCTGGCCGAGCTCGCGACGCGGCTCGACCTCACGGTGGTGCACGTGCTCGAGCACCCGCCGGACGGCTGGACCGGTGAGGTGGGCGTGGTGGGCGAGGACGTGCTGCGCCGGCACCTTCCCCGCGGGCACCGCGGCTGCTTCGTGTGCGGGCCGCCGGCGATGATGGACGCGGTGGAGACGGCGCTGGTGCGGCTCGGCGTCCCGCTCCGCGACATCCACTCCGAGCGGTTCGACCTCGTGTGAGCGTGCCCGGGAACGCGGAGGGCCCGCCGCCCGGTGGACGGCGAGCCCTCGGCGCGGCGCGCGTGGCGCGGCGGCTACTCGACCACCAGGTTGCCGGCGATCATGTCCATGCCGCAGGCGAACCGGTACGTGCCCGCCTGCTTCGGCTTCACGGTCACCGTGACCGCCTGGTCGAGCGGCAGCGGCTGGTTCACGCCGAAGTCCTTCATCACGATCTCGGTGGCGCAGGTGCGCTGCACCTTGCGCGTCACCACGAGCTTCACCGTCTCGCCGGCCTTGGCCTTCACCTCGGCGGGCGTGAAGCCGTCGGACGTCACGGTGATCGGGATCGTCCGGACGCCCTTCTTGACCGAGCCGGCTGCGGCGGTGGCGGCGGCCGGCACCGCCTTCGCGCCGTGCTCGGCGTGCGCCTTGTGGGCCGGGCAGTTCTCGCACCCGCCCTCCTCGCCGGCGGAGGCGAGCGCGGGGGCGGCGACGGCGAGCAGGGCGGCGGGGGCGAGCTTCCACAGGTTCATGCGTGTCTCCTGACAGGGTTCGGATGCGTCACCACAGCATGGGGCGTGCCGGCCGCGAAGTCGCCGAAGTGCCCGGGATCCGCCGCCCGCGGCCGGGCGCGAGGTGCCGCCGTCCGCTACACTGTGACCGGGGCGGTCACGGCCGCGGCGCCCCGCCGCCGCCCAGGGCGCCCGGAAGGCGGCGCAGGCGCCGCCGGTTCGGATCCTGCAGGGCGAGAGACCTCCCGCGATGATGCACGCCACCGGTACCGCCAAGCGGCTCGCCCTCGGGCTCGGGGCGCTCGTCCTCCTGCTCGCCATCGCCTCCGCCGCGGCGATCGTGGGCTCGGCCCGCATCCACCGCGGCATCGCCGAGACCATGCGGCGCGAGGAGGGCGTGCGCCTCTCCCTCGAGCTGGCGAGCGCGGTGCGCGACCAGTACGCCCACCAGGCGCACACCATCATCATCGGCGACGCCAGCCACCTCGGCTTCTACGCCGAGGCGCGCGACACGGTGCTGCGCCTCACCCGCGCGCTGCGCGAGGCGGCCGACCGCCCGGAGGAGCGCTCGCTCGTGGACCGCATCGAGGCGGAGAGCGGCCGGCTGGACCGCATCTTCCGCGACTCGATCGTGCCCGCGGTGCTGCGCGGGGAGCGGCAGAGCGTGCAGGAGGAGCACGGGCGGGCGCAGCTCGTCGTGACGCACATCCAGGACCTCACGCAGGAGCTGGTCTCGCGGTTCGAGGCGCAGATCGCGCAGGCGCGCGCCGGCGCCGACCAGGCCGAGCGGCGCACGCTCGCGGTGCTGGTCGCGATCCTGGTGGCGGCGCCGCTCGTGGCCGCGGCGGTGAGCCTCGCCATCGGGCGGTCCATCGCGGTGCCGGTGGCCCAGCTCCAGGCCGGCGCGGCCCGGATCGCGGAGGGCGACCTCGACACGCGCATCGAGGTGCGCGGCGCGCCGGAGCTGGTGTCGCTGGCGCGGCGCTGGAACGAGATGACCGCGTCGCTGCGCGACCACCAGGAGCAGCTCGTCCGCTCCGAGAAGCTGGCCGGCATCGGCCGGCTCGCCGCCGGCGTGGCCCACGAGATCAACAACCCGCTCGGCGTGATCCTCGGGTACGCGAAGCTCCTGCGGAAGAAGGCGGACGGCACGCTCGCCGAGGACCTGGCCGTGGTCGAGGAGGAGGCGCTCCGCGCCAAGCACATCGTGGACGGCCTGCTCGACCTCTCCCGGCCGCTCCCGTCGCCGTCGGAGCAGGTGGACCTGCGCGCGCTCGCGGAGGACGTGGTGGCGCGGCTGCGCGAGGCGCGGCTGCTGGACGGCGTGTCGGCCGAGGTGGAGGGCGCGGCGAGCGCGCCCGGCCACGCCGAGAAGCTGCGGCAGGTGCTCGTGAACCTGGTGCGGAACGCCGGCGAGGCGGCCGGGCCGGGCGGGCGCGTGGCGGTGCGGCTCCGGGAGCGCGACGGCGTGGCGGAGCTGATCGTGCAGGACTCCGGGCCCGGCGTCCCCGCGGCGGCGCGCGGGAAGATGTTCGAGCCGTTCTTCACCACCAAGCCGGGCGGCACGGGGCTGGGGCTCGCGGTCTCGCGCGCCATCGCCCGCGCCCACGGCGGCGAGCTGGCGGTGGCGGCCGCCGCGGAGGGCGGCGCCTGCTTCGCGCTCACGCTGCCCGTCGCGCCCGCGCCGGCCCGGCGGCGGGCCGCGGGAGGAGCGAAGCCATGACGGGCGGGCCGGTGCGCGTGCTGGTGGCGGACGACAAGGAGAACATGCGCAAGCTGCTCGCGAAGATCCTCGCCGACGGCTACGCGGTGGAGGAGGCCGAGGACGGCGCCCGCGCGCTCTCGCTGGTCGCCACCCGCGCGTACGACGTGGTCGTCACCGACATCCGCATGCCGGGCGCGGACGGGTTCGAGCTGCTCGGCGCGGTGAAGGCGCGCGCGCCCGACACCGAGGTGGTGATGAT
Source organism: Anaeromyxobacter sp. Red801 (assembly GCF_049201065.2). NCBI lineage: Bacteria > Pseudomonadati > Myxococcota > Myxococcia > Myxococcales > Anaeromyxobacteraceae > Anaeromyxobacter > Anaeromyxobacter sp. Red801. The sequence goes on along the minus strand of NZ_CM181236.1, from coordinate 4,301,673 downwards.
GACCGGCTACGCCACCATCCCGGACGCGGTGCGGGCCATGCGCATGGGCGCGTTCGACTACCTCGAGAAGCCGTTCGACCCCGACGCGGCGCTGGCGGTGGTGGCGCGCGCCGCCGAGCAGAAGCGGCTCGCCGACGCGGCCCGGCGCGACGACGCCGCTGCCGGCGAGCCGTCGTCGTTCCACAACCTGGTGGGGCGCAGCGCGCGCATGCGCGCCGTGTACGGGCTCCTCGACAAGGCGGCCGGGCTCGACATCACCGTGCTGCTGCTCGGCGAGACCGGCACCGGCAAGGAGCTGGCCGCCCGCGCCATCCACTACCACTCGGCCCGCCGCGAGCGGCGCTTCGTCCCGGTGAACTGCGGGGCGCTGCCCGCCGAGCTGGTCGAGAGCGAGCTGTTCGGGCACGCGCGCGGCGCGTTCACCGGCGCCGCGGCCGCGAAGGCGGGCCTGTTCGAGGAGGCGCAGGGCGGGACGCTGTTCCTCGACGAGGTCGGCGAGCTGCCGCTCCCGGCGCAGGTGAAGCTGAACCGGGCGCTCCAGGAGCGGGAGATCCGGCGGGTGGGGGACACGCAGCCGCTCAAGGTGGACGTGCGCGTCATCGCCGCCACGCACCGCGACCTCCGCGAGGAGGTGCGGGCCGGGCGCTTCCGCGAGGACCTGTTCTACCGGCTGCACGTGTTCCCGGTGACGCTCCCGCCGCTCCGCGAGCGGGCCGAGGACGTGCCGCTCCTCGCGCAGCACTTCCTCGCGAAGCACGCGCGGGCGCTCCGGCGCGAGCTGGCGGGCGGGTTCGAGCCGGAGGCGCTCCGGCGCCTGGCGGGCTACCCGTGGCCGGGCAACGTGCGCGAGCTCGAGAACGCGGTGGAGCGGGCGGTGGCGGTCTCCTCGGGCGACCGGGTCCGGGTGGCCGACCTCCCGGCCGAGGTGGCCGGCGCGGCGCCGGCCGGGCCGGAGCCGGCGGACCTCGCGAAGCTCCCGTACAAGGAGGCGGTGGCGGAGGCGCGCGACCGCACCTCGCGCGAGTACCTCGTGGCGCTGCTGGCCGAGTTCGGCGGGAACGTGACGCGCGCCGCCGAGCGCGCCGGGATGGAGCGCGAGAGCCTCCACCGGCTGCTGCGCCGGTACGGGCTCCGCTCCGACGACTTCAAGTAGGCCCCGCCGCGGGCGCTGCGCGCCGCCCGCGCCGGTGGACGGCGGCGCCGCGGCGCGGCATACCGGGGGCGGAGGTGGCGATGGAGATCCTGCTCTACGCGCTCGGCGCGGCGGCGCTCGTCGCGGGCGTGGCCGGCGTGGTCCTGCCGGTGCTGCCGGGGTCGCTGCTGCTCGTGGCGGGCGCCGTGCTGGTGGCCTGGGCCGGGGACTTCCAGCGCGTGGGCTGGGGCACCGTGGCGGTCGCGGCGGTGCTCTCGGTCGCGATCTGGGCCGTGGACTGGCTCGCGAGCGTGCTCGGCGCGAAGGCGTTCGGCGCGTCGGGCTGGGCCGTGGCGGGCGCGGGCGTGGGGCTGCTGGTGGGCTTCTTCCTCGGGCTGCCCGGGATCGTGCTCGGGCCCGCCGTGGGCGCCGTCGCGTTCGAGTACGCGCGCAACCCCGACGTGAAGCGGGCGCTGAAGGCGGGCGCGGGCGCGTTCCTCGGCTTCGTGCTGGGGAGCGCCGTGAAGGTGGCGCTCGCGTTCGCCGTGGTCGGCGCCGTGGCGCTCGCGCTGATCTGGTAGGCCGCGCCGGTTCGGTCCCTACGGCCGCGGCGCACCGAGCCGGCCGGCCCGGGAGGCGTCGGAGGTGCGCGCGCAGGCCGGGCCCGCCGCCGCGGAGGCGTTGCCGGCGGCGTCGCGGGCGCGGACGGACCAGCAGTGCTCCCGGCCCGGCACGAGCCCGGCCTCCATCGCCTGCGTCGCGGCGGCGCCTGCGCGCGCCACCACGTGCCCGTCGCGCAGGACCTCGTAGCCCACCACCGCCACGTCGTCGTGCGAGGGCGACCAGGAGACGACCGCGCTCTCCGTCCCCTGCGCGCTCGCCGCGGGCGCACCGGGCGCGGTCGGCGCGACCAGGTCCGGCGTGCGCACGCACGCGGCCGGCGACGCCGGCGAGCGGTTCCCGGCGGCGTCCACCGCGCGCACCGCGTAGCAGTACACGCGGGCCGGGCCCACCCCGCGATCGTCGAGCGGCGGCGCCTCGGCGCGGAGCACGCGCTCGCCGGCCAGGACCTCGTACGCGGCCGCGCCCGTCGCGCCCGCGACGGGCTTCCAGCGCAGCACCACGTGACGGTCCGTGACGGCGCGCGCGTCGAGCTCGCCGGGCGTGTCCGGCGTCCGCGGCGCGGCGGCGGGCGCCACCGACGCCGGCGAGGGGCCGGGCCGCGGCGCAGCGCGCTCGCAGGCGAGCGCGGCGGCGAGCACGGACGCGAGGACGACGACACGCGAGCCGATCATTGCCTCCCCCCAGTGCGGCGCCCCGGATCCGGGAGCACCGCTGCGCGGCGAGGCCACCGCGCACCCGCCGGAACGTTAGCACGCCTCCTTCGGCCCGCCCTGACACGGGGGCGGGGGACGGGCTCGCGCCGACGGGTGCGACAGGAGGTGCCGTCCGCGGGCGGCACGGCGGCTGGTCGCGCCGGCTCGGATACCATCTCCCGCCCATGCCGCGCCGCCCACGCCTCGCGCGCCTCCGCGCGGCCGCGCTCACCGTCCTCGCCGCGCTCGCGCCGGTGGGCGCCGCGGCCCTCGCGCCCGACGCGCCGCTCGGCGCCTGGACGCCCGGACCGCTGCGCGGGCTGTCGCTCGACATGCCGCTCGAGGACGCGCGCGGGGTGGCTTCACCTACCGTGGATGTCCGGTGGGTCGCGGCGAACGCCTGGTCCGTGCCCACCGTGCTGGAGCGCGGCGGCGACCGGGTGGTGGTCCGGCTCGACGCCCAGACCGACGTGCTGCAGGCGGCGGTCGCGATCCCGTGGCGGCGCGCCTGGGCCGGCTCGCTCCCGGAGCGCCTCACCACCCGCGTCGAGGTGCGCCTGCTGCGGACCTGGGGCGGCTGGACCGACCGGCCCATCGAGGCGTGGCACGGGGTCGTCGGGAGCTGGAACTTCCAGCGCGAGGCCTGGCCGCGCGACGCCGTGGAGGTGCGGCTCGGGCGAGCGGACGGACGGGGCATCACCGTCACGGGGCCGCGCACCGCGCTCGGCGACGTGGCCGTCCGGACGGCGCTCCGGATCGCGGGCGACGGCCCCGGCGGCCCGGGGCGGCTCGCCCTGGCGCTGCGCCTCGACGTGAAGCTCCCCACCGGCGCCGCGTCGCGGCTGGGCGGCTCGGGCTCGCCGGACGCGGGCCTCGGCCTCGCGGCGACCTGGGCACCGGCGCGCTGGCTCACCGGGCACGCGCTCGCCTCGCTCCGCGCGCTCGGCCCGCTGCCCCGCGGCGCGGCGCTGCGGCCGCGCCCGCTGCAGGCCGGGATCGAGGCGTCGCTCGTGGCGCGGCTCGGGGGCCGCGTCGCGCTGATCGTGGAGGACCGGTTCCTCGCGCCCGCGTTCGGCAGCCACGGGTGGACGCTCTCGCCCGAGGTGGAGCGCCCGCAGGCGAGCGCGTGGTACGCGCTGTTCCGCGCCCACAACCAGCTCTCGGCGGGCGTGCGCGCCGGCGAGGTGACGGTGTACTTCTCCGAGGACTTCACGCCCGGCACGCAGCACGCGCGCGACGCGCGCGAGGGCGGGCAGCGCTGGTTCTACGACTCGAACGCGCCGGACCTGGCGCTCGGGGTGGCCTGGACGCGCCGCCTATGAGCCGCCGCCCATGAGCCGGGCGCGCCGCCAGTCCTCCGGCGTGTCCACGTGGCAGCCGCCGTGCGCGAGCGGCACCGGCGCGACCCGGGCCGGATCTCGGGACAGCAGCCGCTCGGCGCCCTCGTCGCCCTCGAGCGCGCGCAGCTCGGGGAAGAGCGCGGTGGAGAACAGGGCGGGGACCATGAGCGCGCCGCCGTCGGCCGAGGCCGCCACCGGCCGCCCCGTGACGCGGAGCGCGCCCGCCAGCGCCGCCACGTGCGCGGCGTCCACGCCGGGCTGATCGCAGGCGAGGATCACCGCGCCCGCGAGCGACGGCGCGCACTCGCCGAGCCGCGCCAGCCCGCGCCGCAGCGACCCCGAGACGCCCGCCGCGTGGTCGCGGTTCAGGACCGTCGCCACCGGCAGCCCGGCGAGCGCGGCGCGGACCTCCTCCGCGCACGCGCCCACCACCACCACCACCGGCCACAGCCCGGCCTCGACCGCCGCGCGCGCGGCCCGGTGCACGAGCGGCTCGCCGCGCCAGAGAAGCAGCTGCTTCGGCTCGCCCATGCGGACCGAGGGCCCCGCGGCGAGGACCAGCCCGCCGAATCCCAGCGTCTCGGCGGTGTCGGTCACGGCTGATCCGGCGCCAGGGATCCAGGGGGCGCGGCGGGGGGGCGGCCGGGGCTCGGGCGCGGGGCGTGGCGCTGGGGCGAGGACATGGGGCGGCGCGATCTCTTGTCGCCGGCGAGGGCGCGCGGCCGGTCGAATCGACGCCGGCCCCACCTGGGAACGCGTCCCCGCGGCGCGTGCGCCCGCCCGCGCGTGCGCCCGGTGGGGCGGGATGCTAGCGTCGGCGGCTCCACCGCCGGAGCGATCGCATGTCCCACCTGCCCGCCTGCCGCCTCGTCCTCGCGCTCGCCTGCGCGCTCGCCGCCGGGGCCGCCCGCGGGGGCACGCCGCGCGAGCCCGTCGCCACCTTCTCGATCGCCGCCCGCGACCCCGCCACCGGCGAGCTCGGCGTGGCGGTGGCCTCGCGCTTCTTCGCGGTGGGCACGGTGGTGCCGTGGGCCCGGGCCGGCGTCGGCGCCGTGGCGACGCAGGCGTTCTGCAACACGAGCTACGGCCCGCGCGGCCTCGACCTGCTCGCGAGGGGCGCCACGCCCGCCGAGGCGCTCGAGATCCTGCTGCGGGCGGATCCGGAGCGCGACCTGCGGCAGGTCGGCATCGTCTCGGCGGCCGGCGCCTCGGCGACGTACACCGGCAAGGGCACGAACGCGTGGGCGGGCGGGCGGAGCGGGCCCGACTACGCGATCCAGGGGAACATCCTGGCCGGCGAGGCGGTGGTGGCGGCCATGGAGCGCGCGTTCGTCGGCGGGAAGGGCTCGCTCGCCGACCGGCTGTACGCCGCGCTCGCCGCCGGCGACGCGGCCGGGGGCGACTCGCGGGGGCGGCAGTCGGCGGCGTTGCTGGTGGTGAAGGAGGGCGCCGGGTACGGCGGGTTCGACGACCGCGAGATCGACGTGCGGGTGGACGACCACCCCCGGCCGTTCGAGGAGCTGAAGGCTGCTCGACTACGCGCAGATGAACGCAGCGTGGAACGAGGGGTGGTCCGCGTTCCGGCGCAAGCAGTTCCCGGCCGCGCTCGCGGCGCAGGAGCGCGCCGCGGCCCGGGCGCCGGCGAACGGGGAGGTGCTGTACGACCTCGCGGTCATCCGGCTCGCGGCGGGGCAGCGGGCGGGGGCGCTGGAGGCGCTGCGCCGGGCGCTCGCCGCGAACCCGAAGCTCACCGCGCAGGCCCGCACCGACGCGGACCTCGCCGCCCTCCGCGGCGACGCCGCGTTCGAGAAGCTGGTCCGATAGCTTGGGCGCCGCCACACGCCGCGCGCTCGCCGGCGCGCTCGCCCTCGCCGCCGCGATGGGCATCGGACGGTTCGCGTACACCGCGCTGCTGCCCGGCGTGCAGCATGGGCTCGGGTTCGACGACGCCGTCGGCGGGGCCATCGCCTCGGCCAACCTGGTCGGCTACCTCGCCGGCGTGCTCTGGGCGCGGCGCCTGGCCGGGAGCGCGCGGCGCGGCGCGGCGCTGCGGCTCGGCCTCGCCGCGACCGCGGTGCTCACCGCCGCGGTGACCGCGGTCGGTTCGGAGGCGGGCTGGGCCGCGGTGCGCTTCGGCTCCGGTGTCGCGAGCGGGCTCGTGTTCGTGCTCGCGTCCGCCGCCGCGCTCGAGGTCGCGCCCGGCCACCTTCCCCGACCCGGAGTACTTTACGGCGGGGTGGGCGTCGGGATCGCGCTCGCGGCCGTGGTGGCCGCGCTCGCGCCACCCGCCGGGGGTTGGCGCGTCCCGTGGTGGGTGCTGGGGGGAGCGGCGGCTGCGCTGGCGGTGCCGGGGTGGAGGGACCTGTCGGGCCCGCTCGCGCACGACTCTGGGTCGGGAGGGGCGGTTGCGGGGTCGGGAGGGGCGGTTGCGGCTGGGAGGGGCCGCGCGCCGGTCGGCTTCGGACGGCTTGCGACCGCGTACTTCCTCGAGGGGTTGGGCTACATCGTGAGCGGGACGTTCGCGGTGGCAGCGGTCCGGCGGACGCCTGGGCTGGAGGCGCTCGCGCCGTGGACCTGGGCGCTGGCGGGCCTCGCGGCCGCCCCGTCCGCGCTGCTCTGGGCCTCGCTCGGGCGCCGGATCGGGGTCCGCTCCGCGCTGGTCACCGCGCACCTCGTCCAGGCGGCGGGCATGGCGCTGCCGTCGCTGTCCTCCGCGGCCTGGGCCGCCCTCGCCGGCGCGGCGCTGTTCGGAGGAACGTTCATCGGGATCACCACGCTGACGGTGGCGGCCGCGCGCGAGGTCCGACCACGCGCGCTCGGGCGCGCCGTGGGAACGCTCACCGCCATCTACGGCGTCGGCCAGATCGTCGGCCCGCTCGCCGCCGGAGCCGTCGCGCAGCACCTGGGCGACCCGAGGCCCGCCGTGCTCGCCGCCGCCGCCGCGGTCGCCCTCGGCGCGGTCGTCCTCGTCGTGCCCTCCCGCTCGCGCGTCGCCCCGGTGCCGGACCAGGGACGCTGAGCGCGCGAGGCGCGCTACCCGGGCGCGCAGCGCACGCCGTGCGCCACGCGCAGCCAGTACGTGCCGCTCGGGAAGACCACGTCGCGCAGCCCGGCGCGCAGGGCCTTCAGCGCCTCGCGGTAGTCATCGAGGAACGACCGGAGCCGCCCGAGCGCCTCGATGCGCTTCCACTTGTCGCGCGCGCCCACCCTCGGCTTCGGGCCGCGGCGCGGCGCCACCGTCGCGGGCCGCGCGTTCGGGCTCTGCGCGAGCACCCGGCGCACGCCGAGGAAGCTCCGCCCTTCGGCCTTCAAGCGCTCGGCGGCGAGGTGCTCGCGGTGCCCGATCGCCTCGACGAGGCGATCCCGGAACTGCTGCACGTCGTCGAAGCCGGGCGGCAGCGTGAGCTCGAGCTCGACCGACTCCGGCATGCTGCCGTTGCGGCGGAAGAAGTGCTCCGGCCGCCTCGCGGCGATCGGCCCGGCGCCGATCCGCTCGGGCGACGACCAGAGCCCCGGCCACTCCGCTGCCCTCTGTACCAGCCCAGCGGCGACCGGATTCGCGAGCGAGTACGCAAGCCTGTCGACCACGTCGTCCGGCGTCGCGAGCGCCACCGCGCTGTAGCTCCCGGACGCCCAGAATGCCTCCCAGCGGCCCAGGGCGGCGTTCAGCGAGCGGGCCACGAGCGAGTCCAGGTACTGCTCGAACGCGGGCAGGTGCGCACCGGGGTCCGTGACGACCAGGTGGAAATGGTTGGAGAGCACGCAGAAGCCGTGCAGCAGGAGCCCGTATCGGCGGAGCGCGACGCCGAGGACGTACAGAAACGTCTCGTTGACGAGCTCCGAGGGACGCAATAGCAGCTCGCGCTGAGCGCAGCGGCGCGTGACGTGGTAGGTGACACCGGACAGAATCTGGCGCGGAGCGGTCATGCCAAGGCCCAAGGCACGCGCCGTGCCGCCGGATACGGCGCCCGATCCGCGGCCTTGCGCCCGGTGGCCGTCCGAGCCGCGGACGCACCGGCCGAAACGCATTACTCTGGGTCGGGGAAGGAAGAAGAGAAGAGCGGGGAAGTGGCGGGGTCGGGGACGCGAGGCGAGGAGGCACGGATGCCGTACGTCAACATCAAGATCACCCGCGAGGGCGCGACCGCGGAGCAGAAGGCCACGCTCATCCGCAAGGTCACCGAGCTGCTGCGCGACGAGCTCGGGAAGAACCCGTCCACCACGGTCGTCGTCATCGACGAGGTGGACACGGACAACTGGGGCATCGGCGGGGAGTCGGTCACGGTCCGCCGCAAGCGCGGGAGCTGACGTAAGGGGGTGGCGCGCCCGCCGGCGGCGCCCCGAGGAATCCAGCCATGCAACCCTGGGAGACGGTCGAACGCGCCCGCGCGCCGGACGGGACCGAGCTCGTGCTCGCGCGCCGCGGGGACGAGTGGGTGGTCCGCGCCGCGGGCCACGTGCTCATGTCCTCGCGCGCCCACGGCTCCGAGGAGGCGCTCGCCGCGCTCGCCCTCGAGCGCTGCGCCCGGCCGCGCGCGGTGCTGCTCGGCGGCCTGGGCCTCGGCTTCACGCTGCGTGCGCTGCTCGACCGCCTGCCGGGCGACGCGAAGGTGGTCGTCGCCGAGCTGGTCCCGGAGCTCGCCGCGTGGAACCGCGGCCCGGTGGCGGATCTCGCCGGCCGGCCGCTCGACGACCCGCGCGTGCGCGTCCAGCACGGCGACGTGCTCGCCCGCATCTCCGAGGCGCGCGGCGCGTACGACGCCATCCTCCTCGACGTGGACAACGGCCCGTCCGCGCTCGCGCACGCCGGGAACCACCGGCTCTACGGGGACGCGGGGGTGCACGCCTGCCGCGCGGCGCTGCGCCAGGGCGGCGTGCTCGCGGTCTGGTCGGGGGGGCCGGACGAGCGGTACCTGTCGCGGCTCGAGCGCGCCGGCCTCGAGGCGCGATCGGTGACGGTCCCGGCGCGCGGGCCCGCGACGCAGGGCGGCGGGGGAGGCGTGCGGCACGTCGTGTTCGTCGCGACCGCCCCGGTCCAGGTTGGCGCGCGCAGGCCGGCCGCCCCGCCTCGCAAAGGCGACGCCGGACGCGGCCCGCGACCTCACGCCCGCGGCGCGCGCGGCCGCTGACGCTCCGATCCCGGCGCGCGGCCCGCGGGCGTGGGGTACGCCGCCTTGACGGTGGCGGCGAGCCGCCGCAGCGCCTCGGCGATGGGCGAGCTTCGGCGCCACACCAGCGCGATCGTCCGGAAGGGCGCCGGGTCGGCGAACGGGCGCAGCCGCAGGTCCGCCCGGCGGGTCTCGGTGGGCACCGCCAGCTCGGGCAGCAGCGTCACGCCGGCCCCGCCGGCCACCATCTGCGCGAGCGTCGACAGGCTGGTCGCCCGGTACTCCAGCTCGCGGGTGCGCGCGCGGGAGCAGAACGCCAGCGCCTGCTCGCGCAGGCAGTGCCCGTCCTCGAGCAGCAGCACGCTCGCGTCGCGCAGCTCGGCGGCGGAGGCCGGGCCGCGCGCCGCGCCGAGCGGGTGGCCGGGCGGCGTCGCGAGCACGAACGCGTCGCGCGCCACCGGCGCCACCTCCACGTCGCCGAGCTCCGCCTCGACCGCGAGCAGGGCCGCGTCGAGCGTGCCGGCGTGGAGGCTGCGGACCAGCTCGGCGGTGCGGTCCTCGAGCCAGGTGAGGCGGAGCGCCGGGTACGCGGCGCGGAGGGCGGGCGCGACCGCGGGCAGCAGGTAGGGCGAGATGGTGGGGATGACCCCGACCCGCAGCGCCCCGGCGAGCGGATCGCCGGCCTGCCGCGCCGCCTCCAGCAGGTCGTCCGCCTCGAGCAGGAGCCGGCGCATCTGCTCGAGCAGCGGCCGCCCGGCGCCGGTGACGAGCACGCGGCGGCGGTCGCGCTCGAAGAGGCGCACGCCGAGCGCCGACTCGAGCTGCGCGAGCTGCGTGGAGAGCGAGGGCTGGGCCACGCGGCAGCGCTCGGCCGCGCGGCGGAACGAGAGCGTGTCCGCGACGGCGATCGCGTACTGCAGCTGGCGCAGCGAGAACGGGTGCGGGGGCAGGCGAGTGATAGCCATGGACTAACAACCTAATCGAAACGATGTAATGGCTCAATCAGCACGCGGAGGCCATGTTGTCTCCCGTCGCGGCGATGGACGCCGCGCCCGAACCGATTCGACGAGGAGAGACACCGATGCTGACCGTGGGCGACCGCTTCCCCGAGTTCTCGCTGCAGGCCGTGACCAGCCTGGAGAGCGGCAACGAGTTCGAGACCGTCACGCAGGCGAGCCACCCGGGCAAGTGGAAGGTGGTCTTCCTCTGGCCGATGGACTTCACCTTCATCTGCCCCACCGAGATCGCGGAGTTCGGCCGCCGCAACGGCGAGTTCCAGGACCGCGACACGCAGGTGCTCGGGGCGAGCATCGACACGCACTACGTCCACCTGGCCTGGAGGAAGAGCCACCCCGACCTGAAGAACCTGCCGTTCCCCATGCTCGCCGACACCCGGCGCGAGCTCTCCGCCGCGCTCGGCGTGCTGCACAAGGACGGCGTGGCGCTCCGCGCGACCTTCATCGTCGACCCCGAGGGCGTCATCCGGCACGTGTCGGTGAACGACCTCTCGGTGGGGCGCAACGTGGACGAGGTGCTGCGCACGCTCGACGCGCTGCAGACCGACGAGCTCTGCCCCTGCAACTGGAAGAAGGGCGAGTCCACGCTCCAGGTGGCCTGAGCCATGGCGGCCCTCGACGCGATCCGGGAGGCGCTCCCCGAGCCGGCCCGGGACATCAAGCTGAACCTGCAGGCGGTGCTGCAGCCCGGGCCGCTCACCCCGGCGCAGCGCTGGGGCGTGGCGGTGGCGACCGCCGCGGCGGCGCGAAACGAGCGGCTGCTCGCGGCGGTGCTGGCCGACGCGCGGTCGGAGGTCGAGCCCGCCGTGGTGGAGGACGCGCTCGCGGCCGCGGCCGTGATGGCGATGAACAACGTGTACTACCGGTTCCGGCACATGGTCGGGAAGCCGTCGTACTCGGAGAAGCCGGCGCGCCTGCGCATGAACCGGCTCGTGAAGCCGGCCGCCAGCAAGGTGGACTTCGAGCTGTTCGCGCTCGCGGTGAGCGCGGTGAACGGGTGCGAGACCTGCGTGCGCTCGCACGAGCAGGTGGTGGTCGCCGCCGGAGTGTCCGAGGACCAGGTCCACGACGCCGTCCGGATCGCCGCGGTGGTGCACGCGGCGGCGGTGGCGCTCGAGCTCGCCGGGCACGCCGCGGCCCCGACCGCGGCGGCCGCGGCCGGGGCAGCCTAGGCGGCCCGGAAGTACCCCGCCGCCTCCGTCGCGAGCAGGGTGGTGCGGGCGATGGACTCGGCCTCCTGCCGGCACGCGTCCGCCCGGATCGGATCGCCGGCGCGCTCCCAGTGCGCCGCGATCCGGCCCGGCGCGCCGCCGGTCGCCGCGAGCACCTCGGCGGCGCGGCGGTGCAGGAAGCTCCGCAGCGGCGCCGGGGTGGCCGTCACCACCGCCTCGGCGAGCAGGTCGTGGCCGAAGGCGGTGCCGCGGACGAGCTGCGCCGCCTCGAGCTCGCTCCACCCCACCGCCACGTCCATCGCGCGCGCCTCCACCACGGCCGCGGCGCGCTCCAGGGTGAAGTCGGTGCCGAGCACGCCGAGCGCCCGCGCGAGCTGCAGCGCCGGCGCGGAGAGGCGCTCGAAGCGCGCGCGCAGCAGCGCCTCCAGCCGCGGCGGCGTCCGGTCCGGGACCCCGCGCTCGACGGCGCCGGTCTCCACCAGGTGCTTCACCGTCTCGAGCGCGAAGAGCGGGCTCCCGCCCGCGTAGCGGGCCACGTCCGCCGCCACCCGCTCGATCCCCGGCACGTCCAGGCTCCGCACCAGCTCCTCGACCGCGTCGTCCGCCAGCGGCTCGAGCTCGAGGTAGAGCGCGCGTCCCGCCTCGGCGAGCGCCCGGATGTGCGCGAGGACCTCCGGCGCCATCTCCGCGGTCCGGAAGCAGTGCACGGTCCGGAGCGGCGTCTCCGCGTCCCGCAGCAGCTGCTCCAGGACGTACGTCCCGGCCGCGGCGCTGGCCGGATCGACGAACTGCGTGTCGTCGAAGCCGAGCGCGTCGAACCCGGCCCGGAACGCGACGCGCATCGCCTCGAGCTTCGCGTTCCAGAAGCGGACGCGGTCCGCCTCGGTCGCGAGCGGGCCTGGGGACGGGCCGAGCTCGGGGAGCATCCGCGCCAGCTCCGTCCGGACCCACGGCGGCAGCGCCGCGCCGGCCGTGGCGAGCGCCCCGAGCGTCTCGCGGAACGTTCGCGCGTGCGTGCCGTACGGCACCGCGCGGTCTCCGGGCCGGCCCTCGAAGAAGAGCGGCCGGGCGTGCGTGGACAGGAAGTCCTGCATGAGCCGGCTCTTCCCCACGCCGGGCGCGCCGCCGAGGGCGATGCCCTTGCCGGCGGCCCACGCCTCCTCCATGAGCGCCCACTCGCGCTCGCGGCCGGCGAGCGCCGGTGGGCGGGCCACGGAGAGGGGAAGCGGGTGCCGCCGGCGGATCGGGCCGGGACGCGCCGCCCGCGCGCCACCTCCTCGGCGAGGCGGGACGTCTGGGGCGAGGGCTCGACCCCGAGCGCGCCTCGGAGGGCTGCGCGGCAGCGCTCGTAGGCGGCGAGCGCGGCGGCCCGATCGCCGGCCAGGTAGCGCAGCCGGATCTCGCGGCGGTACGCCTCCTCCGAGAGCGGCTCGAGCACCAGCGCGCGCTGGACCTGCGCGAGCGCCGCCCCGAGCTGGTCCGCCGCCTCGAGCCGGGCCGCGGCCGCGAGCGCCGCGTCGAGCCGTGCGGCGTCGAGCGTCCGGCGCGCGCCGGTCAGCCACTCCGACAGCTCCGGCGCCTCGTCGAGGTCGACGCCGTCGAGCAGCCGTCCGTCCGGCCAGGCCTCTTCCGGGAGCGATCCGCCGCGTGCGTCCACGGTCACCGCCGGCGAGAGCTCGAGCGGGTCGCCTGGGCCGACCAGATCCCCACCCGCGGCCTCGCGAAGCCGCCGGAGCAGCTGGCGGAGGTTGGCGCGCGCCGTCTTCTCCGGCGACTCCGGCCACAGCAGCCCCGCCGCGCGCGAGCGCGGTTGCGGGCCCTCGATCGCGAGGAGCGCGAGCAGCGCCGCGGTCCGGCGATCCAGCCGGACCACTGCGGTCGCGCCCGCGAGCCGGGGCGCGCCGAGCAGGTGGACGGTCCAGTTCGGTGAGGCGGGCATCATCTCTTCCTGGGGCGGCAAGGCGTGGGTTTCTCGCCTACCACTCGTCAAACCCGAACGGGCCATTGGGGCTGTGCCCGACCAGGGGGCGTCCACCGCCGCTTCGGCGCTGCTTCCTCCTGACCCAGAGTCGTTTGGCGTTCACCCGGAGTCGTTCCGACCGCTCTCCCGTCCCGCTCGAGGCGTCCCGCTCCACACCCAGAGTCATCGAGCGGGTGCCGGCACCTCACCCAGAGTCATTCGCCGCCGAAGGCACCGCGCTCCCGCCCCATCCGGTCCCCCCACACCACCCCCGCCCCTCCCGGCGCCCGTCACGCCCCGGTCACGCCCCCGGTCTTATGACCCGCACTGGCCGGGGCCCTGTGGCCCGCGCCGTTCCCTGGGGGGGAAACCGCATGATCCGCAGTCCCGAGGCACACCCGCGCCGCGCCCTGCCGGCGCAAGGCGCCACGTCCGCGCGGCGATCGCTCCTGCGGCTGATCTCCGCGGACGCGCCGGACGGGACCGCGTCCGCGGGCCGTGCCCCGGCCGGCCCCGCGCCGGCGGCGGTGGCTCGCGCCATCGCCGGCGCCGAGCGCCGGCCGCTGGCGTGGGTGGACCGGGACGGCGTGCTGCGACTCGCGAACGCCGCCTTCGCGGCCCTGCTCGGGGCGGAGCCGGCCGCGCTGGAGGGCCGCAGCGCCTGCGACCTGCTCTGCGCGGACGCGCCGGGCCGCGCCCAGGCGCTGCTGCGGGCGGCCTTCCGCGGCGCGCTGCACCGGACCGAGCTCACCGCCGTCCGCGGCGGCCGCACGTACGGGCTCAAGGTCGAGCTCGCGGCGGTGGGCCGCGGCGCCTCGGCGGCGCTGTGCATCGACGTGCACGAGGTGGTGGAGCGCGCGGCGGCGCCGGTGGCGTGCGGCACGGCGGGAGACCTCGACTACCGGATCTCGGCGGGCGCCTCGGACTTCGGCCGGCTGCTGGCGCTCTCCGGCGCGGGCGCCGAGGCGGCGCTGCGGGTGGGGCGCCGCTGCCACGAGGTGCTGCACGGGCGGCCGTCGCCGTGCCCGGGCTGCCCGGCGCTGCGGGGCGGCGGCGAGGCGTGGCCGCGGGTGGAGGTGCGGCGGGCGCCGCGCACCGGCGGCTTCGAGGTCGCGACCGCCACCGCGCTGCCCGGCGACGAGGTGCTGGTCTCGGTCCGGCGCGTGGACGACGCCGCGCTCGCTGCGGTGCGGGAGGCGCGCACGGCGGAGCTGGTGCGCCGCTTCGAGCTCTCGCCGCGCGAGGAGGAGGTGCTGCGGCTGCTCCTCATCGGCCGGCAGGCGGCGGACATCGGCACCGCGCTCGGGATCACGCCGCGCACCGCGAAGTTCCACCAGGCGAACGTGCTCCGGAAGCTCGGCGCGTCCTCGCGCCGGGACCTGCTGGGGCTGGCCTCGTGACCCGCGCCCGGAGCGAGCCGGACTGGGGCGCGGTCGCGCTCGCCATGCTGGAGCGCGGTCGCGAGCCGGCGGCGTGGGTGGACGCGGCCGGGACGGTGCGCCTCGCGACCGCCAGCCTGGAGCGGCTGCTCGGCGCGGCGCCGCGCGCGCTGGAGGGGCGGCCGGTCGCGGCGGTGCTCGCCGGCGCGCCCGCGCCCGCGGAGGGCCGGGTGGAGCGCGAGGTGACCACGGCGGCAGGGCGGCGGCTGCGCGTCGCGCTCGAGCCGGGCATCGAGCCGGCGTGCGAGCCGGGCGCCCTCCTCCGCGTCCTCGAGGTGCTCGGCGATCTCCCCGGGCTCGGGGCGGGGGAGCTCGACTACGCCATCGAGACGGGCCCGGCGCGTTCGGCCGCCTGGCCTGGGTGAGGCCGCTGGGCGGGGCCGCGCTCGAGCCGGTGCCCGCGGCCCGCTGCCACGAGGCCCTGCACGGCCGCAGCGAGCCCTGTGCCGACTGCCCGGTCCGCGGCGGCGGCGCCTGGCCGCGCGTCCACGCGCGCACGCTCGCGCCCGCCCCGGGGTACGAGGTCGTCACCGCCGCGCCGGAGGGCGCGGAGCGCGTGCGCCTCACGGTGCGGCGGCTGGCCGAGGCCGCCGTGCACGGGCTGGTGGAGGCCCGCGCCCGCGCGCTGGCGCGCGGGGCCGGGCTGTCGGAGCGCGAGGAGGCGGTGCTCAACCGGCTGCTGCAGGGCGAGGGGCTCGCCGACATCGGGCGGGCGCTCGGGATCACGTTACGAACGGTGAAGTTCCACCAGGCGAACCTGCTCCGCAAGCTCGGCGCCGAGTCGCGCGCCGATCTGGCCCGCGTGCTGATGTGAGCTCCCGCGCGGGGCCGGGCGCGCCGCCGCGCGACCCCAGACCGCGTTGATCGACCCTGCGTCCGCTCGTACGGTGCGCCCCCGTAGTTGGGGGCCCAACCATCGGAGCGGGACATGCGAGACGAGAGCATCGGGCGCAGGGGCTGGATCAAGCTGGTGGGCGGCGCCGCGGGCGCGGGCGCGGCGCTGGTGGTGGCGAGGCAGGCGGGCGCGGCCCCGCCGGCCGCGGGCAAGGGGATGCAGGCCATCCCGTGGCCGTACGCGCCGCTCGACCCGGACGCCACCGCGGAGCGCGCGTTCAAGGGCTACCTGGAGGGCCACTGCATGTACGGCGCCTTCGACGCGCTCGCCGGCCAGGTGGCCGACAAGCTGGGCGCGCCGTACGCCTCGTTCCCGACGAAGCTGTTCACCTACGGCGCGGGCGGCGTCGCCGGCTGGGCCACGCTCTGCGGCGCGCTGAACGGCGCGGCGGCGGCGTTCCAGCTCCTCTCGCCGAAGCCGGAGCCGCTGGTGGACGCGCTCTTCCGCCAGTACGAGCAGGCGTCGCTGCCGGACTGGGTGCCGGCGTCGGCCAAGTTCCCCAACGTGAAGTCGGTGGCGGGCTCGGTGCTCTGCCACGCGTCGGTCTCGGCCTGGTGCAAGGCGTCCGGCAAGAAGGCCTACTCGCCCGAGCGCAAGGAGCGCTGCGGCGTGCTCACCGCCTCGGTGGCGCGCCACGCGGCCATCATCCTCAACGCGCAGCACGCCGGGAAGGCGTTCCCGGTGCTGGAGGACAAGGCCACCGCCGAGTGCGCCTCGTGTCACGAGAAGGGCGGCGTCCTCGAGAACACCCGTGCCAAGATGGCGTGCGGAGGGTGCCACTTCAACCTGGGCACCAAGCACCCGGCCATCTGATCCGACGCCCGAGAAACGACATCATGACGCTGACCCCATTCCTGCTCGCACTCTCGCTCGCACAGACCACCCCCGCCGCCGATCCGGCCGCGGCCGCCGCGCAGCCGGCGCCCGCGCCGGTGAAGGCCGCGCCCACGCTCGCGGGCGCGCTCGCCAACGCCCCGAAGCCGACGTTCTGGGGCTTCGTCAACGCCCAGTACTCGCGCACCGAGGGGCTGAACGGCGCCGACGACACCTCCTCCTTCGAGATCCGCCGCGCGCGCATCGGCGCCCGCGGCAAGGTCCACGATCTCGTCGGCTACAGCCTGCTGTTCGACGGCGCCGACTCCAAGCTGAAGGACGCGTACGCCTCCGTGTTCGCCCTGCCCGGCGTGGAGGTGCGCATGGGGCAGTGGAAGACGCCGTTCGGCTACGAGCAGTACGAGTCGGACACCAAGCTGCTGTGGGTGAACAGCTCGTACGTGGTCGCCTCGCTCGCCCGCGGCGTGGACTCGCGCGACCTCGGCGCGGGCCTCCTCGTCCAGACGCCGAAGCTCGGGCCGGTGTCGGCCGAGGTGCTGGGCTCGTTCGTGAACGGCGCGGGGCCGAACAAGAAGGACGACCTCGAGACGAAGAACTTCTGGGGCCGCGCCGGCCTGACCCTGAAGCTCCCGTCCATCACGCTGAAGGCGGGCGGCTCCTACGGCACCGGCCAGCAGGTGCAGGCCACCGGCGCGAACGGCGCCTTCGACGGCGTGGGCACGCCGGTCGACGACACGTACTTCTACTTCCACACGTACGGGGCCGACGCGACGCTCGACACGCCCTGGTTCTTCGCGGCCGCCGAGCTCATCCAGTCGGAGCGCGACCAGTCGCGCTACGCCACCGCCGCGGCGGTGACCACGGCGACGCGCACGAGCCGCACCGCGCGCGGCTGGTACGCGGGCGCGTACGGCAAGACCCCGTGGAACCTCGGGCCCATCTTCCGCGCCGAGCGCTTCGACGCGGACCGCTCCGCGCCCGGCGGGCGCCTCGAGCGCTACACCCTGGGCGCCTACGTGGACGTCGTCCCGGTGAACGCCCGGCTCATCCTCAACCACGAGCTCGACCAGGGGCAGACCGGCGCGGCGGGCCGCAACGGCGACCGCACCACGCTGTTCGCGCAGGTGATCTTCTAGGCGACCGGGCGGCCGTTCACGATGCGTGGACGGCCGCTCACGCCGGCTCGCCGGCGGACGCCGCGCGCACCGGCGCGGTGGCCGCCGGCGAGCGCGCCAGGAACGCCTCCACCGCCCGCATCGCCTCGTCGGGCCGCCGCTGGAGCACGAGGTGCGGCGCGTCGAGCATGCGGATCTCGGCGTCGGGGCGCACCAGCCGGATCTCGATGGCGAGGCCGGTGCGGAGCAGCCGGTCCTGCCGCCCGCCCAGGAACAGCACCGGCGCCGGGCAGTCGCGGAGCCATCCGGTCGCGTCCACGTGCAGCGCCTCGTGGGCGCGGCGCGCCATCACCCGCGGCTGGACCGACGCGACCGCGGCCTGCACGTCGGCCACCAGCGCGTCCGGCGCGTCGTGCCCGGCGAGCAGCACCCGCACCGCGTGCGCCGGCAGCGGCAGCCGGAAGAACGCGGGCGAGAGCGGCCGGAGCGCCGACACCAGCCGCGCCGCCGGCCGACGGTGGAAGCTCGCCGCCAGCACCACCCCGACCAGCCCCGGCGGCCGCCCGGCCGCGACGCGCAGCGCGAGCGGCCCGCCGAAGGACTCGCCCAGGAGCGCGAACCGCCGCCCGCGCGGCAGCTCGGCCCGGACCAGCTCGGCGAGCTCGGCGTAGGACAGCGCCCGGTCCGGCGGATACGACAGCGTGCGCAGCTCGAGCCTGCCGTTCGCGGCGCCCACGAACCGTTCGAGGAGCCGCCCGGTGCCGTCCAGGCCGGGCAGCAGCAGCGTGAGCAGCGGTCCGTCGGAGGCGGTCATGGTGTGACACGGTGACACGGCGGCCTGACGCGGCGCGTCTGCCGGTCGTCATAGACCGGAGGGAGGGCGTCGCGGGCGGCCACGGTGGGCTCCGCCGTCCGCCGCAGCCCGTGCGGCGTCGCGGCCGTTGGCGGGCGCCCCGGATCCTGCGAGGTTGGACCGGGCGGCGGCGCGCCGGTGGCGGCGCCGGCCGCCGGAACGGGGGAGGCCGATGATCGGGTGGATCAGCGCGCTCGCGCTCGCGGCCGCCGCCGCGCTGGTCGGCGTCCGGCGCGCCCGGTTCGCGCGCGAGGTCGCGGCGGAGGCGCGATCGCTCTGGGCGCTCCGGGAGGACGCGCCGCCCTCCCGCCTCGACCCCGGGACCCTGCCCGAGCCGGTGCGGCGCTACCTCGGGCTGGCCGGGGCGCTTGGGGCGGCGCCGCTCACCGCGGCCCGGCTCCGCCACGGCGGCGCCTTCCGGCCGGCGCTCGAGGGCGCGTGGCGGCCGATCCGCGGCGTGCAGTACCTCGCCGCCGAGCCGCCGGGCTTCGTGTGGTGGGGACGCGTGCGGCTCGCGCCCGGGGTCGAGGTCGCGGCGCGGGATCGCTCGGCCGGCGGCGAGGGCGGCATGCGGATCGCGCTCGCCTCCGCGCTGGTGGTGGCCGACGTCTCCGGCCCGGAGCTCGACGCGGCCGCGCTGCAACGCCTGCTCGGCGAGCTGGTGTGGCTCCCGACGGCGCTGCTCGACGCGCGGCACGTGGCGTGGCTGCCGCGCGACGCCTCGAGCGCGCGGGCGCGGCTGCGCGTGGGCGGGCGGGAGGTGGAGGTGACCTTCCACTTCGGGGGCGACGGCCTGCCGGAGCGGATCACCGCGCTGCGCTACCGTGACGTGAAGGGCCGGGGCGTGCTCACGCCGTGGACCGGGCGCTGCGCCGACTGGCGCGAGGTGGGCGGCGTGCGCGTCCCGTTCCGGATGGAGGCGAGCTGGGAGGTCGACGGCCGCGACCGGCCGTACGCGCGCTTCGAGCTGGAGCGCCTCGAGCACGGGGTCCCGCGGCCGTTCTAGGCCGCGGTCCCTCGTCGGGGCGGGAACGACGCCACGCTCGACGCGCCGAAGGAACGGGCGCGGGGCGCGATTCCCCGACGGTTTTCTGCTCGTCAGATGACGTTCGGGTTCCGCCCTTGGGGCGCGGCGATGCTGGCGCGAAGTAGGGAACACTGACAGCTCGCCTCACCCACACGCACGCTCACTCGGGGGAAATCGATGCGCACCACACGCACCACCACGCTGGCCTTGCTCGCGGCGCTGGCGCTCGCGCCGTCCGCCGCGTCCGCCGCGGCCGACGAGCCGCAGCTCCCGGACGTCGCTCCGACGACCGACAACCCGTCGCACCCGCTCGGCGACGCGCAGGCGGCGCGCAAGGCGATCGCGATCCAGGCGAAGCTGAACGGAAAGGCGAAGGGCAAGACGCACCAGGTCGCGCGCGGCCAGTACGTCGAGCTCGAGCGGCAGGGCGAGGACCGGATCTGGACGGTCGTGGGCGAGTTCGGCGAGCAGGTGAACCCGAGCTACGGCGGCACCGCCGGCCCGCTGCGCAACCAGATCCCGGAGCCGGACCGCGCGGTGGACAACTCCACCATCTGGGCGCGGGACTTCAGCCGCGCGTACTACGAGGCGCTGCTGTTCTCCGACGCGCCCGGCGACGTCTCCATGCGGAACTTCTACAAGGAGCTCTCGGCGAACCGCTACACGGTGGACGGCGAGGTCACCGACTGGGTGAAGGTGCCGTTCAACGAGGCCAGCTACGGCGCGAACTACTGCGGCGGCATCGTGTGCGCCCGCACCTGGCTGTTCGTGCGCGACGCGGTGAACGCCTGGTACGCCCGGCAGATCGCGGCGGGCCGGACGCCGGCCGAGATCGACGCGTACCTGGCGCAGTACGACGTGTGGGACCGGTACGACCACGACGGCGACGGCAACTTCAACGAGCCGGACGGCTACATCGACCACTTCCAGGCGATCCACGCGGGCGAGGGCGAGGAGACCGGCGGCGGCGCGCAGGGCACCGACGCGATCTGGAGCCACCGCTGGTACGCCTTCTACAACAACATCGGCGTCACCGGCCCGTCGTTCAACCGCGCCGGCGGCATCCGCATCGGCAACAGCAGCTACTGGATCGGCGACTACACCATCGAGCCGGAGAACGGCGGCGTGGGCGTGTTCGCCCACGAGTTCGGCCACGACCTCGGCCTGCCCGACCTCTACGACACCTCCGGCAACACCGGCGGCGCCGAGAACTCCACGGGCTTCTGGACGCTCTACTCGGTCGGCTCCTACGGCGCCTCGGGACGGCCGGAGGACGGCCTGGGCACGAAGCCCATCCACATGAGCGCGTACGAGAAGATCTTCCTCGGCTGGTCGAACTACCAGGTGGTGCGCGCCGGCCAGTACGCTTCCCTGAAGCTCGGCCCGGCGGAGGCGAGCACCAAGCAGGCGCAGACGCTGGTGGTGCTGCTGCCGGACAAGGTGGTGGAGAGCAACGTCGGCGCGCCGTACGCCGGCACGTACTTCTACTACTCGGGCGCCGGGAACGACCTCGACCACTCGATGACGCGCCAGGTGACGCTGCCCGCGGGGACCGCGGCGCTCACCGCCAAGGTGCGGTTCGACATCGAGCTGGACTGGGACTACGCGTACCTGACCGTGAACGGCGCGCCGGTCGCCACCAACCTCTCGACCTCGACGAACCCGAACGGCCAGAACTTCGGCGACGGCATCACCGGCTCGTCCGGCGGCGCCTGGGTGGACCTCACCGCCGACCTGTCGGCGTGGGCGGGCCAGACGGTGACGCTCGGGTTCCGCTACTGGACCGACGTGGCGGAGGTCCGGCCCGGCTTCTTCGTGGACGAGATCGCCGTCAGCGGCCAGGCGGTGGACGGCGGCGAGACGGACGCGGGCTGGACCTACCACGGCTTCGTGCGCACCGACGGCACGTTCGCGACCCCGTACTTCAACGCCTACTTCGCCGAGTACCGGCAGTACCGTGGGTACGACCGGTCGCTCGCCACCGGCCCGTACACGTTCGGCTACCTGAACGACCCGGCGCTGCAGAACTGGGTGGACCACTTCCCGTACCAGGACGGCCTGCTCGTCTGGTACTACGACACCTCCTTCGCCAACAACAACGTGGGCGACGCGTGCGCGAGCGGCCGCTGCGGCGGCCTGTTCCTGCCGGTGGACGCGCACCCCGGGCTCGTCCTGCGCCCCGACAACGGGAAGGCCTGGCGCCCGCGCTTCCAGGCGTACGACTCGACGTTCGGGCTCGAGCCGACCGACGTGGTGTGCCTGCACGCGAACAGCCAGGAGGGCTGCTTCGGCGGGCTCGCCGGCAACCCGCTCTTCGACGACACGCAGAGCTACTGGGTGCCGCCCGATCCGTCGCTCAACCACTACGGCTGGTCGAGCGTGATCGTGCCGAACACCGGGACCACCATCCGCGTGGTCGGGACCTCGGCGCATGGGGACTTCATGCAGGTCGTCGTCGCGCCGAAGCGCTAGCGCTAGCGCTCGCGCGAGGGAGGGGGCGCGGGGAGGGCCGGCACGGCGCCGGTCCCTCCGCCGCGTCCCCGCCGCGCGCTGCGGCTCAGGGGACGTACACCGCGGGCCCGGGCCGGCCGGGCAGCCCGTCCACCTCGCTGCGCGAGACGAAGGTGAGGCCGTCGTCGGTCGAGACGTGGAGCAGGTCGCCGCCGAGGTAGAGCGCCGGGCCGCCGGTGGAGACCGCCTCCAGCCACGCCGGACCGCCGGACGCCGGCGCGAACGTGGCGCCCCCGTCCGTCGAGCTGAACAGCCCCACGTTCGAGGCCACGTGGATCGCGCCGGAGGGCGCGATCGCGACGCCGCGCAGGGACAGCGTGGAGCCGCTCGGCGCGGCCAGCCCGGCCGCCGCGCCGCGCTCGGCGAAGGTGGCGCCGCCGTCGGTGGACACGAACACCGTGTCGCGCGCGGCCACCGCGACGGTGCCGCCGCGGGCGTCCACGCCGACCGTGTCGGAGAGGTAGCTCGTCGAGCCGGCGGGCGGGAGCCGCTGCGTGAAGTGCGCGCCGCCGTCGGTGGAGACCTTCAGCCAGGACATCTGCCCGAGGTACACGGTGCTCGCGTCCGGCGCGGCCACGCAGGCGGCCATGGACGGATCGGTGAGCGTCGCGGGCGGCGCGAAGTGGGCCCCGCCGTCGGAGGAGATCGAGAGGCCGAAGGTGGTGACCGCGTAGACGCGCGCGCCGACCGCCGCGAGGTCCTCGACGCCCGCGTCCCCGAGGCCGTCCGCCTTGGTGCGGAGCACGAACGTGCGGAACCCGTCGGTGGAGACGGCCACGCCCGAGTCGAGCGCGGCGTAGAGCGAGCCGCCCGCGGCGGCCACGTCGCGCACGCCGCCGGCGGGCAGCTCGGCGGAGCGGAAGCTCGCGCCCGTGTCGGTGGAAAGGTAGAAGCCGGGCGCGTAGCCGACGTACACGCGCGCGCCCTCGGCGTACACCGTGGAGGCGATGGCCGTGGTCCGGTCGGGCGCCACGAACCAGCGCGGCGCGAACGTCGCCCCGCCGTCCGTCGAGGCGCAGAAGGCGTCGGTGGAGCCGGACCAGTAGCGCTGCCCGCTCACCACCCAGACGGCCTGGCCGGAGACGGCCACGTCCAGGATCGAGGTCTCGCCCGCCGGGCACGGGCGCGCGACGGAGGTGGCCGAGGCGGGCGCGCCGGTCGCGTCGCGGCCCAGGATGGCGAGGCCGGCGGCGGTGGCGGCGTACACGCGGTCGGCGGTCACCGCGATGGCGCGGACGTCGGCGGAGGGGAGGGCAGGGACGGTGCCGGTGTCGAGCCCGGCGAACGTCGCGCCGCCGTCGGTGGAGCGGAGCAGGCCGGTCGAGGTCGCGGCGAACACGTCGCCGGTGCCGGGATCGAGCGCCACGTCGGCGACGGCCCGGTCCGCGATGGTCCACGCGAAGGTGCGCGCCCGGTCGTGCGAGACCGCGAGGCCGAGCGAGGTCGCGACGTACACGTCCTTGCCGGCGCCGGCGATCGCCGTCACCCAGGCGTCGTTGCCGTCCACGGTGCGCTGCAGGAGGGGGACGAACGTGGCGCCGCCGTCCACGGATCGGTAGAGCCCCTCCTCCGTGCCGGCCAGCACCAGGCTGCCCTCGGCCCACACCGCGCGGCCGGGGAGGTTCCAGCCGCCCGCGGGGCTCACCAGGCGCGTGAGCGACCACGCGGCCCCGTCGTCGGAGCCGGCGACGCCGCGCTCGGTGGCGCGCCAGAGGCGGCCGGTGACGGGATCCCGGTGGAACGCGTACGTCCACCCGGCGCCGCCCAGGGCCACGAACCGGGCCGGCACCGGCCCGGCGCCGCGCGCGATGCCCCCGGCGGTCGCGACGTAGGTGAAGCCCGAGGTGGACACCGAGTACCGCTGCTGGCGCACCGCCTCGCGGTTCCCCGCCCGGTCCACCGAGTAGTAGCGGAGCACGGTCTCGCCCTCGCCGACCGCGATGGGCCCGGCGGCGGCGCCCTCCACCACCGTGCCGTTGCCCGGCGCGGGCACGCTGCCGTCCGTGGTGTACACCACGCGCGCGCAGCCGGAGCCGCCCGCGTCGGTGCAGGTGAGCGTGACCTGCTGCGCCGCGGCGTACACGCCGTCGGTGACGCTCGCCGTCGTGACCGGCTCGACGCAGTCCGGATCGGTGGTGAACGTCCAGGACACCGCGGCGGGCAGGCCGTTGCCGGCGAGGTCGGTGACGCCGGCGTCGAGCGTCGCGGTGTAGGCGGTGTTGCACTCGAGGCGGCGGTCGGGCGGGAAGCGCGCGGTGCGCGTGGCGGCGTCGTAGGCGGCGCCGGTCGCCTGGGCCGGCGAGAGCGTCAGCCGGGCGGCGGTCACCGTCGCGGGATCCATGTCCTCGTCGAACACGGCCGCCGGCACCGCGTCCAGGGCGACGCCGGTGGCGCCGTCCGGCGGGAACACCGAGGCGACGCCGGGCGGATCGACGTCGATGACGTAGGTGCCGGTGCCGGTGGTGCTCCGGTTCCCCTCGCCGTCCAGCGCGAAGAAGCTCAGGGTCGCGCTCGCCTCGAGGCGCACCGGTCCGACGTACGTCTGCGCGGCGCCGCCGTTCACCGCGTACACCGTCTGCGCACAGCCCGAGCCGCCGGGCTCGTCGGCGCAGGTGAGCGTCACGTCCACGGGGTGGTTGAAGTGGCCGCCGGCGGGGTCGGCGGCGACCGTCGGGGGCACCGTGTCCGGCGCGCCGCGGGTGTCGAAGCCGAGCACCCAGCCGCTGAACGGCTCGCCGCGCGCGCCGCGCGCGGTGGGCAGGATCAGGACCGCGTACGAGGTCGAGAGCGCGAGCGGCGCCGCCGGCGTGAGCACCAGGGTCGCGGTGGCCGCGTCGTAGGCCGGCGTGAACGCCACCGGGGTCGCCCCGCGCCGGAACGACAGCGCGGAGGGCAGGGTGGACGTGTCCACGCAGGTGTTGAAGCGGATCCGCACCGTCGCGTTCACCGAGACGCCGTCGGCCCCCTGCGCCGGCGAGGACTCGACCACCTGCAGCGACGTCGCGGCGGGGAGCGCGCAGGACGGGGCGCCGGGGCTGCCGCCGCCGCCGCCGCCGCCGCCGGAGCAGCCGGCGAGCGCGAGGGCGGAGGCGAGGGCGACGGCGAGGGACGGCGAGGCAGCAGTGCGGTGCATGCGGGTCCTCCGAGGAGGCGCGCAGTGTACACGGGGGGTGCGCGCGGTCGAGCGGCAGGCCCGGGACAGGGGTAGGCCGCTGTCGGGCACTTGGCCCGACCCGAGCGCCGGGTGCTAATGGGTGCGATGCCGATCCCCGCCCTCGCACTCGCCGTGGCCGCGCTCGCCGCCGCCGCCCCCGCCGTGCCGCCGCTCCCCGCCGGCGAGGTCCCGCCCGCGCTGCGGCTCCCCGCCGGCGTGCGGCCCGTCCGCGGGGAGGTGTCGCTGACCCTCGATCCCGCCGCGGAGCGCTACCGCGGCCGCGTCCGCTACCCGGTGGTCCTCGACGCGCCGGCGCGCGTGGTCTGGCTGCACGCGGAGGGGCTGGAGATCGAGGAGGCGCGGGTGGGCGGCCGGCCGGCGCGGGCGGTGCTCGCCGACGGCGGGCTGCTCGGCCTCGTGCCCGACGCCCCGCAGCCGCCGGGCGAGGCGACGGTGGAGATCGCGTTCGCCGGCGCGGTGGACCGGGTGCGGAGCCGCGGCCTGTACGCGGTGCCGGAGGCGGGGCGCTGGTACGCGTACACGTTCTTCGAGCCCGCCGACGCCCGGCGCGCCTTCCCGTGCTTCGACGAGCCGGGCTTCAAGATCCCCTGGCGCCTCTCGCTGACGGTGAAGCCGGGGGATCGGGCCCTCGCGAACACCCCGGCGGCCCGCGAGGCCCCGGACGGCGGGGGGACGCGCGTGGAGTTCGCCGAGACGCGGCCGCTGCCTTCCTACCTGGTCGCGTTCGTGGTGGGCCCGTTCGACCTGGTGGACGGCGGCGCCGGGGGCGCGGCCCGCGTGCCGGTGCGCTTCGTGGTGCCGCGCGGGCGCGGCGGCGAGACCCGCTACGCGGCCTCGGTCACCGCGCGCATGCTCGACCTCATCGAGGCGGAGACCGGCGTCCCGTACCCCTACGAGAAGTGCGACGTGGCGGTGGTGCCGCGCTTCTGGGGCACCATGGAGCACCCCGGGATCGTGGCGCTGGGCCAGCCGCTCACGCTCATCCCGCCGGCGGAGGAGACGCGCGAGCGGCGGCTCCGCTACGCGACCATCGCGATGCACGAGCTCGTGCATCACTGGTTCGGCGACCTCGTCACCATGGCCTGGTGGGACGACACCTGGCTGAACGAGTCGCTCACCAGCTTCCTCGACTCGGTGGTCGTGGACGCGCTCGAGCCGGCCTGGCGGCGCACCGCCCGCCGCCGCGCCGAGGGCCGGGCCTCGGCGCTCGAGGCGGACGTGCTCGCCGCGGCGAAGCGCCTGCGCGAGCCGGTCGGCTCGCGCGACGAGATCGAGGGCGCGTTCGACAACGCCATCACCTACGACAAGGGCGCCGCGGTGGCCGCCATGTACGAGCGGTTCCTGGGGCGCGAGGCGTGGCGCGCGGTGCTGCGCGACCACCTGCTCGCGCACGCGCACCGCACCGCCACGACCGAGGACTCCTCGCCACGCTGGCGTCGCGCTCGTCGCCGGCCGTGGCCGCCTCGCTGCGCGGCTTCCTGGAGCGCCCGGGCGTGCCGCTCGTCCGCGCCGCGGTCCGCTGCGACGGGCGCGGCGCCGCGGCGGTGGTGCGCCAGGAGCGCTTCCTCGCCTCCGGCGCGCGCGACCCCGCGGCCACCTGGTCGATCCCGCTCTGCGTGCGCGCCGGCGCGGGCGCGCGGGTGGAGACGGCGTGCGGCCTCGTGGGCGGCGACGGGCCCGAGGGCGAGGTGGCGCTGCCGTTCTGCCCGGAGTGGCTCTGGCCCAACGCGGGCGGGACCGGGTACCACCTCACCGCGCTCGATCCGGCGGCGCTCCCCGGCCTCTGGCCGCACCTCGCGCCGGCGGAGCGGCTCGCGCTCGCCACCGACGCCTCCCTGCTCGCGCGGCGCGGCGACCTCCCGCCCGAGGCGGCGCTCGGCCTGGTGGCGCCGCTCGCCGGGAGCGAGGACGGGCTGCAGGTGGAGGCCTCGCTGGAGCTGGCGCGGCTGGCGCAGCCGGAGTGGCTCGACGCCGCCGATCACGCGCGCTGGCGGGCGTTCGTGCGCGAGACCTGGGGGCCGCGGGCGCGCGCGATCGGCTGGATGCCCCGGCGCGGCGAGCCGGACGAGGCGACGGCGCTGCGGCGGCTGCTCCTGCCGCGGGTGGCGGGCGAGGGCGAGGACCCGGCGCTCGCGGGCGAGGCGGCGCGGCTCGCGCGGCGGTGGCTCGCCGACCGCCGGTCGGTGCCGGCCGAGGCGGCCTGGCCGGCGCTGGAGGTGGCGGCGCGCACCGGGGACGCGGCGCTGTTCGACCGGATCCTCGCGGCGGCGCGCGGCGCGCGGGACCGGACCGACCGGGCGCGCCTGCTCGCGATCCTCGGGCGCTTCGAGCGGCCCGCGCTCGTCGATCGCGCGCTGGCGCTGGTCGCCTCCGGCGCGGAGGACCTCCGCGACACCGCCGCGATCCTCCGCGTGGCGCTGGCCGGGCGGGAGACGCGCTGGCGCGCCTGGGAGCTCCTGCGCACGCGCTGGGAGGCGATCGCGCCGCGGCTGCGGAGCGACGAGGGGTCGTGGCTGGTGGAGCAGGCCGCCGGGCTCGCCTGCGATCCCGGCCGCGCCGGCGAGGTCGCCGCGTTCCTTCGTCCCCGCGCCGAGGCGTTCGACGGGGCGCCGCGGGCGCTGGCCCGTGCCCTGGAGGACGCCGGGGCCTGCCGCGCCGCCCGCGCCCGCAACGGGCCCGCCGTGGCGCGGTTCCTGGCGCGGTAGCGGCGGCCGACCACCTCGCCTCCCGACCGCCGCCGGTGTGGGACACCAGGCGACGCGGGTGAACGCGAGCGGCGCCGAGCACCGGCCGCCGGGGACGTCACTGCTCGTGTACCCGCTCGCACAGTGCTAGCCTGCGCGCCGGCACATCCCCGTGCCCCGGGAGGGCGGCGAGATGAACGAGGGACTTCTGCGCAGGCTCGGCGTGCTGGTCGCGGCCCTGGCGGTGAGCACCGCCGCTCCCGCCCACGCCCAGGAGAAGGCCGAAGCTCCGGTAAACTGGACGCGCGGACCCGCGACGGCGGACGTCGGAAAGGACGTGGGCGAGATCGCCCTGGGCGACAGCCTGGCGCTGGCCGGCGAGGAGGACACGCAACGCCTGCTCCGCGAGATGGGGAACCCGACCCACGGCTCGGAGGTGGGGCTCGTCGTCCCGACCGTGGACGGCGAGAGCTGGTTCGTCATCCTCGAGTGGCAGGGCATCGGATTCGTCAAGGACGACGAGCGCAACACCATCGACGCGGATGCGCTCCTGAAGAACATCCAGAGGGCGACCGAGGCCGCCAACAAGGAGCGGAAGAAGACCGGGGCAAGCGCCCTTCACGTCGTCGGCTGGGCCGAGGCTCCCCACTACGACCAGGCTTCCCACAACCTGACCTGGGCGATCCGCGGGAAGACCGACGACGGTGAGGAGGTCGTGAACTACAACGTCCGGCTGCTGGGGCGAGAGGGCGTCATGTCGGTCACCTACGTGGACGATCCGGCGGGAATCGCGAACGCAAAGCCCAAGGTCGACGCCGTCATCCAGGGGTTCAGCTTCAAGCGCGGCAAGACGTACGCGGAGTGGGTCCCGGGCGACAAGGTCGCCGCGTACGGGTTGACGGCGCTGGTCGCGGCCGGAGCCGGGGCCGCCGCGGTGAAGACGGGCCTCCTGGCGGCGCTCGGCGGATTCATCGCCAAGGCCTGGAAGGCGGTGGCGGTCGCGCTGGTGGCGCTGGGCGCGGGCATCGCGCGCACCGTGAAGAGCCTCTTCGCCCGGAAGCCGCGCTCCGGGGGGGCGCCTTCCGATGGCTGATCGCGGAGGGCCGTGATCGCCCATGCAGGCGCTCCTCGCAGACATCCTGCCCTGGATCGCGGTGTTCTACTGGTTCGACGGGCTGGCCGAGATCCGGGGCGGGCAGTTCTACCTGTCGTCGGCCTGGGGCGGCGGCTTCCGGCTGCTGCGCCCGGGGCTGCGCCACCTCGGGCTCGCGCCCGCGGCGGAGGCCATCGCCGTGATGAACCTGCCCTGGCTCGCGACCCGGGACGCGCTGCTGGCCTTCGATCCGAAGCGACGCTTCGATCTCGTCACGATCCGTGAGGGAGACGTGAGCTGCCTCCCGTGGGCGGCCGTCGACCCGGAGGCCGTCGGCAAGCAGGTGCGCTCGCGGGGACGGACGCTCGTCGTGGCGGCGCAGCCGTACCTTGCGGCGCAGCTCGCGGGAGCGCTCCGGTCGCTGAAGGCAGGACTCGGAACCGCGAGCGAGCCAGAGGCGGCGGCTTCCGGGCTCGCCGAGATTCGCGCGCGACAGCGCTGGCTCCGGCGCGGGTTGAGGGCGGTCGCCACGCTCCTGTTCCTGTGGACGTTCGGGCTCGGCGCGCTGGTTGCGTACGGTGGGCTCACCCTTCCACCGGGAACGGGGGTCGAGCTGCTCGCGCTGCTGCTCCTCCTCGAGCTGGCGCTCGCCGTCGCGTACGCCCGCGCAGGAGGGGCAAGCCGGGCAGAGGCCGTGTCGCAGGCGAGCTGGCTCGTGCTCTGGCCCGTGGCGGCGCTGCACCCGCTGCTCCACCTGTCGCTCCGTCAAGCGGGGTCCCGACCCGCGCTCGAGGCGGCGGCGGCCGTGCTTCCCGCCGAAGCGTCACGCGAGCTCGCCGCGACGGAGTTCGGCCGGGCGAAGGCGAGCCTGGAGCTCGCGGACGGCGTGCTCGCCGAGGCGTTGGCCCGGCGCGTACAGGTCATCGTCGCGTCGGCGAAGCGCGCCGGGATGGAGGAACGAGATCTCTCTCGCCCACCCGAGCGCGACGCCCGCGACGGTTCCTGGTGCCCGGCCTGTAGGGCGTGCTTCGTGCCGGGAACCACGCGCTGTACGGACTGCGACGTGCCGCTCCGCGCGTTCGGCTGACGCCCGGCGCTCTCGGAACCCGAGGCGGCCTACTTCGTTCCCTCGCCGTCCCTGACGTGCTGCATGGCGGCGGAGTTCATGCAGTAGCGCAGCCCGGTGGGCGGCGGACCGTCCGGGAACACGTGGCCCAGGTGACCGTCGCAGCGGGCGCACCGGACCTCGGTGCGGCGCATGCCGTACGAGCGATCGTGCACCTCCACCACCGCGTCCTCCGACACCGGCCGGGTGAACGAGGGCCAGCCGGTGCCGGACTCGAACTTCTCGCCGGAGCGGAACAGCGGGTTCCCGCAGCCCGCGCAGACGTAGGTCCCCGGCTCGTGCGTGCCGAGGAAGCAGCCGGTGCCGGGGGGCTCGGTGCCGTGGCCGCGCAGCACCTGGTACTGCTCCGGCGTGAGCCGGTCGCGCCACTCGGCGTCGGAGAGGATGAGCTTTTCCATGGGCACCTCGGGGCACCTCGCGGCGGACCTCGCGCGCGGTGGGTAGGCGCGCGTCACGCCGCCAGGAACGTAACCGCGCCCGCGCCCGCGCGCCCCGCGCGTGGGCGGTCCGTGCGGGGACGCTAGGACGCCGGCTCGCCGTACTCCTTCAGCTTCCGGTAGAGCGTGGCGAGGCCGATCCCGAGCCCGGCCGCCGTCGCCACCTTGTTGCCGCCCGCGGTGCGCAGCGCCGCGAGCACGTGCTCGCGCTCCACCTCGTGCAGCGGCCGGATCAGCCCCGGCCGCGCCGGGGCGGGCGGCGCGTGGCGCAGGGCCTCGGGCAGGTCGTCCACCCCGACCTGGTTGCCGGCGCAGAGCGCGACCGCGTACTCGATCGCGTTCTGGAGCTCGCGGACGTTGCCGGGCCAGGGGTACCGCGCCAGGAGGTCCGCCACCTCGGCGGTGAAGCCGGTGACCGGCCGGTGCGCGCTCCGCGAGAGCTTCGCGAGGAAGCAGCGCGCCAGCGGCACGACGTCGTCGGGGCGCTCGCGCAGCGGGGGCACGCGCAGCTCAATGACGTTGAGGCGGTAGTAGAGGTCCTGGCGGAAGCGGCCGGCGGCCACCTCGGCGGCGAGGTCGCGGTTGGTGGCCGCGATGATCCGCACGTCCACCTTGCGCGAGCGGCTGTCGCCCACGCGCCGGACCTCGCGCTCCTGCAGCGCCCGCAGGAGCTTCACCTGCATGGCGGGCGAGACCTCGCCGACCTCGTCGAGGAAGAGCGTGCCGCCGCCGGCCGCCTCGAACAGCCCCAGCCCGTCCGTCTCGGCGCCGGTGAACGCGCCCTTCACGTGGCCGAACAGCTCGCGCTCGAGCAGCGTCTCGGTGATCGCCCCGCAGTTCACCGCCACGAACGGCCCGGCGGCGCGGTCGGAGGAGCGGTGGACGAGGCGGGCCACCTCCTCCTTCCCCACGCCGCTCTCCCCGGTCACCACCACCGACGAGCCGGTGCGGGCCACGCTGCGCGCGCGCTCCAGCACCCGGCGCATCGGCTCGCTGCGCGCCACCAGCCCGGTGACCTCGTCCGGGCAGGTCGCGAGCCGCTCCAGCTCCTGCTGGCGCTCGCGCAGGCGCCGCTCCGGCGCCGCAGCTTGCTCGATACCTCGTGCAGCGCGTGGTCGATCGACTCCATGTGGTAGTAGGGCAGGTGCCGCTCCAGCTCCGGGCCCCAGCGCTCCTTGAAGCGCGCCGCGATGTGGCACTCGGGGTCGCCCTTGCCCACGCAGCGGTCCTCGATGACGTAGACCTCGCGCCGCTCCTTGTAGGAGAGGTAGCCGCTCGCGAAGCCCGCCGAGGTCCAGCAGACCGGGTCCTCGGACAGGCCGATGTGCAGGAGGTGCTGCTCGGCCTCGTAGGACCGGCTCCACACCGTCTCCACCAGCGGCGCGTCGCCCAGCCCGTCGGTGCGCACGTTCTTCCCGAGGATGAACTGGCCCTTGAGCGGCGGCAGGAACGGGCCGGCCTTCCCCTCCTTCCAGAGATCCGGGTGCTCGTGCTCGAGCGCCTCGCCCACCCGCCACCCGTGCGCGTAGCCGAAGCGCGTCAGGACGCCGCGGGCCGCGAACGTGCCGAACGCGTCGATGAGCTCCTTGCGCAGCAGGCCGAGCGCCACCGCGTCGAACAGCACCGCGCGCTGCCCCATGAAGCGGATCACGCCGCCCTTGGGGTCGAAGGAGAGGATCTCCCGCAGGTCGAGGTCCTCGATGTGCATCGCCGCTCCGCTTCCCGAAACGAGAGGTCCGCTTCTCGGGACGAGTGATGCGCCGCGCCCCGGCGCGCGAAAAGGGGCGTGAGGTCGCAGGACTCCACGTGGCGACGCGGTCCACCTTCCGTGCATGCGGCGCGATGACGCGCGAGGTGCGGCAGGGACGCGCGGACCGACGGTCGCAGCCGCTTCTCGAAACGAGCGATCGGTTCTCGAAACGAGCGACGCGCAGGCGCCGGCCCCGGAAGAAAGACCCGTGAAGTCCGCGAGCGGCGCGGGGGACCCCGCGTGGCACGTGGGGTGCTCAAGCCGCCCTCGCCGCGCGCGCGCCGGAGCCAGGGGCGCGCCGCCGCGGCGCACACGAACGCGGCGCGCTGGCGCGTCGCCTGGAGGAGCGATGGGCAACGACGGCAAGGGCGGGACGGATCTGTCTCGACGGAGGTTCCTGACGACCGGCGGCGCCGCGGCGCTGGCGGGCGCGGCCGCGGCGGCGATCCCCGGGGCCGCCCGGGCGGCGGAGGCGGGCGCGGTCCCGAAGCGCTGGGACGAGACCGTGGACGTGGTCGTGGTCGGGACCGGCTTCGCCGGCCTGACCGCGGCGATCGAGGCGCGCAACGCGGGCGCGAAGGTCCTCGTGCTCGACAAGATGCCGGTGCACGGCGGCAACTCGATCATCAACGGCGGCGACTTCGCCGCGCCCGCGAACGCCTTCCAGAAGGACGCCGGCGTCCAGGACTCGCCCGAGCTGATGCTGAAGGACATGCTCAAGGCGGGCGCCTACCTGAACCACGTGGAGCTGGCGCGGATGGTGGCGGAGAACGCCAACGCCGCGCTGGAGTGGTCGCGCACCTACGTGGGCGCGAACTTCAACCGCCTCAACTTCCACGGCGGCCACTCGGTGAAGCGGTCGGTGCAGACCGCGAACCAGTCCGGCTCGGAGCTGGTCAACAAGCTCCTCGCCAAGGCCCGATCGCTCGGCGTGGAGGTGCGCCTCCGCACCAAGCTCGAGCGGCTGGTGGTGAAGGACGGCCGCGTCCTCGGGCTCCAGGTGCGGAAGGGCTACGCCTGGCCCAGGGAGGACTCCGGCGAGCCGGCGTTCCTGAAGGCGCGCCGCGGCGTGGTGCTCGCGACCGGCGGCTTCTCGCAGGACGTGAAGCTCCGCCAGGTCCACGATCCCCGCCTCACCGACAAGTTCGAGTCCACCAACCACCCGGGCGCCACCGGCGAGGCGCTGCTCGCCGCCTGCCAGGCCGGCGCCATGGACGTGCAGATGGACTGGATCCAGCTCGGCCCGTGGACGAGCCCGGACGAGAAGGGCTTCGGGCAGGTGCCCCAGGTCTGCGAGCGCATCGTGGGCTACGGCCTGATGGTCGATCCCAAGACCGGCAAGCGCTTCTTCAAGGAGACCGGCAACCGCAAGGAGCGGGCGGACGCGATCGTCCTGCTCGGCCACCCGGCCGTGATCCTGGGCGACTCGGTCAACGTCGGCAAGCAGGTGGTGCCGAAGGTCCTGAACAAGGCCATGGAGGCCGGCGCGGTCCGGAGGTTCGACACGCTCGAGGCGATCGCGCAGGCGTACGGCATCCCGGTGCAGCCGTTCCTGGAGCAGGTGACGCGCTGGAACGGGTTCGTGGAGAAGAAGAGCGACCCGGACCTCGGGTGCATGATCTTCCCCGACGCGAAGCCCAACGTCGCGCCGCCGTTCTACGCGATGCGGCTGTGGCCGCGCGTCCACCACACCATGGGCGGCCTGGTCATCGACACCGAGGCCCGCGTCATCGGCTTCGACATGAAGCCGATCGTGGGGCTGTTCGCGGCCGGCGAGGTGACCGGCGGCGTGCACGGCGCGGTGCGCCTCGGCTCGGTGGCGATGGCGGACTGCGTGGTCTTCGGCCGGATCGCGGGCAGGAACGCGGGCGGCGGGAAGGCCTGGGCGTGAACCTCCGGCTCCTCGAAAGGAACATCATGGCTTCCAAGCTCCTGAAGACGTCCGGGCCGGCGCTGCTCGCGGCCCTCCTCGTGACCCTGGCGCCCCGCGTCGCCGGCGCCACGGTCCGCCTCGACCCGAAGGCGAGGCCCGGCGACTGCGCCGCCTGCCACGGCGCCGCCAAGGTGCTGCCGCCCGGCCACGTCGCCACCCGCGCGATGAAGGCCGCCGACTGCGCCAGGTGCCACGACCCCGCCGGCCCGAAGGCGCTCGGCGCGAAGCTCCCCTCCGGCCACCGCCACGGCCTCGCCGGCGTCGGCTGCGCCGACTGCCACGGCAAGGCCGCGAAGCCGCAGCCGGCCAGCGTCGAGGCGTGCCTCGCCTGCCACGGCCCGGCCGCCGAGCTGGTGAAGAAGACCGCCGCGGTGAAGCCGGAGAACCCGCACGACTCGCCGCACTGGGGCCCGCAGATGGAGTGCTCCGTCTGCCACCGCCAGCACGAGGCGACCGTCAACTGGTGCGCCCACTGCCACACGTTCGACTTCAAGGTGCCGTAGCGCCGCGCCGTGACCCACGACCTCACACGGAGAAGCACATGACCTCGAGACGCTCCCTGGCGCTGCTCGCAGCGCTCCTCCTCCCCGCGGCCGCCTCCGCGCTGGAAGGCGACGTGACCATCTACGGCACGCTCATGCCGTTCTTCGACAACGCGCGGGTGTCCGACCCGACGCGCCCGGGCCTGTCGCCCGCGGCCGGCGGCGCCACCCAGGTCGCCGACGCCGCTTACACCGGCGTCGCCATCCCGCAGCGCTTCCGCCTCACCTCCGGCACGTCCAACATCGGCTTCAAGGGCGGGTTCGACGTGCTGGGCGAGGACCTCCAGGTGTTCTTCCAGGTGGAGAGCGCCGTCAGCCCGGACGGCGACGCGCCGAACGCGTGGGCCTCGCGCAACAGCGCGGTGGGCGTGAAGGGCAGGTTCGGCCGCGCCTTCTTCGGCAACTGGGACACGCCGTACAAGTACCCGGTGCTGCTGGTCGGCGCGGTCCGCGGCCTGAACCCGTTCGACAACACCATCACCGCCAGCCCCGGCTTCGGCGTCCCGGGCACCACCACCCAGAGCGGCCGCGCGAACGGCAAGGCCGACGCGGCCTTCAACCGCCGCCAGGGCAACAGCGTCCAGTACTGGACGCCCGAGCTCCACGGCCTCTCGGCCCGGCTCGCGTACTCGGCCAACGAGACGAAGACCGCCGCCTCGGCCACCGCGCCGTCGATCAGCCCGAGCGTCTACTCGGCCCTGGTGAGCTGGGCCTACGGCCCGCTGCTGCTCCGCTACGCCTACGAGCGGCACGAGGACTACTTCGGCCTCACGCAGCTGGGCGGCTCCCCGGTGTCGCTGACGAACGGGTCGTCCACCGACCAGGGCCACGAGGCCATCGCGCAGGTGTCGCTGCCCACCGGGACGCGCGTCTCGCTGGTGGGCGAGCGGCTCTCCTACGAGAACGACGACCGCACCGCCGGCGCCGTCCGCGAGTACGCGCGCTTCGCGTACTACGCGCTCCTCCAGCAGCGCTTCGGCCCGCACCAGCTGTTCGGCTCGTTCGGCCAGGCCGACGCGGGCGAGTGCGAGGTGGTGGGCGGCGGCGCGTGCACCACCAACGGCCTGGGCGCCACGCAGTGGAACGCCGGCTACTCGTACGCGCTCACCAAGGCCGCGGACGTCTACGTCGCCTACTACGAGACCCGGAACGACCGCTCCGCCAGCTACGGCGTGGTGGGCGGGCCGGGCGCGGTCGCGCCGGGCGGCGACACCCGCGGCTTCGGCGTGGGCCTGCTCTACACCTTCGCGGCGACGGCGAACGTCGGCGCGCCGAAGGGTTCCCCGTAGAGCGCGCGGGGACGAGGGGCGCCCCGGCCGCCCTCCTCCGCGGCCGGGGCGCTCCTCGGCTGTCCGGGCGCGGGCGCCCTCAGGCGCCGGCGCCGCCCAGCCGGAACCCGCCCAGCAGCTCCGCCAGCGTGCCCGAGCGCGCCGACAGCTCCGCCGCCGCCGCCGAGGACTGCTCGGCGCTGGCGGCGTTCTGCTGGGTGACGCGGTCGATCTCCGCCACCGCGCCGGTGATCCGCTCCACGCCGCCGGCCTGCTCCCGCGCCGCGGCGCTGATCCCGGCCGCGAGCCCGGCGAGCCGCTCGGCGCCGGCGCGGATCACCTCGAGCCGCTCCGCGACCGCGCGGGTGATGGCGTCGCCGTCCGCCGCCTGACGCACCGACTCGCCGATGAGCGCCTCGGTGCGCGAGGCGGCCGCCTTGGCGCGGAGCGCGAGCGACCGCACCTCCTCGGCCACCACCGCGAAGCCGCGCCCGGCGTCGCCGGCGCGGGCGGCCTCCACCGCCGCGTTCAGCGCGAGCAGGTTGGTCTGGAACGCGATCTCGTCGATGTCCTTGATGATCTGCGCCGTCTGCTCGGCCGCGCCGCGCACCTGCGCCATGGCGGCGGTCATCCGCGAGACGGTGGCGGCGCCCTCGGCCGCGGCCGCGCGCGCCGAGGCGGAGAGGCCGTCGGCGGCGGCGGCGTGCTCGGAGGTGGTGCGCGCCTGGCCGGCCACCACCTCGAGGCTGGCGCCGGTGCGCCCGATGGCGGAGGCCTGCTCCGCGGCGCCGCCCGCCACCGCCTGGCTCGACGAGGCGATCTGGGCGGCCGCGGCCGAGATCTGGCCCACCGCCTCCACCACCTGCCCGAGCGCCGCGTCGAGCGCGCCGGCGGTGCCGTTCACCACCTGCTGGAGCCGCGCGTGGTCACCCTGGTAGCGCCCGCCCATGCGCGCGCGCAGGTCGCGCGCGGCGAGCCGGGCCAGCACGTCGCTCGCCTCGCGCACCGGCGCGGAGACCGCGTCGAGGATCTCGTTCACGCCGGCGAGCACCCGCCGATAGTCGCCCTGGCACCGCGCCGGATCGCCCCGCCGGCCCAGGTCGCCGGCGCGCCCGGCCTCGATGGCCACGTCCACCTCGGCGACGAGCGCGCCGACGGCCGCCGTGCAGGCGTTCACGTTGCGGCGGAGCGTGTCGAACTCCCCGCGGTAGGTCTCCTCGATCGGCGCCGGCGCCTCGCCGCGCGCCAGCCGCTCGAGCGCGTCCGCCGCCGCGCGGAGCGGCGCCACCACCGCGTCGAGCAGCGCGTTCATCCCCCGCACCAGCTCCCCGTTCTGGCCCGGGTAGCGCGACGGATCGGCGCGCACGTCGAGGCGCCCCTCCGCCGCCGCGCGCAGGAGCAGCGCCAGGTCCGCGTTGCGCAGGCGCACCACCTCGAGCAGCGCGTTCACCCCGCGCTTCAGGTCGAGGAAGCGGCCCTGCACCTCGAGGTCCACGTCGGGCGGCACCTCGCCCGCCGCCAGCCGCACCACGCGGTCGGTGGCGACCTCGATCGGGCGGATCACCGTGTCGAGGAGCAGGTTGATCCGGCCGATCATCGCGCCGTTGTAGCCGTGGTAGCGCGAGACGTCGGCGCGGACGTCCAGGCGGCCCGCGGTGGCCGCCTCCACCAGGCGCCGGATGTCGTCGTTGCGCTGCTCCACCACCTCGATGACCGCGTTCACCGCGTCGCGCAGACGGTCGAAGTCGCCCTCGAACGGCGCCGTCATGCGCCCGGGGAGGTCGCCGCGCGAGATGCGCTCCACCGCCTCCGCGGTGGCGGCGAACGGGGTCGAGAACGCGTCCAGCGTCTCGTTCAGCGTGCGGATGATGAGCTGGAACTCCGGGTCGATGTGCCCCTCGGCGCCGCGCACCGTGAGCGTCCCGGCGCGCACCGCGTCGCGCACGCGCGCGGACTCGCCGCGCATGGCGCGGATGGCGCGCCCGACCACGCGGGCCACGAACAGGCCGCCGCCCGCGATCACCGCCGCGACCGCGGCCGAGGCCGCGAGCCCGATGGCCGGTCCATCGGCGAGGCCGCGCCGGGTCGCGAGCCAGCCGGCGAGGCCCGCCGCCAGCGTGGCGCCCGCGGCGAGCAGGGAGGAGCCGAGGATCTTCGTCGAGACCGGGAGCGAGCGGCGCATGTCGGGACTCCGGCGGAGGGAGGCGCGGCCATCCGAGGGCGTCCCAGCACCCTGCGTGCCAGCCCGTCACGGGCGGGCGGATCGGCCGCGCGCCGGGCGCTTCCGGACCCGCGCCGCCCGCCGCCGTCCCGCGTCCCGGGTCGAGTGGCGTGCGCCCCAGGGTGGACGGGCTGGGGTCGCGGCGACGGATCGAGCGCGTCGCGGGCGCGGCGTCAGGGACGTGACGAAGGTGCGCGCCCGGGGCCCGCCTCACCGCGGCGCGAGCGCCAGCGCGAGGCCGAGCAGGGCGGAGTAGACGAGCCCGACGCGCGCCATCCGCGGCGTGAGCGGGATGAGGCGCACGCGCTCGCGCACGGTGAAGAGCGTCCGGAGCGCGCCGATCGCCAGGGGCGCCGAGGCGAGCGGCAGGAGCATCCACGGCCCGAGGTCGAGCAGGAACCACGAGCCGAGCGGCGCGAGGTACGCGAACGCGAGCAGGAGGGCGATCTCGACGCGGTTGAAGTCGGGCCCGTGGAGCACCGCGCCGGTCCGCCAGCCCTTCACGCGGTCGAACTCGTGATCGCGGAGGTCGTCCACCAGCAGCACCGCGGTGACGAGCGCGCCGACCGGCAGGCCGACGAGGTAGACCGGCAGCGGCAGCGACGCGAGCAGCCGCCACGGCTGGGGCGCGCCCTGCACCGCGGCCGCCTGGATGAAGTACGTGCCCACCACGCCGACCACGCCGAACATCACCACGAACAGCGGATCGGCCTGGCCGCGGCGCGCGTACGCCCACGGGCCGCCGTTGTAGGAGAGGCTGGTCACGACGCCGAGGACGCCGAACGCCAGCACCGGCGCGCCGCCGATCCGGTAGAGGTACGGCGCGGTCGCCACCGCCAGCAGCAGGCAGCCGACCACCGCCAGGCGCAGGGTGGCGAGCCGCAGCGCGCCCGTCTCCACCGCGTGGACGAGCTCGGGGTGCTCCGGGAGCTTCGGGTGGAGGCGGAGCAGCTCGTGGTTGTCGGTGAACAGCCCCGCCACGTGGATGACCCACGATCCGAACAGGCCGACCAGCGCCGGCCAGGGCGAGAGCACCCCGAAGTGCACCGCCAGCCCCAGGCCGACCAGCACCGGCTGCGCGGCGGTGGGGAGCGAGTGCGTGGGATACACGAGCAGGTCCACCCAGATGCTCCGCGCCGAGACGGCAGGGACGGCGCCGGCGGCGGCGAGCTCCTCGGGTTGGCCCGGGAGACGGGGCGATGGCGTGCTCACCCCCACAGCTTCGATCAACCGGGGGACGGTGGCGCGGCGGCGGTGCGCGGCATGGCGCCGCGGGCGACCCCGGCCCCCGCCGACCGACGCTCACCGCCGCACCCGCGGTGGCGGCGCGGGCCGGCGCGCGGCGGCCGCCGGGGCGTGGGCCGTCCCGGGCGCCGAGGCGGTCCACCCCGCGCCCGAGCCCGCCGCGACCTCGCCGAGCGCGCCGGCCACGCCGGCCGTGAAGACGGCCCACAGGCCGATCCACAGCGCGGCGAGGAGCGCTCCCACCGCGAGGTCCGGCGAGCCCCGGGCGGCGCGTGCGAAGCGGGCGGCGGGCAGGCGTGCCGGAGCCGGAGGGCCGGCCGGCGCCGGCCGCGGCGCCGGCGGGGGGACCCGGGGGGCGAGGGCCTGCGGGCCGCCGGTCAGCCAGAGGGCGCCCCAGGAGGGCGCTGCGGTGGAGGGTGACGCTCGCGACTTCATGTGGTTTCTCCCTCGTGCTCGCCGCGCGGGGCTGCGCGGCACGTGGAGGATGTACCGATGTCGAAGCGCGGCTTGAACGCGCAGGGGGGCGCGGGCCCCGCGCAGCAACGCGCGGGGCTGGACTGGGGGCACCTCGAGTTCTTCCTCGAGCTGGTGCGCACCGGGAGCCACGCCCGCGCGGCGCGGCGGCTCGGCGTGGACCGCAACACCGTGGCGCGCCGGGTGGCGGCGCTGGAGGGCGCCCTGGGCCTGGCGCTCTTCGAGCGCGGGCCGCAGGGCTGGGCGTGCACCACCACCGGCCAGGAGC
The DNA here is from genome assembly GCF_049201065.2 of Anaeromyxobacter sp. Red801. Lineage (NCBI taxonomy): Bacteria > Pseudomonadati > Myxococcota > Myxococcia > Myxococcales > Anaeromyxobacteraceae > Anaeromyxobacter > Anaeromyxobacter sp. Red801. The sequence continues at coordinate 4,261,739 of NZ_CM181236.1, read as the reverse complement.
TGGCCGAGCTCGCCTCGCGGGTGGAGCAGGACGTGCTCGCGCTCGCGCGCCACGCCGACACGCGCGACCGCGCGCTGGACGGTACGGTGCGGCTCACCACCGCCTCGCACCTCGCCACGCACCTGTTCCTCCCGGCGGTGGGCGTCCTGCGCGAGCGGCACCCCGGGCTCGTCCTCGAGATCGCCGCCGACCAGCGCGCCTTCGACCTCACCCGGCGCGAGGCCGACCTGGCCGTCCGCATGGGCCGCCCGCGCGACGCCGGGCTGGTGACGCGCAAGCTCTCCGACGTCGCCTACGGGCTGTACGCCGGCCGCGCCACGCTGGGCGGGAAGCCGCGGGCGGTGGACTTCGCGGCGGATCCGTTCGTCGGGCTCGACGAGGGCCACGCCGCCGTGCCGCAGGAGCGCTGGCTGGAGCGGGTCGCGCCGTCGCGCCGGATCGTCTTCCGCTGCAACAGCACCACCGCGCTGCTCCAGGCGGCGCGGCTCGGGCTCGGGGTGGCGGTGCTCCCGCGCTTCGTGGCCGATCGCGATCCGGCGCTGGCGCGGCTGGAGGGCCCGGAGCCGGCGCCGCACGAGCTCTGGCTGCTCGTGCACGGCGACCTGCGCCGCACGCCCCGGGTGCGGGCGGTCATCGACTGGCTGGACGGCCTGGTGGAGCGGGCCCGGCCGGCGCTGTCCGGCCAGGCCTAGCGCCCGCGCCGGCGCCGGGGGCCGCTCCGCCGCGCCCGGCTCGCCGTCCGTCCGCCGGCGGGCGCGGGGCGCCGCACCGCGCGCACCTTGCCGCTCGCGCCGCCCCCGCAGAAGAAGAGCCCGGCGCCGTCGGACTCGAGCCCGCTCACCAGCACGCCGCGCGGCATGGCGAGGCGCGCCCGCACCGCGCCGCCCTCGGGATCCACCCGGCGCAGCTCGCTCTCGCCGCCCTCCATCGTCCCGTGCCACAGCTCGCCGTCCACCCAGGTCACCCCGGTGACGAAGCGGTCCGACTCGATGGTGCGCAGGACGGCGCCGGTCGCGGGATCGACCCGCAGGATCCGGCGCTCGCCGTAGCGTCCGACCCACAGGCTCCCCTCGGCCCAGCACAGGCCGGAGCCGCCGGCGCCCGCCGGCGCGGGCACGCTGCCCAGGACGGCGCCGGTGGCGGGGTCGAGGCGCAGGATCCGGTCGCCCGCGAGCTGGTACAGGTGCCGGCCGTCGAAGGCGGTGCCCGCGTCGCACGCGACCTCCAGCGTGCGGACCGCCTCGCCGCTCGCCGGGTCGAACCCGACCAGCTTCGCGCCGGTCGCGGCCCAGACGCGCTCGCCGTCGAAGCTGACGCCGTGCACCGGGGCGCCGTCGAACGGGCCGTACTCGCGCACCACCTCGGCCTCGCCGACGTCCTCGCGCGGCGCCGCGCGCGCGGCGCCCTTCCTCGCCCCGGGGCTCATCCCTGCCCGATAGCGCGGGGGAGCGGCAGCAGCAACGCCGGGTTGAAGCCGCTCACGGGTGCCGCGACCCAGCGGCGCGCGCGCCCGCGGCCGAGGGCGCGGACGGCGCCGCGCTCGGCGAGCACCGTGAGGCCGCGCTGCACCGTGCGCCGGCTGGCCCCGAGCGCGAGCGCCAGCGCCGACGACGACCAGCCCTGGCCGTCGGCGAGCAGGGCCGCGAGCGCCGCGGCGTGGCCGTCGGCGTCCCCGGCCGCGGCCGGCGGCGCGAGCACCGCCACGCCGGCCCCCGCGCGCGGCGCGAGCGCGAAGCCCGCCGGCGTGGCCCGCACCGACGCCAGCCCGCGGAGCGCGCGGCGCAGGCGGGCCACCTCCACCCGCAGCCGCCCGCGGAGCGACGGGCTGGCGCGGGCCGCGCCGAACGCGCGGCGCACCAGCGCCTCGCGCGAGGCGTCGCCCGGCCAGGCCTCCGCGAGCGCCCGGAGCAGCGCGAACAGCACCGGCCGGCGCGCCAGGTCCACCCCCGCCCCGCCCCGGCCCGCGCTGCGCCGGCAGCCGTCCACGAGCAGCCGGTCGCCCCGGCGGAGCGCCTCGACCTCGTCGAGCCGGAGCGGCCGCTCCGCGCCTGCCGAGAGGAGCCGCGCGGCCGGGCTCGCCAGCGCGTGGCCGGCCCGCTCCACCTCCGCCGCGAGCGCCGGGATCCGGGCGCGCGCCGCCGCCCGCCGGGCCCGCGCGTGCGCGTCCGCGGCGGCCGCGCCCTGCCCGGATCGGAGCGCGACGTCGAGCGCGGCGAGCCCGGCGACCGCCGCGAGCGCCGGCGGCGCGCCGCGCAGATCCAGCCGGCCGAGCGCGCGGTCCGCCTCCGCCACGCGGCCGGCGAGGACGAGCCGCCGCACCGCGAGCAGCCGGGCGTGCACCGCGTTGGCCCGGTCGCCGCCCGCCTCGAGCGCGCGCGCCGCGTCCTCGAGCGCGCCCGGCGGTCCGGCCGGTCCGCGCGCGGCGAGCGCGATCTCCGCCTCCGCGGTGGCGCAGCGCGCGCGGGCGAGCGGCGCCGCCGGCCCGAACGCGCGCGCCGCCCGCCGGAGCAGCCGCCGCGCCGCGTCGAGCTCGCCGAGCTGGGCCATGGCGATGCCCCGCAGCGCGAGCCCGGTCGCGTCGCGCCGCAGCGCCACCTGCCGGAGCGCGGCGAGCGGATCCCCGGCCTGGAGCGCGCGGGCGGCGGCGGCGACGGCGGGGGGCGCGGGCATGGGCCGAGATCGTAAGCGGGCGCGCGCCCGCGCTCCACGGGCCGGGCGAGGCGTGCCCGCGGCCCGTGGCCGCGGCCGGCGTGTCCCGCGGCGCCGCCGCGGTGCGCCGGTGTGGGCGAACGCCGCCCGCACGCTCCGTGGACGGCGCGCGCGGCCCCATGCTCTGTATGCGGCGCATGCGATCCGACCGATACCTCGGCATCCCCGCCCGCCGCGACGGCGTCTGGCCGCGCACCTACCGGCTGGCCCGGCGCTGGCGCGTCCTGAACCAGGGGCTCGGCGCGATCGGCCTCGCGGCGGCCGCGGCGGCGTCGGTGGCGGCGCTCCGCGGCGCGCTCCCGGCGCCGGGGCTCGTCGTGGCGCTCGGGTTCGGCGCGCTGGGCGCGTACCTCGTCGCCGCGACGCGCGTCGAGCGCTTCCTCCTGCACGCCGACGGCGTCGAGGTGATCACGCTGGGGCGGGCGCCGCGGCGGCTGCGCACCGACCAGATCGCGGGGCGCCGCACCGTCCCGCTGCAGTACGGGATGGAGAAGCTCGTGCTGGAGCGGCGCGAGCCCGGGGCGAAGCCGCTCACGGTGAACTTCCTGTTCGAGCGCGACGCCGCGCTCGACGCGTGGCTCGCGTCCGTCCCCGATCTCGACGCGGCCGACCGGGCCGGCGCCGAGGCGGCGCTGCTCGCCTCGACCGGGCTCGGCGCCGACGAGGAGCCCGTCGGGCCGCGCTCGCGCGGTCGCACCGCGCCGCGAAGGCGCTGAAGGGCGTCGCCGTCGTCGCGTGCGGCTGGGGGCTGCTCTTCCCGCGGCCGTACCCGATCGCCATGGCCGCGCTGGCCGCGATCCCGCTCGCCACGATCGCGCTCGTGCTGGCCGGCCGAGGCCGCTACGCGGTGGAGGAGAAGCGCAACGAGGTCCGGCCGGGCGTGGGGGTGCCCGTCTTCGGGCCGGGCATGGTGCTCATGCTCCGCGCCCTGCTCGACTACCAGGTGGTGGACGTCTCGCGGGTGCTCGGGTGGAGCGCCGTCGGCGCGGTGGCGCTCACCGCCCTGCTGGTGCGGGGCGACGCGGCGCTCCGGCGGCGCTGGTTCGTGCCCGTCCTGATCCTCGCGCTCGTGGCCCCGTATCCGTGGGGGGCGCTCAACGCCGCGGACGTGCTGCTCGACCGGGCGCCGGCCGAGGTCCACGAGGTCCCGGTGCTGCACAAGCACGTCTCGAGCGGCAAGCACACGAGCTACGACCTCCGGCTCCCGCCCTGGGGACCGGTCGCCGAGCCGCAGGAGGTGGACGTGGGCGCGGAGCTGTACGGCGAGGTCGAGGTCGGCGACGTCGTCTGCACGCACCTGCGGCCCGGCGCGCTCGGCGCGCGCTGGTTCGTCGTGGACCTCTGCGACTGACCGCGCCCGCGGACCCGGCCCGGCGCCCCGCCGGGCCGCGCCCGGTAGCACCCTCGCCACACCCCCTCACTGCGTTGATCCGCGCCGCCCCCGCGGCTATGCGGCCACGCACGAGGAGGCGAGCCATGGCGAAGAAGATCCTGATGCTGGTCGGGGACTACGTCGAGGACTACGAGGTGATGGTGCCGTTCCAGGCGCTGCAGGCGGTGGGGCACACCGTCCACGCCGCCTGCCCGGGCAAGAAGGCGGGCGAGAAGGTGCGCACCGCCATCCACGACTTCGAGGGCGACCAGACGTACAGCGAGAAGCGCGGCCACGACTTCGCGCTGAACGCCACGTTCGACGAGGCGCGGCCGCAGGAGTACGACGCGCTCTGCATCCCCGGCGGCCGCGCGCCCGAGTACCTCCGGCTCGACGCGCGCGTGATCGAGGTGGTCCGCCACTTCGCCGAGGCGGCGAAGCCCATCGCCGCCATCTGCCACGGGGCGCAGCTGCTCGCCGCCGCGGGGGTGGTGAAGGGCCGGCTCGTCTCCGCGTACCCCGCCTGCGCGCCCGAGGTGCGGCTGGCCGGCGGCGAGTACGCCGAGATCGCGATCGACAAGGCGGCGGTGGACCGGAACCTCGTGACCGCGCCCGCCTGGCCGGCGCACCCGGACTGGATCGCGAAGTTCCTCCAGGTCCTCGGGACGCGGATCACCCTCTAGCCGCCCGCGTCGCTCAGGGGCGGCGTCGGGGCGCCGGCGAGGTGCGCGCGGATCGCGGCCGCCACCTCGTCCGGCCGCTCCTGCGCGAACGCGTGGGTGCCGCCCGGGAAGATGCGCAGCGCGGCGCCCGGGATCCGCGCCTCGAGCAGGCGCCCGACGGCGAGCGGGCTCACCGGGTCGGCGTCGCTCCACAGGAGCAGCGTGGGCGCGGCGAGCTCGGAGAGCCGCGCCGTGTGATCGCTCCGGTCGTCCACGAACCAGCGCGGCACGCCCGGCAGCGACGCCAGGTAGTCCGGCCTCCAGTCGGCGGCGCCGGTGCCGCGCAGGTCCACGCCGCCCGAGGTCGCGACCAGGACGAGCCGCTCGACGCGCTCCGGGTGCTCGAGGGCGAGCCGCACCGCCAGCGCGCCGCCCATCGACTGCGCGATCACATGGCTCCTTCCCGGCGGCAGCTGCGCCAGCACCCAGCCGAAGAGGTCGCCGGTGGAGCGGATCGCCGGGTCCGGCGGGCAGCCGCCGAAGCCCGGGTAGTCGAGGCAGCGCGGCGGGCCGAGATCGGCGAGCCGCTCCGCGACCGGGGCCCAGAAGGCGGCCCGGCCGCCGGCGCCGGGGAGGAACACGAGCGAGGGCGTGATCATCGCCACGCGAATGTAGCCGCGCGTTCGCGCCCGCGCCCTCGCGGCGAGGCGACGCATCGTCAAGGCGCGCTTGACGCCCGCCCAGCCGTGAGGTATCCGTCCGCCCTTCTCACGCTCGGTGTTCGCGCCGGAGGAGGTGTCCCATGAAGCTGGAGCTCGTCGCCCGCCCGGGATGTCCCTCGGAGCGCGCCTAGCCGACCCGATCGATCGTCCACGACCGGCTCTCGCTGCGCGCGCTCTCCTCCGAAGCGCTGCGCCCAGGCACGTCCACGCGACCGCGCTCCCGCGGGAGCGCGCGCCAGGAACCCGTCGTGATGACCCCAGAACGCCCGAACCGTCCCGGCGCGCCCGCGCGCGCCACCTCGTCCGACCCGCAGCCCGCCGCGTCTGCGGCGGACGCTGCCGCGCTCCGCGCCCAGCGGCTGGAGCGCATCCTCCTCGCCCTGTTCCGCTCGGTGGTGCGCGAGGAGTCCACCGATCCCGGGCTCCAGGGCGTCGACCTCGTCGCGCTCCGCCTCTCGTCCGAGGGCGCGGAGGCGCGCATCGGGTACGCGCTCGAGGTGCTGCGCGGCGACGGACCCGGCGCGGAGCGCGAGGCGGCCGAGGCGCTTGCCCGCGCCGCGCCGCTCCTGCGCGCCCGGCTCGCCGAGGTGATCGAGCTGCCCACGCTGCCCTCGCTCACGTTCGCGCTCGAGCGCGTCCGCGAGGTGCCGCGCGCGGCGCGGGCCGGGGCGGCGTGATCCCGTGGTGCCCGCTTCAGAGGTGCACGAGGCCGCCCCGCACGGCGGCGAGCGTGGCGGTCCCGACCGCGATCCAGAGCGCGACCGCCATCGCGAGGGCGCCCGCCCCGACCGAGCGCAGCGCCTGGCGGGAGAGCCCGAGGCCCACCAGGAAGAGCGTCAGCACCAGGGCGCGGCGCCCGGCCTCGGCGGCGAGCAGCCCGGCGGGACGCAGGACGGGCAGGAAGGTCGCGAGCGCGGCCACCGCCACGAAGCCGAGGATGAACCAGGGCGGGCGCGCCGAGGTCGCCGCCCCGCCGCCGCGCGCGCGCCGCGCCACGATCGCGATGGCGAGCGTCACCGGCACGATCCAGAGCGCGCGGGCCAGCTTCACGGTCGTCCCCACCGCGAGCGCCTGCGGGCCGTACGCGAGCGTGGCGCCCACCACCGAGCTCGTGTCGTGGATGCCGAGCGCCGCCCACAGGCCGAACGCCGGCTCGGCCAGGCCGGCGGCGTGGCCCACCAGCGGGAACACGAGCAGCGCGGCCGAGTTGAGCAGGAACACCGCGCCGAGCGCGATCGAGGTTTCGTGCTCGTCCGCCCCGACCACCGGCGCGACCGCGGCGATGGCGCTCCCCCCGCAGATGGCGGTGCCGACCGAGATGAGCGCCGCGGTGCGCGCCTCCACCCGCGCGGCGCGGGCGAGGAGCGCGCCCAGGGCCAGGCACGCGGCGATGCTGACGAACGTGTAGCCCACGCCGCGCGCGCCGACGTGCGCGACCACGCGGAGGTCCATGGCGCCGCCGAGCGCCACCACCGAGAGCGGCAGGAGCCGGCGGGCCAGCGCGCGCGTGGCGGGGGCGTACGGGTTCCCGGTGGAGAGCGCGAGCGCGACGCCGGCGGTGAGCGCGAGCGCCGGGGAGACGTGCGGGACGGCGACGCAGGCCAGGCCCAGGGCCGGCACGAGGAAGGACGCGATCGACCGGGGCGGCGAGGTGCGGGGTTCGGGGGTGGGCCGTTCCATGCGGCGGGAACCTAGCCGCTCGGCGGCGCCGAGGCCCGCCGGCATTTCCGAAGGGGCATCGGCGGCGCCGCCGGCCTCACGGGAACCAGGCCGGCCGCGCCGCCCCGGCCGCGAGCCGCTGCGCCTCGCGCAGGAAGCGGCCGGCGATCCCGGACACCCCGCCGGCCGGCAGCGCCCACGAGAACGCGCGCTCGATGTGGAGGCCGTCGAGCGGGATCGCGCGCAGCGCTCCCGTGGCGAGCTCGGTGCGGATCGCCCAGCGCGACAGGAAGCCCAGGCCCAGGCCGAGCTGGACCGCCGCCTTCACCGCGTCGTTCGTCCCGAGCTCGAGGTCGGCGTGGCGCCGCGTCCGGCGGACGCCCGCGCGCCGGAGCGCCTTCTCCACCACCGCGCGCGTGCCCGAGCCGACCTCCCGCCACACGATGGGCACGCGGTCCAGGTCGGCGACGCGGCGCAGCCGCAGGATCTCGGCCGGCGCCGCGCTCGACGCCGCCGCGACGAGCTCGTCCCGCGCGAACGGCTCCAGCCGGACGTGCGGCGCGCGGGAGAGCCCCTCCACCAGGCCGAGCGGGACGGTGCCCTTGGCGAGCCAGCCGAGGACCGCGTCGGTGTTGCCGACCTCCACGCGCACCGCCACGCCCGGGCGCGCGCGGCGCAGCTCCGCGACGAGGTGCGGGACCACCCAGGCCGCGGTCGTCTGGCTCGCGCCCAGCACCAGCGTGCCGCCCTCCTCCGCCTCCCGGTCCATCGACGCCTCCGCCGCGCGCAGCGCCTCGTCCACGCGCTGCGCGTGCTCGAGGAGCCGCTGCCCGTCCGCGGTGAGGTGGACCCCCTGGGCCGTGCGCAGGAGGAGCGGCCGCCCGCACTCGCGCTCCAGCTCGCGGACCTGCTCCGAGAGCGCGGACGGCGACAGGTGGAGCGTGCGCGCGGCCACCGAGATGCGGCCGGCGAGCGCGACCTCGCGGAACGACTGCAGGCGGCGCGGATCGAGGCGGGGCATGGGGGCAGGGTAGCGGATCCGGCCTTCGTTGGCCCGAGCCGGGATCGCTTGCGGCGCCGTGCTCCGCGGAGGACTCGACTCAGCGCTTCCTGCTCGCGCCGAAGGCCGCTAGCTTCGCCGCCCATGCGAACCTTGCTCACCGTCGCGCTGGCGGTCCTCCCTGTCGCGAGCCTGGCCGACGCTCACGCCCACGGCGAGGCGGAGGTCGACCTCGGCCAGCGCGTGTGGGTGCGGCCCGTCGCGAGGGACGCCTGGATCATCCGGTCGGTGAGCCCGATCGAAGGATTCGGGGACGTCGAGTCCAACGCGGTCCTGGTGGCGGGCGCCGCCGAGTCGGTCCTGATCGACACGCCGGCCACCGAGGCGCAGACCGCGCCCGTGCTCGCGTGGGCGGCGAACACGCTGCACCGGCCGGTGCGCCACCTCGTCGTCACCCACTGGCACGCCGACCGGATGGGCGGGATCGGGCTGGCCCGGCCGAACCGCATCGAGACGTACGCACTCGGGCAGACGCGTGCGCTCGCGCGGAGCCACGGCCTGGTGGTGCCGGAGCGCGAGCTTCGGCCCGAGGAACGGCTCGTCCTCGCAGGCGTGAAGCTCGAGACCTGGTACCCCGGGCACGGGCACACCGCCGACAACCTCGTCGTCTGGGTCCCGGCGGACGCGCTGCTCGTGGGCGGGTGCTTCGTGAAGGCAGCGGAGGCGACGACGCTCGGGAACCTCGAGGAGATCGATCCGGAGCAGTGGGCGAAGGGCGCCGATGCCGCCGCGCGTCGCTATCCGCAGGCGCACACCGTCGTCCCGGGCCACGGCGCGGCGTGCGGTCCCGAGCTGCTGCAGCACACGGCGGAGCTGGCGCGGGCGTACGCGGCCGGGCACGGCCGCGAGGGCGAGCGGGCCAGGTGAGGAGGGCTGCCGTCGCGCCGACGCTCCGTGACAAGATGCGCGCGTGTACACCCTCCGCTGCACCGGCAAGCTGCTGAAGCGCGTCGGCCCCGCCACCGAGCGGGTCCGCGAGCCGCCGACCACGCGCCTCGGCGACTGGTACGGAACCCTGGTCCACGCGCCGGGGATGCAGGTGGTCCTGCTGGTGAGCGAGCGCACCCTGCTTCCGGTGGTGGTCCCGGCGCGGGAAGCTCGGACGCTGGCCGCGCGCTTCCCGCCGGCCCTGGCCGAGGTCCTCGCGCAGCTGAAGGTTCCCTCGGCCGTGATCGACCGCGAGGTGCGGTCCATGGCGGAGCCACGGATCGGCAAGACCGCCAGCCGTCAAGTGCTCGGGTCGATGAACGAGTTCCTGCGGCTCATGCCCTACCGGTGGCCGCCTGGATCTCTCACGGCGGTGGCGCTGGAGCTGGCGGAGACTCCCTGCGGTCCCATCGGCATGCGCAGCCCGGACGGCCTGACCCGGGAGCTGCTGGCAGCCGCGAGCGGGTTGGTTTGAGCCACGGGGTACGCCAATGACGAAGACGCCCGCGCAGCAGCTGCTCGACGAGGTGGTCCGGTCCGGGCTCGCGCCGATGCTGAAGGCGGAGGGCTTCCGCAAGGCAGGCCACACCTTCCGCAGCACCGTCCCCGGGTGCGTGCTCGTCGTGAACGTGCAATCGAGCACGACCAGCACGCGGGACGCGCTGCGGTTCACCATCAACCTCGGGGTGTTCTATCCGGCGTTGATCGACATCCTGCAGCTCGGGAGCTGGGCCGTGCCGGCCGCGGCCGGTCCAACCGAGGTGCACTGCCAGGTCCGCGAGCGAATCGGTGCCCTCATGCCGGCGCAGGGCGGCGACCACTGGTGGGACCTCGAGGTCGGAGCGTCTTGGAACGAGGTCTCGGCGGAGCTCACCGAGGCGGTGCGCGCGCACGGGTTGCCGTGGCTGCGGGTGATGGCCGACCCGGAGGCGGCGCGGACGCGCGCCGAGGGGCGCGGCGAACGGTTGGTCGCCGCGGCGCTCGCCCTGCTCGCAGGGCGGCGCGACGAGGCCAGGCGCATCGTGGCCGCGGCGAGCGAGACGGGCTCCGATCACGGCGAGCTGCGCCTCTGGGCGCGGCAGGCTGGCCTGATTCCCTGAGGCGCGGTTCAGCCGCGCTCGCCCATCTCCCTCCGCGAGAGCGGCGATGCGCGAACGTGCCGGCCGCGAGCTCGAACGGACGAGGTGCGCGGGACGCGCCCGCCGTTCTGAGCCTCCTCGCGTTCCCCGGGATCGCGGCGGCGGATGGCGGCGCCGGCGCTTCGCCGCAGGTGGGAGGCGCGCGGCGCCGCCGCGGGCCCTGACCCGCGATACGTGAGCTGGGTGATGAACGCCGTGAGCTACGCCGGTCTCACGATCGCGCTCGCGTGGTCGTGGTTGCAGGAGTTCGGCTCGCATTAGCGCGGCGTCGCGCCGACCGCGCTCGCCAGCGCGCCATGACCGAGCTCGACACGGCACGGACCCACGCCGAGCGATGCAGCTGGCACCGGATCGCCGCGGCGCTCTCGCTGCTCGCAGGATGACGCGCGAACGAGATAGACCACGGCCCCCGATCCGGAGTCATCCGGCGCGCTCGGCTCCTCGCTCCGGCGGCAGTCCGGGGTGGACGCACGCGCCCTGCTTGCCGTTCGGGAAGAGGCGAACGGGATCGCCGGGAAGGCGATCCCGTGCACGTCAAAGGCAATCGCCGATCACGAAGCAGGCAGTGGCCACGGCCGCCATCCCGGCATACGAGAGCCCGGCCGCGCCGAGCGCGAGGGCGAAGGCGATCCGGACGGGCGCTCTTGCGCGACGGAACACCGCCAGCGTCGCCAGCACCGGGACGAGGGGAAGTCCCACCGCGGCGAGGTCCGGGACCAGCCGTTCACCGAGCCAGCCTGCCTTCTGCCAGCCGAGCGCCGTCGCGGTGGCGGCGAGGGCCACGAACGACGCCACGAGGATCGCGGCCAGGAATCCTGCCGCCCGGGGCCAGCGCGGCTGCGTGAGCGCGCCACCGAGCGCGACTCCGACGACGAGGATCCCGAGCGCCACGAGATACGGGACGGGCAAGAGGTGAGGCATGGCGCCGAGAGTACAGCGAAGGGACTCCCGCGTGCCGACGGAACCCTTCGTGAAGCGTGCGGGCGGTGGCTGAGCCGCGGATCGGCACACCCCTTCACCCGGAGCGCGTCACCTCGGCGAGGCCTCGCTGGGCGGAGGCGGGCGTGCCACGCGGACGGAGCGGACAGTCGCGGCGCCGTTCGACTCGACGCTCGGCTGCGCGGAGGGGCCGCGAAACGCCTCGGGCCCGCCGCGGAGGAACCCGGCGTAGGACACGGTGAGGCACCCGAGGAACAGCAGGGGGTCGAGCACGTAGAGCGGGCTGAGCCGGGCGTCGCCCACCGAGAAGTGCGCGACGGCGGCGGAGAGGAGCGTGAGGCCGAACCCGAAGTACGCGAACTCCCGGATCTTGCGCGGCACGCCGGGGACGAGCAGCGCGAGCACGCCGAGCGCCTTCGCGATCGTGAGCTCCACCTTGAAGTACGGGGGCAGCCCGAGGTGGACGAACGCGCCCTCCTTGCCATTCGGGAAGGGGAAGTGGTCGTAGAACGTGAACGACAGGACGCTGAACACCATCACCGCACAGACCAGGCCGGTGCTGATCCAGTACGCGAGCGCCGCGCGCCGCGCGCCGCGGGGCGCGGAGCGCGAGGCTGCTTCGGCAGTCGAGGGCATCACCGTCATCTGGGCAAACCTCCATGCTGGGTTTGCCGCGGAGACGACGCAGCCCCGCGGAGCGTGACGCGGCGCCGCTCAGTCGAGCGAGCCGACATGCCGGAGCCGCTCCGGGTCTGCCTGGAGGTACACGTGCCGGACCTTCCCCTCGGCGACCCCGAGCAGGATCGCGGATACCGGGCGCCCGCCCTCGAACGCCACCGCGGCCGGCTCGCCGTTGAGCGTGCGCTCGCGCAGCTCGAGCGGCGGCCCGACCCGCTGCCGCGCGACGGACGCGAGCAGCGCCGCGACCTTGAGCCCGCCGACCACGGGCCGTCCGACGTTCCGGATGCGCCCGTAGCGCACCACGCCGGGACCCGCGTCGGCGACGAGGACGGCGTCCTCCGCGAGCAGGTCGAGCAGCGCGCCCTGATCGCCGCGCGCGCTCGCCTCCATGAAGGCCGCGAGGAGCCGCTGGTGCTCGTCCCGCGACGTCCGGAGCGTGCGGCGCTCCGTGGCGACGTTCTCTCTCGCCCGCCGCAGGAGCTGGCGGCACGCCGGCTCGCTCTTCTCGAGCCGCGCCGCGATCTCGGCGTGCGTCATGTCGAACACGTCGTGCAGCAGCAGCACGGCGCGCTCGGCGGCCGTGAGGCGCTGCAGGAGGACCAGGAACGCCATCGAGATCCGGTCGAGCAGCTCCACGCGCCCGAGGCCGGCGCGATCGAGCTCCACCGGCTCCGGCAAGCGATCGCTGCGGCTCTCCTCGCGCCGCGCGCGGGCCGAGCCGAGTTCGTCGAGGCACAGCCGCGCGACCGTGGTGAGCAGGAACGCCTTCGGGGAGTCGACCTCGCCCGGGCGCCGCTGCCACCGGATCCATGCCTCCTGCACCACGTCCTCGGCGCGCGCCAGCTCGCCGAGCATCCGGTAGGCGAGCGCGAGCAGGGCGGGGCGCTGCGCCTCGAAGGTCTCCCCCGTGTCGGTCATCCCGGGGAGACGACGTAGCCGCCCGAAGCGTGACGCGCAGCGGGCGCGCGGGTCCGGGCGGGGCAGGCGCAACGAGGCCAGGCGGATCGTGCTCGCGACGACGGGGGCGGGATGCCCTTCGCGTCTGGGCGCGGCAGGCGGGGCTGATTCCCCGAGGCGTGGCTCAGCCGCGCTCGACCGCGTCCCGCAGCGCCTCGAGGATCGCCCGGACGTCGCGCCGGAACGGCGCCGTGAGCAGGGCGGCGGCGAAGCCGACGGTCACGGCCCCGGCCGCGAGCGCGAGGACGATCCCCGCGACACCGGATGCGAGCCAGCGCAGGTTCGCCGCGGCCGCATACGAGAAGAACGCGAACCAGGTGCCAGGATCGCGGCGAGCCACCAGCGAAGGCGGAAGCGGAGGTGGACGACGGAGCCAGCCCCTGCGCCCTCGATCTCACCGAGGACCACGGCGTGCGTGCGGGCGATGTTTCGCACGAGCTCGAGCCGTCGCCTCTGGATCCTCCCGCGGAGCGGGCGCTGTGGCGCCCAGTGCCCCTGCGTCACGATCTCCGCGACCCGCGCCGTCACCTCCTCGGGCGTCGAGGTCGATCGAAGCTCGGCGCGGGCGAAGGGGAGGAGGTTCATCATCGGTCGCGCATCGGGTTCGCTTGCGGCGGGCTCGGCTTCGACCCGCAGTGCACACCGTACCCTGGTGTCGCCAGAAAGACGAAACGCCCGGGGTCGCCGGGCGTTCGGTCCATCGAAGGTTGGAGCGGGAAACCGGATTCGAACCGGCGAGCCTCAGCTTGGGAAACGGATCCCCTCTTGCTCCAGGCGTTCACAGCGGTTCGCAAGGCCTTGGAGATGCTGGAGCGGGGGACCGGCCTGACGTCCAGCCGTCCCACCCCGCCGACCCGCGTTTCAGGCATTTTGCTACCCGCTTGCTACCCGGTCACGAAGCCATCCGCGAATCAGATGCGCTTCTGACGGTCCGGGAGGTAGCGCGCTCGCTGAGGGTCTCGACGGCGACTGTCTACAAGATGTGCGCGTCAGGCGCACTCTCTCGCCAGAGAGTCCTCAACGTCATTCGCGTTCCGGCACGTGCAGTAGCCGAACTCCTGGCGAGCCGGAGGTCAGGGCTTCGGGTCGGCGGCACTCGGCGTGGCGGACGGAGTTAGCTGCAGCGACTGGGCAGCGCGAACGGTAGCGAGCTCGGACGCGAGTCGATTCTGTTCAGCTTGTGCAGCGGCAAGATCCGATTTCAGAACGCGGTTCGTCTTCGCGAGTGCGAATGGATCCCCAGCGACAAGGAAGAAGGCCGACAAGGCTATGGCAACGAGCACCGTGGCGATGTTCACCCAGAGCACGCGGGTGTTGTTCGCCAAACTTGTCCGCGCATTCTCAAGCTCAAGAAATTTGGGTTTCGCCTGTGCTTCTCCGTTTCGCCAGCTCTTCAGCGAGTCAGCGGTCGACGAGGCGAGCATTACAAGCTGACCCAAGATCTGCTCGAACGGGAGCATGATGAGATGCAGTTCGCGCGGTGGCTGCACTACGGCCTCACCCGTAGCGATGTCGCGTACGATCGCAATGCCACGCATCTTGAACTTCAACAGTAGTTCATGGACGCCCGTGACCGATTCGCAGATGAGGTTCACTTCGTTGAGCGCCGCCCCCAGAGTCTTGAACGTTTCAATGCGATCAAGCTGCGGCAGCACTGCCTTGATAGGGTCGATGTAGTTCGACTGCAACTGCGGTATCAGCGCGCCGAAGTACATCTCCGCCGAAGCTCTGCGATGTCCACGAGGGTCCGACCCGGGCGGGTTCAAGAGCGAGTCAACAAGGGCCGCCCATTCCGCACTGCCCCTTTGCTCCTCGCAGTCCGCGACTAACTTCTCAAAGTACTTCAGCATCAGTTCCAGTCGACTGCGGACCTCAGGAACCAGGAGGTCCCGCTCGAAGCCGTTGAGCTCCTCACGCCACTCCGTGAGGATCCGAAACCGCGCTTGACGGCGGCTTGTGCGCCATCGTTCGAGAATGGTGCCAGCGGGCATGCGAATGGTCCTTCGGCTCTGATGCCTTACCGCGTGACGATCCCGGTCGCGATCGGAATCCCGAGTTGCACGGCGACAGGCGTGTAGATGTCCGTCTCGATGCCGGGCGTCCGGATCGAGACCACGAGGGAGTACCTCGTCTGCTTGTTCCATCGACCTAGGTGATGCCGTTCCCGCCACCAACCGATTGCGGGGTAGACGGCGATCGCGCTGCGGCGCGCGAGGTCGATCGCAGGGCCGGTCCACGTGTCGGAGTGAATCGACCCCGCGGTGCGCAGGTCGGGACCAAGCGTCCAACCGCGTTGGTCACCCTTGCTCGTAGGCTTCTCATCGTCCGCGCGTGCCGCGCGGTTGATGCGAGTTCGGAACTGCTCGAACGTTTCGGTGGCGGTCTTGAGCTCGAACCTGAGGCCGTGCGACGCGTACCGGTGCCTCTGCTTCCATCCCCGCTCACCGGGGCTTGGCTCGACGAAATAGGAGAGCGTCACGCGGAGCTCCACGTCGCGCTCTCCGAGTTCGGTGAGAACGTCCGTCGGCCATGGCAGCCGATGAACGTGCATATCGGCGGTGACGAACCGTGTGCTCTTGCCCTTCTTCTCTTTCATGAAGGGCTGGATCGTGTTCTGCGCGATGAGTGTCAGCGCGTCATCGGCGCTTCGAACCGCGGCAGCTTCGTCGGGGACACCGAACCCGTACAACCTGAGCCGCTTCTCGACGTCGCCCTTGGCGGGAAATCGCCGTCGCATTGCCTCGGTCCACTCGGCGGCGTGGACGATCAGGCCGCGAACCGTCTCGGGCCAGAGCTGACGGTAGTCCGCATGGATGCGCGCAGCGAGGCGCGCCGCAAGGGCAGCGGCGGCGCTCGTGTCCCCAGCGGTCGTGAACTGTCGCTCGACGGGCATCCAGTGCGTCGTCAGGAGTGACAGGCTGTTCGTCGCGTCCACGATGGTCCGGTCCGGGCTTATCGCGACGTTGCCTCCCGGCATCAGGATCTCGGGCTTGATCGGCCAACGCCTTTGCGCAGGCCACGTCGATGACGTCGTGCTGCAGGGTCCCAGATCACCGGCTGGCGCCACCGCGGACCAGCCGTGGAACTCGGGCTCTGTGATGTCGACGCGGTCGGCGAGCGCGCCCACCGTGATGGCGTTCCACGACTGCCCGGGGTCGTGAATCGAGTCGGTCTCGTTGCTCGTCGGGTAGTTCACCGCGTCATCGACGTCCGCGTTCCCCGCGGAAACGCAAAACAGGCGCCGCTGATCATCGAGCCCCCCGGCGGAGAACTGATCGATCGCGGCGGACCATGAGGAAGGCTTTCCGCGGTCGCGGCCGTCTCGGGTCGTCACGGTGAGGCATACGGCCCGAGCACGGTTCGGGTTTGCGGCCTCTGCTCGTGCCACGGCCTCCTGAGTGATGGCGCCGTAGACGTCCCGCTCGTTGTCACCGGCAGGAGGAAGGATCTTTACGCTCTCGAGCCGGTGACCGATCGGAACGGGGCCGCCAGACAGCAGAAGCGGTGCAAGGTCTCCGAACCCTCCCAGGCCAGCCATCTCCGTTCCGTGGCCGTCGTGGTCGTTCGCGCCCCATTGCCCGTTGCAGGTCAACGTAGACCTCTCGTCCAAGAGCGGTTCCAGGAGGATGTGCCCGCGGTTGACCCCAGTATCGAGGAGACACACGACAGGCGCGTCGGAGCCCGGGAGGACCATTCTGCGCCTTAGATCTCGCGCCCATTCGGCCTGTTCACGCGGCGTGAGGCTCAGAAACTCCGTCGAGAGTTCCTTCGCGCGTCTGAGCTCGGCGAGGGCGTCATCCTCCTCGAACAGAGCGCCCATCTGTTGGATGGTGCCGTAAACCGTAGTGACGAGCCGGTCGATGAAAGCCAGTGTTCGAGGACCGGGCCGCAGTCCCTGCTCGATGGCGCGAACCCGGAAACCATCGACCGCTCCCGCGCGGCGGCGGAGCCACGCTTCCCACCAGATCGCCTCCCCATGCGATGGGAACGGCGAGCCTTCATCCGTCCATATGGACTGCACGGATGCCCGGCGGATCGCCGCGATGTTTGCGACCAGCTGCTCGCGTGCCGGCAGGCCCTTCCGCGTGTCCTTCGCCGCGTACTCCTCGATCGCCTTTCTGAAGTGCTTGATTCCCTTCCGCTCGATCAGGACCGTCGCGATCGTCACGTCGCCATCGTGCCGGACCGACAGCAGCTCGTAGGTGCCGGGCCGCGTCGAGTCGAGGCTCGCGAGGGCAAGCTCGAACCCGGGTTCGCTTTGAAAGTCGATCCGGATGGGGCGGTCTGCCTCTTCCGCCGCCGCAGTCGCGGCGTCGAGTTCCGTCTTCAGGTCGCGCGCGTGAGCGCCGCGATCCTGTGCCTTCACCCGCCGCTTCCCCCCGCCCCCATGCACAGACGTGAAACGCTCCGTCTTCGGAGCGTCTCTAACGAAGAGATGTCGGCGAATTCTCGGTTTGGCCACGGCCCCCCTCGGCCGACGGACCTACTTTCGTCGGGTCCTGCGTCGTTCGCGAAACGCCTCAACGAGCGACTGCGTGGAGACGTTCCGGCCGTCGGCCAGGACCGCTTCCTTCAAAGCGTCCTCGCACGCCTTCGCGATCTCGGCGTAGCTGAGCCCTCGTGCCGCGGTGCGAACGCGAGGCCAGCTCAGGCCGGTAATGTCGAATGCGCCGAGCTTCGCTCGGATGGCGCGGTCGATGGCAGCGCCCTCCGGCGCTCCGTACTCGACGACGTCGTCGAACCGTCTGAATAGCGCTCGATCCAATAGGTCGGGGTGATTCGTCGCCGCGACAACGAGGCTGTCGGACCGCTCCTGCTCGAGGAACAGCAGGAAGGAGTTGAGCACGCGCCGGATCTCGCCAACGTCGTTCGATGCCGTCCGGCGACCGCCGATGGCGTCGAACTCGTCGAACAGGTACACGCCGCGCGTGGTGCGAATCGCGTCGAATACGAGCCGGAGCTTGGCGGCCGTCTCGCCCATGAACTTCGTGATTACGCCGTCCAGCTGGATCGTGAACAGCGGAAGGTTCATCTCTCCGGCGAGCGCCGCGGCCGTCATCGTCTTCCCGCTTCCCGGCGGACCGACGAGGAGGAGGCGATGCCGCGGTGCGAGGCCATGCGCCTGGAGCTTCGACGACTGCCGATGCTCCTTCAGGACGCGGTCGAGCTTCCGGCGAACGGACGCATCGAGAACCATCTCACTGAGCCGCGTCTTCGGATACGCAACGGACAGAATGCCGGCGAGTTCGCCGCGTGGCTGGACGAGGGGGGTGGGGGGCTCGTGCCTGCGGGGGAGGACGGCGCCTCTGGCCTTGACCTCGTCGATCGCCGCGCGAAGTTCCTCGGCAAGCTTGCCGTGGCCCTGGCGCGCCGCGTACGCAGCGACCTGCATGGCGACCGCAAGGAAGGTCGCCTGGTCGCCCTCGCCAAAGCTCCGAACGAGCGCCTTAAGCTGTTCAGCTGTCGCCACGTCCGAGGTCCCCCGAGCCCGCTACCGGGCGGCCGAGCCAGACGATACCGCGGGTGACCGACAGCCGCACGTTTTCAGGCGTTTTCGGCCCGAAACGTCACCGCGCTAACCGACCAAGCTTGCCCGACGAAGCGTCACAAGCCATGCGTCCACCTCTGCAGCGTTGCTTGGCTCGTCCGGCAGCGCGGACCTCTGGAGCGCCGAGTCGAGCAGGTCGAAAGCTCGGCCGACGGTTCCCTTCCAGCGCTCGGCGACATCAGGAGCCAGCTCCGACTTCTCACCGCGGCGCTTCGCCTCCACGAGTTCGCTGGCTGCCGCGAACCCGTGCGCATCGAGCAGGAGGGTGACGTCCGTCTCGATCTCGCCCGTCAGGAGGGCGTGTGTCCCCGTGAGCGTCGTGCGCAGCACGTACAGGAGCTTCTTCGCAGACCGGAACCCGTCCTTCTCCCACTCTCGGAGCTGACCCGTCGCGAAGCCGCGGTAGTGCCGATGCACTCGACGCGACAGGCTGCGCTTCACGACCTCGCGAAGAGAGTCGTGCTCGGGTGACGACCGCAGGACGAAGCGCGAGAGGACCCGCTCGATGAAGTTGCCGTTCCCCTGGAGAATGCCGACGAGCGCGGGCTGGATCTCGTTGGACGAGTAGTCGACCTCGACGCCATCGAGGACCTCGATCCGGTCGGGCGCGCTCTGGGGCGGCGGCGACAAGCCTAGGAGCCGCTCGGTGGGCGCGACGTGGATCGCCTTCAGGTCGAGGTCGGAGTCCGGGGACGGGAACCCGTAGGCGTGCGCGCCGGACAGCGACACCACCACGTGCCGACGGGCCGCAGACTCCTCGTCGAGGAGCCGGGCGGCGGCGGCACGCTGTTTCGGGTCGAGCACCTTGTCGATCACGAGCTGACCTCCCGTACGGCCGGCGGGGGTGGCGCGTCGGCGCCGAACGGGCCTGGGACGCGCTCCAGCCAGCGGCGGGCGACTTCCTCGGCGATGCGCCGGAGGAGCGCGTCTGCCCGGCCGAGATCGGGACGACGCGGAAGGCGGGTCACGTCGCGCGCGGCCTCGAGGTCGGGCACAAGCCCCTCCGCTTCGGCGAGCACAGCATCGAGCCCGACCTCGCCGCGCTTGATCGCGAGGAGCCGCTCGCGAACGGCGCCCTTCATCTCGAGCTCGGGCGCGCCGGTCCTCAGCCACCCCGTCGCGACGTGGATGAGCCGCAGGAGGTTGTACGCGTTCTTCGGGCGGAGCTCGCGCGCCGGCTCGGGCTGCGCTCCGCCCTCGCGCGCATACCGGATCAGCGACGCGAAGTCGTTCGCCTCGATGACGCCTTGATCGTGGAGCGACCGATAGAGCTGTTTCACGTACTCCTTCGCCGCGAGGATCGCGTCTGCCTTCGTCGGAGCGGGACGCGGCGAGACCTGCGCAAGCCTCGCCGCGACGGCATCCAGGTCGGGCGGGGGCTCTTCGCGGAGCCAGTCGAGGACGAGGCCGCGGTGCTCCGCGAGGCGCGCCGACCGCGCGAGCTTGCCGAGCTGGCTCACCGCGTACCGCCCGAAGCTGCCGAAGAGGTCGGCCGAAACGAACGCGTCGCGCTCGGCCAGGAGCCACTCGCCGATCGGGTCGAGCGGCCGGGCCGTGGCGACGAACAGGAGCTCGAGCGTGTTGGGATCGGCGCGGATCGCCTGGTGGACGGTCTTCCGGCACTCCCAGTAGGTGACGCTGCCGTCCGCGCTGGTCAGTGTGTGGGGCGGATCGACGAGCCCGGTCGTCCACGGGAACGGCAACGCAAACGCGCCGCGCAGATCGGTGTCGGACCCGTCTTCTGCGAGCCCCCACGCGCGGGAGCCGACCGTCGCCTCGAGGACGACGCAAGGCCGGAGGGTCTCCCAGTCTGCTGCACGCTGCTCCGCGAACCGGACCTGGCCAGGACGGCGAGGGAGCAGTTCGTCGCGTGCGTACCGCAGGGTTCCGATGCCGGTGATGAGGACGTCGAACCCGTCGTCGCGGATCGCAACGACTCGGCCGACGACGCCCTGAGGAACGCGGCGGTCACCCGCGAGCCGCTCCACGCGTGTGGTCACCTCCGTCCCGTGCGGTAGCGGGACGGAGAGCGGGTCGATCGGCGCAAGGCCCTTTGGACGATGCTCCACTTGGCAAAGAGTAGCAGCGGGTGGGAACTCTTGCGGGATTAGCCACCGTTGGCGTGCACTTGCGTCGCGCGGTCGATGCATCTAGCGGCTGCGGTTGCGTCGCAGCCGTTGAGCCCGGCGCCCCAGGAAGCGTTCGCCTCCAGGATGCACCAGCCACCTTCGACGAGTGCCGCGTCGATGACGCATGTGCTGGGCAGGTCGAGTCCCGTGACGCCCGCGGCGATGAAGCTCGATGCATCATCTCGATCCCCGACCCCGTCGTACACGGCACAGGAGAGGACCTGACCATCCAGAACCCACGCGCGCGCCTCCGCGCGGATCTCCACCACCTTCGAGGTGATGACGGCCGTATCGAGCGCGAGGCCAGCGCACTCGGCTCGAAGCTCGTCCGCTGCTCGCCACACGCGAGCGCGGAACTGCTTCGGGACGAGGGGGCTTCACGAACAGCGGGAACGGACCACGGAGCGCCTCGTCGAGGCTGACCCCGCGAACCGTGCGACGGGTGAGGCGACGGTCCGCGCCGAGGAGCAGGTCATCCGGGGGAGAGACGAGCTCGATTCCGAGCAGCTGTGCCAGAACGAGGCAGAACGTGTCCGCTCCGTACAGCGCGACGCGCGCCGGCTCGACGTCGGGTCGAGCCCAGAAGCGATCGATGCGAAGGACCTTGCCGCCACCCGACACCCACGCGTCGGCGACCGCGTCTCGCTCCACATCCGGCTTCGCCGGAACGATCAACGTCTCGTGTTCCATGCAGGCACCTGCCGGGAAGGACGGTACCGCGCTGAGAGCTGCGTGCGGGTGCCCGAATCCGCCACCTTGAACCACGTGGTTCAAAATGGAGCAAACGGGTACACGCGGAGCGTAAGAGGCGAAGTGCCGGCGGCCTGATCGTTGGACCACGTGGTCCAAAGTGCTCGGAAGGGCTGCTCTCGTGGCCTGTGCCCCGGAGTCATCAGGGTTGGGCGCAGGAATGGGATCAGGTTTGGGAGGAGGGCTCGCGGATGTAACTACGCGAGAACCCTGCAGCCCGGCCCCGCCGCGTTGTCGCGACGTTCGCCGCGTCGCGGAGGGCGCCATCAGCCCGACCCCTCGCTCCCAACCACCGGATCGAGGGGTCGGGCTGTTGGCTTCTGAGCATCGAAGTGACGCTGGGCGGCGGGGCCGGGTCTCTCTGAACCACGTGGTTCAAGATGGAGCAGACGGGGCGTGATGGTGAGGGTGGTGGTGTGACGGTGGGTGACGGGATGACGGGCGGCTGTGAGCTGGGCGTTCGTCGAGGAGGCGTGGTTCAGATGGGGCAGGGGGTTGCGACGGCGTACATGCGACGTATAGACGATATCTATACATGGCGCAGCGCAAGTCATCGGCGACGGAGCCGCTCCCTTCCGCAGAGAAGCTCATGCAGACGTTCCGGATGTCGCGGGACCTCGTGACGTTCTTGAAGGGCGAGGCGACGAGGCGAGGGAGCGACCTCACAGGCTACGTGACGCGCGTGCTCGAAGGGCTGCGGAACCACTTCGGCCTGCCGCCGCCGGCGGCGCGGCTGCTCGACCAGGACCGCGAGGCGCTCGGGCTCGACCCGGCCGACTACCTCCTGCACCTGCTCTACGAGCGCAGCATCGCCGTCCGGGAGAAGGGGCCCGGGTTCGACGCGAAGCGGACGAAGAGGTGAGCAGCATGGACGACGGGCCGGACGGGATCGAGACGCTGTGGGACGCGCGCGACGTTGCGCGTTACCTGAAGGTCAGCCGCTCGTGGGTCTACCAGAAGGCGGAAGCCGGGTTGCTCCCGTACCTCAAGGTCGGCGGGCTCGTGCGGTTCGTGCCGGAGCGAATCAGGGCCTTCGCGCTCGGAAGCGGGACACCAACCGCGAAACGAGTGCTCGCCAGTCCCGTTCGCGTGGGCGCGGGAGTGGAGCAGTTCGGAACTCGTAAGCAGACGTGAGGACGGCGTGTGTCTGCAGGTCCAGCTCGATCGGACGCCACTCGTCGTTGAGCGCGTCTCTGCCCTGGCCTCTGAGCAGGTCTCCCTGGACCTTCAGGTCTGCGAGTCCGTCCCACGCCAGGCGCTCCGAAACCCACCGTCCAGACCGTTCGAGGACGATCGCTTCGGTGTCCGTCGCCAGGATGAGCCTCTGGTCGTCGCGAACTGCTTCCCGGATGTTTCCCCCGAACGTCTCGACGCACGCTCGCGTCGATGGGGCGACGACGTACGCCTGGCCGCCCGAGATCACGACGAATCGCTCCATCGCGGGATGTTCGAATGCAGCCGACAGATACCAGCCGCCGAACCCGCGCTGGAAGTTGCCGACCCAGGTCTCGCCCTCTTCCGCGGTGAAGCGCACGACGAAACCTTCTCGGTGAGTCCCTCCGCTTGCCGTGAACTGCTCCGGGTAGGGTCCGGTTCCCGGAAGACCGGGCAGAACCTCGAACGACCAGCGCACGGAGCGCATCGGAGCACGACGCTCCGGTGTTGTCACGCACGGTCGGGCCTCTACAGAATGCCAGCAAGGCAGGTGCAGCCATGGCGTCTCCGTACCTGAAGCGCGGCACGTGGTACCTGCGGTGGAAGGACGAGGCCGGGCGCTGGCGCGCGAAGGCGTGCGGTGCGCGCACGAAGGCGGAGGCGCGGCAGCTCCAGGCGCAGCTCGAGCGACGGGCGGAACGGGTCCGGCTGGGCGTGGAGGTCGGGATCCCTGAGGACGGCGGCGGCACGCTCGCCGAGCTGCTGCGGTGGTGGCTCGAGACCTACTCGAAGCCGCTCGCGTCGCACGCGACGAACGAGAGCGCGATCCGCGTCCACTTCCTGGAGTCCGAGCTCGCGGCGCTGCCGCTCGCCGCGATCAGTCCGGGGCGGGTCGAGAGCTTCCTGCAGGCGAAGACGGGCGAGGTGTCGCCGCAGATGGTGAACCACCTCCGCGGTTACCTGAGCCGCGCGTTCAACGCGGCCCGGCGCGCGGGGCGGTATCCTGGGCCGAACCCCGTGCTCGACGTGCGCAAGCGGAAGGTGCCGAAGCGGAAGCCGGACTTCCTGCGCGTCCACGAGGTCCCGCTGCTGTTGAGGGCACTCGACCCGCGCTGGCGTCCGTTGTTCGCGGCCGCGATCTACACGGGTCTGCGCAAGGGCGAGCTGCTCGCGCTCCGGAAGTCGGACGTGGATCTCGGTCGCCAGGTCCTGACCGTCGCGCGCTCGCACGAGCGAGCGACGACGAAGGGCGGTTACCAGGACGGCATCCCGATCGCGACCGAGCTCGTGCCGTTTCTGAAGGTCGCGATCGCGGCGTCGCCGTCCGCGCTCGTGTTCCCGAAGACGGATGGCTCGATGATGCGGCGGAACGTGAACCTGGAGCACACGCTCCGGCGCGCCCTGGGACGCACCGGCGTGGTCGACGGCTACAGGCACGTGTGTCGCCGGAAGGACTGCGGCCACATCGAGGCCGCGGCCGACCAGGAGCAGCATCGGTGCCCGGAGGACGGCCGGAAGCTCTGGGTCAAGCCAGTGGTCCGGCCGATCCGGTTCCACGGCCTGCGCCACACGATGGGCAGCCTGCTCATCATGCCGGACGTGGACCTCGCGGCGGTGCAGCGGATCCTCCGCCACAGCGACCCGAAGCTCACGACCGAGGTCTACGCCCACCTTGCACCGGAGTACCTGCGGGCGGAGGTGGACCGGCTGTCGTTCGGGGCGGCGGTGCTGGAGACGGTGCCGGGCACGCCGGGGCCCTTCGACTCCGCGCCCGCTGCGCGGGCGCTACGCTCAGGGCGAACGGGGGTGGAGACGCGCGAGTCTGTTACCCGGCTGCTACCCGAACCCACCGCGGGAAAGACGAAGGCCGGAACCCGGGCGACCAAGCCTCACGAGTTCCGGCCTTCAAGGTTGGAGCGGGAAACCGGATTCGAACCGGCGACCCTCAGCTTGGGAAGCTGATGCTCTACCAAGCTATTCCCGCGTCGCGACCCCGTTTTTGCCGTGAAGCCGGGCGGGAGTCAAGGAGATCGGCGGCGCGCTCGGGAGGGGGCGGCCGGCGCCTACGTCCGGGCCCTCCCGAGCTTCCGGTAGAGCGTGGTCCGCCCGATCCCGAGCCGCCGGGCGGCCTCGGCCTGGTTGCCGCCGCACTCGGCCACGGTCCGCTCGATGAGCGCCCGCTCCTGGGCGGCGCGGGCGGCGCGGAGGTCGATGGGCGCGGCGAGCGGCGCGGGGGGATCCACGGGCACGGCGGCGCGCGCGGACTCCGAGACCTCCGGCATCACCGCGGCGAGCTCCTCCTCGGTCACCCTCGCGCGCGGGTCGCGGTCGGCGAACAGCACCGCCACGCGCTCGAGCACGTTCTCGAGCTCGCGCACGTTCCCGGGCCAGGCGTGCCCGCGCAGGCGGGGCAGCACCATCGAGAGCGCGCGCCGGTGCGCGTCGGCGGCGTCGTGGCGGAGCAGGGCGCGCTTCAGCAGGTCGGAGGCGATGAGCTCCACGTCCGCCTCGCCGCGCTCGCGGAGCGGGGGCAGGTGCAGCGGGAGGATGTCGAGCCGGTAGTAGAGGTCCTCGCGGAACTCGCCGCGCGCGATGGCCTGGCGCAGGTCGCGGTGCGTGGCGGCGATGACGCGCACGTCCACCGGCGTGGGATCGTTGCTGCCGAGCCGGAGCACCTGCCGCTCCTGCAGCACGCGCAGCAGCCGCGTCTGCAAGGTGACCGGCACGTCGCCGATCTCGTCGAGGAACAGCGTGCCGGTGTGCGCCGCCTCGAACAGGCCGGGGCGGCCGCCGCGCCGCGAGCCGGTGAACGCGCCCTCCTCGTAGCCGAACAGCTCGGCCTCGAGCAGCGTCTCCGGGAAGGCTGCGCAGTTCACCGCCACGAACGGCCGGTCGCGGCGGCGGCTCGCGCCGTGGATGCCCTGCGCCACCATCTCCTTGCCGGTGCCGCTCTCGCCGGTGATGAGCACGGTGGCGTCGGTGCGCGCGTACCGCCCGGCCAGCTCGCGGAGGCGCACCATGGCCGGCGAGTCGCCCACCAGCCCGGAGAGCGCGTAGCGCGCCACGAAGCGGGGCGGGCGGTGCGTCGAGCGGAGCCCGCGCTCGAGGCGCTGGATCATGGGGGCGGGCTGGCAGGTGAGCACCGCGCCGAGCTGGACGCCGTGCTCGTGCAGCGGGAACCGGCTCACCACCGCGGCCGACACGCCGATGCGCTGCACCGTCTCGACCTCCGGCGGGCCGCCCTCCAGCACCGGGCCGAGCGCGAGCTCCGGCGCCACCGCGGAGAGCCTCCGCCCCTGCACCTCGGCCGCGGTCACGCCGAGCAGCCGCTGCAGCGCCGGGTTGATGGCCTGGATGCGCTCCTCGGTGTCCACCGCCACCATCCCGACCTCGAGGTGCTGGAACATCGCCTGGAGGTGCGTGCGGCGCGCCACCTCGGCGCGCGCGATGCGCGCCACCTCGGCGGCCTGGCGGATCGCCTCCTCGAGCGAGTCCTGCCCGTAGAGCAGCACCGCCCGCAGTCCGGCGCGCTCCGCCACCGAGCAGATCGGCCCGGGGCCGACGATCACCTTGAAGCCGCGCGCGGAGAGGTCGTCCACCGCGGCCTGCCCCTCCTCCGGCGTCACGTAGGGCCGCTGCTCGATGACGGTGTCGTCGATGAGGTGCACGCCCTCGAGGCCCGCCACCGTGCGCCGGAAGTTCACCACGCCGATGCGCTTCGAGAGCTTGCGCGCCTGCACCAGCGCCTGGAGCGCGTCCACCGTCGAGGCGGTCACCACCACCACCGGCACGTCGGCGTGGTCGCGCAGGTACGCGCCGTTGGTGCCGGCGGCGACGAACGCGTCCACCTCCTCGCCGGCCTGCCGGAGCTCGCGCGCGATCTGGAGCGCCTCCTCGAAGCCCTTGTCGAAGACCCGGACCTCGGCGACGTCGGCCATGAGCGGCGCCACGCTCTCGAACACGTGCCGGAGTCGGCTCGTGCTGAAGGCCCAGACGATGGGCCGGCGGTCGGCGGGGGTCATGACGGCACCTCGCGAAACGACTCTGGGTCAGGAGGAAACGACTCTGGGTTCGGGAGCGGCGGGCATGGTGTGCCGGGAAGTGTACCGAAACCGGAACGAGGTGCGCCAGCTACGGAACGGATCGGAACATATCGGGGCGTGGGACCCGCGCGGGGACCATGCGTTGATTCGCATGTCAACCCGCCGCCTTGGCCGCTCGGCCGGCCGCGGCCGATGACGTGGTGCGGCACGTGCAACTTGTGCGCGTCGGCGCGGCGGCCGGCAGGGGCCGCGCAGCGGACGCGAACGCACCACGGAGGCCACGATGGACCGGATCGAGCGGGTGGCGGTGCTGGGGTCGGGCGTGATGGGCAGCACCATCGCCGCGCACCTGGCCAACGCGGGGTTCGGGGTGCTGCTCCTCGACATCGTCCCGAAGGAGCCGAACGCCGAGGAGAAGGCGGCCGGCCTCGGGCTCGACAGCCCGGTGGTCCGCAACCGCCTCGCGACCGCGGCGCGCGCCGGCCTCGAGAAGCTGAAGCCGGCGCCGCTCTACCTGCCCGCCTACGCCTCGCGCATCGACGTCGGCAACCTCGAGGACGACCTCCCGCGGCTCGCGACCTGCGACTGGGTGGTCGAGGTGGTGCTCGAGAACCTCGAGGTGAAGCGCCAGCTCCTCGGGCGCATCGCCCCGCACCTCAAGCCCACGGCGGTCCTCACCACGAACACGAGCGGCCTCTCGGTGAACGCCATCGCCGACACGCTGCCCGAGGCGCTCCGCCCGCGCTTCCTCGTCACCCACTTCTTCAACCCGCCGCGCTACATGCGGCTCGTCGAGATCGTCTCGAGCCGGCACACCGACCCGGCCATCGCGGCGGGGATGGCCGAGCTCATCCGCGTGCGCCTCGGCAAGGGCATCGTCACCGGCAAGGACACGCCGAACTTCGTGGCGAACCGCATCGGCGTGTTCGCGATGTGCAACGCCATCCGGCACATGGTGGAGCTCGACCTCACCGTCGAGGAGGTGGACGCGATCGCCGGCCCGCCCACCGCGCGGCCGAAGAGCGCCACGTTCCGCACCGCCGACCTGGTGGGCCTCGACACGCTGCTCCACGTGGCGAAGAACTCGTACGAGCTGCTCCCGGGCGACTCGCGCCGCGACGAGTTCAGGCTCCCCGCGTTCCTCGAGCAGATGGTCGCGAAGGGGATCCTCGGCAACAAGTCGAAGGGCGGCTTCTTCAAGAAGGACAAGGGCGAGGGCGGCGGGCTCTCCTTCTACGACCACCGCAAGGGCGAGTACGTGCCGGCGGCGAAGCCGCGCAGCGCGGCGGTGGAGGCGACGAAGGGGATCGACGACCCGGCCCAGCGCCTGCGGACCGCGCTCGCCGGGAAGGACAAGGTCGCCGAGCACGCCTGGCGCAACCTGCGCGACACGCTGCTCTACGCGTTCGAGCGGATCCCGGAGATCGCCGACGACGTGGTGAATGTGGACGCGGCCATGCGCTGGGGCTTCGGCTGGGACCTCGGCCCGTTCGAGATGCTCGACGCGGTGGGCGTCCCCGCGTTCGTGGCCCGCGCGGAGAAGGACGGCGTGGCGGTGCCGGACCGGCTCCGCGGGATCGAGCGGTTCTACGTCGAGGAGGGCGGGCGGCGCCGCTACCTCGACCTCGCCGCCGGCGGCGGGTACCGCGACGTGCCGCGCCCGGCCGACCAGATCGACCTCGCGATCCTGGAGAAGTCCGGCGCGGTGGTGGAGCGGAACGCGGGCGCCTCGGTGCTCGACCTCGGCGACGGCGTCTTCTGCCTCGAGTTCCACACCAAGATGAACGCCATCGGCCCGGACGTGCTCGCCATGGTCCACAAGGCCGTGGCCCGCGCCGAGCGCGACGGCCAGGGGCTCGTCGTCGCGAACCGCGGCCAGCCGGCGTTCTCGGCCGGCGCGAACCTGATGCTCATCGCGGTGGCCATCGCCGAGGGCGCCTTCGACGAGATCGCGCTCACCATCCGCGCCTTCCAGAAGGCGATGATGGCGCTCAAGTACGCGCGGGTGCCGGTGGTGGCTGCGCCGCACGGGCTGGCGCTGGGCGGCGGCTGCGAGGTGTGCCTGCACGCCACCGCGCTGAACCCGCTCGCCGAGACGTACATGGGGCTCGTCGAGATCGGCGTGGGGCTGCTCCCCGCCGGCGGCGGCACCAAGGAGATGGCGCTCCGGGCCATCCGCCTGGCGGAGAAGTACGAGATCGACGCCTCGCCGTTCGTGTTCAAGCACTTCAACACCGTCGCGCTCGCCAAGGTGAGCGCCTCCGCCGACGAGCTCGCCGCCATGGGGATGCTCCGCGAGGGCGACGCGGTGACGCTCTCGCCGGATCGGCTGGTGCACGACGCGAAGCAGAAGGCGCTGGCGCTGGCCGCGAACTTCCGCCCGGGCACGCCCGCCACCGGCCTGCGCGCCCCCGGCCGCGCGCGGCCGCGAGCATCGCCTCCCAGCTCTGGAACATGCGCATGGGCGGCTTCATCACCGAGTACGAGGAGAAGCTCGGCCGCACCATCGCCGGCGTCATGACCGGCGGCGACGTGCCGGCGGGCACGCTCGTCACCGAGCAGGACCTGCTCGATCTCGAGCGCGAGGCGTTCCTGAAGCTGTGCGGCGAGCGGAAGACGCTCGAGCGCATCCAGCACATGCTGAAGAAGGGCAAGCCGCTCCGGAACTAGCGGTCGGGCACGGCGTCGAGCGCGCGAGCGCGAGAGGAGACCTGGAATGAGCGCAGCCTACGTCCTCGCAGCGGTGCGGACCCCCGGGTGCAAGGCGAAGAAGGGGAAGCTGAAGGACGTCCGCCCGGACGACCTGGCCGCCGTCGCCATCCGCGCGCTGCTGGCGCGGACCGGCGTCGACCCGGGGCAGGTGGAGGACGTCATCCTCGGGTGCGCGTTCCCCGAGGGCGAGCAGGGCATGAACCTCGGGCGCGTCGCGGCCCTCCGGGCCGGGCTGCCGGTGGGCGTGCCGGGCCAGACGGTGAACCGCTTCTGCGCCTCCGGCCTGCAGACCATCGCCACCGCCGCCGAGCGGATCATGGCCGGCCAGGCGGACTGCCTCGTGGCGGGCGGGGCCGAGAGCATGAGCCTCGTGCCCATGGGCGGCTCGCACTTCAGCGCCAACCCGTCGCTGGTCGCCTCCTGGCCGGAGTCGTTCGCGGCCATGGGCATCACCGCCGAGCTGGTGGCGGCGCGCGACCACGTCAGCCGCGAGGACCAGGACGCGTTCGCGGTGCAGAGCCACGCCCGCGCCGCGAGGGCGCAGGCGGAGGGCCTGTTCGCGGACGAGCTCGTGCCGGTGGAGGTGGAGCAGGTCACCGTCGAGAAGGGGAAGGCGGTGCGGCGCACCGAGCAGGTCACGGCCGACGACGGCGTGCGCCCGGGCACCAGCCTCGAGGCGCTCGCGAGGCTGAAGCCGGCGTTCAAGCTGACGGCACGGTCACCGCCGGCAACGCCTCCCAGACCACCGACGGCGCCGCGGCCGCGCTGGTCGTCTCCGAGGCGTTCCTCTCCCGCACCGGCCTCGCCCCGCTGGCGCGCTTCGTCTCGTACGCGGTGCGCGGGGTGCCGCCGGAGATCATGGGCATCGGCCCGGTCGAGGCGATCCCGGCGGCGCTGAAGCGCGCCGGCCTGAGGCTCGAGGACGTCGGGCAGATCGAGCTGAACGAGGCGTTCGCGTCCCAGTCGCTCGCCTGCGTGCGGGCGCTCGGGCTCGACCCGGCGAAGGTGAACCCCACCGGCGGCGCCATCGCGCTCGGGCACCCGCTCGGCTGCACCGGCGCGAAGCTCACCGCCACGCTGCTGCACGGGATGCGGCGGACCGGCGCGCGGCACGGGATCGTGTCGATGTGCGTGGGCGGCGGGATGGGCGCGGCGGCGGTGTTCGAGCGCGCCTGACGGCGCGCGGGCGGCTCACGGAAGGCGACGAGGAGGAGCGACCATGGCCAGGCTGTTCAAGGGCGCGGAGTACCTGATCTCCGAGGCGACGAAGGACGACGTCTTCACCCCGGAGGACTTCACCGAGGAGCAGCGCCAGATCGCCGAGACCGCGGAGCAGTTCGCCGAGACCGAGGCGCTCCCGGCCGAGCACGCGCTCGAGCAGCACGAGCCCGGCGTGGCCGCGGCGCTCATGCGCAAGGCGGGCGACGCGGGCCTGCTCATGATCGACGCGCCCGAGGCCTACGGCGGCCTGGCGCTCGACAAGGCCACCAGCATGCTCGCGGCCGAGCGCATGGGCATGGGCGGCTCCTTCTCGGTCTCCTACGCGGCGCACACCGGCATCGGCACGCTGCCGCTCGTCTACTACGGGACGGACGCGCAGAAGGACCGGTACCTCACGAAGCTGGTGACCGGCGAGTGGTCCGCCGCGTACTGCCTCACCGAGCCGGAGGCGGGCAGCGACGCCATGGGCGGCAAGGCCACCGCCACGCTCTCGCCCGACGGGAAGTACTACCTCCTCGACGGCACCAAGCAGTTCATCACCAACGGCTCGTTCGCGAACCTGTTCACCGTGTTCGCGAAGGTGGACCGCAAGCACTTCACCGCCTTCCTGGTGGAGCGCACCTTCCCGGGCGTGACGGTCGGTCCCGAGGAGAAGAAGCTCGGCATCAAGGGCTCCTCCACCACCTCGGTGATCTTCGAGAGCGCCAGGGTGCCGGTCGAGAACGTGCTCGGCGAGATCGGCAAGGGCCACAAGATCGCCTTCAACGTGCTGAACGTGGGCCGCTTCAAGCTGGGCGCCGCGGTCACCGGGGCGGCGAAGCTCGCGCTCGCCACGGGCGCCGCCTACGCCAACGCCCGCAAGCAGTTCGGCACGCCCATCGCCCGCTTCGGCGCGATCCGCGAGAAGCTCGCCGACCAGGCCGCCGGCGTCTACGCCTCGGAGTCGCTCATCTACCGGCTGGCCGGCCTCATCGACGACCGGCTGGCCACCATCCCGGCGGAGCAGCCCGGCTACTACGAGGCCTACCAGCAGGGCATCGAGGAGTACGCGATCGAGTGCGCGATCGCGAAGGTGTTCTGCAGCGAGGTGCTCGCCGACGTGGTGGACGAGGTGGTGCAGATCCACGGCGGCTACGGCTTCATCCAGGAGTACCCGGCGGAGAAGTACTACCGCGACGAGCGCATCAACCGGATCTTCGAGGGCACCAACGAGATCAACCGCCTGCTCGTCCCGGGCACCATCCTGCGCCGCGCGCTGAAGGGCGAGCTGCCGCTGCAGCGCGAGGTCATGAAGGCGATGGACGCCCTCATGAACCCGTCGCTCGACGAGGTGGACCCCGCGGTGCCGTTCGCGGCCGAGAAGGCCACCGTCGCCAACCTGAAGCGCGCGTTCCTGGTGGTGGCCGGCGCCGCGGTGCAGAAGTACGGCGAGGCGCTCAAGGACGAGCAGGAGGTGCTGCTCGCGCTCGCCGACGTCGCCATCCAGGCGTTCGCGGCGGAGAGCGTGGTGCTCCGCGCCGAGAAGACCGCGGCCACGCAGCCCGAGGCGCGCCGCGCGCTCGCCGCCGCCGCCGTGAAGGTCCACACCTTCGCCGCCGCCGAGAAGGCCGCCACCGCCGCCCGCCGCGCCGCGTTCTACGTGGGCGAGGGCGACACGCTCACCATCCTGCTCGGCGGCATCCGCCGCTTCTCGAAGTACGACGCCGCCGGCCTGCTCCAGGCGAAGCGGCGCCTGGCGGACGCGGTCCTCGAGACGGAGAAGTATCCGTTCTGATCCGATCCGACGAGGGCTGCGCCCTCGCCCCGCTGGCGGAGCCATCGGGGCCCCACTCCTGCTGCGCGGGGCCCGTGACCTCGCGCGCCCGCCTTCGCGGGCGCGCGCGAGGTCCCCGCGGGCGCGCCGGGCGGCGCGCGATCGCGGCCGCGCTCCGATGCATCGGGGCTGCGCCGGCGCGCGAGCCGGGCTAGGCTCGTCGCGCCGGGCCCGCGGCGGGCCCGGGGAAGGGCACCCGGTGGACGACCAGCAGCGGCGGATCGCGGAGGGCGTGGCGCTCCTGCGCGCGCGCTTCGGCGAGAGGATGAAGGCCACCCCCTCGCTCGCGGACGCGAGCCCGCAGGGCGAGGGGCCGGCGAACCGGCACGGCATGCCGAAGGAGCCGCCCGGCCAGAACGTGTTCGAGAAGCACGAGTGGCCGGTGATGGACCTCGGCACCGAGACGCCGGACGTCGCCCCCGAGCGCTGGCGGCTGGTGGTGGACGGCGCGGTGGAGGCGCCGCTCGAGCTCTCCTACGCCGACCTGCTGGCGCTCCCGCAGGTGGACGAGGAGGCCGACTTCCACTGCGTGACCGGCTGGTCGATCCTCGACGTGGCGTTCCGCGGCGTGCGGCTCGAGACCGTGCTGGCGCTGGCGCGGCCCACCGCCGAGGCCACGCACCTCATGGCGCACTCCGCCGACGGCTACTCCACCAACCTGCCGCTGGAGGAGGCGCTGAAGCCGGACGTGCTGCTCGTGCACGCCGTCGAGGGCGAGCCGGTCGCGCGCGATCACGGCGGCCCGGTGCGGATGGTGGTCCCGCAGCTCTACGCCTGGAAGGGCGCGAAGTGGCTCACGCGCCTCGAGCTCATGACGCAGGACC
Source organism: Anaeromyxobacter sp. Red801 (assembly GCF_049201065.2). Taxonomy (NCBI): domain Bacteria; kingdom Pseudomonadati; phylum Myxococcota; class Myxococcia; order Myxococcales; family Anaeromyxobacteraceae; genus Anaeromyxobacter; species Anaeromyxobacter sp. Red801. The sequence goes on along the minus strand of NZ_CM181236.1, from coordinate 4,228,717 downwards.
GCCGCGGCTACTGGGAGATCCGCGGCTACTCCAACACCGCGTACCCGTGGCGCGACGACCGGACCTGGTGAGCGGGGGCCCGCGCGCGCGGGCGCCGGCTACTTCTTCTTCGCGAACGCCTTGAAGAAGGCCACGACCTGCGAGGTGGCGCCCTTCCAGTCGAGCTCGGCCGGCGGCTCGTCCTCGGTCCCGTCCACCCAGATGCCGCCGCAGGACTCGCAGGTGTCGTAGGCGAGCGAGCGCTTCTCGCCCCCCTCGACGACGACCAGGTCCACGTTGCAGGCCGGGCACATCCCCGAGATCTCGTCCGCGTTCACGTAGCCGCCGAGCGCCGACAGCGCCGGCAGGTTGGCGTGCAGCAGCACCTTGTTGAGATCGGCGGCGTCGCCCACCCAGATGCCCCCGCACTCGGCGCAGCGCTGGACTGCGCTGTCTTCATGCGCGATCTCGTTCAGTTCGACGCTGCACCGCGGGCAATCCATGACGTAGCGGGTCCTCCTCGGACCGGTGACACGACGGGTTGGGATCGGGGTTTCAAGCGAGGGCCGGCTCTTGCCGAGTCCTGGTCATACTAGGCAGAAGCCGTGCCACGTTTCAACGGGCTTCGGCGCCCGCGGCGGCGACGGCGGCGCGCAATGCCTCGATCAGGAGACGCAGCCGTTCCGGGTGGAGCTTCAGGGCCACCCGGTTCACCACCAGGCGGGCCGACACCTCGAGGACCTTCTCCTCGATGACGAGGCCGTTGGCGCGCAGCGTCTCCCCGGTCTCGGTGATGTCCACGATCGAGTCGGCGAGCCCGAGCGAGGGCGCCACCTCGATGGACCCGTGCAGCGGGATGATCTCCGCCGGCACCCCCTTCGCGGCGAAGTGCCGGGCGGCGAGCGACAGGTACTTCGTGGCCACCCGCGGCGCGACCCCGCGCGGCAGCGGCCGGGCGCCCTTCGGGCGCGCCACGATCACGGTGCAGCGGCCGATCCCCAGGTCGAGCGGCTCGTAGAGATCGCGCGGCTCCTCGCGCAGCACGTCGAGGCCGACGATGCCGACCTCGGCGGCGCCGTGCTCCACGTAGCTCGCCACGTCGCCGGCGCGGATGGAGATGAAGCGCAGGCCGGCCTCGGGGGCGTCGGCCGCCAGCTTGCGCGTGCCCTCCAGCAGCTTGCGCGGCGAGACGCCGAGCGCCCGCTCGAACAGCGCCGAGGACTCCTGCAGGAGGCGCCCCTTCGGCACCGCCACCGTGATGAGCTCGCTCGTGCCCGGCATCAGCCTCTCACCCTCCGGATGCGCGCCCCGAGGGGCGCCAGCTTCTCCTCGATCCGCTCGTAGCCGCGGTCGAGATGGTACACGCGCAGCACCTCGGTCGTCCCGCTCGCCGCGAGGCCGGCCAGCACCAGCGCCGCCGACGCCCGCAGGTCGGACGCCATCACCGGCGCGCCGGACAGCTCCGGCACGCCCTTCACCATGGCGACGCGCCCGTCCACCTCGACGTGCGCGCCCAGGCGGATCAGCTCCTGGACGTGCATGAAGCGGTTCTCGAAGACGGTCTCGGTGATGCGCGAGGTCCCGTCGGCGAGGCAGAGCAGCACCATCAGCTGCGCCTGCATGTCGGTGGGGAACCCGGGGTGCGGCGCGGTCCGCACGTCCACCGGCCGCGGGCGACCGTCGCCGACCACCCGCAGGCCGCCCTCGACCTTCGTCACCTCGGCGCCGACCGCGCGGAGCTTCTCGACGAGCGCCTCCTGGTGGGCCGCCACGCAGCCGCGGACGGTCACGTCGTTGCCGGGCAGCGCGCCCGCCACCAGGAACGTGCCCGCCTCGATGCGGTCCGGGATGACCGCGTGCGACAGCGGCCGCAGCGACGGGACGCCCTCGATCCAGATCTCGTCGGTGCCGGCGCCCTCCACCAGCGCGCCCATCGCCACCAGCGCGTCGCCGAGGTCCTTCACCTCCGGCTCGCGCGCGCAGTTGCGCAGCACCGTCTCGCCCTCGGCGAGCGCCGCCGCCATCATGACGTTCTCGGTGCCGGTGACGGTCTGGGCGTCGAAGGTGAACACCGTCCCCCGGAGCCGGCCGCGCGGCACGGTGGCGTTCACGTACCCGTGCTCGAGGCGGATCTCGGCGCCGAGCGCGGTGAGCGCCTTCAGGTGCTGGTCGATGGGGCGGGCGCCGATGGCGCAGCCGCCGGGCAGCGAGACGCGGGCCTTGCCCCAGCGCGCGAGCAGCGGCCCGAGCACCAGCACCGAGGCGCGCATGGTCTTCACCAGCTCGTAGGGCGCCTCGGGCGTCACCGCGGCCGGCACGCGCAGCCGGACCGTCCGCCGGTCCGCCTCGCCGCGCGCCACCTCGGCGCCCATGTGCCCGAGCAGCTTGCCGAGCGTGCGCACGTCCGCGAGGTCGGGGACGTTGCGCACCTCGTGCTCGCCCTCGGCGAGCAGGGCGGCGGCGAGGACGGGCAGCGCGGCGTTCTTCGCGCCGGAGACGTCCACGCTCCCGCGGAGCGGGACGCCTCCCTCGATGACGATCTTGTCCAACGAATGGCTCCTTCGGCGTCCGGGCGGGGGATCGCCCGGACGGTGCTGCGTGCAAGCGGGATGCGAGCGGCGGCGCGGATTCTACGCGGCGCCCGCCAGGCGCGCCACCGTGAGCCTGGGCAGGCCGGCCAGGTCCCGCCGGGCCTCCGCCTGCTCGAACCCCGCCTCGCGGCAGAGCCGCGGCAGGACGTCCAGGTGCTGCTCGTGCATCTCCAGCACGAGCGTGCCGCCGGGCACGAGCCGGGCGGGCGCGCCCTCCACGATGCGGCGGAGCAGGGCGAGGCCGTCGGGTCCGCCGTCGAGCGCCAGCCGCGGCTCGCGCCGCACCTCCCGGGGGAGCGTGTCCAGCTCGCCACGCGGCACGTAGGGCGGATTGGACACGATCACGTCGAAGCGCTCGCCCTCGCGGAGCGGCGCCCACAGGTCCCCCTGGCGCAGGTCCACCGCGGCGCCGAGCGCGCGCGCGTTCTCCGCGGCGACCGCCAGCGCGTCGGCGGAGAGGTCGGTCGCGACCACCCGCGCGCCGGGCCGCTCCAGCGCGAGCGACACGCCCAGGGCGCCGGACCCGGTGCACAGGTCGAGCGCGGCCCCGCCCTCCGGCAGCGCGTCGCGCGCCGCCTCCAGCACCAGCTCGGTCTCGGGCCGCGGCACCAGCACGCGCGCGTCCACCCGGAACGGCCGGCCGTAGAAGTCGCGCCGGCCGGTGAGGTAGGCGGTGGGCTCGCCCTCGGCCCGGCGGCGCACCAGCTCGCGGAACGCGGCCAGCTCCGGCGCGGCGAGCGGCTTGTCGAAGTCGAGGTAGAGCCGCATCCGCTCGCAGCGCAGCGCGTGCCCGAGCAGCAGCTCCGCGGTGAGCCGCGGCGCGTCCACGCCCTTGCGGCCGAAGAACTCCTGGGTCCAGGCGAGGAGGCGGAGCGTGGTCCAGGCCTCGCCCTCGCTCACGCCCGCCGCTCCGCCGCCCCGGCCTCGCCGCGCGACGCCTCGCGCAGCGCCTGGGCCGCGTAGAAGGTCCGGCAGGCGTCGATCACGTCCTGCACGTCCCCGTCCATCACCGCGGGCAGGTTGTGGCGCGTGTAGTTCACGCGGTGGTCGGTGAGCCGGTCCTGCGGGAAGTTGTAGGTGCGGATCTTCTCGGAGCGGTCGCCGGTGCCCACCTGCGACTTGCGGGTCGCGTCGCGCGCGCTGCGCTGCTTCTCCTGCTCGATCTCGAAGAGCTTCGCCCGCAGCATCTTCATGGCCATGGTGCGGTTCTTCAGCTGGCTCTTCTCCTGCTGGCACTTCACCACGATACCGGTGGGCTTGTGGGTGAGGCGCACCGCGGAGTCGGTGGTGTTCACCGACTGGCCGCCCGAGCCGGTGGAGCGGAACACGTCCATCTCGACGTCGGCCGGGTTCACCTGGACGTCGATCTCCTCGGCCTCGGGCATGACCGCCACGGTGACGGTGGAGGTGTGGATGCGCCCCTGCGCCTCGGTGGCGGGGACGCGCTGCACCCGGTGCACGCCGGACTCGTACTTGAGCGAGGAGTAGACCGCGTCGCCCGAGACGGTGAGCGTCGCCTCCTTCACGCCGCCCAGCGCGCCGCCCGAGGTGTCCATCAGCTCGACGCGCCAGCCGCGGCGCTCGGCGTAGCGGACGTACATGCGCATGACCTCGGCCGCGAACAGGCCCGCCTCGTCGCCGCCCGCGCCGGCCCGGATCTCGACGATGACGTCCTTCTCGTCGTTCGGGTCCTTCGGGACGAGGTACAGCTTGAGCTGCTCCTCGGCGGGCTCGACCTGCGGCCGCAGCTGCGCCAGCTCCTCCTTGGCGAGCTCGCGGAGGTCGGCGTCCTTGTCCCCGAGCAGCGCCTCGTTGCCCGCCACGTCGTCGAGCAGCTTGCGGTAGGCGCGCAGCGCGGTGACGGTCTGCTCGATGGAGGCGCGCTCCTTCGCCACCTTCCGGAACCGGTCGCCGTTGCTGGCCACGGCCGGGTCCGAGAGGAGCTGCGTCAGCTCCTCGAACCGCTGCTCGATGGCCTCGAGCTTCTTCAGGACGTCGGGGGACAGCATGGGGGGGACTTCTTACCGTTTCCACGCGGGGATGGGCAAGGCGTGTGGCCGCCGGCCGGCCCCGGGGGCGGCCCGGTGCGCGCCGGCCGGGCGAAGCGCCGCACGCGCACCGCCGGTGCGGCGCGCCGGGGAGGGTCACCCCCGGAGGGCCGGGACGGGCGGTGGCGTTCGGCGCGGGCGTGGGTACCCTCGCAGATGGGAGGCAGCCGCCCTGCCGGATGGACATGCGCCCGCCGCTCCGCATCCCGCCTCCGCCGACGCTCCGCCCCGGGCCCGCCTACGCGCTGGCGGCCGGGCTGGCGGTGGCCGGCGCGGCGCTCGCAGCGGCAGGCGCGGATCACCTCGAGCGCGCGCCCTTCCTGCCGGTCGTGCCGGCCGTGGTGCTCGCCGCCTGGCTCGGCGGCGTCGGCCCCGGGGTGCTGGCGGCCGCGCTCTCCGCAGTGCTCGTGAACCTGGCGGTGATCGGGCCCACCGCGGGCTGGAGGCTGGGCGACCGCGAGCTCTCCGCGACCGCCGCCTTCGTGGCGCTCTCGGCGCTGCTCGTGGCGGCCATCGGCGCGATCCGGGACGGGTTCGCCGAGCGGGCGGCGCGCGAGCGCGCCGTGCGCGAGAGCGAGGCGCGCTTCCGCACGCTCGTCGAGACCATCCCCCAGCTCGTCTTCACGCTGGCGCCCGACGGCACGCCGGACTTCCACAGCCCGCAGTTCGAGGCCTACACCGGCCTCGACAACGAGGCGATCCTCGCGGCGGGCTGGGCGGCCCAGTTCCACCCGGACGACCGGGCCCGGGCCCGCGCCGACTGGGAGGCCGGCTTCGCCGCGCGGCGCACGGTCTGCGGCGAGTACCGGCTCCGCGGGCGCGACGGCGGCTACCGCTGGTTCCTGGTGTCCGCGGTGCCGCTGCGGGCGGCCGACGGCCGGGTGGTGAAGTGGTTCGGGACGTTCACCGACATCGAGGCGCAGAAGGAGGTCGAGCGCCACAAGTCGGAGGCCATCGCGGCGCGGGACGTGTTCCTGTCGGTGGCGAGCCACGAGCTGAAGACGCCGGTCACCGCCGCGCTCCTCCAGGCCCAGCAGGCGCTCCGCTCGCTGGATCGCGACCCGCCCGACGCCGGCCGCGCCCGCGGGCAGGTCGCGGCGGCCGCCGGCAGCGTGGAGCGGCTCGGGCGGCTGGTCGAGGCGCTCCTCGACGTCTCGCGCCTCGCCACCGGGCGCACCGCGCTGGAGCGGCGCCGCTACGACCTCTCCGACGCGGTCCGGCAGGCGGCGGCGCGGCTCGCCGAGCCGGCCGCGCGGGCGGGCAGCGCGCTCGAGCTGGAGGTGGAGCCGGACGTCGCCTGCGAGGGCGACCGGCTCCGGATCGAGCAGGTGCTCACCAACCTCGCCTCGAACGCGCTGAAGTACGGGGCCGGCCGGCCCGTCACCATCGCGCTGCGGCGGGAGGGCGGGCGCGCGGTGCTGCGGGTGCGCGACCGGGGCATCGGCATCCCGCCGGCGGACCTGGAGCGGATCTTCGGGCGCTTCGAGCGCGCCCACGAGGCACGCCACTACGGCGGGCTGGGCCTGGGGCTCTGGATCGCGCGGGAGATCGTGGAGGCGAGCGGCGGCACCATCTGCGCCGAGAGCGCGCCCGGGGAGGGCGCCACCTTCACGGTCTCGCTGCCGCTCCCGCGGCCGGAGGCGGAGCAGGCCGAGACGGCGGGCGCCGCGGTCAGTCCCGCCGCGCCAGCGCCTCCGAGAGCGCCTTGATGGGCCCGACGTCGGCCCGGCTCGAGTCCACCAGCAGCTTCAGCACCGTGAGCGCCGCGCGCGCGAGGTCCGAGAGCACCTCGAGCCGGCGCGCCTTGAAGCGCGCCTGCGCCTTCACGGCGGGGTCCACGTCGGCGAGCGCGGCCCGCACCTCGCCGAGCGCGCGCTCGAACGCCGCGAGCGCCTGCTCCACCGCGCGCTTCTCGCGCTCGCGCAGCACCCGGGCCACCAGCTTCCAGACGTTGGTCTCCGCCTCGAAGTGCTCCTTGCGGTCCCCCGGGACCTCGACCGTCCGCACCACGCCCCAGCGGCGCAGCTCGGCGAGGCTCATGGAGAGCAGGCCGGTGGAGATCTGCAGCCGGTCGCACAGGTCGGGCGCGGCGAGCGGCCGGTCGGACAGGAACAGCACGGCCCAGATGCGCCCGAGCTGCCGGCGGAAGCCCCACAGCTCCATGAGCGCGCCCACCGCGTCGGCGACGGCGAGGTCGGCCTTCTGCAGCGCGTGGGAGGTGGGCGCGGCGGCGCGTTGCGCGGCGGCGGTCATGCGGGTCCCCCGGTCACCGAAGCGCCAGATCGGCGAGCGCGCACAGCGCGAACGCGATCGACGCGAAGGCGTTGTAGTTGAAGAACGCGACGTTGATCCGCTCGGGCCGGAGCGCGCCCCCCGGCGCCACGTAGCGGTGCTCGGCGGCGAGCGTGGCGGCGAGGATCACCGACCCGAGGATCCAGCCCGCCCCGCGGCCGGCCAGCGCCCCGGCGGCGAAGATCGCGGCGGCGGCGACGAGGTGGAGGCCCCGCGCCCAGCGGAGCGCGCCGGGGACGCCGAACCGCGCCGGGATCGAGCTCAGCCCCGCCCCGCGGTCGTAGTCCATGTCCTGCATCGAGTAGAAGACGTCGAACCCGGCGATCCACGCGCCCACGCCGAGCCCCAGCACCACCGAGGCGAGCGGGGCCGTCCCGGTGAGCGCGATCGCCACGCCGACCGGCGCGAGCGCCTGCGCCACCCCGAGCCACAGGTGGCAGGCCCAGGTGAACCGCTTCGCGTACGAGTAGCCGAGCAGGATGGCGAGCACCGGCAGCGCCAGCGCGCCGCAGACGGGCGAGATGAGCGCGGCCGCGGCCACGAACGCCGCCGAGGAGCCGACGAGCAGCGCCCAGGCGGCGGCCGACGAGACCTCGCCGGTGACCAGCTCGCGCCGCTGCGTGCGCGGGTTGCGGGCGTCGAAGGCCCGGTCGGCGATGCGGTTCATCGCCATGGCGGCCGTGCGCGCCGCCACCACCGCGAGCGCCACCAGGGCGAGGCGCGCCGGGTCCAGGCGGGCCTCGGCGGCGACGAGCGCCACCGCCGCGGCCGCGAACGGCAGCGCGAACAGCGAGTGGCTGAGCTTCACCATGCGCGCGAGCGCGGCGACGGTCATTCGGGACGCTCCGGGCCCGGGCGCTGCCGGGCGAGCCAGGTGAACGGGCGCTCCTCGGCGCCGAAGGTGGAGACCAGCCACTCGGCCGGATCCGGCGGGCGCGCGCCCTCGAGCGGCGCGGCGAGCACGCCCGGCGCGGCGCCCGGCGCGAGCCGGCCCACGTGCGGCGCCCCCAGCGCGGCGCCGTTCCAGGCGAGCGGGAGCAGCCGCGCCGCGGACACGGCGGGCACCTCGCGGCGCAGGAGCGCCAGCTCGGCGAGGGGCGCGAGGGAGGGGGCGCTCGCGAGCGAGTCGGTGCCGACGGCGAGCGGGATCCCCGCCGCGAGGAGCGCCTCGAGCCGCGGCAGCGCGCCCAGGATGTAGCGGTTCGAGCGCGGGCAGAGCACCACGGTGGCGCCGGTGGCGGCGAGCAGGCGCAGGTCCTCGTCGTCGAGGTCCACGCAGTGCACCGCCAGGTGGTGCGGGCGGAGCTCGTCCTTCACCGCGTCCACCGGCGAGCGCCCGGTGATCCGCAGCTCGTGCAGCGCCGCGCCCAGGCTCGCGTACATGCGCCCGAACGCGCCCGCCGACTCGGTCGCGCAGAAGGCGCGCTCGGCCGGGTCCTCGGCGAGGTGCAGCGAGCCGGGGCCGCCGCGGAGCAGCGCGCGCAGGCCGTCGGCGTTCGTCGAGTAGATCGCGTGCGGGCTCTCCACCACCCGGAGCCCGGGCGGCGGGGCGGCGGCCTCGCGGACCTGGCGCGCGGCGGCGCGGGCCTCCTCGAAGCGACCCGGCGTGAAGCCGAACACCTCGTGGAAGATCGTGCCCCCGAGCCCGGCGGCGGCGAGCGGGGCGAGCGAGTCGAGCGAGTTGCCGATGTCGCCCACCGCGGCCACCCCGGCGCGGACCAGGTCCTCGGCGGCCATCCCCATGGCCTCCGCGGGCTCGCCCTCGCGGGTGCGCCGGCGCGCGGCCACGAACAGCTGGATCCAGGCGGGCAGCCCCTCGCCGCCCGCCACCCAGCCCTTCATGTGCGAGAGCTCGAGGTGCAGGTGCGCGTTCACGAGCGCCGGCAGGAGCACCGCGTCGAGCGGCTCCGCCCGCCCGAAGCGCGCCTCCACCTCGGCGCGGGGCCGACCGCGCGCACCCGGTCGCCCTCCAGCGCCACCGCGCCGTCGGCGATCGCCGGCGCGGACGCGGCGGGCGCGCCGGGCGCGAGGCCGGGGAGCACCCAGGGGGCGGCCACCACGCGGATCACGCGCGGGTCTCCTCCACCAGCTGGTACCTCATGTTGCGGCGGGCGGCGCGGAAGCCGGCGTCGCGGATGTGCCGCTCCACCTCCTCCGAGTCCATCTTGAAGGTGGTGCCGGCCGCGGAGACCACGTTCTCCTCGATCATCACCTGGCCGAAGTCGTTGCAGCCCATGTGCAGCGCGGCCTGCGCGACGCCCCCGCCCATGGTCACCCAGGACGCCTGCAGGTTGGGGACGTTGTCGAGCACGAGCCGCGAGAGCGCGTTGGTGCGCAGGTAGGCGTGGGCGCTCCCGTCGCCCGGCTCGAGCCGGGTGTTCTGCGACTGGAACGGCCAGCAGATGAACGCGGTGAAGCCGTGCGTCTCGTCCTGCAGCTCGCGCAGGCGCATGAGGTGGGCCACCCGGTGCTCCGGCCCCTCGCCCACCCCGAACATCATGGTGGCGGTGCTCTTCAGCCCCTTCACGTGGGCCGCCTTCATCACCGTGAGCCACTCGTCGGTGGAGCACTTGAGCGGCGCGATCCGGCGGCGGACCTCGTCGTCCAGGATCTCGGCGCCGCCGCCCGGGATGGAGTCCATCCCGGCGGCGATCAGCCGGTCGATGGTGGCCTCGAGCCCGAGCTCGCTGGTCCGGGCGATGTGCCAGATCTCCTCGGGGGAGAGCGCGTGGAGGTTGATCACCGGCCAGGTCTGCTTCACCCAGCGGAACAGGTCCTCGTACCACTCGACGCCGAGGTCGGGGTGGAGGCCGCCCTGCAGCAGGATCTCGATGCCGCCGAGCGCCACGGTCTCGTCGATCTTCTGCGTCAGCTCCTCGCGGGTGAGGACGTAGGACTCCCCGTGGCCGCGCGGCCGGTAGAACGCGCAGAAGTGGCACGCGGTGGTGCACACGTTCGTGTAGTTCACGTTCCGCGACACGATGTACGTGACGAGATCGCCGGGGTGGAGCGCGCGCCGGCGCGCGTCGGCGGCCAGCCCGAGCTCGAGCAGCGGCGCCTTCTCGTCGAGCGTGGCCGCCTCGTCGGCGTCGAGGCGCTCGCCGTCGGCGCCCTTCTGCAGCGCGGTGTCCACCGAGACGGCGCGGCGCGCGCGCCGGGTCCTGACCACGTCGTCCACGAAGCGGAGCGGCATGGGCGGCAGGAAGCCCTTCGCGGCGGCGCGCTCCAGGAACGCCTCCAGCCCCTGCAGCTCGTAGGGGCCGAGGCCGTAGCGGATCTTCTGGGTGAGGTAGCGGCGGTACTTCTCCGGGTCGCCGCCCTTCAGCGCGGCGAACCTCTGCGCCAGCTCGGTGCGGATCCCGAGCCCGTGCTGCGCGGCCCGGGTCAGCTCCTGCACGTCCTCCGGCGAGACCGCGCCCGGGCGCGCCGCCCACAGCGCGAAGATCATGGGCAGCCCGGTGAGCTGGGTCCACTCGCGCCCCAGGTCGAGCACGTGGTTGGCGCGGACGCCGAACCCGCGGTCGCCGATCACCAGCGCGCCCTTGGTGCCCTTGGCGCGGGCCAGCCCCTCCTCCGCCGGCATGGGCGTGAACTTCGGGTGGACGCCCTTCGCGTCGAGCACCAGCTTCGCGAGCACGTGCGAGGTGCGGGAGGCGGTGTCGAGGAACACCTCGTCCCAGATGGCCGGCGACTGCTCGCCGGCGAGCACCACCGTCTGCACCGGTCCGTCGGCGCCGATGGCGATTCCGGGCACGATGTCGTACTGGCCCTTGGTGAGCGCGGCGACCGACACGAGCGCCAGGTCCACCTCGCCCGCCTCCAGCATGGCCGCGCAGCGGGACGGCTCGGCCTGGACCAGCTCGATGCGCTCGGAGCCCTCCAGCCCGGCGGTGAGCGGCCAGGCGTTCAGGAACGAGACGGCGGCGGCGCGGATCTTCTTCGGCATGGGAGCTCTCTGGGGGATCAGGCGGTGACCTGGAGGCGCGCGGGCGGCTCCTCGGGGAGCGGCGCGTCGTGGACCTTCAGCACGCGGTAGAGGCTGTCGCGCTCGGCCGGCACGCGGCCGGCGGCGCGGATGAGCTGGTGCAGCGTGCGCTCGCTGAGCGCCTGCGGCACGGTGGAGCCGGCCATGTGGTAGATGCGCTCCTCGAGCACGGTGCCGTCGAGGTCGTCCACGCCGAAGGAGAGCGCGGTCTGCGCCAGCCGCTCGCCGAGCGACACCCAGTAGGCCTTCACGTGGTCGAAGTTGTCGAGGTACAGGCGCGCCACCGCCAGCGAGCGCAGCGCGTCGTAGCCGGTGGGCTTCGGGAACGCCTTGCCGATCATGTTGTGCTCGGGGTGGAACGCGAGCGGGATGAAGACCTGGAAGCCGTGGGTCTCGTCCTGCAGCTCGCGCAGCCGGCGCATGTGGTCCACCCGCTCGTCCAGGCGCTCGATGTGGCCGTAGAGCATGGTGGAGTTGGTCTTCACGCCGAGGCGGTGGGCGGTGCGGTGGATCTCGATCCACTGGTCGGCGGTGGCCTTGTCGTCGCAGATCTTCCGGCGCACCCGCGGCGCGAAGATCTCGGCCCCGCCGCCGGGCATGGTCTGCAGCCCGGCGTCCATCAGCCGGCGCAGCACCTGCTCGTAGCTCATGCCGAACTTCTCGGCGAAGAAGTGGATCTCGATGGCGGTGAACGCCTTGATGGCCACCTCGGGCCAGCCCGCCCGGATCCGCGAGAGCAGCTCGGTGTAGTACTCGAACGGCAGGTCGGGGTGCAGGCCGGAGACGATGTGCACCTCGGTCACGCCGAGCGGCTTGCGCGACAGCACCTTCGCCACCGCCTCGTCCACCGACATGGTGTAGCCGTCGGAGGCGCGCTGGTCGTCCTTGCGCGCGAACGAGCAGAACTTGCACGACGCGACGCAGACGTTGGTCGGGTTGAGGTGGACGTTGCGGTTGTAGAACGCGAGCGCGCCGTGGCGGGCCTCGCGCACGTGGTTCGCGAGCGCGCCGAGCGCGGGCAGGTCCGCGGCCTCGAACAGCCTCAGGCCGTCGGCGTCGGTGAGCCGCTCGCCGGCCAGCACCTTGTCGCGGATGGGCCCGAGGCCGTCGCGCTCGAGCGCGCGGTTCGCCAGGGTCGAGAGCATGTCAGGGTTCCTCCACCGGCTCCGGGGCGCGGGGCGAGATGCCGTCCCAGCGCTTCATCAGCTCGTTCGGGATGCCCAGCCGGTCGAGCACCCGCGCCACCACCGTGTCCACCACCTGGTCCACCGTCTTCGGCCCCGAGTAGAACGAGGGCGAGGCCGGCATCACGAACGCGCCCGCCTCGATCACCTGCGTCATGGCGCGGGCGTGGACGAGCGAGATGGGCGTCTCGCGCAGCACCAGCACGAGGCGCTTGCGCTCCTTCAGCATCACGTCGGCGGCCCGGCCGACGAGGTCCACCGAGATCCCGTAGCGATGCGTGCCAGCGCGCCCGCCGAGCAGGGGATCACCACCATGGCGTCGTACATCGACGAGCCCGACGCGAACGGCGCGGTGAAGTCCTGGTTCTTCCAGATCTTGAACGGGTAGCGCGGCTCGGCGCCGAGCTCCTGCTTCCAGACCTGCTTGCCGGTCTGGGTGAAGACGAGGTCGGCCGACACGCCCAGGTCCGCGTTCGCGGCCAGGAAGTCGAGGAGCCGCTTCGCGTACGGGGCGCCCGACGCGCCGGAGACGGCGACCACCAGCTTCACGCGCGCACCGCCGTGACGAGCCCGCACACGCCCGGGAACAGCGTCTCGCCGCGCACCTCGCGGAAGCCGGCGCGGCGCGCCGCCTCCTCGAACTCGGCGCGCGAGGCGAAGCGCTCCATCGAGGCCACCAGGTACCGGTACGCCTCCGGGTCGGGCGAGAGGACGCGGCCCAGCACCGGCAGCGCCAGCCGGTTGTAGGCCCCGTGCACGAGGCGCGAGCCGCGCGACTCGGAGCGGAAGAACTCCAGCACCCCGAGGCGCCCGCCCGGGCGCAGCACCCGCGCCAGCTCGGCGAGCCCGACCTCGTAGCGCTCCAGGTTGCGCATGCCGAACGTCACCGTGGCGAGGTCGAAGCGCGCGTCGAGGAACGGCAGCGCCATCGCGTCCGCCTGCGAGGCGGGCAGCGCGGTCTTCTCCACCCCGCGGCGGAGCATCTGCATGGAGAAGTCGGCGCCGGTGACGCGCAGGCCCGGGGCGCGGCGGCGGGCCAGGTCGGCGACGTCCATGGTGCCGGCGCACAGGTCGAGCATCCGCTCGCCGTCCTTCGGGGCGAGGTCGGAGAGCAGGCGGCGGCGCCAGGCCTGGTCCACCTTCAGCGTCATGACCCGGTTCAGCAGGTCGTAGCGCGGGGCGATGCGGTCGAACATGGCCCGGACCGCGGAGGCGCGGTGCGCCTCGCCGGGCAGCGGCACGTTCACGCTCACTGGAGGATCCCTCCGCGGCGCGGCGTCCAGGACGCCGCCGGGGGCGGGGCGATGCGCGGGCGGCGGAGCGGCGCCGCGCCCGGCACCAGCCGGTCGTAGAGCGCGTCCATCCGCGCGATCACCTCGGGCGGGTGGACGCACACCTCCGGCCACTCGCGCCCGCCCTCCTCGCGCCACTTGCGCGTGGCGTCCACGCCGATCTTGCCGCCGTAGGCGAAGCCGGAGGCGGCGTGGTCGAGCACGTCCACCGGCCCGTCGGCGATCACGAGGTCGCGCTTCACGTCCACGTTCGCGAACGCGCGCCAGGCGGCCTGCGGCACGTCCTGCACGTCCACGTCCTCGTCGAACACCACCAGCGTCTTCGTCTGCGCCATCTGGCCGGAGCCCCACAGCCCGTGGATGACCTTCTTCGCCTGGCCCGGGTGCTCCTTCTTGATGGAGACGAGGCACAGGTTGTGGAAGACGCCCTCCACCGGCATGCAGATGTCCACGATCTCGGGCGCCACGATCTGCATGAGCGGCAGGAACATGCGCTCGGTGGCCTTGCCGAGCCACTGGTCCTCGACCGGCGGCGGGCCCACCACGGTGGCCGGGTAGACCGCGTCCCTGCGGCGGGTGATCGCGACCACGTCGAGCGCCGGGTAGTCGTCGGCGAGCGAGTAGAAGCCGGTGTGGTCGCCGAAGGGGCCCTCGCGGACGAGCGGCGCGGCGGTGTCCACGAAGCCCTCGATGACGAGGTCGGCGTCGGCCGGCACGTCGAGCCCGGTGGCGACGCCGGTGACGGTGTGGACCGAGGCGCCGCGCAGGAAGCCGGCGAACAGGTACTCGTCCACGTTGGGCGGCAGGGGCGCCGAGGCGCAGTAGGTGAGCGCGGGGTCGCCGCCGAGCGCGATGGCGACCGGCATCCGCTCGCCGCGCTGCTGGTAGGCGCGGTAGTGCGCGGTGGCGGTCTTGTGGAGCTGCCAGTGCATGGCGAGCCGGCGCGGGCCGAGCACCTGGAGCCGGTACATGCCCACGTGCGGATCCCGGTCTCCGGGTCGCGGGTGATGACCTGCGGGAGCGTGATGAACGGCCCGCCGTCGTGCGGCCAGGTGGTGAGCACCGGCAGCGTGCGGAGGTCCGGCTCGCGATCGACGAGCTCCTGGCAGGCGCCGGAGGAGACGTGCTTCGGCGCCATCGCCGCGAGCTTCCCCAGCTTCGGGAGCATCTTCAGCTTGTCCCAGAACGACTGGGGCGGCGCGGTGCGGAGCAGCGCGCGCAGCTCGTCCGCGTGCTGCTCGAAGTCGTCGCAGGAGAGCGCCCAGCTGGTGCGCCGGCGGGTGCCGAACAGGTTCATCGCGACCGGCAGGGCGCCGGGGCGCTCGAACAGCAGCGCCGGGCCGCCCTGCTTGGCGGCGCGGTCGGCGAGCGCGGCCATCTCGAGGACCGGGTCGACGGGCTCGGTGATCCGGACCAGCTCGCCGGCCTCGTCGAGCCGGGCGAGGAACTCACGCAGCGAGCGGTAGGCCATGGCGCGGATCTGTACCCCAGGTTCCCGGGGGTTTCAATGTTCGTTGAAAGCATCCCCGGCCGCCGCGCCGGCCGGGAGAGCCTCATGATTCCGGGACGCTGGCCCGGGCCGCTTGACTTCGGTCAAGCGGACGCGTGATGGTGCCCTGCGATGGAACGCCGAAACCGCGCCCGCGACCTCATCGTGCTCGCCCTCGCAGAGCTCGACGGCGAGCTGTCCACCAACCAGCACCGGCTCTGCCCCGAGCAGCTCGGGACCTGCCGGTCGCGCCTGCAGGGTTACCTGTCCGCGCTGGACGGCGACGCCCTCCCGCCGAAGCGCGAGCGGGCGGAGGACCTGGGCCGGCTGATCCTCGACTCCTGGCCCTACGACGTGCCGCTCGGACAGGTGATCCTGCGCGCCGAGCGGGCCTGGCGAAACGCCTGACCCGGGCGCGCGCCCCGCGCGCCGCGCGCCCACGTCCTCACGGCACCGCCGCGCGCGCCCCAGGCGCGGGCTCCGCGGGCTGGGGCGGCCATCGCCGCGCCATCCCCGGCAGCACCCGCGCCGGCAGGCCCGCGCCCCGCAGCTCCGGCGCGATCGCCGCGGCGTCCCCCACCACCACGATCGCCTCGCGCCCGAGCGCCCAGCGCCCGGCCTCGGCGACGAGCGCGCCGGCGTCGAGCGCCGCGGCGCGCGCCGCGAAGGTGTCCCACTCGTCCGGCGGCAGGTCGTGGACGAACATCTCGGTGAGCCGGAGCGCGTTCCGCCAGGAGGTGCCGAGGCCGCGGCCGGCGCGGCGCACCGCGCGCCAGCGGGCCTGCGCCAGCGCCTCGGGGTCGAGCGGCCGCGCCGAGCCGCCGAGCTCCTCCAGCACGGCGGCGAGCGCCTCGCCGGCGCGCGCGCGGTCCACCGCGGTGGAGAGCACGAGCGCGCTGCCCAGCGACTGCTCCAGCAGGGACATGGACACGCGGTAGGTGAGGCCCGCGCCGTCGCGGAGCCGGGCGGTGAGCGCGTGCTGGAGCCGCCAGGACAGCGTCCGGAACGCCGCCTCGTCGCGCGCGCCGCGCGGCGGGACGCGCACGCCCACCAGCACCTCGGCGACGCGCCAGCCGGGACGGTCCACCACCACGACCTCCCGGCCGGCGGGCAGCGGCGCCGGGGGACGGGCCCGCAGCGTGCCGTCGCCGCCGCGCGGCCGCCAGCGCCCGAGCCGCTGCTCGATCCGTTCGAACAGCGCGTCGGTGGCCGCGACGTCGCCCGCGATGACGAGCGCGGCCCGCTCCGGCCGGACGTTCAGCCCCAGCCACTTCGCGGCGTCCGCGGCGCGGAACGCGCGCACCCGCGCCTCGGTGACCTCGGCCGAGTAGGGGTGCCCGGGGTACAGGAGCTCGACGAGCTGCTGCCCGGCGGCCTCGTGCAGGGTGGGCGGGCGGCGGCGCAGCGCATCCGCCATCGCGTCGCGCTCGCGCTCGAACGCGGCGGCGTCCACGGTGAGGTCGCCCGCGCGGCAGGCCACCTGCGCGAGCGCCAGGTCCACGAGCTCGGTGGGGGCGCGCGCGCCGAACTCCAGCCGGTCGCCGCCCACGGTGGCGGGCCGGTCGGCGCAGCGCGCGGCGCGGAGCGCCAGCACCTCGAAGACGCGCTCCAGCGGCCCGGCGGGATCGGTGCGCACCACCAGGTGGGCCGAGAGCACGCGGTAGCCGGGGCGCGGCGACACGATCACGCGCACGCCGTTCTTCAGCTTGCGCCGGCGCGCGCTGTCGAGGTGCGGCGGGCGCATGGCGCGGGCCGCGTCGCGCGCCGGGGCGGGGTCGCCGGCGGCCGCGGCGCCGTGCGGGTCGTCGTCGTCGAGCGCGCTCGCGCCGGGCAGGCGCGGCGGCGCCTCGTCCCGCGGGGCCTCGCCCGGCACGATCGCCAGCGCCACGAGGTGCTCCTCGCGCAGCCAGTGGCGGGCGAACGCGGCGCGGTCCGGCGTCACCGCGGCGCCGACCGCCTCGGGCATGCCGGTGAGGTAGTCGGTGCGGCCGGTGATGCGGATCCAGCGGGCGACCTCGGACGCGTCGAGCGCCTCGAGCCGCACGTGCGCGTCCATCACCAGCCGGTCGCGCAGCTCCTCGCCCCCCGGGTCCGGGCCGCCCTGCCAGCCGGCGAAGCGCAGCCCGGCGCGGAGCCGCTCGACCAGCGGCCGCGCGTCGTCCGGCCCGCGCAGGCCGATCCGGATCACCGGCAGCGACGCGCCGTCCATCCCGTGCACGAGCAGCTCCACCGAGAGCGCGCGGTCGCGGTCCGGCCCGGAGAGCACCTGCTCCACCTGCGCCTCGAGCGCGCGGAGCGCCAGGTAGGCCCGCGCGCCGCCGGCGCCCGCGTCGCCCGGGAGCGGCACCGTGAGCAGGAGCCAGGCGCGCTCCACCGGCGCGCGCACCACGTCGAGCGCCGCGGGCCGCGACGCGCGGAGCTCGGGCGGCGGGACGGGCGGATCGGCGGCCCCGGCCGGCCGCGTGGCCAGCTCGCCGAGCGCGGCGCGGGCGCGCGCGGCGACCGCCGCCGCCGGCGCGGGCCCCGCCACGAGCAGGAGCAGGTTCTCCGGGCGGTAGTGCGCGCGCGCGAAGGCGCGCACGTCCTCGAGCGTGATGGCGCGCAGCGACTCCGGCGTCGCGATCCGCCCGTAGGGGTGGCCCGCCAGCGCGCGGGCGGTCAGCCGGTCCACCTGCGACCAGAGCGCGTCCGGGTCGCCCCGCAGCGCCAGCTCCTGCAGGACCACCTCGCGCTCCCGGCGCAGCTCCGGCTCGTCCACCCCCGCGAGCGGGTCGCGCAGCCGGTCGGCCTCGATGCGGAGCAGCGCGTCGAGCTGCTCGGGATCGCCCACCGCGTGGAAGTCGGTGGCGTCCGCGGAGGTGCGCCCGTCGAACTCGACCCCCTCCGCCTCGAGGCGCGCCGAGAGCGCGCGCCCCTCGCCGTGGCGCGCGCGGAAGGAGAGGTGCTCGACGAGGTGCGCGAGGCCCTCCTTCCCGGCGGGGTCGCGCGCGCTGCCGACCCGGTACGAGGCGGCCACCAGCGTGTCGGGGCGGTGCGGCAGCGCGTAGGCGACCAGCTGGATCCCGGAGGGCAGCGCCTCCGCGCCGGTGGCGCAGGCCGGCGTGGAGAGCCGGGGCCTGCCGAAGGCGCAGGACGCGAGCAGGAACGGGGCGAGCGCGGCGACGCGGGCGCGCATCGATGGGCAAGTATGGACCCGAACCGTCGAAGCGGAGTCCCCGGTTGGTGCCGGACGGAGCGTCGGGGCGACCGCTCTCGCATCCCGCCGACCGGCGAATCCACGCCGGACGAAGGCGAGCAGGGTGGGGCCCCCGCGCAGCGGGGGAGGGGCGCAGCCCTCGTTACGATCCGATCAAAACGCCCGTTCCGTCAGCTGCAGCGCGGCGGCATGCAGCGCGCGGCGGTGCACGCCGTCCGGCACCTGCTCGAGCGCCTCGAGCGCGCTGCGGGTGTGCTCGCGGGCGAGCGCGCGCGCGGCGTCCACCCCGCCCACGCGCTTCACGACCTCGATCACCTCGCCGGCCACCGCCTCCACGTCGGCGGTGCCGTCGACCACGCCCCCGAGCCGCGCGCGGAGCGCGGGCTCCGCCTCGCAGGCGCGGATGAGCGGCAGCGTGGCCTTGCCCTCGATGAGGTCGGTGCCGAGCCGCTTGCCGAGGAGCGCGGGATCGGCGGCGTAGTCGAGCGCGTCGTCCACCAGCTGGAACGCGACCCCGATGCCCTCGCCGAAGCGCACCAGCGCGGCGGGGATCTCGCCCACCTCGCCGGCGGCCCAGGCGCCGGCCGCGGCCGCCCAGCCGAACAGCGACGCGGTCTTGCCCATCACCACGTCCATGTACGCCTGCTCGGTGGCGGAGAACCCGCCGCGGAGCGAGAGCTGCAGCACCTCGCCCTCCACCAGCCGCCGCATGGTGGCGAGCAGCGGCGGCAGCGCCGCGGAGCGGGCCGCCTCGGCCGAGACGATCTCGAGCGCGCGGGTGAGCAGCCAGTCGCCGGAGAGCACCGAGACGGCGTTGCCCCAGATGACGCGCGAGGCCGGCTGGCCGCGCCGCACCGGGCCGTCGTCGATGACGTCGTCGTGCAGCAGCGTGGCCGAGTGGGTCAGCTCGGCGGCCACCGCGTACGGCACGGCGCTCCGCATCTCGCCGCCGCACGCGCCGCAGGCGAGCAGGGTGACCATGGGGCGGATCCGCTTGCCGCCGGCCGAGACGAGGTGGCGCGCGGCCGCCTGGAGCTTCGCCTCGGCGTCCTCGGTGGCGCGGGTGAGCTGCGCCTCCAGCTCGAGCAGGCTCTCCGGGAGGCTCGGCACGCCGGCGAGCGCCGCCTGCGCGCGCTCCGGGCGCACGCCGCGCTGCGCGCTCGCGTCGAGCTGGGAGAGGATGGCCTGCTCTTGCGCCGCCATTTCCGCGCCTCCGGGGGAACCTTCAACGAAAGTTGAAGCCGCATATAGCGCGGCTGGCGCCGCGGGGTCAACGAATGCGGCCCGGCCTCACTGGTAGGAGCGGAGCGCGGGCCACAGCCCGGCGAGCGGGCGCCGCAGCCCCCTGCAGATCCAGATCCAGCGCGCGTCCTCGTAGGGCATCACCCACGGGCTCGCGGGCAGCCGCGCCGCGAGGACGCGCTCGCGGAACGCGCCGCCGCAGTCCTCGTCCGCGTCGGAGATCACGATGAGCGGGTCGCCGCGGCCGGGCGGCACGCCCCAGAGCCAGTACTGGTTGTGGCCGGAGACGGCCGGCGGCAGCCCGAGCGCCGCGCCGTACACCTCCACCGCCGCCGCCTCGCCGTAGTTCTGGCCGAACACCGCCGCGGTGGCGCGCTCCGCCGGCGCGAGCGTCGCGGCCGCCTCGGCGACGCCGCGCGCGAGCTCGGGCCAGCCGTGCTGGTCGGCGTAGATCTGCGGGAGGACGCCGTACTCGGTCCGCTCCATCCGCTCCGGCTCGAGGCCGAGCGCGGCCTGCCAGCGGACGAACGCCGGCTCGGGCAGGATCGGGATCGCGAGCGGCAGCCCCGGGGCGAGCGAGGCGAGCGCCAGCGCGGGGGCGGCCACCCGCAGCGCCGGGCGCCGGAGGAGCGGCGCCGCGGCGGCCCCGCCTGCCGCGAGCAGGATCGGCAGCACCGGCGCGGCGTAGTACGGCTTGCCGCCGGTGGCGGCGAGGAGCGCGAGGTAGAGCGCGGCCCCGATCCCGAGCGCCCGCGCGGCCGGCGCGCCCGCCCGGCCGACGAGCCAGCCGAGGCCGCCCAGCCACAGCGGCGCGAGCAGCGGGTTCGCGTCGCGCAGGAGCCCGAGCGCGAACGCGGGCGGCGAGGTGGGCGCGTTCTTGTGGAGCTGCCCGTTCCGCACCAGCTCGAGGAACGGGAGCCCGTGCGCGAGCTGCCAGGCGAGGTTGGGCAGGACCGCGAGCAGCCCGACCGCCGCGCCCGCGAGCGCCCAGCGCGTCCGGAGCGCGCGCCGCGCCGAGGTCGCCGCGACGCCGGCGAGGAGCGCCAGCGCCACCAGCGCCGAGGTGTACTTGAAGAGCGCGGCGAGCCCGGCCACCGCGCCGGCGGCGACCCACAGGCGCGGGTCGCCGCCGTCCGCGAGCCGGACCAGGAGCAGCGCCAGCGCGAGCACGAGCAGCGGCTCGAACGCGTTCATGGTGAGGTAGTGCCCGAGCGCGAGCAGGACGCCGCAGGCGAGCGTGGCCGCCGACGCGAGCGCCGCCCCGGCCGCGCCGCCCCCGAGCCGCGCGGCGAGGCGTCCGGCGAGGAGCACCGTCGCCGCCGAGGCGAGCCAGGCCGGGAGCCGCAGCCCGGGCACCCAGGTGCCGGACAGCTCCGAGGCGAGCCGCGCCACCACCGCGATGCCGGGCGGCTGGTCCACGTAGCCGGCCGCGAGGCGCCGCCCGCAGGCGACGAAGTACAGCTCGTCGCGGAAGATCCCGTAGCGCCCGCCGCAGGCGGCGTGCAGCGCGAACGCGAGCGCGGCGAGCGCGCGCGGCGCGTCGAGGAACGGCCGGCGCGCGGGGCGGGACGGATCCACGCGGCGAGCTTACCGGTCCCGGCCGCGCGGGCGGCCTCCCTGCCGGGTCACTCCCGCCACGTCTCCAGGACGAGGTCGTCGTAGAGCACGCTGCCCTCGTAGTAGTTCACGTGCGGATCGCCGAGCATGAACCAGTCCGGCCAGGCGCCGCCCGCCGGCCAGCGCGGGTACGCCGGCCCCACCGACGCGAACGCGCCCTCGTCCACGCAGCGCGCCGCGCCCGCCGCCTCGGCCGCGTCCACGGGGTAGTGGAAGACGCAGGCCGCGGCGGCGTCGACCGTGGCGCGGTAGGTCTGCTCGCCGCCGTACCGGAACTTCCCCGAGACCTCGAC
The DNA here is from genome assembly GCF_049201065.2 of Anaeromyxobacter sp. Red801. NCBI lineage: Bacteria > Pseudomonadati > Myxococcota > Myxococcia > Myxococcales > Anaeromyxobacteraceae > Anaeromyxobacter > Anaeromyxobacter sp. Red801. The sequence goes on along the minus strand of NZ_CM181236.1, from coordinate 4,207,509 downwards.
GGTGTAGCGCGGCCCGTCGCGCTCGAGGGTCACGCGGTACCAGGTGTCCGGCAGGTACGCGTCCACCGCGCGGATCGCGCCGGACGGCTGCCAGGCGCCGTTCGAGAAGGACAGGAACGGCGGGCCGGTGCGCTCGGTGCCGGGCTGCGTGCCGTCGAGCGCGAACAGCATCACCGGGTGCTCGCCCGACCCCACGAAGCGGCTCCCGTCCCAGATCTCCATCCACGGCGGGTAGTGGTTGTCCGAGTCCACCACGACCTTGCGGTGGTGGTGGATCCAGGTGTTCACGTGCGGCCGCGGCAGCCGGTCGAGGATGGTCAGCCAGTAGAAGCCGTTCTGCCGGGTGGCGTCCTCGCCCGGCCACCACGGCCCGGCGTCGGCGGGCCCGTCGTAGCCGTTCAGCCCGCCCGCGACCCCGTCGCCGAACGACGGGAACCCCACCCGCACCGAGATGCGGTAGCGCGCCGGGAGCGGCGCGGAGGGGCGGAGCACGGTCGCGTCGGTGTGCGCGCGCGAGGTGATCCGCAGCGCGTGGTTGGAGGGGTCGGCGGGATCCTGGACCACCTCGGCGAGCTCGCGCGTGGAGGCGCCCGCGCGGCGCGTGTACGACTCGACCGTGAACCAGCCGCCCGCGCCCGCGGGCGTCGAGGCGCGGAACGCCGCCGGCGGCGTGACGTTCCGTGAAGCGAAGAACGCCCCGCCGTCCGAGAACGGGCCGTCGTCCGGCACCGGGTCCGGCGCGAACGCGCCGTCGGGCAGCGCCGCCTCGAAGCGCTCCGCGGCCGCCACCGCCCAGCCCGGCGCCCCCGGCGGCGGGTTCGGCCCGCCGTCGCCGGGCGGCGGCGCGCCGCCCCCGTTCCCGCCGGAGCCGCACCGCGCGAGGAGGGCGGCGGCGACGAGCGCCAGCGCGAGCAGGGCGAAGGGGCGCAGCACGGCCACGGCGGAGACGGCGGCGGTCCGCATGCCGGGACCCTGCGCATCGGGCCGCCCGGCCGCGAGGGCGTGGTACCTTCGCGGCGTGCCGGTGGTGAAGCTCGTGCTGGAGTACGACGGGACCGCGTACGTCGGCTGGCAGGTCCAGCCGAACGGGCCCTCGATCCAGGCGGAGGTCGAGCGGGCGCTCGCCACCCTGCACAAGGCGCCGCGCCGGGTCACCGCGGCGGGGCGCACCGACGCGGGCGTCCACGCGCGCGGCCAGGTGGTCTCCTTCCCGGAGGAGCGACCGCTCCCGGTGAAGGCCTACGTCATGGGCATGAACGCGCTCCTGCCGCCCGACGTGGCGGTGCGCGCGGCCAGCCTCGAGCCCGACGGCTTCGACGCCCGCCGCAGCGCGCGCGGCAAGCGCTACCGCTACGTCGTCGAGAACCTGCCCACCCGCGCCCCGCTCACCCGGCTGCAGGCCTGGCAGCACTTCCACCCGCTCGACCTCGCGGCCGTGCGCGAGGCGGCGGCGCACCTGGTCGGGCGCCACGACTTCGCCGCGTTCCAGGCGGCCGACTGCGCCTGCGAGCACGCCGTTCGCGAGGTGCGCCGGCTGGAGGTGCTGGGCGAGGCGGGCGGCCGGGTCGAGGTGGTCATCGAGGCGACCGCGTTCGTGAAGCACATGGTGCGGAACATCGTCGGCACGCTGGTGGAGGTGGGGCGGGGCAGGCGGGCGCCCGGCTCCATGCTCGCCCTGCTCGCGCGCGGCGATCGCACCGAGGCCGGGCCGACGGCGCCGCCGCAGGGGCTGTTCCTGGAAGAGGTCTTCTACTGAGCCGCCCGGCGGCCGCCGCTCCCCACGACGCGGGAGCCGTCGGCCCGCGCCCCCGGTGTGCTACCCTCTCCGCCTTTCCCCTCGCGTTCGCCCCTCCTCGGAGGAGAGGAGCCATGAGCCAGAAGAAGCTGAAGGTCGGAGTCCTCGGCGCCACCGGCATGGTCGGTCAGCGCTTCGTCGCCCTGCTCGAGAACCACCCCTGGTACGAGGTCACGCTGGTCGCGGCCAGCGCCAACTCGGCCGGGCAGAAGTACGCCGACGCGGTGAAGGGGCGCTGGGCGCTCAAGTCGGCGCTCCCCGCGGCGACCGCCGGGCTCACGGTGAAGAACGCCTCCGACGTGGCGGCCATCGCCGGCGAGGTGGACTTCGTCTTCTGCGCGGTGGACATGCCGAAGGACGAGACCGCGCGGCTCGAGGAGGACTACGCGAAGCACGAGACGCCGGTGGTCTCGAACAACTCCGCCCACCGCGGCACGGCCGACGTGCCGATGATGGTGCCCGAGCTCAACCCGGAGCACGCCGCGGTGATCGAGGCGCAGCGCAGGCGGCTCGGCACGTCGCGCGGGTTCATCGCGGTGAAGCCGAACTGCTCGCTCCAGAGCTACGTGCCGGCCATCCACCCGCTCATGAAGTTCGGCCCGAAGCGCATCGCGGTCGCCACCTACCAGGCGATCTCCGGCGCCGGGAAGACCTTCGAGTCCTGGCCGGAGATGGTGGACAACCTCATCCCCTTCATCAAGGGCGAGGAGGAGAAGAGCGAGAAGGAGCCGATGAAGATCTGGGGCCGGGTGGAGGGCGGGAAGATCGTCGCCGCCCAGGACCCGGTCATCACCGCCCAGTGCATCCGCGTGCCCGCCTCCGACGGCCACATGGCGGCGGTGTTCGTGTCCTTCGAGCGGAAGCCCTCGAAGGAGGACGTGCTCGAGCTGTGGAAGAGCTTCTCCGGCAAGCCGCAGAAGCTGGGCCTGCCCTCCGCGCCGAAGCCGTTCCTCCAGTACTTCGAGGACGAGTCCCGCCCGCAGACCCGGCTCGACCGCGACGCCGGCGACGGCATGGCGGTCACCATCGGCCGCCTGCGCCCGGACGCGATCTTCGACTACCGGTTCGTGTGCCTGTCGCACAACACGGTGCGCGGCGCCGCCGGCGGGGCGGTGCTCACCGCCGAGCTCCTCACCGCCGACGGCTACATCCAGGCGAAGTAGCCCGCCCGCTCGCCCGCCCCCCTCGAGCCCCCTCGCCGGATCGCCGGCGAGGGGGGCTTCGTCCCGGTCCGCCGCGCGCCCGCCGCCCCGGCGGAGGGCGAGGCGCCGCGGTTCGCGGCGGGTTACATCAGGGCTGCCGCGGCTCGCGCCGGAGCCGCCGGAGGCCGCCCGCCCCATGCGCGCTTCGTCGACCCCAGCCAGATCCCCGAGCTGCCGCTGCCGTTCATGAACGAGGACCACGCCGAGGAGATCCGGCTGCTCGAGGCGCTCGGCGAGGCGCTCGAGGCGCACCGCGCCCGGCGGGGCAGCCTGGACGCGGTGCTGGAGCGCCTCTCGCTGCTCGCGGTCCACACCCGCGAGCACTTCCTCCGGGAGGAGCAGGTCATGCGCGAGACCGGCTTCCCCGCCTACCCGCAGCACAAGGGGGAGCACGACCGCGTGCTCGCCGAGATGGACGGCGAGGCCCGCGCCTTCCGCGAGGGCGGCGATCCGGTGCGCCTCCGGGGCTACCTCTTCGAGACGGTGCCGGCGTGGTTCGTCCAGCACATCCGCACCATGGACGCGATGACCGCGCGCTTCGTGGCCTCGCGCCCGGGCGCGCCGGGCGCCGCCGCCGTCTAGGCCGCGCTCACCGCGCCGCGAGCGCGCCGCGCAGGTCCACGCCCACCTCCAGCGCGCCGTACCCGGCGCGCCCCGACACCGACAGGTCCGCCCGGCCGCGCACCGCGCCCGCCAGCGCGCCGGCGGCCGCGCCCACAGTGGAGAAGCGGACCGGCACCACCACCGTCGCCTGGCCCTGCGGCGGCACCGCGTCGAGCGCGGACTTCGCCGCCTGGATCACCGGCACGCCCGAGACGCTGAGGTCGTAGGAGAGGCGGCCGGTGGGCAGCGGGAAGGGGTTCGGGTTCCGCACGCTCACGCGCAGCTCGACCACCGTATGGAACAGGGTGGACTCGCGCACCACCGCGTCGGCGAGCGTCACCGAGGGCAGGCGCGGGAGCACCACGCTGCCGTCCATCCGGTAGGGCACCGCCACCGTGCCGCCGCCGGCCCGCACCCGCGCGGCGCCGCTCACCGTGACCGGGAGCGAGGGACGCGTCGCGAGCGCCTCCAGGAAGCCGGGGACGTCGGCCCAGCGCAGCCGGACCGGGACCGTCACCGGCACCGCGCCGCCGGCCGGGAGCACGAGCTCGCTCGCCACCTGGCCGCCGCCGGCGGGCGCGCCCATCACCTCGAACGCGTAGGTGAAGCCCGCCACCGGCAGGGCCATCGGGTTCGGGTTCTCGATGCGCCCGGAGAGCGCCAGCGCCACGCCGTACGCGTCGGCGCCGGTGGGGAGGAGCGCCTCGGGGCGGAAGGCCGGCGGGTCGATCGCGAGCGGCGGGGTCCGCACCGCGCGGCCGCCGCAGGCGGCGGTGAGGGCGACGAGCGCGGCGAGGGCGGCGAGGGCGGCGTGGCCGAGCGGACGCATGCGGGGACCTCCGGGGCCCGCGGGAGGGCGGGCCGTCCGGTTGTAGTCCGCCGCGATCCGGGGCCGACAGGCCCGGCGTCGGGCGAGGTGGGGCCGGGGCGCACATGCGCCGCCGGCCCGCCCCCGCCCTCGGCTCAGTGGACCGTGACCTCCGGCCGCTCGCCCTTGCGGAAGGCGATGTTGCCGTCCTTGCCCTCGTCCACCACCACGTGGTCGCCGGCCTTGAACTCGCCCTGGAGCAGGCGGGTCGCGAGCGGGTCCTGCACCATCCGCTGGATGGCGCGCTTCAGCGGGCGCGCGCCGTAGACCGGATCGTACCCGGCGTCGGCGATGGCCTCGCGCGCCGCCTCGGTGAGCTCGAGGGTGACGTGGCGCTCCTCGATGAGCTTGCGCAGGCGGGCGAGCTGGATCTCGACGATCCGGCCCACGTCCTCGCGGCCGAGCGGCCGGAACACCACGATCTCGTCCACCCGGTTCAGGAACTCGGGGCGGAACTCGCCGCGGAGGTGCTCGAGCGCCGCCTCGCGGATCTGCTGCATGTCCGCCCCGGGCCGGCCGGCCAGCCGCTGGATGTCGGCCGAGCCGATGTTGGAGGTCATGATGATGACCGTGTTGCGGAAGTCCACCGTGCGGCCCTGGCCGTCGGTGAGCCGGCCGTCGTCGAGGATCTGGAGCAGCACGTTGAACACGTCGTGGTGCGCCTTCTCGATCTCGTCGAACAGCACCACCGCGTACGGCCGCCGGCGCACCGCCTCGGTGAGCTGGCCGCCCTCCTCGTAGCCGACGTAGCCCGGGGGCGCGCCGATCAGCCGCGAGACGGTGTGCTTCTCCATGTACTCGGACATGTCGAGCCGGACCATGGCCCGCTCGTCGTCGAACAGGAACTGCGCGAGCGCGCGGGCGGTCTCGGTCTTCCCGACGCCGGTGGGGCCGAGGAAGATGAACGAGCCGATGGGGCGGTTCGGGTCCTGCAGGCCGGAGCGGGCCCGGCGCACCGCGGCCGAGACGGCGCTCACCGCCTCCTCCTGCCCGACCACCCGCTCGTGCAGGCGCTGCTCCATCCCGAGCAGCTTCTCGACCTCGCCCTCCATGAGGCGCGACACCGGGATGCCGGTCCACTTCGAGACGACCTCGCCGATCTCCTCCGGCGTCACCTCCTCCTTCAGCATGGCGCCGCGGGTCTGCGCCTCGGCGAGCTTCTCCTCGGCGGCCTTCACCCGCCGCGTCAGCTCCGGCAGCCGCCCGAACTTGATCTCGGCGGCCTTCTGGAAGTCGGCCTGCCGCTCGGCGGCGGCCTGCTCGACCTTCAGCGCCTCCAGCTCCTCGCGCGCCTGGTTCAGCTCCAGGATCACCGCCTTCTCGGCGTCCCAGCGCCCCTTCAGCGCGGTGAACTCCTCGTTGCGGGCGGCGAGCTCCTTCTCCACCGCGGCGAGCCGCGCGCGCGAGGCCTCGTCCTGCTCCTTGCGCAGGCCCTGCCGCTCGATCTCGAGCTGCCCGATCCGGCGGCGCACCTCGTCCACCTCGGTCGGCATCGAGTCGATCTCGATGCGCAGCCGGCTGGCCGCCTCGTCCACGAGGTCGATGGCCTTGTCGGGCAGGAAGCGGTCGGTGATGTAGCGGCTCGACAGCCGCGCCGCCTCGACCAGCGCCGCGTCCTGGATGCGGACCTTGTGGTGCAGCTCGTAGCGGTCCTTCAGGCCGCGCAGGATCGAGATGGTGTCGGTGAGCGACGGCTCGCCCACGAACACCGGCTGGAAGCGCCGCTCCAGGGCCGGGTCCTTCTCGATGTGCTTGCGGTACTCGTTGACCGTGGTGGCGCCCACCGCGTGCAGCTCGCCGCGGGCCAGGGCGGGCTTCAGCATGTTGCCCGCGTCCATGGCGCCCTCGGCGGCGCCGGCGCCCACGATGGTGTGCATCTCGTCGATGAAGAGGATGATCTGGCCCTCCGAGCCGGTCACCTCCTTCAGCACCGCCTTCAGCCGCTCCTCGAACTCGCCGCGGAACTTGGCGCCGGCGAGCAGCGCGCCCAGGTCGAGCGCGAGCAGCCGCTTGTTCTTCAGCCCCTCCGGCACGTCGCCGTCCACGATCCGGCGCGCCAGGCCCTCGACGATGGCGGTCTTGCCGACGCCGGGGTCGCCCACCAGCACCGGGTTGTTCTTGGTGCGGCGGGAGAGGATCTGGACCACGCGCCGGATCTCGTCGTCGCGGCCGATGACCGGGTCGAGCTTGCCCTTCTTCGCGAGGTCGGTGAGGTCCTTCGCGTACTTCTCGAGCGCGCGGTACTGGCTCTCGGCCTCGGGCGAGGTGACGCGCGCGCCGCCCCGCACCTCCTGCACCGCCTGGCGGACGCGGTCGGGCGTGGCGCCGGACGCGCGCAGCGCCTCGCCGGCGCCGCCCTTGTCCTCGGCGGCGGCGAGCAGCAGGTGCTCGGTCGAGACGTACTCGTCCTTCAGCTTGCGGGCGTCGTCCTCGGCCCGGTCGAAGAGCTTCAGCAGGCGGGTGGACGGGTAGGGCTCGCCGCCCGACACCTTCGGCAGCGAGCGCAGCTCGTCCTCCACGCGCGAGGCGACCAGGCGCGGGTCCGCGCCGATCTTCTCCAGCACCGGGCGCGCGATGCCCTCCTCCTGGCCGAGCAGCGCGAGCACCAGGTGCTCGGCGTCCACCGCCTGGTGATCGCGGCGGCGCGCCTCCCCCTGCGCGGCGGCGAGGACCTCCTGCGCCTTCACGGTGAGCTTTTCCATTCGCATGGGGCCAACGTAAGACCGGGAGGACCCCTGGCAAGCGAGCCGGGCCGCAGGGGCGCGCGCGGCCGGGCGGGTGCGCGGGTTCCCTCGGCGGGGGGGGCGGCCGCGCACAATGCGTCACGCATTCCTCGCTTGCCTGGGGGCGCCCGGCATGGAGACTTCCGCCCGAGGCCCGGCGGTCCGGGCGGGAGAGGACGGCCATGGCGAGCGGCGGGCAGGGGTGGAAGGCGATGGCGCTGGCGGCGGCGCTCGGGGGGCTCGGCGCGCCCGGGACGGCCGCCGCGGGCCCGAAGCCGGCGGGCGCGGCGGCGCAGCCGCAGGCGCCGGCGAAGGCCAGGGGGCCGGCCGGCACCGGCATCCTGCGCGCGCTCGACGCCGCGCTCGGCGAGGTGATCGAGAAGATCTCGCCCGCGGTGGTGCAGGTCACGGTGAGCGGCTACGCGCCCGCCGACGAGACCGCCTCCGGCGCGATCGTGCGCCAGCGCGTGCTCGGGTCCGGCGTGGTCGTCGACCCGGACGGCTACATCGTCACGAACGCGCACGTGGTGGCGGGCGCGCAGCGGGTCCGGATCCTCCTGCCGGAGGGGCGCGGCCCCGCGGCGCACACCGCGCGCCGCATCTACGACGCGCGCGTCATCGGGATCGAGCCGGAGATCGACCTCGCGCTCCTCAAGATCGACGCGCGGAACCTGCCGGTGCTGGCGCTCGGGCGGCGCGAGGTCCGCCCCGGCCAGCTCGTGTTCGCGGTCGGCAGCCCGGAGGGGCTCGCCAGCACCGTGACCATGGGCGTGGTCTCGTCGGTGGCGCGGCAGCCCGACCCGGCGCGGCCGGTCGTCTACATCCAGACCGACGCGCCCATCAACCCGGGGAACAGCGGCGGGCCGCTGGTGGACACCGACGGGAACGTGGTCGGCATCAACACGTTCATCCTCACGCAGGGCGGCGGGAGCGAGGGGCTGGGCTTCGCGATCCCGTCCGACGTGGTGAAGTACGTCTACGAGAGCCTGCGGCGCCACGGCCGCGTCGAGCACAGCATGATCGGGCTCGCCGCCCAGGCCATCACGCCCGGGCTGGCGTCCGGGCTCCGGCTCTCGCAGGACTGGGGCGTGGTGGTGGGCGACGTGGCGCCGGGCAGCCCGGCGGAGAAGGCCGGGGTGCTGGCCGGCGACATCATCGTGTCGGTGGACGGGCGGCCCATCGACGGGATGCCCTCGCTCGCGCCGGCCATCTACCTGCACCCGGCGGACGCGCCGCTCTCGCTGGTGCTCCGGCGCGGCGAGGAGGTGCTCTCGGTGAAGGTGGCGGGCGTGGAGCCGCGCCGCCCGGCCGAGCGGCTCGCCGACGTGGCCGACGTGGCCCGCAGCACCGTCCCGCGGCTCGGGGTGGTGGCGATGGACCTCGACGAGCAGACCCGGGCGGCCATGCCGGAGCTGCGCTCCCCGGCGGGCGTGGTGGTGGTGGCGCGGGTGCCCGAGGCCGGGCAGGCGGGCGCCGCGCTCGAGCCCGGCGACGTGATCCACGCGGTGAACCGGACGCCCGTCGCCTCGCTCGCCGCGCTGAAGGCGGCGGTGGCCGCGCTCCCTCCGGGCGGCCCCGGCGTGCTCCGGGTGGAGCGGCGCGGCCAGCTGAGCTGGATCGAGCTGGATCTCGACTAGGGGCGGCCGTCCGGACCGGCCGCCCGCTCCGGTGAGCGCCCCGGGCGGACCCGCGCGGACCTTGCAACGCGCGCCGCGGTCCCGCATCGGATGGGTTTCGCCGCGGAGGCCGCCGTTCCATCCACGAGCCCGCACCCGGAAGTCCTCTCCGTCGGCCGCGCGCTGCCGCCGAACGCCGCCGACCAGGAGACGCTCATCGCCGCGCTGTCCGCGCACTGGGGCGCGGCGCACTACAACGCCGGCCGCCTGGCCGAGCTCCACCGGGCCACCGGGGTGGCCCGCCGCCACCTCGCGCTCCCGCTCGACGCGTACCCGCGCCTGGACGGCTTCGGCGAGGCCAACGCCGCCTACGCGCGCGTCGGCGCGGAGCTGGGCGAGGCGGCGGTGCGCGACGCGCTGGAGCGGGCCGGGCTCGCCCCCGCCGACGTCGGCCACCTGTTCTACGTGACCGTCACCGGCGTCGCGACCCCGTCGCTGGATGCACGCCTGGTGAACCGGCTGGCGCTCCCGCGCTCGGTGAAGCGGACGCCCATCTTCGGCCTGGGCTGCCTGGCGGGGGCGGCGGGCCTGGCGCGCGCCTCGGACGCGCTGCGCGCGTTCCCGGACGAGGTGGCGGTGCTCCTGTCGGTCGAGCTCTGCTCGCTCACGCTGCAGCGCGACGACACCTCGATGGCGAACGTGATCGCGACCGGGCTGTTCGGCGACGGCGCGGCCGCGGTGGTGCTGGGCGGCGGGGCGCGCCCGGCGGCGGCGCGGCGCCGCGGGCCGGAGGTGGTCGCGACCGCGTCGGTGCTCTACCCCGACACCGAGTGGGTGATGGGCTGGGAGGTGGTGGACGGCGGCTTCAAGGTCCTCCTCTCGTCGAAGGTGCCCGACGTCATCGCCGCGAACCTCGGCGCGGACGTGGACCGGTTCCTCGCCGCGCACGGCCTCGACCGCGGGCGCATCCGGCACTGGGTCGCGCACACCGGCGGTCCGAAGGTGCTGGAGGCGGTGGGCGGCGCGCTGGGCCTGCCCCGCGCCGCGCTGGAGCGCTCCTGGCGCTCGCTCCACGACATCGGGAACCTCTCCTCGGCCTCGGTCCTCTTCGTGCTCGGCGACCTGCTCGCGTCGGGCGAGGCGCGCCCGGGCGACCTCGGGCTGCTCGCCGCCATGGGCCCGGGCTTCGCGGCCGAGCTGGTGCTGCTGCGATGGTGAGCGCCCGGGACGTCGGCCAGGCGGCGGGGGACGACGCGGAGGGGCGCGTCGCGCAGGAGATCGTGCGGATCGCCCGGGACGAGCTGCGCCTCGACGGCGCGTCCGCCGCGCTGGCGGACGGGCGCGACGCGCCGCTCGCGGACCGGCTCGACTCGCTCGCGCGGCTCTCGCTGGTGGTCGCGGTCGAGGACCGGTTCCGCATCGCGCTCGACGACGAGGGGGCGCTGGCGGTCCGGACGCTGGGGGACCTCGCACGGCTGGTGGTCGCGCGCGCCGCCCCGGAGCTGCTGCCGTGAGGCTGCGCGGGCCGCCCCAGCCGCCGCCCCGCCACCCGACGCTGGCGCACGCGCTCGCCGCCGCGGCCGGGCACCCCTCCGGCGCGACGTTCCTCGACCTGCATGAGCGCGAGACGTTCCTGCCCTGGTCCGAGGTGCGCGCCCGCGCCGAGCGCGCCGCGGCCAACCTCGTGCACCTCGGCGTCCGGCGCGGCGACCGGGTCGCGATCGTGCTCCGCACCGAGCCCGCGTTCCTCGACGCGTTCTTCGGCGCCTGGCTGGCCGGCGCGGTGCCGGTCCCGCTCTACCCGCCGGTGCGGCTGGGCCGGCTCGACGCGTACGCGGAGGACACGGGCCGGATGCTCCAGGTGGCCGGGGCGCGCCTGGTCGTGTCGGCGGGCGGCACGCGGCGGCTGCTCGGCGGCGCCGTGGAGCGGGGCGGCCCGGAGCTCGGATGCGTGGACGTGTCGGCGCTGTCGGCGCTGCCCGCCCGCATCGCGCGCGAGCCCGAGCCCGACGCGCTCGGCCTGGTGCAGTTCTCCTCCGGCACCACGGTGGATCCGAAGCCGGTCGCGCTCACCCACCGCGCGCTCGCCGCCATGGCCGACGCGCTGCTCGCGGCCACCGCGCCGGGCCCGGACGACGTGCTCGTCTCGTGGCTGCCGCTCTACCACGACATGGGCCTCATCGGCTGCCTGCTCGCCGCCATGAGCTACCCGGGCCCGCTGGTGCTCATCCCGCCCGAGCACTTCCTCACCCGCCCCGCGCTCTGGCTGCGCGCGCTGGCCCGCAAGCGCGGCACGATCTCCGCCGCGCCCAGCTTCGCGTTCGCGTTCGCGGCCGACCGGGTCCGGGACGCCGACCTCGCGGGCCTCTCGCTCGCGTCGGTGCGGCTGCTGCTCGACGGCGCCGAGCCGGTCTCGGCGGTGGCGCTGCGGCGCTTCGCCGAGCGCTTCGGGCCGCACGGCCTGGACCCGCGGGCGCTCGTGCCCGTGTACGGCCTCAGCGAGGCGGCGCTGGCGGTGACGTTCGCGCGGCCCGGCGCACCGCTCGGCGGGCTCGGGGTGGACGCGGCCCGGCTCGCCTCGGAGGGCGTGGTCGCGCCCGGCGGGCGCGAGGTGGTGCCGGTCGGGACCCCGGTGCCCGGCGTGGAGCTCGAGCTGCGCGGCGACGACGGGGTGCGGGTGGGGGCGGGGCGGGTCGGGCGCGTGTTCGTCCGCGGCCCGGCCCTCATGCGCGGGTACCTGGGCGACGCCGCGGCGACGGCGCGCGCGCTCCAGGGCGGGTGGCTCGACACCGGCGACCTCGGGTTCGTGGTGGACGGCGCGCTGTACCTCCACGGCCGCGCGCGCGACCTCGTCATCGTGCGCGGCGCGAACCACGCGCCGGAGGAGTTCGAGGCGCCGCTCGCGGCGCTGCCGGGGCTGCGGCCGGGCTGCGCGGTGGCGCTCGGCTTCCAGCCGGAGGGGGGCGCGGGCGAGGCGCTGCTCGTCCTCGCCGAGCGCGCGCGGGACGAGGCGGCCTCCGACGCCGAGCTCGAGGCGCGCGTCCGGCGCGCGGTGCTCGCGGCCACCGGCATCGCCCCGCACACGGTCCGGCTGCTCGCGCCCGGCACGCTCCCGCGGACGTCCTCCGGCAAGCTGCGGCGCGCCGAGGCGCTGCGCCGGTTCCAGGCGGGGACGCTCACGCCGCCGCAGCCGGTGAGCGCGCTCCGCCTCGCCCTCGCCGCCGCGCGCTCGCAGCTCGCCTTCGGGCGCTCGCGGCGCCGCGGGGGCTGAGCGGTGGCGCGCCTCCGCGACGCCGTGGTCGTGGGCGGCGGACCGGCGGGGCTCGCCTTCGCCGCCGCCGCGGCCGCGCGCGGCCTCGACGTGCTCCTGCTGGAGCGGCGGCGGGGGCCCGTGGACAAGGCCTGCGGCGAGGGGATCCTCCCCGCCGGCGTGGAGGCGCTGGAGCGCCTCGGGGTGCGCGGGCGGCTCGGCCCGGCGGAGGCGCGGCCGCTGCGGGCGCTGCGCTGGATCGACGCGTCCGGGGCCGAGGCCCGCCTGGCGCTGCCCGGGGCGGGAGGGCTGGGCGTGCGGCGGGTGGCGCTCGAGGCCGCGCTCCGGGCGCGGGCGCGGGAGGCCGGCGCGGAGCTCCGGGAGGGCGCCGAGGTGCGGGATCACCGCGTGCTCGCCGACCGGGTGCGGGTCGCGCTCGCCGGCGGCGCGGCGGCGGAGGCGCGGGTGCTGGTCGCGGCCGACGGGCTCGGCTCGCCCACGCGGCGGCGCGCCGGCCTCGAGCGCCCGGTGCGCGCGCCGGAGCGCTTCGGCGTGCGCCGCCACGCGGAGGTCCCGGACGCCGGCGACGCCGTCGAGGTGCACTTCGGGGACGGGGTCGAGGCCTACGTGACGCCGGTGGGCCCGCGGCAGGTCGGGGTCGCGTTCCTGTTCGAGCGCGGCGCGGCGCGCTCCTTCGAGGCGCTGCTCGGGAGGTTCCCGGCGCTCGCGGCGCGGCTCGACGGCGCGGCGTTCGCGACGCCCGCCCGCGGCGCCGGCCCGCTCGCGCGCGCCGCGCGCGCGCGGGTCGCGGACCGGCTCGTGCTGCTCGGCGACGCCGCCGGCTACCTCGACGCCGTCACCGGGGAAGGGCTCTCGCTCGCCTTCGGGTGCGCGATCGACCTCGCCGCGCTGCTCCCGGGCGCGCTCGCCCGCGGCGCCACCGCCCATGACCTGGCGGCGTACGAGACCGCCTGGCGGCGCCGCTACGGGCCGTACGCCCGCTGGACCCGGCTCGTGCTCGCGCTCTCGCGCCGCCCCGGGCTCCGCCGCCGCCTCATCGCCCTCGCCGCGATGGCCCCGCGCCCGTTCGAGCGGGCCGTCGCGGCCGCGGTCGGGTGACGGCCCGGACCTCCGCCTCCATCGCACACCGCGCCCTTCCCTGCGCGCCCCGCCTCCATCCACGCGTCCCGCGGACCGGGGGCCGGCGATTCGGTTCACTCACCGGAACATCCCCCGTGCTACCGTGCCGCGTCCCTTTCCCGCACCCGGTGCGGAGGAGAGTCCGATGCGGAACCGGTTCGCCCTGCCGGCGGCGGCGCTGGCGCTCCAGGCGTGCGCCACCGTCTCGCAGCCTCCGGTCGAGGTGGAGTCCCCCGTCCCGAAGGCCGCCCAGGTCGCCGCCCAGCAGCAGGCGCAGGCGCCCGCGCCGTCGGCCAAGCGCTACAAGACCCGGATCGCCATCGCGCGCTTCACCAACGAGACGAGCTACGGCCGCTCGCTGCTGAACGACGCCGACCTCGATCGCATCGGCAAGCAGGCCTCCGACATGCTGACGTCGCGCCTCGTCATGTCGGGGAGCTTCGTGGTGCTCGAGCGGCCGGATCTCCAGAAGCTCGAGCGCGAGCAGGCGCTCGGCGGCGTCGCCGGCCTGGTGGGCGCCGACACCGTGATCTCCGGGTCGGTCACCGAGTTCGGCCGCTCCGTCGGCGGCAAGAAGGGCTTCCTCAGCAGCACCAAGGTGCAGACCGCCCGCGCCAAGGTGGACATCCGCCTGGTGGACGTGAAGACCGGGCACGCCTACTTCTCCGCGCTCGGGGCCGGCGAGGCGAGCACCGAGTCCGGCGAGATCGCCGGCTTCGGCAGCCGCGCCGAGTACGACGCCACGCTGAACGACCGCGCCATCGCCGCGGCCATCTCCGACGTCATCGACCGGCTGGTCTCCACGCTGGCGGCGCGCCCCTGGCGCTCCGACATCCTGGAGGTGCAGGGCAGGCAGGTCTTCATCTCCGGCGGGCGCCACCAGGGCGTGCGCGAGGGCGACGTGCTCGCGGTGATGGAGGAGGGCAACAAGGTGAGGAGCCGGCAGACCGGCTTCGAGGTGGCGCTCCCGCCGAAGCGCGTCGGGACGCTCAAGGTGCTGTCGCTGTTCGGCGACGGCGAGACCAGCGAGGGCGCGGTGTGCGAGCTGACCTCGGGCGCGATCGAGAAGGGCGCGCTCGCGAGGCTGTTCGTCGCGGAGCCGACGCCGTGAGGTGCGCCATGCGGAAGGTCCTGTTCGCGGCGGCGACCGCCGCGCTGGTGGCGGGCTGCGCCATGCCCCAGACCACGGTGAAGACGGTCGAGAGCCGCCCGAGCCTGGCGGTGGTGGGCGCGCCGAGCGGCGCGGTCCTGGTGGTGGACGGGCAGCCGGTGGGCGAGGCGCGCGCGTACGACGGCAACCCCACCGTCCTCCGCGTCGAGCCGGGCACGCACCAGGTCGAGGTCCGCGACGCGTCCGGCGCCGCGGTCTTCCGGCAGACGGTGTTCGTCGAGAGCGAGCTGAAGACGGTGAGGGTGCACTGATGCGCGCGTGCCTCCCGGGTGGCGCCGCGCGAGCGGCCCTCGTCCTCGCCGCGTCCGCGGCCCTGCTGCAGGGGTGCGCCGGGCGCACGCTCTACCGCTGGGGCGAGTACGACGAGGCGCTGTACGCCCACTACAAGAACCCGCAGGACCGCGAGGCCTTCGTCGAGCGCCTCCGCGTGGTCATCGACGGGGCGGAGCAGGCGGGGGAGAAGGTGCCGCCCGGCTGCTACGCGGAGTACGGCTACGCGCTCTACGAGGAGGCCCGGTACGAGGACGCCTCGCGCTACTTCAAGCTGGAGCGCGAGAAGTGGCCGGAGTCGGGCGTGCTCATGCAGAAGATGATCGGGCTCGCGGACCGGCGCGGCGGCAAGGCGCCGGCGGCGCCCGCGGCCGCCGCCGCGGTGCCGGCGAAGCCGGTGCCGGTGAAGGCCACCAAGGCGGCGGCGAAGCCCGCCGCCACGCGCGGGCCGGCCGGCGCGCTGGAGCGGAGGTGACCATGGGACGGCTCGCATCGCTCGCGGCGCTCGCCGCGCTGCTCTCCGCCTGCGGCACGGCCCAGGTGAAGAAGGACTACTCGGCCTTCGACGCCGCCCGGCCGCGCGCCATCCTGGTGGTGCCGGTGGTGAACAAGAGCGTCGAGATCGACGCGCCCGAGTACTTCCTCTCCACGCTGCCGGTGCCGGTGGCGGAGCGCGGCTACTACGTCTTCCCGGTGAACCTGGTGAAGCGCGTGCTCGAGGACGACGGCCTCGCCGACGCGTCGCTCGTGCACGGCGCCGACCCGGTGCGGCTCTGCTCGCTGTTCGGGGCCGACGCGGTGCTCCTCGCCTCCATCGAGCGGTGGGAGGCGAAGTACATGGTCGTCACCACCCAGGTGAACGTGGAGTTCGAGTACGTGCTGAAGGACGGCAAGACCGGGCAGACGCTCTGGACCGAGCGCCGGTCGATGAGCTACCAGCCCGGCAACTCCGGCGGCGGCCTCGTCGGCGCGCTCGTGAACGCCGCCGTCACGAAGGCCTCGCCGAACTACATGCCGCTGGCGCGGCAGGCGAACGCGCAGGCGTTCGCGTGGCCCGGCCCGGGCATCCCGGCGGGCCCGTATCGCCCGGAGTACGGCCAGGACGTGCAGGTGGTGGCCGCGCAACGGTGAGGGCGGGCCGCCGGCGCTCGCATCCCGGGGCGCCGGCGGGTACGCTCCCGCCGCTCCATGTCCAAGCTCATCCTCTTCTACCTGCTCGTCCAGCTCACCGGCAGCCCGCTGGGCGCCCTGGCGCTCCTGCTCGCGGGCTGGTGGGCGACGGACCGGATGACGGTCGGCGTCCTGCCGGATCCGCTCCGCGGCGTGGCGCGGTGGCGCCGCCGCCTCCAGCTCACCCGCGCCCTCGAGGTGAACCCGCACGACCGCCGCGCGCGGCTCGAGCTCGCGGATCTCCTGCTCGCGGGGCGCCGGCCGGCCCGGGCCGCCGAGGTCCTGCGGCCCAACGTCGAGGCAGGGGACGAGGACGCGCACACCGCGTTCCTGATGGGCGCGGCGCTCGGGCGGAGCGGGCAGGCCGAGCCGGCGGAGCGCGCGCTGGCCGTGGCCCGCGCGGCGGACCCCGACTTCCGCGCCGGCGAGCTCGACCTCGAGCTGGGGCGCCAGCGGCTCGCCCGCGGCGACGCGGCCGGCGCGCGCGAGGCGCTGGAGCGGCTCCTGGTGGAGCGCCCCGGATCGGTGGAGGGGCGCCTGTGGCTGGCGCGCGCGCTCGACCGGCTCGGCGACCGCGACGGCGCGCGCCGCCGGCGCGACGAGGGCTGGCGCGAGTACGTCTCGCTGCCGCGCTTCCACCGCAAGCACGAGCGCCCGTTCGCGTGGCGGCTGCAGCCAAGGCGCCCCGCGGCGGTGGCCCTGGGCGTGGTGATCGTGCTCGCGGCCGTGGCCGCCGCGGCGGGTTGACGCACCGCGCATCGCCGGGGACGCCCCGGCGTTCCGCCCCATCACGGCATCCCCCGCACAATCAAGAACTTTTCGCGGACCGGTCCTGGCTAGGATGGCCGCAAAGGAGAACCCATCATGCGCGCCACCGTCCTGGGCGCCGGTTCCTGGGGAACCGCGCTCGCCTCGCTCCTCGCCGGCAAGGGCTACACCGTCACCTCGTGGGACAAGGACGCCGCGGTCCTCGACGACATCGCGCGCAACCACCGCAACGAGCGCTACCTGCCGGGCCTGCAGCTCCCGCCGACCCTGCACGCGAGCGCCGAGGTCGCGAAGGCGCTGGAGGGCGCCGAGCTGGTGGTCCTCGCCGTGCCCTCGCACGCCGTCCGCCCGGTGGTGATCGAGGCGAAGCGTCACGTCCACGCGGGCACGCCCATCGTCTGCGTCGCGAAGGGCATCGAGCTCGACACGCTCATGACCATGACCGAGGTCATCGAGGACGTGCTGCCGGTGCCGCTCCATCCCTACCTGGCGGTCCTCTCCGGCCCGTCCTTCGCCAAGGAGGTCGCGAAGGGGCTGCCCACCGCGGTCACCGTGGCGGCGCGCTGGGAGCGGATCGCGAAGCAGGTGCAGGACGCCTTCCACACGAAGACGTTCCGCCCGTACACCTCCGGTGACGTGGTGGGCTGCGAGATCGGCGGCTGCGTGAAGAACGTCGTCGCCATCGCGGCCGGCATCTCCGACGGCATGGGCTTCGGCGCGAACGCCATGGCGGCGCTCGTCACCCGCGGGCTCGCCGAGATCACCCGGCTCGCGGTGCGCAAGGGCGCGAACCCGCTCACGCTGTCCGGCCTGGCGGGCCTCGGCGACCTGGTGCTGACCTGCTCGTCGGACCTGTCGCGCAACCGCACCGTCGGGCGCGGGCTCGCGGAGGGCAAGACCGCCGACGCGATCCAGCGCGAGCTGGGGCAGGTGGCGGAGGGCGTGCGGAACGCGCGCAGCGCGCGGGAGCTGGCGAAGCGGCTCGGGGTGGAGATGCCCATCACCGAGGCGATCTACCGGGTGCTGTACGAGGGGCTCGCGCCGCGCGAGGCGGTGACGGCGCTCATGATGCGCGAGACCAAGCCGGAGCTGTGAGGGACGCGGGCCGGTGCGCGCGCGGCCGCGGCCCCGCGCGCACCTCGGGTGCGGCCCCGCACCGGCCCCGTGCGGATCGGCCCGGGGCGAAGTACACATGAGGCCATGTCCGAGCCCCTGCGCCCCGAGGCCTCCCGCGAGCTGACCGGCACGCCCGCCGCCTTCACGGAGGGTTGCCGCCGCGACATGGACCGCGCCCGCGCCGAGGCCGCCCGGGCCCGCGCGCTCGGGCCGGCGGGCGGCCTGGCCACGCTGGAGGCGTTCGACGCCGCCTTCGCGGCGCTCTCCGAGGCCGCCTCGCGCGCGAGCCTGGCCCGGAACGTCCACCCGGACCCGGCGCTGCGCGACGCGGCCGAGGCGGCGGAGCGCGACGTGGACGCGCTCTCCACCGAGCTGTCGCTCGATCGCGGCCTGTACGACGCGCTGGCGGGGCTGGACCCGTCGGGCCTCGACGGCGCCACCCGCCACCTGGTCGAGAAGAGCCTGCGCGACTTCCGCCGGGCGGGCGTGGACCGCGACGACGCCACCCGCGCGCGCGTGAAGGCGCTCCGCGAGGAGCTGGTGCGGGTCGGGCAGGAGTTCGGGCGCAACATCAAGGACGACGTGCGCCGGCTGGAGGTCGAGCCGGCCGCGCTGGACGGGCTCCCGGAGGACTGGCGCCGCGCGCATCCGCCCGGGCCGGACGGCCGGGTGACGCTCACCACCGACAACACCGACTACGTGCCCTTCCTCACCTACGCGCGGAGCGCCGCCGCGCGCGAGGCGCTCTGGCGGCTGTACCGGCTGCGCGGCCACCCGCGCAACCTCGAGGTCCTCTCGCGCATGCTGGCGCGGCGCAGCGACCTGGCGCGGCTGCTCGGGTACCCGAGCTGGGCCGCCTACGTCACCGAGGACAAGATGATCGGCAGCGAGGGCGCGGCGGCCGACTTCATCGAGCGGATCGCGCGCGCCGCCGAGGCGCGCATGCGGCGCGACCACGCGCAGCTCCTCGAGCGCAAGCGCGAGGAGCGCCCGGGGGCCGACCGCGTCGAGCCCTGGGACTCGGCCTGGCTGCAGGAGCGGGTGAAGGCGGAGCGCTACGGCTTCGACTCGCAGTCGGTGCGG
Organism: Anaeromyxobacter sp. Red801; assembly: GCF_049201065.2. Lineage (NCBI taxonomy): Bacteria > Pseudomonadati > Myxococcota > Myxococcia > Myxococcales > Anaeromyxobacteraceae > Anaeromyxobacter > Anaeromyxobacter sp. Red801. Next base: position 4,188,734 of record NZ_CM181236.1, on the reverse strand, counting down.
CCCTACTTCGAGTACGCGCGGGTGAAGCAGGGCGTGCTCGACGTCACGGCGCGGATCTTCGGGATCGCCTACCGCCGCGCGCCGGACGCGCCGGTGTGGCACCCGGAGGTCGAGGCCTGGGACGTGGTGGAGGACGGCGCGCTGCTCGGCCGCGTGTACCTCGACATGCACCCGCGCGACGGCAAGTACAAGCACTACGCCCAGTTCACGCTCGCGTCGGGGCAGGCCGGGCGGCGGCTGCCGGAGGGCGTGCTGGTGTGCAACTTCCCGCGCCCGGCGCCGGGCGCGCCGGCGCTCATGGAGCACGGGGACGTCCGCACGTTCTTCCACGAGTTCGGCCACCTGCTGCACCACGTGCTCGGCGGCCACACGCGCTGGGCGGGCCAGTCCGGCGTCGCGACCGAGTGGGACTTCGTGGAGGCGCCCTCGCAGATGCTGGAGGAGTGGGTGTGGGACCCGGCCGTCCTCGCCACCTTCGCGCGCCACGTCGAGACCGGCGAGCCCATCCCCGCCGAGCTGGTGGCGCGGATGAAGGCGGCCGACGAGTACGGCAAGGGCCTCATGGTCCGGCAGCAGATGTTCTACGCCGCGACCAGCCTCGAGCTGCACCGGCGCGACCCGGCCGCGCTCGACACGACCGCGCTGGTGGCCGAGCTGCAGGAGCGCTACACGCCGTTCCGCCACGTGCCCGGCACCTACTTCCACGAGTCGTTCGGGCACCTCGACGGGTACAGCGCCATTTACTATACGTACATGTGGTCGCTCGTCATCGCGAAGGACCTGTTCGGCCCGTTCCGCGAGGCGGGCCTGCTCGACCCCGCCCCGGCCCGCCGCTACCGCAAGGCGGTGCTCGAGCCGGGCGGCTCCAAGCCCGCGGCGGAGCTGGTGAAGGACTTCCTCGGCCGGCCCCACGCCTTCGACGCGTTCGCCGCCTGGCTCGACGCCTGATCGCCCGCCGCCGCGGGCGCCACGGCCCGGGCGACTCGATCGCGGCATGGCGGGCCGGCGCACCCCCGCCTATGTCCCATCGATGAGCGAGCCCGCCCTCGAGACCCGCGTCGTCCGCACCGCCGTCCCGCCGGAGGGCGAGGCCGTCCGCACCGAGGTCCCGCGCCGGCGCATCAAGGACCTCGAGGTGATGGTCGCCGACGTCATCCAGGAGACCGCCGACACCACCACGCTCGTGCTCTTCACCGGCAACGACCGGCTCGACTACCTGGCCGGCCACTTCCTCACCATCGACCCGCGCCAGTTCCCGGCGCTCGAGCGGTGGGTGGCCTACCTGGAGGACCTGAAGGGCAAGCGCGAGGCGCCGCGCGCCTACTCGCTCGCGTCCGCGCCGCACGAGCGCTACCTCGCCATCACGGTGAAGGAGGAGACCTACCAGAGCGGGCAGACGCGCTACCCGCCGCTCCTCTCGCCGATGCTGGTGCGGCGCACGCCGCGGGGCAGCCGCTTCGTCATCACCGGCTTCACCGGCCCGTACGTGCTGCCCCCGCGCGTCGAGGAGAAGACCGACCACCTCGTGCACGTGGTGGCCGGCTCCGGCTCGGTGCCCAACTGGTCGATCCTGAAGCACGCGCTGCGCGAGCACCCGCGCCTGCGCCACACCTTCGTCTACTCGAACCGGACCTGGGACGACGTCATCTACCGCGACGGCCTGCGCCAGCTCGAGGCCGAGCACCCCGACCGCCTGCGCGTGGTGCACACGCTCACCCGCGAGCCGGAGCCGGAGCGCCACGGGCCCGGCGTGCGGCGCGGCCGCATCTCGGCGGAGCTCCTGCGCGAGCTCGTCCCGGACCCGCGCGCCGCGCTGTACTACGCCTGCGGCCCCGCGGTCGGGCCCATCGAGCGCGCCGCCGCGAAGGAGCGCGGCGAGACCCCGGCCCCCCGGTTCCTGGAGGCCGCGCTCGGCGCCCTGGACGAGCTGGGCGTGCCGCGCGACCGCGTGAAGCGCGAGTCGTACGGGTAGCGCCCGGCGCCATTCCGTGGCGCCCGGGCGCGCGGCGATCTACCTTTCCGCCCGCCCGTGCCCAGGACCCTGCGCGCCATCCCCACGCTCCTCAAGGTCGGCTTCGCCGAGGCGGTCGCGTACCGCGCCGAGATGGTGGTGTGGCTGCTCTCCACCAACATGCCGCTCGTCATGCTGGCGCTGTGGACCGCGGTGGCCCGCGACGCGCCGGTGGGGCGGTTCGGCCAGCGCGACTTCGTCGCCTACTACCTCGCCACGCTGGTGGTGCGCCTGCTCACCGGCGCCTGGGTGATCTGGGAGCTGAACTACGAGATCCGCCAGGGCACGCTCGCGTTCCGGCTGCTCCGGCCGGTCCACCCGCTGCTCGCCTACGCGGCGGAGAACCTCTCCGCGCTCCCGGTGCGCATGCTGGTGTCGCTGCCCATCGCGCTCGGCGCGCTGCTGGTGGTCGGCCGCGACCGGCTCACCGGCGACCCGCTGCTCCTGGCGCTCTTCCCGGTGACCGTGCTGGGCGCCTGGCTCATCACCTTCCTCGCGATGGCGATCATCGGCGCCCTGGCGTTCTGGATCGACCAGGCCGGCTCGCTGTTCGAGATCTGGCTGGGCCTGTTCGGCGTGTTCTCCGGCTACCTCGTGCCGCTGGAGCTGTTCCCGCACTGGGTGGCGACCGCGGCGCGGTTCCTGCCGTTCCGGTACATGCTGGCGTTCCCGGTGGAGATGATCATCGGGATGACCCCGCGCCCGGCCGCGCTCGCCGAGCTCGCCATCCAGTGGACGTTCGTGGCCGCGCTGGCCCTGGGCGCGCGGGGCGCCTGGGCGCTCGGGCTGCGCCGCTTCGCGGCGTTCGGAGGGTAGGGCGTGGGACGCTACCTCCGCCTGCTCGCGGTGCAGTTCCGCGCCTCCGCCGCGGTGGCCATGCAGTACCGCGTCGAGTTCCTGGTGGAGGGCGCGCTGGCGCTGTTCTGGACCGGCTGGTCGCTCGTGCCGCTGCTGGTGGTCTACGGCAGCCGCGAGGCGGTGGCCGGCTGGAGCTTCGACGAGGCGCTGGTGGTGATGGGCTGGTTCACGCTCATGAAGGGCGTGCTGGAGGGGGCGGTCAACCCGTCGCTCACCACCGTGGTCGAGCACATCCGCAAGGGCACGCTCGACTTCGTGCTGCTGAAGCCCGCGGACGCGCAGTTCCTCGTGTCCACCGCCAAGTTCGAGCCGTGGCGCATCATCGACGTGCTGGGCGGGCTCGTCATCTTCGCGGTGGCGTTCCACCGCATGGGCCGGCTCCCGGAGGCGGGCGGGATCCTCGCGGCCTGCCTGCTGTTCGCGGCCGCCACCGTGATCCTGTACTCGCTCTGGATCATCGTGGTCGCGGCCGCGTTCTTCGTGGTGAAGGTGGACAACCTCTCGTTCCTGTTCGTGTCCATCTACGACGCCGCGCGCTGGCCGGCCTCGGTCTTCCGCGGCGCGCTCCGGGTGATCTTCACGTTCGTGGTGCCGCTCGCGGTCATGACGACGTTCCCCGCCGAGGCGCTGCTGGGCCGGCTGGCGGCGCCCCGGGCCCTGGTCATCGCCGCCGGCGCGGTGGCGTTCGCGGGGCTGGCCCGGGCGGTGTGGCTGCGCTCCATCGCGCGCTATACCTCGGCGTCCTCCTAGCGAGGGCTGCGCCGTCCCGCACATCCGGCGTGCCGCCGGGCCCGCGCTTCGACTACATTCCGGCCGGCATGCTCCGCCTGACCTTCCTCGGCACGTCCGCCGCCCAGCCCACCATCCGCCGCAACCTCACCGGCCACGCGGTGCGGCGGGAGCGCGAGCTGTTCCTGGTGGACTGCGGCGAGGGCACCCAGCGGCAGCTCATCCAGTTCGGCGCCGGGTTCGACGTGGCGGCCATCTTCTTCACCCACTTCCACGCCGACCACTACCTCGGCGCCATCGGCTTCCTGCGGACGCTCTCGATGCAGAACCGCGCCGAGCCGCTCGACCTGTACGGCCCGCGCCCGGCGAAGCGGCTGCTCGAGACCATGCTGTTCACCGGCGCGGAGCGCTTCAGCTACGAGGTCCGCATCCATGAGGTGCGCGCGGGCGAGCCGGTGCGGCGCGACGGCTGCGCCATGGTCCCGTTCCCCACCGAGCACCGCACCCCGTCCGTCGGGTGGGCGCTCCGCGAGGACGCGCGGCCGGGCCGCTTCCACCCGGAGAAGGCCGCGTCCCTGGGCGTCCCGAAGGGCCCGCTGTTCGGCGCGCTCCAGCGCGGCGAGCCGGTGACGCTCCCCGACGGCCGCGCGGTGCGGCCCGACGAGGTGGTCGAGCCGCCGCGGCGCGGCCGGGCGCTGGTCATCACCGGCGACACGCGGCCGTGCGCGGCCACCGTCGAGGCGGCGCGCGGCGCGGACGTGCTGGTCCACGACTGCACCTTCGGCGACGGCGAGGCGGAGCGGGCCGAGGAGACGCTCCACTCCACCGCCCGCGGCGCGGCCCAGGTGGCGCGCGAGGCGGGGGTGGGGCGGCTGGTGCTCACGCACCTCTCCACCCGCTACGACCGCGCCTGGGAGCCGCTGGTGCAGCAGGCGCGGGAGGTCTGGCCGGGCCCGCTCGACGTGGCGCACGACGGCATGGTGCTCGAGATCCCGCTGCCGGGGTGACGGCGCGCGCCCCCGCCCATAGGCGGGGCCATCGAGATGGCCTGCGCTGGACGGCGCGGAGTTCGCCGTTAGGTTCCGCGCATGATCACCGTCCGCAAGTCCGAGGCCCGGGGCCACTTCGATCACGGCTGGCTCGACACCCGCCACACCTTCTCGTTCGCCGACTACCACGACGAGGCGCACATGGGCTTCCGCGCCCTGCGGGTCGTCAACGAGGACCGCGTCAAGCCGGGCGAGGGGTTCGGCACGCACGGCCACCGCGACATGGAGATCCTCTCCTACGTGCTCGCCGGCACGCTCGCGCACCGCGACTCCACCGGCGGCGGCGGCCGCCTGCGGCCGGGCGAGGTGCAGCGCATGAGCGCGGGCACGGGCGTCATGCACTCCGAGTTCAACGGCTCGGACCGCGAGGAGGTCCACTTCCTCCAGATCTGGCTCATCCCCGACCGCCGGGGCCTGAAGCCCTCCTACGAGCAGCGGGAGTACCCGGAGGCCGAGCGGCGCGGGAGGCTGCGCCTCGTCGCCGCGCCCGACGGCGCCGACGGCGCGACCACCATCCACGCGGACGCGCGGGTGTACGCGACGCTGCTCGCGGCCGGCGAGCGCGCCGCGCTCCCGCTCGCGCCGGGCCGGCACGCCTGGGTGCAGGTGGCGCGCGGCGAGGCCACGGTGAACGGCGAGCGGCTCCGCGCCGGCGACGGCGCGGCGCTCTCCGGCGAGGCGGAGGTCGCGCTCGCCGGGGCGGGGGAGGGCACGGCCGAGCTGCTCGTCTTCGACCTCGCCTGAGCATGAGTGCGAGGGCTGCGCCCTCGCCCCGCCGGCCCTGAGCTTGCCGAAGGGTCGTCGGGGCCCCATTCCTGCTCGCCGGGTCCCATGCGCCGCCGCGAGCGGCTTCGCCGCACGCGGCGGCGCCCCGGCGGGCTCGCGGCGCTCGCCGGCCCGCGGGTCGTCACCGGCGCTCGCCTGTTCCGCCCGCGCGCGGGTTGGTCTAGAACCACGGGCGTGCCGAACACGCCCGCCGACGACCTCGCGCGCTGGGTCCCCCGCCTGCTCGCCACCTGGCGCGCGGCGCGCAAGGGCCCGCCGCGCCGCGGACCCCGCCCCCCGCCCGACGCGCTCCTGCCCGAGGAGCTGCGCGAGGTCGGGGCGGCGGTGGCCCGGCTCTCGCGCGGCCTCACCCGCGACCGGGAGCTGGCGGGCGCCCGCTACATGGACGAGGAGCGGCTCCTCGGCGCGTATCTGCTGTTCTACTGGCCGGTCTCGTACCTCCAGGCGCGGGGCGTGCTCTCCGAGCTGCCGCGCCGCCCGCGCACCGTGCTCGACCTGGGCAGCGGCCCCGGCCCCATGGCGTTCGCCGCGCTCGACGCCGGCGCCGCGGAGGTGACCGCCGCCGACCGCTCCGCCCGCGCCCTCGCCGCCGCCCGCGAGCTCTCCCGCCACGCCGGCGAGCCGCTCGCCACCCGCGAGTGGAACCCGGCCCGCGCCGCGCCCGCGCCGCGGCCCCACGGGCCCCAGGCGCCGGCGCCGGGGACGGCGGCGCCGTCGCGCACCGGGCTCGCCGCGCTCGCCGGCGGCCGCCGCTTCGACCTCGTCTCGATGGGCCACGTCCTCAACGAGCTGTGGAAGGGGCAGGACGAGGACCGGCGGCGCGCCGAGCTGCTCGAGGAGGCGCTCGGGCTGGTGGCGCCGGGCGGCTCGCTCCTGGTGATCGAGCCGGCGCTCCGCGACACCTCGCGGGCGCTCCTGCGCGTGCGCGACCTGCTGGTGGAGCGCGGCGCCGCCGTGCGCGCCCCGTGCCTGTTCCGCGGCCCCTGCCCGGCGCTGCTGCGCGAGACCGACTGGTGCCACGCCGAGCGGCCGGTGGACCCGCCGCCGCTCGTCGCGCAGATCGGGAAGGCGGCCGGGCTGCGCAAGGAGGCGGTGAAGATGAGCTACCTCGTGGTCGCGCCGCCGGGCGAGGCCTGGCAGGCGCCGCCGGCCGGCCGGGTGTTCCGCATCGTCTCCGAGCCGCTGCCGTCGAAGGGCCGCCTGCGCTACATGGGCTGCGGCCCCGAGGGCCGGATGGGCCTCAGCCTGCAGGAGAAGCACGTCCGCCTCGAGAACCGCGCCTTCGAGCGGCTGCTCCGCGGCGACGTGGTGGAGGTGACCGGGGCCGAGCCGCGCGGCGACGGGCTGGCGCTCGGCGAGGCGTCCACGGTGAAGGTGCTCGCGCCGGCCGGGCGGCCGGTCCCGCCGCCGCGCGGCGAGGGCTGACCGCTACTTCGCCGGCTCCGCCGCGCGCCGCGAGGCGCGGAACAGCTCCGAGAAGACCTCCTCGAGCGGCGGGTCCTCCACGGTGAGGTCGGTCACCGGCATGGCCGCGAGCAGCCGCGCCACCACCGCCGAGACCTCCTCCGCCGCCACCTGCAGCGTGGCGCTCCCGGGCTCCGCCGACACGACCTGGCCGAAGCGCGCCAGCTCGCCGCCCGACGGCGCCGCGCCGTTGCCGCTCGCCAGCCGCAGCACGATCCGCTTGTCCGGGCGGACCCGGTGCGCGAGCGCCCGCAGGTCGCCGTCGTAGATGATCCGGCCGTGGTCGATGACCACCACCCGCGGGCAGAGCTGCAGCACGTCCTCCATGTAGTGGCTGGTCAGGATCACCGAGGCGCCGAAGCGCTCGTTGTACGCCTTCACGAACTGGCGCACGGTGGCCTGCATGGAGACGTCGAGCCCGATGGTGGGCTCGTCGAGGAACAGCACCCGGGGCCGGTGCAGCAGCGCCGCGGCGAGCTCGCACTTCATCCGCTCGCCCAGCGAGAGCTGGCGGGTGGGCTTCTGCACGAGCGTCCCGAGCTCGAGGAGCTCGGTCAGCTCCGCCACCGTCTCCTGGAACTGCGCCCGCGGGATGTCGTAGACGGCGCGGTTCAGCTCGAACGTCTCGGCGGGCGGCAGGTCCCAGATCAGCTGCTGCTTCTGGCCCATCACCAGCGTGATGGCCTTCAGGAAGGCCGGCTCGCGGCGGCGCGGCACGTGCCCGGCCACCGTCACCTCGCCGGCGGTGGGGTGCAGCAGGCCGGAGAGCATCTTCAGGGTGGTGGTCTTGCCCGCCCCGTTCGGCCCCAGGAACCCCACCCGCTCTCCTTCACCCACCGAGAAGTCGATGCCGTCCACGGCGCGGACCGTCTCGTAGGTGCGGTGGAACAGCGCGCGCACCGCGGCGGCCAGGCCGGGTGGGCGCCGGGCGACGCGGTAGTGCTTGGCGAGGGCGCGGACCTGGATCACGGGGGCGAGATATTGCGGCCCGGACCTCCCGGGGGCAACCCCCGTGTCGCGCGGCCGGTTACCATGCGTTCATGGCCGCCACGAAGAAGAAGCGCCCGGTCACCAAGACCGGCCGTCCCCGCGCCCGCAAGGGGGTGACGCTGAAGCCGACCGAGCTGGGCGCCCAGCAGGTGGCGCTCGCCGAGCGGCCGCCGGAGCTGGAGGCGCTGGCGCGCGCGGTGGAGGCGGACGGCGGGGCGGTGCTGGCCGCCTACCGCGAGCCGCTGGGCGGCCACCCGCTGCTGTTCGTGGCGCTGCCGGTCGAGAAGGTGGAGCGCACCGCGTTCCAGCGCGACGTGTCCGACGCGCACGTGCGGAAGCTCACCCTCGCCATGGACAAGACCCGCCGGTACCTCGACCCCATCGTCGCGGTGCGCGAGGGCGACCGGTACCTCACGCCGAACGGCGGCCACCGGCTCACGGCGCTGAAGGAGCTCGGCGCCCGGACCGTGCTGGCGCTGCTCGTGCCGGAGCGCGAGGTCGCGTACCAGATCCTCGCGCTCAACATCGAGAAGGCGCACAACCTCCGCGAGAAGGCGCTCGAGGTGGTGCGCATGTACCGCGACCTCGCCGGCGCGCTCGACCCGAAGGAGAGCGAGATGGCGCTCGAGTTCGAGGAGCCGGCGCTCGTCACGCTCGGCTTCGCCTACGAGCAGCGGCCGCGCCTCTCCGGCGGCGCCTACGCGCCCATCCTCCGGAAGGTGGACGCGCTCTCCGACGACGAGCTCTCCCGGGCGCTGGCCGAGCGCGAGCGGCGCGCGTCGGTGCTGCTCGCGTTCGACGACGCGGTGGGCGAGGCGGTGGCGCGGCTCAAGGCGCGCGGCTTCGACTCGCCCTACCTCAAGAACTTCGTGGTGGCGCGAGTGAACCCGCTCCGCTTCATGAAGGGCGCGGCGCCGCCGTTCGACGAGCTGTTCGCGCAGATGACGAAGCGCGCCCAGGGGATGGACCCCGGCAAGATCAAGAGCGAGGACGTGGCGCGGAGCGGCGGCGCGCCGGAGGCGGAGTAGCGGCCGGGATCAGCGGCGCTGGGCGCGGGTCTCGGTGTGCGCCAGGACCAGGCGGCGCTCCAGCTCGCCCCCGATGGTGGCGAGCGTCTCCTCGTCCACGTGGTCCTCCGCGTACGGGAACACCTCGCGCTCCTCCCAGCGGACGTGCCGCTCCAGCAGCTCGGCGAACGCGGTCAGCGCGGCGCGGAGCTCCGGCGGGCGGGCCGTCCGCGCGCTGTCGAGCAGCCGCGTCAGCTCTGCGTGCTCCGAGCCGAGCCGGTGGAGGTCGGCGCCGGTGAGGTGGCGCCCGAGCACGTCCTCCTCGGTGCGGCTGTGCGTCCGGAAGACCTGCTCGTCGAAACGCCGCGCCAGGGCGAGGAGCCCCGGCAGGTCCTTCGGGGCGCCCGCGCTCTCCGGGTGGCCGGCCAGCCCCATCTTGAGCTGGAACGCGACCAGCATGGCCTGGTGGTGCTCGCTCGAAAGTGGCTTCAGCTGGCGGGAGCGCCTCATGGATGAATCGTGCCCGGCCCCCCTGACGTGCGCAAGGGCGCCCGCCGGCTCCATCCCCCACACCCCGATCCCCCGCGGGGGGAGGAGCGGTCCTTGGTTGACGCTTCGCGCCATGCTCACTAAATCTGGCCAGGCAACCGACCGATTCCCGAGTCAACCGGAGCTGCGCTCATGGGCATGAACGGTTCTCCTCCGCCCGGCCGGCGGGCCGCGGTCGTGGCCGGCCTCCGCACGCCGTTCGTCAAGGCGGGCACCGACTTCAAGGACCTCTCCGCCACCGATCTCGGCGCGCTGGTGGTGAACGAGCTGGTGGTGCGGAGCGGGCTTTCGCCGACGGCCTTCGACTCCGTGATCTTCGGCCAGGTCATCCCCTCGCCGACGGTCACGCTCATCGGCCGCGAGATGGTCCTGCGCACCCAGCTGCCGCGGAGCGTGCAGGCGCACACGGTGGCGCGCGCCTGCGCCACCTCCATCCAGGCGGCCACCGACGCGGCCGACCAGATCCGGCTCGGCCACTCCGACTGCGCCATCGCCGGCGGCGCCGAGTCCGTCTCCGACGCGCCCATCTTCGCCTCGCGCCCGCTGGCCCAGGCGCTGGTGGAGCTGAGCCGCGCGCGGACGCTCGCCGACCGCGCCCGCATCCTCGCCGGCCTGCGCCCGAAGGACTTCACGCCCACGCCGCCCGCGCTCAAGGAGCCCACCACCGGGCTCACCATGGGCGAGAGCGCCGAGAAGATGGCGCAGGTGAACGGCATCTCGCGCGCCGCGCAGGACCGGCTCGCGTACGAGAGCCACCGCCGCGCCGCCGAGGCCTGGGACGCGGGCCGCTTCGACGAGGAGGTCATGCACGTCCCGGTGCCGCCCCGCTACGACCACGTGGCGGCGCGCGACAACATCGTGCGCAAGGACACCACCGTCGAGGCGCTCGCGAAGCTCCGCCCGGTGTTCGATCGCAAGTACGGGACCATCACCGCCGGCAACGCCTCGCCGCTCACCGACGGCGCGGCCGCGCTCGTGCTCATGAGCGAGGAGCGGGCGAAGGCGCTCGGGATCCGGCCGCTCGGGTTCGTGAAGGCCTACGCCTACGCCGCGCTCGACCCGCGCGACCAGCTGCTGCAGGGGCCGGCCTACGCGGCGCCGGTGGCGCTGGAGCGGGCCGGGCTCCGGCTCGCCGACATGGACCTCGTGGACATGCACGAGGCGTTCGCCGCGCAGGTGCTGTCCAACCTGCAGGCGTTCGCCTCGAAGGACTTCGCCGAGCGGGAGCTGGGCCGGGCCGAGCCGCTCGGCGAGGTGGACCCGGCCAGGCTGAACGTGAACGGCGGCTCGATCGCGCTCGGCCACCCGTTCGCCGCCACCGGCGCGCGCATGATCCTGCAGACGCTCCGGGAGCTGGGGCGCCGCGGCGGGCAGCACGCGCTCCTCACGGTGTGCGCGGCGGGCGGCCTGGGCGCGGCGGTGGTGCTCGAGCGGGAGTGACTCGCCCCCGGCGCCCGCCCCGCGCGGCGCGCCGGCGTGCACGGAGGGACGCATGATGTCGGCTGAGGCGATGACGGCGGGCCAGGGCGCGTCGCGGTACTTCCGCGTGGAGGTCGCCGGCGGCGTGGCCACGCTGGTGCTCGACGAGCCGGGCGAGCGCGTGAACACCGTGCACCCCGAGGCGATGCGGGAGTTCGCCGCCCACCTCGACCGGCTGGAGAAGGACGAGGCGGTCAAGGCGATCGTCGTCGCGAGCGGCAAGCCCGACGTGTGGGTGGCCGGCGCGAAGGTCGAGCTGATGCAGGGCGCGAAGGACGCCGCCGAGGCGGAGCGGCTCTCGCGCGACGGGCAGGCGCTGTTCGACCGCGTGGAGCGCTGCCGGAAGCCGGTGGTGGCCGCCATCCACGGCGCCTGCCTGGGCGGCGGGCTGGAGTGGGCGCTCGCGTGCCATTACCGCGTCGCCACCGACCACCCGAAGACCTCGCTCGGCCTGGTCGAGGTGCAGCTCGGGCTCATCCCGGGCGGCGGCGGGACCCAGCGGCTCCCGCGGCTCATCGGCATCCAGCCGGCGCTCGACCTCATCCTGGCCGGCAAGACCGTGAAGGCGAGGAAGGCGCTGAAGCTCGGCCTGGTGGACGAGGCGGTCCCGCCGCCGCTCCTGCTGCAGGTGGCGCGGGAGCGCGCCGCCGCGCTCGCCTCGGGCAAGCTGCGCCGCGCCGCGCGCCGGGCCGGCGGCGCGGTGGAGCGCGTCACCCGCGCCGCGCTGGAGGAGAACTTCCTCGGCCGCGAGGTGCTGTTCCGGCAGGCGCGCAAGCTCACCCTCGCGAAGACGAAGGGGCACTACCCGGCGCCGCTGCGCGCGCTCGAGGCCATCGAGCACGGGTACGCGAAGGGCTTCGAGAAGGGGCTGGAGAAGGAGGCCGAGCTGTTCGGGAAGCTCGCCATGACGCCGGAGGCCCGCCGGCTCATGGAGATCTTCTTCGCCACCACCGCGCTCAAGAAGGACAACGGGGTGGACGACCCGGCGGTGAAGGCGCGCCCGGTCTCGGCGGTGGGCGTGCTGGGCGGCGGCCTGATGGGCGGCGGGATCGCCTACGTGACCGTGAACGCCGGCCTGCCGGTGCGCCTGCGCGAGCGGGACGACGCCGCCGCCGCGCGGGGCGTGGCGGCGGTCCGCGGCATCCTCGACGAGCGGGTGAAGCGCCGGTCCATCGACCGGCTGGAGCGCGCCGAGAAGCTCCGCCTGCTCACCACCACCACCGACTGGTCCGGCCTGGAGCGGGTGGACGTGCTCGTCGAGGCGGTGTTCGAGGACCTCTCGCTGAAGCAGGAGATGGTGCGCGCGTTCGAGGCGGTGAACCCGGCCGGCATCTTCGCCTCCAACACCTCCTCCATCCCCATCGCCCGCATCGCCGAGGCGTCCCGCCACCCCGAGACCGTGCTCGGGATGCACTACTTCTCGCCGGTCAACAAGATGCCGCTGCTCGAGGTGATCGTCACCCCGCGCACCGCGCCGGAGGCGACCGCCACCGCGGTGGCGCTCGGCAAGAAGCAGGGCAAGACGGTGATCGTGGTGCGCGACGGGCCCGGCTTCTACACGAGCCGCATCCTCGCGCCCTACATGAACGAGGCGGCCCATCTCCTGGTGGAGGGCGCGGCCATCGAGGACCTGGACCGGGCCCTGGTGGCGTTCGGGTTCCCGGTGGGCCCCATCACGCTGCTCGACGAGGTGGGCATCGACGTCGGCGACAAGGTCGGCAAGATCCTGCAGGAGGCGTTCGGGGCGCGCATGGCGCCGCCGGGCGCGCTGCACGACGTGGTGAAGGCGGGGCGCCTCGGCCGCAAGAACGGCAAGGGCTTCTACACGTACGGCGGCAAGGAGAAGCGGGTGGACGAGACCGTCTACGACCTGCTGCCCGGCGGCCGCCGCCGCAAGCGCGTCGCCGCCGACGAGATCCAGGAGCGGCTGGTGCTGCAGCTCGTGAACGAGGCGGTGCGCTGCCTGGGCGAGGGCATCCTGCGCTCGGCGCGCGACGGCGACGTCGGCGCGGTGTTCGGCCTGGGCTTCCCGCCGTTCCGCGGCGGGCCGTTCCGCTGGGCCGACGCGGTGGGCACGAAGGCGCTGCTCGACCGGATGGAGCAGCTGCGCGGGCGGCACGGCGACCGCTTCGAGCCGGCGCCGCTGCTCGCCGAGCTGGGCCGGGCGGGCCGGCCGTTCCACGGCTGAGCCCGGCCGCGCGCCGCGCCCCCGGGAATGCGAGAGGCGAGCCGGGGTCCCCGGCTCGCCTCCCTCACGTCGATGCTGCGGTCTTCAGGGTGGGCGAGGCGGGCCGGAGCCCACCCCGCCCGCCGCGCCTACTGGAACTGCGCGAAGAGCTTCGCCACGGCGTCGTAGAAGTCCGTCGTGGACTGCCCGTTCGTGGACGTCGTCTCGACCATCGTGCCGAACGTCGCGGTGTGCGCGTTGAACGAGGCGAGGTCGCCCGCCGCGTCCGCGTTGATCATCTGCGACCGGTGGCAGGAGCCGCAGGCGCGCGAGCCGGGGCCGGTCACGTACATCGGGACGGTGCCGATGGCCCGGTCCTTGCCGGTGATCGTGTCGGAGGCGGAGAGCAGGCTCGGCATCGACAGCCGCTGATCCGGCACCTCGAACTTGCCGGCCTCGTGGCACGAGCGGCAGTTCAGGATCGTGAAGTTGGGGTACGTCGAGCCGATGTGGTGCTCGTACTCCATGTTCGCGACCGGGTCGGCGAAGTCGATGTCGCCGATGTCGAACGCCTGGAACGAGTGGATGGCGTGCACGTAGGAGTCGATCGACCGGGACTGCATCTCCAGGTGCGAGCCGCCGCTGCCGACCACGTGGCAGGCGCGGCAGCCGACGACGCCGGCGGCGCCGTACGCGGGGTGGTGGAACGTGGTGGCGAGCGCGTCGTGGCAGTTGTTGCAGCCCGACGTCGCCACGATGTTCCGGCCGTAGGCCACATCGTCGGCGACGATCGCGCCCTCGGCGAGGTCCACGGTCTTCGACACGCCGGCGACCGCGATCTCCACGTTGGTGGCGGAGACGGCCGCCGTCTGGTCGAGGCCGACCACCGGCAGGACGACCACCTCGACGCGCTTGACGACGCCGCTCGCGATCATGTCGGCCCAGGTGGAGAGGTCGGCGGTCGCCGTCCACTCCGCGTTGCCGGCCGTCGCCAGCGGGGCGACCGCGAGGCGCGGGCTGTTGCTGGTCGAGCCCTCGGTCCACTCGAGGTTGCGGAGGCCGCCGGTCGAGCCGTGGCCGCTGACGATGAAGTCCTTCGTGTCGTAGCCGTAGAGGCTGACGACCACGGTCGGCTTCACGAGCGCGTTGGCCGCGGCGCCGGCGACGGCGAAGTCCACCGTGAGGATGTTGGTGGCCGCGTCGAAGGCGACGGTGTCGATGGTGGTGGTGAAGCCGGCCGCGTGCTTCACGCCCTCGCTCGCGTAGATCTTCGCGTCATAGCCGAGGTGGATCTGGCTGAACGTCGGCCCGATCCCGTTCGTCGCGCGGTGGCACTCGTTGCAGGCGCCCGTGTACGTGTACAGGTCGATGTTGTGCGGCACGACCGCGCTGAGCGCCGGGGCGTTCGCGCCCGTGCCGGTGACCGGGTGGCAGCTCTTGCAGGTCTTCAGCGTGAAGTTCGCGTCGGTGAGGATGAGGTCGAGCTTGCCCGCGTGGCAGGTCACGCAGTTCGCCATCGTCTGCGGGTAGGGGAACTCCATCGCGTGCGACATGTGCGTGTCGTTCACGATGGTCGCGGTGTAGGCGTACTTCGCCTGCTGCTCGGCGCTGTAGATGGTCTCGCCGTCCGCGTCCACCTGGAGCGCGGCCGCCGCGGCCGGGTCGTCGCCCAGGATCTGGAAGACGAAGTCCGTGCCCTCGCGCTGGTCGGTGTGGCAGGCCTTGCAGGCCACCATGTCCTCGAGGCCGGCCACGGTCGCCTGGCGGTAGCCGTGCTTCGCGTACGGCGCCGGGTGGCACTTCTCGCAGCCGGCGACGTTCGCGACGGACGTGTAGGTCCAGGTGCCGTACTTCACGCCGGCGCTGGCCACGTTGTCCATCAGGTTGTAGTGGCCCTCGGCCGGCAGGATCAGCTTGTCGCCGAGGTACAGGTACACGAACGCGTTCGAGGCCTCCGGCGCGAACGCGGCGGCGGTCTTCGTGGCCGTGTAGCGCCCGATGTCCGCGTCGTACACGGGCGAGCCCCAGGAGAACGCCGTCGCGGTGGTGAAGCTGTTCGTGGCGGTGTCGAACTGGGTCGCGGTGTAGCGCTTCTGCTTCATCGTGCCGAGATCGCCCGTGAACGCGACGCCGTTGTAGGTCACGGCGAAGGTGAGGGTGACGTCGAACGTGCCTTCCGTGGCGCCCGGCACGCTCGCGACCTGGATGTCGGAGATCACGAGCTTCGTGGTCTCGGGATCGAGGCCGTCGGCGAAGTTGTTGTAGATGCCCTGGTGCTGCGTGCCCGCGGTGGCGTGGCACACGGAGCACGACTCGGGCTTGGCGATGGCAGCCGCGTCCTTGCCGTCCTGCCCGTTCTGGCCGTTCTGGCCGTTCTGACCGTCCGTGCCGTCCTGGCCCGGAGGGCCCTGGGGCCCGACGCTCCCGTCCGACCCCTTGCACCCAGCAAGCGCGAGCACGCCGGCGAAGAACAGCGCGCCGCTGTACCGCATCAGTTTTTGCATGGCGTGAAGCTCCCAAGCGTGGATAGGGCAATAGCGCCCCCGAATCCGATCGCGGCGCGAAGTCTACCAAGGCGAAAATCATTGGCCAGACGATTGCGTAATTTTCCTGCGGTCGGCCGCGTCGTCGGCGCAATGCGGTGATATCTCGCGCCTTTTGGGCATGCGGCCGGTTGCCGCGCTCCGCGGAACGGGGGTGGGCGGTTCTGTCCAATCTGCAATCCGGGGCGCCCGGCGATGACGCAAATCAACCCTGGCGCCTCGCAACGATGTCCGCGCGCGCCGCGCCGCCGGCGCCGCGTGGAGGCCGCGATCTGGCGCGGGTTTCGCGCGATCGCCGCGCTGCGCACCCCGCGGCGATCGGCCGCGGGGATTGTGCCCCTGTGCGCAATCGCGCGGCGCGCCGCCCGCCGGCGCTCCCCCGAGGCCGTAGC
The DNA here is from genome assembly GCF_049201065.2 of Anaeromyxobacter sp. Red801. NCBI lineage: Bacteria > Pseudomonadati > Myxococcota > Myxococcia > Myxococcales > Anaeromyxobacteraceae > Anaeromyxobacter > Anaeromyxobacter sp. Red801. Next base: position 4,172,710 of record NZ_CM181236.1, on the reverse strand, counting down.
CAATGCTGGCCACGCGCCGCGGGACGCCCGCGCGCCGCGCCGGCGCGGCCGTCCGGGCGAGGGATGGAGGCTTGCGCGCCGCGGCGCGGGTGGTGGCCGCCCCGCCGGCGCCAGGATTGCGCAGGAGCGTCGCAGTGATTTCGCGGCGGTCCAATCCGCCCTGACGCGTGAGGTCAATCCGGGCCGGCGGGCGGGCGGGCGGCGCCCCGGCCGCCGGCGGGGGCGCCGCGCCGGGGCGTTCCGGGACGCAGGCGGCAGGCGGCCGCCCGGCTTAAGATGCCGCGCCAGAGGGCCCCTTGAAGCTCCGCCACGTCCTTCCGCTCATCATCGGCTTCGTCTTGCCCGCCGCCCTCATGCTGACGGTGGGGATCCTGATCCTCGTCTACGGCTCGGTGGCCCGGGACTACCTGTTCGGCATCCTGATCGTCTCGCTGGTCGGCACCACCATCATCGGCAGCGCGGCCACGCTGGCGGTGCTGTTCCGGGAGGCCCGGGTCGCGAAGCTGCAGACCGACTTCGTGAACAAGGTGAGCCACGAGCTCCGGACCCCGCTCACCTCGATCCGCATGTTCGTCGAGACGCTCCAGCTCGGCCGCCTCCAGGACCCGCAGCGGCAGCGCGAGGCGCTGGAGATCGTCGCCGAGGAGACCGCGCGGCTCTCCGGGCTCATCAACCGCCTGCTCGACTGGGCGCGCATGGAGTCCGGCCGGCGCGTCTACGAGCTCACCCGGCAGCCGCTCGGCCCGATCCTGGACGCGGCGCTCGTCGCGTTCGAGCCGCAGCGGCTGCACCACCCGGTGCAGCTGGAGCTGGACCTCCCGCCCCGCCTGCCCTCGGTGATGGCGGACCGCTCGGCCCTGGTCGAGGCGGTGCTGAACCTGCTCAACAACGCGTTCAAGTACACCGGGCCGGACAAGCGGATCCGGCTCGCGGCCGTGGCGAGCGGGCCCACCGTGACCATCGCGGTGACCGACAACGGGCCCGGGATCCCGCAGCGCGACCAGAAGCACGTGTTCGACAAGTTCTACCGGGCCTCCGACCCGCTCAAGCGCACGGTGGAGGGCACCGGGCTCGGGCTGGCGATGGTGAAGCACATCGTGATCGGGCACGGCGGGAAGGTGTCGGTCGAGAGCGAGCCCGGGCGCGGCGCGACCTTCCGCATCGCGCTGCCGGTGGCCGGAGGGACCCATGGCTGAGCGGATCCTGGTGATCGAGGACGACCCGTCCATCCTGCGGGGCCTGCAGCTCAACCTCGGGATGGAGGGCTACACGGTCCGGTCCGCGAGCGACGGCGAGACCGGGCTGCAGCTGGCGCGCACCGAGCGGCCGGACCTGGTGGTGGTGGACGTGATGCTGCCGCGCATGGGCGGGCTGGAGGTGATCCGGGAGATCCGCAAGGAGGACCCCGAGCTCCCCATCCTCATCCTCTCGGCGAAGAACCAGGAGACCGACAAGGTGGCCGGGCTGCAGCTCGGGGCCGACGACTACCTGGGCAAGCCGTTCGGGCTGAAGGAGCTGCTCGCGCGGATCGACGCGCTGCTGCGCCGGCGCCGCGCGCGCGGCGAGGGCGCGCAGCCGAAGGCGATCCGGAGGGCGGGGGGCATCGAGCTCGACCTCGACGCCCGGCGCGCGCTGGTGGACGGCCGCGCGCTCGAGCTGACCAGCCGCGAGTTCGACCTGCTCGCGTTCTTCGTCACCCACCCCGATCGCGTCTACTCGCGCGAGCAGCTCATGGAGGCGGTGTGGGGTTCGCGCTACTTCGGCACCGCCCGCACCGTGGACAACTTCGTGGCCCGGCTGCGCGCGCACATCGGCGACGACGCCGAGCAGCCTCGCCACCTCGAGACGGTCCGCGGCATCGGCTACCGGTTCAACGTCTGAACGGGGCTGCGCCCCGCCCCACGGACCCTGAGCCTGTCGAAGGGGCCGCGGGGCCCCACCCTGCTGCGCGGGTCCCGTGACCTCGCGCGCCCGCATTCGCGGGCTCGCGCGAGTGTCCCCGCGGGCGCGCCTGGCGGCGCGCGGTCGGGGACCGCGAGCGGCGGCTCCTCAGCCGGCCAGCGCGCCCCGCACCGCGGCGACGAGCGCCTCGTCCTCGCCCGGCATCACCGTGCGCGGATCGAGCACCACGCGGTCCTCCTCGATGCGCCCGACCACCGGCGGATCGCCGCGCCGCAGGCGGGCGGCGAGCGCGTCGGGCGCGCCGGGCAGCGAGAGCACGGAGGTGGGGAGGGTGACCTCGGGCAGCGAGCCGCCGCCCACCGCGGAGCGGCTCGGGCGCACCGCGCAGCCGGCGCCGGCCGGCCCGAGCGCCGCGAGCCAGCCGCGGGCGCGCGCCTCGAGCGCCTCCGGACCCGCGGCGATGGCGCGCCACACCGGCACCTTCTCCAGCGCCTCGCCGCGCTCGTAGTGCGCGAGCGTCGCCGAGAGCGCCGCGAGCGTCACCTTGTCCACCCGGAGCGCGCGCATGAGCGGGTGGCGCTTCACGCGCGCGATCGCCTCGCGCGTGCCGCACAGGATCCCGGCCTGCGGGCCGCCCAGGAGCTTGTCGCCGGAGAAGCACACCAGGTCCGCGCCGGCGCGGATCCGCTCCTGCACGGTCGGCTCGACGCCCAGGCCGAACGGCGCCGTCTCGAGGAGCGTGCCCGAGCCCAGGTCGTCCACCACCCACAGCGCGCGCCGGCGGCCGAGGTCCACCAGCTCCTCCAGCGGCGTGTCGTGCACGAAGCCGGACAGGCGGAAGTTGGACCGGTGCACCGCCAGGAGGATGCGCGTGCGCGGGCCGACCGCCGCCTCGTGATCGCGCAGGTAGGTCCGGTTGGTGGTCCCCACCTCGACGAGCGCGGCCCCGGAGCGGCGCAGCACGTCGGGGATGCGGAAGCCGCCGCCGATCTCGACGAGCTGCCCGCGCGACACGATCACCTCGGGCAGGCCCGCCTCCGCCTCCCCGCGGCCGGGTGCGGCCAGCGGGCGCACCCCCGCCTCCCCGCCGCCCGACCGGTCCGGCGCCGCGTCCATGAGCGCCGCGAGCGCCAGCATGACGGCCGAGGCGTTGTTGTTCACCGCCACCGCCGCCTCGGCGCCGGTCAGCCGGCACAGCGGCGCCTCGGCGTGGCCGTACCGGTCCCCCCGCTCGCCCTCCGCGAGGTCGTACTCGAGGTTCGTGTAGCCCCGGGCCGCCCGGCCCATGGCCGCGATGGCGTCGTCCGACAGCGGCGCCCGGCCGAGGTTGGTGTGGATCACGACGCCGGTGGCGTTGACGACCGGCCGGAGCGACCCCCGGGCGTCCTCCCGGAGCCGGTCCAGCAGCCCTGCCTCGATCGCCTCCGGGGAGGGGCAGGGCTCCCCCGCCAGCACCGCCGCCCGGTGGCGGTCCAGCTCGGCCCGGACGGCCTCGAGGACCGGGCCGCGCCCGAGCGCCTCGACCATGCCCGCGCGATCCGCCGCCTCCACCAGCCGATCCGTCCGCGGGAGCCCTCGCAAGGCCGAGCCGGCCGGCCCGGGGACGAATTTTGGAGTGGTCATGTCCGCTTGCTCCCGGAGGTTTTCGGCCGACAAGACCCTTGCTAGAGCGGCTCTATGAAGGTAATCCTTCGCCCCACTCTATGCCCTCGATCGTACCCTCTCCCGCTGCGGCAGAGTCCTATCTGTGGGCCATCATCCTGTTCCCGCTCGCGGGAGCGATCGTCAACGGTCTCACCGGCCGGAGGCTCGGCCGCGGGAACGTGACGGTGATCGCCATCGGCGTGATGGTGGGCGCGTTCCTCGTCTCGTCGGTCGCGTTCTACCACGCGCTGACGGGCACGGTGCTCCGCTTCCGGGGTGAGCCCTGGATCCAGGTGACCGGCGCCGACGGCCGCACGATCGTCTCGATCGGCTGGGGCCTGCTGGTGGACCGCCTGTCGGCGACGATGATCATGGTCGTCACCGGCGTGGGCACGCTCATCCACGTCTACTCGGCGTCGTACATGTCGCACGAGGACGACGCGGGCTACGCGCGCTTCTTCACGTACCTGAACCTGTTCGTCGCGGCGATGCTCACGCTCGTCCTCGGCGACTCGCTCATCCTCACCTTCGTCGGGTGGGAGGGCGTGGGCCTCTGCAGCTACCTGCTGATCGGGTTCTGGTACACCGACCCGGCCAAGGCGTTCGCCGGCCGCAAGGCGTTCGTCACCAACCGCATCGGCGACTTCGGCTTCCTGATCGGGGTCTTCGCGCTGTTCTCGATCTTCGGCACGGTCGGCTACGCCGACCTGCAGTCGCTCGCGCACGGCGTCGACCCGGCCGCCGCGATCCAGACCGGCGTGTTCGCCGGCCGCACCTACCAGGCCGCCATCACCTTCGCGCTCATCGGCCTGTTCGTGGGCGCGTGCGGCAAGAGCGCCCAGCTGCCGCTCTACGTGTGGCTCCCCGACGCGATGGCCGGCCCGACGCCGGTCTCCGCCCTGATCCACGCCGCCACCATGGTGACCGCCGGCGTGTACCTGGTGGCGCGCAACGCCTACCTGTTCTCGCTCGCCCCGGCGGCCATGGCCACGGTGACGCTGGTGGGCGCGCTCACCGCGCTGTTCGCGGCGATGATCGCGTTCGTCCAGACCGACATCAAGAAGGTCCTGGCCTACTCCACCGTCAGCCAGCTCGGCTTCATGTTCATCGGCGTCGGCGTCGGCGCCTGGTGGGCCGGCGTGCTGCACCTCGTCACCCACGCGTTCTTCAAGGCGTGCCTGTTCCTCGGCGCCGGCTCGGTGATGCACGGGATGCACGAGGACACCGACATCCGGAACATGGGCGGCCTCGCGAAGAAGATGCCGCACACCGCGGCCACCTTCGGCATCGCCACCCTGGCCATCACCGGCTTCGTGCCGCTGTCCGGCTTCTTCTCGAAGGACGCCATCCTCGGGAACGCGCTGTTCAGCCACAACCCGGCCTGGCACCAGGTCGGCCAGATCGCGTACGTGCTCGGCTCGCTCGCCGCGCTCGGCACCGCGTTCTACATGTCGCGCCTGTTCTTCCTGACCTTCACCGGCAAGCCGCGCACCGCGGCCGCCGAGCACGCGCACGAGTCCTCGCCGGTGATGTACCTGCCGCTGTGGGTGCTCGCGATCCTCTCCATCGTGGCGCTGCTGCTCGGCCTCCCCGGTCACGGCCCGCTCGCCGAGGTGTTCGCGCGGTTCACCGAGCCGGTGTTCGCGGCCGGCACCGAGCAGCTCCACGAGGTCGGCCACCTGCACGCCGGCGCGCACCCCGCCTGGCCGTTCGCGGTGGCCTGGGCGCTCGCCGCGGTGGGCACGCTGGTCGCGTACCTCATGTACGCGGGCGCGCTCCGCACCGCCCCGGCCGCCCTGGCCCGCACGTTCCCGCGCCTGTACCAGTTCGCGGTGGACAAGTTCCGGGTGGACGAGCTGTACCAGATGGTGGTCATCGAGCCGCTCAAGACCGCCGCCTACCTGCTCTGGCGCATCGTGGACGTGTTCGCCATCGACGGCCTGGTGGTGAACGGCGTGGCCCGGCTGGTCGGGTACGCCGGGTCGGTGCTCCGGCTCGCCCAGAACGGCGACGTGCAGCGCTACGCCGCGATCATGGTGGTCGCCGCGGCCGTCATCCTCTGGACCGTGGTCGGCGCAGGAGGGCGCTAGCTCGTGAACCTGCTCACCGTCGTCACCTTCCTCCCGCTGCTCGGCGCGCTCGCGATGGTGCTCGTCCCGCGGGACGAGCCGTCGCAGCACCGGGCGCTCGCGCTGGTGGTCTCGCTCGTCACGTTCGCGCTGTCGCTGGGGCTCTGGTTCGGCTTCGACGCGAGCCCGGGCGCGCCCGAGTTCCAGTTCGAGCTCATGGTCCCGTGGATGCCCACCATCGGCATCGGCTTCCACGTCGGCATCGACGGCGTCGCGCTGCTCCTGTTCATGCTCACCACCGTGCTCATGCCGGTGGTGGTCCTCTCCGCCTGGAAGGCGGTGGGCGACCGCGTGAAGGAGTTCATGATCGCGCTGCTGGTGCTCGAGAGCGCCATGCTCGGCACCTTCATCGCGCTCGACCTGGTGCTCTTCTACGTGTTCTGGGAGGCGATGCTCATCCCGATGTACCTGCTCATCGGGATCTGGGGCTCGCAGAACCGCCTCTACGCGACGGTGAAGTTCTTCGTGTACACGTTCGCGGCGAGCGTGCTGATGCTGCTCGCCATCCTGTACGTGTACTTCCACGACGGCGGCACCTTCGACTACGTCGAGGCCCGGCGCGCGCTGGCGGTGACGCCCGGCGCCGCGAGCTGGCTGTTCCTCGCCTTCGCGCTGGCGTTCGCGGTCAAGGTGCCGATGTTCCCGCTGCACACCTGGCTGCCGGACGCGCACACCGAGGCGCCCACCGCCGGCTCGGTGATCCTGGCCGGCGTGCTCCTGAAGATGGGCACCTTCGGCTTCTTCCGCTACGCGCTGCCGCTCTTCCCGGAGGCGGCGCTGCAGCACCGCAACCTGGTCGCGGTGCTGGCGGTCATCGGCATCATCTACGGCGCGCTCATGTCGCTCGTGCAGACCGACATGAAGCGGCTGGTGGCCTACTCCTCGGTCTCCCACCTCGGCTTCGTGATGCTGGGCCTGATGGCCCTCTCCGCCGAGGGGATGACCGGGTCCGTCTACCAGATGCTGAACCACGGCGTGTCCACCGGCGCGCTGTTCCTCCTGGTCGGCATGCTCTACGAGCGGCGCCACACCCGCCTCATCTCCGAGTACGGCGGCATCGCCAAGCGCGTGCCGGTGATCGCGGCGGCGTTCGTGATCGTGACGCTCTCCTCGATCGGCCTCCCCGGCACCAACGGCTTCGTGGGCGAGTTCCTGATCCTGTCCGGCACCTGGCTCTCGCGCCTGGGCGGCTCGGCGGTGTTCGCCACCGTCGCGGCGCTGGGCGTCATCCTGGGCGCGGTCTACATGCTGCTGCTGGTGGAGAAGGTGTTCTTCGGGCCGAACCAGAACCCCGAGAACCACCACCTCCCGGACCTCTCCGTCCGCGAGGGCTTCGTGCTCGCCCCGATGATCGCGCTGATCGTGGTGATGGGCCTGCTGCCCGGGCCGTTCCTGGCGCCGGCCAAGCCGGCGGTGGACCGCCTCATCCAGCGCTTCCAGGTGGCCGAGGCGCGCCTCGGCAAGGGGCCGCAGGTGGGCACCGCGGTGCCGGCGGTGATGGTCCGCGCGCCCGCGCCGGCCCCGGCGGCGGAGCCCGCCCCGCTCCCCGCGCCGGCGCCGGTCCCGCTCCAGCAGCCCGGAGGGAACTACTGACATGAGCGGCTTCCCGATCCAGGACTTCGTCGCGCTGGTCCCGGTGGCGATCCTCACGATGGGGGCGCTGGTCCTGCTGATGACCGAGGTGTTCCTCACCTCGGGCCGGCGGGCCTACCAGGCCTACCTGACCATGGTGTTCGCGGCCGCCGCCGCGGCGTACGCCGCCTGGATGCCGGTGCCCGGCAACGTGTTCGGGCGCCAGGCGGTGGTGGACAGCTTCTCCGCCTTCGTCACGGTGGTGCTCTGCGCCGGCCTGGCGCTCTCGGCCCTGGTGGGCCAGAGCTGGCTGAACGCCCGCAACTCCGAGCGCGGCGAGTTCTACGCGCTCGCGCTGTTCGGCACCGCCGGCATGGTGCTGCTGGGGATGGCCACCGACCTCCTCATCGCGTTCATCGCGGTCGAGGTGATGAGCCTCTCCACGTACTGCCTCGCCGCCTTCCTGCGGCGCGGCAAGAAGCCCGCCGAGGCGGCCTTCAAGTACGTGGTGCTCGGCTCGATCTCCTCGGCGCTCCTGCTCTACGGGTCGGCGCTGCTCTACGGCGCCTCGGGCTCGACGCTGTTCTCGCTCCTGCCGCGCGGGCAGGGCTCGGCGCTCTACCTCGCCGGCATCGCGCTGGTGGCCGGCGGCGTCGCGTTCAAGATCGCCGCCGTCCCGTTCCACGCCTGGACGCCCGACGTCTACGAGGGCGCGCCCACCCCCGTGACCGCGTTCATGGCCGCCGGCGTGAAGACCGCCGCCTTCGCGGTGCTGGTCCGCCTGTTCCTGGCCACCGAGAGCGGCTCGGCCGCCATGTCCACCTCGCTCGGCACGGTGCTCTCCGCCCTGGCCGTGCTCACGATGATCTTCGGCAACCTGCTCGCGCTGCCGCAGCGCAGCGTGAAGCGGATGCTGGCGTACTCGTCGATCGGCCACGCCGGCTACCTGCTGGTGGGCGTGGTCTCCGCGGTGGTGGCGGGCGCGCGCGACAAGGCGCTCGCGGGCCTGCTGTTCTATCTCGCGGCCTACACCGCCACCGTCATCGGCGCGTTCGCGGTGGTCGGGGCGCTGGAGCGGCGGACCCGGGGCGACTTCGAGCCGGCCGACGCCTGGGACCTGGATCGCTTCGCCGGCCTGGCGCGGCGCCGCCCGGCGCTCGCGTTCGCCATGGCGGTGTTCCTGTTCTCGCTCGCGGGCGTGCCGCCCACCGCCGGCTTCATCGGGAAGTTCTACATCTTCAAGGCGGCCATGGGCGCCGGCCTCTACGGCCTGGCGGTGCTGGGCGTGCTCACCAGCGTGCTCGGCGCGTACTACTACCTGCGCGTCGTCCTCTACATGTACTTCCTGCCGTCGAAGGACGAGGCCGGCGAGGTGGTGCTCTCGGCGACGTCGCTCACCATCGCGCTCGCCGCGGCGGTGGCGGTGGTGGTCCTGCTCGGCGTGGTGGCCGACCCGATGGTGCGGCTGGCCCAGGCCGCGAGCGCCATCATCCTGTAGCGGGCGGCGCACGCCCCACCTCTCGCGCGGCGGCCGGGGCGACCGGGCCGCCGCGCCGCCGTCTCCGGGCGGCGCCCGTCGCGGGCGAGGGTGCGGCGGGGCTAGTGCGCGGCGCGGCCGGCGTCTGCCAGCTCGGCCGCGCGGAACGGCTTCGGCAGCGCGGTCGCCGCCGGGTGCCGCCGGGCGGCCTGCTCGAGCACGTCGGCGTAGGGGCCGGTCATGACCGGGCGCGCGCCGGCGGCGGTGGCCGCCGCGAGCACCTCGTCGGCGCCGGGCATGTGCGCGTCCACCAGGCAGCAGCCCACGCCGCCCGCGGCGAGCCGCGCGAGCGCCTCGTCGGCGCCCACGCACACCTCGACCCGGTGTCCGTCCAGCCGGAGCGCGATCGCGAGGGCCTCCCGGAAGTTCCGATCCTCGTCCACGAGCAGGAAGCACTGCGCCATGGGGACGCTTCCGGGAGAAAAAAAAAAAGTGCAAAGCGCAGCTGAAGTGGCGGGGGGGGACCTACTTCAACAGGCTGCTTTGCACTTCTCACCCGTCCCAGAGAGCAATGACGGTGCCAGCCAGGACGGGTGCGCTCGCTCCGGAGGATGCCGTCTCTATTCGGGCACTTGCCTGCCGCCCTCGCCGGACCACTCCCGGTGCGGTCCCCTCGAAAGCGCCGGTGCGATTTCGGATGTGCAAGACGCCGCTGCAAAAGTGAAAAGCGGCCTGGCCCGGATGCCCGTCCCGATGTGGTCTTGCGACCCGATCAGGGCCCTACGGACGGGTGCTCGCGGGCCTCGATGCCGAGCCGCTTCATCTTGCGCCAGAGGGTGGTGCCGGAGATGCCGAGGTCGCGGGCCACCCGGCCGAGGTCGTTCCCGCAGCGCACCAGCGCGGCCGTGATGGCCCGGCGCTCGGTGTCCTCGACCGCGTCGGCGAGCGTCACCCCGGCGCCGGCCGCCGGCGCGGCCCGCGCCTCGACCTGGACGTCGGCGGCGCGGATCTCGCGGCCGGTGCAGAGCGCGGCGGCCTGCTCGATGATGTTCTCGAGCTCGCGGACGTTCCCCGGCCAGTCGTGGGCCACGAGCGAGGCCACCGCCTCCGGGGTGAGCACGCGCTCGCTGCCGGTGCGCTGCACGAAGCGCTGCAGGAAGTGGGCGGCGAGCAGCGGGACGTCCTCGCGGCGCTCGCGGAGCGGCGGGATGCGCAGCGGCACCACGTTCAGCCGGTAGAACAGGTCCTCCCGGAACCGCTTCTCGGCGATGGCGCGGCGCAGGTCCTGGTTGGTGGCGGCGATGATCCGCACGTTCACCTGCACCGGGCTGGACTCGCCCACCCGGCGGATCTCGCCCTCCTGCAGCGCGCGCAAGAGCTTCGCCTGGAAGCCGGGGGAGGTCTCGCCGATCTCGTCGATGAACAGCGTCCCGCCGTTCGCCTCCTCGAACAGGCCGCGGCGGGCCCGGGTGGCGCCGGTGAAGGCGCCGCGCGCGTGGCCGAACAGCTCCGACTCGAGCAGCGTGTCGGTGATGGCGGCGCAGTTCACCGGGACGAACGGCTTGTCGCTGCGGCGGCTGGTGACGTGGAGCGCGCGCGCCACCAGCTCCTTGCCGGTGCCGGACTCGCCGGTGATGAGCACGGTCGCGTCGGTGGGCGCGACCCGCAGCACGCGGTCGAGCACGTCGCGCATGGCGGGGGAGCGGCCCACGATGTGCTCGAGGCCGTAGCGCTTGCGGAACTCCTCGGCGAACAGGTTCACCTCGCCGAGCAGGCGCCGCTTTTCCAGCGCCTTGGAGACGCGGAGCAGGACCTCGCTCTCCTTGAACGGCTTCGCCAGGAAGTCGTAGGCGCCGCGCCGGATCGCCTCCACCGCCGACTCGATGGTGCCGTACGCGGTCATCACGATGACCTGCGTCTCGGGCGAGGCCTGCTGCACCGCCCGCAGCACCTCCATGCCGTCCACGGTGGGCATGCGCAGGTCGGTGAGCACGACGTCGAAGCTCTCGTGCTGCACCCGCTGCGTCGCGGACGCGCCGTCCTCGGCCTCCTCCACCGCGTGGCCCGCCTGCCGGAGCAGGATGGCGGTGGTGGCGCGCATGTTCTTCTGGTCGTCGACGACCAGCACCTTGCCGCCGGTGGGCGGCTCGGGGATCCGCGGCGCCCGCGCGTCCTCCGGCGGAACGGGGTCGATCATGCCACCCGGAATGTCAGCCAATCCCCGCCTCCTTTTCAACCGGGCCGCCGTCTTCCCCCGCGAGCGGGGTGAGCGGGAAGCGCAGGGCGAAGGCGGTGCCGGCGCCGGGCCGGCTGGTCACGGCCACCTCGCCGCCGTGTCCCTCGACGATCCGCCGCACCACCGCCAGCCCGAGGCCGGTCCCGCTCGCCTTCGTGGTGAAGAACGGCTCGAAGATGCGGCCCCGGACCTCGTCCGGGATGCCCGCGCCGGTGTCCTCCAGCTCGAGCACCGCCGCGTCCCCGTCCCGCCGCAGCCGGACCGTGAGCCGGCCCCCGCGCGGCATGGCCTGCACCGCGTTCACCGCCACGTTCACCACCGCCTGGCGCACCAGGCGCGCGTCCATGGGCACCTGCGGCAGCGCCGGGTCCACCTCGCGGCGGACGTCGATGGGCTGGCCGTTCTGCGCGAGCGCGGTGGCGAGCGCCTCCTCCACCACCCGGTCCAGCGGCTCGGGGCGCACCTCCGGCGTGGAGGGGCGGGCGAAGTCGAGCAGGTCGCCCACGATCCGGTTGAGCCGGTCGGCCTCCTCGCCCACGATGTCGAGCAGCATGCGCGCGTCGCCCTGGGGGCGCAGCATGCGCCGCAGCGAGCCGAGCGAGTTGAAGATGACGCCGAGCGGGTTGCGCACCTCGTGGGCCACCACCGCCGACAGCTCGCCCAGCGCGGCGAGCCGCTCCTGCTGGATGAGCTGGCGCTGCGCGTGCGCCAGCTCGGCGTAGCTGCGGCGCAGGTCCTCGTAGAGCCGCGCGTTCTCCGCGGCCACCGCGAGCTGGTTCGCGATCGCCGCCCCGCGCTCGATCTCCGCCGGGCTGAAGCGCCGGGGGCCGCGGGTCTCGAGGATCACCGCGGCGCCGATGTAGCGGTCGCGCACCAGCAGCGGCAGGCCGAGCATGGCGCGGATCGAGGGGTCGAGGGCCACGTCCTCGCGCACGCGCGGATCCCGCGCCGCGTCCTCGATGGCGATGGGCTCGCGGCGCTCGAACACCATGGCGGCGAGCCGCGGGGCGGCGGCCTCCACCGGCACCTCGACGCCGACGGCGCCGGGCGGGAGGCCCCAGACCGCCCGCACCTGGAGCTGCCCGCCGCCCGGGGCGCAGAGCGCGATGGCCGCGCGCGGCGCGTCCACGATGCGCGCCAGGTTGCGCACGCCCGCGTCGAGCACCTGCTCGAAGTCGAGCGTGGCCACCAGCGAGCGGCCCACCTCGTGGAGCAGCCCCAGCTCCTCGGCGCGCCGCCGCGTCTCGGAGTAGAGCCGCGCGTTGTCCACCGCCACCGCGAGCTGGCTGGCGATGGCCATGGCCCGCGACAGCTCGCCGGGCGAGAAGGTCCGGTCCATGGTGGCGGCGGCCACCAGCGCCACGCCCACCGGGTGGTCGCGGACGTGGAGCGGCACCGCCAGCAGCGCCCGGTCCGGCACGCCCGGCTCGGCGAGCCGCCCCGCCACCGGCGTCCGCGCCTCGAGCGCGTCGCGCGCCAGCGACCGATCGGCGAGCGGCACCGAGGCCGGGCCGATGGGCGCGCCGCGGGTCGCCGCGCGCCGCAGCTCGCGGCGCCGGTAGTCGTCGAGCAGGATGGTGCAGTCGGAGCCCTGCAGCGTCTGCTTCAGGTGCTCGGCGCCGGCGGAGAGCACCTCCTCGAGGTCGAGCGACGAGGACACCACCCGCGCCACGTCGATGACGGTGGAGAGCTCGTGCAGGCGCCCGCGGGCCTCGGCGTACAGCCGGGCGTTCTCGATCGCGACCGCGAGCTGGTTCGCGACGGCGGTGACCCGCTCCACCTCCGCCGGCGTGAAGCGGCGCGGGCGCTCGGTGTCCACCACCACCAGCACGCCCAGCGGCTCGCCGCGCAGCAGGAGCGGCGCCACGATCGCGGCGCGCGCCCGGTGGTGCTCGACCAGCAGCCGGTTGAGCCCCGCGGACTCGGCCTCGGCGTCCTCCACCACGAACGTGCGCCGCTCGCGCACCGAGCGCCAGCTCAGCCCCTCGCCGGTCGCGAGCGCGGCCGAGGCCCGCTCCAGCGCCGCCGCGCCGCCCTGGCTGATGGCGGCGGCGCGCAGCGAGAGGTGGACCGGGTCGTAGAGGTGGACGACGCCCACCCCGGCGCCGAGCAGCCGCCGCGCCGCGTCCACGCCCTCGGAGAGGACGTGGTCGAGGTCGAGCGAGCCGGCCACGGTGCGGCTCATCTCGTTCAGCAGCGAGAGGTCCTCCACCCGGCGGCTCGCCTCCGCGTACAGCTCGGCGTTCTCCAGCCCGACCGCCAGCTCGCCCGCGAGCGCGTTCGCCAGCGCCAGCTCCGGATCCGAGAAGCTGCGCCCGGCGTCGTCGAAGAGGAACAGCACGCCGCGGGTGGCCTGGCGGGAGGTGAGCGGGACCACCAGCAGCGCGGTGGGCGGCAGGCCCTCGCGGCCGCACAGCGCGCTGCGCGGGTCGCGCGAGGCGTCCTCGGTCCAGGCGGGCGCGCCGCGGCGGAGCGCGTCCTCCGCCAGCAGGTCCTGGCCCGCCGGGATGCGCAGCGCCTCGGCGCGGAGCGGCCCGCCCCAGCCGCCCACGCCGCGGAGCCAGCGCTCCTGCGCGTCCACCAGCAGCACCGCGGCGCCGCGGCAGGAGAGGGCGCTCGTCACCTCGCGGCAGCCGTCGTCGAGCAGCGCCGGCACGTCCCCGGGCGCGTTCCCGAAGATGCGCAGCGCGAGGGCGTGCACCGCCTCCAGGTCGGAGAGGCGGCGGCGGACGTCGGCGAACAGGCGCGCGTTCTCGACCGCCACGCCGATCTGCACCGCCATGGCCGAGAGCAGCGTCACCTCCCGCTCCGCGAACGGGCGCGCGGTGCGGCGCCCGAGCACGATCGAGCCCACCGCGGCCTGGCCCTTGGCGAGCAGCGGGACCGCCATGGCCGCCTGGAGCCCCTCGGCGCGCGCCACCTGGAACGCGGTCGGATCGGCGTCGTCCGGGTACCGGGCCGGCCCGCAGCGCTTCACCGCCAGGCCGGGCAGCGACTCGCCCAGCCCGAGCCGCGCGGCCCGCCGCAGCGTCTCGGCGGAGAGGCCGTGGCCGGCCACCAGCGCGAGGCGCTCGCCCTCGCGGACGAACGCGGCCCCGGTGTCCGCCTGGAACGTCTCCACCACCCGGCGCAGCGAGGTGTCGAGCAGCAGCACCGGATCGAGCTGGGCGCTGCCCATGGCCACGTCGTTGATGAGCGTGAGCTCGGCCACGCGGCGGCGGAGCGCGCCCAGCAGGCCCTGCGTCTCGACCGCGCTGGCCACGTGCGGGCCGACCGCGCCGAGCAGGCCCAGCCAGGGCCGCACCGCGTCCAGCCCCTCGCGGAACGCGGCCACCATGACCCCGACCGCGCGCCCGCGGGCCACGAGCGGCACCCAGATGCCGGCGCGGATCCCCTCGGCGCGGAGCGCGTCGGCGCCGGCCTCGGCGGCGTCCACCGGGACGGCGCGCGCCGCCCGGTCGCGCAGCACCTCGCCGATCCGCGCGGTGACGGGCACCCGCTGCAGCCGCGCCTGCACCTCGGCGCTCGTGCCGCTCGCGAAGGTGCGGACCAGCTCGCGGCCGCCCTCCTCCACCAGGTACACGGCCACCACCACGCAGCCGGTGGCGGAGGTCAGCACGGTGGTGACCTCGGCGAAGAACGTGTCGAGATCGGGGGCGTCGCCCGCCAGCCGTCCGACCCGGTTCAGGAGCGCCAGGTCCGCGTTGTGGCGGGAGAGGTCGGCGATGGTCCGGGCCGCGTCGAGCGCCGCGGCGAGCTGCGCGCCGAACAGCCGGAGCGCGCCCACGTCCTCGCTCCGCAGCCAGCGCGCCGCGACGAGCAGCACCAGCGCCGGGCCGGCGCGCGCGTCCACCCGGACCGCCACCGCGCGCGCGATCCCGATGGCCGCGATGGCCTCGCGGGTCGCCGCGGCGCGCGGCTCCGGCACGAACGCGGCCGCCTCGTTGGGGAGGTCGTCGGAGTAGGCCGCGCCCGCGTCCCACGCCACGCGGAACATGGGCGGCCAGCGCCCGAGATGCGAGTCGAGCGGCCGCTCCAGCGCGCGCTCCAGCCGCGCCGCCGCCGCGGGCGGGAGCGCCGACCAGTCCACCCGCACCCCGTCGCCCTCCGGCCGGGCCAGCAGCACCAGCGCCGACAGCTCGCCGGCGGCGCCGCGCAGCCGCTCCAGCACCGCCGCCTCGGTGGGCTCGCGCTGGAGCGCCGCGCCCAGCTCCGCGAGCGCCTCGAGGCGCGGGCGCCGGGCGGCCTGCGCGGTGGCGTCGCGCACCTCCACGATGACGTCGGGGCCGTGCACCCGGACGCGCAGCTCCACCGGCCGCCGGGTGCCGTCGGGCAGGAGGACGCCGACCTCGTACTCGGCCGGCGCCGCCTCGCCGCGCAGCCGGCGCTCGTGCCGCTCCACCACGCGCGCCACGTCCTCCGGCGCGACCAGGTCGAGCACGTCCGGGCCACCATGGTGGCCACGGTCCGGCCGGCGAGCGCCGCGGCGCCCTCGCTCGCGTACACGACCTTGCGATCGCGCACGATCAGCGAGCCGCCCTGGAACCGCTCCGCCATCAGCGTCCCTCGCCGCGCAGCACCCGCTTCTCGCCCACCCGCAGCGTCACCTTCTCGCGGTCGAAGAACTCCGCCAGCGGGATGACGTGCTTGCGGGTCGCGCCCACCAGGTCCTTGAACTCCTGCGTCGTGATCTGCCGGCGCTCCCTCAGCCAGGCCACCAGCTTCGCCTCGAGCGCCTTCACCGCCGCGGCGTCGAAGTACAGCTCCGACGAGACGCGCAGCGCGCGCCCCTCGGCGGCGAGCAGCTTCAGCACCGCCTGCACGTCCGGCGCGCTCGCGCCCACCGCGCCGGGCAGCTCGGCCAGCCACGGCGGCGTGAGCCCGCCCTTCGCCAGCGCCGCGGCGACCTTCTCCTTCAGCGCGCCGCCGGCGCTCTCGCCGCTCGCGGCCGCGTGGCCCTGCTCGCGGACCAGGTCGCCCTCCACCACCAGGTCGCCCCGCTCGGCGGCCTGCGCCAGCAGCCGCTGGAACAGCCGCGGGTCGGTCACCGGCGGCAGCTTCCCGCGCAGCGCCTCGCGCCCCATGCCGGCGGCGAGCGGGTGATCGCGGTGGAACGCCGCCACGCCGGCCGCCATGCGGCGGGTCAGCTCCTGCGCCACCGGCCCGGCCACGTAGGCGCGCCGCTCGCGGTCGAACAGCACCACGCCGCCGCGCGCGCCGAGCCGGTCGAGCGCGGCCTGCGCCGCCTTCGGGGAGAGCGCGGTGCGCCCCACCAGCGCGGGCAGGTCGAGGCCGGCGGGCCCGGCCATGGCGAGCACCGTGGCGAGGCGCGCCTCGGCGTCGGGCCCGGCCAGCGCCGCGAGCTGCGCGAGCGACTCCGGTCGCCCGCGGCGGCGCTTCGGCGCCGCCACCGCGAGCACCCGGCCGCCGCCGACCGTCTTGCCGCGCCCCTCCAGCACCGCGAACCCGCGCAGGATGAAGCGCTGGCCCGGCAGCGCCGCGGCCGGCTCGGCCAGCCGGAGCTGCGCGTGGGCGGTGGCGCCCGGCGCCAGCTCGGCGCGATCGAGCAGCGAGACGACCGCCGGGACCTGCGCCGTGCCCACGTGCAGCAGCAGCTTGGCGCGGTGGCGGAGCGGCTTCGGGGCCGCCGCGAGCAGCGTCAGCTCCGCGTCGAGGATCGACGACGCCGGGACGACGCCGGGGTGGACCAGCACCTGGCCGCGCCGGATGGCCGCGGGCTCGATGCCGGGCAGGTTCACCGCGGTGCGCTGGCCGGCGAGCGCGCGCGGGGTGGGCTTGCCGTGCACCTGGACCGAGCGGACCCGCAGCCCTTCGCCGGCCGCCGAGGCGGGCAGGAGCGCGGCCGCGTCGCCCTCGGCGATCTGCCCGGAGAGCAGCGTCCCGGTGATCACCGTGCCGAAGCCCTTCATCGAGAAGGCGCGGTCCACCGGGAGGAACAGCGGGCCGTCGGCGGGCCGCTCCGGCACCTCGGCCGCGAGCGCCGCCAGCGCGGCGCGCAGCGCGTCCAGCCCCTCGCCGGTCGCGGAGGAGACCGGGACGATGGGCGCGCCCTCCAGGAACGTGCCGCGCGTCACCTCGCGCACGTCCTGCTCCAGGAGCGGCAGCCAGTCCGCGCCCAGCTCCGGCAGCAGGTCGGCCTTGGTGACGGCGACCAGGCCCCGCGGCACGCCCAGCAGCCGGCAGATGTCGAGGTGCTCGCGGGTCTGGGGCATCACCCCCTCGTCCGCCGCGATCACCAGCACCACGAGGTCGATGCCGCCCGCGCCCGCCGCCATGGAGCGGACGAAGCGCTCGTGGCCGGGCACGTCCACCACGCCGGCCACCGAGCCGTCGGGCAGCGCCAGGTGCGCGAAGCCCAGCTCGATGGTGATGCCGCGCCGCTTCTCGTCGCGGAGCCGGTCGGTGTCGATCCCGGTGAGCGCCCGGACGAGCGAGGTCTTCCCGTGATCGATGTGGCCGGCCGTGCCGATGACGACGCGCTTCATGGCTCTCCGGCGCCGCGACCCGGCTAGACGCCGACCTCGCCCGGATCCACCGCCGCGCCCAGCTGGTCGAGCTGGTAATCCCAGGCGAACAGGATGAGCTCGTCGGTCTCGAACGCGTGGAAGTCGGGCCGGGCGCCGCTCGGGCGCACCACCAGCACCGCGGTGCGCACCTCGCGCGCCCCGGCCTTGCGCGCCACCGCGCGCGCCTTGGCGAGCGTGGCGCCGGTGGCGGCCACGTCGTCCACCACGAGCACGCGCCGCCCGGTCAGCGCCGGCAGCTCGGCGGCGGGCGCGCCCGGGCCGCCCGCGTCGCGGCGGCGCTTCTCGATGCGGACGGGCTGGAACTCGGCGCCGAGCGCGGCGGCGAGCGCCCCGCCCACGAACACGCCGCCCTTGGCGATCCCGACCACCACGTCGGGCCGGAAGGACTCGTGGATGCGCGCGGCCAGGCCGCGGGCCACCTCGCCGAACGCGGCCCAGCCGATCTCGCGCATGGCCTTCTTGGGCGCGCGGCGGAGCTGCGCCGGCGCGGCGAGCCGGTCCATGGCGAAGCCGTCGGCGACGCCCATGCCGAGCGGCTGCTCCGGACGGCGCTTCGGCCTGGCGCGGGGCGCGGCGCGCTTGCGGGGCGCGGCCTTGCGCGGCGCGGCGGCGCCGGCGCGCGCGGCCTTGCCGCGGGCGGGCGGGCGCCTGCGGACGGTCTTCCTCTTCGTGGCGGAAGCGATGATGTCCCTCCGGGACTCGGGCCGCGTGCGGCCTGTGACGGGGCGCCCGAAATCTACCACGCGGCGGGGCGGATGGCGCCGCTACCCGCCCTCCGCGTCCCGCTCCGCCAGCCGCCGGGCGATGTCGCGGAGCTCCGCCTCGCCGATCACGTACCGCTGGCGGCAGAACTCGCAGGAGATGACCGCCTGCTTCTCCTCCGCGAGCACCTGCTCGATGCCCTCCCGCCCGAGCGCGGACACCGCCGCGCGGGCCCGCTCCGGGCTGCAGCCGCACCGGTACGCGATCTCCTCGTCGGCGAGCAGCTCGAAGCCGTCCCCGGCCACCTCGCGGATGACCTCCTGCGCGGTCGCGCCGCGGGCCAGCGCGGCCCGGAGCGCGCCCGAGGCGAGCCGCTCGCGCGCCTCCCGGATCGCGCCCCCGTCGCCGTCGGGCAGCTTCTGGAGGAGCAGTCCGCCCACCTCGGCGAGCGGCTCGCCCTCGCGCCCCACCACCGCGAGGTCGAGCGCCGTCTCCACCTGCTCGCTCGCCGCGAACCAGCGCCGCAGGTCCTCGACGAGGTCGAGCGCCTCGAGGTCCACCGCGCTCCGGTAGTACTGGCCGCTCCCCGGGTCGCGCAGCACCGAGAGGAACCCGGAGCCGCCCAGGGCGGCGCGCGCGGCGCGGTCCGGATCCCCGGGGAAGTGGACCGCCGGGCGGCGCACGTAGCCGCGCACGTTGCCGTCGCGGTCGGCGTCCACGAACAGCCCGCCCACCGGGCCGTCGCACTCGACCTGGAGGTTCACGCGCCCCTGCTCCTTCTGCAGGGCGCCGAGCAGCGCCGCGGCCGCCAGCCCCTGCGCGAACAGGTGGGCGCTCGTCGGGTAGAGCCCGTGGAGCACGCGCGCCATGCGGGCGGTGTCGCCCACGCGGACGAAGGCGGCGCGGAGGCCGCGCTGCGGGAGGAGGCCACGGCAGAGGCGATCGGTCATCGGGCGGGATTCTGTTCGGAAACCGCCCGGTGCGCCACCCCTGCGGGCCCGTCACCCGGCCATGGTGGCGAGCAGCGCGAGCGCGAGCTGCGGCAGCGGCGGCGGCTCGTTCGCGGCGTCGCCGATGAGCTGCACGGTGGCGCGGGAGTTGGACGGGAAGGAGGCGCCGCGGCGCAGGCACGCCGCATCGCCGCGGAGCTGGCCCGGCGCCTTGAGGCGCTTCGCGTCCACGGTGCAGTCGCCGAAGCGGGCCGAGAGCCGCTTGCCGTCGAGGTCGAAGCGGAAGCGGACCCCGTAGAAGAGCCCCTCGCCGTGGGTCGCGCCGCCCTTCTGCGTGAGCACCAGGTTCACGTTCGCCCCGGTGAGCCGGCCCTCGCGGATCTCGAGGGCGACGTTGCGGCCGGCGAGGTCGCCGGCCCAGGTGCCGTCCTCGCGCCGGGTGAGGTTCACGGTCGGCCCGACGACGCGCCCCTCGTCGAAGGCGGCGCTCGTCCCCATGGTGCCCCAGGCCAGGATGCGGATCTCGCCGGAGGGCTCGAAGGGCACGTCCTGGGCGCGCGCGGCGGCGGCCGCGAGCAGGCCGGCGCACAGGACGGAGAGGCGCAGCAGGGCAGGGGCACGCATGGGGCGACGATAACGCGGGGCCGCCCTCAGAGCACGCTGCGGATGGTCTCGCGCATGGAGAAACGGGGGGCCCACCCCGCCTCCCGGGCGAAGCGCGAGCCGTCCACCACGCAGAGGTACTGGATGTGGTCCACCTCGTCCGGCGGGAAGCTGGTCAGGCGGGCGTCGAACAGCCGCCGGACGAGCGGGCGGATGAGCGGGTGCGGGACGGGGATGGGCCCGCGCCCCAGCTCGCGCAGCACCGCCGAGAGCGGCACCTCGCCCGGCCCCGACACGTTGAAGACGCCGCGCAGCCCGGGCCGGAGCGCCAGCACCAGCGCCCGGCAGACGTCCTCCTCGTGGATGAGCTGCAGCATCGGGTCGAAGCCCATCACCGTGAGCGGCGACTCGAGGCGCAGGTAGTTGCTGGGCGCGTTGCGCACGGTCGGGCCGACGATGTTCACCGGCCGCACGATCACCGTCTCGAGCTCGGGGTGACGCCACATGAACGACTGCGCGTACATGTCCACCTCGACGAGGTCGCGCACGTCGCTGGCCCGGTCGGCGCCCATGAGCGGCGTCTCCTCCGGCAGGAAGTTCGAGTTCTGCGGGCGCGGCCCGTAGACGTTCGCCGAGGAGAGCACCACCACCTTCTTGACCCCGTGGCGCACGCACAGCTCGAGCAGCCGCTGCGTGCCCACCACGTTGAAGCTGTGGGCCTCGCTGAACGGCATGCGCGGATCGTGCATGATGCCCATGTGGATCACCGCGTCCACGCGCCGGCGGCGGAACGCGTCCTCGGAGCGCGCCTTGCGCAGGTCCGCCTGGTGGTGGTCGATGTCCTTGGGCTTGCCCGGGAAGGCGCGGCGGTCGAGCCCCACCACCTGCGTCTCGGTGTGCAGGTGCTTCGCGAGCGCGCGCCCCAGGTTCCCGGAGATCCCGGTGACGAGGACGGTGCGCGGCATGCCGGGGAAGGTGACGGGGTCGGCGGGCATGTTCGCTACCAGTAGACGTGCTCGCGCTCGGCCAGGCCGCGCGCGAGCAGCCCCCGCACCGCCGCCTCCACCTCCGCCACCTTGCGCTCGAGCGCCTCGTCCTCCTCGTCGGGCGAGCCCTGGAAGCGCATGGGGGCGCCGAAGTGGATGTGGTAGCGCGAGGGCAGCGGGAAGGGCAGGACGGTCGGGGTGATGGGGAAGGCAGGGAAGGAGAGCAGCTTCGCGAGCGGCTTCAGGTCGAAGAGCGCCGGCGCCTGCTCCTCCGCGCCCACCACGCCGATGGGCACCACCGGCGCGCCCGACTCGAGCGCGAGCCGCAGGAACCCGGCGCCGAAGCGCTGCAGCTGGTAGCGCTGGCTGAACGGCTTGTTGAGGCCGCGCACGCCCTCCGGGAACACCAGGATCGCCTCGTCCGCCGCGAGCAGCCGCCGGCAGTTCTCCGGCGTCCCGACGATCTGCCCGCAGCGGGCCATGAACGTGGAGACGAACGGCAGCGTCGGCACCCAGCGCTCCACCAGCGCCCGCACCGCGCGCGGCGGGTCGAGCTCGATGAGGCAGGCGACCTCGATCATGGCCGCGTCGAAGGGGAGCTGGCCGGAGTGGTTCGAGACGAGCACCACCCGGCCCTCGGTCGGCAGGTTCTCGAGGCCGTGGACCTGGACGCGGAAGTACTTGCGGTACAGCCACAGGAGCGGCGCGATGGCGGCCACCGCATACTCGCTGTCGAAGCCGTAGGGATCGACCCCGTACTCGTTGCGCGGCGGGGTGAGCTTCTCCAGCCGGCTGCGCGTCCCGGGGCCGCCGAGCGCGAACGTCCAGGCGCGGAGCCGTGCCTTGATCGCCTCGGACAGCTCGGCCATGCCCCGGTCCTACCACGTGCGCGGCCCCGGCGGGACGGCGGCAGTGTCGCCTTGAATGGGGCGCGGGGGCGGTGTTACGGTCGCGAGAATCCTGGGGATTCCTGGATCCACACCACGAGCCCCGCTGCCCCGGACGACGCCATGAGGGTGACCTGCCCGCACTGCAACGCCGCGTACAAGATCGACGACGCGCGGGTCACGCCGGCCGGCGTCAAGGTCCGGTGTCCCAGATGTCACCAGTCCTTTCCGGTGCGGCGGCCCGACGAGGCCGGCGCGGCCGTTCCCCTGCCCGGGGGAGCCGCCGCCACCGCCGGCGTGCCGCTCCCCGCGCCGGCGGCCCCGCCGCCCGGCACCGAAGGGATCCCGCTGCCCCCGCCGGGCGGCACCGGCAGCATCCCGCTCCCCCCGCCCGACGCGGGACCCGAGGCCGGCGGGCCCTCGCCGTTCGCGTTCGGGCCTGCCCCCGAGGCGCCGTCGCCGTTCGCGCTCGGCCCCGCGCCCGAGCCGGAGCCCGCGTTCACCGGCACGGCGGGCGCGTCCGGGGCGGTGGAGCTGCCCGCACCCGCCGCTGCCGACGACGCGCCGCTCGGCTTCGGCGAGGTGGACTTCCCGGACGCGCCCGCGGCGCCGTCCCGCGGCACGCCCGAGCCGTTCGACGCCGGGCCGGCGCCGGTGGACGACGCGGACATCGTGGTGGACGAGCCGGGGCCGGAGTCGGATCCGTTCGCGGCCGCCGCCTCCGTCGCCCCGTTCGACCCCGCGCCCGCCGGCGGCCCCGCCTTCGGCGGCCCGAGCGGCGCGGCGCGGGCCGGCGCCAGCGAGGAGCTGGAGATGCTCTTCGGCGAGGGGGCGCGGCCCGCCCCGGCGCCGGGCGGCGACGGGTACCGGGTGCGCCGCCGCTCGGGCAAGGTGTTCGGCCCGTTCACCGAGGCGCAGATCGCCGAGATGCTCGCGAAGGGCGAGCTGCTCGGCAACGAGGACGTCTCCGCCGACGGCACGACGTTCGAGGCCCTCTCGGCGGTGCCCGCGTTCGGGGCCGAGCTGGAGCGGCTCGCCGCCCAGGAGGCGGCCCACGCGCCCCCGGCCGCCGCGGCGCGCCCTCCCGGCGGGCAGCCGTTCGGCGACCGGATGGCGGCGGCGAAGGTGGTGGAGGGCGAGCGCGAGCCGGTGGTGCGGCGGCTCGCGAAGCCGCTCGCGGCCGGCCTCGCGGTCGCGGCCGTGCTGGCGGTCGGCCTCGGCGCCGGGCTCACCGGCCACGGGTGGTTCTTCACCGGGCACCTGCGCCGCGGCGACTCCGAGGTGGCCACCCAGAAGCTCGCCGGCGCGCGCGCCGCGCTGGCCCGCGGCGACCACGCCTCGGAGCGGAGCGCGCTCGACCTCGCCGCCCAGGCGGTGGCGGCGGACGCCGGCTCGGCGGAGGCCGCCGCGCTCCACGCCATGGCGGTCGCCGCGCTGGAGCGGCGCCACGCGGCCCCCCGGCCCGCGCTCGACCAGGCGCGCCGCGCGGCCGAGGCGCTGGAGCGCGACGATCCCGGCAGCCTCCCCGCGCTGGAGGCGCGCCTGGCGGCGGCGCTCGCGACCGCGCCGGGCGCCGGCACCGCCGCGGCCGAGACCGCGCTGGCGGGGGCGCTCGCCCGGGCGAGGCCGGACCCGCAGGCGTTCGCGCTGCTCGGGGAGGCGGCGCTGGCGCGCGCCGACGCGGTGAAGGCGGCCGCGGCGTTCCAGCGGCTCGGCGGCCTGGAGCAGGGGCCGCGCGCGCCCATGGGGCTCGCGCGCGCCGCGCTGCTGCGCGGCAAGCCGGAGGAGGCGCGGCCCATCCTCGAGAAGCTCGCCGCCGCCGACGCGGCCTACCTGCCGGCCCGCCTCGAGCTCGCGGCCCTGGCCGAGGCGGCCGGCGACGTGGAGGGCGCGCGCGCGCAGCTCGCGCCGGTGCTCGCCGACGCCGCCCAGGCTCGCCTCGCGCCGCTGGAGCGCGGCCGCGCGCGCATGGTCGAGGCGGCGCTGCTCGACCGCTCGGCGGCCACCGCGGCCGACGCGGAGAAGGCGCTCCTCGCGGCGCTGGAGGCCGATCCGCGCCTCGCGGCGGCGCGCGCGGCGCTGGTGCGCCAGCGGCTGCGCCGGGGCGACGCGGCCGGCGCGGTGGCGGCGTCGGATCCGGTGGCGGCGGAGGCGGCCTCGGATCCGGCGCTGGCGGCGGCGCGGGTGCGCGCGCTGGCGCTCGCCGGGCGCGCGCTCGACGCGGCCCAGCTCGCCGATCAGGCGCTGGGCGTGGCGCCGGGGACGCCCGCGCTCCTCGTCGCGAAGGCGGTGGCGCTCTCCGCGGCCGGCAAGCCCCAGGAGGCGGCCGCGGCCTACGCCGAGGCGCTGGCGCGCGACGCCGGGGCGGTGGAGCCGCGGGTGGCGCTCGGGCGGCTCGCGCTCGCGCGCGGCGAGCTCCCGGCCGCGCGCGAGGCGCTGGCGCAGGCGGTCGAGAAGGGCCCGCGCGATCCCTCCGCCCACGCCGCGCTCGGCGAGCTCCGCGCCGCGGAGGGGGACGCGGCCGGCGCCGAGGCGGCGTACCGGGCCGCGCTCGCGCTCGACCCCGAGCACGCCCCGGCGGTGCTGGGCCTCGCCCGCCTCGCCCAGGCGCGCGGCGACGTGGCGGCGGCGCGCGCCGGCCTGGTCCGGGCGCTCGCGCTCGAGCCGCGGAGCGCCGAGGCGCAGCTCGCGCTCGGGACGCTGGAGTGGTCGGCCCGCGAGCTCGAGAAGGCCGAGGCGGCGCTCGCGGTCGCGGTGGACCTGCAGCCGCGCAACGCGGCCGCGCTCACCCGGCTCGGCGCGGTGAAGCTGGAGCGGGGCGACGCCGAGGCGGCGGTGAAGCTGCTCGGCGCCGCCACCACCGAGGCCCCCGGGGCGGCCGACGCGCAGCTCTGGCTCGGGCGCGCCCTCCTCGCCCGGGGCGAGACGCCCGCCGCGCTGGTGCGCCTCCGCAAGGCGGTGGACCTCTCCCCCGCCGCCCCGGAGCCGCGGCTCCAGCTCGGCCAGGCGCTGGAGCGGTCCGGGGCGCTCCAGGAGGCGATCGAGGCGTACCAGGCGGCGGCCGCGGCCGCCCCGGCGCTCCCCGACCCGCACGAGCGGATGGCGCTGCTGTACACCGCGAACGGCCGCTGCGACCTGGCGCTCGCGCCGCTCGCGCGCGCCATCGAGCTCGCCCCGCGCGCCACCCGGCTGCGCGTCGAGCGGGCGAGTGCCAGGGCAAGCTCGGCAAGCAC
Organism: Anaeromyxobacter sp. Red801; assembly: GCF_049201065.2. NCBI lineage: Bacteria > Pseudomonadati > Myxococcota > Myxococcia > Myxococcales > Anaeromyxobacteraceae > Anaeromyxobacter > Anaeromyxobacter sp. Red801. Next base: position 4,147,841 of record NZ_CM181236.1, on the reverse strand, counting down.
GCCGAGGCGGTGCGGACGCTCCGCGCCGCGCAGCGGGCCGACCCCGCCGCGGGCCAGGTGCTGTACCCGCTCGCGCGCGAGGTGCACCAGGCGGAGGGGGTGCGGGCCGCGCTGCCGCTCTACGAGCGCGCCGTGCGCGAGGACCCGAAGAACGCGATGCCGCACTACTTCCTCGGGTACGCGTACAAGGAGCGCGGTCAGCGGGAGCGGGCGGTCCAGGCGTTCCGGGCCTTCCTGGCGCTGAAGCCGGACGCGCCGGAGCGCCGGGACATCGAGGCGGAGATCGAGGACCTGGGCGGCGCGCGCTGACCCGCGCTGCCCGGACGGGGCGCGCCGCGCGCGCGGTCTTCGGTTGACAGCCGCGACGGTCCGCTCTACGGGTGCTCCGCAATGCGGAGTACCCCCGCCCGCTCCGGCCCCGCCGCCGACGCCCGCCGCGTCCGCGAGCTGCTGGTCCGCCTGTCGCGGCGCGGCTCGCTCCGCGATCCCATCGGCGGCAGCGGCCACGGGCTCGACCTCTCCCCGGTGCAGGTGCACGCGCTGCTCTGGCTGGGGATGGGCGGCGCGCTCACCATGGGCGAGCTGGCGCGGCACGTGGCCGTGACCGAGAAGACCATCACCGGCGTGGTGGACCGGCTGGAGCGGGACGGGCTGGTGCAGCGGGCGCGCAGCCGCGACGACCGGCGGGTGGTGCGGGTCTCGCTGGCCGAGCGCGGCGAGGCGGCCTGGCGCGCGCTCGACGCGGAGATCTCGGCGCGGCTGGAGGGCCTGCTCGCGCTGCTCGAGCCGCGCGACCGGCGGGACCTCGTCCGCATCCTGGCGCGGCTGGACGAGCGGCTCCGACCGGCGGAGGGCGCGGCGCCGGCGCGCCCGGGGACGGCCCGCCGCGCGGGCGGAAGGCAACACGAACCGCGGGAGGACGCATGAACGCACTGATCACCGCGGCGCTGGCGCTGGCGCTGGCGCAGGCACCCGGGACCCCTTCGACGCCCGCGCCCCCGCCACCCGGCGAGGCCGCGCCGGCCGCCGCCGGTGCGCAGCCCGCGCTGCCCGTGCTCACGCTCGACGACGCGCTCGCCACCGCCGCCGCGCAGAACCCGGATCTCAAGGCGGCCCAGGCGCGGCTGCGCCAGGCCGACGAGCTCTCCTGGAAGGCGTGGTCGGGCTACCTGCCGCAGGTCACCGCGAGCGGCACCTACACGCGCAACGAGACCGAGGCGGTGCTGCCGGCCGGGTCGCTCGGGCCCGGCTCGCCGAAGATCACCATCCAGGCGCAGGACCAGCTGAACGGGCTCGTCGAGGCGACCCAGGCGCTGCTCGCGCCGCAGCTCGTCTTCGCCATCCCCAACGCGAACCGGGGCGAGGAGATCGCCCGGCTGAACGTGGAGACGGCGCGGCGCGAGGTGCTGTTCGGGGTGGCGCAGGCGTACTACGGCGCCGCCTCGCTGCGGCGGGCCATGGAGGTGTCCGAGCGGCTGCTCGAGATCGCCGCCCGCCAGGAGAAGGACGCGCGCGTGCGCTACCAGGCCGGCGCCATCGCCAAGGTGGGCCTGCTGCGCGCCGAGATCGACCGGGCCCGCGCCGAGCAGGACGTGAAGCGGTCGCAGAACGCGTTCGCCTCCGCGCGCATCGCGCTCGCGACGCTGCTCGACCGCCGGCCGGACTTCGACGTGGTCGATCCGCCCGAGCCGGTGCTGGCCGGCGACGCGGAGGCGCTGGTCGCGGCGGCGCTGCGGGACCGGCCCGACGTGCAGGCGGCGCGCGTCAACGTGGAGCTGCAGCGCGGCGTCCGGAACCAGGCGGTGGCGCGCTACCTGCCCAACGTGGGCGCGTTCGGCCGCTACACGCTGGCGAACGAGGCCGGCTTCACCGGCACGAACCACGCCTGGGCCGCGGGCCTGGCGCTGCAGTGGAAGGTGCTGGACGGTGGCCTGCGCGAGTCGGACATCCGCGAGGCGAACGCGAAGATCGACGAGGCGAACGCGTCGAGCGCGAGCGCCGAGCTGAAGGCGCGGCAGGAGGTGGAGCAGGCCTACCTCGACATGGAGAGCGCCCGCGCCAACGCCGCCAAGGCGAAGGAGCAGCGCGACCTCGCCGCCGAGAACCAGCGCCTGGTGGACGTCGCCTTCCGGGCCGGCACCGCCACGGCGGTGGAGCAGGCGGACGCGACCGCGCAGCTCCGCACCGCGGAGGTCGGCCAGATCACCGAGTCGCTGGCCGCGCAGCTCGCGGCGCTGCGGGTGCTGAAGGCGGCCGGCGCGTTCCACCCGACCCGGCGCTGAGGGTCCCTCGACTCCCCGCTCACCCTGAGCGTCCCTCGACTCCGCGCGGCCTCGCGGCCGCGCTACGCTCGGGATGAGCGGACGGAGTCGAAGGGTCGGGACGAGCGGACGGAGCCGGAGGGCGCCTAGCGCGCCTCGTCGCGCAGCCGGGCGCGCTCCAGCGCCTGCGCCACGATCTGCGCCACGGTGAGCACGAACCGCTTCTCGTCGGCGTCGAGGTCGCGCGGGTGCGGGAACCCGAGGCCGAGCGCCCCGACGGTGCGGCCGTCGCAGCGGAGCGGCACCGCCGCCCAGGCGCGGTCGCCCACCCGGAGCGCCAGCTCGGCGGCGTTCGGGTAGGCCTGCGCCAGCGCCTCCGGGCTGGAGACCCAGATCGCGGTCTGGATGCGGTAGGCCTCGGCGAGCAGCGCGGGCGAGTCGGCCCGCAGCTCGCGCAGATCGAGCGCCAGGTCGTCTGCCCAGCCCTGGCAGTGCAGCACCTCGAGCACGCTCGCGCCGGGCGCCGCGCGGACCACCATGGCGGTGGCCGGCTCCAGCACCGAGAGCCCGTTCTCCACCGCCACCCGCGCGATGGCCTGCGGGGCGAGCACCGACGCGAGGCTGGCCGAGACCGACTCGATCCGGCGCAGCCGCAGCACGCCGCGCTGCGCCTCCACGCGATCGTGCCGCTCGCGGTCCGCCTCCTCCAGCGCGGCCCCGCGCCCGGCCTTCTCGGCCTGGTACCAGCGCGCGTTGTCGAGCGCGAGCGCGGCCGGCTCGGCCAGCGCCTCGGCGAACAGCAGGTCGGACTCGTCCAGGCCCGGGAGCATGTTCGAGCGGATGAGCGTGATGGAGCCGATGACGCGGTCGCGCGCGACGAGCGGGACCGAGAGCAGCGAGTTGGGCTTGATGGCGCGCAGCACCGCCAGGTGGCGCTCGCCGTGGGTGGCCCACTCCATCACCTCGGTCGTCACCTGCCGGAACAGGCGCGGGGCGCGGTCGCGGATGGTCTGCGCGCCGGGGGTGGCCCAGCCCGGCCCGAACGCGATCGAGCGCATCTCCTGGGCGAGCGGCGCCTTGGCCGGATCGCCGTGCGCGACCTCCACGCGGCGCGGGATCCCGTCGCCGTCGATGAGGTCCACGAAGCACCAGTCGGCGAACTTCGGCACCACCGCCGAGACCAGCACGCGGAGCGTCTGCCGGAAGTCGAGCGCCGCCTGCAGGAACGCGCGCTCGATGGGGATCTCCCGCTCGCGCTTGCCCTCGGCCAGCGCGCGCTCGGCGCGCTGCGCCTGCGTGAGGCTCGCCAGATCCGCCGGCGCCGGGGCGGGCTCGTCGGCGACCGCCGGGACGTGGATCACCCCGCCAGCGTGGCCCGTCCCGCCCATCGCCGCCGCCCGTGCGTCGTGAGACCGCATGATCTGGATGCCTCCGGATCGCCGCCGCCCGGAGCCGTCGGGCGGCGCCGCTGAGCGGGCGCCGCCGGGCTCGCCGGGGAGCGGACCGGCGCGAGGATCGCAGGCCCTCCCCCCAGCGTCAAGGCGCCGCGCCGCCGCGCGTCATGGCCGCTTGCGCGGGATCAGGCCGCCCCTCCGCGGGCGCCATCGGGAGCGCCACCACGGTGTTCCGGCCCGCCTGCTTCGCGAGCTGGAGCGCCCGCCCCGCCGACTCCATCACCTCGCGCTGCGTGCGCCCCTCCGCGACCTCCGCCACGCCGACCGAGACCTTCACGCCGATGGAGGCCGGCTCTCCGCCGCCCTCCGGCTGCCAGGCGCAGCGGCTCCGCGCCACCGCGCGCCGGATGCGCTCGCCGAGCGCCCGGCCGCCCGCGAGCGTCGTCTCGCGGGCGATGACCGCGAACGCGGCGCCGCCGGCGCGCGCCAGCACGTCCTCGCGCCGGAGCGCGCCGCGCAGCACGAACGCGACCATCTTCAGCGCCTCGTCGCCGGCGGCCTGGCCGTGCGCCTCGTTCACCGCCCGGAACCGGTCCACGTCCACGAGGAGCACCGACATGGAGCGGCCGTGCCGCTGGGCCGCGGCGAGCTCGGCGGCGAGCCGGTCGTCGAGGTGGCGGCGGTTGAACACGCCGGTGAGCGGGTCGAGCAGCGCGATCTCGGCGAGCTTCATCTGCCAGCGCGCCTCGAGCTCGTCGGCCCAGGCGAACTTCAGCACGGTGGCGCCGCCCAGGCTCACGCGGCCGCCGTCGGCGAGCCGCACCTCGCCCTCGGCGCGCACGCCGTCCACGTAGGTGCCGTTCGCGCTGCCGAGGTCGCGCAGCAGCGCGCCCTCGCCCTCGACGCGGATGGCCGCGTGGCGGCGCGACACGCCGTCGTCGCGGATGGGGAGGTCGCAGTCGTCGCGCCGGCCGATGACGAGCTCGCGGTCGGGCGCGAGCGGGTAGATGTCGCCGAGCTGCGGGCCCGCCAGCACGAGCAGGAAGGCGTGGCGCCGCCCCGCCGCGCACGGCGTGTTCGGCAGCGTGGTCCAGGTGCGCTCGCTTCGTTCCTCGACCGGCAAGTGGCCTCCCGCGCCGGGGGCGGATTCTACCCGCACGCGGGCCCCCGCCCCGCGTCCCTTGGCCGCGGGTTGAACGGACGGTCACCCTGCGTTACGCGTCGGGCGTGATCCGCTACGGACCCGCGGGATGGGAGTACCGGGACTGGGCCGGCGTGGTCTACCCGCCGGGCGAGGGCAAGCGCTTCGATCGCCTGGCGTATCTGGCGCGCTGGTTCTCGACGGTGGAGGTGGACGCGACGTTCTACCGGCCGTTCCCGGCGGCGGTCGCGGCGCGCTGGTGCGAGCGGGTGCGCGAGGTCCCCACCTTCCGCTTCGGCGCGAAGGTCTGGCGCCGGTTCACGCACGAGCGCGAGGCGTACGGCGCCGAGGAGGTCGCGCAGGCGCGGGCGGCGCTCGATCGCCTGCACGAGGAGGGCAGGCTCGGCGCGGCGCTCCTCCAGTTCCCGTGGTCGTTCAAGCGGAGCGAGGCGTCGGAGGAGTGGCTGCGCGGGCTGTTCCGCGCGTTCGCCGGCCTGCCGCTCGCGCTCGAGGTGCGCCACGCGTCGTGGGACGATCCCGAGGTCCTCGAGGAGCTGGCCGCGGCGGGCGTGGCGCTGGTGAACGTGGACCAGCCGCGCTTCCGGCGCTCGCTCGCGCCGGCCGCGCGGGTCACGGCGCCGGTCGCGTACGTGCGCGTGCACGGGCGCAACTACCGCGACTGGTTCCGCAAGGGCGCGCCGCGCGACGCGCGCTACGACTACCTCTACGACGCCGGCGAGCTCGCGCCCTGGGCCGAGCGCATCGCCGAGATGGCCGCCTCGCCGCGCGCACCCGACGTGTACGTCGTCACGAACAACCACTTCCGCGGCCAGGCGCCCGCGAACGCGAAGATGCTCGAGGCGATGGTGGAGCACCGCCGCGTGGCGGTGCCCCCGCCGCTCCTCGCCGCCTACGAGGCCGCGCTCGCGCCGTTCGCCGCGCCAGCGGAGGGCGCCGCCGGGAACTCGGCCACCACCGGCGCGTGATCGCTCGTGCCGAAGTCGGCCAGCACCCGGCACCGCGTGGCGCTGGCCGCGAGCGGCGCGCTCGCCAGCACGTAGTCGATGCGCCAGCCGATGTTCCGCTGGCGCAGGTTGCGCCACGGCGCCCACCAGGTGAACAGCCCCTCGTTGGCGGGATCGAGCGCGCGGCCCACGTCCACCAGGCCGTGCGCCAGGATGCGCTCGAACAGCGCCCGCTCCTCCGGGAGCTGGCCGATGGCGCCCGCCTTTCGCTCCTTCGGGTGAACGTCCATGTCGGTGCGCGCGACGTTCAGGTCCCCGCAGAGCACCAGGGGCCGCCCGGAAGCCTGGGCGTCCGCGGCGAACCGCTCCATCGCCTCCAGGAAGCGGAGCTTGGCGGCGAGGTCCTTGCCGCCGTTCGGCACGTAGATCGAGGCCACCGTGACGCCGTCCAGCTCGCAGGTGGCGATGCGGGTCTCGAGGTCGAACGGAGGGTGGACGAACGCCGGCCGCTCGGGTGCGATCGCCTTGCGCACCAGCAGCGCCACGCCGGAGTAGGCGGTCTCGCCGTGCCACAGGCACCAGTAGCCCTCGAGCTCGCACAGCGACGGAGGGACCTTCGACGGAGGGGCCTTGATCTCCTGCAGGCAGACGACGTCGGGGCCCTCCCGGGCGATGAACTCGCCCACCTGCGCCTCGCGCGCGCGGATGCCGTTCACGTTCCAGGTGCCGATCTTCACGCGGTCCCCTCCCGGCCTCCTGTCTAAGGGCCCGGCGGGCGGATGTCACCGGGCACGGGCGCGCTCCACCTGAGGCCGGAGGGCGGCCGGGCGGGGCGGAGATCCCGCCGCCGGACGCCGCCGCGCTTGATACACATGGAGGAGTGACCGACCTCTCCCGCGCCCTGGAAGCCGCCCTCCGCGCCGCCCGTGCCGCGGCCGACCTGCTGCGGGCGGAGCTGTTCCGGGCCGGCGGCCCCCGGGGCGAGCCGGGGCACTGCCCCGCGGACGAGGAGGCCGAGGACCTCATCCGCGCCGTCCTCGACGCCGCGTTCCCGGGCGACGGCTTCGTCGGCGAGGAGCGGCCCGAGCGCAACCGGCCGCCGGCCCGTCCGGGCGGGCGGTGCTGGCTCGTCGATCCGAACGACGGGACCGCCGACTTCCAGCGCGGCCACCGCGGCGCCTCGGTGTCCATCGGCCTGGTGCGCGACGGCGTGCCGGTGCTCGGCGTGGTGCTCGCCCACACCGCGCCGCACGGCGGGGAGGATCTGCTCGCCTGGGCCGAGGGGGAGGGCCCGGTGCGGAGGAACGGGGCGCCGCTCCCGCCCATCTCCGCGGCGCCGCTCCAGGCCGGCGACGTGGTGCTCGTGTCCTCCTCGGCGGCGAAGCGGGCGCGCGGCAACGCCGAGGCGGTGCAGCCCGGGCGCTTCCGGCCGCTCACCAGCATCGCCTACCGGCTCGCGCTGGTCGCCACCGGCGAGGCGCGCGGCGCCATCTCGCTGCACCGGCCGCGCGCGCTCGACGTCGCGGCCGGGCACGCGCTGCTGCGCGGCGCGGGCGGCGTGCTCCTCGACGAGGCGGGGCGCGAGGTGCGCTACGGGCCGTCGGGCGAGGGGCGGGTGGCGTTCTGCTTCGGCGGCGCGCCCGCGGTGGCCGCGCGGCTGGCGCAGCGGAGCTGGGTCGAGGCGCAGGCGTACGGGCCCGGCGCGCCCGGCCTGTGCGCCCCGCTCGCCGGGCGCGCCGTGCGCGAGGACGGGCTGCTCCGCCGCGGTCAGGGCGCGCTGCTCGGGCAGCTCGCCGGCGACGCGCTGGGCGGGCAGGTGGAGTTCTCCGGCCCCGCGCGCATCGCGGCCACGCACCCGGGCGGCGTGCGCGACCTCGCCGACGGCGGCCACTGGAGCACGCTCGCCGGCCAGCCCACCGACGACTCCGAGCTGGCGCTCGCGCTCGCGCGGACCGTGATCGCGTTCGGGCGCTTCGACCCGGCGCGCGTCGCGGAGGCCTACGCCGACTGGCTCGGCTCGGAGCCGTTCGACGTCGGCCGCACGGTGGACGCGGCGCTCCGGCCGGCGCTGCGCCTGCGGGCCGCGGGCGCCGGGGCCGAGCAGGTGGCGGAGGCGGCCCGCGCCGCCGCGTCGCGCGGGAGTCTCGCGAACGGCGCGCTCATGCGCGTGTCGCCGCTCGGGATCGCCGGCCACGCCTCGCCCGCCGCCGAGGTGGCGGCCTGGGCGCGGGCGGACGCCGCGCTCACCCACCCCGCCGCGCCGTGCCAGGACGCGAGCGCGGTGTTCGCGGCCACCGTCGCGTTCGCCGTCGCGACCGGCGCGTCGGCCGCCGAGGTGGCGGACCGCGGCGAGGCGCTCGCCGCCGAGCTGGGCTGCGGCCCGGAGGTGCGCGAGGCGCTCGCGGCGGCGCGGACCGGCCCGCCCGAGGACTTCGAGACGAGCGCCGGGCTCGTGACGGTCGCGCTGCGGAACGCGTTCTTCCAGCTCCGCCACGCGCCGGATCTGGAGGCCGGGGTGGTGGACACCGTCGGCCGCGGCGGCGACACCGACACGAACGCCGCCATCGCCGGCGCGCTGCTCGGCGCCGTGCACGGCGTGCTCGCGGTGCCGGAGCGGTGGCGCCGGGCCGTGCTGAGCTGCTGGCCGGTGGAGGGCGCGCCCGGCGTCCGGCGTCCGCGCCCGCCGGTCTGCTGGCCCGGCGACGCGCTGATCCTGGCGGAGCGGCTGCTGGGGCTGTGAGCGGAGCGAACCCGATCGCAGGCGCGCGCCGCGCCGCGGTCCTCGCCGGGCAGCCGTTGCTCAGCACGCCGCCGGCGCCGCATCGCCTGCGCTGCCCGTCGCGGGTGGACGCTGCGGTCCCGCCCAGACCTGGCCGCCCAGCAGCCACACCAGCTCCCCCGGCGCGCGCCCCAGCACGGAGAGGAAACCGCCGTGGATGCAGCGCAGGTGGTGGAACGCGCACAGGCTCACCAGGTTCTCCGGGTCGTCGCTGCCGCCGTGCGAGCGGAAGTCGATGTGGTGCGCGTGCGCCGCGTGCCGGCTGCAGCCCGGCACCTGGCACCAGCCCGAGTCGCGCTCGCGGATGCGCCGCGAGCGCGTCGGTGAGCGCCCCGGCGCGTCGCCCCAGGTCGCGAGGAAGTGGAACGCGATGACCGCCAGGCACGTTCCGGTGGAGAGCGCGTGCCCGTGCTGGCCGCGGACGGACGCGATGGCCGCCGCGAGCAGCACCGCCACCCCGCGCGGCAGGGGCGCGAGCAGCTTCCCCCGCGCACGCAGCTGCCCCTCGCGCTCGCCCTCCACCTCGCGGCGCAAGGCGACGCAGGTCGCCTCGAGCGCCCGCGGGATCCACTGGGCGACGTCGGACTCCTGCAGCCGCGCCAGCACGCGCAGCTTCTCGTAGGAGACGCCCCGCCGCCGCGCGTCCTCCAGCGCCGGCGACGCCGCCAGCCGAGCCTCCAGCGCCACCCGCTGCTCCACCGCCCGCGCCGGCAACCCCAGCCGCTCCTCCACGTACTCGCGGAAGCTGCCGTAGCCCGCGAGCCGGTGCATGCCGCTCCGCTTCACCGCGTACCCGCACCGCCCGATGAGCCGCTCCCATCCCGCGCGGCACTCCGCCAGCGCCCGCAGGCGCGCGTCGAGCTCCTGCGCCGACAGCGTCTCGTGGAACGAGAGCTCCGGCGCGGGCACGGGAGGGACCTCCGGGAGCTCCGCCCAGCCGTCCGGCCCCAGGCTCGAGGTCGAGCGCCGCCCCGTCGACGCGTCGTCGCGCGCCCGGAACCCCGGCCCCAGCGGCCGAGCGTCGTCGGCATCCGGGTCGCCCGGGTGCTCCGCCAGGTACTCCTGCGCCAGCGCCTCGAGCTGCTCGATCCGGCTCGCGCCCGGCTCCAGCTCGCGGGCGAGCGAGAGCGCCTCGTCGAGCACCCGCCGCTCCGCCGGCGGCAGCTGCGTGCGCAGCTCGACCCACGCCTCGTCCTCGTCGGCGGCGACAGCGCCGCCGGGCGCGTCGCCCGACGCGTCGTCCCGTGCCCGCGCTGCCCGGACCGCCGCCTCCAGCCCCCGCACCGACTCCTCACCGGCGCGCTCGACCCACGCCGCCTCCGCGTCACCGACGGCGACGGCCAGGATCGTCTCCCCCGCGCGCAGCCGGACCCGCCCCGAGCGCAGCGCCTCCCGGAGCAGCGGCCGGTCCGGCAGCCCTGCACCCAGCCGCGCCAGGTTCTCGGCCGCGCGCTTCCCCAGGTCGAGCGCCTCGCGGGCGTAGTCGTCGAAGTGAGAGCCCAGCGCCGCCAGCTGGTCGCCCCGCTTCAGCGCCGCGAGCCCCTCGGCCAGCTCGACGTCGATGCACCCGCGCACCCGCGCCGCCCAGACGAGGAGCTGCTCGCCCAGATCCCCCTCGAGCTCGCCCCCGCGGAACCAGGCCTCGATCTCGGCGGGCGTGAACGGCGGCAGCTCGTCGAGAGGTGGCGCGTGGCCCGCCAGCGCCGCGTCCAGCGCGGCGGCGTCCAATCCGGCGGTGGCGAGCGCGCGACCCATTGCGCGATCATTGCGCACGGGTCTGACACTCACGGTCACGTCATGCCGGCAATCGCCGGTCCGGATGAGGCCGTGTGGGGAGGGCACGCGATCCAGCAGCGCCATTCCCGTCAGGGCGCGAACCGCCCGCTGCCCGGCTCCCCTACTCGAGAATGCCGAACACCACGACCTCGAGCTTCCTGCCGGCCTGCTTCGACTCGAAGCTCTCCAGGACGGCGCCGTTCTTCACCACCACCTTGCTCTTCTTCGGCACGTCGGCCCGACTACCTTGCGCATCACTCCTCCGACCGCTTCCTGACCACGAGGCGGTGGGCCGGAAACTCGCGCGCGAACACTGCCCCGCCGGAGCAGGACACGCGACATCGGATACAACCCGTCAACGCCAACTGGTCTGGAACGTCGTATACAAGGATAGAGACGCCCCATCCGTCATTGCGCCAATAGGGATTCATGTAGTTGCCGCGTGCATCCACCTGGCGACCCGTTGAGTCAACACACACGGCAACCACAGAGAGCGCCGATACTCCAGGCGACGCCATGCCCGTGCGGACCGGTACGGGTACATCCAAGTCGAGAGAATGGCGCCCCGGGTATCTGTGGCTGTACTCGAACTCGATGGTCACTCCCTCCTTCGCCAGGTTGATTGGGATCTCGACGAGGGGCCCGTAGAGGTCTCCGGGCGGGAAGAGTAGTTGCGCCAGTTGTCGCAAGCGCGGATAACGGGTCGACGAAGTCAAAGCTCGAACAGCGCACGCGGCGGCGACAGCACTGATCACCGTTAGTGAAAACACCGCCGCGACCACGAGAGCCCGACGCATTCTTAGCCTCCGCCTTGCGACAGGGAACTCTCGAAAGAGACGACGCATTCGGCCGACCCCCGCGCACCTAATGCGGCCACATGGATCCTTCTGCGGCGCCCCACCCCGTCACTTGCCGCATGGCTTGCAGTCCTCCTGGACCGTTGGGTCTTTGCTTAGGCGCGCATACGCTTTGCGAACCTCGGCGGCCCAATCCTGACAATTGTATTGGGCCGTGCCGAAGAGTCCCACCATACAGTACGGTTTCGGCTGCACGCTCTGAACGGCCTTCCGCATGATGCAATCGTCGTAGCGTGCAGAACGACACTGATAGGTCCATGTTCCGTCCTCTGGTCGCACCAGGCCGTCGTCGAAGTATCCAAGATTCGAAGGATGCTTCCCGTCCTCGAAGAAGAGTTGCTCGTGCGAAATCTCGGTGTTGAGCGACGGCTTCGCTTCGCCGGACCTTCCGAGGCGCTGCGATAGGTGCTGCTGCACCTCCGCGTCGGCGCCGCCGCGCAGGTACGGGCGCACGGTGTTGCGGGCCAAGCCCCGTTCGCGCGCGATCCGCTTCGCGCCCACCCCTTCGTCGCCAGATCCCGCATCTGCCTGACCGCCTCCGCCTCGACCATCGGCACCGCCAGCGTCTGGGGTGCTACGGCCGCCACTTCGCTGACCATCTCCGCCTCCTAGATTGAAGGCGCAAGGGGGTCAATTATCCTGTCGCTCTACACGCTGAAACGGAACGTCGCCTCACTGCCGCGGGCTGGCCAGATTTCGGTCACCGGTCCTTCGCATCTTGAGTGGCCGCCAGGTCCCGAGATGTCGAGATCGCGTACGTTCCCGCTGCGACTGTCGACACGGCGAAGCCTCCGAAACGCGAACGCGGCGAAGTCCCCGGGCAGCACGGTAAGCGAAGCTCCGCACGCAACTACGGCAGCGACCGCCGTGGCGAAGAACGCCCGGGCCCGCAACTGAATCCCACCAACCCGAGACGTGACCGCCACCAGAACTGGGACGAGCGCTCCAGCGACGCCGAGCCACGCAAGCCAGGCTGTCGCGGTCCGCGTGCGGAGCCACTCGCGATCTACTGCGATCCTCGCAACCAGCAACCCCCCGAGAAAGGATGCAAGCCACGGGAAACCCACCCGAGCAGACGGTCTTCGGCGACCAGAAGGAGGTATCCAGATGCCCAACGCCGCTCTGCCTTGGAGGGCCGCGATCAGACGCGCCTACGGATGCGAGGGCGCGGCCCCCGTCGCCTCGTGACCTGCAAGGTCGCTCGCTGCGTCGGACGCGCCGCTGCGCTCCAGAGACTGGAGGAGCTCCTCCAGGAATCCGTCCTCGCGCTGCGACGCCATCGCCCGGACCACCCTCCGCATTACACGGTCTCCGCCAACCGCCAGCGCGGACATGAGGCGCAACGCCTGAGGACGACTCAGCTGAGTCAACACGGGTCGGGCAGCGACCACGACCATGACTTTCGTCTCCTGCGAGAGAGCAACAACGAGGTCATCGCCGAAGGCGTCAACTTGCCGGGGGCTCATGTTTGCGAGCGCACGTGCAGCGTACTTTCGGTAGTAATCAGCATCGCCCTGGGTGAATCGTCGAAGCACGAGCCGGAACAGGCCGTCATCCTGGACCCGTGCAACGCCCATCGCAGCGAGCGCCGTCGTACGCTCCGCAAGGTCCGTCGATTCGAGTCCACGCCGAAGATCTCGGACCGGAGGCGCTGCGTTCGCGAGCGCAGTCTCGATCTCCGTCCACGTCTCGTAGACGTCGGTCGCTGTTCGCGTGCCGGAGCGCACGCTTGCCTCTAGGTCAACGTACTTCCGGGCGAGACTCTCCCACGACTGAGACTGAAGGAGCGAGACGGCGGCAGAATCTGGCGTCGAAGCAACGACGGCACTTACCGCGAGAATCACGCGAATCATACGAGGCCTACTGACAGTTCAGGCAGTTGGTGCGATACGGTTGGCTGCTCACGATCTTCGAGCAAGTATCCGCGCCTTCCATGAAGGGCTGACCGCTCAGGTATCCGGCCTGAATGGTCTCGACGAACAGGCTTCCGTACTTCGGATCGTTCGCGAGAGTCAGGCACGAGTTCATTGTGTCGAAGGTTCCTGGCTCGAGATGTTGCTTGCAGGCCCTGCTCGCGAAGATGCCCCCGGCGATGCTCGAACCGATGCTGCTCGTCACCTGATCCGGACGTGCACATGACTTGCGCCGCCGATCTCGCACTCAACGTGAGGACACGCTACTTGACTCAGCGTCCAGCGCCAAGGGCGTCGCGGCGCGCGCCGGCAACCCATTGGCGTCGCGGATAGATTCTCTCCTGGCCAAGGTGGCTCCGCGGCGGCCACCGCTCATACGCGCTCTCGGGGTGGTGGGTCGGCGGCCACACAAGCTCCCCGGGCGCGCGCCCCGCGCCCCTCGGCGCGGACCACGGAGCATCGGCGCCGCAGCCTCCGCAGCGAACCGACGGCGGACGCGGGGGACGAGGTGGACGCGCGGGAAGAACGCGGCGCCCTGGTCGGGCAGCGCATTCCCCGGCGCCGCGCGGACCTCACCCCTCCGGCACCACCAGCCGGCTGCGGCCGGCGGAGACGCGCTCGACCGTGACCTGCACGCCGATGCGCTCGTGCAGCTCGGGGACGTGGGAGATGACGCCGACCGTGCGGCCGGTCTGGCGCAGCCCCTCGAGCGCGGCCATGGCGTGCTCGAGCGTGTCGCGGTCGAGCGTGCCGAAGCCCTCGTCGATGAACAGCGTCCGGGCGTGCGCGGCGCGGGTGGAGAGCGACGCGAGGCCGAGCGCGAGCGCGAGCGACACCAGGAACAGCTCGCCGCCGGAGAGGCCGTTCACGGTGCGGACCTCGTCGGCGAGATCGTGGTCGATCACCTGGATCTCGAGGTCGGCGCCGGGGACGCGCATCAGCTCGTAGCGGCGGGCGAGGTCGCGGAGGTGGACGTTGGCGGCCGCGAGCAGGCCGTCGAGCGCGAGCCCCTGGGCGTAGCGGCGGAAGCGGCTGCCGTCGGCGGAGCCGATCACCTTGGCGAGCCGCTCCCAGCGCTCCGCCGCGGCGCGCGCGGCCTCGACCGCGCCGGAGACCTCCGCGTGCCGGGCGCGGGCGTCCTCGTCGCGCCGCAGCTCGAGCGTCACCTGCGAGTGCTCGTCGCCGAGCCGGGCCGCCTCCCGCTCCGCCTGCGCGTGGCGGGCGCGGGCGTCGGCGGCGTCGCCGGCGGGGCGGCCGGCGGCGTGCGCCTCCACCTGCCGGCGGCGCTCGTCGCGCACCGCGGCGGCGGACTGGGCGGCCCGGGCGCGGGTCTCGAGCTCGGCGCGCGCCTGCGCGGCCCAGGCGTGGCCGCGGGCGAGCCGGTCCTCCAGCGCCGGCCGGTCGACGCCGAGCGCCGCGAGCGCGGCGGCGAGCGCCTCGCCAGCGCGGGCGGCCTCGGTGGCCGCGTCCTCGCGGGCGCCGGCGGCGGCCCGGGCGGCCTCCGCGGCGGCGGCGTGCGCGCGGTCGGCGTCGGCGCGCGCGGCGCGGGCCCGCTCGTGCGCGGCCCGGGCGCGGTCGAGCGCCGCGCGCAGCGCGCCCTCCACCTCGTCCGCCGGCTTGCCGGCGAGCACGCCGCGCCGGTCGGCCTCGGCCCGCTCGCGCGCCGCGCGCGCGCCCGCGGCGGCCTCCCCGGCGCGCGCGGCCCGCCCGGCCCGCTCGGCGGCGAGCGCCGCGGCCTTCTCCGCGCCGGCGGCGCGCGCGGCGGCGTCGGCCGCGGCCGCGTCGCGGGCCCGGACCTGGGCGGCGTATGCCTCGGCGCGCCCGGCGCAGCCGGCCCGGAACGCCTCGGGCCCGCGCCGCGCCGCCTCCGGCCAGCCCGGCAGGAACCCGAGCGCGGGGGCGAGCTCGGCCTCGATCCGCCCGAGCGCGGCGGCGTGGCGCGCGGCGGCGGCCTCGTGCGCGGCCACCGCGGCGGTGGCGTCGTCGCGGGCCTTCTCGAGCGCGCGCTGCTGCGCCCGCGCCGCGTCGTGCGCCTCGCGGGCCGCGTCCACCTCCGCGCGCGCGGCGCGCTCGGCGCCGGCGGCGCGGCGCGCCGCCTCCAGCGCGGCCCTCGCGGCCTCGAGCGCGGCCTTGGCGTCGCGCCCGCACGCCTCCACCGCGGCGGCAGCCCCCTCGGCGTGCGCCGGCAGCTCGAGCCCGCCGCCCGCCGGCGCCGCCAGCCGGGCGCGGAGCGCCTCGTACTCGGCCGCGTGGTGCGCGCGGTCGGCCTCCGCCCGGGCCTCGATCCGCCGCTCCGCCTCGACCCGCGCCGCGAGCTCGGAGGCGCGCGCGGCCAGCGCCTCGCGCTCGCGGGTGGCCGCGCGCACCGCCTCCTCGGCGTCGGCCGCCGCGGCGCGCTGCGCCTCGAGCAGCGCCGGGAGCGGCGCGCCGTGCGCGTAGGGGTGCTCGGTGGCGCCGCAGAGCGGGCACGGGTCGCCGTCCACGAGGTCGGCGCGCCGGTCGGCGAGCCCGAGCGTCAGCTCCACCCGCCGCAGCGCCGCGCGCGCCTGCTCCGCCCCGCCCTCGGCCGCGTGCACGGCGGCCGAGGCCGCGGCGTGCGCCCGCCGCGCCGTCTGCGCCTCGGCCTCGACCCGGGCCGCCTCCGCCCGCGCCTGCTCGCGGCGGGCCGCCGCCACGCCCGCGGCCTGGGCCGCCTTCCACGCCTCGCCGAGCAGCGCGCGCAGCTCGCCGAGCCGCGCCACCTCCGCGGTGAGCGCGGCCGCGTCGGCGCCGGCGGCCGCCCGGGCCGCCTCCGCGAGCGCCGCGCCGGCCGCCTCCAGCCGCCGCGCCGCCTCCTCGGCGCCGCGGGCCTCGCCGGCGAGCGCGCGCCCGGCCTCCGCCGCGGCCTCGCGGGCGCCGCCCAGCCCGGCCTCGGCCCGCGCGGCGCCGGCGCACTCCTCCGCGTGCTCCGCGAGCCGCGCCGCCCACCGGTTCCACTCGGCCGCGAGCGGCGCCTCGGCCGCGTGCGCTGCCAGCCACGCCTCGGCCGCGTCGCGCGCCGTCTCCGCCGCCTCGCGGGCGCGCGCCGCCGCGTCCGCGCCGGCCGCCGCCTGCGCCTGCTCCGCGCGCGCGGTCGCGAGCGCCGCCCCCGCGTCCGCCTCCGCCCGGCGCGCGGCCGCGAGCGCCTCGTCCCGGCGGCGCGCCTCGGCCAGCTCCGGCCGCGCCCGCGCCTCCGCCTCCGCCGCCGCCTCGAGCGCCGCGCGCGCGTCCGCCTCGCCGCGCGCCGCCGCGCCGGCGTCCGCCTCCGCCCGCCCGAGCGCGATCCGGGCCTCTTCCGCCCGCGCCTCGGCCCCGGCCCGCGCCTGCTCGGCGCGCATCGCCTCGGCGAGCGCGGCCCGGTGCGGCTCGGCCGCCTCGACCTCGGCCAGCTCGGCGCGGAGCGCCGCGCCGTCCTCCACCGCCCGCGCCGCGCGGGCGAGCTCCGCCTCCGACCGCTCCAGCCCCGCCCGCAGCTCCGCGTCCTGCGCGTGCCAGCGGACCGCCGCCTCCGCCGCGCGCGCCGCCGCCCGCGCCTCGTCGAGCGCCCGCGCCAGCTCCGCCTGCCGCGCCTGGAGCGCCGCGCGCGCCTCCGCGTCGAGCACCTTCACGCCGCCCAGCTCGGCCTCGAGCGCCTCGCGGGCGGCCAGCTCGCGCCCGAGCCGCTGGTGCGCGGCCTGCGAGAGCCGCCCGTAGACGGCGGTGCCGGTGACGCGCTCGAGGATGGCCGCGCGCACGTCCGCGTCGGCGCGCAGGAAGTTCGTGAACTCGAACTGCGGCAGGACCACCGCCCGCTTCAGCTCGTCGAAGGTGAAGCCGATGGCGGCCTCGTTCCGGGCCACCGCCTGCGTGATCTTCTCGGCGAGGACCTCGCCGGTGTCGAGGTCCTCGACCGTCATGGACTGGGCCTGGAACGCGCCCTCGACCCGGTCGCGCGCGCGGCGCACGCGCCAGCGCGCCAGGTAGCGGCGCCCGTCCATGCCCTGGTACTCGACCTCGGCGGTGGCGCCCGCGGTGCCGCGCGACACGAGCGCGCGGACGTCGTTCATGTCGAGGGTCTCGCCCTCCTCCGACCAGCCCACCATGACGCGCTTGCCGGCGGCGCGGTCGCGCAGGCGCGGGGTCTTGCCGTAGAGCGCCAGGCAGAGCGCGTCGAGCAGGGTGGACTTGCCCGAGCCGGTGGGGCCGGCGATCGAGAAGATGCCGGCGCCGGCGATGGGCGCGCGGTCGAGCCGCAGCTCGAACTTGCCGTACAGGCTGGCGAGGTTCTCGCCGCGGATGGCCAGGATCCTCACCGCGCCCCCTCCTCGGACTCGACTTCCTGGAGCAGCGCGCGGAACGCCTCCAGCAGCGCGTCGGCCGGCGGGCCGCCGTAGTCGGCGTCGTACTTCCGGCGGAAGACCTCCTCCGGCACGAGCTCGCCGAGCGCGCGCCGCTCGCCGTCGCCGAGCGCGCGGCCGGTGCCGGCGAGCGTGGTGGCGATGCGCACCAGGCGCGCCTCCTTGCCCGCGAGCGCCTGGTCGAGCAGGGCGCGCAGCGCCGGCTCCGGTCGCTCCAGCCGCACCTTCACCTCGAGCAGCGGCCGCAGCGCGTCCGGCCCGTCGCCGCGCGCCGGCAGCGCCTCGAGCGCGGCGAGCACCTCCGGGAGCGGCGCGGGCGCCTCGGCGTCCGGCACCGACACGAGCTCCACGAAGCGCGGCACGCGCAGCACCCGCTGCGCGCGCACCGCCTCGCCCTCCACGTCGGCCACCACCACGCCGTGGCGGTAGCCGCGCTCGCTGAACGAGAGCGGCAGCACCGAGCCCGAGTAGCGCACCGTCTCCCGCCCGCCCACCGCCTGCGCGAGGTGCAGGTGGCCGAGCGCGACGTAGGCGAGGTCGGCCGGGAACGCGTCGGCGGGCACCGCGGCCTGGTTGCCCACCGCGAGCCGCCGCTCGGAGAGGTCCGAGGTCTTGCCGCCCACCGCATAGAGGTGGCCGGTGGCGAGGAGCGCCTCGCCGGGCGCGCGCCGCGCCCGCGCCCGCTCCAGCGCCGCCGCGTAGAAGCGGCGCGTCGCCTCGGCCGCGTCGGCGTCGGCGGCGCCCGCGCCCAGATCGGCGGCGCGCAGGTACGGCACCGCCGCCACCCAGGCGGCCCGCCGGCCCGACGCGTCCTCCAGCGGCACGAGCAGCCGCTCCAGATCCGGCGCGCCCGCGCCACCGCGCGGGACCCCGCCCACCACGTGCAGGCGCCCCATCTCGCGCAGGAGCGGATCGACCGCGTCGAGGCGCGACGCGGAGTCGTGGTTCCCGCCCACCACCACGAGCTGCAGCCGCGGCAGGCGCCGCCACGCCTCGGCCAGGAACCGGTACCAGAGCGCCTGGGCGCCGGCGGGCGGGTTGGCGGCGTCGAACACGTCCCCGGCCACGACGACCGCGTCCACCGCCTCGGCCTGGGCGGTGTCGAGCAGCCACGCCACGAAGCGCTCGTGCTCGGGGCCGCGGTCCACGCCGTGGAGCGCGTGGCCGAGGTGCCAGTCGGCGGTGTGGAGGATGCGGAGGGCCACGGACGCCATGGAGGATACGCGCCGGTCGGACATGCGCGCGGCGGCCGGGCCTGACGCGAAAGACCGTGTCGGACGAGGTGCGCCGGGGGCGCCTTCCGCACGGCTCGTGCGGATCCGGGCGCGATTCCGCACCGGACGTGTGCACCGGACGGAGCGGAGGCCCGCGAGGACGTCACGCGCGCGCGGCCGCGGCGTTCCGTACTGGGTCGAGGGGGAGGAGGCGGTCCATGGGTGCACGAGCGCGGACGAGGTCCGAGCGCCTGCGGCGGCGGCTGCAGGCGGAGCGGGTGCACCTCGTGATCGAGTACGTGACGCTGGCCGACGGGACCTGGGCCGCGCTCTGCGGCATGCCCGAGGCGATCGCGCTCGGCGCGACCTACGCCGAGGCGCGCCAGCGGCTCTGCGCGGAGCTCGGCGAGCGCATGGGCCGCGCGGCGCTCGAGGCCGCGACGGTGGTGGAGGACGTGCCCTTCGGCGCCGAGGAGCTGGGGATGGCGTACTGAAGGGTGTGCTTCACCCGAGGTGGATGGGCGCCTAGCCCTTCACCTCGGGCAGGCGCGCGCCGCGCCAGGCGAGCATCCCGCCCGCGAGCTGCGCGGCCTCGAAGCCGCCGCGCTCCAGCAGGCGCACCGCGGGCACGCTGCGGTGCCCGGACAGGCAGACCGCCACCACGGGCCGGGCCGGGTCGAGCTTCAGCGCGCCCAGGCGCGAGCGCAGCTCCCCGATCGGCACGTTCACCGCGCCGCGGATGCGCCCCTGCGAGAACTCGGCGGGGGTGCGGACGTCCACGAGCTGGGGCGCCGGGCGCCCGCGCAGCCGATCGTTCAGCTCGACCGCAGAGAGCTCGGGTACGCTGCCGAACGGAAACCACCAGGGGAGCTTCATGGCGCGTGAGAGCCGTGGGCCGCCGCGAGGATTCGGGCCGCCCGGCGGCGCGGACGTGCGGGGCGCCGGGAATCCCGCCGGCCAGGGCGGCGTTGGCCGGGGCGTGGACGCGCGCGCGACCCCCCCGCCCGGCGCGGCGCCGGCGCCGGTCCCCCGGCGGCCGCGCCCCACGCTCCCCGCGCTCGCGCGCGCCTCGGCCTGGCTCGGCCTGACCGGCTTCGGCGGCGGCCTCTCGGTGCTCGGGACCATGCACGACCTGCTGGTCGAGCGGCGGCGCTGGCTCACCGAGCGCGAGTTCACCGTCACCGCCACCGTCTCGCAGATGCTGCCGGGCGGCGCGGCCGCGAACGCGCTCGCGTACACCGGCCTGCGCTTCCACGGGCCCGCCGGCGCGGTGGCCGCGTACGCCGCGTTCATCGCGCCGGGCGCGATCGTGGTCACCGCGCTCGCGGCGCTCTACGTGCGGCTCGGCGTGACGCCCACCGCGGCGCCGCTCCTCGCCGGCCTGAACGCCGCGGTCGTCGGCATCGTGGCCTCGATCACGCTCCAGATGCTCCGCGCCGGGGTCCAGCGCCCGTGGCAGATGGGCGTGGCGGCGGCGACGCTCCTGTTCTCGCTCGGCGCGGCCGCGTCGGCCGGCGAGATGGCGGCGCTCGGGATCGGCGCCGGGCTGGTGCTCGACCTGGGCGTGAAGCGGATGCGGCTCCTGCGGTTCCAGCGGCGGGCGCGGCGGCCGTCGCCGCCGGTGGCGCTGCCGGACGAGGGGACGCCGCTGCCGCCGCCGGAGCGCGAAGCCGACCCGCCGGGCGCTCCCGCCGATCCCGCCGGGCGGCCGCGGCTGCCCGCGCTCGCGCTCCTCTCCGCGCCCGCGCTCGGCGCGCTCGGCGCGATGGCGCTCCTGTTCCTGCGCGCCGGCCTCGGCGCCTACGGCGGCGGCTTCGCCATCATCCCGCACCTGCAGGCCTCGGTGCTCGCCGAGCACTGGATCGGTCCGCGGCAGTTCGCCGACGCGGTCGCGATCGGCAAGCTCACGCCCGGCCCGGTGCTGCTGATGGCGACGTTCATCGGCTACCTGGTCCACGGGGTCGCCGGCGCGGCGGTCGCCACGGCGGCGGTGTTCGCCGGCCCGCTCGCGCTCGTGCTCGCGGTCGGCGCGTGGCTGGCGCGCGTGCGGTCGCGGCGGCCGATCCGGGCGGCGCTCCGCGGGCTCACGCCGGCGGTGGTGGGGCTCATGGCGGCGGCGGCGCTCGCGCTGGGGCGCTCGCTGGAGGGGCGCGTCGAGCTCGCCATCGCGGCGGCGTCGCTGCTCACGCTGGCGCGGTTCCGGGTGAACCCGGTGCTGGTCATGGCGCTCGGCGGCGGGGTGCGGCTGGCGCTGTCACTCGCGGGGCTGTAGCCGCCGCGCGCGACGACGTGCCACGCATCCGGCCCGGGGCCGGGGCCTACCATCGTCGGACCACCGACGGAGCCCTGCGATGTCCCCCCTGCGATTCCTCGCCCTCCTCGCCGCGTTCGCCACGCTCGCGACCCTCGCCGCACCCGCCGCCGCCGGCCCGGGCGCGCCGGCCGCCGCGGCCGCGCCGGCGCCCGGCCCGAAGGACCGCTGCGCCGTCTGCGGCATGCTGGTGGCGAAGTACCCGCAGTGGGTCGCCTCGATCCGCTACCGCGACGGCGAGGTGGCGTTCTTCGACGGCGTGAAGGACCTGCTCGCCTACTGGCACGACCTGCCGCGCCACGCGCCCGGCCGCGCGCAGGGCGACGTCGCCGCGATCTCCGTGACCGACTACTACTCGGCCCGCCCCATCGACGGCCGCTCCGCGTTCTACGTGATCGGCGGCGACGTGCGCGGGCCCATGGGCGCGGAGCTGGTCGCGTTCGCGCGGGAGGGCGACGCGAAGGCGTTCCTGAACGAGCACCGCGGCCAGCGGATCCTGCGCTTCGACGACGCGACGCCCGCGGTGCTGGAGGCGCTGCGGTGAGCCTCCGGCGCTCCGACCGGTTCCTGGCGGCGCTCGGCGTCGCGGCCGCGCTCGGGGCGGCGGCGCTCGCCGACGCGCGCGCGCGCCGGGCCGCCGACCGGCCGGCCGCGGAGGAGCGGGCGCGGCTGGTGGCGCGGCTCGGCCTCACCGACCCGTGCCTGTTCAACGACGCGCGCTACACCCGCCACCTCTCCCAGGCCGATCGCTTCGCGCCGTTCCAGGACCACCCGCGCGCGCTCGAGCACTTCCCCTCGGGCTCGCTCACCGCGGGGGCGCGGTGACGCTGCGCACCGCGCTGGAGCGGCAGCGCTCGATCCTCGACTTCGCGCTCGGCGCGCTCGGCCGCCGGCGCGGCAAGACGCTCGCGCTCGTCGCGGTGCACGCGCTGCTGGTGTTCGCGCTCGCCTCGGTGCTGCTGTTCACCGGCGGCCTGCGGGAGCAGGTGCGCGCGGCGCTCCGCGGGGCGCCGGACCTGGTGGTGCAGCGCATGGCGGCGGGGCGGCACGAGCAGGTCCCGGCCGGCTGGGTGGAGACGCTCGGGACGCTGCGCGGGGTGTCGGGCGCGCGCGGCCGGCTGTGGGGCTACTACTTCGAGCCGGTGAGCGGCGCGAACCTGACGGTGATGGTGCCCGACGGCGGGTGGGCGAGCCCGGGCGGCGCGGTGGCCGGGCCGGGCGTGGCGCGGGTGCTCGGGCTGAAGCAGGGCGATCGCCTCCCGCTGCGCACCTACGACGGCGAGGCGCTCGACCTCGGCATCGCGGCGGTGGCGTCGCCGGCGGTCGAGCTGGTCGCGTCCGACCTCCTGCTCGTGTCCGAGGGCGACTACCGCGCGCTGTTCGGCGCCGAGCCGGAGCGGTTCACCGACGTGGCGGTGGCGGTCCCGAACCCGGACGAGGTGACGAGGCTGGCCGAGAAGATCGTCCGCATGTTCCCGGACGCGCGGGTGGTGACGCGCGCCGAGATGATCCGCACCTACGACGCGGTGCTCGACTGGCGGAGCGGGCTCGCCGCCGCGGTGCTCGCCGGCGCGGTGCTGGCGTTCGCGATCCTGGCCTGGGACCGGGCCAGCGGGCTCTCCGCCGAGGAGCGGCACGAGCTGGGCATCCTGAAGGCGCTCGGCTGGGACACGCGCGACGTGCTCGCGGCGAAGGCGTGGGAGGGGGCGGCGGTCTCGGTCTCCGCGTTCGCGATCGGGGCGCTGGCCGCCTACGCGCACGTGTTCCTGGGCGGCGCGGTGCTCCTCCGCCCGATCCTGGAGGGCTGGGCGGCGCTCTACCCGGACCTGCGCCCGGCGCCGCCCGTCGAGCCGCTGGCGCTCGGGACGCTGTTCTTCCTCACGGTGATCCCCTACGTCGCGGCGACGGTGGTCCCCTGCTGGCGGGCCGCCACCGTGGACCCCGACGCGCTCATGCGGGGCGACGCGTGATCCAGCTCCGCGAGGTCACCAAGGTGTTCGACGAGGGGCGGCCCGGCGCGCTGGTCGCGGTGGACCGGGTCACGCTCGAGGTGGCCGGCGGGGCGGTGACGGTGCTGGTCGGCCCGAGCGGCTCCGGGAAGACCACGCTCCTCACGCTGCTCGGCGCCATGGCCCGGCCCACCGAGGGGCGCATCTTCCTCGACGGCCGCGAGCTCACCAGCCTGCCCGAGCGCTTCCTGGCGGCGCTGCGGCGGCGGACCTTCGGCTTCGTGTTCCAGCAGTTCCACCTCGTGCCCGCGCTCTCCGCGCTCGAGAACGTGATGCTGCCCGCCTTGCCCTCCGGCGCGCCGCGCCGCGACGTCGAGGCGCGGGCGCGGGCGGCGCTGGCGCGGCTCGGGGTGGAGGACCGCGCCGGGGTCCGCGCCGGCCGGCTCTCCGGCGGCGAGGCGCAGCGGGTGGCGCTGGCGCGCGCGCTGGTGGACGACCCGAAGGTGATCGTCGCGGACGAGCCCACCGCGCACCTCGACAGCGCCCGGGCCCGCGCGCTCATGGAGATCGTGCGGGGGCTGAAGGCGGAGGGGCGGACCGTGGTGGTCGCGAGCCACGATCCCATCGTGTACGCCGCGGACTGCGTGGACCGCGTGGTGCGCATGCGCGACGGGCGGATCGTGGCCGCCGGGGCCGAGCCGTGATCCTGAGCCCGCCGGTGCTGGCGCTGCAGGCGGGGGCGGCGGCGTCGAGCGGCTTCCTGCTGTACGCGCTGCGCTGGGCCGCGCCGGTGGTCCGGCGCTGGGACCCGGCCAGCGGGAGCCGCGCGCAGCTGCGGCTGGAGCGGCGGGCGCTGCTGGTGGGCGTGCTGGTGCGGACGGCGCTCGCGGTGCAGCTCGCGTCGCTGGCGCTGTTCGTCCACGCCTCCGACGCGCTCGCGCCCATGTTCACCGGCGCCATGTGCGCGGCCGGCACGCTCTCGGCGAGCCCGTACGGCTGGCCGGCGCTGGCGGTCCAGGTCGCCGCGACCGTGCTGGCCGGGGCCTGGCTCGCGCTCGACCGCGCCGACGGGCTCGCGCCCGACCAGCCGCTGGTGCGCGTGAAGCACGCGCTGCTCCCGGCCGTCGCGATCCCGGTGGTGGCCGGGGCGGCGCTGCAGGCGGCCCACTTCTTCGCGCTCCGGCCCGAGATCATCACCTCCTGCTGCGGCAGCCTGTTCGGGCGCGAGGGGCGGGGCGGCTGGGCGGGGCTGGCCTGGCTGCCCGCGCGCACGGCCGGCGCGCTCCTGGTCGCGGTCCCGGGCGCGGCCGCGCTGGCGGCGCTCGTCCTGCGCCGGACCGGGCGCGGCGCGTGGGCGGTGGCCGCGCTGTCGGCGCTGGCGGGGCCGGCGGCGGCCGCCGGGGTGATCGCCTGGGTGTCACCGTACGTGTACGAGGCGCCCGGCCACCGCTGCCCGTTCTGCCTGCTGCAGCCGGAGCAGGGCTGGGTGGGCTACCCGCTCCACGCGGCCCTCCTGGCCGGCTGCGTGGCCGGCGTGGCCGTGGGCGTGCTCCAGCCGTTCCGCCGCGTCCCGTCGCTCGCCGCCCCGCTCCCCGCGCTCCAGCGCCGCCTGGCCGGCGCCGCGGCGCTGGCCTGGGTCGCGCTGCTCGCCGGCGCGGCCGCGCTGGTGGCCGCCTCCGGCCTCCACGCCTGAGCCGCCCACCCGCCGCACCGCGCGCCCCACCGCCGCCGTCGCGCGCGGGCCGCTCAGCGTCCGGTCCCGCAGGAGCGCGCGCGCGAGCGCGGCCACCGCGGTGCGCACCACCGGATCCCCGAGGATCCGCTCGACGCGGCGGCGCATGCGGCGCAGGTAGGCGCGCTGCGCGGCGGCGCCCCGGTGCAGGCGCGCGGTGAAGCGGAGCGCGATGCGCGCGTCGTCCTCCGAGCCGGGCGCGAACGGCGCGAAGGGACGGCCGGTGCGCACGTCCACCGCGACGAACCCGCGGCCCAGCGCGGCCGCGTCCTGCGCCACGCTGCCCGCGAGCGCCACCGCCACCGCCGCGCGCACGGTCCGGCCGACCGCCCGGCGAGAGCGCGGCGCGCGGGTGCGGTAGCGGTACTCGCAGGAGCCGCCCACGTCCCCGCGGCGGGCGATGGTGACGCGGCGGAGCTCGAACCCCTCGAGCAGCGCCACCACCGCGTGCCCGGCCTCGTGCCAGGCGCGCAGCTCGAGCGCGCCGGGCGGCGCGGGGCGGGGGCGGAGGGGGACCGCGGCGGTCAAGGGGAGCCTCGCCCCCAGGATCGCACCGCGGCGCGCCCCGGTCGCGGGGGCCGGTGGGGGCGGCGGGCGCATCGGGCGCCGCAGCGGGATGCCAGGCCCTGGCACGTCGAAGGGCCGCCGTGCGCCGTGGCGGCCCTTCTTTGCCCGGGGGGCTTCCCGTGCCGCGCGTGCCGTGTTCGGGCCACGTCCTGGCGCCCGGACAGGAGGAGGGACGCCTCCTCGCTATCGGCCCTCACGGTGGGCCGTCGCGGTCCGGCGCGCGGTCCCCGAGCTGCGTCCATGGTACGCCGCCCCAGGCGCCCCGGCGCCGGTCGTGCGGGCTCGCCCGTTCGCCCCGGATCCAACGTCGCGGGCGCTATACTCCCGCCCCCATGCACCTCGAGGAGCTCGGCCCCTGGACGCACGGTCACGCCTTCGGCACCGCGGTGGAGGCGAGCGGCGAGCGGCGCACCCGCTGGGTGGTGGCGCTCACGCTCGCCATGATGGTGGGCGAGATCGCCGCCGGGATGGTGTACGGCTCGATGGCGCTGCTCGCCGACGGCTGGCACATGGGCACGCACGCGGCGGCGCTCGGCGTGGCGGCGTTCGCCTACGCCTACGCGCGGCGGCACGCCGCCGACCCGCGCTACAGCTTCGGCACCGGCAAGGTGGGCGCGCTGGGCGGGTTCGCGAGCGCGGTCGGCCTCGCGGTGGTGGCGCTGCTCGTGCTCGGCGAGAGCGCCGTCCGCCTCGCCTCGCCCGTCGCCATCCGCTTCGACCAGGCCATCGGCGTCGCGGTGCTCGGCCTGCTCGTGAACCTGTTCAGCGCGTTCCTGCTGCGCGACGAGGACCACGGCCACGCGCACGGCCACGGCGATCCCCACGACCACGACCAGCACCAGCACGACCACGGCGAGCACGACCACGACCACGACCACGAGGAGCACGCTCACGGGCACCACGATCCCGGGCACGCCGAGCACCGCGACCACAACCTGCGCGCCGCCTACCTGCACGTGCTCGCCGACGCGCTCACCTCGGTGCTCGCCATCGTGGCGCTGCTCGCGGGGCGGGTGCTCGGCTGGACCTGGATGGACCCGGTGATGGGGATCGTCGGCGCGCTGGTGATCGCGCGCTGGTCGGTGGGCCTGCTCCGCGACACCGGCGCGGTCCTGCTCGACGCCGAGGTGGCGGAGGGCCGCCGCGCCGCCGTCCGCGCCGCGCTGGAGCAGGGCGAGGACCGGGTGGCCGACCTGCACCTGTGGCGCGTGGGGCCGCGCCACCTCGCCGCGATCGTGTCGGTGGTCTCGCCCGCGCCGCGCGCGCCCGCCGAGTACAAGGACCGGCTGCGCGCGTTCCCGGACCTGGTGCACCTCACCGTCGAGGTGCACGCCTGCGAGACGCTGCCCGGGGCCCGCGCCTCGCGGTGAGCTACCGCGGGCCGGCGCGCGCCTCGGCCTGCTTCGCCGACTGCTCCAGCGCCGCCTCCGCGGTGCGCAGCACGCGCGGGCCGTCGTTGTACGCGGCCACCTTCACCGGCGGGTACGCGGCCATCCGCGCGACGAGCTCGTCCGCACGGACCGCGAGCAGCCGGTCGCAGGTGGCGTAGAGGCCGTCGGGCGCCTCCTCCAGCAGGTTGTGCGGATCGAGGATCTTGTGGATCTCGGCCACCAGCGCGTGCGTCGGCGTGGGGACGAGGAGCGAGGCGATGGCGCCGTGCTCCACGCGCAGGCGCCGGGCCAGCGGGAGCGGCTCGCCGCCGAGGGCCTCGCGCGCGGCCGGGAGCAGCACCTTCTCCTCCAGCGCGATGTGGCGCAGCAGCCCGCCCCGGAACGCGTCGTAGGACCCGCGGTCGATCGCGGCGGGATCCGACACCGCGCGGGTCAGCAGCGCGTGCAGCCGCAGGTGGTCGTCGGCGAGGAACCGCTCGATCGGGCCCGCCTCGCGCGCGCTCACGGCGCCTCCTCGTCGTCCTCGTCGGAGGCCTCGCCCATCAGCTGCCGGTGCTGCGCCTCGCGGACCATGCGGTCCAGCAGCGGGAACGCGGCGCCGGCCAGCTCGGGATCGTCGCGGCCGGCGTCGCCGTCGCGCCCGGCCGCGAGCAGGGCCAGCAGGAGCCAGTCCTGCTCGGTGATGGGCAGGTAGGCCTCGGGCCGGTACCCGTCCGCCGAGGCGCGGAACGGCTCGAGGTCGCCGTGCGCCGGGCGGAGCACCACGAAGCGCCCGCGCTCGAGCTCGCGGTGCGCCTCGAGGAGCCACTCCCGGCGCGCCGAGTCGCGCACCCGCGCCGCCCCGAGCCGGCCGGCGTCGGGGCGGCCGAGCGCGGCCCAGGCGGCCGCCGCGTCGGGGGCGAGCGGCTTGCCGTTGGGATGGGTCGCGGCGCCCGAGGCGTAGCGGGCGACGATCTCGGCGGCCGAGGTGGGCATGGAGAACCTCTAGTGCGTGGGGTGCACGTCCGCAGCCGGCTTCGAGGGGACGCGGGCGGGCGGACGGCCGTGGGCCGCGTGCGGGTCGGCCGCGGGCGCGGCGTGGGCGTCGGGCTTCGCGTGGGCCGCGTGGGGATCCGCGGCGCCCGCCTCGGCGGCGTGCGCCGCGTGGGCGCCGCCCTGGGTCGCGGCGGCGTTCACGCCCTCGGCCCAGTGGACCAGCGGCACGTACGCGGCCACCCAGCGGCGGCCGGCGGCCACGTCGTCGGCGGGCGCCTTCTCGGCGGCGAGCCGGCTCCAGCGCGCCTCCAGCCCCTGGTGCACCGCCGCCTGGAGCAGCCGCTCCACCTCGGCCGGGTTGCCCTTCGCGATGGCCCGGTCCATGGCCGCGACGGCCGGGTCGAGGTCGCCGCCGGCGGGCTTCAGGCCGGTGTACGGCGCGCCCTCGCCGGCGCGGTGCACGCGCACCAGCGTCTCGAGGAACCAGCGGTCGGCCACCTCGCGGGCGTCGGGGCCGGCCTTGCGCGCGGCGCGGGTCTTCGCGAACGCGGCCTTGATCTCGGCCTCGTCGGCCGGCTGCACCCACGCCAGCACCGGGGCGAGCTTGCCGGACTCGAGCGCCGCCTTCGCGGCCACCACCACCGGGCCGTCGAGCGTGTCGCAGTGGGCGCGGGCGACGGCGGGCGAGAGCAGCGCGCCGAGCGCGAGCGTCAGGGAGAGGGAGGGGAGGAGCTTCACGTTCACGGGGTCACCTCTGGTCGTGCCGTCGGGTCGGGGGGGACCGCGGAGGACGGCGCCCCGCGGCGGTCGCGCGGCCCGCGGGCCGGCGCAGGAAGGTCTCGAGGGTGCGCCACACGCGCTCGGAGAGCTCGGGCGGGCGCGGGGCGGCGGAGGGCGCGTGGGCCAGCGCGAGCAGCGCGCCGATCACCATCACCTGCGCCTCCTCGGCGCCCACCCCGTCCGCGAGCACGCCGCCGCGCTCCGCCTCGTCGAGGCACGCGCGCACGAACCCGGTGGAGCGGCGGCGGAAGGCGGTGAGGCGGGCGATCCCGGCCGCGCCCGCGACCTGGCCCAGCTCGTCGCAGGCGAACAGCCGCGCGATGCCCGGGTTCGCGCGGATGGCCGCGACGCGCCGCCGGAAGAACGCGCCCAGCCGCTCCAGCGGATCGGCCTGCTCCGGCGGGAAGCCCTCGAACAGCAGCTCCTCGACCCGGTCGATGGCCGCGGCCGCGATGGCCTCCTTGGTGGGGAAGTGCCGGAACAGCGCCGCGTCGCTCACGCCGACCTCGCGGGCGATGGCGAGCGCGGTGAAGTGCGAGGCGCCCTGGGCGGCGATCACCCGCAGGGCGGCGTCGGCGATCTCCCGGCGGCGATCCGGGCCCGGCTTGCGCGCGCGGGGCGCTGCGGCGAGCTGTCTCATGGCCGCTATGTAAGTGAGTATCCACTTACTAGCAACCGAACTCAACGCGTCCCCGGGGGGTGCCCACGGAGGCGGTGACGCGCGTGCGGCGCGGCGGACCGGCTACAGGTGGGCGATGCGGGGCGGCTCCTCGTCGTGGTGCGCCTCGTCGCGATCGCGCAGGCGCCGCTCCCAGGAGCGGGTCACCACCTCGCGCGAGCCGAGCCCCACCGCCAGCGCCAGCGCCAGCACGATGCCGCCGAACAGGATCGAGAAGGAGATGGTGACGAGCGCGCCGCCCACCCCGAGGTGCTGCAGCGCCATGGCGCCGCCCAGCACCGTCACCAGCCAGCGCGCGCCGGTGGCGAGCAGCCGCGCCGAGCGGATCTGCATGTTCACCGCGCTCACCAGCACGCTCGCCTCCACCCACCGCGACAGCGCCACGGCCGCGGCGAACAGCACGCCCGCCACGATGACGCTGGGGGCGAACGCGAGCACGCGCTCGGCGAGCGCGCTGGTCCAGCGCGACTCGACCGACGTCAGGCTGAGCGCGAGGCCCACGGCGAAGACCAGCCAGAACGTGAAGCGGGTGGCCCCGGTGACGAGCGAGGGCAGGCGGGCGCGGTCCTCGGCGGGCGCCCACCGGCGCAGGAGGCGATCGAGCTGGACCGCCTTCAGGATCCGGCGCACCAGGCGCGCGCAGGCCCACGCGAGCGCGAGCGAGAGCAGCGCGAAGACGAGCGTGGCGAGCAGGCCGGGCACCAGCCGCGCGGCGTTGACGGCGAGCCGCTGGAACGACTCGCGGAACGTGATCGCGACCGCTTCCCACATGATCGGCCTCCTCTCGGCGGGGGACGACCACCGTAGCGCCCGGAGGGCGGCCGGTCAAAGCACCCCAGGTACGCCCGGCGCCCCGTGCGTGGATCGCTTGGGACACCAACGGAGCGGGCTGGTAGGATCGGGCTTCACCGCGACCGGTTGCCGCGCCCCGAGCGCGCCGGGCGCGGATCCCCGGATCCTGCGAAGGAAGGTGCGATGTCGCGCGTGGTGATCGTGTCGAACCGGCTGCCCGTGACCGTGGAGCGCGCGCAGGACGGCGTCCGCGTGGTGCCCAGCGTGGGGGGCCTCGCCACGGGGCTGCGCCGCCCCCACGAGCAGGGGGGCGGGCCCTGGGTCGGCTGGCCGGGCGATCTCGGCGGGCTGGAGCCGGAGCAGCTGGCCCGCGTGGAGGCCCGGCTCTCGGACCTGCGGCTCGTGCCGGTGCACCTCACGCCCGAGGAGGTGCAGCGCTACTACCAGGACTACTCGAACGCGCTGCTCTGGCCGGTGTTCCACTCGTTCCTGGGCGAGGTGCCGCTGGAGATGGGCGGCGCCGCCGAGTACGAGCGCGTCAACGCGCGCTTCGCCGACGCGGTCGCGGCCACCGCGCGGCCCGGCGACGTCATCTGGGTCCACGACTACCAGCTGCTCCGCCTGCCGGCGCTCCTGCGGGAGCGGCTCCCCGACGCGCGCATCGGCTTCTTCCTGCACATCCCCTTCCCGTCGTCCGACGTGTTCCGCGTGCTGCCGCAGCGCGAGGCGCTGCTCGAGGGCATGCTCGGCGCCGATCTGATCGGGTTTCACACGGCGTCCTACATGCGCCACTTCTCCTCGTCGGTGCTGCGCGTGCTCGGCGCCTGGACCGACGTGGACCGGATCCGCTGGCGCGGGCGCGAGGTCCGCATCGGCGTGTTCCCGATGGGCGTGGACGCGGCCGACTTCGCCGGCACGGCGCACACGCCCGAGGTGGAGGAGGAGTTCCGCGGCCTGCGGCAGGACGGGACCCACCTGCTCGTGGGGATCGACCGGCTCGACTACACGAAGGGCATCCCCCGCCGCCTGCTCGCCTACGAGAAGCTGCTGCGCGACCACCCGGAGCTGCGCGGCAAGGTGCGGCTGGTGCAGGTGGCCGTCCCGTCCCGCACCGAGGTCGGCGCCTACCAGCAGTTCCGCGAGCAGGTGGACGGGCTCGTCGGCCGCATCCACGGCGCGTTCGCCACGCCGACCTGGTCGCCCATCCACTACCTGTCGCGCGGGCTCAGCCGCCCGCAGGTGGTGGCGCTCTACCGCGCGGCGGACGTGATGCTGGTCACGCCCATCCGCGACGGCATGAACCTGGTGGCGAAGGAGTTCGTGGCGGTGCGCGGCGACGGCGACGGCGTGCTGGTGCTGTCGGAGTTCACCGGCGCGGCGGCCGAGCTGGCCGAGGCGGTGCAGGTGAACCCGTACGACGCGGAGGGCACCGCGGCGGCGATCCTGCGCGCGCTGGAGATGCCGGAGGACGAGCGGCGCACCCGCATGGCGGGGCTGCGCCGGCGGGTCACGCGCTACGACGTCCACTGGTGGGCGCGGACGTTCCTCGACCGGCTGCGGGCGCCCGCGACCGCCACCGCGCCGCACGGCCTGGAGGTGTCCGCGCGCCCGGCGATCCAGGAGGCGGTGACCCGGCTCCGGTCGGCGCCGCACGCCACGCTGCTGCTCGACTACGACGGGACGCTTGTGCCGTTCGCGCCCACCCCCGAGCTGGCGCGGCCCGATCGCGAGCTGCGCGACCTGCTGCGCGAGCTCGGCCGGCACCCGGGCTACTCGGTCCACCTCGTCACCGGGCGCCAGCGCGACACGGTGGACCGCTGGTTCGGCGATCTCGGGATCGGCCTCCACGCCGAGCACGGCTACTGGTCGAAGCTGCCCGGCACCGCCTGGCAGCTCGCGGCCTCCGTCCCGACCGCCTGGCGCGAGCCGGCCCGCGCCATCCTCGAGGAGTTCGCGGCGCGCACGCCGGGCTCGCTGGTGGAGGAGAAGTCGGCCGGGTTCGCCTGGCACTACCGCACCGCCGATCCGGACTTCGGGGCGGCGCAGGCGCACGACCTCATGCTCCACCTCTCGACGGTGCTCTCCAACGCGCCGGTGGAGATCCTGCCCGGCGCCCTGGTGGTCGAGGTGCGGCCGCAGGGCGTGGACAAGGGCAAGGTGGTGGCGCGCGCCGCGGCGGCCTCGCCCGAGGGGAGCCTGCTCGCCGCCCTCGGGGACGACCGCACCGACGAGGACATGTTCGCGGCGCTGCCCCCGGGTGCCATCTCGGTGCACGTGGGCCCCGCCCCCAGCCGCGCCACGCTCCGCCTCGCCGGTGTGCCGGAGTCACGGGCGTTCCTGCGCGGGCTGCTGTAACCCGCGCGGGGTGTGGTCGGCTGCCTCGGGGGCAGGGAGCCGGGTGGAGCCGGGGTGGAGCCGGGGTGCCGGAGTCAGGGAGCCGGGAGCCGGGGTGCCGGAGTCAGGGGCCGAGCCGCGGGAGCCGGGGTGCCGGAGTCAGGCCCGGCGAGAACCGGGGTGCCGGAGTCAGAGCCGGGGTGCCGGAGTCAGGGGGAGAGCCAGGGTGCCGGAGTCAGAACCGGGGTGCCGGAGTCAGCGGGTCCGAAGGGCTTTCGTGCCGCGCCGCGGCACAAGACGCCCCATCCGCGGGTCTGCGCCGTGACACGCCCATCACACGCCCCCCATAGGCAAGTGGGCCTTCCCGACGACGAGGTGCCCACGTGCTGTATCCCGAGCTGTTCAGGTCCCTGGAGCGCGCCCGCTGGAGCCTGGAGGACGACGTGCCGTGGGCGAGCTTCGACGCGGCCGCGCTCTCCGACGAGCAGGCGCTCACGGTGAAGATGAACGCCATCACCGAGTGGTCGGCGCTGCCCGCGACCGAGATGTTCCTGCGCGACAACCGGCACGACAGCGACTTCTCGGCGTTCATGTCGATCTGGTTCTACGAGGAGCAGAAGCACGCCCTGGTGCTCATGGAGTACCTGCGCCGCTTCCGCCCCGACCTCGTGCCGACCGAGGACGAGCTGCACGCGGTCCGCTTCGAGTTCGACCCGGCGCCCGCGCTGGAGACGCTCGCGCTCCACTTCTGCGGCGAGATCCGGCTCACCCAGTGGTATCGGCGCGCCGCCGAGTGGCACACCGAGCCCGTGCTGAAGCAGGTCTACGGCCTCATCTCGCAGGACGAGGGGCGTCACGGCGGCGCGTACCTCCGGTACATGCGCCAGGCCGTCGAGCGCCACGGCGACGCCGCGCGCGCCGCCTTCGCGAAGCTCGGCGTCCTCATGGCGAGCAGCGGCCGCAGCGGCAAGCCGCTCCACCCCACCAACCTGCACGTGAACCAGCAACTGTTCCCGCGCGACACCGTGCAGAGCCGGTTGCCGGATCCGGGCTGGCTCGACCGCTGGCTCGACGGCCAGATCCGCTTCGACGAGGCCTGCGAGCGGCGGGTGGTGCGGACCATGCTGCGCAGCCTCTCGGCGCTCCTCGGCGAGAGCTTCGACACGGTCCGGGACCTGAACCGCTACCGGAAGTCGCTCGCGGGCGTCTCGGCACCGCCGGCGAGCGCCGCGGCCCTGCCGGCCTGAGCCGAGCGGTCAGCGCCCGCCCGCACCCTCCAGCCGCGCCACGTCCTCCGCCGTGAGCGCGATCCGGACGGCGCCGGCCAGCTCCCGCACCTGCGCCGCGCTCGTCGCGCTGGCGATGGGGGTCGTGACCCGCGGGCTCTGCAGCTGCCACGCGAGCGCGACCTGCGCCACGGTCGCGCCGTGGGCCCGCGCCACCTCGCGCGCCGCGGCCAGCGCCGCCATCGCCTTCGGGTCGGCGAGGAGCGCGTTCACCTTGCCGGCGCGGGCGGTGGGCGGCGGCAGGCCCGGACCGTACTTGCCGGTGAGGAAGCCGGACGCGAGCGCGTAGTAGGTGCACACGCCCAGCCCGCGCGCCGCGCACAGGTCGGCGAGCGCGCCCTCGTAGCCGCCGCGCGCGACCAGGTTGTACTCGGGCTGGAGCACCGCGAACGGCGCCAGGCCGGCGCGCGCCGAGAGGTCGAGCGCCGCCGCGAGCCGCGGGGCCGCGTAGTTGGAGGCGCCGAGGTGGCGCACCTTGCCCGCCCGCACCAGCCGGTCGAACGCCTCCAGCGTCTCCTCCAGCGGCGTCGCCGGGTCGTCGCGGTGCGCGTAGTAGAGGTCGATCCGCTCGACCCCGAGCCGCCGCAGCGAGCCGTCGCAGGCGTGCGCGATCTTGTCGGCCGAGAGGCCCGCCGCCGCGTCCGGGCCGCCCATGCCGACCTTCGTGGCGACGACCACCTCGTCGCGGCAGCGCCGCTCCCGCAGCCACTCGCCGATGACCGCCTCGGACTCGCCGCCGCGGTGGCCGGGCACCCACGCGCTGTAGACGTCGGCGGTGTCCACGAAGTTCCCGCCCGCCTCGCGGTATGCGTCGAGCACGGCGAAGCTGGCGGCGCGATCGGCGGTCCAGCCGAACACGTTGCCGCCAAGGCAGACGGGGAAGACGGAGAGGTCCGTGGCGCCGAGGCGGCGCCGCTGCGGGATCGGAGAGGTCATGGTGCGAGGGATCTAACCGCGATCGTCCGCGCCTTCACCCGCGCGTGCGCGCGCGTCGCGCCCGGAGACGCGCGCAGACCGCGGCGCGATCAGCCGCGCGCGGCCTCGAGCTCGTAGAACGGCAGGCCGGCCCGGCGCGCCGCCCACAGGCCCGCGCCCACCTGCACGAAATGCCGCGCCAGCCGCCGCCGGTACCACGCGCCGGTGCGCCGGCGCATCGCCGTGTCGGTGCGCTCGAGGTCGACCACCGTCTCGAGGTCGGCGCGCGTGATCACCTCGAGGTAGAGGAGCCCGCGGCACATCGCGCCCAGGTTGTCGATGGCCCGAGCCGCGGCGCGGTCGTCGAGGTAGTGCAGGACCCCGTGGCAGACCACGAGGTCGAAGCGCTCGCGCGCCCGCCACCGCGAGATGTCGCGCTCCTCGTGCCCGTAGCGCGCGCAGGCGTACGACGACACGTCGATGGAGCGGTAGGTGGCGTCGGGCCGGTGGCGGCGCAGCCAGGCCCGCCACAGCCCGGTGCCCGCGCCCACGTCGAGCACCGAGCGCACCTCCACCCCGAGCCATCCGGCGAGCCCGCACACCCCGCCCGCCAGCCGCGCGATCTCCGCCGCCGAGTGGACGCGGTCCTTTCCGCGGTAATGGCGCCGGTAGTAGGCGGCGTCGAAGCGCCCGGGCGCGTCCGGGGACGGAGGGCGGGTCGCCGGGGGGGTTCGGCCAGTGCGGGCGGGCGGGCGGTGCAGCGCGCGGGGCGGCATGGGCGAGAGAGAACGGCCGCCCCGCTGCGCCGTCAAGCGCGCCGTCACACGTCCAGCGTCGGTGCCCCGCCATCGAGCAGCGCCGCGATCATGCGGACGCGCCGCTCGGCTCGGCGGCGGCAGGCGGGGTCGAGCGAGCGGTCCAGGGCGGCCCGCACCTCATGCACCGGGTCGCCCAGGCGGCGGTTGCCGGTGATCGGGCCGCAGGGGGCCGGGGTCTTCATGCGTTCGCGCATCGTTGCGCCTCCATCCTTCGACCTGAACGCAATAGCAGGGGGGTCTGACATCGAGGTGCCCCGGCTCGAAGCGGGGGCTGGCGCGCCCCGCCGAACGGAGCGATCCAGTTCGCATGCCCGATCCCACCCAGGCCGAGCGCCGCCCGCTTCGCGGCGGCGACGTCGCGGCCATCGTGCTCGCGCTCGCCGTCGCCGGCGCGATCGCCTACTTCTGGTTCCACCGTCAACGGGCGTCGCCCCCGCCCCCGCCGGCGGTGCCGGAGCAAGCCGCCCCAACGGCGAGCCCCCCGGCCGGCACCCCATCGGCCGTGGTCCAGGCGGACCCGGCGCAGGTGAAGTCGCTCCTCGAGGCCGCCTCGGCCGATCCGGAGTACCGCCGCTGGCTCGGTGCGGGGGGCGACCTCGTCCGGCTCTGGGCGGTGCTCACCGACAACCTGGCCGAGGGCGTCTCGCCGCGGAAGCAGCTCCCCTTCCTCGCCCCGGAGCAGCCGTTCTCGGTGGCTGAGCAGGGCGGCCGCCAGGTGATCGCCCCCGCCTCCTACGCTCGCTACGACCGCTTCGCCGACGCAGTGGCGTCCCTCGACGCGAAGGCGGTCGCCATCGCCTACCGCGCGCTCCGCCCGGCAGTCGAGTCCGCCTACCGGCTGCTCGGCTACCCGGACGCCGTGCTGGACCGCGTCACGGCCCGCGCGCTCCACCGGCTCGAGGCGGCGCCGCGCCCGGCGGGGCCGGTGGCCGTCGTCCCGCACGCCGAGGCCGGGGCCGGATGGGCCTACGCGGATCCGGCGCTCGAGCACCTCGGCGCGGTCGAGAAGCACCTCCTGCGCATGGGACCGCGGAACGCGGGCAAGGTGCAGGCGAAGGCGCGCGAGATCCGGGAGGCGCTGGGCCTCCGGGAGGTGCGGTAGCGAACCGCCCGCCGGTGGTGCCCGCCGGCGGTGCCGGAGCAAACAGCTGCCGGAGCTGCCGGTGCCGGAGAGGAGCCGGTGCTGCCGGAGGAGCCGGTGCCGGAGCAAACAGCCGGTGCCGGACTAACTGACCAGCCGGTGCCGGAGTAAGGAGCCGGTGCCGGAGCAAACAGCCGGTGCCGGAGTAACGGACCGCCCGCGTCCCCCGCTGACGGCCCCCGCGGGTCCCGCGAAGCTTGCCCGGCGACCGATCCGCCACTACACAGCCCGGCATGTCGCCGCGCCCGGAAGCCGCCCGCGAGGGTCCCGTCGCGGGGCCGGACGCCGCAAGCTCGCCGGCCCCGGGGCCCGCGCTCGCGCTCCGCGGCGCCGGGCGCGCCTACGGGGCGGTGCGCGCGCTCCGGCCGCTGACCCTGGAGATCCGCCGCGGCGAGCGCGTCGCCCTGCTCGGCCCGAGCGGCGCCGGGAAGTCCACGCTGCTCCGGCTCTTCGACACCTCGCTCGCGCCGTCGGAGGGCACGGTGCACGTGCTGGGGCAGCCCGTGGCCGCCGCCGACGCGCGCCGGCTCCGCGCGCTGCGCGCGCGCATCGGCACCGTGCACCAGCAGCTGCTCCTCGTCCCGCAGGCCACCGCCATGCAGAACGTGGTCGCGGGGCGGCTCGGCCGCACGTCGCTCGCGCGCACGCTCGCCGCGCTCGTCTCGCGGCGCGAGGCGGCGCGCGTCCGCGCGGTGCTCGACCAGGTCGGCATCGGCGTGAAGATCTTCGAGCGTGTGGACCGACTCTCCGGCGGCGAGCAGCAGCGCGTCGCCATCGCCCGCACGCTCTACCAGGATCCGGAGCTGATCCTCGCCGACGAGCCGCTCGCCTCGGTGGACCCGGCCCGTGCCGCGGAGATCGCCGCGCTGTTCGCGCGCGCGTTCGCGGGCCGCACGCTGGTCGTCTCCACCCACCGGATCGAGCCGCTCCTCGCCCACGTGGACCGGGTCGTCGGCCTGCGCGAGGGGGCGCTCGCGTTCGACAAGCCGGCCTCGTCGCTCACGTTGCGCGACCTCGGCGAGCTGTACGAGGCCCAGCGCGGCGCTGCGGTCCCGGCGCGCGCGCCCGCGGCCCGGCCACCCTCCGATCCGGAGGTCGCGCCCGGCGGCACGCTCCGGATCGGCGCGTCCAGCACGCCCGGGGAGCACCTCCTGCCGCCGATCGTCCGCGCGTTCGCGCGCGCCTACCCGGGCACGCGGGTGAGCCTGAGCCTCACCGACTCGGCCGCGGTGACGGAGCAGGTGCGCGCGGGCTCGCTCGACCTCGGGTTCGTGGGCGCGCGCGACGACGATCCGGCGCTCGCCTACGAGGACGTGGCCCGCGACGAGATCGTGCTCGTGGCCGCGCCCGCGCTGGAGCTGCCGCCCGAGCCCATCGCGCTCGACGTCGCGGCGCGGCTGCCGCGGGTGGATCGCGAGCCCGGCTCCGGCACGCGCGCGGTCGTCGAGCAGCACCTCGCGAACATGGGCGTGGCGCTCGACCCTGCCGCGGTGGTGCTGGAGGCCGGCGCGCTCGTGGCGCTGAAGGCCGCGGTGGTGTCGGGCATGGGCGTCGCGTTCGTCTCGCGGCGCGCGGTGGAGGACGACCTGCGCGGCGGGCACGTGCGCGCCGTGCGCGTGGAGGGGCTCTCGATCCCGCGCCACGTGTTCGCGGTGGCGCGGCGCAGCCCCGGCCCGGGCGCGGCGGCGCGGGCCTTCCTCGAGGTCGCGCGCGCCGAGGTGCCGCCGTGAGCGCGGCCGTCCTGCACGAGCGCCCACCGCTGCCGCTCCTGCTCCGCTGGCCGGGGCTCGTGCTCGCGGCCGTGCTGGGCATCGCCTGGCGCATGTCGGAAGGGAGCCTCGCGGCGCTGCTCGCGCCCGAGGCGCGCGCCGCCGCGGCCGACTTCGCGCGCGGGTTCTGGCCCCCGGCGCACTCGCCCGAGTTCCTGCGCTTCCTGGTCCGGCCGCTCGTCGAGACCGTCGCCATCGCGCTCGCCGGCATGACGCTCGCGCTCGTGCTCGCGGCGCCGCTCGCCTGGCTCGCCACCGCGCCCGGCGTCGCCCGCGCCGAGGGCGACGCGCCGGGACCGCTGCGCCGGGGCGCGTGGCTCGCCGCGCGGACGGTGCTCAACCTGATGCGCTCCGTCCCGGAGCTGGTCTGGGCCCTGGTGTTCGTCCGCGCGCTCGGGCTCGGTCCGGCGGCCGGTGTGGCGGCCATCGGCATCGGGTACGCCGGCGTGGTCGGGAAGGTGTTCGCCGAGATCTGGGAGTCCTCGCCCTGCGCGCCGGCCCGCGCCCTCGCCGCCGCGGGCGCGCCGCCGCGCCGCGCGTTCGCGCTGGCAGTGCTGCCCGGGTCGGCGCCGCTGCTCGCCTCCTACGCGCTCTACCGGCTCGATTGCGCGCTCCGCGCCTCGGCGGTGCTCGGGCTGGTGGGCGCGGGCGGGATGGGCGTCCAGCTCGAGCTCTCGCTGAAGATGTTCGCGTACGACGAGGTGGCGACGCTGGTCCTGGCCCTGTTCGCAGTCGTCGCCGCGGTGGACCTCCTCTCCGCGTGGGCCCGGCGGCGCCTGGCCGAGAGCCGCGGGCTGTTCCCGGCCGGCCCTGGCGCGCTCCGGTGGCGCGCCGCGATCCTGGGGACCTGGCTCGCGCTCGCCGCCGGCGCGGCCGCGTACCTCGAGCTGCCGCTCGGCGAGCTCTTCTCCGGGGCCACGCTGCGGAGCGCGGCGGGCTTCTTCGGCTCGATGTTCCCGCCCGACCTCTCGCCGGGGTTCCTGCGCGCCCTCGTCCCCGCCGCGGCCGAGACGCTGGCGGTGAGCATCCTCGGGAGCGCGATCGCGTCGGTGCTCGGGCTCGGTCTCGCGCTCGCCGCGGTCCACCCCGGCACACGCGGGCTGGCCGGCGCGCCCGGCGACTCGCGCCTGCGGTCCGGGGCGCGGCTCGCGCTCGCGGCCGGCGCCCGCGGCGCCATGAACCTGCTCCGCACGCTTCCGGAGCTGCTCTGGGCGCTGCTCGTCATCTTCGCGGTGGGCCTCGGTCCGTTCGCCGGCGCGCTCGCGCTCGGCATCCACAACGCCGGCGTGCTCGGGCGGCTCTACGCGGAGGCGCTCG
This sequence comes from Anaeromyxobacter sp. Red801, assembly GCF_049201065.2. Lineage (NCBI taxonomy): Bacteria > Pseudomonadati > Myxococcota > Myxococcia > Myxococcales > Anaeromyxobacteraceae > Anaeromyxobacter > Anaeromyxobacter sp. Red801. Next base: position 4,108,430 of record NZ_CM181236.1, on the reverse strand, counting down.
AGGAGGTGCCGCCCGGCCCGGTGGCGGCGCTCCGCGGCGCCGGGGCGCGGCCGCTCGCGGCGACGCTCCTCGCCGCGCTGCCGCAGGCCTGGCCGCAGCTCGTCGCGTACACGCTCTACCGCTGGGAGGTGGCCGTCCGCGCCTCGGCGGTGCTGGGCGTGGTCGGGGCGGGCGGCATCGGCGCGCTCCTGCACGTCTCGCTCAACCTGTTCCAGCACCACCGCACGGCGACGCTGGTCGCCGCCATCGTGGTCCTGGTGACGGCAGTGGACCTGTTCTCCGGCTGGCTCCGGGCCCGCATCCTGGCGGGACCCGCGAGCCGCGCCGCGCCGCGCGCCGCCTGCGCGCCCGGGCTCGCCAACGCGACCTGAGCCCCACCCCGGATCGGAGCCTCGCCGATGCACCGTCTCGCCGCCGTCGCCCTCGCCGCCGTCCTGCTCGTCCCACCCGCCGCCCGCGCCCTCGACGCGCTCCGCGTCAGCGCCATCCCCGACGAGTCGCCCACCGAGCTGCAGCGCAAGTTCGAGCCGCTCGGCAAGTATCTCGAGAAGAACATCGGGCTCCCGGTGAAGTTCGTGCCGGTGACGGACTACGCCGCCACGGTGGAAGGGCTCGCCGCCGGCAAGCTCGACATGGTCTGGTACGGCGGCTTCACCTTCGTGCAGGCGCGGCGCCGCACCGGGAACGCGATCCCCATCGTGCAGCGCGCCGAAGACGCCCGCTTCCACTCGAAGTTCATCGTGCCCGCCAGCTCCAAGGCGCAGTCGCTGAAGGATCTGAAGGGCGCGAGCTTCGCGTTCGGCTCGGTGAGCTCGACCTCCGGCCACCTCATGCCGCGCTACTTCCTGCTCCAGGCCGGCATCGATCCGGACAAGGACTTCGCCAAGGTCGCGTACTCCGGCGCGCACGACGTGACCGCGAAGTGGGTCGAGGCCGGCAAGGTCGACGCCGGCGCGCTGAACGAGTCGATCTGGCAGCGGCTCGTGGACGACAAGAAGATCGACACCAGCAAGGTCCGCGTGCTTTGGACCACGCCCGAGTACCAGGACTACAACTGGACCGTCCGCGGCGACCTCGACCCGAAGCTCGTCGAGAAGCTCCGCGCCGCGTTCCTCGCGCTCGATCCCGCGAAGCCCGAGGACAAGGCCATCCTCGACCTCCAGCGCGCCAGCCGCTTCATCCCGACCTCGCCCGAGGCGTACAAGAACATCGAGCAGGCCGCGAAGTCGGCGGGGCTCATCAAGGACTGAGTGCGGGTGCAAGCACTGCAGCCTTGCGGCTGTGCTCGCGGGGCTTCACCGCGGAGGCGTTGCGAGGACCGCAGCGCGTTCGTTCGGGCTGTCATGCGAGAAGCGCGCGGCGAGAGGTCTCATCAGCGCGGCGATCGACTGTGTTTGCCCACGTGAAACGATTCCGGGTCTACCGCAGCGAACGGCTTGTTCGGAAATCTTGCAGGAGCACGGTCTCCGAGTTCTCGAGGATGGCCATCACGCTAACGCCTCGTTGCGCACTCGTAGACTGCTGGTGTGCTGCCCGATACGGCTAGTCCACCGACAGCGTGTAGTCCGAACCGGAACCGGAAGATCGTCTTCAAGTCCTGTCGAGCATAGACCATGAGGGCGGCTCGATGCATTTCGGAGCCTCCCCTCACTTCGGGTCTTCGGGTCGAGGCGGGTCGAGGTGCCGGAGTACAGGGGTCGAGGTGCCGGAGTACGTCCATGCGAACGCGAACGTGGTTCGCGCCGCGGCCACGGGGTCGTTCCGCGGACGAGGCCGAGAGCAGATTCGCGAGAAAAGCCGCATTCAGTGGGTGGTACCGAAATTGCGTAGCGGCCGGGGATGGCCCGAGTCCCGCGGTTCGCGATGGTCGAGCGCGACTCGTCCAATCACTGCACCTGGAGGGCACACGATCTCGAGTTCGTCTTCGAGGAAGCGGGCGCGCGCGACAAGTTCCTGGGACTGTTGGGCCGGTACAAGGACCAATACGGCATCGAGATCCAGTCGTACTGTCTGATGGGCACCCATCCGCATGTCACCTGCACGTGCCGACAGGCGCAGGTGCAGTTCAGCCGTTTCTGGCAGGTGGTCAACGGGCTCTTCGCGCGCTGGTACAACAAGGTTCGGAACCGACGGGGGCAGGTGGTGATGGAGCGTATGCGGTCGCCGCGCATCCAGGAAGGCGGCGCCCACCAGCTCACAGTGATGCGCTACGGCGACCTGAACCCGGTGCGGGCGGGGCTGGTGAGGAGCCCGAAGGACTGGAAGTGGTCGAGCTACCGCCATTACGCTTTCGGCGAGCCGAACGCCCTCATCACCGATGCGCCGGAGTATCTGGCGCTCGGAAGGACGGCTCCGGAGCGCCGGAAGGCGTATCAGGCGCTGTTCGCGCTGCCGCTGTCGGAGTCGCTCCGCACGCGCCGGGTCGACCTCGTCACCTTTCCGTTCGTGGGCGACGCGACCTGGGTGACCCACCAACTCGAGGTCGCCGGGCTGTCGGCACCGGACTGACCGCTACCGACCCATCGCGTCCACGGGTCTGCCTCTGCAATCGCGTGAGTCTGCGTCGTGGACGTGTGTCTGGAGCTTCCACGAATGCCGGCCGCGGGCGAGGCGACGCACCGAATCGCAGGGGTTTCCTTCAGCACCGGACAGACGTCCTCCGCCACGTCCGGGCACCTGGCCGTGGAACCGGTACAAGTCGAGCTCCGGCCGACGAACCATGATCAGGAGACCTTCGCGGCGCGGGTCGCGCAATCGAGGAAACGCAGCACGGCCGGCACGTCGCCGAAGGCTTCCAGCGACGCGTGATCCAGCGCGACGCGGATCACGCACCCGAGCCGGGAGACGGCCTCCAGCGGAGCGCGAGAGCGGTCCAGCTCCCACCAGCGCGGCCCGCGCACGGCGGCCTCGAGGGCCTCGATGCGCTCCTCGCCGCCGAAAGCCATCCAGATCGACTCGGCCTGCCATTCCTCGAGCAGGCTCGCGAGCGCCGAGGCGCCGCGGGCGGCGACGACGAACCCGGCGCCTGCCGGCGCGATCCCGGGCGTCGCGACGTTGCGCGCGACCTCCGTGGGCGCGACGAAGGCGCCCTCGGCCACGCACGCGACGCGCTCGCCCGCCGCGGCGGCGACGACGAGGGAGGACAGGAACTCGGATGCGCGTGCGTCTGGCGGGGCGACGGCCTGGAATCGCGCGCAGCGCTGGGGGACGCCCGGGGCGTCACGTGCCGGGTTCCACTTAACGTCCAGCCCGTATCGTTCCATCGGTCCGCTCCATTCATCGAACACGGCGTCGGACCCGCGTATCGTACGATCGGTGCAGGGTTGCGCGCCACACGGCGCCGCCTATCGACCGCGCCAGGGCGACGCAGATAGCGGCGGCCTATCAAAAGACAGCGAACGATGTATTGGAAGCCATCGCCGCTCCGATGCATCCTCCATGCGTCCCCGGGTGCCGGGCGGCTCCGCGGACGAACGGAGGACGTCCATGACCGTCGCGCTCACCGCCGCAGGCTTCGGCGCGCTGCACGCCGTCTCCGGCCCCGACCACCTGCTCAGCCTGGCCCCGCTCTCGGTGGGGCAGGGGCGCCGGGCCTGGCGCATCGGGCTCGTGTGGGGGCTCGGGCACGCGGCAGGTACCGCCGCGGCCGGGGCGGCGCTGCTCGCGGTCTTCTCCGGCACCGGGCTGCACCGGGTGGACGCGTTGGCCGAGCGCGTGGCGGGCCTGGCGCTGGTCGCAATGGGCCTGGCGAACCTCTGGGCGCTCCGCCGCGGGCGGCGCGCGGCGGCTGCCGTCGCGACCCGCGGCGCACGCCACGCGGTCTTCTCGGTGGGGCTGGTGCACGGGATCACGGGCGCCGCTGCGCTGCTCGTGGTCCTGCCGCTGGCGCACGCGAGCACGCCGGTGAAGGCGCTCACCCTCGCCGGCTTCGCGGCGGGCAGCACGGCCGCGATGGCGGCGGTCACGGCCGCGATCGACGCGCTCGCCGCGGCGGCGGGTCCCGGGCTCGCGCTGGTCACCCGACGCGTTCCGGCGCTCGCGTCGGTCGCCTCGGTGGCGGTCGGGCTGGCTTGGGCGGTGGCGGCCTGACTCCGGCACCATCTGCGGGCACCATCTGCGCCGGAGGCTGACTCCGGCACCAACTGCTCCAACTGCTCCACCACTGCTCCGGCTGCCCTGCCCATCTGCGGTCGCCGCGGTGACGGTCGAGCCGGCGTGGGCAGTGGCGGCCTGACCCGGTCCACCGGCATGACCCGGCCCGCCGACTTTGCGGTGGGTGAACCGGCGAGCGTCCGAACGGGCGATCGCGCGTTCCCGACCGGACCGGTCGGTCTTTGACGCGGCGAGGCAAAATCCGCGCCCCCTCTTGCTCCGACGACCCGACCTTGCCACACTTCTGCCCCCGTTTTTCCTGGGCGGTGGCCGGGCCGTGTGGACCTCGAATCGAGGGTCACTGCGGCGGTTCCGCGCAGGGCCGCAGTCGACGCCAGCTCACCTCCTGGAGGTCCGTGCCCGTGACCACGAAGGCGATCAAACCGACCCTGACGAACCCGCTCGATCCGCCCGAGAAGGTGGAGTTCACCATCCCCGGCGAGATCGCCAGGGCCACCGGCGGCTACGAGGAGGCGATGCAGGAGGGCTGGGAGCTCATCCAGCGTCCCATCCGCTCGGTCCCCGTCGATCAGATCGAGAAGCAGCACATCAAGAAGCGCATGACGGTGTGGGAGCGGATCCGCGTCCTCTCGGACAAGGAGCCGATGGTCCTGTACCAGAACTGGGGCAAGAACCTCGACGGCGCCTCCCTCGTCACCGCCATCCTCAACATCGGCGGCCGCGACGTCGCGGTGTACGGTCACGATTTCACCGTCCGCGCCGGCTCGATGGACGCGACCAACGGCTCGAAGCTGGCGCGCCTGTTCCGCATGGCCGGCGAGAAGGGGATCCCGCTCATCGGCATGAACGACTCGGCCGGCGCCTACGTGCCGGCGGGCGTGGGCGGCCTCGACGGCTACGCCGAGGCGTTCACCGCGCTCCGGCGGATCAGCGGCGTGGTCCCGTCGATCATGTGCATGTTCGGGTTCAACGCCGGCGGCGGCTCCTACCTGCCGCGCCAGGGCAGCTTCGTGATCCAGCCGGCCGACACGTTCTTCGGCCTCACCGGCCCGGGCGTGGTGAAGTCCGTGCTGGGCGAGGAGATCTCGCCGGAGGACCTGGGCGGCCCCAAGGTGCACGGCGCCTCGGGCGTGGCGGACCTCACCGTCATCGACGAGCTCGCCGCGCTCCGCCAGGCGGTGCGCCTGCTCAACTACGTCCCGGACAACAACCGGACGATGGCGCCGTTCCAGCAGACCAGCGACCCGCTCGACCGCAAGACCTGGGAGATCAACACCCTGCTGAAGAAGGCGTTCAACTCGCCGACCGGCTTCAACACGCCGTTCGACGTGTCGATCATCATCCAGCAGGTGTGCGACTACGGCGACTTCTTCGAGATCCAGCCCGAGCGCGCCCGCGAGGTGGTCACCGCGTTCGGCCGCCTGGGCGGGCACGTGGTCGGCTTCGTCGCGAACAACAGCGCGGTCGGCTCCGGCCAGATCGACTGCGACACCGCGCTGAAGATCGCCAGGTTCGTGCGCTTCTGCAACATCTACAACATCCCCATCATCTTCATGGAGGACACCACCGGCTTCCTCCCCGGGCGCGAGCAGGAGGCGCGCGGCATCGTGCAGGCCGGCCGCTCCATGCTCGACGCGATCGTGGACGTCCGCACGCCGCGCATCCTGCTCATCCTGCGCAACGCGTTCGGCGGCGCCTACGCCTCGTACAACAACTACCCCACCGGCGCCGACGTGGTGCTGGCGCTGCCCACCACCCGGCTCGCGGTGATGGGCCCGGCCGGCAAGGAGTTCGTCTACAAGGACGAGCTCCGCAAGATGCGCGCCGCCGCCGCCGATCGCGCCAAGAAGGGCGCGCAGCAGCGCGTCGCCGCCGGGATGGAGGGCGAGGCCGCCCGCAAGGACGCCGAGAAGGAGGCGGCCGAGTGGCTCAAGGGCGAGGAGGCCGCGCTCGGGCGCCGCTACGAGAAGGAGCTCATGAACCCGAAGGAAGGCCTGGCGCTCGGGTCCATCTCCTCCCTGGTGATGCCGACCGATCTCCGCAAGGTGCTCGGCCAGAACCTCCACTTCCTGCTCCGCCACTACACGCCGTCGCCGATGAGCGGCCCGCAGCGCGAGTTCCACTAGGCCCCGCGCACCGGACCCGAGACCCGGAGAACCGAACGACATGGCTTCCAACGTCGACCACTACCGGAACAACCCGCTCATCCACCGCGACCGCCGCCTGGGCAGCTCGCCCTCGGCGTGGGTGCGCTCCTTCGCCTGCGAGGACCTGAAGCCGCTCATCGTGTGCCGCGGCCCCATCCGCAAGGAGGCGATGGACGTCTTCGCCGAGATGGGCATGACGCACGTCGGGATCCTGCTCTCCGAGAAGGACTCGATCGTCTACGCGAACGCCCTCGCCCCCGAGCTGCGCCAGCTCGCGGACCACGATCGCGTCCACCGCGTGCCGGACTACACCGGCGCGACCAAGGAGGAGCGCGTCGAGCGGATGAACCAGATCGTCCAGATCGCGCTCGACAACGGCTACGACTCCGTCTTCGCCGGCTACGGCTTCATGGCCGAGGACGAGGAGTTCGTCGCCACCATCGAGCGGGCCGGCCTGAAGTTCATCGGCCCGAACTCCATCACCCAGGCGCGCGCCGGCAAGAAGGACGAGGCGAAGCGCACCGCGCTGGAGGTGAAGGTCAGCGTCACGCCGGGCGTGAACGACGTGGCGGCCCGCACGCTGCTCGCGAAGCACAAGACGCGCAAGCAGCTGCTCGCGCTGGTGGAGGCGGAGGGCCTCGCCTGCGATGCGAAGGTGCTGGCGGACGAGAAGCTGGAGCTCCCGGTGCTCGCCGAGCACGTGCTCCAGGCCTCCTACGCCAAGGGCATCGACCTCTTCACCATCGACGAGCTGGGCGCGCAGGTGCAGGTCGAGGTGGCGGAGATGTTCCGGAAGTACCCGCGCAGCCGCGTGCGCCTGAAGGCCATCGGCGGCGGCGGCGGCAAGGGCCAGCGCATCCTGGGCGCCTCGCTGCTCACCGCGAAGGACCCGGACGCGAAGGCCGTCGCGGCGGCCGCGGCCGAGGCGCCCGCCATGGTGCGCGAGGTGCTGAGCGAGGTGAAGGCGACCGGCGTCGGCGACAACAAGAACGTCCTCATCGAGCTCAACATCGAGCAGACCCGGCACAACGAGATCCAGCTCCTCGGCAACGGGGAGTGGTGCGTGTCGCTGGGCGGCCGCGACTGCTCGCTGCAGATGCACGAGCAGAAGCTGCTCGAGGTCTCGGTGACGCAGGAGGCGCTCGCCGCCACCATCGAGCGGGCGAAGAAGAACGGCAAGCCCGTCCGCGCCAAGGCGCTCGAGGTGGACCTGGAGATCCTGAAGCGGATGGAGGACGACGCCGCCCGCTTCGGCCAGGCGGTGGGGCTCGACTCCGCCTCCACGTTCGAGTGCATCGTCGACCGCGACCGCTACTACTTCATGGAGGTCAACACCCGCATCCAGGTGGAGCACCGGGTGTCCGAGCTCTGCTACGCGCTCGAGTTCGCGAACCCGGACGATCCGGCCGACACGTTCGTGGTCGAGTCGCTGGTCGAGGCCATGGCGCTGCTGGCGCGCCACAAGAGGCGCCTGCCCAAGCCCCGCCGCATCCAGCGCTTCGGCGCGGCGGTGGAGGCCCGCCTCAACGCGACCGACGCCTCGCTGTCCCCGCACGCCGGCGGCGTGATCCGCTACTGGTCGAAGCCCATCGAGGGCGAGATCCGCGACGACCAGGGCATCAGCATGCCCAACCCCGACACGCGCATGTTCATGCGCTACAAGGTGGCCGGCGCGTACGACTCCAACATCGCGCTGCTGCTCACCAAGGGCGACCGGCGGCTGGAGAGCTACAAGCACCTGGCGCGCGTGCTGGCGCGCATGGAGCTCCGCGGCACCACCCTCGCCACCAACATGGAGTTCCACTACGGCCTGGTGAACTGGTTCCTGGGCCAGAGCGTGAACGCCAAGCCCACCACCCGCTTCGTGGTGCCGTACCTCACGCTGGTGGGCATGCTGAAGGACGAGGCGAACAAGCTCGACACCGCCTACGCGTTCGCCGAGATGAAGAAGCACTACGCGAAGCTCATGGCGACGGAGAACCCGGGCGACGCGGCGGCGCAGAAGGCGATGGCCGAGGTGCTCGACCGCAAGGTGACGCTGCTCACCCGCGTGATCGACCGCTTCCTCGACGATCCGCACCTGTTCGCCGGCTGGCTCAGCATGAACCGCCGCCACTACCGGATCGAGAACGGCAAGCTGCTCTGGATCCGGAACCCGCTCGGCGTGCTCAACGACGCCTACGCCTACCTGAACATGGCGTTCCACCCGCGGCGGCCCGCCTCCCAGGTGATGTGGGAGCACGACCACGAGCTGCTGACGAAGTCGCTGCGCTTCTACGTGGCGCTCCGCGAGCGCTTCGGCCTGAAGCGCGAGGAGTACTACAAGCTCAACGAGATCCTGCAGAAGGAGGAGCCGCAGGACGGCTTCGACGCCGAGACCTGGACGAGGATCCGCTCCGCCCACCTGGGCTACGAGGCCGGCAACGAGCTGCTCGGCCTGCTGTTCATGGTGGCCGAATCGGTGCGCTTCTTCGACTTCAAGGTCGAGGAGGACCTCGAGGTCACCATCCCCGAGCACCTGCACGACCCCGAGCTGCAGGCGCGCATGAAGAAGGTGCTGTGCCCGCCGCCCGCCACCAAGGCGGACGAGCTGGTGGCGCCGTTCGGCGGCATGTTCTACCGCCAGGAGGCGCCGGGCCGGCCGCCGTTCGTCGAGGAGGGCCAGCACTTCGACAAGGGGCAGCCGCTCTACATCATCGAGGTGATGAAGATGTTCAACACGGTGCGCGCGCCGTTCTCCGGGACCATCGAGAAGGTCCTGATGCAGGGCGCGGACGGCACCGTGGTGCAGAAGGGCCAGCCGCTCTTCAAGATCACGCCGGACGAGAAGTTCGTCCCGGTGGATCCGAAGGCGGTGGAGCGCGAGCGGCGCACCCGGACCCAGAAGCACCTCGAGGGCGTGCTGATGACGTTCGCCGAGAAGTTCACCACCGTCGAGCCCGTCCGGTTCGAGGAGCCGGAGGAGGAGGTGGCCTGGGCGGGGGTCGAGGCCGTCTAGCGCCCCTTCCCACGCCGAGGTCCCCGGGACCCCGCCTCGCCGGAGGCGGGGTCCCGCCGTTTCCGGGCCGGTCCTCAGGTCCGGGTCGGCGCCGGGTGCGCCGCCGTCGGCTGCGGCTCGACCGCCCCCGCCGGCCGCCGGGCCCGGAGCGGCTCGTGGACGGCCGCGAGCCGCGCCAGCGCGAACGCGGCCACCGCCATGACCGCGTCGCGCGCGGCCACGTCGAGGAACGCGCCGCTCGCGATCAGGTTGAGCGCGATGGCGGCGAGCCACGCCATGGCGATCCAGCCGAACGTGCGCGCACGCCCGGCCAGGATCCCGATGCCCACGATCACCTCGATGACGCCCGCCGCCCGCATGAAGGCGGCGGGGCTCACCGGCAGCAGCCGCACCGCCAGCGGGCTCAGGTACCCCGCCCAGTCCGCGAGCAGGTTGGTGAACTTGTCCAGCCCCGCCACGATCGGCACCACGCCGAGCGCGATGCGGAGCGCCCAGTACGCGGGAGCCGTTCCGTGGATCTCGTCCCTGTTGGCCATGTGAACCTCCTTGCCCGTTGGATGCGCCGTGCGCGGCGGCGTTACGCCGGTAACGATCCGCGCGCCGGCGCATCCGATGACGGGAGGCGGAGGAGGAGCCATGACCGTGCAGGCGAGCAGCGTGCGCGGGGTGCCCGCGGGGGCACCCTCGGATCCGGACGTGGTGGCGCGGGTCCTCGACGGGGACGTCGCGCTGTTCGAGGTGCTCATGCGGCGGCACAACCCGCGCCTGTACCGCGCCATCCGCTCGGTGCTCCGCAACGAGGCCGAGGTGGAGGACGCGATGCAGCAGGCGTACCTCCAGGCGTACGCCCACCTGGGCGACTTCCAGGGGCACGCTGCGTTCTCGACGTGGCTGGTGCGCATCGGCGTGAACGAGGCGCTCATGCGCCTGCGCGGGCGCGACCGGCTGGTCCCGCTCCCGGACGAGCGGGAGGACGGCGGTATAGGAGGGGAGGGCGAGCGCGTGGCGGATCCGAGCCCGGAGGACGAGGCGGCGACGCGCGAGGCGAGGGTGCTGCTCGAGCAGGCGGTGGACCGGCTCCCCGTGCACCTGCGGACCGTGTACGTGCTCCGCGAGATCGAGCAGCTCTCGACGGCCGAGGTGGCCGCGGCGCTCGACCTGGGCGAGGAGGCCGTGAAGGTCCGCCTCCACCGCGCCCGCCTCGCGCTGCGCGGGCTCATCGCCGAGCGCGTGGGCCGCAGCGCGCCCGAGGCGTTCGGGTTCCTCGCGCCCCGCTGCGACCGGGTGGTCGCCGCGGTGCTCGCGGCGATCGCGGCGCGGTCCTGAGCGTCCGCGCGCCCCGACGCGCAGGGCGGGCGGACCCCGGACGCACGGAGCTAGTAGCCGCCGCCGCCTCCACCACCACCGCCGCCGCCCCCACCGCCGCTGCCGCCGGGCGGCGGGGGCGGCGGCGCCGGCTGCGCGGCCGGGTCGATGGTGATGCTGCCGTTCGGCGTGACCATGCCGCCGAGGTGCGTGGAGCAGTAGTACGGGACCACCGTGCCCTGCGCGGCCGCCGCCGGGATGGTGAACGTCTTGACCCCGTTGAACGCGCCGGTGTTGAAGGTGACGCCGTCCACGCCGCCGGGCGCGTAGGCGCCCGGGGTCGTCTCGCTGGTCACCGAGTGCGCCATCGAGTCGTCGTTGATGACGGTGACCGTCGCGCCGGCCGGCACCTTCAGGTCGAGGGGCGAGAACTTCATCCCCGAGATCTCGATGTAGTAGCCGGCCGCAGTCGGCCGCGTGCTCGCGCCGCTGCCGCCGTTGTCCGACCCGCCACAGGCGGCGCCCGCGATCGCCGCCGCCGCCGCGCCCACCCACCAGCTCCTGCCGTGTGCCATGGTGCACTCCCGCTGCCGGGCCGCGCGGCGTGCGCGGCCACCTCCAGCGCAGCATTCGATGTCCCAGACACCGGAGCGTTTCCGCGTGGCACAGGGGCACCCCGTCCGGCATCCGTCCCCGGCGAGGCGACGCCGTCACGCGGACGGGGCGGCGCGGCGGACGGCGACCTTCGCGAGCTCCAGCACGGGCAGCACCGTGAGGGCCGCGCCCGTCACCAGCAGCCAGTCCGCCGCCGGGAGCGCGTAGGTGCCGAAGGCGGCCCGCAGCGGCGGCAGGTAGACGATCAGGAGCAGGAGCGCCAGCTCCCAGCCGATGGCGAGGTTCAGCCAGCGGTTCGCGAACGGCCGGCGCAGCACCGAGTGGCGCACGGAGCGGAACGCGAACGCCTTCGCGAACTGCACCAGCACGAGCGACATGAAGCACATGGTCATCGCCTCGGCGTCGCCGCGGCCGGAGGCGCGCGCCCAGGCGAACAGGCCCAGGTTGACGACCGTGGACCAGGCGCCGCCGGTCGCGATGAGCGCCACCACCGGCCGCGTGAAGATCCCCTGCCGCGGGTCCCGGGGCGGCAGCCGCATCAGGTCGCCCTCGGGGGGATCGACCGCCAGCGCCAGCGCCGGCAGCCCGTCGGTGGCCAGGTTCACGTAGAGGATCTGCACCGCCGTCAGCGGCAGCGGCAGGCCGAGCAGGGTGGCGGCGGCCATGAGCCCGATCTCGCCCACGTTCGAGGAGAGCAGGTACATGAGGTACTTCTTCACGTTCGCGAAGATGCCGCGGCCCTCCTCCACCGCGCCGACGATGGACGCGAAGTTGTCGTCGGTGAGCGTCATCGCCGCCGCCTCGCGGGTGACGTCGGTGCCGGTGATGCCCATGGCCACGCCGATGTCGGCCTTCTTGAGCGCGGGGGCGTCGCACGCCGTCGCCGGTCATCGCCACCACCTCGCCGCGCGACTGGAGCGCGGTGACGATGCGCAGCTTGTCGGCGGGGGAGACGCGCGCGTAGACCTCGATGTCCTGCACCCGCGCGCCCAGCTCCGCGTCGGAGAGGCGCGCCAGCTCGGGCCCGGTCACCACCGTCCCGGTGCGGAGCAGCCCCAGCTCGCCCCCGATGGCGCGGGCGGTGACCGGGTGGTCGCCGGTGATCATCACGACCCGGATGCCGGCCGCGGCGCAGCGCTCCAGCGCGGCGCGGGCCTCCGGGCGCGGCGGGTCGATCATCGCCACCAGCCCGAGCAGCGTCAGGTCGCGCTCGGCCCCGGCGAGGGACGCGCCGGCCCCGCGCGCCACGGCGAGCACGCGCAGCGCCCGCTCCGCCATGCCGCGGACCACCTCGAGCAGCGCGGCGCGGCCGGCCTCGTCGAGCGGCCGCTCCCCGTCGCCGCTCGCCACCCGGGTGCAGGCGGGGACGATCACCTCCGGCGCGCCCTTGGCGAACGCCACCGGCCCGCGCGCGGTGCGGTGCAGGGTGGTCATCCGCTTGCTCTCGGAGGTGAACGGGATCTCGCCGACGCGCGGCGCGCGCGCGTCCAGCTCGGCGCGGTCGAGGCCGGCCTTCAGCGCCGCCACCACCAGCGCCGCCTCGGTGGGATCGCCGGAGACGGTCAGGTCGCCGGACGGCGTGCGCTCCACCCTGGCGTCCGAGGCGAGCACCGCGCCCCCGAGCAGCGCGAGCAGGGCGGGCGGCGAGTCCACCGGCGCGCCCTCGTGCAGGAACCCGCCCTCGACGCGGTAGCCGGAGCCGGTCACCTCCAGCGTGCGCCCCTCCACGTGCAGCGCGCGGACGGTCATCTCGTCGCGGGTGAGCGTGCCGGTCTTGTCCGAGCAGATGACGGTGGTGGAGCCGAGCGTCTCCGCGGCGGCGAGCCGGCGCACCAGCGCGTTCCGGCGCGCCAGCCGCTGCACGCCCAGCGCGAGCGCGATGGTGACCACCGCCGGCAGCGCCTCCGGCACCACCGCCACCGCGAGCGCGATGGCGAACACCACCATCTCGAGGAACGGCTGGCCCCGCAGGAGCCCCAGCCCGGCGAGCAGCACCACCACCACGATGGCCGCGCGGGCGAGCTGCTTCCCCACCCGGTCCAGCTCGAGCTGCAGCGGGGTGCGCGCCGGCTTCACCTCGGCGAGCATGCGGGCGATGGCGCCCAGCTCGGTGCCGGCGCCGGTGGCCACCACCACGGCGCGGCCGCGCCCGTAGGTGGCGGCGGTGCCGCCGAACAGCATGTCGGTGCGATCGCCGATGGCGACCGGGCCGGCGGGGAGCGGCTCCTCGGTCTTCGTCACCGGCACCGACTCGCCGGTGAGCGCCGCCTCGTCCGCCTGCAGGTTGACGGCCTCGACCACCCGCGCGTCGGCGGGGATCCGGTCGCCGGCGTGGATCACGAGCAGGTCCCCCGCCACCACCTCGCGCGCCGGGACCTTCCGCTCCGCGCCGCCGCGGATCACCGTGGCGAGCGGCGCGGCCATCCGGCGGAGCGCCGCGAGCGCGTTCTCGGCCCGGTACTCCTGCACGAACCCGAGCACCACCGTGAACACCAGGATGGCGCCGATGGTGGCCGCCTCGAGGTCGTGGCCGAGGGACAGCGAGAGCGCGATCGCGACCATCAGGATCACGACCAGCACGTTCTTGAACTGGGCGGCGAGCAGCGCGAGCGCCGGGGCGCGGCGCGCGCGGGCGAGCTCGTTGGGCCCGTGCTCCTCCAGGCGGCGGGCCGCCTCCGCGGGGTCGAGGCCGGCCGGTCCGGAGCCGAGCCGCGCGAACGCGTCGGTGGCGGACAGCGCATGCCACTCCGGGACGTTCGCCATCGGGCCCCCGGGCTGCCTGGGTGATCGCGCCCAGTGTACGGCGCGGGCGCCGGTCCTGCGGCGGAAACCGGGCGCGTGCGGCGGCGCGCCGCCGGGCTGCGGTGGGATGCCGCCGGGGCCGGCGCTCCGGCGGCCGCGCCGTCAGAACCGGTACGCGACCCCGAGGTCGGGCTGCAGCTGCGACATCTCGGTGCGGTAGGCGTCGCGCCGACGCCTCCGCCCGCCTGGCGCGCGGGGGCGGCGGCGGTCGAGCGCTCAGCCGGTGATGCGCCGGATCACCGCGCCGTCGGCGGCGACCTCGACGGCGAGCGGGACCACCGCGACGCCGTACTTCCGCGCGAGGTCGGGCCGCCGGGCGACGTCGACGAGCACCGGGCCGTGCCGCTCGCCGGCGAGGCGCCGCGCCAGCTCCTGGCAGTCCGAGCACAGCGGGTGCGTGAACTGGACCACCGCGCCCTGGCCGGCCGGCACCCCGAGCTCGGCGAGGTCCACGCGCTCCACGGTGCGGCCCCGGATGCCGCGGAGCCGGGCGCCCGCCCGGTACAGCGCGCAGCCCGTGCAGAAGCCCGTCGCCGCAGAAACGAGCGCGAGCGCGGCCACCGCGCCCCCCAGCGCCCTCCCGAGCGCGGGCGCGCCGACGAGCGTCGCCGCGGTCGCGGTCCACAGGAACACCGCCCCGACCTGGTTCGCGAAGCGCGGCGGCCGGCTGTCCTCCAGCGGACCCTCGCCGAGCCGGGGCTGAACCACCTCGAAGTAGAACACGCAGGGGAGGCACCAGCGGCGGCCCAGCGCGAGGCCGAGGGTGAGCTGCAGCGCGGGCAGCGCGAACAGCGCCCACCCGCCGGTGAGCGTTCCCGCGAGCGCCAGCGCGCCGATGACCGCCTGGTTGAAGCGGGGCGCCCGCGCGTCGATGACGGCGAGGTCGCGGTAGGGATCGGCGGTGCGGGCGGGCATGCGGCGGGCTCCTCGGCTGGGCTGGAGAGGCGTCTCATATAACGGACGGACCGTCCGCCGCAACCAGACCCGCGCGGCAGGACCCTGCGGGCGTGGGCGGAGGCGGCGGAGCGCCTGCGTCCGGTATCGCGGAGTGTGCGGCGAGCAGCGGCGGAGGGCGGGTGGGGCGCCCGCCCCGGCGGCTGCGCCCCGCGGCTGGGGTACGATGCCGGCATGAGCGCGCCCGCGTCCGCCCCCGTCCTGCTCGGCTACGGCACCCGCCCGCTCCCGTTCCCGGCCGGCGTGCCGGCGCGCGTGCTCGCCGCCCCGCCCGCGCCGGCGGTGGCCGACCTGCCCGCCGCGCTGGACGCGGCGCTCGCGCACCCCGAGGGCGCCCGGCCGCTGCCGGAGGTGGCCGGCCCGCGCACGCGTGTGCTGGTGATCGTGAGCGACGCCTCCCGCGACGAGCCGCGCGCCGAGCTGTTCGCGGCGGTGCGGCGCGCGCTCGCGGTGGTCCCCGACGACCACCTCACGCTCGCGGTCGCGAACGGCACGCACGGGCCCGGGCCGCTCGAGGCGCTCGGGCTGCCGGACGAGGTGCTCCGGCGGCACCGCGTGGTGAACCACGACGCGCGCGACGAGGCCTCGATGGTGGAGATGGGCCGGACCAGCCGCGGCACGCGCCTGCGGGTGAACCGGTGCGTGGCCGAGAGCGACCTCGTCGTCACCACCGGCCGGGTGAAGCCGCACTACTTCGCCGGCTGGGGCGGCGGCGCGAAGGGCATCTTCCCCGGGCTCGGGCACGACGACGACATCCGGCAGAACCACAAGCTCAAGGCCGATCCCGCCTCGAGCCTGGGCCGCGCCGACGGCAACCCGTGCCGCGAGGACCTGGAGGAGGCGGTCCGGCGGCTCGGGCGCGACACGTACATGCTGAACGTGGTGGAGGCGGGCGGGGTGGTGATGGGCGCGGTGGCGGGCGACGTGGTCTACGCGCACCGCGCCGGCGTGCGCATGGCGCGCCCGTGGTGCGAGGTCGCCGCCGAGCCGGCCGACGTGGTGGTGGTCTCGGCGCCGCTGCCGGTCTCCGGCAGCCTGTACCAGGCCTCGAAGCTGGTCCCGCCGGCGGGCATGCTGCTGCGGGAGGGCGGCGTGGTCGTCGTCTGCGCCGAGTGCCCCGGCGGCGTGGGGCCGCTCCGGACCGTCAACGAGGGCATCTTCCAGCTGGGCGTCCGGCGCTTCCTGCCGGAGCGGTACACGCTCTTCCTGGTCTCGGGCATGCCCGAGGCCACCGTCCGCGAGACGTACGCGACGTTCGCCCCCTCGCTGGACGCGGCGCTCGCGAGCGCGCGGGAGCTCGTCGGCAAGGCCGAGCCGGACGTCCTCGTCCTTCCGGACGCCGGCGACCTCGTCCCGCGGCGGCGCTGATCGCGCCGCGGGCGCGTGGTAATCTCGCGCTCCCGTGACCGACGAACCCATCCCGCAAGGCGGAAAGCTCTCCTCGTTCCGGCAGGTCCCCCGCACCGGCGTCATCTACGCCACCGCGGAGGCGACCAAGCTCGGCTTCTCGATGCAGGATCCGGACTGGTGCAACCTCGGGCAGGGGCAGCCCGAGACCGGTCCGCTGCCCGGCGCGCCCGACCGCGTCCACTCCGTCGCCGTGTCGGTGGACGACCAGGAGTACGCGCCGGTGGCCGGCCTGTGGGAGCTGCGCGAGGAGGTGGCCGGCCTCTACAACCGGCTGTACCGCCGCGGCCTGCCCTCGCAGTACAAGGCCGAGAACGTCTCCATCTCCGGCGGCGGCCGCACCTCGCTCACCCGCGCCGCGGCGAGCCTCGGGCGCGTGAACATGGGGCACTTCCTGCCCGACTACACCGCCTACGAGGAGCTGCTGGACCTGTTCCGCACCTTCACGCCCATCCCCATCCTGCTGGAGGGCGAGCGCGGGTACGCGTTCACGGTGGACGACCTGCGCCGCGAGGTGACCGGCCGCGGGCTCTCGGCGCTGCTCCTCTCCAACCCCTGCAACCCCACCGGCAAGCTGGTGCAGGGCGACGAGCTGGCGCGCTGGGTCGAGCTGGCGCGCGAGCTCGAGTGCGCCATGCTCATGGACGAGTTCTACTCGCACTACGTCTGGACGGCGCCGCCGGGCCGGCTGCCGGTGGAGAGCGCGGCGCGGTACGTCGAGGACGTGGACCGCGATCCGATCGTGCTGTTCGACGGGCTCACCAAGAACTGGCGCTACCCGGGCTGGCGCGTCACCTGGACGGTCGGGCCGCGCAAGGTCATCGACGCGGTGGCGAGCGCCGGCTCGTTCCTGGACGGCGGCGGCTCGAAGCCGCTCCAGCGCGCGGCCATCCCGCTGCTCGCCGAGGAGGCGGTGCGCCAGGAGACCGAGGCCATCCACCGCACCTTCGGCGAGAAGCGCCGCCACATGCTCGACGCGCTCGAGACCATGGGCGTCCGCATCGACCGCGCGCCGGACGGCACCTTCTACTGCTGGGGCAACCTCGCCAACCTGCCCGCGCCGCTCAACGACGGCATGGGCTTCTTCCGCGAGGCGCTGCGACGCAAGGTGATCGTGGTCCCCGGCGAGTTCTTCGACGTGAACCCCGGCAAGCGCCGCGCCCGCCACGTCGCCCGCTTCCGCTCCTACGTGCGCTTCTCGTTCGGCCCCTCGCTGGAGACGCTCGAGAAGGCCTTCGAGCGGCTCGCCGCGATGATCCAGGAGCGGTCGTCGGTGACCGCGTCGGTGGGGTAGGGCGCCGGCCGAGGCATGAGCGGGGGCTAGTGGCGGTGCCCGTGATCGTGCCCGTGGCCGTGGGCATGGTCATGGGCGTGATCGTGCGGGTGCGCGTGGGTCGTCCCGTCCGCGTGCGTGTGCTCGTGACCGTGGTCGTGCCCGTGGGTGTGCGTCCGCGGCTGCGCCGGCTTCACGATGGGCCGCCGCAGCTCCTCCAGCCACGCGATCCACCGGTCCATGCCCTCGCCGGTGCGGGCGGACAGCTCGATCACCTTCGCGGTCGGCATGACGTGCGCGATGGCGTCGCGGAGCTTCGGGAGGTCCACGTCGAGGTGCGGGACGAGGTCCACCTTGGTGACGAGCACCAGGTCCGCCGCCTTGAACATGACCGGGTACTTGAGCGGCTTGTCCTCGCCCTCGGTCACCGAGAGCACCACCACGTTCGCCGCCTGGCCCAGGTCGTAGATGGCCGGGCACACCAGGTTGCCGACGTTCTCGATGAAGAACACGTCGGTGTCGCGCCAGGGGAAGTCGTGGAGGCTGCGGTGCACCAGCTCGGCGTCGAGGTGGCAGGCCTGGCCGGTGGTGATGGCCTTCGACGGGATGCCGGCCTTCTCCAGCCGGCGCGCGTCGTTGTCGGTGGCGAGGTCGGCCGAGACCGCGCCGAGGCGCCAGCTCTTCGCGGCCGCCGCCTTCGCGGTCGCCTCGAGCACGCCGGTCTTGCCGGCGCCGGGCGAGCCCATGATGTTGAGCGCGAGGACGCCGGCCTCGAGGAAGTGCTCGCGGTTGTGGCGGGCGGCGCGGTCGTTGCCGGCCAGGATCTTCTCGTGCAGCTCCACCGGGACGAGCTCGGGATCGCCGCAGCCGCAGGTCGTGCACATCAGGGCACCTCCATGTCGATGCTGTCGAGGGTGAGCGCGTCCGAGCCCTCGTCGAGGCGGGCCGGGACGTCGCAGGTCGGGCAGCGCAGCACCGCGCCGCGGGCGATGGGGGCGCGGCAGGCCGGGCAGGACCAGCGCGCCTCCAGGCGCTTCAGGGTGAGGGGCGTCTCGGCGCACAGGCTGCCGGCGCGGAACGTCTCGTAGGCGGTGCGGAACAGCTCCGGGTCCACGCCGGAGAGCTCGCCCACGCTCACGGTGAGCCCGCGGACCGCGACCGCCTCGCGGCGCCGCGCCTCCTGCTCCACGCGCCTGACCAGCGCCTCCACCAGGGAATACTCGTGCATGCGGCTCGCCTGCCTAGCAGATGCGCGGCAGGAGCTCCCCCTCGGGCTCGGCCAGCATGCGCTTGCCGAAGCCGGTGTCGAGGATCACCGCGCCGGGCCGCTCGGCGATGGCCCGCGCGAACACGGTGGCGCGCGCGCCGAGCGGGTGCGCGCGGAGCGCGGCCAGCACCTTGTCGGCCGAGCGGGCCCGCACGCCGATCACCGCCTTGCCCTCGTTCGCGACGAGCAGCGGGTCGATGCCGATCATCTCGCCGGCGGCCCGCACCTCGTCGTTGATCGGCAGCGACGGCTCGTCCACCACGATGCCGACGCCGCCCTTCGCGGCCATCTCGTGCAGCACGCCCGCCACGCCGCCGCGGGTCGGGTCCTTCATCGCGACCACGTCCTCGCCGCCGGCGGCGAGCGCCGCGCGGACCAGCCCGTTGATGGGCGCGACGTCGGAGCGGAGGTCGCCCTCCAGCCGCAGGTCGTGCCGCCGGGCCATCACCGCCATGCCGTGATCGCCGATCGAGCCGGTGACGACGAGCACGTCGCCGGCCCGCAGCCCGGCGTCCGAGACCACCCGGTCGGCCAGCGCCACGCCGGTGGTGTTGAGCACGATGCCGTCCACCTGGCCCTTGCCCATCACCTTGGTGTCGCCGGTGACGATGGGCGCGCCGGCCTCCTTCGCCGTCTCGCGCATCGAGGCCACCACCCGCTCCAGGTCGGCGCGCGGGAAGCCCTCCTCCAGGATCACCGCGCAGGTCAGCCCCACCGGCTCGGTGGCGCCCATCATGGCGAGGTCGTTCACCGTGCCCGAGACGCTGATCCGGCCGATGTCGCCGCCCGGGAAGAAGATGGGGTGCACCACGTGCGAGTCGGTGGTGATCACCAGCCAGCGGTCGCCCACGCGGATCGCCGCGCCGTCGTCCAGCGCCGAGAGCCCGATGCCGTCCACCGGCGAGGCCAGCGAGAGGAACACGTCCTCGATGAGCTGGCGCATGGCGCGCCCGCCGGAGCCGTGCTTCAGGCCGATCTTCTGCTGCACCTTCGTGTCCATGGGTCTCCGCGCCTTCCTAGCCGACCTTGCGCAGATCGGGCACGCCGCCGTACGTGTGCCAGATCCGGCACTGCCCCTCCGACGACACCATGCACGCGCCCACCGGCGACTCCGGGACGCAGGTGGTGCCGAACAGCGCGCAGTGCTCCGGGGTGGCGAGGCCGAGCATGATCCGGCCGCAGATGCACCCCTTCGCCTCCTCCTCCGCCGCCGCGTCGCGCACGCCCGCCGTGTCGATGCGGAAGCGCTTGCGGGCGTCGAGCGCGGCCAGCTCGGGCACGAGCTCGAGGTTGCCGCCCGGGACGTCGGCGATGCCGCGCCACCGGCCGGTCACGGTGCGGAACGCCCGCCACAGCGAGCGCTGCGCGGGGAGGTTGCCCTCCTTCGTCACGCAGCGCGGGTAGACGTTCGCCACCTCCGGCCGCCGCTCGCGGATGAGCTCGGTGAGCTTCACCAGCGCGGCCAGGATGTCGAGCGGCTCGAAGCCGGCCACCACCACCGGCGCGCCGGTACGGGCCGCGAACGGCTCGAAGATGGCCCAGCCGGTGATGATCGCGGCGTGGCCGGCCGCGACGTAGCCCTCGATGTGCGTCTCCTTCGACGCGGCCACGATCTCCATCGCCGCCGGCACGTACTTGTGCACCGAGAGGATGGAGAAGTTGGGGGGCGCGAGGCGAGCGCCACCGCCGCGGTCGCCACCGCGGTGGTCTCGAAGCCGCTCGCCAGGAACACCACCTGCTCCTCGGGGTGCGCCTGGGCGAGCTCGACCGCCTGCGAGATCGAGTAGACCACCTCGACCTTGCCGCCGTCGGCCTGCGCGTCGGCGAGCGAGCGCGCGGTGCCGGGGAGGCGGAGCATGTCACCGTAGGTGCACACGCGCACGCCCTGCATGGCGAGCGCGACCGCCTCGTCCACCTCCGGGCCGTCGGTGACGCACACCGGGCAGCCCGGGCCCATGATGAGCTCCAGGCCGGGCGGGAGCACCGCGCGCAGGCCGAAGCGGGCGATGGCCTGCTCGTGGCTGCCGCACACGTGCATCACCGACACCTCGCGGCCGATGGCGTCCATGTTGTGGCGGAGCGCCTCGGCGAGCGCGCGGGCGCGGGCCGGATCGCGGAACTTGAGCTGCCGGAAGAGATCCTCGTTCGACATCGCCGGCCCTCCTACTTCTGGTCCTTCCCGGCGGCCATCTCGCCCCGGACGTCGGCGGCCATGAGGTCCTCCTTCGCGCCGGAGACCTCCAGGATCTGGTCGAACAGCGCCAGCGTCTCCTGGACCTCCTCGGGCGGGATGCGCCGGATGGCGAAGCCCACGTGGTTGAGCACGTAGTCGCCCACCTGCACCGGCTCGTCCACGATGTCGAGGCGGAGCGACTTGCGCACGCCGAAGAAGTCCACCGTGGCGTCGAGCCCGTCGATGGCGATGACCTTCCCTGGAACCCCGAGGCACATGTCTTCCGTCTCCTCCACCGGCCGGCGCTAGGCGCGGGCCACCGCGTCGGCGACCACCGCCTGGCCGAGCGCGATCCCGCCGTCGCCGGGCGGCACCTCGCCGTGCTGGTATACCGCGAACTCTCCCTCCAGCCGCGCGCGGATCGCCTCCGCGAGCCGCGCGTTCTGGAAGCAGCCGCCGGTCAGCACCACCGGCAGCCGCCCGGCCCGGCGCGCCGCCCGCCGGACCTGCTCGGCGCCGGCCGCGGCGAGCGCCGCGTGGAAGCGCGCCGAGATCTCCCCGGCCGGCCGGGCCGCCAGGACGTCCGCCGCGAGCGCGCGCCACAGCGGGCGCAGGTCGAGCGCCTCCACCGGTCCGGACGCGTCGAGGTCGAACGGGTAGGGCGGCGCCTCGTGGCCGTGCGCGGCCGCGTCGAGCGCGAGCGCCAGCTGCCCCTCGAAGCGCGCCGACGGGCGGCACAGCGCGAGCGCGCCGGCGGCGTCGAAGGCGCGCCCGGCCCCGTGGGCGGGCGGCGCGTTCAGGCCGGCGGCGAGCATGCGGCGGACCACGTCCAGCTCCCGCGCCGGCACCCCCGCGAACAGGGGGAGGCGGTCGAGCGGGGCGTCCTCGCCGAACGCGTCGAGCAGCGCCGCGAGCGCGATGCGCCAGGGATCGCGGATGGCGCGGTCGCCGCCCGCCAGCGCCACCGGCCGGAAGGTGGCGAGCCGCTCGAAGCGCGCCGCCTCGGCGAGCAGGAGCTCCCCGCCCCAGGACGCGCCGTCGGCGCCGAGCCCGGTGCCGTCCCAGCACAGCGCCAGGACCGGGCCCTCGAGGCCGTGCTCGGCCATGCAGGCGGCGGCGTGCGCGTGGTGGTGCTGGACCTCGACGAGCGGCAGCGAGGCCGCCTTGGCCCGCTCGCGCGCCCAGCGCGTGGAGAGGTAGAGCGGGTGGAGGTCGCAGGCGAGCAGCTCGGGGCGGAAGGCGAGGAACGCCTCCAGCCGCGCCACCGCCGCCTCGAACGCGCCGTAGGTCTCGAGGCCGTCGAGGTCGCCCACGTGCGGGCCCAGGGTGGCCTCGTCGCCCCGCGCCAGGCAGCAGGCGTTCTTGAGCTGCGCGCCCGCCGCCAGCACCGGGCGGGCGAAGCGCCGGGCGGTGCGCACCGGGCGCGGCACGAACCCGCGGCTGCGGCGCATGACCAAGGGCCGCCCCGCCACCACCCGCGCCACCGAGTCGTCGGCGCGAGGCGATGGGCCGGTCGTGGACCAGGAACAGGTCGGCGATGCCGCCGAGCCGCGCCAGCGCGTCCTCGTCCTCGAAGGCGATGGGCTCGTCGGAGAGGTTCGCGCTCGTCATCACCAGCGGCACGCCGGCGTCGGCGAGCAGCAGGTGGTGGAGCGGCGCGTACGCCAGCATGAGCCCGACGATGGGGCTGCCGGGCGCGAGCTCCGGGGCGAGCGCCGCGCCGGGCCGCCGGCGGCAGAGCACGATGGGACGCTCGGGGGCGGCGAGCAGCGCCGCCTCGTCCGGCGAGAGCTCGGCGAGCGCCCGCGCGGCCTCGAGGTCCGCCACCATGACCGCGAGCGGCTTCTCCTCGCGGCGCTTCCGCTCGCGCAGCGTCCGCACCGCGGCGGGCGCGCTCGCGTCGCACGCGAGGTGGTACCCGCCGAGCCCCTTCACCGCGGCGACGCCGCCGGAGCGCAGGAGCGCGGCGCACTCGCGGATCGGGTCGGCGGAGGGCGCGGCGCGCCGGCGGCGTCCCGCAGCGCGACGCGCGGGCCGCACACGGGGCACGCGTTCGGCTGCGCGTGGAAGCGCCGGTCGAGCGGGTCGCCGTACTCGCGCGCGCAGGCCGGGCACATCCGGAAGCCGGCCATGGTGGTGGCGGGCCGGTCGTAGGGGACGCCCAGCGCGATGGTGAAGCGCGGGCCGCAGGCGGTGCAGTTCGTGAAGGGGTAGCGGTGGCGGCGATCGGCGGGGTCGCGCAGCTCGCCGAGGCACTCGGGGCAGGTGGCGAGGTCCGGCGGGATGGCCACCCGCCGCTCGGCCGCCCCGCCGCTCTCCACGATCTCGAAGCGCGCCGCCGGCTCGGCGGGGATGGGCTCGGCGCGCAGCGCGGCGATGGAGGCGGCGGGCGGGCGGTCGCTCACCAGGCGGGCCTGGAACGCGTCCAGCGCGGCGCGCGGGCCGAACGCCTCGATGGTCACGCCGGCCGCATCGTTGCGGACGCGGCCGGTCACGCCGGTCTGGTGCGCCAGCCGGTAGACGAACGGCCGGAAGCCGACGCCCTGCACCGTGCCGCTCACGGCGATCCGCCGCCCCTCGCCGGAGCGATCCGGCCCGCCGTCTGTGGTCCGCTGCGTGGTCATGCGGAGCGGCGCGTGCGCCTGGGCCTTCCGTGCTGGGGCGGCGCGAGCTTACCGCCGCGCCTTTCGCCGCCGCAACGCGGGGCGGCCACCCGGTGGATCAACGTCCGTTTGCCCGGCGCGCATTCCCTGCGGCGCGCCCGGCGCTATCCGGCCCGGCCCTTCTCCCACCACAGGTCCGGCTCGGCCGGCGGGTCGCGGGGCCGCGGCGCGACGCCCAGCGCCCGCAGCTCGGACAGCACCTGCTCGACCGCCGCCGGCACCGCGGCCTGCACCGAGGGCGAGAGCGCGCAGCCGAGGTCGGTCCGCTCCGCCACCACGCCCACCAGGCGCACCGTGGCCGGGCACACGCCCATGAACTCGGCGTTCATGACCGCCTCGCGCAGCCCGGGCTCGTGCGGGCTCACCGCCAGCACCGGCGAGCGCTTCACCAGGTCCTCGCGCGAGTAGGTCCGCAGCTCGCCCGGCGCGGCGCGCGCCTTGACCGCGTCCACCAGGACGGCCGCGTCGAGGCCGGCGAAGTAGGCGGTGAGGTCGAGGCCGGGCGTGCCGGCGTCCACCACCTCGACGCCCGGCAGCTCCCAGCGGGCCTCCAGCACCTTCACCACGTACGGCCCGACGGCGTCGTCGCCGGTGAGCACGTTGCCGATGCCGAAGACCGCGATGCGCGCCACCCGAGCCTCCTCCCCGCCGCGGCGGGGCTCCCGAAAAGGCCGATCCCGTCCCCGGCGGTCGAGGACGGGATCGGATGTACCACCCGACGCGGGCTACAGCACCTTCACCCGGGCGATCTCGTCACCCTCGGCGTCCACGGTGTGGATGGCGCAGGCGAGGCACGGGTCGAACGAGTGGATGGTGCGGAGCGCCTCGAGCGGCAGCTTCGGGTCGGCGATGGGGTTGCCGACGAGCGACTTCTCGTAGGGGCCAAGGGCGCCGCTCGCGTCGCGCGGGCCGGCGTTCCAGGTCGAGGGCACGACGCACTGGTAGTTCTTCAGCTTCATGCCCTTCTTGTCGGCCTCGATCACGCACCAGTGCGAGAGCGTGCCGCGCGGCGCCTCGTGGAAGCCGACGCCCTTGTAGATGCCGGGCTTCAGGTTCGCCATCGGGTCCACCCAGATGCGCGTGTCGCCCTTGCCGATGTTCTCGACCAGGAGCTTCCACTGCTTCTGAGCCATCTCGGCCATCATGGCCGCGCGGATGGCGCGGGCCGCGTGACGGCCGAGCGTCGAGTGGAGGTGCGCCGGGGTGAGGTCGATCTTGTGGATCGCCTTCACCGCGCCGATGGCCGCGGTGGCCCACCGGGTGGTGGGCTCGTGGCCGGAGGCGAGGCCCACCAGCACGCAGGCGAGCGGCCCGACCTGCACCGGCTTGCCCTCGAGGCGCGGCGCCTTCACCCAGGTGTAGCGGTCGGGCGCGGGCGTCTCGTGCTTCCACTCGCCGGCGAACTTCGGCTTGTCGTCCTCCTCCCACGGGCCCTTCGCCCAGGCGCCGTCGTAGTGGGCGTGCGCGATCGACTCCGTCACGTTCTGCTTCAGGTAGTCGTCGTTCCAGCCCGCCAGCTTGTGCGCCAGCTCGAGCTTGCCGTTCCAGAGCACGCCGCCCGGGATGTCGAACTTCGACATCTTCTCGTCCAGCGGGAGCTCGGGCACCGAGAGGTAGTTCGTCACGCCGGCGCCGTACTTGAACCAGTCCGGGTAGAAGCCGCCGATGGCGGCCACGTCGGGCAGGTAGCACTGCTGCACGAAGGTGGCGACCTCGTCGATGAGGGTCTTCACCTGGTACAGCTTCTCCATGTTCAGCGCGGCCGGGCTGTCCAGGTTGATGGCGTTGGCCACGCCGCCCACCGCCAGGTTCTGGATGTTCGGCGTCTTCGAGCCGAGGATCGCCACCGCCATGTTGGCCTTGCGCTGGATCTCCAGCGCCTGGAGGTAGTGCGCGACCGCGAGCAGGTTCACCTCCGGCGAGAGCTTCATCGCCGGGTGGCCCCAGTAGCCGTTGGTGAAGATGCCCATCTGGCCGGCCTTCACGAAGCCCTCGAGGCGCGCCTTCACCGCCGCGAGCTCGTGCTTCGAGTTGCCCGGCCAGCTGGAGATCGACTCGGCGAGCTGCGCCGCCTTCACCGGGTCGGCCTTCAGGGCGCTGGTCACGTCCACCCAGTCCAGCGCGGACAGCTGGTAGAAGTGGACGATGTGATCGTGCAGCGTGTGCGCCGTGACGATCAGGTTGCGGATGAGCTGCGCGTTCAGCGGGATCTCGAGGCCGAGCGCGTTCTCCACGCTGCGCACCGAGGCGATCGCGTGCACGGTGGTGCACACGCCGCAGATGCGCTGGGTGAAGATCCAGGCGTCGCGGGGATCGCGGCCCTGGAGGATGGTCTCGATGCCGCGCCACATGGTGCCCGAGGACCATGCGTTCTTGACCGCGCCCCCGTCGACCTCGACGTCGATGCGGAGGTGACCCTCGATGCGCGTGACCGGGTCGATGGTGATGAGCTTGCTCATTTAGGCACCCCTCAGTGGCCGGAAGCGGCCCGGACCTCGCCGCGGCCGATCGTGGACTTCTTCCCCTGGTCGACGACGACGACGGGGAACAGACGGGAGATGAAGACGAAGATGGCCATGCCGATGGCGGCCATGCCGATGGTGACGACCGTCTCGCCGACGGACGGGAAGTAGTCCCACCCCGCGGCGATGGACTTGCCGTCGGCGGTCCAGCCGGCCGGCCGGTACATGGTCATGTACGTGTCGGCGCGGTAGACGGCGCCGGCGAGCACGGCCAGGAGCGCGGCGCCGAACAGCTTGCCGCGGTTCCGCTGCACGCCGGGCATGACGAACATGACGGCCGGCGCGATGAACAGCGCCATCTCCACCAGGAACAGGAAGGTGGGGAAGTCGGCGCCGAGGAACCTGAGCTTGCCGTGCAGCACGATGTCGCCGAGGCGGAGCACCACGTACAGCAGCAGGAAGCCCGCGTTCACCTTCGACATGCTGGCGAACAGCGCCTGGTCCTGCTTCGCGTTCCAGTTCAGCCGCAGGATGTTCACCAGCACCACCACCGCGCCGTAGCCCATCGACAGGCAGGACACGAGGAAGAGCGTGGGGAGCAGCGCGGTGTGCCAGAACGGGTGGAGCTTCGGGCCGGCGATGAGGTACAGGCCGCCCAGCGAGCTCTGGTGCATGGTGGGGAGCAGGATGGCGAGCGCGATGATGTACGGCATCGCCTTCGCCATGCGCGCGCCCCAGCGCTTCCCGATGGCGGACCACCTGGGTGACTTGCTCTGGGCGGCGCCGTCGAAGATCGCCGGCAGCACCTCGATCCAGAGGACCATCACGTACATCATCACGCAGACCGCGACCTCGAGGAGCGCGGAGCTGAGGTTCCACCACGGGACGATGGGCAGCGTCACCGCGTTCCAGTAGCGGCCCAGCGCGATCATGATCGAGCTGCCGCCCAGCGTGTACGCGATGGCGCCGAGCAGCACCGCCGGCCGCACCAGGCCGTGGTACTGGCCCTTGTTGAGCAGGTAGCAGAGGAGCCCGACGCCGTAGGCGCCGGCGCCGATGCCGGTGAAGACGACGACGTTGATCGGCTCCCAGATGCCCCAGGTGAAGCCGTCGGTCATGTTGGAGACCGAGCCGATCCCCGTGACGAACCGGTAGGCCATCACCAGGGCGGAGACGCCGAAGACGGCGAGCAGGACCTTCATGAGGGGGTCGAAGAGCTTCCCGATGGCCTGCGGGTGGTCGTGGCCGCTCATCGCTTGCCCTCCTCGCCGTGCTCGGCGGCCTCTTCCTTCTTCTTGTTGCGGTTGATGACGAAGGCCATCGCCGCGTACAGCGCGATCGGCGTCACGCCGTACAGGTACGGCGCGTGCGAGACGCTCTCCGAGAACTCCGCCTGCGAGCGCTCGGGGAGGTCGGGCAGGCCGAGGTCGTGGAACTGCACCCCGGCGGCGGCGAGGTACAGCACCTGCGTGCCGCCGCCGTCGTGCTCGCCGTAGACGTGCGGGTTGTAGCGCTGCGGGGCGGCGGCGACGCGCCGCTTCGCCTCGGCGAGCAGGTCCTTGCGGTAGCCGAAGATCACCGCCTCGCGCGGGCAGACCTCGCAGCAGGCGGGGTTCGCGACCGCGAGCGGGCCGGACTTCTGCTCGTCGCGGCGGTGCCGGCACAGCTCGCACTTCACGATGGCGGGGAACGCCTCGAACCACTCGAACTTCGGGACGTTGAAGGCGCAGCCGATCTGGCAGTAGCGGCAGCCGACGCAGGTCCACTTGTCCCAGAGGACGATGCCGGTGCCCTTCTTCTCGCCCTTGAAGTCGCGCTTCCCCTCGCCCTCCTTGTGCAGCGCGCCCAGCATGCAGACGGACACGCAGGAGGGATCCACGCAGTGCATGCACTGCTGCTTCATGTAGTGCTGCGTGTCGCCGGCGGGGAACGCCTTGATGACGTTCTTGGTGGTGCTGTTCAGGTCGTTCGGCGCGTCGTAGACGCCGCCGTTCGCCTCCACCTTGTCCTCGGGGAGCTTGTTCGACACCTTGCAGGCGCTCTGGCAGGCGCGGCAGCCCACGCACAGCGTCGAGTCGAACAGCATGCCCACCGCGTCGGGGAGCGGCTCGATCTCGTGCCGGGCCTCCGCCGTGGCCGGGATGGCGACGGCGGCTCCCGCGGCGACCGCTCCCTTGAGCAGGTCTCGTCGAGAGATGGTCATCGCCGCTACTCCTTCCCGTCTGCGTCGTCGGCGGCCGCCATCTTCCGGGAGGCCACCACGCCCGCGCCGACCAGGGCGCCGATCACCGCGCCGCCCAGGCCGACCGCGACCGGGCTGCCGCCCACCACCCCGTGCTCGGGGTGGATGGCCGGGTAGGCCATCGGGGCGGTGGGGTGCTCGATGGGCAGGTTCTGGTTGATGGGCACGTTGAAGACGATGCCCTGCTCGGTGCAGCCGACGCACGGGTGGCCGATGCCGATGGGCCACGCGCCCGGCACCTCGCAGAACGAGAGGAGCGAGCAGTTGGCGTGCGTCTGCGGTCCCTTGCAGCCGATCTTGTAGAGGCACCAGCCGTTGCGGTGGCCCTCGTCGCCGTAGGCCTGCGCGAAGCGGCCGGCGTCGAAGTGCGGGCGCCGCGGGCAGTCCTCGTGGATCACGCGGCCGTAGGCGAACGCGGGGCGGCCCTTCTCGTCCAGCTTGGGCAGCGTCCCGAACGTCGCGAACTGCAGCACGGTGCCGAGGAGGTTGTACGGGTTCGCCGGGCAGCCGGGGAGCGTCACCACCGGCTTGTTGATCCCCTTCTCCTTCAGGATCTCCGGCGCGCCCACCGCCTGCGTCGGGTTCGGCGCCGCCGACGGCACGCCGCCCCAGCTCGCGCAGGAGCCGATGCAGATCACCGCCGCGGCCTTCTCGGCGCACTCGACCAGCGACTGTACCGCGGTCTTGCCGCCGACCATGCAGTAGATGCCGTCGTCCTTCTTCGGGATCGCGCCCTCGACCACGAGCACGTAGCCGCCCGCCTTCTTCGCGGACTCGAGCGCCTCCTCGATCTGCTTGCCCGCCGCGGCGAACAGCGTCTCGTGGTAGTCCACCGAGATCAGGTCGAGCACCAGCGCGCCGACGTCCGGGTGGCTGGTCCGCAGGAGCGACTCGGTGCAGCCGGTGCACTCCTGGAAGTGGAGCCAGACGACCGACGGCTTCTTCTTGCCGACGTTCTCCGCCATCTTCTCGCCGGCCCAAGCGGGCAGGCCGACGGCGGCGGCAGCGACGCTGCACACCTTGATGAAGTCACGGCGAGAGACGCCCTTGGTCTCCGGGCCGCTGATCATCTGGGAGCCGATATTGTCCATTCCGTCCTCCGGGTGCGCGCGAGACTATCGCCCCGGATTGGAATTGCAACGCGGCAAAATTGCGGAACGAGACGGGATTCCCGGCGGCGCACGATTTGCGGACGGGCCGGTGGGACGAAGCACCGCAGGCGCGCCGGCGCGCACCGAGCGGACGCGTCCAGAATTGACCAGCGTCAACGCCGACCCGGACAGAAGCGCACGGAGACCCCGAAAAATGGCATTTCTGGACTCCGCGACGCAACATTGACCGTTCCGGTCCGATACAAAATTTGCGCGCGCTCCGGGATCGAAAAAAATCCGGCCTCGCCCCCGCGGCCGAGCGGATCCGGGGCGCAGGACCGGATCGCCGCGCACCGGGAGTGCGGGACCGGCCGGGGAGCCCGGAAAGCGTGAATTGACCATCCGTGAGCACGCGAAGCGCCAATTCCGTGGCGCGGGAAATGCCGGGACGCGGCGCGCGCCGCGCGATCAGCCCGCGCGCGCGGCGCGCCCGCCGCGCCGACCGGCGCCCGCGTCCGCGGGCGCCGCGGCCAGCGCGGCCAGGTTCTCGATGAGCTTGCGCAGCCCGGAGCGGAGCGCCGCCACCTCCGCCGGCTCCATGCCGCGGAGCGACTCGGCGTGGTAGCGCGCGGCGTCCTCGGCGACCCGGCGGGCCAGCGGCTCGCCCTTCGCGCTCAGGAACAGCCGCGTGCGGCGGCGGTCGTCGCGGTCCGGCCGCGCCTCCACCAGCTTGCGCTTCACCAGCTCGCTCACCAGGCGCGAGCCGGCCGGCGCGTCGAGCAGCATCGCCGAGGCGAGCGTCCCCGGCGCGAGCCCGGGCTCGTGCAGCAGCCAGTACAGCGCCCAGTACTGCTGCACGGTCAGCCGGTGCCGGCCCGCGCGCGGGCCGACCGCCTCGCGGATGCCCTGCCGCGCCGTGAGGACGAGCAGGCCGATGCTGGGGTCCGGGAGCGGCACGCCGCCAGTAGAGGACGGCGGCCGAGCGCAGGTCAAGGTGACCGGTCCCCGACCTCGCCGGGGCGGCCGCCCGCCCGCCCGCCCGCCGGCGCGGCCCCGGTGTAGAACAGGGACCTCCTGGAGGAGACCGCATGAACGCCGTCCGCAACCCGCTCACCTCGCTGCTCGCCTCGCTCGCCGTCCTCGCCGCCGCCGTGCCGGTCGCCGCGCGCGCCGCCGAGGCCGCGCCCCCGGGCGTCGCCGCGCTCCGCCGCGCCGAGGCCCGCTTCGCGCCGGTGGACCTGAAGGTGGATCTCTCGAAGCTGCCCGCGTCCGAGCGCACCGTCCTCGCCCGCCTGGTCGAGGCCGGCCGGATCATGGACGCGCTGTTCCTGCGCCAGGTGTGGGCCGGCAACGAGGCGCTGCTGCTCCGGCTCCTCGAGGATCGCAGCCCGCTCGGCGAGGCGCGGCTCCGGCTGTTCCTGCGCAACAAGGGGCCGTGGGATCGGCTCGAGGAGGACCGCGCCTTCCTCCCCGGCGTCCCGGAGAAGCCGCAGCAGGCGAACCTCTACCCGGCCGGCGCCACCAGGGACGAGGTGGAGCGCTGGGCCGCCGGCCTCGCGCCCGAGGAGAAGGATCGGGCCATGGGCTTCTTCACCACCGTCCGCCGCGACGCGGCCGGCAAGCTCGTGGCGGTGCCGTACAGCCTCGAGTACCAGGGCGAGCTGGCGCGGGCGGCCGCGCTGCTGCGCGAGGCGGCCGCGGCGACCCAGGACGCCGGGCTGCGCGCCTTCCTCGAGGCGCGCGCGGCCGCGTTCGTCGGCAACGCCTACCGCGACTCCGACGTGGCCTGGATGCGCCTCGACTCCGCGGTGGAGCCGACCATCGGGCCGTACGAGGTGTACGAGGACGGCTGGTTCAACGCCAAGGCGGCGTTCGAGGCGTTCATCGGCGTGCGGGACGAGGCCGAGACCAGGAAGGTGGCCCGCTTCGCCGCCGAGCTGCAGGGCATCGAGGACGCGCTGCCCATCGACGCGGCCTTCAAGAACCCGAAGATCGGCGCGCTCGCGCCCATCCGCGTGATCAACCAGATCTACGCCGGCGGCGACGCGGCCAAGGGCGTGCAGACCGCGGCCTACAACCTGCCCAACGACGAGTGGGTCACGAAGACCATGGGGTCGAAGCGGGTGATGCTGAAGAACGTGCAGGAGGCGAAGTTCCAGAAGGTGCTGCTGCCGGTGGCGAGGCGGCTGCTCTCGCCGGCGGACCGGGCCCACGTCGCGTTCGACCCGTTCTTCACGCACATCCTCATGCACGAGCTGGTGCACGGGCTCGGCCCGCACCACGCCACCGTGGACGGCCAGGAGGTCACGGTCCGCGCCGCGCTGGCGGAGACCTACAGCGCGCTCGAGGAGGCGAAGGCCGACGTGGCGGGGCTGTTCGCGCTGGAGAAGCTGCTCGACGACGGCAAGCTCGACCGCCGCATGCGCGACACGCTCTACCCCACCTTCCTGTGCGGCGCGTTCCGGTCGATCCGCTTCGGGCTGAACGAGGCCCACGGCAAGGGGATGGCCATCCAGATCAACTGGCTGCTCGACCACGGGGCGATCGTGGCGCGCAAGGACGGGACCTTCGCGGTGGACGGCGCGAAGATGCGCGGCGCCATCGCCGGGCTCACGCGCGAGATCATGACCATCCAGGCGAAGGGCGACCGCGCCGCGGCGAAGGCCATGCTGGAGAAGCTGGGCGTGGTGCGGCCCGAGGTGGCCCGCGCGCTCGCGCGCATCGAGGACCTGCCGGTGGACATCGCGCCCCGGTTCGTCACGGCCGACGCGCTCACGGCGCGGTAGCCGCGCCGCGGAGGGCCGCTCCCGCCGGTGAGGGCGAGAGCGGCCCGGTGCGGTGCGTCCGCCCGCGGGGCGGGGCGCAGCCCCGTCAGAACGCGTACTGCAGGTTCGCGTACAGCGTCCGCCCCGGCTCCGGCACCTTCACGCCGGCCGCGAACGGATCCCGCAGGTACGACAGGTGCTCGGCGTAGGTCTTGTCGAGCAGGTTGCGCACGCCCAGGAACGCCTTCAGCCCGCGCCACTCGGCGCCGGCGCGCAGGTTCGTGATGAACCACGCCGAGGTGGGCCGCTCGCCGAGCGCCGGGTCCACCCGGTCCTGCCGCGCCGCCCACTGCTCCTCCGCCTCGGCGAAGAAGCGCCCGTCGTCCCACCGCAGCGACGCGCTCGCGCGCAGCGGCGGGATCTCGGCGAGCGGCGTCCCGGCGGTCTCGTTGCGGGCCCACACGTACGCGACCGCCGCGCCGGCGTAGAGCCGCAGCGGCAGCGCCAGCCGCGCCGAGGCCTCGCCGCCCACCCGGCGCGCGCTGACGCCGGCGTAGGTCTTGGCCGTCGCGCCGCTCGGCAGCGCGAGCGGCACCAGCGTGATCTCGTCGGCGAGCCAGGCGTGGAACACCTGCGCCTTCGCGAGCAGCCGGTCGGCGGTGAAGCGCAGCCCCGCGTCCAGCTCGTCGCTGCGCGTGGGGCGCAGCGACGGATCGCCCACCCACGCCGGCTTGCCCATCAGGCCGGCGAGCGCCATGTAGCGCTCCTGCGGATCCGGCAGGCGCGTGCCGTGGCCGTACCCGGCGAACACGGTCAGGCCGCGCGCCGCGTCCCAGTCGAGCTGGACGTTGCCGGCGAGGAGCAGGTCGGTGCGCAAGCGCTCCGGCGAGCTGTCCGGCCGCCAGGTGGCGTAGAAGTCGCGCCGGTCCACGCCGGCGTAGGACTCGGCCACGTCGAGGCGCGCGCCGGCGGTGGCGCGCACCGACGGCGCGAGCGCGCGGCGCAGCTCGGCGTAGACGCCGCCGGTGGTCTGGGTGACGTCGGGGATCGACGCCTCCCCGACGTACGGCTGGCCGGGCATGGCCCGCCGCACGCGGATGGTCTCGTTGTCCCAGTTGCGGACGACGAGGTCGGCCCCGATCCTCGCCTCGAGCGCCGCGCCGGCGCCGCCCAGGCCGGCCTCCAGCTTCGCGCCCAGCGTGCGCGTGCGCGCCTCGGTGCGCATCGACCAGGCCTCGGCGAGCCCGCCGGCGCAGGCGGCCGGGTCCGCCGCGGAGCTGCAGCGATCGCGGTCGTCCATGTCGTGCGCCACCCGCGTCCAGTAGAGCTGCGCCCGCGCCGAGGCGAGCGGCCCGAGCGCGCCGGCGCGCCAGGTCGCGTTCACCCGGTCGGTGTCGTCCCGGATGCCGTCCATGAGCAGGTACGGGTAGAGGACGTCGTCCGCCTCCTGGCGCGTGTAGCCGAGCTCGAGCTGCTGCCCCTCCGCCGGCACCAGGCCCACCTTGGCCCAGCCGCTCCGGACGTCGTACGCGGTCTGGTGATCCGAGGTGTCCCGGTAACGGCCGGTGCTCGTCGCCGGGATGACCTCGGTGATGTTCCGCCCGTCGCCGGCGAGGTACGGGTCGCTCCGCTTGAACGCGCCGCCCAGCAGCAGCGAGGCGCGCCCGCCGCCGTACGACGCGACGGCGCTGCTCTCCGTCGCGCCGAACGAGCCCGCGCCCAGGTTCACCTCGGCGCCCGGGCCCGGGCGCGCGCCGCGGGTGCGCACGTCCACCACGCCGCCGAGCCCGCCCGGCTGGCTCACGTCGAACGGCCCGCGCCGCACCTCCACCCCGTCCACCTCGGCCCAGTCGAGGTGGAACGCGGGCGGGTCCATGCGCGACGGGCAGGCGCCGTGCGTGCGCGTGCCGTCCACCAGCACGTTCACGTCGTCCCGCTTCAGGCCGCGCAGCACCACGTCGCTCGCGATCCCCGCCTTGCGGACCTTGCCGACGCCGAGCCCCTGCTCGAGCGCCTCGCCCAGGTCCCGGGCCGGCGTCTCGCGCACCTCGCGGACCTCCAGCCCGTCGGCGCGCGGCTCGCGCCGCGACTTCACCACGATCTCCTCCAGCAGCACCTCGGTCCGCGGCTCCGCCGCGGGCTCCTCCGCCGCGCCGGGCGCGGGGAGGAGCGTCAGCGCGGCCACGAGCCGCGCGAGCTTCCAGTTCCTGGACATCGGTCCTCCGGACAGACGGGTACACGTCCGCCGCGCGCACGCCGGCTCGCGCCGGCGGCCGCGGCCGCAGGTTCACGCTTCGTGATGGTGCGGGGCGCGCCGGTTCAGCAGGCGCGCGCGGCGGGCGGCCTCGGCGGCGGCACGGCGGGGCGCGGCGCCCGCTCCGGCGCGATCGCGGCCGGGGCCGGGCACGTGCTGCGCCACTCCGCCAGCGCGAGCGCCGGCCGGGCGGGCACCGAGAACGGATCCAGCGCGCCGGGGGCGGCCAGCCCGCCCTCCGGATCGCCGCAGGTCGGCAGGAGGCCCGGCAGCGCCGCGCGCCGCGCCTGCGCCTCCTCCTGCGCCGCCGCCCGGCGGGCCGCGTCGCGGTGGCAGGGGGGCAGGTCCTCGGGCCGGGCCGTCCTCCGGGCCCGGCGCGCCTGGGCGTTGCAGATCGCGCAGGCGCAGAGGTGATCCTCGCCGTGGGCGCGGCACGAGCACCGGTGCGGCCCGGAGACGGGCCGGTCCGGCAGCAGGCGCACGCCGCCCGAGAGCGCCAGCGCGAGGAGCGCGGCGGCGACGCGGGCGGCGGGGCGGCCGGCGGCGGCGGCGAGCATGGACCTGCCACTCTCGCGGCCGGGGCGGCCGGACGCAAGGTCCGTGGTTGCCGCGCGACGATGCGCCCCCGCCTGGGGGCGGGTTCACGCACCGTGCAGCGTGCCGCCTACGCGGGCCGCTCGCCGGCCGCGGGGGCCTTCGGCGGCGGGGGCGCGGGCCTCTTCCGCGCCGGCGCCTTCTTCCCCGGCTTCGCGCCGTCGGGCTTCGCGGGCGGGGACGGCGTGGCCGGTGCCGCGGCCGGCGCGGGGGCGGCCGCGGGCACGGGCTGGGCGGCGGGCGCCTCGACCGCCGGCTTCGCGGCGCCGGGCGCGGCCGGGGCCGGCGCCGGGCCGAGCAGCGCCAGCCGGCGCTGCGCGAGCGTGTGCGGGGCGGTGGGATCCTGCGGATCCGGCGCCACCCGCGCGTAGGCGGCGCGCGCCGCCTCGGGCACGCCCCAGGCCTCGGCGATCCGGCCGAACACGAACCAGTCCGCCGGCTCGAGCGCGTCGCCGCCCACGTCCAGCGAGCGCAGGAACACCTCGCGGGCCTCCGCCGGCTGGCCGCTCGCGGCGTAGATGGCGGCGAGCGTGTTGAGCGACGGGTGGTTCTGCCCGCGCTCGCCCTCCACCGCGCGCCGGGCCCAGTCCAGCGCGTCCTTGCCGGGCGTGGCGCGGAACAGCTCCAGCCAGGCCGCGTTGTTGAGCACGAGCGGGCTCGCCTTGCCGCCGTCGATGAGCCGCCGGAACGCCTTCGCCGCCTCGTCCACGTTGCCGGCCCCGAGCCGCAGGTTGCCGAGCAGCCCGAGCACGTCGGGATCGTCGGGCAGGCGCTGCAGCACGCCGGCGGCGAGCGCCTCCAGCTCGGCGGGGCGCTTCAGCTCGGCGAGCGCCACGGCCCCGAGCGCGAACGCCTCGCGCGAGGCCGGGTCGTCCTGGAGCAGCTCGCGCGCGACGCGGAGCTGGTCCTCGCGCTTGCCGGCGGCGCGGTACGCCTGCGCCAGCGCGAAGCCGAGCGCCCGGCGCTCGGCGGGATCGGTCGCCTGCCCGCGCGCCTCGGAGAGGGTGGCGATGGATCGCCCGGCCTCGTCGGCCCAGGCCAGCACCGCCGCGGCGGCGCGCCGCACCTCGGGCGCGCCGACCTCGGCCCCCGGCCGCCACAGCCGCGCCAGCACGCCGGCCGGGGTGGACGGATCCGACTCCGCCCCGGGGAGCGTCTCGCGGGCCCAGTCGAGCCAGCGGCGCGCGCCGGCGAGGTCGCCCGCGGCGGCCAGCCGGAGCGCCTCGGCGCCGAGGATGGGCCAGGCGGTGTCGGTGGCGAGCACCTTCGGCTCCTTGCCCTCCCGCACCACGAACACGGCCGAGCGGCCATCACCCGGGGTGAACGGGAACTGGACCCGGACCCGGACCGCGGCGCGGGGATCGCCGTCCTCCAGCAGCTCCACCCGCGAGAGCACCAGGTCGAGCAGCACGTCCGGCGGGATCCCCTGCTCGTGCAGGGAGCGGCGCGCGCCGGCGATCGGCCCGCCCAGGCCCTGGTCGGCGATCCGCGCCAGCTCCGGCCCCAGCCGCGCGCGGGCCACCATGCCCGGCAGCTCGCGGGCCGGCTCCGGCGAGCGGATCGCCGCCACGAACAGGCGCTTCACCAGCCGCGCCGCCTCGCTGCCCTGCGGCGCGAGCGTCTCCCACGGCTTCAGCCCCTGGAACAGGTCGGCCTGCTGGCGGATCTCGGCCGCGTTGGGCGCGCCCTGCGCCGCCGCGCCGGCGAGCGCCGCGGCGGGCGCGTAGCTGCGGCGCCCCACCATCAGGCGGGCGGCGTCGCGGAGCGCGTCGCGGCGCCCGTCGCCCATGCCGCGCGACTCCTCCTCGGCGGCCGGCGCGCCCCGCTGCATCGCCACCGCGGCGAGGAGGAGCCCGTCGCGCTCGCGCCCGCGCGGCATGTCGCGCGCGAGCTTCTCGGCGCCGGCGTCGCGGCCGGCGTCGAACAGCGTGCGCAGGTAGGGGCCGTCGAAGGCCTGCTCGTGGAGGTCGGAGCGGATGGCCTCGTACTCCTCGATGGCCTCACCGATGGTCGCCGCGGGCGCGCCGTTCGCCTCGCGCGCGAGCAGCTCGGCGAGCGCGGCCCGGCCGCCGGCGTGGTCCGGGTCGAGGTCCTTCGCCTTCCGGTACGCGGCGAGCGCGCCGGCGCGATCGTGGCCCGGCCCCTGGTAGCGGCCCACCGCGTCGTGCTGCAGGATCCACCCCAGGATGCGGTGCGCCCAGGCGCTGTCCGGCTCGAGCGCGATGGCCTGGCGGACCTCCGCCGCGGCCTGCTCGGAGAACCCGAGCCGCACCAGCGCGGCCGCGAGCTGGACGTGGTGGAGCGCCTCCTTCGGATGGAGCGCCGCGAGCCGGCGCATCTCGCCGAGCGCCTCCGGCACCTTGCCGGCCGCGAGGAGGGCGGCGGCGGTCCGGTCGAGCGCGACGGTGGGCGAGCTGCCGCGCACCACCTCGCGGGCGCGCTTGCCGAGCCTGGCCGCGTCCGCCGCCGACAGGCGGCGGCCGCCGGTGTCGAACCGGAAGGTGGCGGTCACCGTGCCGTCCGGCTCGCGCGCGTACGCCTGCGCGTAGGTGGCCGGGCCGAAGCGCTCGGTGGTGCTCGCCGGCAGCGGGCGGGGCTCGAAGCCGTCCGGCACGTGGATGCGGTAGGTCACCTCCCACTGGTACGGCACGACCAGGAGCAGGTCGGCGGTGCGCTTCGCCGGCGGGGCCGCGCCGTGGCCCTCGGGATCGCCGGTGAGGAAGCCCGGGAGCGCGTCGAACACCTGGTCGGGCGTGACCGGCAGCTCCGCCTCGTCGTCGGCGGTGCGGACCGCGTCCGTGTCCTTCGCGTCCACCACCAGCCGCAGCGGCGCCGACGGATCGTCCAGCCCCTCGGTGGTGGCGGCGAGGACCTCCGCGGCGCGGAGCACCTCCTTCGCGTAGTGCTCGGCCACCTCGTCGCGCCGCTCCGGCGGGATCCGCTCGCGGAACGCGCGCTCGGTCGCGGCCAGCGCGCCCACCAGCTCGCGCGTCTCGCGGATCCGCCCGCGCCCGCTCTCGGCCATGAACAGCTCGCGCACGATGCGCACCCGGTTGTCCGCCGCGCCGCGCTCCGGCGTGCGGACCAGCTCGCGGCCGCCGGGCGTCACCAGCGCCAGCCGCCCCTCCACCGCGGGCGGCAGCACGCCGGGAGGCGTGTACGGGTCGGTCGCGTCCACCCAGATGGCCGGCGAGCCCTCCACCCGCACCACCACGTGGTCGAACTGCGAGATGCCGGGCAGCTCCGGGTTCACCTCGTGCCAGTCGGTGCGCACCAGCGCCAGGCGCGCGTCGTGGCCGGCGGCGCGCAGCATGCCCGCGACCAGGAGCGACAGGTCCTTGCAGTCGCCGTAGCGCCGCTTCAGCACCTCGTCCGGCGCGGCCGGCACCAGCGCCGCCTCGCCCAACTCGAGCCCGGTGTAGCGCACGTTGCGGTGGACCCAGGCCACCACGCGGCGCACCGCCTCGGCGCGGTCCGGCGCCTTGCCCGCGCCGAGCGCCTCCCGCGTCGCCGCGGCGAGATCGCTGCCCGCGAGCTGGCGCTCCCACGAGGCCGCGTAGCGCGCGGACACGTCCGCCCAGGAGCGCCCCCAGCCGAAGGCCAGGTAGGGCGCGGGCGGCGTGTCGCGGGGCGCGCCCGGCTCCACCGCGGTCCAGCCCGGCACGTCGCGGCGGTCGATCACCAGCCGCCGCTCGCCGCGATCCTTCGTCTCCCTGGGCGCCGCGTCGGTCCCGCGCACCACCCAGCGCAGCGGGAGCTCGGCGGGCGCGGCCACCTCGACGCGGATGCGCCGCGCCGGCAGCGCCTGCGCCAGGAAGAAGCGCGCGCTCGTGCCGCCGTCGAAGCTGGGCGCGGTGTCGCGGACGACGATCAGCTCCTCGACGAGCGAGCCGGCCCGCACCGCCGGCAGCGGCCCGGCCACCACGCGCCGGTCGGAGTACATGAGGTCGGCGCGGTCGGCGACGCCCTGCTCGGTGAGCGTGGACGGGTCGAGCTCGTGCACCTCGCCCTGGGCGGTGATCACGCGGGCCCGCAGCTCCGGCCGCGCCTGCTGCCAGGGCGCGTAGGACCGCTCCACCCGCGACCAGCTCCGCGCCGCCTCGGCGGTGAGGAGCCGGAACACCAGCCGGTGCTCGAGCGTGAGCGCGCCGCGCGCGTCGTAGCGGAACCGGCCCTCCTCCAGCAGCACGTCCACCCCGGCCGCCTTGGGCGGCGCGAGCGCCTGCGCGGCGGCGAGCATCGCCTTCGGATCGGCGGAGAACGGCGCGCCCTCCCACGGCGCGTCGGCGGCGCCGGCGCGAGCGGCGAGGAGGGACAGGCTCGCGGCGGCGAGCGCGGGGAGGAGACGGAGGGTCATGTGGGACGCACCGGTGCTGGGGGTCCCTCATTGTGGAGGAGACCCGCCCCGCGCGCCAGCGTGCGCGCAGCCGGGCGCCTCGCGGCCGGGGCTCGACGGAGGGGCGGCGCCGTCAGTCGCCGGCGGGCGAGAGCACGAACTCGCGCACCACCGGCAGGTCCTGCAGCGTCGCGGCCAGCCGGGAGAAGTTGCGCGCGTCGGAGGTGCGGACCGTCATCCGGTACTCCACGCAGCGCCCCTCGTCGGTGAGCCGCCACGACATCGAGCTCACCTTGCAGCCGTGGCGCGCGAGGAGCTCGCGCACCGCGTCCTCGCCGAGCGCGTCGCCGCGGTCGAAGCGCAGGCGGTGGGCGGCGTACTGGTGCGCGGGCAGGCGCGCCTCGATCAGCCGGAACCCGGAGAGCACGCCCAGCGTCAGCACGGTCGCGGCGAGCGCGGGGAAGTACATGCCGCTGCCCACCATCACGCCGATGGCGGAGGTGATCCAGATGGACGCCGCGGTGGTGAGGCCGCGGACGGTGATCCCCTCCTTGAAGATCACGCCGGCGCCGAGGAAGCCGATGCCGGTCATGATGCCCTGCGCCATGCGCGTGGGGTCGAGCCGCACCGTCTCGGCGGAGGGGAACCACCGCTGCTGGTACAGCGTCAGCAGCATGAGGAGGCTCGACGCGAGGCACACGAGCGCGTGCGTCCGGAACCCCGCCGGGCGCCCGTGGTACGAGCGCTCGATGCCGATCGCGCCGCCCACCACGAGCGCGACGCACAGGTGGCCCAGGATGCGGAGGTTCTCGGCGTCGAACGCGGGCGTCACGCCCGAAGGTTCGCCCCTCGGGCGGCCGGGCGCAAGCTCGCGACCCGCCCGCCGCGCCCGCCGCGCCGGTCCCGGGCGCGGCTCAGCCGAACAGCGCCGCCCAGGCCGAGATGAGCCCGAACACGAAGAACAGGCCGGCCGCCGCCCAGCGGATGCGCGCCGAGGAGACGCGCGCGGCGAGCTTCTCGCCCAGGAACACCGCCAGCCCGTCCGCCGCGAGCATGCCCAGCGTCGTGCCCGCGGTGACCCGGATCACGTCGCCGTAGCGGGCGGCGAGCGCCACCGTGGCGAGCTGCGTCTTGTCCCCCATCTCGGCGAGGAAGAAGAGGACGGCGGTGGTGAGGAACGCGCCGAAGCGCTCCGGCCCCTTCGACGCCTCGAGCGAGTCCGGGCGCAGCGTCCAGATGCCGAACAGCAGGAACGTGAGCGCGAGCACGCCGGCCAGCATGCGGGCCGGCACGTTCGCCGAGATCCACGCGCCGAGCGACGAGGCCAGGCCGTGGTTCGCGAGCGTCGCCACCAGGATGCCGGCCATGATGGGCCAGGGCTTCCGGAAGCGCGTGGCGAGCGAGAACGCGAGGAGCTGGGTCTTGTCGCCCATCTCGCTCGCGGCGACGAGCAGGAACGATCCGAGGATGGATTCCATGGTGGGCCGCGCGGGCGGGGAGCGCACGGATACCGGACCGGCGCGGGCGGGTCAAAGCCTATCGGCGGCCGCTGGCGCCACGCGCGCGGGGGTGCTAGATGCGGGGGTCCGCCGTGCCCGCACGCCGTGTCCTGATCGCCGCCTGCCTGGCGCTCGCCTGGCCGCAGCCCGACGCCGCTGCGGATCCCCGGCCGCCTCCGCCCGCCGCCGGCGGCGAGGCCGCGACCGCGGCGCCCGTGCCCGCGGTGGCCGCGGACGCGCCCGCCGCGACGGCGGCGACGCTCCCGGCCTCGGTGCTGCCGCCGCCCCCGCCGCCCTCGCTCTCGCCCCGCCTGGCGCCGCGCTCGCTGCCGCGCGGCGCGAACGTGTTCCTCCCCGCGGCCGAGTCGGCCGCGGTGACGCTGGTGATGATGGGCTGGAACCGCTGGGTGGGCGAGGCGCCCTGGGCCGACATCTCCGGCGACTCCATCTCCCGCAACCTCCGCAGCGCCTGGGTGCTCGACGACGACCAGTTCTGGATCAACCAGTTCGGCCACCCGTACCAGGGCATGTGGTCGATGACCGCGGCGCGCAGCGCCGGCCTCGGCTTCTGGCGCTCGACGCCGTACACCTTCGCCTCCAGCCTGATCTGGGAGATCGCCGGCGAGACCGAGCCGCCCTCGATCAACGACCAGATCACCACGCCCATCGGCGGCATCGTGCTCGGCGAGGTGCTGTTCCGCCTCGCGGGCATGCTGCGCGGCGACGGCCGCAACCCGTGGCGCGAGGTCGGGGCCGCGCTGCTCGCGCCCATGGACGCGATCAACCACGGCGTGCTCCGCGACGGCCACGACGAGCTGGACGAGCCGCGCGCGTGGACGCTCTCCGCCGGGCCGGTGGCGGCGCGCCTGGCGTGGGACGCGGCGGGACCGCCGCCGGGCTGGGAGACCTCGCCCGAGGTGGCGTTCCGGATGGTGCACGGGCTCGCGTGGCACCCGGCGTTCCGCTTCGAGCGGCCGTTCGACCACTTCGAGCTGCAGGCGGCGTACGCCGGCCGCTCCAACCCCGACGCGACCCTGATCCTGCGCGGCCTGCTGGCGGGCGCCACCTACGGCGACCCGGCCGGCTGGCGCGGCGTCTACGGGCTGTACGGGAGCTTCGACCTGGACACGCCGGGCGTGTTCCGCGTGTCCACCAGCGCGCTCGGCCTCGGCACCTCCGGCGGCCGCCTCCTCGCGCACGACCTGCTGGTCGAGGGCACCGCGATCGTCTCCGGGATCCTCATGGGCGGCGGCGGGCAGGTGGCGCGCGACGCCGAGGGGAAGGGGCGCGACTACCGCCTCGGCCCGGGCGGCCAGTCGGTGCTGGAGCTGCAGCTCACCGCCGCGGGCCGCGCCGCGGTGCGCCTGGGCCTGCGCCACTACCTCCTCTTCGGAGCCGGGGCGATCGGCGGCGACGAGCTCATCGGCGCCGGCGACGCCGCGGTGGTGGTGCGCATCGCCGGCGAGCACGGGCTGGGCATCGAGGGCACGCTCCACACCCGCACCCTCTGGCCCGAGGTCGGGGGCCGCGAGGCGTTCACCGGGCGCAGCGTGCGCGTGTTCTGGGAGATGAACGGCTTCCACGCACCGGCCGCCCCGCTCGACCCGGCGCTGCTCGGCCCGTGACCCGGGCCGCCGGGCGGGATCCCGCGGCGGCCACGACCGTCGGGAATCCGTGGGGGCCCGCACCGACGGGCGGGTGCGCGGTGCCGGAGTAACGGAAAACCCGCCGATCACCGGAGGGTTGCGGCTGGCAGCGCCCTTGCTACATGGACCGGTGAACCCCACGCTCTCCGGAGTCTTCCGCCGTGCCGAGCCAGCCCGTCATCTCCCGCCAGGCCCCCGCCGCCGCGCCGGCGAAGCGCCGCTCGATGCTGCCGCACGAGCACGGCGCCTGGGGCCAGCTCGCCATGCCGCTCCTCACCGCGCTCGCCATCGCCCGGCCCGGCGCCGCCGCCTGGCTGCTCACGGCCGCGGTGGTGCTCGCGTTCGTGGCGCACGAGCCGCTCCTGGTCGTGCTCGGGCAGCGGGGCCGCCGCGCCGTCGCCGAGGACGGCGCGCGCGCCCGCCGCTGGCTCGCCGCGCTGGGCGCGCTCGCCGCCGCCACCGGGCTCGCCGGCATCGCGCTCGCGCCGCCCGCCGCGCGCCTCGCGCTCCTGCTCCCGGCCGCGCTCGCCGCGCTGGTGGGCGTGCTGGTGTGGCGCCGGCTCGAGAAGACGGCCGCCGGCGAGATCACGGTGGCCGCCGCGCTCGCCTCCGCCGGCTACGCCGTGGCGCTCGCCGCCGGCGCCGAGCACCCCGCCGCGCTCGCCGCGCTGCTCGCCTGGATCCTGGCGTTCGGGGCGGCCACGCTCGCGGTGCAGGTGATCCTGGTGCGCGTCCGCTCGAAGGGCGCCGCCGACCCGGGCCGCCGCCACGCGGTGTTGGCCGGCCTGCTCGCGGTCGCGGCCGTGGCGCTCAGCGCCGCGGGCCTGCCCGGCGCGCTCGCGCTCGCCACGCTCCCCACCGCGCTCTTCTCGATCGTGGTGTGCCTCGTGCGCGTCTCGCCGAAGCGGCTGCGCGAGCTGGGCTGGGCGCTGGTGGGCGTCGGCGGTGACGCTCGTCATCCTGGTGGTCGGGCTCCGCTGAAGCGCGCGCGGCGCGTGTCCGCCCGCCGTGCGATCCTGGCGGCGTGATCCCGCCCCGCCGCCCGCTCCTCGCGCTCTGCTGCCTGGCCCTGGCGCTCGCCGCGCCCTCCGACGCCCGCGCCCGGCGCGGCCGGTCCGCCCGCGCCGCCGAGGGGCGGGTGGTGCTCGACGGCGAGGCCGCCGCGGTGCGCTGGACCGACGGCGACACCTTCCGGCTCGTCTCCGGCCCGCGCGCGGGCCAGCGCGCGCGCCTCGCCGGCGTGAACACGCTCGAGACGTACGGGCCGGTGCACCGCTGGGGCGGCTGGCGGCCGGAGGCGCTGCTCGCCGTCGCGCGCGCCGCCGGGCCGCGCGCGGCGGCCGGGACCTGGGACTGCCGGAGCGTGCGCGGGCGGGGCGGGCGCGACCGCTACGGCCGGCTGCTGGTGGAGTGCCCCGAGCTGTCGCGCACGCTGGTGCGCGAGGGGCTCGCGACGGTGTTCGCGATGGACGGGCCCGCCGATCCCGCGCTGCTCGCGGCGCAGCGCGAGGCGCAGCGCGCCGGGGCCGGCATGTGGGCGGAGGGCGTGCCGGACGTGATCGTCTCGAGCGCGCACTCGGAGGGCGAGGCCGGGCTGGGGCGGCGCGGCGCGTACGACCGGCTGGTGGACGCGCGCACCGGCGCGGCCACGGCGCGGCCGCACGCGCGGACGTACCGGGCCTGCGAGGAGGTGTGCGCCGGGGAGGGCCGCGGGCGCTCGTGCCTGGTCTACGTCCCGTACGAGCGCCGCTTCCGCGACCGCCCGCCCTGCCTGGTCC
This sequence comes from Anaeromyxobacter sp. Red801, assembly GCF_049201065.2. Taxonomy (NCBI): domain Bacteria; kingdom Pseudomonadati; phylum Myxococcota; class Myxococcia; order Myxococcales; family Anaeromyxobacteraceae; genus Anaeromyxobacter; species Anaeromyxobacter sp. Red801. The sequence goes on along the minus strand of NZ_CM181236.1, from coordinate 4,064,046 downwards.
GCCGCTGAGCCGCGCCCGCGGGCCCCGGGCTTGATCCTCGGCGCGATCGACGTCACCCACCGTGTAGCGGGTCGGCGCACGCTCGCTCGTTCGGGCCTACCCGGATAGGCCTTGCCTCTGGCGGGTACGGATGGAAGGACTGTGGCGAGGCGCCCGACCGGGCGCCGGGAGCACGGACATGATCGAAGCGCACGCCTGGAACGAGAAGCTCGACCTCGGCCACGAGGCCATGGATCACGAGCACCACCTGCAGATCGCGCTCGTCACCGCGCTGACGGAGGCCATCGAGCAGGCCCGCCCCTGGATGGCCCGGCAGCTCTCGGCCCAGCTCGTGTCGTACAGCGGCGTCCACTTCGGCAGCGAGGAGATGCTCATGCAGGCGAGCGCGTTCGCCGGGCTCGCCGACCACGCCTCGGAGCACCGCACCCTCCTCGAGGCGATGCACGAGATCCAGGGCGCGCTGGAGCGCGGCGAGGACGATCTCGCGCTCGCGTTCGCGGTGGAGCTGCGCGCCGGCCTGGCCGGCCACATGGCGGGCTCCGACCGCCGCCTCGCCGATCACGTCCGCCCCGCGCAGCCGGCGGGCGCCGTGGTGATCCCCTTCCGCTGACCCGGCGCGCGGGCGAGCCCCGCGCCCGCGGCTACTCCGTGTCGTGCACGTGGAAGTGCGCGTGCACCTCGGCCCCGTGCGCGTGCACGTGCCGGTGCGCCAGCCCGCTCTCCACCAGCGCCCGCTCGTCGCGCACGAGCGCGGCGGTGGGGCCGTCGTGCAGCACGCCGGCGCGCTCCGGCCCGAGCAGCACCGCCCGCGTGCCCAGCTCCTCCGCCAGCGTGAGGTGGTGCGTGGAGGTGACGACGGTCGTCCCCTCCAGCCCGGCCAGGAAGTCCACCAGCCGCCCGGCGCTGGCGGGATCGAGGCCGGCGGTGGGCTCGTCGAGCAGCAGCACCTTCGGCCCGACCGCCATGAGCGCCGCCATCGCCACCCGCTTCTTCTCGCCGCCGGAGAGCTCGAACGGCGGCCGCTCCCGCAGCGCCTCCAGGCCGAAGGCGCCGGCCCAGCGCGCCACGCGCGCCTCGACCTCCGGCTCGGGGACGCCGAGCTGCCGCGGGCCGAACGCGATCTCGTCGGCGACCGACGGGTTGAACAGCATCGCGTCCACGTTCTGGAACAGGAGCCCCACCTCGCCGCGGAACGCGCGCCGGAACGCCGCCCCGGCGAGCGCCGCCGCGTCGAGCGCGCGCCCGCGCCAGCGCACCGCGCCCTCCTGCGGGAACGCGAGCCCGTCCATGAGCTTGAGGAGCGTGGTCTTGCCGCAGCCGTTCACGCCGAGCAGCACCACCCGCTCGCCCGCGGCCACCGAGAACCGGATGTCGCGCAGCACCGGCCGGCCGCGCAGCTCCATCCGCCGGACGTCCACCTCGAATTCCACGGCTAGAACCCCCGGGAGCGCATGGCGTCGGACACCTCGCGCGCGTTCCGCACCGCGAGCACCAGCAGCGCGGCGGTGATGCCGCTCGCGTTCCGCACCACGTCGAGCGGCCCGGGCCGGCGCGGGAGCCGGCTGCGCAGGCCGTCGGCGGACTCGGTGGCGAGCAGGCGCAGCGCGTGGATCTGCGCGAGCGCGATCACCACCAGCCGCGTCGCCGCCGGCCAGGGCGCGAGCGCGCGCAGGAGGTTCACGCGGGCGAGCACCGAGAACGCCAGGAACGCGAGCAGGAGCGTGCGGGCGGCGAGCGCCAGGAACGGCTCGAGCGGCGGCGCGACCGGCGCGCCCAGGCGGAGGAAGGCCCAGGACAGCGCGGACATCGTGAGCGTGACCGGCAGCACCAGCCGCGCCACCCGCCCGAGCGCGCGGGGCAGCCCGCGCCGGAACGCGACGGCGGCCGCCAGCGCCGCGAGCCCCAGCGCGCGCAGGTCGGTCACCGCCGAGAGCGCGAACGCCGCGGCGAGCCAGCCGCAGAGCAGGAGCCGCTCGCGGCGCGGGTCAGGCGAGGCCACGGAGATCCGCCCTCCGGAGGAGCGCCAGCGCGAGCACCGTGTAGAGGCCCTCCACCAGGCCCGTCACCGCCAGGCTGGGCGCGAGCAGCGCCGTCGCCGACACCGCGAACGGCACCGGGAAGTACTCCGGCGCGACCCGGTGCTGGAGCCCGAGCACGAGCGCGACCGCCCCGGCCGCCACCTGCATCGAGACCCAGGCGCCCAGGAACGCGGCGGCGCGCCCGGCGCGGCGCCGCAGCAGCCGGTGCACGGCCCAGCCGGCGAGCGGGCCGAGGAGGCCCATGGCGAGCGCGTTCACCGCGAGCACGGTGACGCCGCCCGCCCCGAAGAACAGCGCCTGGAGCAGCAGCACCAGCGACTCGCACAGGAACGCGAGCAGCGGGCCGTAGAGGATCGCGAGCAGCGTCACGCCGACGAGGTGCGTGGAGGTGCCGCCCGGCACCGGGATGGCGATGGTCTGCACCACGAACGCGAGCGCGGTGAGCGCGCCCACCACCGGCAGCGCGTCGGCGGCGTCGCGCCCGAGGTGGCGCCGCGCGGCGAGCGCCCAGAGCGGCGCCGCGACCGCGTAGGCGGGCAGCGTGATGGCGGGCGAGAGGAAGCCGTCCGGGACGTGCATCGGCTAGCCCCCCACGAGCCAGGAGAGCGCGAGCGTGGCGCGGAACCGCTCCAGGCCCTCCGAGCCCTGCTGCTCGGGCCGCTCGTCGAGCGCGGTGGCCGCCGCGCGCCGCACGCCGAGCGCCGCGGAGAGGCGCCCCACGAAGACCCGAACGCCCGCCCCGGCGTACAGCACCCGCCCGCCCGACGCGCGGAGCGGGACCATGGCCCCGCCCTCGCCCTCCTCGCGGTCGCGCCGCAGGTCGAGGCCGTTCAGCTCGCCGGAGAGATCGAGCCGGAGGCCAGGCCGCGCCAGCGCGCGCCACACCAGCGCGGCGTTCACCCGCGTCTCGGCGCCGAAGCGGTAGCGACCGGCCTCGTAGCGGTGCGTGAGGAACCACTGGCGGCTCGCGTCGGCGAGGAAGGTGAGGTCGTCGCCGAGCTGCTTCAGCGCGGCCACGCCGGCCACCGGGCTGGGCTCGCCGAACCCGGTCTGCATGTCCGGCTCGAGGCGCGCCCCCCGGTCGTCTCGTGCGCCGGTGGTCCCGAGCGGCAGCGTGCTCGAGGCCCACGCGGAGAAGTGCCAGTCGGCGAGGTCGTCCAGGCTCTCGCGCTCCGGCACGAGCCGCAGGCCGTCGTCCCACTTCAGGCCGAGCGCCAGCATGAGCGACGGATCGCCGGCCCCGGCGTTGCGGCCGACGCCGTCCTGCTCCTTCACGCTCAGCGGCTGGAACGCGTATGCGGTGAGCCAGGGGGTGATCCCGTAGCCGATCGCGAGGGTGCCGAACGCGCTGTGGTCCTTGTTCTCGGGGCGGGCCCAGGCGAAGCGCTGGTACGGCACCCACTCCCCCCGCGCGAGCACGAGCAGGCTTCGCTCCGGCAGCGGGAGCGCCGAGGTCGTCTCCAGCGCGGCGCCCGGCCCCTCGGGGCCGGCGAGCCCGACGGCCGCGACGCCGTGGTGCGCCGCGGCGCGGTCGGGCACGGCGGCTGCGACGGCGGCGGTGGCGAGCGCGAGCGCCGCGGTCCTCGCCCGCCGCCTCAAGACCGGGCTCCCTTCCGGCGCTGCCAGGCGAACAGCGCCGCGAAGATCGCGGCGATCACCGCGACGCCGAGCAGCGGGCGCAGCACGAACCCGGCGCCCGGGCCGGCCGGCGGCCCGCCCTGCGCAGCCGGGACCTGCACCATCGCGTCGAGCCCGTGCCCGCCCGCGTCCACCACCTTGACGCGCCACGCGCCCGGCACGTCCGGCACGAACGCGATCCAGCCGGCGCGGTCGGTGCGCCCCTTCTGCCAGGGCACGCGCGGGTCGGAGGGGGACCACAGCTCGTACGCCTGGTACGCGAGCGGCTCGCCGTCCGCGTAGTAGACGCGCAGGCCGGCGGCGTGGCCCGGCGCCAGCTCGTGCAGCACCTCGTGGCCGCGCGCGGCCCCCGGGGCGAGCGCCAGCGCCAGCGCCAGCGCGGCGGCGCGGATCACGGGGCCACCTCGAACGAGAGGCTCGCCTCGAGCACCTGCGACTCCGCCCTCGGCGAGGCGAGCGGCCGCCGCAGCGACGCGCTCACCACCGTGGTCCCGGTCGCGCGCAGGCGGAGCCGCAGCTCGCCCTTCGAGTCGGTGAGGCCCAGCCCGTGGTGGCCGAGCGCCACCGCGGCGCCCGGCGCGGGGGCGCCGCCGGCGAGCACGCGGACCGCGACCTTGTCGCCCTTCCGCGCGCGGGAGAGGTCCGTCACGGGCACGAGCTCGAGCGGCTCCGCGAGCGCCGCCCCGGCGGCCGGCGCGCCGGGGTCGATCCACTTCGCGAGCTGGATCGCCTCCCAGGAGCGGACCGCGTCCGGGACCTCGTCGCGCGGCCGCTCCACCTGGCCGTCGGGCGTCAGCGACCAGAACGCCGGGCGGAGCGCGACCGTCACCACCGCGCACGGGCCCGGGATGCGGACCTCGGCGGGCGCGAACGCGGCGCGCGCGCGGGCGTCGACGGCCGGGCCGGGCCCGGGTCCCGGAAGGCACCGGATCGCCGTCACCCGCGCCGCGTCGATGGGCTGCGGCGCGCCGGGGTGGCCGGCGCGCAGCACCACCGCCGCGCCCTCGCGAGCGAGCCACAGCTCATGGGCGCCAGCGGCCGCGGGCCCGAGCAGCGCCGCGAGCAGGGCTGCCGGGCGGGCGAGGCGGGCGGGAAGGGCGGCAGGCATGATGGGCGACGCTCCCGGCGCGCCGGGCGCCCCGGCGCGTAGCACGATTCCGAGGAGCGTGATACTGGAGTCCCGCGGCGGGGTCAACCGGACGGGTTGACGCAACCGCGAGCGTCGTCAGCGGAGGTCGTGCCCGGCGGTGGCCGGCACGAGCTTGCCGTACTTGACGCCCTTGGTCGCGACCAGGCTCTCGCCCATCGCGACCACGTCCTTGCCGCGCCCGCGCAGCACCAGCACCTCGAGGCAGTTGTGCGCGTCCATGTGGACGTGCAGCGCCGAGACCACCGCGCGGTGGTTCTCGTGCTGGATGTGCGCGAGCTTCTGCGCCAGGCTGGAGGAGTCGTGGTCGTAGACCAGCGTCACCACCGCCACGCGCTCCTCGCGCCCGGACGACTCGGTGAACGCGCGCTGCACCAGCGCGTCGCGGATGAGGTCGCGGACCGCCTCCGAGCGGTTGACGTAGCCCTTCTCGGCGATGAGCTTGTCGAACTGCTCGAGCAGCCCGTCCTCGAGCGAGATCCCGATGCGCTCCAGCATGTGGCCTCCGTGCGCGCCGACGCTACCGGAGGGCGGCCCCGCCCACAACTGCGCCGCGCCGGGGCGGGCCGCGGGCGCGGCGCCGTGTTACCTCCCAGGCCATGACGCCGCCCGCCCGTCCCCCGCTCCGGCTCGCCGTGGTCGGCCACGTCGAGCACGTCACCATCGGCCGCGTGCCGGCGCTGCCGCGCGCCGGCGAGATCGCGCACCTCGAGGCGCCGCGCTGGTTCCCGGGCGGCGGGGGCGGGGTCGCGTTCTGGCAGCTCGCCCGCTCGCCGGCCGAGGTGCTGCTGTTCACCGCCGTCGGCGACGACGAGGCCGGCGCGCAGGTGGAGCGGGCGCTCGCCGCGAGCGGGGCGCGGGTGAGCGTGCACGCGGCCCGCCGGGCCGAGCCGCACACCCGCGACCTCGTGCTGCTCACGCCGGACGGCGAGCGGACCATCGTCGTGGTGGGCGAGCCGCTGCACCCGCGCGCCGACGACCCGCTGCCCTGGGGCGCGCTGGCCGGCTGCGACGCCGCCTACTTCACCGCCCAGGATCCCGCCGCGCTCCGCGCCGCCCGCGCGGCGCGCCTGCTGGTGGTCACCGCCCGCCGCCGCGAGGCGCTGGCCCGGTCCGGCGTCGCCGCCGACGTGGTGGTGGGGAGCCGGCTCGACGCGCGCGAGGTGAGCGCGCGCGCCGACTACCCGGTCCCGCCCGGCGCGCTGGTGCTGACCGAGGGCGCCGCCGGCGGGACGATCGAGACGGCCGCCGGGGTGGAGCGCTTCCCGGCGCCGCCCGCGCCCGAGGCCGTCGGCGGCGCGTACGGCGCGGGCGACAGCTTCGCCGGCGCGCTCGTGTTCCTCCTCGCGGCCGGGCTGCCGCTCGGCGACGCCTGCACGGCGGCGGGCCGCCACGGGGCGGCGGTGCTGCGCGCGGTGGACCCGCGCGACGGCCAGCTCCCGCTGGAGGCGCCGTGAGCGGGGCGCGGCGGGATCGCCCGCGGGTGCTCTTCGCGCCGGGCGCCGGCGCGGCGTCCACGTCGGCGTGGATGGAGCGCTGGGCCGCGCACCTCTCGGCGATCGGCGAGGTGGCGCGCTTCGACTACCCGTACCGGCTCGCCGGGCGCCGCTCGCCGGACCGGCTGCCGGTGCTCGTCGAGGCGCACCGCGCCGCGCTCCGGGCCCTGCGCGGCCGCTCGCGGCGGCCGGTGGTGCTGGCGGGAAAGTCGATGGGCTCGCGCGTCGGCTGCCACCTCGCGCTCGAGGAGGAGGTCGCGGCGCTCGTGTGCCTCGGGTACCCGCTGCGCGGCGCCTCCGGCACGCTCCGCGACGAGGTGCTGCTCGCGCTGCGCACGCCCGTCCTGTTCGTGCAGGGGACGCGCGATCCGCTCTGCCCGCTCGACGCGCTCGAGGCCGTGCGCCGCCGCATGCGCGCGCCGAGCGCGCTGCACGTGGTGGAGGACGGGAACCACTCGCTCGAGGCCGGCGTGCGCGCGCTCGCGGCGCGCGGCACCACGCAGGCCGAGGTCGAGGCCCGCGCCCTGGACGCGGTGCGCGCGTTCCTCGCCGGGCACCTCCGCTGAACGGGCGCTGTACCGGCCCGTACGCGCGGGCGTACCATCCGGTACACCCGGGGCGCTCCGGGGGGCGCAACCCCGCGAGATCCGGTGCGGCACGCGGGTTGCTCTGACATCGGGTCGAGCCGCATGTCGCGGCGGAGTGAGGACACCATGAAGCGATGGATCATCGGAGCCGCAGCGGCGCTGCTCGCCTCCGGCGCCGCCCGCGCGCAGACCACCCCGACCACCGACCCGGTCCAGCAGCAGGATCGCGACCGCCTGCACGACGGCACGGGGACCGGCGATCAGGTGCGGCAGCACGACCGGCTGCACGACGGCACCGCCACCGGCGATCAGGCTCGGCAGCACGATCGCCTGCACGACGGCAGCGGGATCGGCGACCAGGTCCGGCAGATGGCGAAGGACCCGGCGCACCGGTCCGACCCGACCGCCATGGGCGACCAGGTCCGCGAGATGGCGCAGGACCGCGACCGGCTGCACGACGGCACCGGCACCGGCGACCAGACCCGCGCCCGGATGCACGACCAGGTCCGCGCCGAGATGCACGACGCGATGATGCAGCACGCGCCCACCGGCGCCGGCCGCCCCGAGCTGCCGGGCCAGGCGATGCAGGGCATCGCGCAGCGCAACAGCGCAGAGATGCGCGAGATGCAGGCCACCCGCGCGGCCGAGCGGCACGCGCTCCGCCACCAGGCCGGCCAGGCCGCGACGCAGCGGCCGGAGGGCGCGCAGGGTCAGCACGGCGCCGGCCACGGCGCGGGCATGAACGGCGCGGGCGAGTGCGGCGACGCCGCCGGTGCGCAGCGGATGATGCAGATGCACGGCGGGACCATGGGCGGCCACGGCGGCATGGACGGCGGCTCCGGGACCGGCGGCGGCACCGGCGGCGGCATGGGCGGCGGGCCCGGCGGGATGCACTGAGCGGTGCGGCCGTGAGCACGCACGCCCTGATCCTCCTCGGACTCGCGCTCGCGGCCGGCGCGGACGCCGGCGAGCACCTGCTCGCCGGCGCACGCCATTTCCGCGAGGGGCGCTACACCGAGGCGCTGGTGGAGTTCCGGGTCGCCGAGCGGATGGGCGATCCGGACGCGCGGCCCTACGCCGGCGCGACGCTGGTGAAGCTGGGCCGTCCCGAGGAGGCGCTCGAGGCGTTCGGCACCGGCGCCGCCGCGGGCGGCGACGCGCTCATCGCCTACTACCGCGCGCTGGCCTGCTACGACGCGCGCCTGTACCTCTGCGCCGACGCGCAGCTCGCCGGCGTCGGCGAGCGCTCCGGGCCGCGGGTGGCCGGGGAGGCGGCGCGGCTCCGCGCCGAGATCGCCCGCGCGCTGCGCGGGGAGCCCTCCACCGCCGCGGTGGACTTCTACCTGGCGCGCTGCGAGGCGCTGGGCCGGGATCGCCACCCCGCCGCCGCCGCCGCGTTCTGCCGCGAGGCGGAGGGGCTCTCCGGCAAGCGCCGCGACCGCTACCGCCGCGACGAGGCCCGGAAGCTGCTCGCCGGGCTGACCACCCGCGCCGACGCGGCGGAGGCGCGCCCATGATCGCCGCCCTGCTGCTCGCGGCCGCCGCCGCGGCCGCCTCGCCCTGCGCGCCGGTCGCCGCCGCCGGCGCGGCCGATCCCTCCGCCGCGGCCGAGTACCGGGCGGTGGCGGAGGCGGCGCTCGGCGCGGGCGACCGCGACACCGCCGCCGCCGCGTTCCGCGCGGCCGCCGAGCGCGATCCCGCCGACGCGCGCTCGCGCGCCGGGCTGGCCGAGCTGTGCGCGGCCGGGCCGGCGGGCGCGGATCCGTTCGAGGAGGGGCTGCGGCTCCTCGACGCCGGCGAGACCCGCCGGGCCGCCGAGGCGTTCGCGGCCGCGCGCGCCGCCGGGGCCGGGGAGTCCGCGGCGCTGCTGGAGGGCATCTGCCGCTACGACCTCGGCCAGGACGACGCGGCGCGGCCGCTGCTGCGCGAGGCCGAGCGGGTGCCCGCGCACCGCGAGCTGGCGCGGCTCTACCTGGGCCTGGTGGCGCTCCGCGCCGGCGAGGGCTCGCAGGCGGCGTCGCTGTTCGAGGCCGCCACCGCGAACCCGGCGCTGGCCCGCATGGCGACCGACCTGTCGCGGCTCGCCAGCCGCGACGGGCGGCTGGTGCTCTCGGCCTGGGCCGAGAGCGGCTGGGACTCCAACGTGACGCTCGCGCCCCCGGGCTCGGCGGGCAGCGGCGACGCCGACGGCATCTGGGCGGTGGGCGCGGCGGGGCTGTGGCGGCCGCGGGGCGCGGTGGGGCCGTACCTGCGCCTCGGCGGCGCCGCGAACGAGCAGTTCCAGCTCGGCGGCTACGACCTGGCCGCCCTGGACGGCGCGGCCGGCTGGCAGGCGCGCGCCGGCGCGGTGTCGCTGCTCGCGGAGTACGCGTACGGCTACCGGACGCTCGCCGGCGATCCGTACCTCTCCGCGCACCGGCTGCTCGCCTCCGCGGGCGTGCCGATGGGCCCGGCGGTGCTCTCGGCGACCGCCTTCGTCCGGCTCGAGTCGTACTCGGGCGCGTACGACCCGTTCTCGGGCGTGCTCGCCCGCGGCGAGGCGAAGCTGGCGTTCCCGGTGGGCCTGGCGTGGCTCGGGCTCGCCTACGGCGCGGGCCGCGACGCGGCCGACGTCGGCTACCTGTCCTGGGTGGAGCACGGCCCCCGCGCCGAGCTGCGCCTGCCGCTCGGCACGCGCGCGCGCCTCGCCGCGGAGGCGGGCGTGTCCTTCCGCGCGTACGACGCGCAGGACCCGGTGCTCCTCGACACCCGCCGCGACACCTACCTCGACGCCGCGCTGCTCGGGGAGCTGGACCTCGGGCGCCGGCTCACCGCGCGCCTGGGCCTGCAGGCCCGCCGCGCGCTGTCCAGCATCCCCTCGCTCGAGTACGACAAGCTCGTGCCGACCGTCGGGCTACAGTGGACGGCGGGGTACTGATGGTCCGCGCGCTCGCGCCGCTGCTCGCCGGCCTGCTGGGCCTGGCCGGCGCGCTCGGCGCGACGCTCGCGCTGCACCGCGCGGCCTCCGCCGCGCTGGACCGCGTGCTGGAGGAGCGGCTCGCCGGCGCGGGCGCGACCGCCGCCGAGCTGCTCGGGCGCGCCGGCGCCGATCCGGCCGCGCTGCGGGCGGTCATGGCGGCGAACGGGCTGGAGGGCGCCTACGTGGTGGACCGCGAGCTCCGCGTGCTCGCCGACGCGACCGGCGCGGCCGGCGGCCGGGCCGACCTGCTCCGGGTGGATCCGGCGCGGGTGGCGCGCGCGCTCCGGGGCGAGCCGTCGGTCGCGTTCGCCTACGCGGTCGGCAACCTCCCGGTCGCCACCGGCTACTTCCCGGTGCGCGGGCCGGACGGGGCGCCGGCGGCCGCGCTGGCGCTGGAGGCGGGGCAGGGCTTCGCCGCCGCGCGCGCCGGGCTGCGCCGGGCGCTGTGGCTCGGGGTGGCGCTGTCGGCGCTGGCCGCGCTCGCGCTGGCGCTGGCGGCGGCGGGGTTCGCGCGGGCGGAGCGGCGCTCGGCCGCGGCGGCGGCGCGGGCCGCGCGCGGCGAGGCGCTCGCGACCATGGCCGCCATGGTGGCGCACGAGATCCGCAACCCGCTCGGCGTCATCCGCGGCGCGGCCGAGCTGGTCCGGGCGCGCTCCGGGGCCGCGCTCGCGCCGCGCGACGCCGAGGCGCTGGGCGACGTGCTCGGCGAGGTGGAGCGGCTGCGCCGGCTCACCGACGACTTCCTGGACCTGGCGCGCGATCCCGCCATCGCGGCCGAGCCGGCCGACCTCGCCGAGCTCGCCGCCGACGCGGCGCGCGCGCTGGGCCGCGCCCACCCGGCGGTCGAGGTGGCGCTCTCGGTGCCGCCGCTCCGGGTGCGCGCCGACGCGGCGCGGGTGCGCCAGGTGCTCGCGAACCTGCTCGAGAACGCGGCGCTGGCCGGGGCGCGGCGGGTGGCGGTCACCGCCGGCCCCGCCGGCCCCATGGCGCGGCTGGAGGTGCGCGACGACGGGCCGGGGGTGGACGCGGCCCTGCGCGCGCGCCTGTTCGAGCCGTTCGCGAGCGGACGGGCCCGCGGCGCCGGCCTGGGGCTGGCCATCTCCCGGCGCATCGCCGAGCGGCACGGCGGCGCGCTCGAGCTCGCCGACCCGGGCCCGCCCGGCGCGGCCTTCGCGCTCACCCTGCCGCTCGAGCCCGGATAGGATCGCCGCATGTCCCGCGTGCTGGTGGTGGACGACGAGCCCAAGCTCGGCCGCTTCGTGCAGGAGATGCTGGAGCTGGACGGGCACGAGGTGGTGCGCGCCGGCGGCGGGGCCGAGGCGCTGGCGCGGCTCGGCGAGGGCGCGTTCGACGTGGTGGTGACCGACCTGCGCATGCCGCAGGTGGACGGGCTGGCGGTGCTGCGGGCCGCCCGCGCGCGCACGCCGCCGCCCGAGGTGGTGATGATGACCGCGCACGGCTCGGCCGAGAGCGCGGTCGAGGCGATGAAGGCGGGCGCGGCCGACTACGTCACGAAGCCGTTCCCCATGGACGAGCTGCGGCTGCGGGTGCGGCGCCTGGCCGAGCAGCGCGCCGCCGCGGCCCGGAGCGCCGGGCTGGTGGCGCGGCTCGCCCCGGACCTGGTGGCGGAGAGCGCGGGGATGCGCGCCGCGGTGGCGGCCGCCGAGCAGGTGGCGGCCACCGACGCGACCGTGCTCCTGCTCGGCGAGAGCGGCACCGGGAAGAGCCAGCTCGCGCGGCTCGTCCACTGGCGGAGCAAGCGCGCCGCCGGGCCGCTGGTCGAGGTGCACTGCGCGGCGCTGCCCGACACGCTGCTCGAGGGCGAGCTGTTCGGCCACGAGCGCGGCGCGTTCACCGGCGCGGCGCAGCGCCGGCCCGGCCACCTGGCCGCCGCCGACGGCGGGACGCTGTTCCTCGACGAGATCGGCGAGATCCCGCCGTCCACGCAGGTGAAGCTGCTCCGCTTCCTGCAGGACCGCAGCTTCGTGCCGCTCGGCGCGACCGCCCCGCGGACGGTGGACGCGCGGGTGGTGGCGGCGACCAACCGCGACCTCGCCGCGGCGGTCGCCGAGGGCGCCTTCCGCGAGGACCTCTACTACCGGCTCGACGTCTTCGCGATCCGCGTGCCGCCGCTGCGCGAGCGCCGCGAGGACGTGCTCCCCATCGCGGAGCGCCACCTGGCCGGCCACGGCGTGCCGCCGGAGCGGCTCGGCCCGGCGGCCCGCGCGCGCCTGCTGGAGCGCCCGTGGCCGGGCAACGTCCGCGAGCTGGAGAACGCGCTCGAGCGCGCGCTCATCCTGGCGGGCGACGGCGAGATCCGCGCCGAGCACGTCGCCCCCGGCGCGGCGCCGCGGGCCGGCGGTCGCGCCGCCGACGTGCTGGTGGAGGGCTTCGGCCTCGACGCGTTCGAGCGCGAGGTGATCGAGGCGGCGCTGGAGCGCGCCGGCGGGAACAAGACCCGCGCCGCGCGGCTGCTCGGGGTCACCCGGCGCCGCCTGTACTCGCTGCTCGCGAGCCACGGCCTCGCGGTGGAGGGCGGCGAGGGCTGAAGCGCTACCCGCCGCTCGTGGCCGCCGGCTTCGCGCCGAGCAGCGTGGCGAGGTCGCCGGGGTAGACCTTGCCGCCGTACACGTAGCTCGGGGTCCCGCGCACGCCGGCCTGGATGGCGCTCTCGATGTCGTCGGCGAGGCGCTTCTCGGTCTCCGGCGAGGAGAGGCACGCGTCGAAGCGCGGCACGTCGAGGCCGATCCGCCGGGCCAGCTCCCGCACCGGCGCCTTCTCCGCCTGGTTCCGGAACAGCGCGTCGTCCATCTGCTCGAAGCGGCCCTGCGCCTCGGCGCAGATGGCGGCGCGGGCGAGGTCGCAGGCGCCCACGTGGAAGGGCCGGGTGAGCTTCGGGTTGCAGGTGTCGTCGAGCGGGAAGTGGCGCCGCACCACCTTCACGTCGGGCCGGGACGCGAGGATGGGCTTGTTGGCCTCGTGGCTCCTGGCGCAGAACGGGCACTCGTAGTCGCTGTACTCGTAGAGCACGATCGAGCCGGGCGGGCCGAGCTTCGCGGCCGGCGCCGCGGCGGCGGGCGCGCCCGCGGACGCGGGCGGCGGGCCGGCGTAGAAGGCGAACAGGCCGCCGGAGGCGGCGAGGAGCACGAGCGCGGCGGTGGCGGACGCGAGCGGGCGCGCGCGCAGCGCGGCCACGTCCGCCCGGATCGCGGCGGCGGGGCCGCCGGCGCGCCGCGCCAGCGCGAACGCGCAGCCGGCGAGCGCGAACGAGACCAGCCACGAGCCCGCGCACACGATGCAGAGCGAGCCGATCACCAGCTCGGAGATGGCCGCGAGGAACACCGCCCCCGCCGCCATGAAGGTCGACGCGGCGAGCAGGAGCCCGGCCGGCCAGCCCGCCTCCGCGCGCGGCCGGCGCAGCGCCGAGACGGCGAGCGCGGCGATGACGAGGTACGCCAGGAGGCCCCAGGCCGCGAGGGGCACCCCGAGCAGCGACGACCAGGCGCTCAGGGCCACCTTGTCGCAGTTCACCCGCTCGGAGATGGCGCAGAAGCTGGAGGCGCCGCCGGCGTGGGCGCGGCCGTGCAGGAGGGTCAGCTCGGCGGCGAGGCCGGCGCCGGCCAGCGCCAGCACGAGGATGGCGAGCTCGAGCGCGCGCGAGCGGGCGGGGGTCCCCCCGCGATCGGGCTGCTTGCCCCTGGAGGTGTCGGGTACGTGGGGTGCGGGCACGGGGGGATGGTAACCGGAAGTCGCCCGGCCGTCCTGCCTACCGGCGTGCCCCACCGTCAGGCGGGGGACTCGAGCGGAAGCCGCAGCGAGAACCGGGCGCCCTTGCCCGCGGCGCTCTCGACCGCGATCTCGCCGCCGTGCGCGTTCAGGATCTGCCGCGCCGTCCACAGGCCGACACCGAGCCCCGGGTAGTGCGCCACCGGCGCGGCGCGCTCGAACCGCTCGAACACGCGCGACTGGTCCTCGACGGCGATGCCCGGCCCCCGGTCCTCGATGACCACCACCGCCCGGCCGTCGTCGCGGCTGGCCGTGATCTCGATCGGCGAGCGCCCGCCGTACTTCACCGCGTTCCCGAGCACCGCCGCGATCGCGTCGCCCACCCGGCGGCGGTCCCACCGGCCGGGGATCGGCCCGGGCGCGTGCACGCTCAGCGCCGCCCCCTTGCGCCGGACGTCCGGCTCGAACCGGGCCGCGACCTCCTGCACCAGCTCGGAGAGGTCGAACGGGGTCGGCTCGAGCTGCAGCGCGCCGCGCGACATCTCGGCGAGGTCGAGCAGCCCGCTGACCAGGTCGCCCAGCCGCGCGACGTGGCGCTGAAGCTGCTCGAGCCGCTCCACCTGCTGGACCGTGACCGGCTGCCCCTCGTGCGTCTGGCGGGCGAGCGACTGCGTCACGAGCTGCACGCAGGTGAGCGGGGTGCGCAGCTCGTGGGACGCGACCGCCAGGAAGTCGTCGCGCGAGCGCACCGCCTCGCGCGCCTCGGCGAGGTTGCGCCGCGCCTCCTCCCCGCGCCGGCGCTCGGTGAGGTCGCGGGTGATCTTCGCGAAGCCGCGGAGCGCGCCGTCCGGGCCGCGCAGCGCGGTGACCACCACGCTCGCGAAGAAGCGCGTGCCGTCGCGCCGCACCCGCCAGCCCTCGTCCTCGCTCGAGCCCTGCTCGGCGGCCTCGCGCAGCTCCGCCTCGGGCTTGCCGCGGCGCACGTCCTCGGGCGTGAAGAACACCGCGAAGTGCCGCCCCACGATCTCGCGCGCCGGGTACCCCTTGATCCGCTCCGCGCCCGGGTTCCAGGTGAGGACGTGGCCCGCCGGATCCAGCATGAAGATCGCGTACTCCTTCACGCTGTCGACGAGGAGGCGGAGGAGCTGCTCCTGCTCCAGCAGGTGCCCCGGGCCGCCCGGGGTCGGGCGATGGTCGTTGGGGTCGCTCATCGTTCGAAGCACGAGGTGCGGCGCCGTCACGCGCGAGCGCTCACGCGCACCCGGCGGGGGGAATCTTGCCTCGATCCGCGGCTCGCGCCGCGGGAGATGGACGCCCGCCCCAACAGGTCCCGCTGCGCGAGAGGCCCCGCGACGTGCGGGCGCCCGGCCGGTTCGCGCGCGGCGGCGCCGCACGACCCGCCCGGCGAAATGCCGCGCCCGATCCGTGGTGCGAACGGCGGCCCGCGCGCGGTCTACACTCCCACCCATGGCGGGGACCGAGGGATCGCCGGTGGTGATCGTCGGGGCCGGCGTGGCCGGGCTCTCCTGCGCGAGGGCGCTCGCGGAGGGCGGCCGGCGCGCGCTGGTGCTGGACCGGGCGCGCGGCGTGGGCGGCCGCTGCGCCACGCGTGCGCTGGAGGGCCAGCCGGTGGACTACGGCCCGGTGTTCCTGCACGGGCGCGACCCCGCGTTCCTGGCCGCGCTCGACGCGGTGCCCGCGACGCGGCTCGACTGGCCGGCCGACGTGCACGGCAGCGGCGCGCCGTGCCAGCCCGAGGCGTTCTCTCCCGGTGAAGTGCGCCGCGCCTTCGCGGAGGGCGTGAACGCGTTCCCGCGCCACCTGGCGGAGGGGCTCGAGCTGCGGCTGCAGCGCAAGGTGGTCGGCCTCGTGCCCGGCGACGGCACCGTGGCGCTCCGGCTCGACGACGGCTCGTTCCTCGAGACAGAGGTCGCGGTGCTGGCGCTCGCCGCCGAGCAGGCGGACGAGCTGCTCGCCACGGTGCTGCCGGCCCCGCCCGCCGTGGCCGCCGCCCGGGCGCTGCTCGCGACGGCGTCCAGCCACTGCGCGCTCGCGCTGCTGGCCGCGTACGGGCCCGCCGCGCCGCGCCCGCCGTGGCACGTGAGCTACCCGGAGACCTCGCGCGTCGTCCAGGTCGTCTCGCACGAGTCGAGCAAGCGCCCGGGCTCGCCGCTGCTCGTGCTCGCGCTCCAGGCCCACCCGGCCTGGTCGCGCCAGCACCTCGAGGATCCGGACTGGCCGCGCCACGTGCTCGACGAGGCCGCGCGCCTCCTCGGCGCGTGGGCCGCGGACCCGCGCACCGCGCACCCGCACCGCTGGCGCTGGGCCCGCACCGATCTCGCCGCGGAGCTGGCGCGCCCGCTGCTGCTGGCGCTGCCCGGCGGCGCGCGGCTGGGCGTGGCGGGCGATCGCTTCGCGCCGGGCGGCGGGGTCGAGGCGGCGTGGCGCTCGGGCCGGGCGCTGGCGGGGCGGATCCTCGCGGGGGAGGGGGCATGACCGGGGGCGGCGACGCGCTGGCGCAGCTCGTGCTGCGCGATCGGGACCACGAGTGCGAGGGCTTCGGGCCGGGCCGCGTGTGCGTGCGCGTGGTGGCGGTGGCCCGGCTGCCGACGCGCGCGGGCCCGTTCCGGATCGTGGCGTTCTGGAACAACCGCGACGCGAAGGAGCACGTGGCGCTGGTGCACGGGGACGTGGTGGGCGCCTCGGACGTCCCGGTGCGCCTCCACTCCGAGTGCCTGACCGGCGACGTGATGGGCTCGCTCCGCTGCGACTGCCGCGACCAGCTCACCGAGGGGCTCGCCGCCATCCAGCGCGAGGGGCGCGGGGTGCTGCTGTACCTGCGCCAGGAGGGGCGCGGGATCGGGCTCATCAACAAGATCCGCGCGTACGCGCTCCAGGAGCAGGGGCTCGACACGGTGGAGGCGAACCTCGCGCTCGGCTTCCGCGACGACGAGCGCGACTACGCGGTGGCCGCCCACATGATCCACGGCCTCGAGCTCCGCTCCATCCGGCTCATCACCAACAACCCGGAGAAGCTCCGGCAGCTCACCGCCTACCGGGTCGAGGTGAGCGGGCGCATCCCGCACGTCATCCCGCCGGGCGAGCACAACCGCTTCTACCTGGAGACCAAGGCGCGGCGGTCCGGGCACCTCATCGACGTCGACGCGCTCGCCCCGCGCTCCGAGCAGGCCGACCCGGTGGTCGTCGCGCCGGCTCCGCAGGACCCCGGCGCGGAGTGACGCGCGCCCGTAGATCCCCGGGATGCGCACCGTCCTCGCGGCCCTCGCCCCGCTCGCGCTCCTGCTCGCCTGCGGCGCCGCCCCCGCCCGCACGGCGGCGCCCGGCTGCACGATGGTGGAGCAGGGCTTCGGGGCGGCGGGCGCGGTGCCGATCCGCGTCGAGCGGGTGGCGAGCGGGCTGGAGGTGCCGTGGGGGCTGGCCTTCCTCCCCGGCGGCGACGTGCTGGTGACCGAGCGCCCGGGGCGCGTGCGGCTGATCCGCGGCGGGCGCCTCGAGCCGCAGCCGGTGGCCACGGTGGAGATCGCGCCGGGCGGGGAGGGTGGGCTGCTCGGGATCGCGGCCGATCCGCGCTTCGCCGAGAACCGGCGCTTCTACCTGTACGCGACGGTGGAGGCGAGCGGGGCGCCGGCGAACCAGGTCACGCGCTGGAGGCTCTCGGCCGACGGCCGCGCCGCGACGCGAGAGAAGGTGCTGCTCGACGGCATCCCCGCCGCCCGCTACCACGACGGCGGGCGCATCCGGTTCGGCCCCGACGGCATGCTCTACGTCGGCACCGGCGACGGCGGCCACCCCGACCGCGCCCGCGACGCGGCGAGCCCGAGCGGAAAGCTGCTGCGCATCACCCCCGACGGCGCGCCCGCGCCGGGGAATCCGCGGCCGGACAGCGCGGTGCTCCTCTCCGGCCTCCGCAACCTGGAGGCGTTCGACTGGCTCGACGCACGCACGCTGATCCTGGCGGACCACGGGCCGAGCGGGGAGCGCTCCCGCACCGGCCAGGACGAGGTGACGGTGGCGCGCGCCGGCGACGACCTGGGCTGGCCGGCGGTGTCCGGCTGCGACGCCGAGCCGGGGACGGTCGCGCCGATCCTCTCGTTCCGCGCGGCCGCGCCGCCGGGCGGCGGGAGCGTGTACCGCGGGTCGGCGGTGCCGCAGTGGAAGGGCAGCTTCCTGTTCGGGACGCTCCGGTCGCGCCACCTGCACCGGGTGGTGCTGGACGGCCGCGGGCTGCGCGCCCACGAGGTCTACCTCGAGGGCGATCCGCCGGCGGGGCTGGGGCGCATCCGCGAGGTGGTCGAGGGGCCCGACGGCGCGCTCTGGCTCACCACCAGCAACTGCGACGGCCGCGGCACGTGCCCGGCGGAGCGGGACGTGGTGGTCCGGCTGGTGGGCGGTTGATCTTCTCGGCGCGCGCGGCTACATCAGAGGGACCGTGCACGCGCCCGTCCACACCTCCCGGCGCCCCTGCCTCGCCCCGCCCCGGCGGATCGCGAGCGGGCGCCCGTGCGCCCACGGCACGGCCTTCCTCGGCCAGGGCGCCTCGATTCCCTCGCGCTAGAGCGCAGGACCGAGGCGCGCCCCACCCGCACCACCGCATCGCAGCACCGCCCGTACGCCGCGCCGCCGCTCGAGGCCGCGCGCGGGCATTCACCGCTGGACACACCCGGGCCAGGCCCGGCCCGAGCGACTGGAGGATCCATGAGCCGCGACCGCATCTACGTCAGCGAGACCGATCACGAGCGCCTGCGCGCCCTGGTGGAGCAGCACCAGGAGGGCCGCGACGCCGCCGCGGCGGAGCGGCTCGACGCCGAGCTCGACCGCGCCGTGCGCGTGCCGGACGGCCAGGTGCCGGCCGACGTCGTCACCATGAACTCGCGCGTCGTCTACGAGGACGGCGCGACCGGCAAGCTGCGGGAGGTCACGCTCGTCTACCCGACCGCGGCCGACCTGCGGGAGGGCCGGCTGTCGGTGCTGGCGCCCATCGGCGCGGCGCTGCTCGGGCTGTCCACCGGCCAGTCCATCTCCTGGACGCTGCCGGACGGGCGCGAGGTCGAGCTCCGCGTGCGCTCGGTGCAGCCTCCGGCCGCGGCGGCGGCGAGCGCGGCGGTGTGAGCCGCGCCGCGGCCGCTCAGCCGGGCTGGCCCGGCCGGGCCGCGGGCGGCGCGGCGGCCAGCGCCGCCTGGGGCTCGGGCTCGGTCACCGTCACGTCGAGGTGGACCTCCTCGAAGCTCGCGGTCGCGCCCAGCGTCAGCGCCGGGATCATCGTGTTCAGGAGCGCGTACGGGATGATCCCGCCCACCAGCCAGGGCGGGACGCCCTCGAAGCGCTCGATCACGATCTCGGCCAGCACCAGCGAGAACACCAGCGTGGGCAGCAGCGCGGTCGCGACGCGCCGCGCCTGGCCCAGGCGCTCGCGGAGCGCGAGCTTGCGGTGCACCGCCACCAGGCCCACCCGCAGCGGGATCATGGCCGCGAGGTAGACCAGGCCGGCCGCGAGCGAGGAGAGGGTGAGCAGCTCCGGGTGCAGGTGCGCGCCGGCGCTGAAGAAGTAGAACGGCGCGAAGAACGACGCGAACACCTCCACCGCGTGCAGCAGGCGGTCGGAGGAGAACGCCGGCAGCCGCTCGCGGAAGCGGCGCGCCGCCACGCCCACCAGGAACGCGCCCACCAGGTAGTACACGCCCAGCTTCCGGGTGGCGAACGCCGCCATCACCGCGAGCATCACCAGGAACGCGAACTCGGACCGCGGCGCCCACGGCGCGATCGCCACCGCGAACGCGCGCATCACCAGCGGGATGAGCACCACCACCGCGAGCAGCGCGGCGGTGGCGCCGGCGAAGCGCGCCGCCGAGGTGGACTGGAGCACCGCGAACAGCACCGCCAGGGCGAGCAGCTCGGTGGCGACCGCCTTGGTGCGCGTCCAGAAGCGCTGGTCGGCGTCGAGGCCGAACGACTGCAGCGAGTCGAGGATGAAGCCGGTGGAGGGGGTCACCAGCGCGAGCGCCACCAGCGTGGCGGGGCGCCAGTCCACCCCGGTGGCGGCGGCGATGGCCCACGCCACGCCCGCGAGCAGGAGCGCCTGGATGACGAGGTGCTGCGCGACGAGCGCGGCGCCGCGGCGGAGGTCCTTCGCGTCCACGTCCAGGCCGGCGAACAGGAACAGGCCGGTGATGCCCAGCGTGGCGAGCAGCGCCAGCGTGGGGTCGCCGGTGAAGAGGCCGGCGCGGGCGGCCGCCAGCCCGAGCAGGAGGCTGGTGATGGCGCCGGGGATGCGGAAGCGCTGCAGCGCCTTGGGGATGACGAAGAGCGCGAACAGCAGGGCGATGTAGGCGAGCTCGGAGGACATCGGGAACGCACCATCGCAGCAGGCCGCCCCGCGGGCAACCCGCGATCGCCCGCTACCCGGCGTGCTCGGTGAGGAGCGCGTCCAGGCGCTGCACGAACTGGCCGCGCGAGATCACCTCGTCCACGCCGGCCGCGCGGGCGGCGCCGGCCAGCTCGACCTCCACGTGGCCGAGGAAGCCGATGATCCGCACCGGCAGGCCGGCCTGGCGGGCGGCGCGCACCTCGTCGAGCACGCCGGGCTCGGAGAGGTCGGCGATGACCGTGCCCTGGCCCAGCTCGCGGGCGGCGTCGGACAGCCGGGCGCCGCGCGGGGCGAAGCGGACGGGGACGCCGAGCCGCTCGGCGGCGGCGTGGATCTTGGAGCGGAAGACGAGGTCGCGGACGGAGACGAGGAGGGGCATGGCTCGCATGTACCGGCGCGGGCGCGGCGGCGCCGCGCCGGGCCGGGTGCTGGGCGCCGGGGCTAGCGAGGCTTCGGGATCCCGGCCTCGATGCGCGCGGCCTCCTGCGGCGCGAGCAGCCGGGCCAGCTCCAGCTCCAGGTCCACGTCGCGGTGGGGCTTCCCGTGGCCGTGCTCGGTCTGGTCCTCCACCAGGCGGGTCAGCCGGACCTGCACGCCGCCCTCGCCCGGCGAGGCCTCGGCGTGCACGCGGGTCTGGTCCTTCCGCCAGCCGGTGTCGAGCTTGCGCCGTCCGGCCTTGTCGATCTCGGTGGGGCGGGCGGGCGTGAACAGGTTCACCACCAGGCCCTGGATCCCCTCGCGCGGATCCTCCTCGTCGGCGAGCGGGAACTCCTTCTGCATGAGCAGCCGGCGCACGTCGCCCCAGATCTCCTCCGCCGGCTGCGGGTACCGGAGCTTGTCGAGCTCGGCCTCCAGGTACCGGGTGCGCGCGCGCTGGGCGGCGACGGAGGCGCAGCCGGAGAGCGTGAGCGCGAGCGCGGCGGCGGCGATCCAGGGCGTGCGGGTCATCGGCTCTCCTCGGGTCGGGACGGCCCGAGGACTCTACCCGATGCCGGGGCGGCGCGGTGGACGCGCGCGCGGTCGCGCCAGGCGCCGAACAGGACGGGGGCGACGAGCAGCGCGGCGACGATGGCGAGCGACAGCGCGGGCGGGACCTTCACCCAGTCCATCGCCAGCATCTTCAGGCCCACGTACACCAGCACCGCGGAGAGGCCGGTCTTCAGCCCCGAGAAGCGCTCCACCATGCCGGCCAGCAGGAAGAACATCGAGCGCAGGCCCAGGATGGCGAAGATGTTCGAGGTGAAGACGATGAACGGGTCGAGCGTCACCGCGAAGATCGCGGGGATGGAGTCCACCGCGAAGATGACGTCGGAGATCTCGACCAGCACCAGCGCGAGCAGGAGCGGGGTGGCGACCCGGCGGCCGTTCTCGACCGTGAGGAAGTGCGGGCCGTGCAGGGCGTGCGTGGAGGGGATGACCCGCCGCACCAGGCGCATGAGCCGGCCGCCGGTGGGGTCCGGCGCCTCGTTGCGGCCGAGGAACAGCTTCACGCCGGTCGCGACCAGCAGTGCGCCGAACACGTAGATGGTCCAGTGGAAGCGGGCCAGCAGCGCGGTGCCGGCGAAGATCATCCCGGCGCGCAGGACGAGCGCGGACAGGATGCCCCAGAACAGCACCCGGTGCTGGTAGAGCGGGGGCACGCCCAGCGCCGAGAAGATGATCACGAAGACGAAGATGTTGTCGACCGCGAGCGACTTCTCGATGAGGTAGCCGGTGAGGAACTCGAGGCCGCGGTCGGCCCCGAACTTCCACCACACCAGCGCGTTGAACGCGAGCGCCAGCGTCACCCACACCACGCTCCAGCCCAGCGCCTCGCGCACGCGGATGACGTGGGCCTTCCGGTGGAACACGCCCAGGTCGAGCGCCAGCATCAGCGCGACGAAGGCGAGGAAGCCGATCCACAGGGTGGGGGAGCCGATCGATTCGACCAAGACGTGCCTCCGGGAGAGTTCCCGGCGGATCTAGGGGCTCGGTCGTGGATTAGACCATGACAAAATGACGAGCCGGCACATTCAGAAAACCTGCGTGCGGCGATCGGCGCGCGGGCCGCCGGGGGTCCGGGCGCGCCGGGGCGGGCGCGATGCGCTATGAGGGGAGCATGACCGCGCTCCGCCGTGCCGTCCGCTGGTGCCTCCCCGCCCTCGCGCTCGCCGCCGCGCCGGCCGCGCGCGCGCAGGGCGAGCCGGCCGCCGACGCGCCGTTCCCCCTCACGCTGAAGGTGGGCGAGGTGAAGCCCCTCTGCCCGACGGGCACCGTGCAGTGCCCGCCGCGCGCGATCCTCTGCGACGATCCGAAGGTGGCGGTGGGCGCGGACTCGCCGGAGGGCGGCGCGCTGCGCGGCGTCGGCCCGGGCACCACGACCTGCTCGGCCGCGGGCGGCTCGCCGCTCGGCGCGCGCCGCGTCTACCGGGTGACGGTGGTCGCCCCCGGCGACGCGGCGCAGGGCGCCGGCGGCCGCTAGCCCTGCTGCGGCGCGGCCGGGGCCGGGGCCGGGGCGGCGGGCGCGGGCGTCGCGGGGGACGCCGGCGCCGCCGGGGCGGGGGTGCTCGCCGCCGCGGCCGCACCCCGCTCCAGCCAGCCGCCGCCCAGCGCGCGGTACAGGCCGATGGAGTTCTGGAAGCGGGCCAGCCGCGTCTGGATGAGCTGCTGCTGCGCGCCGTACAGGTCGCGCTGCGCGGTGAGCACGTTCAGGTAGCTGTCCACGCCCTTGCGGTATCGCAGCTCCGAGATGTCGTAGCGCCGCTGCTCCGCCTCGACGCGGCGGGTCTGCGCCTCGAGCTGCTCGTCGAGGCGCCCGCGCGCCACCAGCGCGTCGGCCACCTCGCGGAACGCCACCTGGATGGCCCGCTCGTAGCTCGCGATCTGGATCGACTTGCGCACGTTGGCGGCGTCGAGGTTCGCCTTGTTCCGCCCGCCGGTGAAGATGGGCAGGTCGATGCGCGGCGAGAACGCCCAGGTGCCGGAGCCGGCGGTGAACAGGTTCGACAGCTCGGTCGAGGCCGTGCCCACCGAGGCGGTGAGCGAGATCGACGGGAAGAACGCGGCGCGCGCCGCGCCGATGCTGGCGTTGGCCGCCTTGAGCTGGTGCTCGGCCGAGAGGATGTCGGGCCGGCGCTGCAGGAGGTCGGAGGGGAGGCCGGCGGGCAGCTCCGCCACCGGCGGCTGCTGCTCCAGCGGCGCCGCCGCCGGCAGGTCCTTCGGGAGCGGGCCGCCGGCCAGCAGCACCAGCGCGTTCTCCGCCTGCGCGAGCGCCTGCCGGTAGGCGGACAGGTTCACGCGGGCGGTCTCCACCTGCGCCTCGGCGGTGCGGAAGTCGAGCTCGGAGGTGCGGCCGGCCTCGAACGTGCGCTTCGCGAGGTCGTACGACTGCTGCACCGTCTGCAGCGTCTGCTCGGCGAGCGCCACCTGCGACTGCAGCGCCCGCGAGGCGAGGTACTGGACGGCGACCTCCGAGACCAGCGCCAGGTGCGCGCTGCGGTGCGCCTCCTCGGTCGCGAGGTACTGCTCCAGCGCCTGGTTGCGCAGGCTGCGCACGCGGCCGAACAGGTCGATCTCGAACGCGGTCATCCCCACGCCGGCCGAGAAGACGTTCCCCACCGACGGCTCGCCGGTGAAGCTGAGGTCCTTGGCGGTGCGCGAGCGGCTGCCGCTCCCGCTCGCGCCCACGGTGGGCAGCAGGTAGGAGCGCTGGATGCCGTACTGGGCCCGGGCCAGCTCCACGTTGAGCGCCGCGACGCGGAGGTCGCGGTTCTCGCGGAGCGCCTGGTCGATCACGGCCTGCAGGCCGGGATCCTGGAACACGTCGCGCCAGCCGAGGTCGGCGGCGGCCGGGCCGGCCGCGGCCCCGGTGTCGCCGGGGAACTCGGCGGCGACCGGCGCGGCGGGGCGCTGGTAGCGGGGCGCGAGCGTGCAGCCCGAGACGGCGAGGGCGGACACGGCGGCGAGCGCCGCGAGGCCGGGGCTACGCATGGGCGATCTCCTTGGGCGCGGCCTCGTCCTCGTCGCGCGGCCCGGCCACCAGGTCGGGCGGCGGCGCCTTCCGCTTGCGGACGACCTTCATGAAGAACACCGGCACGAGCAGGATGGCGAGGAAGGTCGCGGAGACCATGCCGCCGATCACCGCCATGCCGATGGCGTTCTGCCCGGCCGCGCCGGCCCCGTTGGCGATGGCGAGCGGGAGCACGCCGAGGATGAAGGCGAGCGAGGTCATGACGATGGGGCGGAGGCGCATGCGGGCCGCCTCCACGGCGGCGTCGAACAGGCTCATGCCCTGCTCGTACAGGGACTTCGCGAACTCGACGATGAGGATGGCGTTCTTGGCCGAGAGGCCGATGGTGGTGAGCAGGCCGACCTGGAAGTAGACGCCCGCGTCCAGCCCGGCGAGCTCGGTGAACAGCACCGCGCCGAGCACGCCGAGCGGCACCACCAGCATCACCGAGAACGGGACCGACCAGCTCTCGTAGAGGGCCGCCAGCGCCAGGAACACCACCAGCAGCGAGATGGCGTAGAGCGCCGGGGCGTTCGCGCCGGAGAGCCGCTCCTCGTAGGAGAGGCCGGACCACTCCAGGCCGATGCCGGCCGGGAGCGCCTTCACGTGCTCCTCCATCGCGGCCATGGCCTCGCCCGAGCTGTGGCCGGGCGAGGGCTCGCCCTGGATCACCATGGCCGGGGACCCGTTGAAGCGCTCGAGCTTGGTCGGCCCGTACACCCAGGTGCCGGTGGAGAACGCCGAGAACGGCACCATCTGGCCGGCGCGGTTGCGCACGTACCAGCGGTTCAGGTCCTCCGGCTTCATGCGGAACGGCGCCGCCGCCTGCACGTACACGCGCTTGGTGCGCCCCTTGTCCACGAAGTCGTCGACGTAGTTGACGCCCCAGGTGCTGGAGAGCGTGGCGTTGATGTCGGAGAGCGCGAGCCCGAGGGCGGCCGCCTTCTGCTGGTCCACGTCGATGCGGTACTGCGGCGTGTCCTCCAGGCCGAGCGGGCGGACCTTGGCGAGCCGGGGATCCTTCGCGGCCATGCCGAGCAGCTGGTTGCGGGCCGCCATGAGCGCCTCGTGCCCGAGGTTGCCGCGGTCCTGCAGCTGCAGCTCGAAGCCGGTGGCGTTGCCGAGCTCGGGCACCGCCGGCGGGACGAACGCGAACGCGAGGCCGTCCTTGATCTGCGAGAACGCCCGCATGGCGCGCCCGGCGACGGCCGGCGCGTGCTGCTCCTTCTTCGGGCGCTCGCCCCAGTCCTTGAGGCGCACGAACGCGAGGCCGGCGTTCTGGCCGCGGCCGGAGAAGCTGAAGCCGGTGATCGCCATCACCGCCTCGACGTTGTCCTTCTCGTCCTCGAGGTAGTGCCGCGTCACCTCCTGCATCACCGTGCGGGTGCGGTCCATGGTGGCGCCGGCGGGCAGCTGCACCATGTTGATGATCGAGCCCTGGTCCTCCTCGGGGAGGAAGCCGGTGGGCAGGTGGAGGAACAGGGCGCCCAGGGCGGCGAGCAGCAGGGCGTAGACGATCAGGGCGCGGCCGGCGCGGCGCAGCACCCAGCCGACCGACTTCTCGTAGATCCCGCTGCCCCGGCCGTAGAGCCGGTTGAACCAGCCGAAGAAGCCCCTCTCGGCGGCGTGGTGGCCCTTCTCGACCGGCTTCAGCATGGTGGCGCAGAGCGCCGGGGTGAGCGTCAGCGCGACCAGCACCGAGAGCGCCATCGCCGAGACCACGGTGATGGAGAACTGCCGGTAGATGACGCCCACCGAGCCGCCGAAGAACGCCATGGGAACGAACACCGCGGCGAGCACCAGCGCGATGCCGACGAGCGCGCCGGTGATCTGGTCCATCGACTTGCGGGTGGCCTCGCGCGGCGAGAGGCCCTCCTCGCTCATGACGCGCTCGACGTTCTCGACCACCACGATGGCGTCGTCCACCAGCAGCCCGATGGCGAGCACCAGGCCGAGCATGGTGAGCGTGTTGACGGTGAAGCCCGCCGCGGCCAGCACGCCGAACGTGCCGAGCAGCACCACCGGCACGGCGATGGTGGGGATGAGCGTCGCGCGGAAGTTCTGGAGGAACAGGAACATCACCAGGAACACGAGGATGATGGCCTCGACGAGGGTCTTCACCACCTCCTCGATCGAGATCCGCACGAACGGCGTCGAGTCCACCGGGTAGACGACCTTCATCCCCGGCGGGAAGAACTGCGACAGCTCCGCGAGCTTGGCGCGCACCAGGTCCGCGGTCTTGAGCGCGTTCGCGCCGGAGGCGAGCTTGATGCCCATGCCGCCGGCGGGCTTGCCGTTGTAGTAGCTCTCGATCTCGTAGGTCTCGCCGCCGAGGTTCGCGGTGCCCACGTCGCGCAGGCGCACCTGCGAGCCGTCGGGGTTCACCCGCAGCAGGATGTTGAGGAACTGCTCCGGCGTCTGCAGGCGGGTCTGCGAGGTGACGGTGGCGTTGAGCTGCTGGCCGGGGACGGCCGGGGCGGCGCCGAGCGAGCCGGTGGACACCTGCGCGTTCTGGGCCCGGATGGCCGCGCTCACGTCGAGCGGCGTGAGCTGGAAGCTGGCGAGCTTGTCGGCGTCGAGCCAGATGCGCATCGCGTACTGCGTGCCGAACGCGGTCACCTCGCCCACGCCGGTGACGCGGCTGATCTGGTCCACGATGTTCGAGAACGCGTAGTCGTTCAGGTCGTCGCGGGTCATGCTGCCGTCCTCGGAGATGAGGCCGGCGATGAGCAGGTAGTTGTTGACGGTCTTCAGCACGCGGACGCCCTGCTGCTGCACCTGCTGCGGGAGCAGCGGCATCGCGTTCTGCAGCTTGTTCTGCACCTGCATCTGCGCGATGTCCGGATCGGCCTCGGCGTCGAACGTGAGCGTGACGCTGGCGTTGCCGGAGCTGTCGCTCGCGGCGGACATGTACCGGAGGTGGTCGATGCCGGTCATCTTCTGCTCGATGACCTGGGTGACCGAGTTCTCCAGGGTCTGCGCGTTCGCGCCCGGGTACGTCGCGAACACCGTGACGACCGGCGGCGCGATGGCGGGGTACTGCGAGACCGGCAGGCCCAGGATGGCGAGCCCGCCGGCCAGCATGATCATGATCGAGATGACCCACGCGAAGATGGGCCTGTCGATGAAGAACCTGGCCACGACGACTCCTCGACTGCGAAAAGGGAAGGGGGGTGCGCGGGCGGCCGGCCCGGGCCGGCCGCCGCGCGGTCACGCTCGCCGGGACCTCAGCGCGCCGCGCCCGACGGGCCGGGCTGGCCCGCCGCGGGGGCCGCGCTCGCCTGCTTGGCGACGCCGGCCGGAACGGGGTTGACCGGCGCGCCGGGGCGCACCTTCTGCAGCCCCTCGACGATCACCTGCTCGCCCGGCTTGATCCCGCCGGTCACCAGCCACGCGTCGCCCACGACGCGCTCGGTGGACAGGGTGCGCAGCTCGGCCTTGCCGCCGGCGACCACCAGCGCGGTGGGCTCGCCCTTGTTGTTGCGGGCGACGCCGCGCTGCGGGACGAGCAGCGCCGCCGGGTCCACGCCCTCGGCCAGGCGCGCCCGCACGTAGGTGCCGGGGAGCAGCTCGGCGCGCGGGTTGGGGAAGATGGCGCGCAGCTTCACCGACCCGGTGCCCGGGTCCACGGTCACGTCGGCGAACTGCAGCGTGCCCGGCAGCCCGTACTCGTGGCCGTCCTCGGTGGTGAGCGCGACCTTGGCCTTGCCGGCGCCGGCGGACTGGAGCTTGCCGGCCTCGAGGTCGCGGCGCATCCGGAGCAGCTCGGCGCTGGACTGCGTCACGTCCACGTAGACCGGGTCGAGCTGCTGCACCGTGGCGAGCAGCGTGGCCTGCGCGGCCTGCACGTAGGCGCCCTCGGTCACCTCGGAGCGGCCGATCCGGCCGCTCACCGGGGAGGTGACGGTGGTGTAGCCGAGGTTGATGCGGGCCGCGTCCACCGCGGCCCTGCCGGCGGCGACGTCGGCCTCGGCCTTCTTGAGCGCGGCCACCGCGTCCTCGTGCTCCTGCCGGCTGACCGCGTTCGCGGCCACGAGCTCGGTGTAGCGCTCCGAGGTGAGCCTGGCCGACGCGAGCGTCGCCTCGGCGCGGGCGAGCTGCGCCCGGGCGCTGTCGAGCGCGGCCTGGTAGGGCGCCGGGTCGATCTTGAACAGCGGCTGGCCCTGCTTCACGTCGCTGCCCTCGGTGAACAGGCGCTTCAGCACGATGCCGTTCACGCGGGCGCGGACCTCGGCGACCTTGGAGGCGGAGACGCGGCCGGGGAGCTCGGTGGTGAGCGTCACCGCCTGCGGGGAGATGGTGACCACGCCGACCTCCACCGGGCCGGGAGCGCGCGCTTCCTGCTTCTTGCCGCCGCAGCCGGCGGCGGCGAGCGCGAGCGCGGCGAGCGCCATGGCGCGCTTGCCGGAGAAGAGGGCGGGAGCGCGCCGGGCGACGGCGCGAGGGGAGCGGAGGGAGGGGTTCATCGCAATTCCTTTGAGGCCCGGGGAACGGATCCGTGAGCCCGGGAGGGCGGTACAGATAGTCGCGCCGCCGGGAACGGTCAACACTAAACCGTTCAGTTCAACGGACGGGCGGAACCTACGGGTATACGGGTTGACAGTCAAGACTAAACCGTTTAGTTCAACAGCGACATGTCCGAGAACCAGGCACATAGACCCCCCGATTGGTGCACGGGCAAGCGCCAGCAGATCCTGGATGGGGCGCGAAAGGTCTTCGCGGAGCTCGGGTACGAGCGGGCCAGCGTGGATCTGATCGCCTCCCGCACCGGCGTCTCCAAGGCCACGCTCTACAACCACTTCGACGACAAGAGCGCGCTGTTCCTCGCCTGCTTCGAGCAGGGCTCCCACGAGATGCGGTCCGACCTCGAGGCGCTGTTCTCCGAGACGAGCGACGATCTCGAGTCCGCGCTGCAGGCGGTGGGCGAGCGCCTGCTCGCGAAGTTCCTCTCCCGCGAGGCGGTGGCGCTCTACCGGAGCGCCCTGGAGGCGTTCCGGCTGCCGGAGATCGGGAAGATGCTGTACGAGCGCGGCGCGCGGGTCACGCACGAGCTCATCGCCGCGGCCCTCTCGCGCTGGGCGGCGCGGGGCCTGCTCCGCGTGGACGACCCCTACTACGCCGCGGTGCAGTTCGTGAACCTCTGCCACGGCGACGTGATGATGCGGCTGCACCTGGGCGTGCTGCAGGAGGCGTCGCCCCGAGGACGTCCGCGGCACGGTCCGGCGCGCGGTCCAGACGTTCCTGCGCGCCTTCCGGCCGTGAGCGAGCCCACGCGCCGCGCGACCTCGGGGACGTTGACGCGGCTCCGCGTCCGCACGTAGAGAGCAGGGCAGCGCCCGGACGGACGCGCGTCGCGCCCGGCCCGGTCCGCCGGAGGCGCCCATGACGCCCGCGCGATCGCCCCGCCGCACCCCGCTCGCCCTCCTCGCCGCGGCCGTCCTCGCCGCGCTCGCCTGCGGCGGCGGCGGCTCCACCCCTCCGCCGCCGGTGGACGTCTCGCCGGTGCCCGCCGCGGACCCGGGCAGCGCGCTCCCCGACGGCTGGGAGCGGGGGCCCTTCGCCGAGATCTACGTCCGAGGCTACCAGGACTCCGACGGCGACGGGGTGGGGGACCTGCGCGGCCTGGCGAGCCGGCTCGACTACCTGGCGGAGCTGGGCGTGCGCGGGATCTGGCTCATGCCGGTCACGGCCAGCCAGGACCACGACCACGGCTACGCGGTCGCCGACTACCGCGGCGTCGAGCCGGACTACGGCACGCTCGAGGACCTCGACGCGCTCGTCGCGGCGGCCCACGCCCGCGGCATCGGCGTGATCGTCGACTACGTGATGAACCACAGCGCGGCCACGAACCCGCTGTTCCTCAACTCCGCCGACGGCAAGTCGAACCCGTACCGCGGCTGGTACCTGTGGAAGCCGTCGCAGCCGCTCGACTGGTCGGTGTACGGCGGCAACCCGTGGCGCCAGCACGGCACCGGCTGGTACTACGCGCCGTTCGCGTCGAACATGCCGGACTTCGACCTCGCGAACCCGGCGGTGGCCGCGTACCACGCCGACAGCCAGCGCTTCTGGCTGAACCGCGGCGTGGACGGGTTCCGCTTCGACGCGGTGGGGATGCTGTTCGAGAACGGGCCCGCCGCCTGGAACGACCAGCCGCAGAACTACGTGCGGATGGCGGAGGTGCGGGCGCTGCTCGACGGCTACGAGCGGCGCTTCATGGTGTGCGAGGGGCCGGACGACCCGGCCGGCTTCACCGCCGCGTGCGGCAGCGCCTTCGCGTTCGGTCACCAGTACGACGTGATGGGCGCGGCGCGCGGCGACCCGGCGGCGGTCGCGCGGGTGGCGGCCTACTTCGAGGACCCGGCCCGCCACGCCGCCGCCACCATGCTCTCCAACCACGACGCGTTCGCCGGCCAGCGCCCCTGGGACCAGCTCGGCGGGGACGAGGCGCGCTACCGCCTCGCGGCCGCGACGTACCTCCTGCAGCCCGGCATCCCGTTCGTCTACTACGGCGAGGAGGTCGGCCTGGGCGGCGCCGGCTCGCTCTCCGGCGACTGGCGGCTGCGCACGCCCATGAGCTGGACCGGCGACGCGCGCACCGCCGGGTTCACCACCGGCAAGCCGTTCCGGGCGCTGCCCTCGAACGTGGCCACGCACAACGTCGAGGCGGAGCGGGGCCGCGCCGGCTCGCTGCTCGAGTTCTACCGCGAGGTGATCGCCCTCCGCCGCGCGGTGCCGGCGCTGGACCGCGGCGGCTACGAGGGCGCGCGCGCGTCCGGGGCGACGCTCTCGTTCCGCCGCGCGCTCGGGGCCTCGCACGCGCTCGTGCTCCTCAACTACGACGTCGTCCCCCTCACGCTCCAGGTGACCGGCCTCGCGCCCGGGGCCGCGCTCGCGCCGCGCCTGCCCGCCACGGCGCCGGCGGCCACGGCCGACGCGGCCGGCGCGGCCTCGTTCGACCTGCCCGCGCTCACGGTCCGCGTCTACACCTACGACGGCTGAGCTAGAACACCCCCGCGATCCCGCCCGGCGCCGGCACCAGGCGCACGTGCGCGATCGGGTGCCGGTGGAGCAGGGGCACGAGGATCCCCACCGCCGTCCCCCACCCGGCGCCGGCGAGCACGTCGGTCGCCCAGTGGCGATCCGCGGCCAGCCGCAGGTAGCCGACGGCGCTCGCCGCCGCCGCGCCCCCGCCGACGATCCACGGCGCGGCCGGCGCGTCGCGCAGCGTCGCGATCGTGCCCGCGGCGGCCGCCGCGGCGAACGCGGTCGCGGTGTGGCCCGACCAGAAGGAGACGCGCGAGTCGAGCGCGTGCGCCGGCCCGCTCCCGTCCCAGGCGTCCGGCCGGATCCGGTCGGTGCCCACCTTCACCAGCTCGGTGCCGAGCGTCGCGATCGAGACCGCCTCGGCGACGAGCAGCGCGTCCTCGGCCGCGCGCCGGGGCGCGCCCGCCGCGAGGTCGGGGACCGCCAGCGCCGCCGCCGCGCCGAGGGGCACGCCCACGCCGAGCAGGTCGGAGGCGGTCGCCGCGCGCGAGGGGTGCCTCCACGCCAGCGTCTCGTGCGCCCAGGCGTCGAAGCGGCCCGGGCTGCACCAGCGGCAGGTGGCGGGGAGCAGG
This sequence comes from Anaeromyxobacter sp. Red801, assembly GCF_049201065.2. Classification (NCBI taxonomy): domain Bacteria; kingdom Pseudomonadati; phylum Myxococcota; class Myxococcia; order Myxococcales; family Anaeromyxobacteraceae; genus Anaeromyxobacter; species Anaeromyxobacter sp. Red801. The sequence continues at coordinate 4,032,465 of NZ_CM181236.1, read as the reverse complement.
TCGCGCTCGAACAGGCGCAGGCCCAGCGCGGCCGCGAGCGCGCCCGCGGTGATCGCGCCGTCGGCCACCGGGCTCACCTGGAGGTCCGCCGGCGCGGATCGCGCCGGGGCGGGCGCGACCGCGAGCGCGAGCGCCGCCGCGAGCGCGGGGGAGACGAGCAGCGGATGGGCGTTCACGTTCCGGACCTCCCGGCGCCTGGGCCGAGCCAGCGGAGCAGCGCCGCGTTCACCTGCTCCGGCGCCTCGTTCTGCACGAAGTGGCCCGCGCCCTCGATCGGCTCGATCTCCGGCGCGTTGCCGGGCGCGAGGTAGGGCGCGAGCTTCGCCCGCGCGATCGTCTCCACGCCGAGGAAGCGGTCCTCGACGCCCCACAGGATCAGCGTGGGCGCGGAGACGGGCCGCGGCCGCGGCCCGGGCGAGCGGCGGCCGCGGAACGCCGCCCGGTAGTAGCCGAGCGCGGCGCGCGCGGCGCCGGGCTGCAGGAACGCGCGGCGATACGGCTCCAGCTCCTCGGCCGGCCAGGCGCTGCGCACGTACGAGCCGCCGCGGATGGCGCGGGCCACGCCGGCGGCCCGGTCGCGGGTGAGCAGCCACTCCGGGAGGAGCGGCACCTGGAACAGGAGCATGTACGACGAGCGGAGGAGCTGACGGCGGTTGCGGCGCAGCTCGCGCGCGAACGCGGCCGGGTGCGGCGCGTTCAGGATCACGAGCCGCGACACCACCTCGGGGTGGCGGGCCGCGACCGCCCACGCCACCGCCCCGCCCCAGTCGTGCCCGATCACCACCGCGCGCTCGCGCCCGAGCGCCCGCACCAGCCCGGCCGCGTCCGCCGCCAGCGTGGCGAGGTCGAAGGGGCCCCGCTTCTCGCTGGCGCCGTAGCCGCGGAGGTCGGGCGCGACCGCGCGCCAGCCGGCGGCGGCGAGCGCGGGGAGCTGGTGCCGCCAGGAGCGGGCCAGCTCCGGGAAGCCGTGCAGGAGCAGCGCGAGCGGACCGTCGCCGGGGCCGTCGGCGAGCGCCGCGAAGCGGAGGCCGTTGGCCTGGAGCGCGAGCGTGTCCACCGACCCAGCGTAGCGTCCGCGCTCGCGCGCCGCCCGCGACTCGGGGCGAACCTCCCCGACGCGGGTATGCCCGTCGGTGTTGCCGGCGACGCGGCGTCGCGGGACTGCCGCAGGCCAGCGGGGGCGGCGACACTTCCGCGCATGCCGGCGTCGCCCAGGGGCGCGCCGGCGGAACCTCGAGGGGGGACACCACATGAAGAAGCTCACGTGGCTCGCGGCGAGCCCGCGGACCAGGGCGTGGTCGCGACGCTGAGCAGCGTCACCGCCGGCAACTTCACCGAGGTGGTGAACTCCCAGGACCGGACGGTGCGGTACGTCTGGGACACCGTCACCGACCTCTCGCCGTTCCAGAACCGCTGGCACTATTACACGGGCTGTGACGGCGTGCGGGTGGCGCTCGGGTGCCCGGAGGCCATCCCGGTCACCTTCAGCATCGAGGCGTTCGCGAAGGGGGGCACCTGCCAGACCTACGTGGACGACCTCGGCCAGACCGTGTGCGCCTCGGACCAGGCGGTGGCGATGCTCCCCGCGGTGCAGGAGGCGGATCAGGTCGCCACCGGCTGCGTGGAGGAGGGCGGCGACACGAGCTGCGGGATCGGGCCGTGCGAGAGCGCCTGCACGCAGGCCTGCGACGCGCAGTTCCCGGTGGGCCGCGGCGCGGACAAGGGCAACGTGGCGCTCCTGAAGGCGTGCAAGGAGGCCTGTCCCTGCACGTGCAAGTACGAGCGCCCGGCGCGGTGCCCGCAGCCGCAGAACTGCGAGTGAGCGAGCGCGCTCGATCGACCGGATCGCCGGCGGCGCCCGCCGCCGGCGGTCCCGCCCGGCGCCGGCGGTGCGGCGACCGCGGGTGAACGCTACCCGGTCCGCCCCTGTGCGCGCGGCCAGCGCCCCTGGCTCTCCGCCGGATCCGCCGCGGGCTCCCCCGAGCGTCCCGCCCCGAAGGGCCGCGAGCGACGGTGCTCCGCCGGTGCATCCTGCGCGCCGCCGCGCCCCGCGCGGCCTGGCAGCGCCGCTGCCGAAAGGATGCCCATGCTCCGACACCTCGCCGCCCTGCTCGCGCTCCTCCTCGCCGGCCCCGCGCTCGCGCAGTCCCTGAGCCTCGGCCCGCCGCCGACGGTCGAGTACCGCGCCGACGCGGTCATGGAGACCGAGGCCGGGCGCATGCCGTCGAAGGTCTGGTCCGCGAAGGGCAAGGAGCGCCGCGAGCTGGACCTGGGGGGCCACGTCTCGACCACGATCGTCCGCACCGACCGCAAGGTGGTGTGGACGCTCATGCCCGAGCAGCGGATGTACATGGAGAACGCGTTCGGCGAGGCGGGCCCCGCGGGCGCCGGGCAGCCGCCGTCCTACGACATCGAGCAGACGCCCGCCGGCGAGGAGGTCGTGAACGGCGTCCCCTGCAAGAAGACGAAGGTCGTCATGACGGACCGGGCCAGCGGGACGAAGCTCGGCGGGTTCTTCTGGACGAGCAAGGACGGCATCGTCGTGAAGGTGGACGCGGTGGCGAGGTCCGAGGGGAGCAAGACCCGGTTCAAGCTCGAGCTGACGAACCTGCAGGTCGGGCCGCAGCCGGCCCACCTGTTCGAGATCCCCGCCGGCTGGTCGAAGATGGAGCTGCCCGCCGGGATGCCGGGCATGGGCGACATGATGAAGATGATGAAGGGCGGCCGTCCGTGAGCCTCCGCCCGGGCCCGGGCGGCGCGGCGGTGATCGCGGTCGCGGCGCTCGCCGCCGCCGGGGCCGCGCGCGCGGACGGGATCTCCTGCACGCCGGCGCTCCGCGCCGAGTCGCAGCGGACGCTCGCGGCGGGGCTCTCGCTGGAGCGCTCCGGCGCGCTGGTGGAGGCGGTGGCGCACTTCCACGCGGCCGGCGAGTTCTGCGACCTGCCCGCCGCGCGCGAGGGGCTGCGCCGTGCGGGGCGGGCGCTCGGGGCGGCCGCCGAGCGGGCCGGGCGCGCGCTGGGCGACGACCGGATCGCCCTGCGGGACGCGCCGCCGGGCTGCGCCGGCAAGGCGACGCCCGCGTGCGTCCCGGCGGAGCGGCTGGCGGCGCTCCGGGGCGCGTCCGCGCTCGCGTGGTACGAGGCGACCGGGAACGCGGCCGAGGCCGACCGGATCGTGCTCGCCGCCGGGAAGGCGTCGCCGCCGGACCTGGCGCGCTTCGCGCGCGCCTGGAGCCACTTCCTCGGCCGCGAGGCGGCCGGGGTGAACGATCCGCCGCGCCCGGGCACGCCCCGCGCCGAGCTGCAGGCGCTGGCCGCGGCCGAGGCGCGCCGGGCGCTCGAGGCCGAGGCGCGCGCGTTCGCGCCGCGCACCGACGCGCTGGGCGCCGGCGGGGCCCGCTCGCTCGCGGCCCTGGGGGACGCGCGCCGCTGGCGCGAGGCCGGCCGGCTCGGGGCCGGCGAGGTGGAGGCGCGCGCGGTGGAGCGCGGGGAGGCGCGGCTGCGCGGCGGGTCGGCCCCCGAGCTCGCCGAGGCGGACCGCTACTTCGCGCTCGCGGGCCGGGAGGATCGCCGGGCGGCGGTGCGCGAGCGGGCGGCCGCGGAGGGCGAGCGGGCGCTCGCGTCCGGCGACCGGATGCGGGCGGCCCAGCTCTTCACGCTCGCCGGCCGCGAGGATCGCGTGCGGGCGGCGGTGCCGGCGTCGAGCGCGCCGCCCGGGCCGAGGCCGTCGGCCGCGGACGTGCGGAAGAAGCTCGAGAAGACCGAGGCCGAGCAGGAGAAGTTCCGCAGGGAGCAGGCCGACGTCGAGAAGGAGCTGGGGATGTGAGCCGGGGGGCCCCGGCGGGCGCCGGCCGGCATGCTTGCGGCGGGCGCGCGATCCGCCCTACACCTCTCCCGTGCCGCCCGACCCCGAGCCGACGACCGCCGCGACCCGCGCCGCCCCGGCCCGCCGGCTGCTGCTCCTCGCGCTCGGCTGGACGGCGTTCGCGCTGGGCGCGATCGGGCTGCTGCTGCCCATCGTGCCCACCACGCCGTTCATGCTGGTGGCGCTCTGGGCGTTCTCGGCCAGCTCCGAGCGCTTCCACCGCTGGCTGTACACGCACCGGCTCTTCGGGCCGCCGCTGCAGAAGTGGCAGCGGGATCGCGCCATCCCGGTCTGGGTGAAGGCGATCGCGCTCGGGAGCATGGCGGTGAGCCTCGCCTGGCTGGCGTTCGTGGTGCGGCCGCCGCGCTACGCGCTCCTCGCCGCAGCGGCGCTCGTCGCGGGCGGCGCCACGTTCGTCCTGCGCATCCCGAGCCGGCCGCGGCAGCCGGTGCGGGAGCCGTGATGGCGCGCCGCCGGCGCACGCCGCTCGCGATCCTGGGCGCCGCGGCGCTGCTGGTCGCCTGCGGCGGCGGCCGCGGCCACCGCGGGGAGGGCGCGCGCTCGCCGGCCGCCACCGGTGGATGCGGCGCCGGCTGCCCCGAGGGCCAGGTCTGCGTGGACGTGCCCGGCGACGCCTGCGCCTGGCCGTCCGACGCGGGCTGCCCGGGCGCGTGCGTGGTCCCGGTGGCGTGCGGCGGCTTCGCGGCGATCCGGTGCCCCGGCGGCCGGGCCTGCGTGGACGACCCGCGCGACGACTGCGCCCCGCCCCGCGGCGCCGACTGCGGCGGCCTGTGCGCGCCCGGGCCCGCCGCGGACGCGCGCTGATCGCGCGAGTGGTCTATCCTCGCGACCGTGAAGGACCTCCCCCTCAACGCGCTCCGCGCCTTCGCGCTCGTGTTCGCGCACCGCGGCGTGCGCCCCGCCGCGCGAGAGCTCGGCGTGGCCCACTCGTCGCTGAGCCGGCACCTGGCCGAGCTGGAGGCCTGGGCCGGCACGCCGCTGACGCGCGGCCCCGGCGGGCGGGCCGGGCTCTCCTTCACGCCGCAGGGCGAGGCGCTCGGGCAGGCGGCGCTGGCCGCGCTGCGCGAGCTGGAGCGGGCCGCCGCCGCGGTGCGGGAGGCGCGCTCGGAGCGCTCGGTGGTGATCTCGACCACCGCCTCGTTCGCGAGCCGCTGGCTGCTGCCGCGGCTCCCCGCGCTGGAGGCGCGCCACCCGGACCTGGAGGTCTCGGTGCTCGTGGACCCGCGGCCGGTGGATCTCGGGACCGCGGGCGCCGGGGAGGTGGATCTCGCGATCCGGCTCGGGCGCGGCCCCTGGCGCGACCTGGACTGCCAGCCCCTGCTCGACGAGGTGCTGTACCCGGTGATGAGCCCGGCCGCGTGGCGGGCGGCGGGCTCGCCGCGCCGGCCGCCGGCGCTGGCGCGGCTGCGGCTGCTGCACGACCGGGATCCGGGCGCGACCTGGGAGCTGTGGCGGCGCGCCCACGGGCCCGCCTCGCTGGACGTCCGGCGCGGCCCGCGCCTCGCCTCGACCGACCTCGTGCTCCGCGCCGCGGCGCAGGGGCAGGGGGTGGCGCTGGCGCGGCACCGGCTCGCGGCGGACGACGTCGCCGCCGGCCTGCTGGTCCGGCCCTTCGAGCGGTCGGTGGCGATCGGGCCGGCCTACTGGCTGGTGCTCCCGCCGCACGGGCGCGGCCGCCCCGCCACCGCGGCGGTGGTGGCCTGGCTGGAGCAGGAGGCCCGCGCCTGCGGTCCGGCGCCTGCCTGAACGGTCTCGTCCCGAGACCGAACCTCGCGCCCGTCCGACCGGCCCCGCGTGGCAGATCCCAGCCATGGAGGGCGCCGGCATGGAGACGTGGATCGCGACCGCTGGGCTGGTGGCCGTGGGGGTGTTCACCCCCGGGCCGAGCAACTTCGTGGTGATGCACCGGGCCGCCGCGGCCGGGCTCCGGGGCGCCGTCCCGGCCATCGCGGCGGTCCTGCTCGGGCTCGTCGCCCTGCTCGGGCTGGCGGCCGCGGGCGGGGGGGCGCTGCTCGCGGCGGCCCCGGCGCTGCGCCGCGTGCTGCAGGCGGGCGGCGCGGTCTACCTGGCGTGGGGCGGCGTCGCGCTCGTGGTGGAGAGCTTCCGGCGCGGGCCGGACTCCGGCGCCCCGGCCGGCGGCGCGCTGCCGCAGCGGCCGGCGGCGGTGTTCCTGTTCCAGTTCACGAACCCGAAGGCCTGGGCCATGGTGGTCACGGCGGCGTCGGCCTCCGGCGACGCCGGCGCGGGCGAGGCGTACCTGCGGCTCCTCCCGCTGTTCACGGCGCTGTCGCTCGCCGGCCTCCTCACCTGGGCGGTGCTCGGATCCTCGCTGGAGCGCGCCATGCGCGTGCCGCGCTGGCGCCGCCGGATCGACCGCGGCATGGGCGCGCTGCTCGCCGCCTCGGCCGCCCTGCTGCTCGCGCGCGCCTGAGCGAGCGGGGCCGGGCTCCCTCCCTTACACCCCAGCACGAGGTCGTTCGCATGCAACCGATCGTCGGAATCGTGGGCGGGCTCGGTCCCGAGGGGACCGTCCACTACTACCGGAAGCTCACCGCCCGGCTCGCCGCGCTGCCGCTCGATCCGGGCCGGCCGGGCGTCGTCGTGGACCACGTCTGGATCGACCGGTTCTCGGCGCTGCTCCGGGCGGGCGCCGATCCGGAGGCGCTGGAGCTCTTGCTGGGCTCGCTCCGGCGGCTCGAGCGCGCCGGCGCCACCCTGGCGCTCTTCGCGGCGGTGACGCCGCACCGGTTCCTGCCGGCGCTCCGGCCCCGCTCGCCGCTGCCCATCGTCGACCTGGTGGGCGCGACCTGCGAGGACGTGCGCGCCGCCGGCCACCGGGTGGTCGGCCTCGTCGGCACGCGCTTCACCGTCTCGGAGCCGTTCTTCCGCGAGGCGCTCGAGGCGGGCGGCGCCCGGGTGGTGGTCCCCGACGACGCAGGGGCCGACGTCCTGGACGCGCTGATCTTCGGGCCGCTCGCGCGCGGCGAGAAGACGCCCGGGATGAAGGGCGAGCTCGCCGCGATCGTGGGCCGCATGGCGGCGCGGGCACCGCTCGACGCGCTGGTGGTCGCCTGCACCGACCTCATGGACCTGATGGGAACCGAGGTCCCGCTCCTCGACCCGATCGACAGCCACCTGCGCCTCGCGCTCCGGATGCTCGGCTCATCCGGAGCGCGGGCGCAGTGACGCTCACATGGCCGGCAGCGCCGCCATCCGGCGCTGCATCTCCTCCGGCGAGACGTCCTCCTTGTGCGTGCCGACGTGCCAGAGGTGGCCGAACGGATCGACGATGGAGCCCATCCGGTCGCCGTAGAACTTGTCCTCCACGGCGCCCTTCAGCGTGGCGCCGGCGGCGACGGCGCGGGCCACGGTGGCGTCCACGTCGGGCACGTACACGACGAGCCCGACCGCGGTGCCGCCGATGGACTTCGGGCCGAGCGCGCCCATCTCCGGGTGCTCGTCCGCGAGCATGAACGGCGAGTCGCCGATCTTCAGCTCCGCGTGGCCGACGCGGCCCTCCGGCCCGGGCAGGCGCATGATCTCCACCGCGCCGAAGATCTGCTTGTAGAACTCGATCGCCCGGCCGGCCTCCTTCATCACGAGGTAGGGGGTCAGGGCGTGGTAGGCGTCGGGGACGTGGTTGACGGCGGCGGACATCGGGCGCTCCTCGGCTTCGGGTTCTCACGAGGAGTGTCACGGCGCGGCGCCGGGATCGACGCCCCCGGCGGGTGAACAACCGTTCAGGGTAGGTCCGGCGCCGCCGGGCGCCGCCGCTGCCACCTCGCCCAGAGCCAGGTGGCGAGCAGGCGCGCCACCATCCCGCACACCATGCCCCAGGCGGCGCCGGCGAGCACGTCGGTGGGCCAGTGCACGCCCACGTAGACGCGGCTCAGCGCCACCAGCACCGCCACGCCCAGCGCCGCGAGCCCGAGGCGCGGGCCGGCGGCGGCCGCCACGGTGGCCATGGCGAAGAAGTTCGCCGCGTGCAGGCTGGGCAGCGAGCCCACGTCGGCGGCGGGCGCCAGCCAGCGGAACGTGCCGGGCGGCAGCGCGTAGCAGGGACGGCGCCGCGCGAGGAGCGGCCGCAGCAGCTGCGAGCCGAGGCCGTCGCTCATCGCGATGGCGGCGCCGAGCGCGGCCACCAGGCGGAGCCGGGCGGCGAGCGGGCCGCGCCCCGCGCGCGCGATGAGCGCCGCGAGCAGGATCGCCCACGCCGCGCCGAACGGCTTCGACGACACCAGCACCATGAGGCCGTCGAGGATGGGGCCGCCGTCCGCGTTCAGCGCGCGGAACAGCCAGGCCTCGCCGGCGGTGTGGAGGTCGTGGGTGATCGCTGCGAGCACGGGGTCCCCGGGGAGCGCGGTCCTGAGGCCCTCCTCTTACCCCGTTTCGGCGGCTCCGGGGGCCGCGCCGCTACACGCGCGGGCGCGCCCGGAGCTCCGGCGCGGGCCGGGGGGCCCGCTCGCGCAGGTCGCCGCCGGTGGCCGCGGCCGCGTCCACCAGCCGGTCCACGCCCTCCAGCGCCGCCCGCGCGCAGTCCGCCTGCGGCCCGGTGACCGGGTAGCTGCCGCGGCCACCCCGGTGCGCCTCGAGCAGCTCGAGCAGCGCCGCCCGGCCCGGCGTGCCGGGCGCGTGCGCCGCCCAGGCCGGCGCGACGTACCGCTGCATCACGTCGAGCAGCGAGCGGAAGCGGATCCAGCGGTGGTCGTCCCAGCGGAACCGGTCGCGCAGCCGCACGCCGGCGTCGGCGCCGCGCGCGGCGAGCCGCGCGATCACCTCCGGCGGCATCTCGAGGTTGAGCCCGCCCTCGTCGGCCGCGTGCGAGACGTGCACGATGCGGTCGCGGTAGCCCGGCGCGGTGAGCTGCATCTCGTCCACCCAGGTCTGCATGGTGGTCACCACCGCGGCCAGGAACCGGAGCGGCGCGGCGCGCCCCGCGCCGAGGCGGTGCCAGCGCTGCGCGATCCCCGACGCGTTGTTCGCGGGCAGCCAGGCGCCGAGCGGGTGATCGGGGTGCTGCGCGCGGAGGTCGATCGCGAACGTCGGGCGGGTCGGCAGCGCGGCGTCGAAGAAGTGGATGGGGATGTTGGAGCAGATCCCGCCGTCGGAGAACCAGGCCCGCTCCAGCTCCGGCTCGGCGCGCCGCCGCTGGTTCCGCCTGCGCGTCCAGTCCACGCCGTGCAGCGGCACCGCCCCGAGGAGCAGCGGGAAGCTGAGGCTCATGCGCGCGAGCACCAGCACCGGCAGCCCGGGCCCGCGCGGGAAGAGCACCAGCGACGGGTCGTGGGCGGGGAGCCGCACGCGCCGGCCGTCGGTGCGCGCCCGGCGCTCCGCCTCCTCGGCGCGCCCGGCCTCCACCAGCCGGTCCACCACCTCGCCCGGGAACAGGGCCCGGAACTCGGCCTCGCGGAAGAAGAACACCGGGTCGTCGGGGTGGAGCGGCAGCCGGAACGGGCGCTGGTGCGTGACGCTCGTGGTGGTGACCTCGAGCCGCAGGCCGTGGCGCTCGAGGTGGCCGAGCGTGAGCACCTCGCGCGTCCCCGCCAGCGTCTGGACGAGGCCGTGCAGCCAGGCGGTGAGCGGCGGCGGGCCGCCGCCGCCGGGCGGGGCGAAGCCGCTGCACACCCCGAGGCCGTTGTCGGCGATGGCGCCGAGCGCCGAGACGGCCGACGCCGCCGCGGCGCCGAGCGCGGCGAGCCCCAGCACCGCGGCGGCGGAGAGCCAGAGCGCCGCCGCCGCGGCGAGCCCGTCCTGCCGCGTCGCGAGCGCGCCCACTGCGCCCGCGAGCAGGAGCCCGGCGAGCGCCACCCAGCGCCCCGGCGACGCGAGGACGAGCGGCGCGGCCGCGCCCGCCACCTTGCCGGCGGCGCTCCCGCCCCGCGCCGCCCCGAGCAGCGCGTCGAGCACGGGCCGGGTGCGGCGCGTCGGCTGGAACAGCGACGACAGCCGCGAGCCGCCGCCGGGGAGCCGCTCGCCCAGGCTGGCGGGGAGCGCCGCCAGGCCGGCGAAGCCGGACCCCGGCGCCGTCGCGCCGGTCTGCCGCCCGTACTCGGCCGCCACCGCCGCCGCGGCCGCGATGGCGCCCGCGGACGAGCCGCCCACCGAGCGGAAGCGGTACCGGCGCGCCAGCTCCACCAGCGCGAGCGGGTACACCACGCCGCTCGTGATGCCGCCCTTCATCACCAGGTCGCACTCGAGCCCTTCGGCCTCGCCCGTCCCGTCCTGCATGCGGAGTCCCTCGCGGCTGTCACGATCGCAGGCCACTTTGCCATCGGTGAGGGGCTTGTCGAGCCAGCGGCCGCGCGCCGTGGGGGCGCCTGCCGCGCGGGTCCACCCGTCCGCGATGCCGCCCCCGTGCGAGCCCGGCGCGCCGCCGCGCCGGCGCACATGTCCGTGCCGGAGGCGCTCCGATGACCCGAGTTCCCGCCGCGGCCGCCTGGCCCGACCTGCCGCTCGCCCCGTGGGACGGCACCCGCCACGCGCTGCACATGTGGACCCAGATCATGGGCAAGACGCTGCTGGCGCTCGCCCCCGCGCAGAACCACTGGTGGCACACCGCGCTGCGCGTCTCCGCCCGCGGCCTGGCCAGCCCGGTCCCGATCGCCACGCCCGACGGCTGGCTCGACCTCGAGCTCGATCTCGTCGATCACGTGCTGGCGGTGCGGACCGATCGGCGCACCGCCTCCGTCCCGCTCGCGCCGCGCTCGGTGCACGCGTTCTACGACGAGTACCGGGCGCTGCTCGGCGCGCTGGGCGTGAGGGCCCGCCTCTCGCCGGTGCCCTGCGAGGTGCCGGATCCGGTCCCGTTCGACCGGGACGACGCGCCGCGGCCGTACGACGCCGAGGCCGCGAACCGCTTCTGGCAGGTGCTCCGGCGCTGCGCGGCCGCGCTGGAGTCGCTCTGCGACGGGTTCCTCGGCAAGCAGAGCCCGGTGCACTTCTTCTGGGGAAGCTTCGACCTCGCGGCGACGCGCTTCTCCGGGCGGCGCGCGCCGGAGCGGCCGGGCGCCGACGCCGTGACGCGCGAGGCGTACTCGCACGAGGTGATCTCGTTCGGCTTCTGGCCGGGCGGCGCGGCCGCCTCCGGGGCCCGCGTGGAGGAGCCGGTGCTCTACGCCTACGCGGCGCCGGAGCCGCCGGGCTTCCGCGACGCGGACCTGGGCGTCGCGGGCGCGCGCTACGACGCGCGGCTGGGCGAGTTCCTGCTCCCGTACGCGGCGGCCCGCGCCGCGCCGGATCCGGCCGCGGAGATCCGCGCGTTCTGCGAGGCGGCCTACCGCGCCGGCGCGAGCCTGGGCGGCTGGGATCGCGCCGCGCTGGAGCGGGCCGCCGGCGCCCCGGCGCCCGGTCCGTGAGCCCGCCCGCCGGCTCGGCGGGCCCGGACCAGATGGTGTAGAACGGACGGCCCGGCAAGGAGGCGGCACATGGACGTGGTCACCCGGCAGATCCGCAGCGAGATGGAGGGCGCCTCCTGGATCCGGCGCATGTTCGACGCCGGCCTCGAGCTGAAGCAGCGCATCGGCGCCGACAACGTGTTCGACTTCAGCCTGGGGAACCCGGACGTCCCGCCGCCCCCCGCCGCCGCCGCCGCGCTGCGCGGCCTCGCCGAGCAGATCACCGCGCCCATGGGGCTCGGCTACTGCCCGAACGCCGGGCTGCCCTCGGTCCGCGTGGCGCTGGCGCGCCGCCTCGCCGCCGAGCAGCAGGCGCCGGTCGAGGCGCGGCACCTCGTGCTCACCTGCGGCGCCGCCGGCGGGCTGGTCACGTTCTTCCGCGCGGTGCTGGAGCCGGGCGACGAGGTGCTGTGCTTCGCGCCGTACTTCGTGGAGTACGGCGCGTACGCCGGCCACTTCGGCGGCGTGCTCCGGGCGGTGCCGTCGAAGGTGCCGGACTTCACCCCCGACCTCGCCGCGCTGGAGGCCGCCATCGGCCCGCGCGCGCGGGTGGTGCTCGTCAACTCGCCCAACAACCCCACCGGCCGCATCTACGACGCCGCCACGATGCGGGCGCTCGGCGCGCTGCTCTCGCGCGTCAACCAGGGCCGCGAGCGCCCGGTGTTCCTCGTCTCCGACGAGCCCTACCGCCGGCTCGCCTACGGCGGCGCGGAGGTGGCGCCGATCCTGCCGCTCACCCCGTTCTCGCTGGTGGTGGGCTCGTTCTCGAAGAGCCTGTCGCTCGCCGGCGAGCGGGTGGGTTATCTGTTGGTGAACCCCGCCATGCCCGACGCGCAGGTGCTGGTGGACGCGCTCACCCTCACCAACCGCACGCTCGGCTTCGTGAACGCGCCGGTGGTGGGGCAGCGGCTCGTCGAGGCGCTGGTGGACGAGAGCGTGGACGTCGCCGTCTACGATCGCCGCCGCCGCGCCATGGCCGAGGCGCTCACCGGCGCCGGCATCGCGTTCCACCTGCCCGAGGGCGCGTTCTACTTCTTCCCGGAGGCGCCGGGCGGCGACGATCAGGCCTTCGTGCGGCTCCTGCTGGAGGAGAACATCCTGGCCGTGCCGGGTCGCGGCTTCGGCATGCCGGGCTACGTCCGGCTCACGTTCTGCGTGGACGAGCAGGTGATCCGGCGCGCCGCCCCGGGCTTCGCCCGCGCCGCGCGGAAGGCGCGCGGGGCCTAGCGGCCGGCGCTCGCGGCCTGCGGCGCGCGGTCGCACGCGCGCCGCCAACGCGCAAGACGATCCCACTCCGCCGACGACAACCCCGCCCCACCGGCGCCCGCGCCGCCGCGCGGAACGCCGTCGTTCCGCGCCCCTCCGGCCCGGCGCCGCGGTTGCAGTGCGGCCGCGCACACAACGTGCGACGGCCGGCCCGCCGGCGTCGGAGGAGACCCGATGAAGCGAATGCTGCTCGTGATGGCGCTCGCGCTCGCGATGCCGCCGGTGGCGAAGGCGCAGGAGCCCACCCCGGAGTCCGGCCTCATGGTCCGGCTGCGCGCGCTGTACCTGGGCCCGGCCGACCGGTCCGACGCCATCCCCGCGCTCGGGGTCCCGAAGGACGCGATCACCGTGAGCGACAAGGTCATCCCCGAGGTGGACGTCTCCTGGTTCTTCAACCGGTTCCTCGCGGCCGAGCTCGTCCTGACCTACCCGCAGGAGCACGACGTGAAGCTGTCGGGCGCGAAGATCGGGACGTTCAGCCACCTGCCCCCGACGCTCACGGTGCAGGGCCACCTGCCCCTCGGTCGCGTGAAGCCGTACCTCGGCGCCGGCGTGAACTTCACGCTCATCACCGCCACCGACCTCGCGGTGCCCGGCGTCGGCAAGCTCGAGCTGGAGGACTCCAGCCTCGGGCTCGCGGCCCAGGCGGGAGTGGACGTGCAGGTGACCGGGCGCTGGTACGCCAACGCGGACGTGAAGTACGTCACGATCCGGTCCGACGTGAAGGCCGGCGGTGCCAAGGTGAGCGAGGTCCGCGTCGATCCGTGGCTGATCGGCGGGGGCATCGGGTACCGGTTCTAGCCTCGGAGGCGCGCCGGGCGCGGGCGTGACGCGCGCGTTCTTGCGCGGGCCCCGCGCCTCCGTGCGCGTTCAACGGCAGCCGGCGCCCTGCTATCTCCCCGTCGCCCGCGCGCGGACGACGCGCACGCGGGCGACGGGGAGGAGGTCGCAGCCATGAGGGACGCGAGGGACCCGGGTGGGCAAGCGGCACCGGCCGTGGGCGGCGGCGTCCGGGAGCATGCCGCGGCGGACGGCGCGGCGTCCCGCGACGCCGGCCTCGACGGCGCGACGCTGGCGCACGAGCTGAAGAACCCGCTCACCGCGGTGAAGGCGCTCGTCCAGCTCGGGCTGGCCAACCCGCGGGAGGCCGCGTCGCACGAGCGGCTCGAGCAGGTGGCGCGGGCGGTCGAGCGGATGGAGCGGATCCTGCGCGACTACCTCGCCTCGGCGCGGGGGATGGCCGAGCTCGCCCCGGCCCGGGTCGAGGTGGGCCCGCTCGTCTCCGGCGTGCTCCAGGGGCTCTCGGCGCGCGCGAGCGAGGCGCGGGTGCGGCTCGTGACGCACGGGGACGCGACCGTCGAGGCCGATCCCCGGCGCCTCGAGGAGGCGCTCGTCAACCTGGTCGCGAACGGGATCGAGGCCACCCCGCCGGGCGGCGAGGTCGCGGTCGAGGTGCTGTCGTCGGCGGAGGGGGCCGAGCTGGTGGTGCGCGACACCGGCAGCGGCATCGCGCCGGACGCGCTGCAGCGGCTCGGCACGCCGTTCTTCAGCACCCGCTCCGGCGGGAACGGCCTGGGCGTCGCGCACGTGCGCTCGGTGATCGCGATGCACGGCGGCTCGCTCCGATACGAGAGCGAGCCGGGCAAGGGCACCGTGGTCCGGGCCACGCTGCCCCGGCGCGCCCGGGCGGCCTAGGAGGCCGTCGAGCGGGACGCGCTCTGGAGCCGCTCGCCCCGAGCCCGTGGAGGGCGAGCTAGAGGAGCGCGGCCGCCGCGAGCGCGAGCGCCGCCACCGCGGCGCCGGCGCACCAGTCGCGGGCGCGGGGCGGGGGCACGCCGGTCCACGCCTCGGGCCGGTCCAGCCGCCGCGCGGCCACCGCCAGCGTCTGGTCCCAGGTCATGCGCGCGAGGTTGCGCGTCCCGGCCTCCACCACCAGCGCCAGCGCCCGGGTCCTCGACAGGCGCAGCCGCCGCGCCCGCAGCGCGGCGCGCGCCGCCTCGAACGCGGCGAGCGCGCGCGGGACGAAGTGGACCATGAGCAGGAGCGCGAGCGAGGCGCTCCAGGCGCGGTCGCGCAGCACCGGGCGCGTCAGCGTGGCGAGCGCGAGCCCCAGCGCGCGCGGGCTGACGAGGGCGCTCACCGCGGCGCCGAGCAGGAGCAGCGCCGCGAGCCGAAGGCACAGCAGCCCGGCGGTGGCGAGCGCGGCCGGGGGCGGGGTGCCGCCGGCGAGGTCGAGCGCGAGCTTCACGCCGCCCCACAGCAGCGCGAACCCGCCCGCCCAGCGCGCCAGCCGGCGCGCCTCGCGCGCGGTCGCCCCGGACGCCGCCAGCGCCCCCGCGAAGCCGGCCGCGTAGAGGGCGTTGGCCGCGGGGCCGGCGCGCCACACGAGCACGCCGAACAGGAGCGCGAGCAGCAGCACCACCCGCCCGTCCACCTCGCCGAGCGGACCGCGCGCCCGCCGCGCGGCGGGCCAGGACGGCGCGCCGGTCACGCCCATGGGTCGAGCCCGTGCGCGGAGAGCCACGCGCCCGGCGGCCGGACCCCGTGCCGGCGCAGCAGCGGGAACACGGCCTCGGCCGCGCCGTCCGCCACCAGCCGCCCGCGCTCCAGCACCAGCCAGCGATCGGCGAGGTCCGCGAGCGCCTCGAGGTCGTGCGCGGCCACGACCTGGGTGACGCCCGCCGCCCGGTTCGCGGCGAGCACCGCGCGCACCTCGCGGATGGCCGGGTAGTCGAGCCCGGCGAACGGCTCGTCGAGCAGCAGCACCTCGGGCGCGTCGCGGAGCGCGGTGGCGATGCAGAGCTTCCGGCGCGTCCCGAGCGAGAGCGCGTGGACCGGCGCCGCGAGGTCGGCGAGGCCGAGCCGCGCCGCGAGCGCCCGGGCCGCGTCGCGCGCCGCGGCGTCGCCGGGCCGCAGCCCGAGCAGCAGGTCCTCCTCCACCGTCGCGCCGATGATCTGCTGATCCGGGTCCTGGAGCACCAGCGCCGCGCGGCGGCGGATGGCCTCCTCGGCGCCGGGCGAGGCGTCGCC
Organism: Anaeromyxobacter sp. Red801; assembly: GCF_049201065.2. NCBI lineage: Bacteria > Pseudomonadati > Myxococcota > Myxococcia > Myxococcales > Anaeromyxobacteraceae > Anaeromyxobacter > Anaeromyxobacter sp. Red801. The sequence continues at coordinate 4,016,890 of NZ_CM181236.1, read as the reverse complement.
GCCCACCGCGAGCGTCCCGGCGCTCGGGGTGAACAGCCCGGCGAGGAGCGCGAGCAGCGTGGACTTGCCGGAGCCGTTCGCGCCCACCACCGCGCAGAGCGCGCCGCGCGGCAGCGCGAAGTCGATCGCCTCGAGCGCCGGTCCGCCCGCGCCGAACGCGTAGCCGAGCCCGTCCGCGCGGATCATGCCGGCGCGAGCCCCTGCGCCCGGAGGCGGCGCGCTACCCACAGCGCGACCACCACCTTCACCACGTCGAACGGCAGGAACGGGACCACGCCGGCCACGATCGCCTGGCGCGCGCCGAGGTGGAGCACCGCGGCGAGCCAGGCCGCGCCGATGACGTAGGCGGCCGCGAGCGCCGCCGCGCCGGCGACGAGGCCGGCGCCCCAGCCGATGGGGCCGCGCCGCGGGACGAGGCCGGTGAGCGCCGCCGCGACCACGAAGCCGAACAGGTAGCCGCCGGTCGGACCGAGCACCACGCCCAGCCCGGCGGCGCCGCCCGCGAACACCGGGAGGCCGAGCACGCCCGCCGCCACGTAGAGCGCCACCGCCGCGGCGCCGCGCGCGGGGCCGAGGAGGTAGCCGGCCAGGAACGCGAACAGCGGCTGGAGCGTGATGGGCACGGCGCCGACCGGCACCTGGATCCACGCGCCCACCGCGATGCACGCGGCGAGCAGCGCCGTCCAGACCAGCCGGTGCACGCGGGCGAGCGGGGGAGCCGGCGCGGGGCGGGGCGGGGCGGGGTCGGCGTTCGGGGCGGGCATGGCTGGGCTGCGTGGCCGCGGGTGCGGCGCGCCAAGGAACCACCTCCGGCGCGTGGGCGCAAGGGCGCGCACGGGCGAGGCGCGCCGCCTCGCGGCAGGTTAGATGTGCCCCCGGCCATGACCTCCCGCCCCGCGCTGCCGATGGTCCACGTGGTGCGCCCGCCGCGCGTGCCCTCCGCGAAGCCTCCGCTGCTCGTGCTGCTGCACGGCATCGGCGCGGACGAGCGCGATCTCCTGCCGCTCGCCGCCCACCTCGACCCGCGGTTCCTCACGGTCTCGCTGCGCGCGCCGAACGAGGCGGAGCCCATGGGCTTCGCCTGGTACGCCATCGACTGGCGCACCGCGCCGCCTCGCCACGACGTGGCGCAGGCGGCCGCCAGCCTCGAGGCGCTGCTGGCGTTCCTGGCGGACGCGCCCGCCGCGCTCGGCACCGACCCCGCGCGCACGTTCCTGTTCGGCTTCAGCCAGGGCGCGGCCATGTCGCTCGCGGCGGCGCTGGCGCGCCCGGAGCTGGTGCGCGGCGCGGTGCTCCACTCCGGCCGCCCGCTCCCCGGCCAGCCCGGGCCGGCCGGCGAGCTCGCCGGCCTGGAGGTGCTGGTGCTGCACGGCCTCGCCGACCCGGTGCTCCCGCCGGAGCAAGGCCGCGCCATCCGCGACCTGCTCGCCCCCGCGCTCGGGCCGCGCCTCGTCCACCGCGAGCTCGACTGCGCGCACGAGGTCACCGCCGAGACGCTGGCCGAGGCGGCGGGCTGGCTCTCGGCGCGGCTGGGGTAGGCTCGCGCCGTGCATCCGCGCGCCCGCGCCCGCGCCCTCGCGGTCGCCTGCGCCGCCGCGCTCGCGCCGGCGCGCGCGCTCGCCGGCCCGCCGTACACCACCGACGACCCGGAGCCGGTGCCGTTCCGCCACTGGGAGGTCTACCTCGCGACCGCCGACCAGTGGTCGCACGCGGACGGCTGGGGCGGCACCGCCCCGCACGTCGAGGTGAACCACGGCGCGCTCCCCGACCTGCAGCTCCACCTGGTCGCGCCGCTCGCCTGGGTGCGCCCGCCCGGCGGCCCGGCCCGCGCCGGCTACGGCGACACCGAGCTCGGCGCCAAGTGGCGCGTCGTGCACGAGGGCGAGCGCCGGCCGCAGGTGGGCGTGTTCCCGCTGGTGGAGCTGCCCACCGGCGACGACCGCCGCGGCCTGGGCGCCGGCCACGCGCAGGTGTTCCTGCCGGTGTGGCTGCAGAAGAGCCTGGGCGAGTGGACGACCTACGGCGGCGGCGGGTACTGGGTGAGCCCCGGCGCGGGGAACCGGAGCTGGTGGCTCCTCGGATGGCAGGCGCAGCGCCGGGTGGCGGAGGGCGTCGCGCTCGGCGCCGAGGTGTTCCACGCGACCGCGCGCGAGCCGGGCGGGAGCGGCGACACGCGCTTCAACGTCGGCGCGGTCCTCGACTTTGGCGAGCTGCACCACGTGCTCGCCTCGGCGGGCCGCGCGCTCGGCTCCCGCGCCGCGCAGGCCTACCTCGCGTACCAGCTCACCTTCGGCCCCGCCGGCGGGCCGGAGGCGCGCGCCGCCTCCGGCGCGACGCGCTGAGCGGGCCGGCGCCGGATCACCCGCGGCGCGGGCAGAGGGTGGCGAGGAACGACTGGGCGATGTCCATGGCGTGCCCGGCGTCGCGTGCCTCCGGGCCCCAGGGATTCGCACAGCGGCGGCTGCCCCCGGCGTCCTGCACGTAGACCTTGCGACCGTCGATCCACACCCGGTGGCTGTCGCCTCGCGGGCACCTCGCCCTGGCGAGCTCCTCGAGCGCCATGTGCGCCTCCGTGTCGTTCAGGCTCGTTCGCGGTGGGGGTCGTCTCGCGAGCCGTCCAGCCCGGCCCAGGCCTCGGCGACGAGCCCGCGGAACCGCTCGAAGGCAGCGAACACCTCCGCGTCGGCGGGGCGCTTCGACTCGAGCCGGCCGGGCAGCTCGGCCAGCCACGCGTCGCGTCGCTCGACCAGCCGCCGGAGCAGCGCATCGCGTTCCTCGGCGCCGAGCGTCTCGAGCGGCTGCCGGCCGGTCCTGGCGACGAACTCGAGCCAGCCGAGCCACGGCTCGAGAAAGCCCCAGCGCAGGTGCTCGCGCAGCGACGGGTCTGCCTCGGCCAGGCGTGCCACGCTGGGCGACCACTCGTAGTAGCGGCTCCAGAAGACGTGGAAGAAGTCGCGCGCGACCGGATCCGCCGTGATGGACCGATCGCGTGCACCGCGCGCCGCGATCTCGGGCGCGTCGGCGCCCACGCACGCGGTCGCGATGATGCAGGCGGACGACCCGGCGGCCCCTTCGCGCTTCCCGATGCGCGCGACGCGCGCGTCGTCGTACTCCGCGATCTGCGCGAGCAGCTGCCGCGCCGCGAGCCGCTTCGTCGAGTTGTCGGAGTGCTCCAGGAAGGCCTGCAGGTCCGCCGCGGCCGCCCTCCGATTCTTGAGCCGCCACCGCAGCTCGCCGATGCTCGCGAGGTGTCTGGCGCCGGATGTTCCCTCGAGGTGCGCGACCTGCTCGTACGCGTCGAGGGCGGCCCTGAAGTCCGCCTCGGTGTCGGAGGAGGCGAAGGGGGATGGGACGCGCTCGCACGCCTCCTCGAAGTACCGCTCCAGCTCGTGGACCTGCGCGGCGAAGTTGTAGTGGTAGATGGCCTTGGATTGCAGCGCCTCCGCCCACACGTCCGCGTGCGTGCGCTCCGGATCCAGCGCCTGGAGCTCCGCGAGCAACGCCTCGAGCGCGGGCAGGACGCGCTTGCGGCCCTCATCCCGGTAGAAGAACGTGTACACGCCCGCGCTGTCGGCCGCGCCGTCGCTGTGCCGCTTCATGAACGCATAGGCCTCGTCGTGGAGCGCGCCGATCGCAGCGTCGATGCGCCCGATGCCGACGGCGAGATCCTCCAGCGCCTTTCGCGAGTCCATGGTCTCCCCCGGCAGACGGTGGCGAGCTAGACGCCGGGCTCGACGTCCAGCTCGACGATCCACCCGCGGCTGACCGCGAGCTTCCGCGGCGGCCAGACCAGCACGAAGTACGGCGCCACGAGCAGGACGAGGAACAGCATCTCGGGGACGAAGCCGTTCACCGAGCGCGCGACCCACCGGCCGATCGGCGTCCCGTACACCACCGCGACGGCGGCTGCCCATCCTGCGAACAGCAGCACGGGTCCCCACTGATGCTGGGCGAGGCCGACGGCTCCGCCCACCACGGCGCCCCAGAGCGCGGCGAGCCCGGCGATGATGCCGAGCCCGCCCGCGCGCAGCTGGTAGTACTCCAAGGTCTTCATCGGGCACGTTCCTTTCCCGTCCTGCCGCCCGGAGGCGCAGGCTGGACGACGCATCGCTGGGGACACCCCCCGGCGCGCCCACGGAACCGATTGGCAGCGCAGCCGGAACCGACGTTCATCCGAATACGGCCCCCGGCGGGTTGTCAACGGTGTGTAGATATACGGACAGTGAATCGCGTCCAGGGGCGCGAGGCGCAAGGGGATTGAGAGGGCCGCGGAGCGCGGGGCTCGCCTCCGCCGCCGACGTGGACTTCGCCCTTCGGGTGAGGGAGTCCCGCGGCGCGCGGGCGAGGTCCACACACGTACCGTGCGGATTTCGCACCCATCGTGCTGGCCGGCGGCCGCTACCGCGCGGCGCGCTTCCGCCGCTCCAGCACCCCCAGCGCCGCCGCCTGCCGGCGCAGCAGCTCCACCAGCGCGGCCGCGGCCGGCGAGAGCGGGCCGCCGCGCCGGCGCCGCACCAGCGCCGTGTCCCGGTGGAGGCGCGGGAGCTCGCGCACCGCGACCTCCGCCAGGGCGCCGCGCGCCAGGTCCTCGGCGACGTAGGTCCGCACGAAGAACCCGACCCCCGCGCCCTCCAGCGCGAGCGCGCGGGCCGTCTCCATGGGGAGCTCCACCGGCGTCCCGGCCTGCTCGGCGAGGCGGGTCAGGAGCGGGTGGTGCGCCTGCCACCACCGCAACCGGAACATGGGCCGGCCCAGCTCGACCAGCTCGCCGGCCGTGAGGGCCGGGCGCGTGGTGATGGGGTGGCCGGGGCGCGCCACCAGCACCACCGGCTCGTGGAACCGCAGCACGTCCTGCAGCTCGGCGCCGACCGGATCCGTGCAGGGCCACGTCACGATCCCGAGGTCGACGAGGCCGTCGAGCAGCAGCCCCACGATGCGTTCGTGGTCGCCGGCCCGCACCAGGCAGTCGACCTCGGGGTGGGCGCGCACGAACGCGCCGAGCGCCGGGCCCACCAGGCCGCCCGCGACCGAGCCGAGCGTGCCGAGCCGGACGCGGCCGCGCTGGCCGACCTGCGCGAGCCGCGACGCCTCCAGCCCCTCGGCCAGGACCTCCAGCGCGCGCCGCGCGTACGGCAGCAGGCTCTCGCCCAGCGCGGTGAGCGCCACCCGGCGGCCGCGCGTGAACAGCGCGCCGCCCACCTGCTCCTCCAGCGCGCGGATGCGCGCGCTCACCGCCGGCTGGCCGAGGCCGAGCGCGATCGCGGCGCGGGTGAAGCTCCCCTCCCGCGCCACCTGGTCGAACGCCGCGAGCTGCTCCCGGTCCATGCAGCCTCCATCGAGGTCGTCGATGCGAACTATACGGTTCATCGGCTGTGTCAATCGAGCGGCACGGCTATGTTGAGCGGCGTCCGGGGCCTCGACGCGCCCCGCGGAGGACGCCATGAGGACCATCCGGATGGCCACGCCCGACGACGCCGGCGACGTCGCGGAGATCTACGGCGCGGTGGTGACGGGGACGCCCATCTCGTTCGAGCTGGAGCCGCCCGGCCCCGAGGAGCTGGCGCGGCGGATGGAGGCGGTGCTCGCGCTCGCGCCGTGGCTGGTCTGCGAGGACGGGGGGCGGGTGGACGGGTACGTCTACGCCTCGCGCCACCACGAGCGCGCCGCGTACCGGTGGAGCGTGGACGTGACGGTGTACGTGCGCGAGGGCCGGCGCCGCGGCGGCATCGGGCGCGCGCTCTACACGGCGCTCCTCGAGCTGCTCCGCGCGCAGGGCTTCCACGCCGCCCACGCCGGGATCACGCTGCCGAACGCCGGGAGCGTGGGCCTGCACGAGGCGCTCGGCTTCCGCCCGATCGGCGTGTACCCGCGCGTCGGCTGGAAGATGGGCGCCTGGCACGACGTCGGGTACTGGCAGCTCGAGCTGCGCGAGCGGACCGGCTCGCCCGGGCCGATCCTGCCGGTCGAGGCGCTCCGCCGGTCGGCCGCGTGGGACCGCGCCCTGGCCGCCGGCGAGGCCCTGCTCGCGCGGTAGCCGCCCGCCGGCCGCTCCGACCCTTCCCCACGCCGCGGCGCCCCGGGTGTATGGATGGCCGGAACGGCGCCGCGCGCGGAGCGCGGCGGGCGCGCGGAGGAGCGATGGCGGACACGGCGGCGCGGCAGGGCGGCACGGTGGTGGTGGTGAACGCGGAGCAGATGGGCCGCGGGGACGACGGGCTCGGGGCGAAGCTGCTCGCGAACTACCTGCGCACGCTCGCGTCCCTCGAGCCGAAGCCCGAGGCGATCGTGTTCTACAACGGCGCCGTGCGGCTGCTCGGCCCCGGCTCGGCGCACCTGGAGGCGCTGCGCCAGCTCGACGACGCCGGCGTGGACCTGCTCGCGTGCATCACCTGCCTCGAGTTCTTCCAGCTCACCGGCAAGCTCGAGGTCGGCCACGTCAGCAACATGCGCGAGATCGCGCAGCGCACGCTGGCCGCGGCGAAGGTGATCACCCTCTGACGGAGGAGGCGTCCATGGCGCTCGCGACGCGCAGGCTGGGCAGCCAGGGGCTCGAGGTCTCGGCGCTCGGCCTCGGCTGCATGGGGATGAGCCAGTCGTACGGCGAGGCCGACGAGGCCGAGTCGATCGCCACGCTGCACCGGGCGCTCGAGCTGGGCGTCACCTTCCTCGACACCGCCGAGGTGTACGGGCCCTTCCACAACGAGGAGCTGCTCGGCCGCGCGCTGGCCGGGAAGCGCGACCGGGCGGTCGTCGCCACCAAGTTCGGCTTCGACCTCGCCGGGGGCGCGCGCAGGGGCGGCCTCGACAGCCGTCCCGAGCACGTGCGAGCGGCGGTGGAGGGCTCGCTCCGGCGGCTGCGCACCGACCGGATCGACCTCCTCTACCAGCACCGGGTCGATCCCGCGGTGCCGATCGAGGACGTGGTCGGGGCCATGTCGCGCCTGGTGGACGAGGGCAAGGTGCGGTACCTCGGCCTCTCCGAGGCGGGGGCGAGGACCCTCCGCCGCGCGCACGCCGTCCACCCGATCACCGCCCTGCAGAGCGAGTACTCGCTGTGGGAGCGGAACCTGCAGCCGGAGATCCTCCCGCTGCTCCGCGAGCTGGGCATCGGGCTGGTGGCGTTCTCGCCGCTCGGGCGCGGCTTCCTCACCGGCGCGGTGCGCCGGGCCGAGGAGTACCCCGACACCGACTTCCGCCGGCGCGACCCGCGCTTCCAGGGCGCGAACTACGACGCGAACGTGCGCGCCGCCGACGCGGTCCGCGCGCTCGCCGCGCGCAAGGGCGCGACGCCCGGCCAGCTCGCGCTCGCGTGGCTGCTGCACGAGGGCGACGACATCGTGCCCATCCCCGGGACGAAGCGCCGGCGGTACCTCGAGGAGAACGTCGCGGCCGGGGCGATCGCGCTCTCGCCCGCGGAGCGGGCCGAGCTGGACGCGGCGCTCTCGCCGGGCAAGGTGGCCGGCCCGCGCTACGACGAGGACCGGATGCGGACGGTGGACCGCTAGGGCTCTCGCGCCGGGTCCGGCGGGCGCAGCACCTCGTACCCGCCCAGCTCGGACCGGACCCGCCACCGGGCGAGGGCGGCGGTCCGGTCGAAGCCGATCCGCTCGTAGTGCGCGCGCACCGCCGCGACGGCGCCGTCGAGCGCCGCCCGGCTCTCCCACACGGCGAGCGTCAGGACGTCGAAGCGCGACGGTCCGCCGGTCTTGCGGAACACGAGGTGGCCGCGGAAGCCGGGGAGCCCGGCGAGGACCTCGAGGTTGCCGTGCATGGCGGCCTCGAACTCGGCGCGCGCGTCCTCGGGGACCTCGAACGCGTCGATGCGGAACTGCAGGGCGGGATCGTCCTCGAGGGGCGTGGTGAGCAGGGTCATGCCGGGGATCTGCGGCGCGCGGCGGCCCGGCGATTGTACGAATTCATGGCGTTGCGCCCGGGCCGGCGCGCCGCCAAGTATCGGCCGTGCAGGTGCGAACGTTCCCGCCCGGCGCCGCGCTCGCGGACGTCGTCCGCTGCTTCCAGATCGTGGAGGCGCCGGAGGAGGCGACGCGCACGCTCCTCCCCGACCCGGGCGTGGTCGTCGCGTTCCGCTACCGGGGCGCCGCCGTGCGGATCGAGGGCGCGGAGGCGACGCGGATCCCGGACGCCGCGGTCACCGGGCCGCGCGGGACGATCCGGCGCATCCGGACGCTCGCCGGCGGCGGCCTGGTGGTGGCGAAGCTCCGCGAGGACGGCGCCGCCCGGCTCCTCGACGTGCCGGTGCGCGAGCTGTACGGGGCCGTGCTGCCCGCGGACGCGCTCGCGCCGCGCGCCGCCGTGGCTCGCACCGCCGCCCGGATCGCGGAGGCGGCCACCGACGCGGAGCGCGTGGCGAGCCTCGAGGCGTTCCTGCTCGCCCGCAGGGCCGCGCGCGCGCCGGACCGGCTGGTCGCGGCGGCGGTGGAGGCCATCCGCGCGCGGCGCGGCGGCCTGCGGATCGCCGCGCTCGCGCGGCAGCTCGGGCTGGGCCAGGACGCGCTCGAGAAGCGCTTCCGGGCCGTGGTCGGCACCTCGCCCAAGCAGCTCGCCTCGCTGCTGCGCCTGCACCATGCGATCGAGGTCCACCTGGGCGGCGCGCCGCTGTCGAGCGCGCCGTACCAGGCCGGCTACTACGACCAGTCGCACTTCATCCGCGAGTTCCGGGCGGTGACGGGCGAGCCGCCCGGGCGCTACTTCGCCGCCGGCACCCACGGCTGACCGGGCCCGAGGCCGGCCTCGAGCTCGGCCTCGGTGAAGCGCGGCGTGATGTGCTGGGAGCAGTTCCAGTCGAACGCCGCCACCTCCACCACGAAGGCGCGCTCGACCCGCCCCGCGGCGGGCGAGGGCGCGAGCGCCGCGAGGAGCGCCGGGTCCTCCGGCCCGACCAGCCGCGCGTGGCCGAGCAGCTTCAGGCGCGTGCGCGCCGGGTAGTCCATGAAGAACAGCGCCACCCGGTCGTCGTGCCCGACGTTGCCGACGGTGACGTACTGCCGGTTGCCGCGGTAGTCGGCGAACGCGATCGTCCGCGGTCCGAGCACGTGCACGAAGCCCGGCGGGCCGCCGCGGTGCTGCAGGTACGGCCAGCCGGTCTCGCCCACGCTCGCGAGGTAGAAGCTGTCGCGCGCGGCGATGAACCCGGCCTCGTCCGGGCCGAGCGCGTCGTGGTGGTCGGGGCCGCCCTCCATCCGCGCGTAGGCGGCCCGGCTGCCCATCTCCTCCTGCACCGCGCGGACCGCGGGCGTGAAGGCGAGCTCGGCGAATCGGTGTCCCATGGTGACGCTCCGTGAGCGAGGGCCGCCCGGTCCCGCGCCCGGCGCCGCGAGGCGGCCGGGCGGGGACCGGACCGGCCGGATCAGGTCCCCGACGCCTTCGCCCCGACGGCGCGACCGAGGAAGTCGCGGACGAGCCGCGCGATGTGCGGGCCGTGCGTCTCGAGCGCGAAGTGGCCGGTGTCGAGCAGGTGGATCTCGGCGGCCGGGTTGTCGCGCCGGTAGGGCTCCGCGCCGGCCGCCACGAAGATGGCGTCGTTCTTCCCCCAGACCACCAGCGTGGGCGGACGGTGCGCCCGGAAGTAGGCCTGCCACGCCGGGTAGAGCGGGAGGTTGGTGCGGTAGTCGTGGAACAGGTCGAGCTGGATCTCCTGGTTGCCGGGGCGGTCGAGCCGGGACTGGTCCATCGTCCAGGTGTCCGGGCTCACCAGCGACGCGTCGGGCACGCCGTTCGTGTACTGCCAGTGCGTGGCCTTCAGCGAGGTGAGCCAGCGAATCGCCTCGCGGTCCTCGGCGCTCCCCGAGGCCCAGTACGCCTTGATGGGATCCCAGAACTCGCGGATGCCCTCGTGGTAGGCGTTGCCGTTCTGGACCACGAGCGCGGTCACCCGGTCCGGGTGCGCGGTGGCGAGCCGGAAGCCCACCGGCGCGCCGTAGTCCATCACGTAGAGCGCATAGCGGCGGAGGCCGAGCTGCTGGGTGAGCGCGTCCACCACCTCCGCGTAGCGGTCGAACGTGTACGCGAACGCGTCGCGGGCCGGCATGCCGGAGTGGCCGAAGCCGGGGTAGTCGGGGGCGATCACGTGGTAGCGGTCCGCGAGCGCCGGGATGAGGTTGCGGAACATGTGCGAGGACGTCGGGAAGCCGTGCAGCAGGAGCACCGCCGGCGCGCCGGGCCGGCCGGCCTCCCGGTAGAAGACCTCCACGCCGTCCACGGTGGCGGTCCGGTAGCGGACCTGGACGGCGGGCGCCGCCTGGGCCGCGGGCGCGGCGGCGGTGCGGGCCGGCAGCGCGGCCGGGGTGAGCGCCAGCGCGGCGAGCAGCGCCGCGGGGAGGTGCCGCGCCGGGCGGCGGTTCGGGGGGATGCGGATCACGTGGACCTCTCTCGTTCGGTGGGCGGGGGCGGAAGTGCCCCCGGACGCGAGAGAAGGTGGCGCGGGCGGCGCCTCGAAAGAATACGTGGGGCGCGCAACGCATTCTTTCGCGAGGAGGAAGGATGGACCGGGTCCACCAGCTCCAGGTGCTCGTGGCGGTGGCGGAGACGGGCGGGTTCGCCCGGGCGGGCGCGCGGCTCCGCATCTCGCCGCCGGCGGTCACGCGCGCGATCTCGGCGCTCGAGGCGCGGCTCGGCGCGCGCCTGTTCAACCGCACCACGCGCACCGTGCGGCCCACCGAGGCGGGCCTGCGCCTGCTCGAGCGCGCGCGGCGGCTCCTCGCGGACCTCGAGACCGCCGAGCGCGAGGCGGCCGGGGAGCGGGCCGCGCCCACCGGCCACCTCACGCTCACCGCCTCGGTGACGTTCGGCCGCTGGGCGCTCGCTCCGGCGGTGCGCGCGTTCCTGGGCCTGCACCCGGGCGTCACCGCCTCGCTCGTGCTGGTGGACCGGGTCGTGAACCTGGTGGAGGAGGGGGTGGACGTGGCGGTGCGCATCGGCCAGCTCCCGGACTCCGACCTGGTGGCGCGCAGGCTCGGCGAGATCCGGCGGGTGCTGGTGGCGAGCCCGGCGTACCTGCGCACGCGCGGCGCCCCGGCCTCGCCCGCCCGGCTCCGCGAGCACGCCGTGATCGCCTTCACCGGCCTCCAGGCCGGCCGCGAGTGGAGCTTCTCCGAGGGCGGCCGGCGGGTGGGCGTGGCGGTCGTGCCGCGCCTGGTGGTGAACGACGCGCTCGCGGCGCTCGACGCCGCCGAGGCCGGCGAGGGCATCACGGTGGCGCTCTCCTACCTCGTGGCGGAGCGGATCGCCGCCGGCCGGCTCGTCCCCGTGCTGGGCCGCTTCGCCCCGGCGCCCGCGCCCGTCCAGCTCGTCCACCCGCACGCGCGGCTGGTCGCGCCCAAGGTGCGCGCCTTCGTGGACTTCGCCGCGCCGCGGCTCGCGGCGGCGATCGCGGCGCTGCCGCCCATCCCGGAGCGGCCCGCGGGGCCCAGGCGTCCGGCGCGCGCTACTCGCGCATGAGCGGGTTCGACGGCGCCTTCGCGGCGTCGCCGCCCGCGCGACACAGCCGCGCCCAGTGGCGGTCGCCCGGGAAGTGCGAGAGCAGCGCCGCGAACGCGATCGCCCACAGCGGAAGCGCGCGAGGGTCGCGTGTCACCATGAACACCACCACCGCGAACAGCGCGGCGCCCTCGCACATCGCGGTGGCGACGATGAGCCGGGTGAGCGCCAGCCGCTCGCGGGTGAGCGCGGGGCCGGCGGACGGCGCGGCCGGGCGCATCCGGACCGCCCAGAGCCAGGACACCGGCACCTCGACCGCCACCAGCACGGTCAGCACCAGCAGGAGCGGCTGCGCGATCCCGGGGGCGGGCTCGCCGCGGAGCCGCACCGCGAACGCCACCACCAGGAACAGCACCGGCGCCACGGCCAGCACGCCCCAGATCATCACCGCGTTGCGACGCTCCGGCAAACGGTCCATGCGACCTCCCTGGACCAGCAGTGTACCGGATCCCGCCGCGGAGTCCGCGCGCGGTCACCGCGCCATCGCGCGGAGGATGAGCCTGGCGACCGCAGGCGCCTGCTCCTCCAGCAGGAAGTGCCCGCCGTCGAGGAGGTGGATCTCGGCGCGCGGCAGGTCGCGCCGGTAGGCCTCGGCGCCGGCGGCGAGAAAGATCGGATCGCCGCGCCCCCAGACGACCAGCGTCCGGGGCCGGTGCGCGCGGAGATAGGCGTGCCACGCGGCGTAGCGGGCCACGTTCTCGCGATAGTCGAGGAACAGGGCGAGCTGGATCGCCTCGTTGCCCGGCCGGTCGAGGAGCGCCTGATCCAGGACCCACGCATCCGGGTTCAGGGCCTCGGGGGCGCGGGCGCCCGCGGTGTACTGGAAGCGCGTGCCCTCGGGACGGAGGAAGGCCCGGACCCTGGCGGTCGCCTCGGGACCCTGGTCGCTCCAGTACGCCTGGAACGCCTCTCGCGTCAGCGCGCTCAGCCCCTCCTCGTACGCGTTCGCGTTCTGGATCACCAGGCCGCGCACGCGCTCCGGGTGGCGCGCGGCGAGGCGGAAGCCGATCGGGCCGCCGTAGTCCTGCAGGTAGAGCACGTAGCGCTCGAGCCCCAGCTGCTCGAGCAGCGCCTCCATCGTCTCCGCCACGCGATCGAACGTGTAGCGGTACGCGCCGGGCGGCGGCGCGTCGGAGTGGCCGAAGCCGGGGTAGTCCGGGGCCACCACGTGGAAGCGCGTGGCGAGCAGCGGGATGAGGTCGCGGAACATGTGCGACGACGAGGGGAAGCCGTGCAGGAGCACGATGGCCGGTGCGTCGGGCGGGCCGGCCTCGCGGAAGAAGATGCCGACGCCGTCCACGGTCGCCCGGCGGTAGCGGACGGCCAGGGGTGAGCCGGCGGCGACGGCCGGGACGGCGGCGAGGGCGATGGCCAGGGCGCCGGCGGCGAGGGTGGGCTTCGGGCTGGACATGAGGGCTCCGGTGCGTGGCCCGGGAGGCGGGGCCGGTAACGAGAAACAGCGCCTTTGACGCGTTACCGAATCGTAACGTGCAAAACGCTGGTGGACCCGTTACGGATGGGGAGCTGATGGATCCACGCCCGCTGCTCGTCGGCAGCCACCCCGCCGCCGACTTCCTCAACACGACCGTCTCGACGGCGGACGGTCTCGTGGAGCGCCTGGCGGACGGCCGGGCGCTCCTGGACTGGCTCGTGGCGGTCGGCCTGCTGGAGGCGCCCGCCGCCGCCGCCGCGCGCGCGCGCTGGCCCGCGGCCGACCTGGATCGGGTCGCCGCCGAGGCGCGCCGGCTGCGCGAGCGCGCGCGTCGCGTGCTCGAGGACTGGCGCGCCGGGCGGGCGCTGCGCCCCGGGCGGCTCCTGCCGCTCAACGCGCTGCTCGAGCGCGGCAGCGCGCACCGCGCGCTCGCGCTCCGCGGTGGCCGCTGGACGCTCGTGGAGCGCGCCCGCCTGGACGCGCCGGCTCAGCTCCTCGTCCCGGTGGCGCAGGCGCTCGCGGCGCTGCTCGCGGACGAGGAGCCGGAGCGCGTGAGGTCGTGCGCCGGCGCCGGCTGCACGCTCTGGTTCGTCGACCGCACCCGGAGCGGCCGCCGCCGCTTCTGCAGCGCCGAGCTCTGCGGCAACCGCGCGCGCGTGGCCGCCTACCGGCAGCGGCACGGGCGCGGCGGCTGAGCCGCGCGCGTCACCGGTAGCCGGTCACGTCCGCGGGCTTCCCCGGATCCTGCACCTCGACCATGTAGCGCCAGGCGTCGGGCCGGCTCCCGTCCACGTCGGTGAAGCCGTAGACCTTCGCGAGCTGGCCGCTCGAGAGCGACTGGCCGTTCCAGCGCGCCACCTCGGGATCCGCCGCCAGCGCGGCAACCGCCCGGCCCACGAACGCGGGCGTCTCGGAGATGGCGAAGTGCGGCTCCTTCGCCAGGGCGTCGCGCCAGTTCGCCTCGGTGACGCCGAACAGCTCGAGCATCAGCTCCGAGCGCAGCCAGCCCGGGGTGAGCGCCACCGCCGTCGCGCGGTGCGGCGCGAGCTCGTGCCCGAGCGCCCAGGCCATGCGCAGGTTGGCGGCCTTGACGAGGTCGTAGAAGAACGACACCCGGTAGTTCCGCGCGTTGTACTCGGCGGTGCCGTCGGTCACCTCCACCACGAGGCCGCCCGGCGAGCGGATGAGGAGCGGCAGCGCGTGGTGCGCCGTGATGGCGTGCGTGTCCACCGCGAGCCGGAGCGTGTGGAGCCCGTACTCGAGGTCGGACTCCCAGACCGTCCTGTTCCACTCCATCTTCGTGCCGCCGAAGATGTCGTTCACGAGCACGTGGAGCGCGCCCTGCTCGCGGTCGATGCGCTCGACCAGCGCGCGGACCTCTCCCGGCACCAGGTGATCCACGGCGACGGCGACGCCGTGCCCGCCGGCGCGGGTCACGAGCTCGGCCGTCTCTTCGATGGTCTCGGGCCGGTCCATCTCCGAGCGCCGCGCGCGCGTGCTGCGGCCGGTGCAGTACACCGTCGCACCTGCGGCGCCGAGCTCGACCGCGATCCCACGTCCCGCGGCCCGCGTCGCGCCGGCCACGAGGGCGACCTTTCCTTCCAGGGGCTTCGTCATGGTGGGGCTCCTCCGGTTTCGGGCCGGACCATTTACTCACGGCGAACCGCGCCCGCCACGCTTTGCGGCCGCCTCCCCATCGGTGGCATCGTCCCCGGACGCGCCTCGCCCGCGACCCTCGCCGTGCCCCTCCCCGGACGCTTCCCCAAAGAGCCGCGCGTCCACGCTGGACGCCGCGGCGGCGGGCGACGACCGTCATCGCATGGGCGGGGCGCGCACCCTCACGGCGGCAGGCGGGGAGACGTCCTTCCGCGGCGACGATCGCCTCCTGCTCGGCATCATCCTGGGCGTCCTGACCTTCTGGCTGTTCGCGCAGACGACGCTCAACATCGCGCCGGACATGCGCCGCGACCTCGGCACCGGCGAGAGCGTCATGAACATCGCCGTGGCGCTCACCGCGCTGTTCTCCGGCATCTTCATCGTGGTCATGGGCGGCCTCGCCGATCGCGTCGGGCGCGTGAGGATGGTCAGGCTGGGGTTCCTGGCGAGCATCGCCGGTTCGCTGCTGGTTGGCCTCGCGCCGGCCGGCGCGCTGGCCGTGCCGTTCCTCCTGGCGGGCCGCGCGCTGCAGGGGCTCTCGGGCGCGTGCATCATGCCGGCGAGCCTCGCGCTCGTGAAGGCGTACTGGGACGGCGCGGAGCGGCAGCGCGCGATCAGCCTGTGGTCGATCGGCTCCTGGGGCGGCTCGGGGGTGTGCTCCCTGTTCGGCGGGCTCGTGACGCAGAACCTGGGCTGGCGCTACATCTTCTTCGCCTCGGTGCTGGTCGCCGTCATCGGCCTGCTGCTGCTGCGCGGGACGCCGGAGAGCCGCGCCGAGGGCGGCGCGACCGACTACCGGTTCGACCTCGCCGGCGTGCTCGCGTTCATGGTCGCGATGGTGGCCCTGCAGGTGGTGGTCACGCAGGGGAACCAGCTCGGCTGGACCAGCCCGGCGTCGCTCGGCCTCGTCGCGGCGACGCTCCTCTTCGGCGGGCTGTTCCTCCGGATCGAGCGCAGGGCCCGCAGCCCCTTCATCGACTTCGGGCTGTTCCGGAGCTCTACCTACACCGGCGCGACCGTCTCCAACTTCCTGCTGAACGGCGTCGCCGGGACGCTGATCGTGTCGCTGCAGCTGGTGCAGGTCGGCGGCGGCATGACCGCCCAGCGCGCGGGGGTCCTGACGCTGGGCTACGCCGTCGCCATCATCGCGTTCATCCGCGTGGGCGAGAAGCTGCTCCGGCGCTTCGGCGCGCGCCGGCCCATGCTCTGGGGCTGCGCGATCACCGGCGCGTCCATCCTGCTGCTCGCCCCGTCCAACGTGATGCTGGCGCGGTACGAGGTGATGGCCGTGATCGGCTACACCCTGTTCGGCGTCGGGCTGGCGTTCTACGCGACGCCCTCGACCGACGCGGCGCTCTCGAACCTGCCTGCGTCGCAGGCCGGCGCCGGGTCGGGCCTCTACAAGATGGCCTCGTCCCTCGGCGCCGCCTTCGGGGTGGCGATCTCCGCGGCGATCTTCACCGCGCTCCGCGCCGCGCCTCGGAGCGTGAGCTGGCTCGAGGGCGTGATCACGTTCCAGGGGCGGCAGGACAACCTGGCCGTGCGCGAGGCCGCCATCGTCGCGCTGGGCTTCAACGAGCTGATGGTCGTCGTCGCCATCGTCTCCATCGTCCTCACCATCCCGCAGGGCGGGCGGGACCGGGGCGGCTGAGCGCCTCGCCGGCGCGAGGTGCGCGAACGGGCCGGATCCCGGCCAGCACGGACTTCCGGACGCACCCGGTGCCGCTAGCGCGATCCGCCGGCCCCCAGGGATCGGCTCGACGCCTCGCACGGACGGTCCTTGAATCTCGTTGCGACGCCTCGAGACGGGGCTGGCAGGAGCGCATGGCGCCGCAGGGGGAACACCATGGAAACCACGAGCGTCGCGGGCCGGCTGGCCCTGGCGTGCGGAGCGGTGCTGCTCGGAATCGGCGGAGGCGGCGTCGCGCGCGCGACCGAGTGCGGCGACACGGTCACCTCGAGCCTGAAGCTGGAGAAGGACCTGACCTGCGAGACGAGCGGCCTCGTCATCGGCGCCGATGACGTGACGATCGATCTCGCCGGCCACACCATCACCGGCGTCCCGGGGACGCCCGGCGACCCCGCGTGGTCGGGGGTGAAGACCGACCACCTGCTGACCCTGCGGAACGTCCGCGTGATGAACGGCACCATCGTCGGCTTCCGGTACGGCGTCGCGATCCGCCACGGCACGGCCGGAGCGGTGATCCAGAACCTCGCCTTCGCCGACCAGATCGACATGAGCGTGTTCGTGCGCGACAGCAGCGGCGTGCGGATCACCAACGTGAAGGTGACGGACTGGGGCCCATCGCGATCCGGTACGGCACCGACGTCCGCATCTCGATGGCCGCGATCTCCCTCGCGAGCCGCAGCCCGGCGATCGTCGCCCGGGACAGCGCCGGCGTGTCGATCCGGACGCTGGCGGCGTCCGGCCCCGTCCCGGACTACTTCGGCGGCGTCGCACCGGAGAGCGGCATCCTCCTCGAGCGCGTGACGAACGCCGACGTGCAGGGCGTGTACGTCCGCGGCTTCAAGGACGGCGTGGGCTTCGCGTGCGGGAGCTGTGCCCCGGGCGACGTGCCGAACTCGGGGAGCGTGAGGGACAGCGTGTTCACCGACGACCAGGCCGGCGTCAACGTCGAGTACGCCGCGAACGTCACCGTCGCCGGCAACCACGTCACGCGCGCCGGGCGCTGGCACCCGGACTACTGGTTCGTCGGCGGCGGGATCACGGCCGCCTGGTGCACCGGCCTCGCGGTCGTGGACAACGCGGTGAGCGAGAGCATCCAGGGGCTCGGCTTCATCGACGTCACGGGCTCGAGGATCGAGGGGAACAAGGTCCTCGACAACGTGCTCTCCGGCATCGGGCTCAACATCCAGGTGGGCGGGTCGTTCGGGAACACCGTCGCGTCGAACATCGTGCTCGGGACGACCGCGGGCTACGACATCTGGGCCCTGAGCGGACCGAACACCTGGAAGGGCAACCTGTGCCGGACCGCGTACGGCGACGGCGTCTCCTGCGCGATCGTGGTGCCCTGAACGCCGGCACCGGTCGCGCGACGGCGCCGGCGTCGCAGCTCGAAAATCGGGGCGTGCACCCGATCGCGCTGGAGAGGTCCCTCGGCCAGGACTCATCCTGGCGCGATGCGGGTGCACGCACCATGAACAAGGGCCGCCTCGAGGCGTTCAGCGACGGCGTCCTCGCGATCATCATCACCATCATGGTGCTCGAGCTGAAGGTGCCGCCCGGCGACACGCTCGAGGCGCTCGCCGCGATGCGCTCGACGTTCCTCGGCTACGTGCTGAGCTTCGTGTACGTCGGCATCTACTGGAACAACCACCACCACCTGCTGCACACCGTCCACGGCGTGACGGGCGGCATCATGTGGGCGAACCTCCACCTGCTGTTCTGGCTGTCGCTCATCCCCGCCGTCACCGCCTGGGCCGACCACTACCCGGCGTCGCCCTGGCCGACGGCCCTCTACGGCGTCGTCCTGCTCGCGTCGGCGCTGGCGTGGCTCGTCCTGCAGCGCGCCATCATCCGCGCCGGCGGCTCGCTCCGGCGGATGATCGGCGCGGACCTGAAGGGCAAGCTGTCGCCGATCCTCTACCTGACCGCGATCGCGCTCTCGTTCGTCCGCACCTGGGCCGCCGACGCCGTCTACGCGCTCGTCGCCGCGCTCTGGTTCATCCCCGACCGCCGGATCGAGCGGAGGTCCGGGGCGGGCGAGTGAGCGGCGGGCGGCGGCGGAACGACCTCCTCGCCGATCGCGCAACGAACGGCGGAGCGCCCGGGCGAACTGCCCGAACGGCGCGGCCTTTCACGCGGGCCGGGCGCGCGGGGCGGGGCTGCGCCCGGGGCGGGGCACGTAACGAACTCGCGACAGGCGCACACCGGAGCGCGGCTCGACGCCAAAGGAGAAGAACGCATGCACTCGAAGATCACACATGCAGCTGCGCTGGCCCTGTTCCTCGCCACCTCGCCTGCGCGGGCGGACGCCCCGCGCGCGGACGGCGGCGCCCTCTTCACGATGACCGACGATGCCGCGGGCAACGCGGTGCTGGCGTTCGCCCGCGGGCAGGACGGCACGCTGACCGCCACCGGCGTGTATCCCACCGACGGCGCCGGCTCGGGAGGCGGCGAGCCGGTCCTCGGCTCGCAGGGCGCCGTCACCCTCAGCTCGGATGGCCGGTTCCTCCTCGTCGTCAACGCCGGCTCGGACGACATCTCGTCGTTCCGGATCGACGGGGCCCGGCTGACGCTCGTCGGGCGGGCGCCGTCGGGGGGCACGTTCCCCGTGAGCGTGGCCGAGCACGGAGGGCTCGTCTACGCGCTGAACGCCGGCGGTGACGGCGACATCTCCGGGCTCCTGCTGGACGAGCACGGCGCCCTCACCCCGCTGGCCGACTCGACGCGACCCCTCGGCAGCACGGCGGCCGGCGCCGCCCAGGTCGCCTTCGACCGCTCGGGAAAGGTCCTGGCGGTCACGGAGAAGGCGGCGCAGGAGATCGTGCTGTACGCCGTCGACCGGCAGGGCCGCGCCTCCGCGCCGACCCCGGCGCCTTCGTCCGGCGCCGTGCCGTTCGGGTTCGCGTTCACGATCGGCGACGTCCTGGTGGTGAGCGAGGCAGGCGGCGGGGTCTCCGGGACGAGCGCGGTGTCGTCGTACGCGGTGGATGGGGTCTCGGCGGAGGTGGTGAGCTCCTCCGTGCCCAACTTCCAGCGCGCGGCCTGCTGGCTGGTGATCACGAGGAACGGGCGGCACGCGTACGTGGCCAACGCCGGGAGCGGCGACATCTCCGCGTACCGGATCGATCGGCAGGGCGAGCTCACGCTTCCGCCGGGGGCGGAGATCGCGGCCACGCTGCCGGGCGGAAAGCCGCTCGACCTCGCCCTCGCCGGCGGCGACGCCTTCCTGTACGCGGTCGACGCCAGCGGCCACTCGATCGCGGGCTTCTCCGTGGGCGACGACGGCGCGCTGACGCCGTTCGCGTCGGGCGTCAGCGGCCTGCCTGCCTCGGCCGTCGGCCTCGCGGCGAAGTGAGCGAGCACGCCGGTCGCGGGCACCTCCCGGCTCGCCGGGGCGGTGCCCGCGACCTCGGCGGGAACCGGAGCGGCGCGAACCCGACCCTCCGAGCGCCTCACTCCGAGGGCGCCCCGAGGGCCCTGCGGAGCGTCTCGACGCTGGCGTCCACGAAGGCGCGCACGATCGGCGTCACGAAGCGGCCGGCCGGCGTGACCACCTGGACCGGGATGGGCGGGGGCTCGAACGCCGCCAGGATCCGGACGAGCGTCCCCGCGCGAACGTGCGCGTCCACCTGATACGAGAGCAGGCAGGTCGGGCCCAGGCCGGCGAGGGCGGCGTCCACGGCGGCCTCGGCCGTGTTCACCACCAGGCGCGTCGAGACCGGCGCGACGAGGCTCCGGCCATCCCGCGAGAACGTCCAGTGATCCGGCACCGGGGTCACCGGGAGGCAGGCGACGCAGGTGTGCCGCTCCAGCGCCCGAGGAGTCCGCGGCGCACCGTGGGCCCGGAGGTAGGCAGGGCTGACGTAGACCCCCCGCCGCACCTCGCCGGCGCGGGTGGCCCGCAAGGACGAGTCGGGGAGCCGGCCGAGGCGGACCGCGACGTCGAGCCCCTCGTCGACGAGCGAGACCACGCGATCGAGCAGGACGAGCTGGACCGTCGTCGCCGGGTGGGCGCGCAGGAACGCCTCGACGATGGGGAGGACGTGGAGGCGGCCGAACACGACCGGCGCGGTCACGCGCAGGCGCCCGCCGAGCTCGTGCGGCTCGGCCGCGCCGCCGCCGGCCCCTTCGAGCTCCTCGAACGCGACGAGCGCGCGGCGTGCCCGTTCGAGCGCCTGCGCTCCGAAGTCCGTGAGCGCGACCGAGCGCGTGGTCCGGTCGAGCAGCCGCGCCCGGAGGCGCTCCTCGAGGGCAGCCACCGCCCGCGTGACCGCGGCCGGTGAGCGGCCCAGCCGCCGCGCCGCTGCGGCGAAGCTCCGGGCCTCCGCGACGGCAGCGAACGTCGTCCACGCGTCGATGCGATCCAAGGTCGTTCCTCCGCATGCAATGGAGAACTGTCGCGCACTCCATTGTTGCGCGTGCCTCCGGTCGCAACACTTTGCACCCAACCCGCCGCCTCACGGCGGCACCACCGGAAGGAGCCGTCATGTCCCGCATTCCCCCCGTCGACCCCACCACCGCCGAGGGCAAGCCCCGCGAGCTGTTCGCGGGGATCCAGAAGGCCCTGGGCACCGTCCCGAACCTCTACCGCGTGATCGGGAGGTCGCCCGTCGCGCTCGAGGGGGCGCTCGCCCTCGCCGGCGCGCTCGCGCGGGGGCGGCTCCGCCCGCGCCTGCGCGAGCAGATCGCGCTGGCCGTCGCGCAGCAGAACGGCTGCGACTACTGCCTCTCCGCTCACACCGCGCTGGGCAAGGGCCTCCAGGTGTCGGACGCCGACCTGGCCCTGGCGCGCGAGGGGAGGGCCACCGATCCGCAGGACGACGCCGCGCTGCGCTTCGTCGTTCGCGTCGTCGAGCGGCGCGGGCGCGTCGACGACGAGGATCTCGAGGCGGTCCGGCGCGCCGGGTTCGACGACGGGCAGGTCGTCGAGCTCGTCGCCAACACCGTGCTGAACGTCTTCACGAACTACCTGAACCAGGTCGCCGACACGGAGATCGACTTCCCCGTCGTCCGCGCGGCCCCGGCGAAGGCGGCCTAGCCACACGGGGGCGCGGGTCCGGCGCGGTCGAGCGTGCCGGGCCCGTGCTCCCCGGGTCATGGGATGGCGCGCGTAACGATCTCACCCCGGCCACGCACTCGACCACGGCCGGCGAACGGCCGGTGACGACCTAACCCATTGAAGAGGGATTCCCGATGAAGAAGCTCCTGCTGGTCGCGCTCTGCAGCACGTCGCTCCTGTCCCTCGCTCGCGCGGAGGGCAGCGGCGGGATGGAAGGCGGCGCCGCGATGAAGACCGAGGGCGCCATGAAGCCGGGCGGGGCGCAGGCGCCCCGCGCCGGGAGGAAGGAGACGAAGAAGCAGGCGGTGGATCCGAAGGCGAAGCACGGCGGCATGGACCACGCGAAGCGCGACGGCATGGACCACGCGAAGCGCGACGGCATGGACAGCGCGAAGCACGGCGCGATGGAGCACGGCGCCGGCATGGGCCACGCCGACGGTCAGATGGGCGACGGGGCGAAGTGACCCGGGGAGGACGAGGTGCGCCAAGGGCACGAATGGTTCGGCGGCGTGTGACCCTCGAGGCCGAGAGCCTCCCGATGGGGCCCGCGCGTAACGGCGCCGTCGGCCGCGGACACTCCCGCGCGCGGCGCGGCCGTGGCGCCGCGAGTCGCGGGAGGTCCCGTTGAACGGCGCAGCGACGAGGGCGATCGGCTCCCCGACCCCGGGGCTCCACGACGAGTGGGGGCTGGTCGCCGCGCTGCGACTCGGCGACGAGGCTGCCTTCCTGGCCCTCGTGAAGCGCTACCACGGCGCCATGGTCCGGATCGCGCGCATGTACCTGCGCTCCGACGCGACCGCCGAGGACGCGGTCCAGGAGGCGTGGCTCGGCGTCCTGAAGGGGATCGACGACTTCGAGGGCCGCGCCTCGGTGAAGAGCTGGATCTTCCGCATCACCGCGTACTGCGCGAAGGGCAGGAGCGTGCGCGAGGGTCGGTTCGTGCCGCTGTCGTCGCTCGAGGAGGACGGCGACGACGGACCGCCGGTGGCGCCGGAGCGCTTCCAGCCGGAGGGTGCGCGCTACGCGAACAACTGGTCCCAGCCTCCCCAGCCGTGGGCGGACGAGCGGCTCGCGGCCGTCGAGACGGCCGCGCTCGCGAGGGCGGAGATCGAGCGGCTCCCGGTCCGGCAGCGGACGGTGATGACGCTCCGCGACGTGGAGGGGCTCGACTCCGACGAGGTCTGCGCGATCCTCGGCATCTCCGAGGGCAACCAGCGCGTGCTCCTGCACCGCGCGCGCTCGAAGGTCAGGGCCGCGCTCGAGCAGCACCTCGAGAAGGGGGGGCGCCCGTGAGGACTCCCGTGTCCGCGACCGAGCTGTCCTGCCGCGAGCTCGTGGAGCTGGCCTCCGACTACGTCGAGCGTCGGCTGCCGCTCGCCGAGCGCACGCGCTTCGAGATGCACCTCTGCTACTGCGCGCCGTGCAGGGTCTACCTGGACCAGATCCGCGCGACCATCGCGACCGCCGGCCGCCTGACCGAGGACGACCTGCCGGCAGGCTCGCGCGAGACGCTGCTCGCGGCGTTCCGCGAGTGGAAGAAGACGCCGTGAGCGTCACGGAGCCGGGAGAGGAGGGGAGGGGCGTGATCGCGTACAAGTTCCTGTCCCGCGGCGCCGTCGGCCCGTTCAGCGGGTTCCGGTGGCCGACCCCCGACGGCGGCGCGGCCGGCCCCTGGGTCGAGGCGCGGCCGGAGGACGGGATCCACGCCTGCCGGCCCGTGGACCTGCCCTACTGGATCGACGAGGAGCTCTGGGACGCGGAGCTCTCGGACGACGCGCGGGAGACGTCGCACCAGCTCGTGGCGTCGCGGGGCCGGCTGGTGAGGCGCGTCGAGGCGTGGCCCGAGATCGCGCGCGCGTTCGCCGCGCACTGCTCCGAGACCGTCCGCGCGCGGGTCGAGGCCGCGCTCGCCGCCGGCGGGGTCACGGCGGAGCGCGCGGCGTTGCTCCGCGGGTACTCCGGCGACGCGGAGGCGTTCGCGCGGGCAGGGAACGTCGCCGCGGCGGCCTTCGCTGCTGCGCGGGCGGCCGCGGTGCTGGCCGGCGACCCGGAGGGCTTCGCCGCCGAACGGAGCCGCCAGGCCGCCTGGCTCGAGCGCGCGCTCGCGTCCGCGCGCCTGCCCCGGGCCTGAGCGCCGGGGCCCGTCAGGCCTCGGCGCGTGCCCGGCCGCCGCTCGACGGGCGCGCGGCCGCGACCATGCCGACGGTGACCACCGCGACGCCGGCCAGCGCGGCGCCGCTCGGGTGCTCGGAGAGCAGCGGGATCGCGGCGAGCGTGGTGATGCAGGGGACGGCCGGGGCGAAGAGCGCCGTCGTGGCGGGCCCCAGCGCCGCGACCGCGCGCGTGTAGACGAAGATGGACGCCGCCCCGACCAGCGCGCCCTGCACGACCGCCTGCAGCAGGAGCTCCCGCGGGCCCACGACGAGGAGCGCCTTCCCGGGCCACGCCGCATAGGGCGGGAGGAAGGCGACCGACGAGAGCACCGCGACCGTCGCGGCCGCGGTCGCCGGAGGCAGGTCGACGCGACGGGCCATCACGCCGTAGGCGGACCAGGAGAGGGACGCGAGCAGGAGCAGGCCGTCTCCCGCGAGCTGGCCTGCGCTGGCGACCGCCAGGCTGTCGTACGCCATGAGCGCGATGCCAAGCCCGATGAGGACGAGCCCGGCCGCGCGCGGCCCGGCCCGCCGACGCTCCGCCGTGGCGCGCACGAGCGCGGAGGTGAACAGCGGCAGCGTGCCGTGCAGGAGCACCGCGCCATGCGCGGCGGGGGCCAGGGAGAAGCCGGCGTACGCGAGGAGCGCGAAGCCCAGCCCGCCGAGGAACGCCAGCGCTCCCGCGTCGCGCCAGGTCGCGCGGCGGCCGCCGCGGAGGAGCAACGGCAGGAGCAGGGTGCCGCCGATGCCGAACCGGAGGGCGGCGAGGTCCGGCAGCCGCAGGCTGGACGAGAGGCCCAGGCGCGAGGCGAGCGTGAAGCTCGAGAAGAGCAGGACCGAGAGCACGGCGCAGGCGACGCCGACGGCGCGGTCCCTCGCCGTGGCCTCCCGGGGCCGCGCGCCCCGCGGCGCCTCCATCGCGGACGGGTCGCGCATCGCGTCAGGCGTGCGACTTCAGGTACTTCACCAGGCCGAGCACGTCCTGCCACACGAGCCGCCCGATGGCGCCCGAGCTGTACACGGCGAGCAACACCGTGCCTCCGGGGCCGAGCACGAACCCGGCGGACTGCAGGTGCGGCGGCGCGTGGGTCGGGTGCGGATCGTAGTAGACGCCCAACCTCCCCGCGATCGCGTCGAGGGAGGCCCCGAAGGCGACCGGAAACTCGAGCCGGTGCTCCTCCACCATGGCCGAGGCCTGGTCACGTGCGTCGGCCGAGAGGCTGACCACGCCGATGCCCTCCTCGGCGAGCCTCGCCAGGCCGGACTGGAAGGCCCTGAGCTGGGCCACGCAGAACGGACACCACGCGCCCCGGTTGACGAGCACCACGCCGTATGGGTGCCGGAGGTCGGCCGGCAGCGTGAGCGACGCTCCGTCGGTCAGCGTGAGCTCGAGCGCCGGGAAACGATCGCCTGCGTCGAGGAGGGATGCGTTCGGCTTTCGTGCCACGGCGGTCTCCCGGGTGTCGTTCGTCTCCGGAGACAGTGGCCGCCATCCGGCGCGGCGTTACGTGGGGACCTGTGCGGGTGGAGCGGCCCGCGGGTCACAGGCCCTGGCCGCCCGAGGCCTCGATCCGCTGACCGTTGATCCACGCGCCCTCGGGCGAGAGCAGGAGCGCGACCGCGCCGCCGATGTCGTCCGGCAGGCCCACCCGACCCAGCGCGGTCATGGAGGCGACCATCCGGTTCACCTCGGGATCGTCGCGGACCCTTCCGCCGCTGAAGTCGGTCGCGATCGCGCCGGGGGCGATCACGTTGGCGGTGATCCGCCGCGGGCCCAGCTCCTTCGCCAGGTACCGGGTGAAGACCTCCACCGCGGCCTTCATCGCGCCGTACGCCGCCGAGCCGGGGAAGGTCATGCGCGTCAGCCCGCTCGACACGTTGAGGATGCGCCCGCCGTCCGCGATGAGCGGCAGGAGCCGCTGCGAGAGCAGGAACGGCGCCTTGAGGTGGACGGCGTAGATCTCGTCGAGCTGCGCCTCGGTGGTCTCCGCGATGCTGGCGTGGAGTGCGATCCCGGCGTTGTTGACGAGGTAGTCGAGCTGCCGGGTCCCCCAGGTCCGCTCCAGCTCCGCCGCCACGCGCCCCGCGAAGGCGGCGAACGACCCGCTGTCGGCGACGTCGAGCGGGAGGGCGACCGCCGTTCGCCCGAGGGCGCGGATGCGCTCGCGGACCTCGCTCGCCTCGGTGGCCGCGGAGCGGTAGGTGAAGAGGACGTCGACCCCTCGCTCCGCGAGGTGCAACGCCATGCTCCGCCCGAGGCCGCGGCTGCCGCCGGTGATGAGCGCGATCGGGGTCTTCGAGGTTCCTGCCATGGTCCTTCCTCCTGCACCGGGGTGGTCGTTCGGTGTGGGGGAACAGTAGCGGCGGGCTGGGAGCGCGAGAAGCCAATCGGGACGTGACACACTGTCTCGTAAAGCCGAATATTGGCCCATGAACCTCGAAGCGCTGCGGATGTTCGTGAAGGTGGCCGAGCTGGCGAGCTTCACGCGGGCGGCCGAGCACCTCGGCCTCTCGAAGGCGCGGGTGTCCGGCGGGGTGCGCGACCTGGAGGCCCTGCTCGGCACGCGGCTCCTGCAGCGGTCCACGCGCGCCGTGCGCCTCACCCCGAGCGGCGAGGAACTGCTCGGCCGCGCGCGGCAGCTCGTCGCCGAGGCGGACGAGCTGGCCGCGATGTTCCAGGCGCCGAGCATGCTCCGGGGGCGCGTGCGCGTGGACATGCCCCAGAGCCTCGCGCGCTCGCTGTTCATCCCGAGGCTCCCCGAGCTGCTCGCCGCGCACCCGAACCTCGAGGTGCAGCTCAGCACGACCGACCGCCGCGTGGACGTCGTCCGCGAGGGCTTCGACTGCGTGCTGCGCGTCGGAAAGCTCGACGCCTCCGGGCTGCTCGCGCGCCGGCTCGGCGAGATGCC
Source organism: Anaeromyxobacter sp. Red801 (assembly GCF_049201065.2). Taxonomy (NCBI): domain Bacteria; kingdom Pseudomonadati; phylum Myxococcota; class Myxococcia; order Myxococcales; family Anaeromyxobacteraceae; genus Anaeromyxobacter; species Anaeromyxobacter sp. Red801. The sequence goes on along the minus strand of NZ_CM181236.1, from coordinate 3,990,498 downwards.
CATGATGAACTGCGCCAGCCCCGGATACCTGAGGCGGTACGGCACCCCGCGGTCGCTCGAGGACCTCGACGGCCACCTGCTCGTGCACTACGCCTCGCGGTTCGGGGACGGCGCGCCGGGGTTCGAGTACCGGGACGGCGACGCCTATCGCGAGCGTCCGATGCGCGCCGTCGTGACGGTCAACAGCAGCGACTCGTTCCACGCCGCGTGCCTCGCCGGCCTGGGCATCATCCAGGCGCCGCGGGCAGGCCTGCTCCCGTCCGTCACCGCCGGCGACCTCGTCGAGATCCTGCCGCAGCACACGTGCGAGCCGCTCCCGGTGTCGCTCGTCCACCCGCACGGGCGCAACGCGCCGCGTCCGGTGCGGCTGGTGATGGGCTGGATCACCGAGCTCATCAAGGCGCAGCTGGGGTGACCGGGCGGTGGCGCTGCGCGACGAGGACGCGGCGGTATGGCGAGATCACTCGACCGGCGCCGCCGGCGCGGCGGGGGTCGGCGCGATGGACCGGGCCAGCCGCCGCTCGAGCTCCTCCACCGTGCGGTCGAACGCGGGGCGCTGCCGCTCGTCGAGCACCCCCCGCATCTCGGCCCACTGCCTCCGGCGCGCGGCCTCGAGCTGCGGGTACACGGTGCGCCGGATCGCGGCGAGCTCGCCCTGGTGGCGCTCGAGCACCGCGCGGAGCGCGTCGCGCTGCTCGCGGGAGAGGTCCAGCTCCCGGCTCAGGCGGAACAGGATCGCGCGGGTGCGGACCTGCTCCGGCGGGCCCTCGAGCAGCCGGGCCACGGCGCGCTGGACCACGGCGCGCGAGAGCACCGCGCCGGTCACGCCGCCCGCGACGAACACGAGCGCCAGCACGAGCACCACCTGCCAGCGGGCGCGGGTCACGGCATCGCCTCCAGCACGTAGGCGGAGCGCGAGACCTGGTCCTCGAAGGTCCGCTCGGCGCGCCAGCCCAGAAACAGCATCGCCGCGGTGAGCGCCGCCGCGCCGAGCGCGAGCGGCCGGGCCCGGCCGGCGATGAGCAGCCAGGCGGGCGGCTCGCGCAGCCGGGCCGCGACGGCGGCCTCCAGCCGCGCCACCAGCGCCGCGGGCGGCGCGAGCGCTTCGGTGGCGGCCCGCAGCCGGGCGAGGCGCGCGTCGTCGGTCTCGTGGTCAGCCATGCTTCCTCCTCTCGCGCAGGAACGCCCGCGCGCGCACCAGCCGCTGCTCCACCGCGCCCTCCGAGCACCCGAGGAGGCTCGCGATCTCCGCGGCGCTGCGGCCCTCGAGCTCCTTCAGCACGAGCGCGACGCGCTGCTCGGGAGGGAGGTCCTCCAGCCACCCGGACAGCTCGCGCAGCGCGGCGCGCGCCTCGAGCGAGCTGCTCGGGTCCAGCACCTCGTCCACCGGCGCGCCCCGGGACTCCCGGGCGCTGCGCCGCCGGCGCGACCGCAGGACGTCCAGCGCCGCGTTCACCACGATGCGGTGGAGCCAGGTCTCGGTGGACGACCGTCCCTCGAACCCGCGTCCCGCGAGCTGGGTGCAGGCCCGCACGTAGCTCTCCTGCAAGACGTCCTCCGCCTCGGACGGATCGCCGGTGAGGCGCGCGGCGAGCCGGTAGAGCCGCGGCGCGGTCTCCCGGATGATCCGCTCGATGTCGGCCTCTCGATGGTCCGGCACGCCGCCCCGCTCGCTCCGATCTCGTCGCGCTCTTCCCTTCGACGCCGCCGCCGGCCCGCACCCTACGGCGCCGCGAATCATGGTGGGACGCCGCGTAGGGCGCCACGGCGCGGCGGCGTCCGAAGGGGCATGACCCACACCGAACCGCTGTCCCTGCTCGCCCTCGCCGTCCTCGCGCTCTCCTCCCCCGCGCCGGCCGCCGCCTCCGACGCGGACCTCGTCGCCCGCGCTCGCGCCAGGGAGGCCGCCCAGCTCGCGGAGCTGGCGCGTTCGCCGGTGCAGGTCCAGGCCGAGGGGCGCGCCTCGGGCGGCCGGCGCTCCCGCGAGATCGCCTGGACCCGCGAGATCACCTACGCGCCCGACGGGACCGTGCAGGTTCGCCAGCTCTCCGGCTCGGGCGGCGGCGCGCGCGGCGGTCGCGGCGGCGGCGTCCAGCTCCTCGGGCCGCTCACGCTCGCGCCGTTCTCCTTGCCCGGCGCGCAGGTCGCGGTGCGCCCGTCGCCGGGGCCGGGCGGCAGCGCCCTCGTCGAGGTGAGGTCGCCCGCCGGCGGCGCCATCTCGGCCGTCGTGGTCGAGGTGGATCCGGCGACCGGCGCGAAGCGCGCGCTCGAGGTGGTGCCGGGTGGCGGGGAGGGCGGACGGGTGTCGGAGGCCCGGGCCCGGATCACCTTCGACGCCGACGGCGCGATCGCGCGGCTCGAGTCGCACGCCGAGATCCAGGGCCGCCGCGGCTCGGGGACCGTCGAGGTGCACGGCCACCGCGTCGCCGCCCCGCAGCGCTGAGCCGCCCGCGTTCCCGAGGAGGAGCCATGATCGCCCCGCTCACCGCCGTCTCGTCCCTCGTCGCCGCCGCGACCGTGGTGGTCACCCACCCGCGCACGATCGTCGTGAGGCCTGCACCCCCGCCGCCGCGCGCCGTGGTCGTGGTGCCCGCGCGCCCCCCGCCGCCCCCGCCGCCGCCGCCCCCCATGTCGAGGCGCGAGGCCGTCGAGCGCGGCTACGGCTGGTGCGGCCGGAGCGGCTACGCGTGCGTCCTCGTGGAGGTGCATCCCCGCGCCACCGTGTGGGACGTCCACTTCCGGGCCAGCCGACCCGGCGTCACCGGACCACTCCGCGTCACGTTCGACCGGCAGACGCGTGCGCTCGTCGAGGCGGTCGAGCCCGGGCCGAGGGCGCCGCCGGGGCGCTGACGATCCCCGCCCGGCACGGACCGCGCCGCTGTCTTCGCGCGGAGTGCGATGCTACGCTGGCACGGCAGCGACCCGTCAGAGGTCGCTTCACGCGAGACCCCCCTCCCCGCCGCGGTCGGCGTTGCGTCCGTTCTCCCCATGACCACACCGAAGCTCCCGCTCGCCACACTCGCCGCGATGGCCCTCGTCGGCTGCGCGACGAATGCCTCTTCACGCTCCGCCCATCCGTCACCTCCCGACGACCCGGCGACCGCGAGCTTCGAGGCGGTGGTCGTGGGGACGATCCACCGGTCGCACCTCACCGAGTCCGCCTATCCGCTCTCGCATCTGGCCGGGCTCATCGAGACCTATCGCCCCGACCTCATCCTCGTCGAGATCCGCCCCGAGCCCTTCGCGCGCGGACACCTCGAGGACGGGCCGTTCGAGATGGGCTACGTGACCTGGCTCGGCCAGAGCAAGGGGATCGCGGTCAGCCCCATCGACTGGTTCCGGGACGAGGACGTCGGCGTGGACGCCGATCCCGAGCCCGAACCTGCCGACCGGCGCGCGTACGAGGAGGAGACGGCCGAGCTCGACGCCCGCATGGACCACCCGCTCACCTTCGCCGAGGTCCACTCGCCTCGCCAGGATGCGGCGGTCCTGTCCATGCTGAACGTCCGCGCGCGCTACCTCGCAGGCAATCCCGGCTGGAACCGGCGCCAGGCGTGGCTCCACCAGCAGGCGCTGGAGGCCATCCGCCGGCGCGGCGCGCACAGGGTGCTCGCGTTCGTCGGGGCGTTCCACCGACCGGAGCTCGAGGCCTTCCTCGCAGCCGAGGGCGGGTCCGTCCGCAGCCCGCGCTCCATCCCGTTCGGCGCGACCGCGCGCACGCCCGCGCCGCCGCAGGTCGTCCAGCTCTGGCGCGAGGGCGCCGCGCGGCTGAGGGCGCAGGCGGCCAAGGCCCCGGCGAAGCGCGCCGAGGCGCTCACGAGCAAGGCGAGGTACTTCGAGGTCGCGGCGGACCGGGCAGGGCAGTGCTGCGTCGAGCCGGCGGCGTTCGACGCGCCATCGTCCTAGTCGCTCGCGCTCGCGCTCATCGCCTCGCGGAGCTCCGGCAGGTTGGCGCGGATGAAGCGCAGCGTGCGCGTCTGGCGCGGGTCGATGCGGCCGCCCGGCGTGAAGATCACCCAGTCGCTGAGCAGCTCCAGCGGGTGGACGGCGCGGTCGCCCTCCTTCAGCCCCGCGATGTGGAACGGCGCGTTGACGAGGGTGGCGTCCACGGCGCCCGCCTGGAAGCCGTGCACCTGGAACCACAGGTGCTCGCGACCGTCCTCCCCGCCGTCCACGCGCAGCCCGAGCTTCACCAGCGCCGGGAAGCCGAACTCGGCGAGCTCCTCGACGGCGCCGCGGAGGACGTCGAGCGTCTCCCGGGCGCGCCGCGCCATCAGCTCGGTGGCGGAGATCGAGTAGTGGATGAGGACCTCCTCCGGCACCGGGGCCTGGAGGAAGCGCGACGGGCGCGGCGCACCGCGGCCGACGAGGCGCGCGAGCCAGCCGCCGCTGGTCGCATCGCAGACGACCACGTGGCCGTCGAGGTGCTCGTCGTCCACGCTGGCGCGGTAGTCGGCGTGGTCGCGGCCCGCGCCCGCGACGAACGTGCGCGCCGGCACCGCCAGGACCTGCTCCCGATCCACGAGCGGCATCGGCTCCCCGCCGGGCGCGAGCCGCCCCTCGACCACGCCGAAGGCGAGCGCGCGGAGCAGGTCGTGCGCGTGGCCGTGCACCGCGGGATCCGGAGCGAGCACGTCGAAGTCCCGGAAGCCGATCTCCTTCAGGCCGTGGCTGTGGAGCCAGAACACCGGCCGGTCGCCGTCGCCGGAGGCCGGCGCGTCCGGGTCGTACAGGAGGTGCAGCGTGTGGATCGCGTCGATGTCGAGGTCCGCGTCGTGCGCGAGCTCGTCGTCGAGGGCGTCCCGGGACCAGAACGCCTGGGCCTGGTGGTCCACCGCGGCCACCCCCTCACGCCCCATCACCGCCCGCAGGAAGCGCAGCAGGTCCTTCCGGTCCGCGAGGACGTTCCCCGAGCGCGAGCCGGTGCTGACCCCCACGGCGTACCGACAGGACTTCACCGCCTCCTTTTCCGCGCCCGTCAGCCGCCCGTCCATGTCGGCGAGGCTGTCCGGAGGGAGCGGCGGGTCCGGCATCACCACCAGCGTCGCCGTTCCCCAGCCGTCGTGCTCGAGCGCCGCGGTCCAGCCGCCGTCGGCACCGCGCGTCACCGCTCCGAGCCGCACGCCGCGCTCGCCGACCGAGGCGAAGTCCTCGGGCCGCGCCGCCCACTTCCCGCGGAACAGCACCGAACCGGCCTGGGCGACGGCGGGCTTCCGATTCCACCAGCTCATGCGACCACCTCCCCGGCGGAGGATACACGGAGGGCGAAACCGGCGGGCGGAGGCGTCGAGGTGGAGACGTGTCCGAGGTCGGCCAGAGGAGGACAGCCGACCACACCATCGTCGAGACCTGCGCTCAACGTCCGGCCAGCCTCGAAGCCGCGGCAGCCGCAAGGACACCACGAAGATCACGATCCGCGCCCAGCGCTTCCACTCCGGGACCTGCTCGAACGCATGCCGAACGGACGCAGTCTGCGGAACGACCCCGGGCAGATTCGGGCCGATCCAGTAACGTGAGCTGTCGCCGAAGGGCTCCTCGATCTCGAAGCGGACGCCGTCGATCTCCGCCTCGCCATCTCTAAGTCGGAAGAGGATCATCGGACGGCACGGGCGCCGCGTCGGAGCGTTGACCATGGGTGGGGTGCGGCGGTTAGACTTCGGCGATCGCTCCGAAGCGGATGCGATTATCAGGGCGCATTGCGTTTTTGGCCGCGGCGTCTGCCCTGATCCAGTTCTGCGAGTGCGGCGCCGCGATCCTGGGGGACCGACATGGGTCTTCGCTTCTCTCGACGCGTGACGCTATTCCCGGGCGTTCGGCTGAACTTCTCAGCGCGCGGCATCTCGGCGACCGTTGGGCCGCGCGGTGCTAGCGTGAACATCGGTCCGCGCGGCACAGCCCTGAATCTCGGGATTCCCGGGACGGGCCTGTCCTTCCGACACCAGTTTTCTCTCGGTGGAGCATCCGTGCGGTCTCCCGGTGCTTCCGTGGCCGAGCCGTCCGCGCCGTTGGCTCCGCCGCCGATGGCTCTCTTGCCAGAGGCGACCGCGATCGAGAGCGCTCCGATCACGGAGGTCACGAGCGATGGGCTCGGGATGCTCAAGGACCTCATCCTCAGGGTTCGCGCAGAGCGGGCCGAAGTCACGCGGGCGATCCCGAAGGCACAGGAAGAACTCGCGAAGGCTCAGCGGCGGCTGCGGAACGCGCAGAGCTGGCTTCTGGGGCTTTTCCTCAAGAGAAGGATTCCGGAGCGGCGCTCCGCGGTTGCGGCGAGGACGGCGGAACTCGGCGCCCTTCATGAGCGCCTCGCGGGAGCATTCGTGGATGCCGAGTTCGCGAACGATTCTGAGACGGGCGAGGCGTTCGAGCAGCTAACGCAGGCATTCGTCGCGCTCGCGGGGTGCGTCCGGATCTGGGACATCACCAGCAAGCACGCGAACGATCGTTGCCGCACCCGATCCTCGGCCGACAGGATGCTCGACCGGCGGCCAGTTCAGTTCACCGTCGTGGACGGCGACGAAGTCCTCAAGACTCCCGGCAAGCGCCTTCGCCTTCAGAACGCAAACGGGGCCGATCTCGTTGTGTGCCCGGCGTTCCTCCTGCTGCAGAACAGATCCGAGCTGGCGCTCATCGACCTGCGCGAGGTCAACATCGAGTACTCGACGTCGCGGTTCATCGAACAGGATGGCGTCCCATCCGATGCGGCGGTGGTCGAATACACATGGGCGAAGTGCAACAAGGATGGCTCGGCGGATCGTCGGTTTCGTGAGAACTACCAGATACCGGTGACGGAGTATGCGCAGGTCGGTCTCAGCACGCAGGATGGGCTCAACGAACAATACATGTTCTCGAGCGTTGAGAAGGCGCAGGGATTCGCGCGAGCACTTCGTGACTACCAGACTGCACTGAGACGGCTCGGCGACCGGGTGCCGTCCGCCGTGAACGCACCTAGATGCGAATCGCCCCGAAACGGGGAGAACGCGGCGGGAGCCGCGGCGCTGCTCGCGCCATCCTGGAAGTCGGTCGACTTCATCCGCTCGGCGTCCGCGGTCTCCGTGGAGGATGCGGTGCAGACGATGACCCACTTCGCCCAGCTTCTTCAGCAGGATCTTCAAGCGCTCAACGGCGAATGTGCGAGCAGTGAAAGATGGGGGCGGTTCGTCGCCGACTGCCAAGGCGTCACACCGGCGGTCTTCGACTACTTCGCACGTTCTCCTGCCGCGATCGCAGTCGAACAGGTCGTCGTGAAGGAGGTGGGCAAGATGCTGCGAAGCGCGCTCGGTCAGATCGAATCCGACCTCGACGCGATGGCAGCCCGCGACCCTGATGTTCAGGCGCTCCTTGCGCGCGTTCGCGACGCAACGAACGCCATCCAGGCGTAACGTCCGTGCGCCTGGCCTCTGACGGCCTGTCACAAACGCGCTCGTTGACGTTCGTCTGTCTCCCTGCGTGGGGACACCGAGTTTGTCTGGCGCGGTGCTATTCTCGGCCCTCACTTCGGGTCAGAGCGCGTCGAGCGCCTGACGAAACGCGCGGGGGAAGTCGCGTGCCGGACCGACCGTACTGCACGACTGGGATCGATGCTCTCGAGGCGCTGGTCGCTCGTTCGCAGCAGGACGAGAGCGTTCTCCGCGCCGTTCAGGACGAGCTCGGTCACCGAAACACGGCTCGATCGCGAACGCTGAAGGAGCGCGTCGCGCAGTTCATTGTGGCTCTCGCGTTCGCGCGTGCGCGGGGCGCCGCCGAACCTGGCGTGCGTCCAACGGGCGAGGATGGTGAACATCCTCCGGTAAACGGTGTCCATGGCGAAGTGCGTCGCCCTGAACACGCCGAGGCTGCTGCGACGGCTCTTCGACCGAACCCGCAGCCGCCGGTTCGACCGCCTCCGGAACCGGAGCCCATTCGCCCCGAGGATGCGCCGCTCCATCAGCAGCTTGATCGCATGCGTCGGAGGCTCCTCGACCTCACGGCCAAGAACCGTCTCCTCAGCTTCCGGCACACGCCGGCCGGTTGCGTTCGACTCATCGACGAGGTGCCGTCGCAGGTGTTCGAGCGGATCACTGCCGGGGAGGCGATGGAGTTCGTACCTCTCAGACCGGAGGAAGAGGAGGAGCAGGAACCGGAGCTCCCGCTCGCCGCGGAACCTGGCGCGGACGCGGCGACGAGGCGGGATCGCCACGAATCGAAACTGAGGTCCATCGCGACCGCCCTTGGCCTGAACCCGTCCTACGAGCTCCCCGCAGTCGAGGCCCCCGAGCACCGACGGCACCGGGACAAGGCTCTCCAGACGCTAGTCCTGCCCGAAGATCTCGAATCGGTTCTCCGGAAGGTCCACCAGAAGGCCAGGACCGCGATCCAGGAGACCGGTGCCAATGTCCTGCACCTCGTCTTCGGGTTCGTCGAGTGGAGTGACGTACCCCCGGAGCAGGCGACGAGAAGCGATTTCCGCCTCGCGCCGTTGGTGCTCGTGCCCGCGGCGATCGAGCGCGGGCGGCTGGATACGGAGACGCGTCCGAGGACGTACCTCTACACGGTGAAGGCGACGGGAGAGGACTGGGACACCAACGTCACGCTCCAGGAGAAGTGTCGCCGTGAGTTGGGTGCGGAGCTGCCTGGCATCGAGGACGGCGAAGCTCTCGAGACCTACTTTTCGCGGATCGAAGAGTGGCTCGAGGAGCATACCCACGGCTGGAAGCTCCGGAGAGGAGTGACTCTCGGCCTCGTCTCGTTCGGCAAGATCCTGATGTGGCGGGATCTCGACTCGAACACCTGGCCACGCCGGAGCAAGCTACTGGCGAACCCGTTGCTCCGGGAGGTGCTCGGAGAGGATCCCGCTCCTGCGCAGGCGCCTGAGCAGCTGACGGGTGACTATCAGATCGACAGTCCACCACCAGGCGTGGAGGTTCCGCCGGTGGTCGTGGACGCCGACAGTTCGCAGCACTCCGTTCTCATCGAGGTGGCGAAAGGAAAGAGCCTCGTCGTGCAAGGGCCTCCGGGAACGGGCAAGTCCCAGACGATCGCGAACCTGATCGCTGCGGAAATCCACCGCGGGAAGCGGGTGCTCTTCGTTGCCGAGAAGAAGGCCGCGCTGGACGTCGTTCATCGGCGTCTCACGAAGATTGGACTGGGGCCGTACTGCCTCGCGCTCCATAGCCATACCTCGGACAAGAAGGCGTTCCTCAACGATCTCGGCGAGCGGATTCGTGTCCGGGGTACCGTCCTCTACCCCCGCGATCTTGCCACGGTTCAGCAGGAGCTCGACCTCCACCGGGCGCGTCTCAACGAGTACGTTCGCAAGCTGAACGCGCGGCATCCGAAGCTTGAGCTTACGGGGTTCGAGATCCTGTGGCGTGCCAGACGGCTGCTCGACCCGCTGTCGCCGGATGCCCACCGCATCATCGCGGACGCTCGGGTACCGACTGCGCTCGAATTCACACGTCACCGCCTGGAGCAAGCCAAGGCTTTACTCCGCGGCTTCGGCGCGAACGCGGCTGACGTCCTGGCCGAGTGCGGGGCGCTCGGTGCGCATCCCTGGTTCGGGGTGACCAACCCGGACCTGACACACCAACAGCTCGAACAGCTCCTGGAAGCCGCGAGGCTCTGGGCGGCAGCGGCTGAAGCCCTTGATTCGAAGCTCGAGAGTGTGGACCGCGCTGCGACTGTCTCCGTCGTGCGTTCGCTCGCGGAGCTTGCTCGGTTGCACGAGAAGCTCTCGCACATCGAAGTTCCGCCCGTGGTGGCGGTCTCAAAGATGCCGATGCGGGTTCTCCAGTCGCGTCGGGAATCCGAGCTGGTCCGCGCCCTCGACGCGGTGCGCCTGAGTCGCGAGACCTGGGCAAGCATCGAGGGCCCGTGGGGACGCCCCGGCGCGCTGACGCGCGAGGAAGGCGGCAAGTTCGCCGAAGCGATCCGCAACGGCGCGCAGTCGTTCGGGGAACAGCTGACGGCTGGTGAGTCGACGAGGCTGGCCGCTCGCGTTCATCACCTGGCGCGGGTCGCGGACTCGGTCGAGCGGCTCGCGTCGACTCTCGAGGAGATCCTGGGCAGGTCGTTCTCGCGTACGCCACGTGTCGTCGAGCGCCTCATCAAGGCAGTACAGCTGGCGGCTTCGGTCTCGACTGAGGCACTCGAGCTGCGGAGCGACTCGCTGAGCGCGCAGGGCGCCGAAGCCAAGCTCGTGGAGCTCGCGGCGACCGCGGCGCGCCTTGCCGCGCGCCGCGAAGAGCTCGCCAAGACCTGGCCTGTGTCGCTCCGGCCTGACGCCGTCGCCGTGCGGGAGCACATCGCCGCGATGGCGAACGCGCCTCGGGTCGTGCCCCGTCTCTTCTCGGGGAAGTACCGCGCAGCCGTTTCTGCGTTCCGCACCGCGACCGGACGGCGTGCAAAGCGCGAGGAGATGCTGCGCGAGCTTCGGAGCGTCCTCGAGTTCGAGGACGAGACAGCTCGGCTCGCCGCATCACCGGCGCTCGCACGTCTGCTGGGGCCCGCCGCGCGCGGCATCGACAGCCCTCTCGCCGCGGCGCTCGAGGCTGTCCGGTGGCTGCGGCAAGTCGAGGAGCTTGGGCGCGGTATTGCGGTCGAAAGCAGCAAGCTCCACGAAGCGGCGTGGAACGCCGCTGCGCCGCTTTGGCGGGAAGCCGCAGCTCGCACAGGTCAGGACGCTACCGCGACGGACGCCGCGCTCAAGCTCGTCGAGGGACTTAGCGCTCTTGCCCTCGATCTCCATGTCAGCAATCGTTCCTGGCCCGACTCGCCGCTCGACGAGGTAAGGAGAGAGTTGGACGGGATCGCGGGCGCCCTCGACGGTACTTCGGAGGCGTTCGCGAACGCGGGCTCGGGCGACAACCTGACGCTGCGGGCTCTGAAGTCGCGGATCGAGCTCGTCCGGTGTGCCTGGGAGCGCGATGAGGCTGCTAGGCCGCTCATCGCCGAGCTGGGGCGTGTCGAAGCCGACGCGAGTGACGTCTCAGCATGCGCGGAGGTCGGTGCCGCGCTCTCCTACGTCACGTCACTTCGGGAGACCGGGATCCCAGAAGCAGCGCTTCCCGCACTGCTGAACGGGCGTCAAACAGAAGCGCTGGATGCGTTCCGGGCGCGGGTAGGCGCAGCATTCGAGTGCGGAACGATGATGCGCTCCGCGGCCGAGAGGTTCGCGGAAATCGCAAAGCTCGACAACGATGCATGGCTCGGGGGGGCGTCGCCTCGCGTGGACGATGCCCCTATCGGCCTGATTCGGGAGCGTCTCAAGGTTGCGCTCGCATCCGGCGCAAGCGTCTATACTTGGGCGCGCTACGTTCACGCGCGGGCGCGAGCTGTCGCGGCTGGCGGTGAACAGGTCTGCAAACTCGTGGATGCGAGACGCGTCGCGCCCTCGACCGCTGCGGACGGGTTCGAGGCCGCTGCTTATGGAACGGTTGCGAATGCGATCGTCCGCGGCGACGCTGAGCTGTTGCGGTTCTCGGGTACGGCGCACGAGCAGATGCGAGCTCGCTTCGCTGAGCTGGACGAGAAGTCCCTTGAGCTCACTGCGGAGCTCATCGCCCACAGTCTTGCGAGTACGCCCGGGGTTCCCGGGAATGGGTACGGTGCGGTCCGCGACCTCACCGACGAGGCGCTGATCAGGCACCACGCCGACCAGCAGCGACCACGCGTGACGATCCGTGATCTCTTCAGGCGTGCGGGAAGAGCGATCGTCAACCTGAAGCCCTGCTTGATGATGAGCCCGCAGGCCATCGCGCAGTACCTCCCGCCCGGTGTGATGGAGTTCGATCTCGTCGTCATGGACGAAGCGTCGCAGATCCGGCCAGAGGACGCGCTCGGCGCGATCGCGCGGGCAAAGCAGATGGTCGTCGTTGGAGACCCGATGCAGTTGGGGCCGACGAGCTTCTTCGACCGTCACATGGACGACGACGATGACAACGGGACCACAGAGACCGATGCCACTGTCGAGGAAGCGCAGGCGCCCCCCGAGAGCGGTCCGACGGTTCTCGAGCGATCCGAGAGCATCCTGACCGCTGCGCAGGCACGGTATCCGCTCCGGATGTTGCGCTGGCACTATCGGTCTCGGCACCCGAAGCTAATCGCGTTCTCGAACCGCGAGTTCTATGGCGAGGATCTGATCGTCTTTCCTACGCCGGAGTTCGCCGGGTCGAACCAGGGCGTGTTCTTCAACAAGATGGACGGTGCGGTTTATGAGGGCCACCGCAACGTGAAGGAGGCCGAGGCCGTCGTGGCCGCAGTTCGGGCGCATGCGGTCGAACATCCGGACCAGAGCCTGCTGGTGGCGACGCTCAACTACCACCAGGCGGATCTCGTCGACGAGCTACTCCAGAAAGCGGAGAAGCTCGACCCTGCTCTCGCGGAGTACCGCCGGCGGCACGCGGATGGACCGGAACCGCTCGATGTGAAGAACCTGGAGAACGTGCAAGGTGACGAGCGAGACGTGATCCTCGTTTCGATCACGTTCGGCCCGAAGCCGAATGGCCAGTTCTCGAGGAACTTCGGGCCGATCAACCAGGCCGGTGGAGAGCGGCGCCTGAACGTACTCTTCACCCGGGCCAAGCACCGGGTCGAAGTGTTCTGCTCGTTCGACCCCCGGCAACTCGGTGTCGGTGACGGCAGTCCGCGAGGGCTGCGCGTGCTCCACGATTACCTTCGGTACGCGGAGGACGGAGCGTGGGCGACTGGCGCGCCTGACGGCCGCGAACCCGATTCAGACTTCGAGGTGGCGGTCGCACGCGCGCTCAGGGCTCGCGGGTTCGAGGTGCACCCGCAGGTAGGAATCGCTGGGTACCGGATCGACCTGGGCGTGGTCCATCCGGAACACCCCGGCACCTATGTGCTCGGTGTCGAGTGTGACGGTGCGAGCTACCACTCGGCACGCTCCGCCAGGGATAGGGACCGGCTCCGGCAGCGGGTGCTCGAGGGGTACGGGTGGAACATTCACCGCATCTGGTCAACGGACTGGTTCCAGGATCCAGGGACGCAACTCGAAGCGCTGCTCGCGAAGCTGCGGGCCCACCGGCCGACGGCCTAGGCAGGTCGGTGGGACAGTATCATTACAGCGTCACGATGCGGTGCGAGCGTCAAACACGGAAAGAGATCCGGAGGTCGTGAGCGGTGTCGCCGTCGAATGACTTGCAGGATTTTCTTAGCAGGCGACACCGCTGGGGAGTGGCGTGGAAGGGCGCCCACTTCGTCGGCTTCGCGATGAACGACACCCAGGGCACTCCGTCGCTGATGTTGGGCAGCCTCGTGTGCCTGACGGACGGTGTTGAGCCGCCGTGCCTTCCGGATGGGAGGTTTGTTGACGTTCGGGATGCGGTGGCGGTTTCGGTGCATGTACCTGAGGAGCAATTGCCAGGTGTCTTGACTGAGCTCGCCCAAGGTGATGTCCCAGCCGCGTTCAACGAAGCGTTTGGGCGAAGCGTCGTCCTTCCGTTTCGGACGCCTGGCAAGCCGGATGGTTGGTACGTTGACGTTCGCGCTCGTTATGGCGATGGGCCGCGCGTGTACGCTCAGCGGAACGCGGGTGGCGATATGCACAAGGTGTTTGGGTTTGAGTGCATCGATCGTGCGCGGACGGTTCTGCTTTCGTCTCAGCATGGCCCCGCAATCGATGGTCTGACGGACCTCGCGAAGCAGTTGCATCTGGAGCGGCGAACTGAGTTCTCGAACTCGTCGCATCCTGTGTTCGACATCGTGGCTCCCATTCCGCTCAAGCTTCTCGAGTTCCGGTACGACAAGGTGTCGAGGGCTTACCGCGTCGATCTCGAGTGTGGCGCGTCCATACGCAGAGAGGCCGGTTTAGTAGCGCTGGTGCCTGGACCACGTGCCCAGGTGACTCTCGCGCAATGCGAGGAAGTGCGACGCCGTCGCGACATGGTCACGCTGCGAGCGATATTTCCTGGGCCGCGGGGCGATCAAAAGCTCAATGCTACTGTCATCTATCGCGAGGAAGTGTTCTTCGAAGCGACTGTCGATTCGACTCCGCAGTTCAAGCTGATGGGCAAGGCTGGTGCTAAAGACGAGTGGATGCGGAAGTTCGAAAAGACATTCGATCGTTCGGGCGCCGAGTTCCATGCGCGGATCAGACGGCTCACCGGACGCGCTGCGCCGGCGGTCCTCGCGCGGGCACGTGAAGCAGTGGAGTTCCTCGATCAGAAGCCGTTCTATTCAATCGTGGCGGCGGCGTCGGTTGCCGAGGCGCTGCTGCGGGTCAGGTTACGCCGGTATGGAGCGACTCGAGCTAACCAGGTGCTGGTCGCCGCGGGCGGTAAGAAACTAAGCGGAGCACCGGGCCGGATCGTGTTGGGAGAAGCGATCGAGGTCTGCCAGCGTCTCGGCATAATCGCCCGCCTCGACACCCATGCGGCTCACTTGCTGCGCGAGGCGCGAAACTTCATTCACGTGGAGTTGGGGCCACGAGGACAACCTCGGTACAGCGAGGCTGAAGCCATCGAGGCTTTTCTCGCGGTTCTACGGGTTCTTGACTCCTTGAGTCGCTCGACGCGGCAGAGGCGCCGCGTGAGCTCCAGGAAGCCAACGGCAGCCGCACCCCCGGCTAAGACGGTCGTTAGCTGATGGCTCAGTGAGCGCTGCGCAGAGCGAGCCGGGTCAGTTCCTCGAGGAAGTCTTCCGGTGAGGAGTGGGACGGGAAGGCTCGTCGTCGTCGGTCGGGGTCGCGAGCTCGCGTTCGATGCCGTTGATGAGGTCGAAGAGGTCGCGGGCTTCCCAGGCGCGGTTCCGCTTCGCGAGCGTGATCGGGTGGAGGACGCCCTTGTCGGCGAGCGTGGCGATCCCCTCGTTCACGGCCTGCTTCGAGCGGCCGAGGAACGCCTGCGCGGTCGCGACGGTGACGATGGGGTGAGCCGGCAGCTCGACGATGAGGGCCTCGGCGCTGGAGTGGCGGCGCGGGCGACCTGCACGCTCTCGCCAGCGTTCCTGAAGCTCTGCAAGGCGTAGCGCGAGCTCGCTGGCCTTCGCCGCGGCTCGCTCGATCGCGTGCGCAAACAGGAGGATCCACTCCGCGGTCCGGTCCTCCCGGAACGCGGTCAGCCCGCCGACGTAGGTCTTCGCATCGGCGGCGAGCACGAGGCTGACCGGCGGGACGTAGCGCGGCGCGAGCCCGCGCCGGCGCAGGACGACGTGGATGAGGGCTCGGCCGACGCGGCCGTTGCCGTCGGCGAACGGGTGGATGGTCTCGAACTGCGCGTGGGCGATGGCGGCCTGGACCACCGGCGAGAGGTCCGTCCGGCTCACGAACGCGACCAGATCGTCCATGAGGTCCTTCACCCGCTCGGGCGCGGGCGGGACGAAGTCGGCGCGGCCGGGGTTGAACGCGTTGCCGCCGATCCAGTTCTGGCGGTCGCGGAGCTTGCCGGCGATCTCGGGCGTGATCGTCGCCAGCATCAGGTGGCGGTGGATCTCGAGGAGGTCGTTCAGTCGAAAGGGCCTGGCGCCCGCGCCGAGCGCGACGGCGTGCTCCATGGCGGCGACGTTGCCGAGGACGGACCGGGCGGTCTCGTCGCGGGCGTCGGGTGCCTCGGCCTCGGCGCGCGCGAGGCGGCGCTGCGAGAGGACGAGACCTTCGATCCGGGACGACGCGACGGACTCGGCGCGGAGGAGCCGGCGGGCGAGGACCTCGAGGCTGGCGAGGCGAGGGGGATCGCGATTCAACGCGTCCACCGCGCGCTCCGCGACGGAGACGGCCGCCGCGACGCCGGACGGCAGGGCGGGCTGGAGCGCTGCGATGGGGTCCGGAACGAAGGCGCGGTAGCGGAACGCGCGGCGCTCCGCGCGGCCGCCGGCGGCGGACGGGTCGGCGGGCCAGGAGCGGGTCTCGTACCGGGGCATCCTGGAGAAAGCTTGACCAGCTGGATGGCTTAGTCAAGGTTTAAGGGGGAAGCTTGACCAAGGGCCGCCCCTGGTCTGGGTTTCGATGCGCGCGCTGCGGCGGCTGGGCCCCTCGACTCCGGGCCGCTTCGCGGCCCTACGCTCGGGGTGAGCGGGCAGGGGAAGGGCGGGGCGGGGGAGGCGGGCGGGGGAGGCTGCGTGGTGCGCGCTGGGATGCAGGTTCCCGCACGAAGGAGGAACCTCGGATCGCGCGATGCCGAAAAAGACGAAGGCCGGGACCCTTGCTCAGGATCCCGGCCTCGTGGAGTGGCGGGGTGTAGGGGACTCGAACCCCTGGCCTCCGGCGTGACAGGCCGGCGTTATAACCGACTTAACTAACACCCCAAGAACTGGTGGGCGGAACAGGCTTCGAACCTGTGACCCTCGCCTTGTAAGGGCGACGCTCTACCCCTGAGCTATCCGCCCAAGGCGCGAAAGCGTGGGGTTTCTAGCTTGACCCGCTGGCGCTGTCAACGGGCTCTCTCACGGGAGGGCCCGGGACGGAACCAGCCGTCCGCTCGGGGGGATGGATCGGCGGATGGTCTTGCTGGACCGTCCCGGGTGCGGATGGTAAGGGGCGCGCGATGGCCTGGAAAGCAGGGATGAAGGTGGTCCACCGCGCCCAGCGGGCGTGGGGCGTCGGGGTGGTGGTGCAGGTCGCGGACGAGGGCCGCCGCCTGGCGGTCCGGTTCGCGGGCCGCGAAGGCATCACGGTGTCTCGGGCCGCGATCAGGCCCTGGTCGAGGTCCCGGCCGACACGCCGATCGAGCAGGTGGCCTCGGGGCCGATCGAGGCGCTCGCCTCCGCCCAGCCGGCCACGGCCTCGGCGTTCGCGCTCCGCACCCGGGTGAACCGCCTGGAGGCCCTGCGCCGCGCCGACTCCCTGGGCGCGCTCCTCTCCTCCCGCGTGCACGTCCTGCCGCACCAGGTGGGCGCGGCGGGGCGCATCCTCTCCGACCGGATGCCGCGCTTCGTCCTGGCGGACGAGGTGGGCCTGGGCAAGACGGTCGAGGCGGGCCTGGTGTTCTCGGGCATGCGGCAGCTGGGGCTGGCCGAGCGCGTCCTGGTGGTCGTCCCGGAGCACCTCGCCTTCCAGTGGCTGGCGGAGCTCTTCCACAAGTTCAACGCGCTCTTCGCGCTCCTCACCCCGGACCGGATCGAGGCGCTGGGCGGCCCGGAGGCGGCGCTCGCCCGCTCGCCCCACGCCATCGTCTCCTTCGAGGCGCTCCGCGCGGACCCGGAGCTGGCCGAAGCGGCGGCGGACCTGCCGCTCGACCTCGTGGTGGTGGACGAGGCGCACCACCTGGCCGACGACGCGCTGCACGATCGGGTCGCGCCGATCTGCCGCGCCTCGTTCGGCGTGCTCCTCCTCACCGCGACCCCGGTCCGCCTGGATCCGCGCGAGTACTTCCGCCTGCTCTCGCTGGTCGAGCCGGTCCCCTCCACCTCGCTCGACGACTTCCTCGCCCGCCTGGAGCAGCACGAGGCCTACGCGCAGGTGGCCCGCGACCTCCTCGCGGGCGGCGATCTGGGCGCGGCGGCGGAGCGGCTCCGCGCGCTCGCCCCGGACGACCCGGTGTTCTCGAAGGCCCCGCCGGCGCTCGACCGCGCCGCGCTCCTCGCGCACCTCGCCGACCGCTACGGCCTGTCCTCCCGGCTCATCCGCAACCGCCGCGTGAAGGTGGGCGCGTTCACCTCCCGCGTGCTCCGCCGCGTGGACGTGGGCGAGGGCGAGAGGCCGAAGGCGCTCGTGGACCTGTGCGCGCGGCTCGCGCGCGGGGGCGACAAGGTGCTCGTCTTCGGCGGCGACCTCGAGGCGCTGCGCGGGCTCCAGGGCGGGCTCGCCGAGGCCGGGCTGGAGGCGCTCCTCTACGACGACGCGCCCTCGCTCGAGGCGCGCGATCGGCTGGTGGCCCGCTTCCGCGACCCGGAGGGCCCGATGCTGCTCCTCTCCGGCGAGTCGGGCGGCGAGGGGCGCAACTTCCAGTTCGCGCACCACCTGGTCTGCGCCGACCTGCCGGCGTCGCCGCTCGTGCTGGAGCAGCGCATCGGCCGGCTCGACCGCCTGGGCCAGACGCGCCCGGTCGAGATCCACGTGCCGGTGGAGCCGGGCGACGAGGCGTTCCTCGCCGACCTGTACGAGCAGGAGATCGGCATCTTCGACGAGCCGGTGGGCGGCCTGGACGCGGTGCTGGCCTCGCTGCCGGACGAGCTGGCGGCGCTGCAGCGCAAGCGGTCGGACCGGACCCGCGAGGCGTTCCGCAAGGACCTCTCCCGGCGCGTGGCCGCCGCCCGGAAGGCGCAGCACGAGGGCGACCCGCTCCTCGACATCCGCTCCGCCTCGCTGCCGGAGCTGGCGCGCCTGGTGCGCGGCGCGTTCGAGCGCATGGGCGAGGAGGCGCCGGACGGCATCGACGGCGGCGACGGCGCGGGCGCCGCGCTGGAGCAGTCGCTCATCACGCTGTCGCGCTGGCTGGAGGAGGAGCTGGAGGACGTCTGCGCCGACGTGGGGCGCCGGGTCGGCATGGACGTGGACACCGACCAGAACGTCCAGCCGTTCGAGGTCTCCTTCACGCTCGGCTCGGGCATGCGCATCGAGGCGCTGCCGGGGATGCAGATCCCCGACGAGCCGGAGACGTTCGTGGGCAGCTTCTGGCGCGAGACGGCGGTCGCCCGCGACGAGCTGCACTGGTACGCGACCGGTCACAAGCTGGTGGAGGCGCTGCTGGGGCTGGTGCGCGACGGCGACGCGGGGCGGAGCGCCGCGGTGAAGCGCGAGTGGGCGCCGCGCCGGGGCGGGCTGTACGCGCGCTTCGAGCCGCGGCTCGCCACCGCCGCCGACGTGGCGCCGGGCGCGCGGGTCGCCTCGCGGCAGGCCTCGCGCTACCTCGACCTCTCGCCCATCGCGGTGGTGGTGGACCTGGAGGCGGGCAACCGCGTCCTGCCCGGCGCCGCGCACCGGCTCGAGGACGAGATCGATGACGTGCAGGACGCGCGGGTGGGCGCGCCGCCGCCGGCGGCGCTGGAGGCGGCCCGCACCGCCGCCGAGCGCGAGGCGCGGCTGGTGCTGGAGCGCCGCCGCGAGGAGGCGGTGGGCCTGCTGCTCGCGCACGCCGACGCCGAGGAGGAGCGGCTCATCGAGGCCGCGTTCGCCGGCGGCGCGCCGCGCGAGCGGATCGACGGGGCGCTGGCCGTGCTGCGCCACCACCGCGACGTGGTGGCGAAGGCCATCGAGCGGGTGAAGGTGGACCTCGACGCGGCGGCGCTGATCGTCCCGTGAGCTGGGGCAGGCCCTGCGCCCCGCTCATGGTTCGACGGGGCTCACCATGAGCGGATACTTCCTCTGACCCGCTCACCCTGGGCGGAGTCGAAGGGGCGTCACGCGCAGAAGCGCGCGATGGCGTTCCCGAGGATGGTCACCGCGCGCTCGACCTGATCGAGCGGCACCGACTCGCCGGTGCGGTGCGCCTCGCGGATGTCGCCGGGCCCGAACACGCAGGCCTCGGCCCCCATGCCGATGAGCTCGGGCAGCTCGGTGCCGAACGGCACGGTCGCCGCGGCGTTCCCGCTCTCCGCCTCGAGGAAGCGGACGATCTCGGCGCCGGGCGGCGTCACCGCGGCCGCGTCGGTGCGGAGCGGGACGACGTTCACCTTCACCTTGCCGCCGCTCGCCGCCGCGAGGCGCGCGCAGGCGTCCTCGAGCAGCCGGAGCGCGCGCTTGGGGTCGTGCCCGGGGAGCGGCCGCCACTCGAACGTGAAGCGGCACTCGCCGGCGATGATGTTGCGGGCCTTGCCGCCGCGGATGACGCCCACGTTCCAGGTGGTGTACGGCGGCGAGAACGCCTGGTCGGTCTCGCGGGTCAGGTCCGCGCCGATGGCCTCGAGCTCGGGCCAGAGCCGGCCGACGTGGTGGATGGCGGAGGCGCCGACCTCGGGGTAGGCGCTGTGCCCCTCGATCCCGCTCACCACCACCTCGACCGCGCAGTAGCCCTTGTGCGCGCGGATGGGGGTGAGCCGCGTCGGCTCGCCCACGATGGCGTGGGCCGGGTGGAGCGCGCCCTCGGCGAGCAGCCGCTTCGCGCCGAGGCAGCCGATCTCCTCGTCGGCGGTGAACACGAGCGTGAGCGGGAGGCGGCCGGGCTGGGCGGCGCGCGCGGCGGTGAGCGCGGCGGCGAGGAACGCCTTCGTGTCGGCGGAGCCGCGGCCGACGAGCCGCCCGTCCACGAGCTCGCCGGAGAGCGCCTCCTTCCACTCCGGGTCGAACGGCACGCAGTCGGTGTGCCCCACGAGCGCGAGCCCGCCCGGCACGTCCGGCCCGCGGCGGCAGACGAGGTTGCCCTTCTCGACCCCGGCCGCGTCGGTCCAGCGCTGGCGGCGGGTGGCGAAGCCGGCGGCGTGCGCCTCGCGCTCGAGCAGGTCGAGCGCGGGCAGGTTCGTGCGGGCGGAGGTCGTGTCGAGCGCGACCAGGGACCGGAGCAGCGGGACGAGATCCATGCGGTCCCGAGCCTACGCGAGCCGGGGCCGCCGCGCCGCTTCTCTCTACGCGCCGCCCCACAGGGCGCGCATGGCCGCCCGGAAGTCCGCCAGCAGGTCCGCGCCGGTGGGCCGCCCCGGCGGCGCCCACCCGTCCTCGACCACCGGCCGCCCTGCGACGAACGTGCTCCGCACCGCCCCCGGCTGCGCGCCGAACACGAGCGAGGGGAGCAGCGCGTCCCGCTCGCCGCCGGCGATCGACGGGTCGTCCACGTCGAGGAGCACGAAGTCGGCGGGCTCGCCCACCGCGAGCCGCCCGCCCTCGAGCCCGAGCGACGCCATCCCGCCCGCGGTCACCGCCTCGAACAGCCGCGCCGCGAGCGCGCCCGGCGGATCGTCCAGCACCGCCCGCTCGCCGCGCACCAGCCGGAGCTGCAGCTCGAGGGCCCGGGCCTCGCCGAGCGGGTCCGCCTCGGCGTGCGCGTCCACCCCGAGCGCCAGCCGCGCCCCCGCCGCCACCAGCCGGTCGGCCGGGACCACCCCGTCGCCCAGGTTGCGCTCGGTCAGCGGGCAGGCGCAGACGGTCGCGCCGGCGCGGCCGATCGCCGCCACGTCGGCGTCGTCGAGGTGGATGGCGTGCACGAGCGTGGTTCGGGCCTCGAGCGCGCCCGCCTCGGCGAGGAGCGCCACCGGGCTCCGGCCGTGCTCGGCGCGGCAGGCCGCCACCTCGGCCGGCTGCTCCGCGGCGTGCACGTGCAGCGGCAGCCCGCGCGCGCGCGCGGCGCCGGAGAGCGCCGAGAGCCACGCCGGCGGGCAGGCCCGGACGCTGTGCGGCGCGATGCCCACCCGGACGCCGTCGTCGTTGCGGACCTGGCGGGCGAGGTGGTCGAGCCGCTCCAGGAACACCTCCGGCGACGGCTCCACGAAGCGGCGCTGGGCCGGATCCGGCTCGGTCCCCGCGCCGGCCCGCGCGTAGGCGGCGCGGAGCAGCACGATGCGCAGGCCGACGGCGCGGGCGGCGCGGACCACGCGCAGCTCCAGCTCCGAGGGATCGGCGTAGGGCCGGCCGCCGGGGTCGAGGTGCAGGTAGTGGAACTCGCCGGCGCAGGTGACGCCGGCCCGGGCCAGCTCGAAGAACGCGAAGCGGGCCACCGCCTCGAGCAGGTCGGGGTCGAGGCGGCGCGCGGCCGCGTACATGGCCGAGCGCCAGCTCCAGAAGTCGCTCCGGCCGGCGGCGCCCCCGCGCGCCTCGGTGCGGCCCCGCAGCGCGCGCTGGAAGGAGTGGCCGTGGGCGGAGACGAAGCCGGGGACCAGGATCCGGCCGGGGAGCGGGACGCGCTCGAAGCCGGGCAGCGGCGGGCCGACGGCGGCGACGACGCCGTCCTTGACCGAGAGCGCGGCCCCCTCGTGGAGGGAGCCGCCGGCGAGGAGGAGCTCGGGCTGGAACGCCTGCGCGGTGGTCACGGTCCCAGGGTTACCCCGCGGACGGCCGCGCCGCCAGCCCGCGCGCGGGCGCCGGCCGGGCGGCCGTCTTCGCCGGCGGCGGCCCCGCCGGCGGTATCGCCTCGGCGGACCCGGAGCGCGCCCGGCGCACCGGGAGCGCGGGGCCCGCCGCCGGTATATGATGCGCCGCGTGCCGCTGCCCTTCGTGAAGTACCACGGCCTCGGGAACGACTTCGTGGTGGTGGACGGGCCGCTGATGGACGCCGAGCGCGCCCGGCGGATCTGCGACCGCCGCCGCGGCGTGGGCGCCGACGGCGTGCTCACGGTGCTGCCGCCGCGCAGCGCCGGCGCCGCCGCCACCATGCACATCTTCAACTCCGACGGCTCGGTGGCAGCCATGTGCGGGAACGGCATCCGCTGCGTGGCCCGGCACCTCGCCGACACGCGCGGCCTCGACGGCGACCTCGTCATCGACACCGACTCCGGCCCGAAGCGCTGCACCATCCACCGCGGCCCGGGCGGCGCGGTCGAGGCGGTCTCGGTGGAGATGGGCCCGGCGCGGCTCGAGGGCGAGCAGCCGTTCCGGGTGGACGGCGAGGCGCTCCGGGCGCTCCGCGTCTCGATGGGCAACCCGCACGCGGTGCTGTTCGACGCGCCGGAGCGGGCGCGCGCGCTCGCGGTCGGGCCCGCCATCGAGCGGCTCGTGCCGGGCGGCGTGAACGTGGGCTTCGCCCGGCCCGGCCCCTCGGGCATCGACCTCGTCGTCTGGGAGCGGGGCGCCGGGCTCACCGACGCCTGCGGCACCGGGGCCTGCGCCGCGGCGGTGGCCTCGGTCTCGCGCGGCCTCGCCCGCGCCGGCGTGCCGGTGGAGGTCCGGCTCCCGGGCGGCGCGCTCGCCATCACCGTGGCCCCCGATCTCGTCGGCGTCACCATGCGCGGCCCGGCCGAGCGCGCCTTCACCGGCGAGACGGACCTCTAGATGGCGAACGGGCGGATCCTGGTCGTCGACGACGAGCGCTTCTTCCAGGAGCTGTTCCGCGACGTGCTGACCGGTGCCGGGCACGCGGTCCGCACCTCCTCCTCGGCGGAGGAGGCGCTGGAGGTGCTCGCCGCCGAGCGGGTGGACCTGCTGCTCACCGACATGGTGATGCCGGGCCTGGACGGCCTGGGGCTCATCCGCGAGGCGCGGCGGCGCGACCCGGAGCTCGAGGTGGTCGCGGTCACCGGCCGCGAGGACGTGAAGCTCGCGGTCGAGTCGATGAAGGCCGGCTGCTCCGACTTCCTCACGAAGCCGCTCGAGCCCGGGGAGCTGCTCCGCGTGGCGGAGCGGGTGCTGGCGCGGGTGCGGCTCCGCCGCGAGCACAGCCAGCTCCTCACCGAGAACCTCGAGTTCGTGAAAGCCCAGGCGCTCTACCGGCAGGGCCTGCAGATCCTGGCCACGCTCGACGGCGAGCGGCTGGTGGACCTGGCGCTCTCGGTGCTGGCGCGCACCACCGACGCGCAGGGCGCGGCGCTGTGGGTGGCCGACGAGAAGGGGCAGCTCGCGCTGCGCGGCTACCGGGGCCTCGTCGATCGGGCGGCGCTGCCGGTCCGGGTGGACCCGCGCGATCCCGCCTTCGCCGACGCGCTGCGCGGCGGCGCGCCCTTCCTGGCGCCGGACGGCTGGGGCGGCGAGGCGTTCCTGGTGCCGCTCGTGGCCGACGACGAGCCGCTCGGCCTGGCGCTGCTCTCCGACCGCGCGCGCGGGCGCTTCGGCCGGGACGAGCACGCGGCCGCGCTCGTGGTGGCCGACTTCACCGCCATCGCGGTGAAGAACGCGCGCCGCTTCCAGGCGGTGGAGCGAGTGGGGCTGCGCGACCGCGAGACCGGCGCGTACAACCTCTCCTACTTCGTGGACTACGCCGGCAAGGAGTTCTACAAGGCGCGCCGCTACGGCCGGGCGTTCTCGCTGGTGGTGCTCTCGGTGGACAACGTCGAGCAGCTCCGCAAGGAGGCGGGGCGCGAGCCGTTCCGGCGCCTGATGCGCGACCTGGTGGCGGCGGTGGGCCGGGCGGTCCGCGACGCCGACATCCTCGCGAAGGTGTCGGAGAGCGAGTACTACGTGCTGCTCCCCGAGACCGACTACTTCGGCGCGCTCATGTTCGTGCGCCGCGCCACCGAGGAGGTCCGGCGCGAGGCGTCGGTCCGGACCATGGAGGAGCGCGTGCCGGTGCTCCTCTCGATCGGCGCCGCCAGCTTCCCGAAGGACGGGGAGGACTTCGACGAGCTGCTGCACTGGGCGCGCGATCGCGTGCAGGACCAGCGCGGCTCGCTCCTGCGCCGCCTGCACCTCGGCGACCTCGAGCCGGGCGCGTTCTGGGAGCTGACCGACGTGCTGCTCTCCGGCTCGGCGCGCCTGCCGGACAGCTCGGCCAGCGCGCGGCTGCAGCCCGACGCCGAGCTGTTCGCGGCCGCGCAGCGCGAGGCGGCCCGCGAGATCGCGCGCGACCCGCGCGCCCGCGGCCTGCTCTACGTGGGCCTGCGCAGCGCGCTCGCCGCGTCGCCGGTCCGCGCGGCCCTGCCCGCCGGCGACCCGGCCGCGCGCGCCGGCGACCCCTCCGCCCGCGTCTACCTGCTCGGCCCGCGCGGCACCGACGCCGAGGCGGCGCCGCACCCGCTCGTCACCGAGGTGTACGTGGACGGCGACCAGCGCTTCGCCGGGCACGAGTTCCTGCTGTTCCTCTCCGAGCGCTCCGCCTACGCGCTGCTCTCCGGCCCGGACGGCCGGACCTTCCACACCTCCGACATGCCGCTGGTGGACGCGCTGGTCTCGAAGCTGCAGAGCGCGTACGACCTCCAGCCCATCTGAGCGACCGCGCGAATGGCCACCGTCCGCAAGATCCTCGTCGCCGATCCCGACCCGGCCACCGTGCGCGCGCTGGCGCCGGTGCTCCGGCAGCGCGGCTACCAGGTGCACGCGGCCCGCGACGGCTCGCGCGCGCTCCAGGCCGCCATCCTCCGCTTCCCGGACCTCATCCTGCTCGACGAGGACTGCCCGCTGCTCGACGCGCGCAGCTTCGTCCGGATCCTGCGCACCAACCCGCGCACCGAGCGCATCCCGGTGGTGATCACCGGCGCCTCGTCGGACCCGGACCGCTCGCGCCTCGGCCTCTACCTGCGCAAGCCGTTCAACCTGGACGAGGTGCTGGCGCGGGTGGAGCAGGTGTTCCGCCGCGCCGAGGCGTCGCGGGCGGTCTCCGGCGACGGCCGCGAGATCGAGGGGAACCTGGCGCAGATCCCGCTGGTGGACCTGCTGCAGATCCTCTCGGTGAACCGGAAGTCCGGCACGCTCACGGTCGAGCGCGAGGGCGAGCGTGCCTCCATCTCGCTCGCCGAGGGGCGGGTGGTGGACGCGGCCATGGGCACGGTCGTCGGCGAGAAGGCGCTGTTCCGGCTGCTCACCCACCGTGAAGGCCAGTTCGCGTTCCTCCCCGGCCTGCCGCCCGCGGCGCAGCGGATCGACCGGCGCGTCGAGGAGCTGGTGCTCGAGGGCCTCCGCCAGGCCGACGAGGTCGCGCGGCTGCTCCCGGAGCTGCCCGCGCCCGAGGACGGCGTCGAGCTGGCCGTCCACCCGAGCGAGATCCCGGCCGGCCTGCACCCGGTCACCGAGGAGGTGCTGGGCCTCTTGCAGTCCGGCGCCCCGCGCCCGTTCCACGAGCTGCTCGACCGCTGCCGCGCCACCGATCTCGAGGCGATGCGGGCGGTGGGCGCGCTGCTCGAGCACGGCTACGCGCGCCGGCGCGAGGCGCTCTCCCCGGAGCCGCGCGGCCAGCTCCTCGCGCCGCACGAGCTGCACGCGCTCCGCGCCCGCATCGCCCGCGGCCGCTCCTCCGGGCCGCAGACCGTCGGCAAGGTCGTCGTGGCCGGCGGCGGGCCGCTCGCGCGCCGCGCCGCGCTCTCGCGCTTCCAGGCGGTGCCCGGCTTCCGCCCGGAGCCGGAGCCGCCCGCCGGCGGCTTCGGGACGGTGGGGCGCGTCACGCTGGCGGACGGGGTGCGGGTGGACCTCGCCGAGCTGCCCGGCGATCGCGCGCTCATGCCGCTGTGGCGGCCGTTCTCGGCGGGCGCGGTGGGCGCGCTGGTGCTCCTGCCCGCCGACGGGATCGACCCGCTGCTCGAGGAGCTGGTGAAGGTGCAGCGGCTGCCGGTGGTGGTGTGCGGGCCGTCGGAGGCGCGCGTGCCGGACGTGCTGCGCGAGGCGCCGGGCGGCTTCGCGTTCGAGGGCAGCGACGCGGCCGAGGGGCTGCGCGCGCTCCTCGCGGGCGCTGGCGCGCGCGGGCCGCTCGTGTAGAACGGGCGCATGCGCATCCCGATCTGGCAGGTGGACGCCTTCGTCACCGGCGGCGTCTTCACCGGCAACCCCGCCGCGGTCTGCCCGCTCGACGCCTGGCTGCCGGACGAGACCCTGCTCGCCATCGCCGCCGAGAACGCGCTCTCCGAGACCGCGTTCCTGGTCGCCGAGGGCGAGGGCTGGCACCTGCGCTGGTTCACGCCCGAGATCGAGGTCGAGCTGTGCGGGCACGCCACGCTCGCCTCGGCGCACGTGGTCTTCGAGCACCTGGCCCGCGGGCGCGACGCCGTCGCGTTCCGGACGCAGGCCGGCACGCTCGGCGTGACCCGCGACGCCGCCGGCCGGATCGCGCTGTCGCTGCCCCGCCGGCCGCCCGCGCCGGCCGAGGCGCCGCCCGCGCTGGTGCGGGCGCTGCGGGGGCGCGCGCCCGAGGCGACGCTGCTCGGCCGCGACTACCTGGCGGTGCTCGCGACGGAGGAGGAGGTCCGGGCGCTCCGCCCGGACCTCGGCGCGGTGGCGGAGCTGCCCGGGCACGGCATCGTCGTCACCGCGCCCGCGAGCACGCCCGGGGTGGACTTCGTCTCGCGCTACTTCGCCCCGCGGGTCGGCATCCCCGAGGACCCGGTCACCGGCTCGGCGCACTGCACGCTGGTGCCCTACTGGGCGGACCGACTCGGCCGGCGGACGCTGGAGGCGCTGCAGGTCTCGCGGCGCGGCGGGCGGCTCGGCTGCGAGGACCAGCCGGCTGCGGACAAGGTCCGCCTCGCCGGCCGCGCGGCCGAGTTCCTGTCCGGGTCCATCGAGGTCTAACCGCCTTCGCGGCCGGCGGGCGGCGCCTACGCCGGGTCCGCCCCGGCCGCGGCCAGCGCCGCCCTCGCCACCGGGCTGGTGAGCAGCAGCCGGTACTCGGCGCGCGTCAGCCAGGCGGTGCGGGCGCCGCGCTTGCCGCGGAGCGTGAGCCGCACCCGCTCGGCGTCGCGCGCCACCGTGGCGGTCGCGCCGTCGGAGAGGTCGTGCTCGAGCGAGCGGAGGTGCCGGTGGATGCGCAGCGCGCGCTTCCCCTCCGGGGACGAGAGCGCGAGGAAGTAGCGGTTCCGGCTGAAGCCGGGGTCCTCGCGGAGGCGCTCGACGGCGCGGATGACGAAGTCCGCCATTGCGCCCCCGAGCGTAGCACGAACGCCGCCCGCCCGAGCGCGCCGGTCGCACCCGTCGGCGTGGGGTGCACGGCGCGCCGGCCCGTCGCGCGAGCGAGCGGCTAGGCGGGCTTGCGCTCGGCGGTCGTCGGCCGGCGCAGGTGCTCGCGGGCGAACGCGCCGAGGGCCACGTCGTGGACCGCGACGTGCGCCTCGACCCACGTGGCCACCGCCTGCTCCACGTCGTGCACCAGCACGGCGGTGGGGCCGTTCGCGTCGTGGCGGCGGGCCAGCTCGCGCACGGTGGCGAGGAACGCCTCGTGCTCCCGGAGGTGCCGCTCGCGCTCGGGATAGCCGAGGGCGAGCATGAGCGTGTCCTCGGCGGCGAGGTGACGGACGGCGTCCTCGCGCAGGAACGCGATGGTGCGCGACACCTCCGCGCGATCGCCGGCGAGCATCGCGTCGTGCAGCCGATCCATCCGCTCGAACATCTCGGCGTGCTCGGCGTCGAGCTCCGGGATGCCGACCGACAGCACGCTGGTCCACTGCAACGCCATGGCGGCCCCCGAGCCACGTCCACGGTAACCACGCACGGGACGGGTGGGGAGGGCGGGGCTGACCCAGGTCAAGCGAGCGAGGGCGCCGGCCCGCGCAGGACGACACCGTGGGTGAAAGATCCCGCGGTCGCGGGACCGGCCGCACCCGCGCTGCCTAGCGCGGCAGGGCGTCGGTGCCGTGGACCACGCGCTCCACCGCCGCACGCTCGCGGCGCCGCGACGGCCCGACCACCACCGCCACCAGGTTGCGGCGGCGGAAGGTCTCGCGGGACACGCGCAGCAGGTCGGCCGCGGTCACCTGCTCGACGCGCCGGCAGCGCTCCTCGAAGCCCTCCGGCGCGGAGAGGACCTCGCCGGCGCCGTACCAGCCGGCCAGGTCGGCGGCGGAGTCGAGCGAGAAGGCGAGCGTCATGCGGTGGCGCCGCTGGACCCGGAGCAGCTCCTCCTCCGGCACCGGGCGCTCGGCCAGCCCGCCCAGCACGCGCAGCACCTCCTCGATGACCCGCGGCAGCTTGGCGGGCGCGCACGCGCCGTCGATGACGGTCATGCCGGCGTCGGCGAAGGTGTCGATGCCGGCGTGCAGCGAGTAGGCGAGGCCGCGCCGCTCCACGATCTCGAACGGCAGGCGCGAGGAGAGCCCGTCGTCCAGGATCCGGCGCAGGCACATGTGCGCCGGGTAGTCGGGGTGGCGCTCGGGCGGGCAGGGGAAGGAGAGCGAGAACTCCGCCTGCGCGTCGTCGTGCTCCACCATCTCGAGCCGCGGCCCCTCGGGCCAGGCCGGCGCCGGGAGGTCCACGCTGAGCTGCCCGCGCGGGAGCCGGCCCAGGTGCTCCTCCGCCAGGTCGGCCACCTGGTCCGGGCGCACCGGCCCGGCCACCGCCAGCACCAGGTTCGCCCCGGTGTAGAAGCGCTCGAGGTGCGCGCGCACGTCGCGCGGCCGGAGGCGCCGCACGATCTCCTGCGTGCCGGCGATCTTGAAGCCGAGCGGGTGCCGGCCGAAGACGATCTTCTTCGAGAGGTTGTCCGGGTCGATGTCGCGGCCGGACGCGTCCACCTCGTCGAGGATCTCCTCGAGGATGACCTCGCGCTCGACGTCCATCTCCTTGAGGAGCGGCCGCCGGATCAGGTCGCCGAGCACCGCCAGCCCGGTGCCCACCTCCTCCGGGTGGATGGGCGTGTAGTAGCAGCCGTGGTCGCGCGCGGTGATCCCGTTCAGGCTCCCGCCGGCGGCCTCCACCTCGGCGTTCATCGCCACGGTGTCGGGGTAGCCCACCGACCCGCGGAAGAACAGGTGCTCGAGGAAGTGCGAGACGCCGTTGCGCGCCTCGGTCTCGTGGCGCGAGCCGGCGCGCACGTACAGCGCGATCATGGCCGAGTGCAGCCCGGGCGCCCGGGCGGTGAGCACGCGCAGGCCGTTCGGCAGCACGGTCCGGTGGACCTCGCCCCAGTCCTCCTGCGCGCGCCGGACCCGCGCCGCCACCCGCGCGCGCGGCAGCGCCACGCGGAACGCGCCGCCCCGCTTCCCGGGCGCGTCCTTGCGCCGCTTCACCCGCACCTGCCGACCCGACCGCCTCATGTGGCTGCACCCACCTCGTGTTCCACCCTGTCCTCGATCGCCGGGAAGCGGAGGGTGAACACCGTTCCCCGGCCCACGGTGCTCTCGCACCGGATGGTCCCGCCGTGCTCCTCGACGACCTGCTGGGTGAACGCGAGCCCCAGGCCGGTGCCGCGTTCCTTCGTGGAGTAGAACGGCTCGAAGATGCGCGTAAGGTCACCTGGGGGATCCCCCCGCCGGTGTCCCCCAGCTCGACCTCCACGGCCGCGCCGGAGTCCGCCCGGCGGGTGACCACGCGCACGGTCCCGCCTCCGGGCATCGCCTCCCGGCTGTTCCGCAGCAGGTTCAGGAACACCGCGCGGAGCTGCCCCTCGTCGCAGCGCACCCCGGGCAGGCCGGGCGCGAGCGCGCGGTGCACGTCCACGCGCGCCGCGGCGAGCTCGGGGCCGAGGAAGTCGAGCAGGCCGCCCAGGATCTCGTTGAGGTCGTGGCGCTCGAGCTGCGGGCGCGGGAGGCGCGCGAAGCGGAGGTACTCCTCCGTCACCGCGTTCAGCCGGTCCACCTCGCGCGAGATCGCGGACACCAGCCCGGTCGCCTCCGCCGGCGGCGCCGGCAGCGCGGCGATCTCCTCGGCGAGCAGCTCGGCGTTCAGGCCGATGGCGTTCAGCGGGTTGCGGATCTCGTGCGTGATCTGCGCCGAGATGCGGCCGACCGCGGCCAGCCGCTCGGCCCGGAGCAGCTCGGCGCGCTGCCGGTCGAGCGAGGCGGCCATGGCGTTGAACTCGTGCGCCAGGACCGAGATCTCGTCCCGGCCTCGCGCCTCCACCTTGCGGGTGAGGTCGCCGGCCGCGACCGCCTTCACGCCCTCGGTCAACGTCTGGATGGGCGCGAGCAGGCGCTGCGAGATGGCCGCCGCGCCCACGCCCACCGCCAGCGCGAGCAGGGAGTAGATCACCGTCAGCGCGACGGTGTTGCCCTCGGTCCGCTCGGCGTCGTGCACGCGGTCGGCGATCTGCGTCTCGAGCGCGACCTGCAGCAGCTTCACGTCCAGGCTGAGCCCCTTCTCCAGCTGCCGCACCGCCGCCACCCGCGCGTCGAACGCCGCCGCGCCCGGGCCCATCCCCGCCCCGGCCTCGAGCGCGTCGAGCAGCGCGCGCGCCTCGCGGTCGTAGTCGGCCCAGCGCGCGGCGAGGCCGTCCAGCCGGGCGAGCACGTCGCCGAGGAAGCGGGCGTCGTCGCCGGAGGCGTCGATCCGCGCGCCGGCGGCCACGCGCTTGCCCTCCTCGATCTTCTCGCGCACCAGCGCGGGGAAGTGCGCCCTCGCCACGGGGAGGTAGGCCCGGCGGGCGGCGGGGTCGAGCACCCGCGCCTCCAGCGCGCGGGCGGTCACCCAGTCCTTCACGTCGAGCTGCGCCGCGATCCGGGTGAGCGGGATGTAGCCGGAGGACAGCGTGCGCAGGTCGCGCCGCAGATCGTGGAGGCGCGCCACGCCGAACCCCGCCACCGCGGCGAACGCCGCGAGGGCGACCGCGAAGGTGAGGAAGATCTTGGTGGCGACGCGTCGCATGGGGGAGCCGGCGATCCTACCGTGCCCGGCCCGGCGGCGGGCGGGAACGTTCCTAACCGGCGCCGGCCGGAAGCGCCGTGCCGGGCGCCCGCTCGCATGGCCGTGGTGCTTCCCAGGCGCGAGGACCTGGGGTAGTGAAAGAGTCCCACACCGGAGCCTTCACCCCATGACCGGCCTCGCCCTCGTCGTCGCCCTCGTCGGCATCGCCATCGCCGTGCTCTCCTTCCGCAGCGCCAGCGCCGCCAGGGCCGCGCTGGCCGTGCGCGCCGCGGAGGACGCGAAGCGCGGCGAGGAGCTGGAGGCGGCCCGCAAGGCGGAGCGCGCCGCCCGCGCCGAGGCGAAGGAGCGGCGCGACGAGGCCACCGCCGTGAAGGCGGAGCTGGAGCGCACCAAGAAGAAGGCGTTCGAGCAGCAGGAGGCGGCGAAGAAGGCCGGCGGCGCCCAGGCGCTCCGCGCCGAGATCGACAAGCTCGCCGCCCGGCTCGCCGAGGCCCGCGCCGAGGCCGAGCACCAGGCCACCCGCGCGCGCGCGCTGGAGAAGGAGCTCGAGAAGTCCGCCGCCGCGGTGAAGCGGCTCGAGGCCCGGCCGGTCGCCGCCGCGCCCGCGCCCGCGCCGGTCGCGCCCGCGCCGCAGCCCGCGGCGCCGGCCGCCCCGGCCGCGCCCAGCGTCGATGCCGGGCGCCTCGCGGCGGAGAAGGACCGCGCCGACAAGGCCGAGGCGAAGCTCGCCGAGGCGCGCAAGCGGGTCGCCGACCTGGAGAAGGACGTGAAGAGCGTCCGCGGCCGGCTCGAGACCGAGAAGCGCGTCTACATCGTCCAGAAGAGCGAGCTCGAGCTCGCCGGCGATCGCTACGCCGAGCTGCGCCGGCGCCACGAGGCGCTGCGCAAGGATCACGACGAGCTGGTCGAGGCCGTGCGCCAGGCCGCGCGCGAGGAGCGGCGCCTCACGCAGCAGGAGGCCGCCCGCGCCGAGGCGGCGACCCCGCCGGCCGCGCCGGAGGGCGAGGGCGAGGGCGAGGCCGGCGGATCGACCGCGGCCTGACGCGCGCGGCGAGCTGCCTCCGCTCGCCCCTCGACAGGCTCGGGGTGAGCGGAATCCCGGAGCCGCTCACCTCGAGCGGATCCGGCGCCTCACTCCGCGTTCGCGAGCACCTTGTACAGGGCGCCAGGTCGCGGAACACGCCCAGCAGGTCGCCGAGCGCGATGCTCCGCGCCTCCTCCTGCGTCCACGCGATCCCCAGGTCGAGCCCCGGGCCGCCGGGCGCGAGCGCCTCGCCCATCTCGAGCCAGAACGCGGTCGAGTGGGCGGGGGCGAGCTCGGGCAGCTCCTCGTGGTTCCACTCCAGGAACTCGCGGAGCTTGCGGAACGGCTTCCCCTTGCGCGCCAGGTTGGTGGCCTCGCGCTCGAGCGCGCGCTGCATGCCGGCCCGACGGGGCGAGTCGCCGCGCACGCCCACCCGGGCGTGCAGGTGCTCGCGGGTCATCACCACCGCGAGGAAGGCGAGGCCGCGGTAGCCCTTGGGGCTGTCGGAGAAGGCGACCAGCACCTCCTCGGGCGCGGCGTTGCGGCGGCGCGGCAGCTTGCCGGGGTGGACGAACAGCTCCTTGCCTGCGACCCGCGCGAGGCCCGAGCTGCACTGGACGCCGAGGGCGATGAGCTTCGGCTGGAGCTCCTCGTCGAGGGCCCGGGCACGCTCGTCGGGATCGCCGAGCTCGAACAGCGCGAAGTCGGGTGGACCGAGTCCCAGCCCTGCCATCAGCACGCTCCCGCGCTCCCGGGGGAACCGGCAGCTTAGCACATTGACTGGCCGGGCGGGCTCTGCGACGTTCTCGCGCGATGCAGAAGGATCAGCGGCTCCTCGATCTCGCGGCGCTCCTCCTCAAGGCCGCCGAGCCGGTCTCCTGGCGCGAGATCCAGGAGCAGTTCCCCGAGGACTACGGCGGCAAGGGCGAGGCCGCCATCCGCAAGTTCGAGCGCGACAAGGCCGACCTGCTCGAGCTCGGGATCCCGGTGCGGTACGCGAGCGGCGACGAGGATCTCCCCGCCGGCTACCTCATCGACCGGGACGAGTTCTACCTGCCGGACCTGAAGCTCCCGCCCGAGGACCTGGCGCTCCTCTACCTGGCGGGCTCCGCCGCGCTCGCCACCGGGGCGTTCCCGTACGCGCGCGATCTGGCCCACGCGCTCAACAAGCTCTCGTTCGCGGCGCGCGCGCCCGGCGCCTCGGAGGCGGCCGCGGTCGCGGCGCGCCGGCTGGGCGAGGACGACGGCGCCGGGCCGGCCGTCGCGCCCACCGTGGAGGAGCTGTCCCGCGCCATCGCGCTGAAGAAGCGCGTGCGCCTCGCCTACCTGGGCGCCGAGCGCCGCGAGCGGACCGAGCGCGAGGTGGATCCGTACGGCCTGTTCCAGCGCGGCGGCGCCTGGTTCCTGGTGGGCTGGTGCCACCTGCGCCGCGACCTGCGCACGTTCCACGTCTCGCGGATCGAGTCGCTGACGGTGAACCCGTCGGCGCCGCGCACCCCGGACTTCCAGCCGCGCAAGGACTTCTCGCTCGCCGATCACGCCACGCGCGAGGCCTGGGAGTACGCCGTGCACGCGCCGGTGCGGTGCAGGGCGCGGCTCGAGCCGCCCGTCTCGGCGGAGGTGCTCGCCTCGTTCGGCCCGCGCGCCCGCGTGCGGGAGGACGGCGGGGCCACGCTGGTGGAGGTGGACGCGACCAACGGCGAGGGGTTCCTTCGCCACGTGCTCGCGCTCGGCGACCGCGCCGAGATCCTCGCGCCGAAGGCGCTGCGCGAGCGCGCCCGGGCGGTGCTCGAGCGGCTGGCGGAGGAGCTCGCGTGAGCGCCGCCGGGTCGAAGCGCCGTCCCGCCGCGGCGCGGGCGAAGGCCCCCGCGAAGGCGCCGGCCGCGAAGGCGAAGCCGGCCGCGACGCCGGCCCGCGGCCCGGCGCGCGCGCCCTCCCGCGCCGCCGCCCGCGCGCCCGCCGCGCCGAAGAAGGCCGATCCGCGCGACCGGCTCCGCCGCGTGCTGTTCCTCGTGCCCTACGCGGTCCGCCACCCGGGCATCCCGGTGCGCGACCTGGCGCGGCGCTGCGGCTGCACCGAGAAGGAGCTGCTCGAGGACCTCGACTTCCTGCTCGAGGTGGGCTCGCCGCCGTTCGCGCCCGACGACTTCCTCGACCTGTACGTCGAGGGCGACCGCGTCTACGTGGCGCTGCACCAGAGCTTCTCGCGCCCGCCGCGGTTCACCGAGAGCGAGGCGGCCGCGCTCGCCGCGGCCGCGGCCGCGCTGGGCGGCGAGGGGCGCGAGCGCGCGGTGAAGGCGCTCCGCGACTCGGTCCCGCGCGACCGGCGCGCCAGCTTCGACGAGCTGGTCGAGCGCATCTACGCCGGCGCCCCGCCGGCCCGCGACTCGGTGCTGGGCCGGCTCCAGCGCGCCATCGCCGAGCGGCGCGCGGTGCGCCTCGCCTACCACTCCGCGTCGCGCGACGCCGAGACCGAGCGGACCGTGCGCCCGTACACGCTCGCGCAGCGCTTCGGCCACTGGTACCTGTACGGCCACGACGCCGAGCGCGGCAAGGCGCTCGCCTTCCGCCTGGACCGGATCCGCGAGTGCGCGCTGCTCCAGGATCGCTTCGAGCCGCCCACCGAGGCCGAGCTGGCCAGGGCCCGGCTGTTCTCGGAGGCGGCGGGCGAGCCGGTGCGGATCCGGCTCGGCGCGGAGGCGGCCCCCTGGGCGCTGTCGCGCCCCGGCATCTCGCTGGTGGAGCGGACGCCGGGCGGCGGGGCGGTGGTCGAGGTGGCCGGCGCCGGGAACGACTGGGCCACCCGGTTCGCGCTCTCGCTGGGCGGCGGGGCCGAGGTGGTCGCGCCGGCCGCGGCGCGCCGCACGTTCGCCGAGACCGTCCGTCGCACGCTGGCGCGGTATGCCTGACTCGCGCGGTGCGAGCAACACGCACCGTACGGGGTGGGGCGCCAGTACCGGGAGCGCATGACCCAGGGTCGCCCGACGGCGGGGGATCCTCATGGAAATCGTGGGCCGGCGCCCGGCACGGGGGACGCAACGCGCCAGCGGCAGGGGGTTGGAGGCGCCGTGGCGCAGGTTCTCATCGTGGACGACACCGACATCGTGCGGCGCGCCATCGAGCTGGCGCTCCGCCGGATGGGGCACGCCGCGGTCTCGACCTGCGACGCCGGCGAGGCGCTGGCCCTCGCCCGCCGGAACCCGCCCGACCTGGCGCTGCTCGACTTCCGCATGCCCGGCATGGACGGCGCCACGCTGTTCCAGGAGCTGCGCGCCGCGCTCGGAGAGCGGTGCCCGCGGGTGCTGTTCGTGTCGGCGTCGCCGCCGGACGAGGTGGCGCGCGAGGTGGAGCGGATCGCGCCGGCGGCCGGGTACGTGCGGAAGCCCTTCCACCTCGACGACCTGGTCCGCGCCGTCGGCGAGGCGCTGCAGCCCGCCGAGCCCGCGCGCCGCGCGCTCGCGGAAGGATCGACGTAGGCAGGGGGCGCGCTACCGCTTGCGCGCCCAGTCCAGGTAGAGCTCGGCGAGCGCCGCCACGTCCTGATCGCCGCGGCCCCCCTCGGTGGCGGCCGCCATCAGCTTGCGCACCGCCTCGCTGATCGGGACCCGGGCGCCCAGCTCGGCCGCGGCCTCCTGCGCGAGCCGCTGGTCCTTCTCCGCGAGCGCGATGCGGAAGCGCGGCGCCCAGTCCTTCTTCTCCACCAGCTCGCCCTTCATGAGGTAGAGCGGCGAGTGGAAGGCGGACGCCTGCAGCACCTCGACCAGGCGCGACGGCTCGACGCCGCCGGCGGCGGCGAGCGCCACCGCCTCGCCGAACGCGGTCATCATCGCGCCGCCCACCGCGTTCACGCACAGCTTCATCAGCGCGGCCTGCGCCGGGTCGTCGAGCTCGAACAGCCGGGCCGAGATCGCGTGCAGCGCCGGGCGCAGCCGCTCGCGCGCCGCCGCGGGGCCGCCCGCCACCAGCACCACCTGCGCCTGCTCCGCGGCGGTCTTCGAGCCGAGGATCGGGCAGGCGACGAAGCGCGCGCCGCGCTCCGCCACGCGGGCGGCGACCGCGCGGGCCGCGGCGACGCCGGCGGTGGTGAGGTCCACCAGCAGGTCCCCCTCGCGCAGGCCCGCGAGCGCGCCGTCCGGCCCGTCGAGGACCGCGTCGAGCGCGCGCTCGTCGGAGACGCAGGTGAAGACCGCGTCCTTGCCGCTCGCGCACTCGCGCGGCGTGGCGGCCCGCTTCCCGCCCCTGGACACGATGTGCTCGGCCCGGGCCGCCGTGCGGTTCCAGACCGTGAGGTCGTGGCCGGCGCGGCGGAGGTTGTTCGCGATGGGCTCGCCCATCGTCCCGAGGCCGATGAAGCCGATCCGCAAACGCATGCGACGTTTCTAGACCAATCAAACGACCCCGGCCAGCGCGGCGGAGCGCCGCGCGGACGACCCCCCGGGCGTGCGCGCGGCCGGCGAAAAGCCCTCTGGCGCGTCGCGGCATTCTCTGCGAGGCTTCCTCGTCCTCTCGGCGGGGACGTCACGCAGCGGAAGGTCCATCGACATGGCAGACGTCATCGTGGTCGGCGCGGGCATCAGCGGGCTCGCGTTCGCCTGGAAGGCCGGGCAGGCGGGCAGGCAGGTGCTGGTGCTGGAGCGCGACCGGCGCGTCGGAGGATGCCTCCACTCGGAGCGGCGCCCCGACGGCTACTGGTTCGAGATGGGCGCGCACACCGTCTACAACAGCTACGGCGCGTTCCTCGACATCGCGGTGGGCGGCGGCGTGGCCGGCAAGATCGTCCAGCGCGGCCCGGCGCGCGCCAGCTTCGGGCTGCTCCGCGACGGGGCCTATCGCTGGCTCACCCCGCCCAAGGTCCTGCTCCAGCTCAACTGGCTCGAGGCCGCGGTGCACTTCCCGGCCGGGATCTTCCGCAAGAAGGAGGGGGAGACCGTCTACTCGTACTACTCGCGCCTGCTCGGCCGCGGGAACTACGACCGCGTCATCTCCCCGTTCTTCGCCGCGGTGCCCTCGCAGAAGGCGGATGGGTTCCCGCTGGAGGGCGCCGGCTCGCTCTTCAAGAAGCGCCCGCGCCGGGAGGAGTTCGTCCGCAGCTTCGGCTTCGACGGCGGCCTGCAGCTCGTGGCCGACGCCGCGGCCCGCTCCAAGGGCGTGACGGTGGAGACCGGCGTCGAGGTCCGCCGCGTGGCGCGCACCGCCGGCGGGTTCGCGGTGACCACCGCCGACGGGCGGACGCTGGAGGCGCCGCTGGTGGCGGTGGCGGCCCCGCCCGACGCGGCCGCGGCCATGCTCGAGGACGACTTCCACGAGCTCGCCACCGGGATCCGCCGGGTGGGCACGGTCCGGGTGGACAGCATGGGCGTGGTGCTGCCGCGCGACGCGTGCTGGATGCCGGAGTGCGCGTTCCTGGTGCCGGTGGACGACCTGTTCTTCTCGTGCGTGACGCGCGACCCGTTCCCGGATCCGAGGATGCGCGCGTTCGCGTTCCACTTCCGCGACGGGACCTCGCGCGAGCAGCGGCTGAAGCGGATGAGCGAGGTGCTGCGCGTGCCGGTGGAGCGCCTGGGCACGCCGGTGGAGCGGCGGACCACGCTGCCGTCGCCCGCGCTCGGGCACGCGGGCATCGTGGCGGAGCTGGACCGCTGCCTGGCGGGCGGGAAGCTCGCCGTCACCGGCAACTACTTCGCCGGCCTCGCCATCGAGGACTGCGTGCTCCGCTCCAACGAGGAGTGGAAGCGGGTCGCCGGCTGATCAGCGCCGCGCGCCGTCGAGCGGCGTGGGGTCGAGCACCAGGCCGAACAGCCACGCGTCGAGCCGCTCCTCGAAGCGGATGTTGAGGTAGTCGTACCCGACGTGGCGCCGCACGAAGAGGCCCATCACCATGCCCTTCGGGCTGCGGGGCAGGATGGCGACCTCCGCCGACAGGTCGCCGAACGGGCCGCGCCGGGCGCCCAGGTGGACGTTGCCGGAGAGCGTGGCCCGCACGCTGCTGTCCAGGTGGACGGTGCCGAGCAGCGGCACCTGGCGCGTGCGCCCGCGCAGCACCAGCGCCTCCCACTCGGCCAGGTACCGGGCGTTCACCGGCCCGAACCGGTGGCGCATGCCCTGCGGCATGCACGCGCCCAGCCCGCAGGCGACCTCGTACTCCAGCCCGCCGCCGACCGTCACCGCCGAGGTGAACGCGCCGGGCTGGTCGCCGGTGCGCAGCAGGCGCAGGTAGGCGCCGCCGGCGACGAAGTTCGTGGTGAAGCTGCCGTCGTCGAGGTTGAGCGCGGTGGACGCGGGATCGGTGGCCGGGGCGCACTCCCAGTCGCCGTCGCCGGGGCGGCGCACGTGCTCGTCGAGCGAGCACCCGCGCTGCCCGTTGGAGCGGTGCCCGCCGCCCAGCTCCAGCACCGCCATCCGCATCCACGGCCGGGGCGCCGAGGGCGCGGGGCGGCTCCCGGCCGGATCGAGGCGGAAGAGCTGCAGCTTCGCGCGCGGCTCGTAGGTGGGCGTGCGCACCGGCGCCGAGTCGCCGCGCGACACGCGCAGCGTGGCCAGGAAGGACGCGGAGAGCGCGCTGGCCCACCCGCCGTGGTCGAAGACGTCCGGGTCGTCGAGCCCGTTGTGCAGCAGGACGTGGAAGGCCGGCGCGGCCTCGAAGGACTGGCCGCTCGCGGTGGACGCGCCCACGTAGCTGCGCTCGAGCAGCATGGTGGGCTCGTCGGAGCGGGGCATGTGGGCGACGCAGCCGGTGCTCCCGGCGAGCAGCGCGGCTGCGAGGACGAGGGGGGGACGGCGCATGCCGGCACAAGCTACGACGGGTGCGCGCGGCGCGAAAGCGGGAGTTGGGGCCGCGGCGGCGATCGCGGATCAGTGGGTGCGGTCGCCGCCCTCGCCGGCCAGCGCGGAGGGCGTGCCCAGCAGCTCCGCGAGCCGCGCCGCCAGCCGCCGCGGGCGCAGCTCGCCGGCGGGCGCGACGAAGATGGTGTCGTCGCCGGCGATGGTGCCGAGCACCTCCGGCGGCTGGGCGAGGTCGATGGCGCGCGCGATGGCCGGCGCGCTGCCGGGGTGGGTGCGGATGACGACCATCGAGGCGTTCGCGGCGATGCTGCTCACCAGCCCGCGCAGCGCCGCCAGGCCGCCGTCGGCGCCGTCCGCGGCGCCCAGCTCGTACACGGCGCCCTCCGGCCCGGAGACGCGGCGCGCGCCCAGCCGGGCGAGGTCGCGCGAGAGGGTCGCCTGGGTGGCGCGGAAGCCGGCCCGCTCCAGCGCGGCGAGCAGCTCCTCCTGCGTCCCGATGCGGCGGGCGCGGATGATGCGGGCGACGGCGTCGCGGCGGCGGTCGGCGGAGGTCATGCGGTGACGAGCGAGCCCACCCCGCGGTCGGTGAAGAGCTCGGCGATGACGGTGTGCGGCTGCCGGCCATCGAGGACGTGGACCCGGCCCACCCCGCCGCGCAGCGCGGTCTGGATGGCCCAGGCCTTCCACTTCATGCCGCCGGTGATGGCGCCCGCCTGGATGCGGCGGTCGAGGTCGGCGAGCGAGAGCTGCCGGACCAGCTGCCCGTCCGGCGCCGACTCCAGCACGCCGGGGACGTCGGTCAGGTAGATGAGCTTCGGCGCGCCGAGCGCCACCGCGATGGCCGCGGCGACGTCGTCGGCGTTGATGGACAGGCCGGTGCCGTCCTCGGTGAGGCCGATGGGCGAGATCACCGGCACGTAGCCGCCGTCGAGGAACATGCGGAGGAACTTCGTGTTCACCTCCACCACCTCGCCCACGTAGCCGAGGTCGCGGCCGGACTCGTGCACCGCCTTGCGGGCCCGGAGCAGCTGCCCGTCCTTGCCGGACAGGCCCACCGCGCCGGCGCTGCGCGCGTTGAGCAGCGCCACCAGCTCCTGGTTCACCTTGCCGGTGAGCACCATCTCGACCACCGGGAGGCTCTGCGCGTCGGTGATGCGCATGCCGTCCACGAACTCGCTGCGCTCGCCCAGCTTCTCCAGCGTGCGGGTGATCTCCGGCGCGCCGCCGTGCACCACCACCGGCTTCAGCCCGACCTTCTTCAGCAGCGTCACGTCCTCGGCGAAGGCCGCCTTCAGGCTGTCCTTCACCATGGCGGCGCCGCCGTACTTGATGACCGCCACCTGCCCGGAGAACGCCGCGATGTACTTCAGCGCCTCGGCGAGCAGCGTCCGCTTGAACGCCGGGCTGTAGTTGGAGACGCGGTCGTCCTTGCCGACGCCGCCGTCGGGCCGCTGCACGATGAGCGAGGTGTAGTCGGCGTTGATCTTCACGTAGTCGTAGGAGAGGTCGCAGCCCCAGGCCACCGCCCGCGCCGCGCCGTCGGCGAGCTCGACCAGCACGTCGATGCGGCTGTCGCGCATGCGCGTGCGGAGCATCTCGCGGTCCAGCTCGACCGGCGCGCCGCCCTCGAAGACCGTCACGCCCTGCAGCACCACCCGGGCCCGGTACGGGTCGATGGGGTAGTTCATCGCGCCGGCGCGCGCGCCCACCGTGGCGAGCACGCGGCCCCAGTTCGGATCGGCGCCGAAGAGCGCCGCCTTCACCAGCGGCGAGGAGGCGATGGCGCGGGCGCAGTCCCGCGCCGACTCGTCGGACGGGGCGCCGGACACCACCACCTCGACCAGCTTGGTGGCGCCCTCGCCGTCGGCGGCCATGGCGCGGGCCATCTCCTCCAGGAGGTCGGCGAGCGCGGTCTCGAGGCGGTCCAGGTCCGGGCCGGGGTCGGAGATGCGCGGGTTGCCGGCGAGGCCGTTCGCGAGCGCGTACACGGTGTCGTTGGTGGACATCTCGCCGTCCACCGTCACCATGTGCAGCGTCCGCTCCACCGCCCGCGCCAGCGCGTCCTGCAGCGCGCGCGGGGTCACCGCCGCGTCGGTGACCAGCAGGCAGATGGTGGTCGCGAGCTGCGGCGCGAGCATGCCCGAGCCCTTGCAGATCGCGGTCACGATGGCGGTCTTCCCGCCCAGCGTCACCTCGCGCGCGGCCATCTTCGGCCGCGTGTCGGTGGTCATGATCGCCTCGGCGGCGAGGTCGGGGTGGTCGCCGAGCTGGTCCACCAGCGCCGGCAGCGCGGTGACCACCTTCATGGCCGGCAGCCGCGCGCCGATGACCCCGGTGGACGCGGTGAGCACCGCGCGCTTCTGGATCCCGAGCGCGTCGGCCACCGCGGTGCGGATCACGGTGACGTCGTCGAGGCCGGCCGGGCCGGTGAGCGCGTTCGCGTTGCCGGAGTTCACCACGATGGCGCGGATGCCCTCGGCCGGCACGCGGGTGCGCGCGTCGATCACCGGCGCGGCGGCGGCCCGGTTGATGGTGAACAGGCCGGCCGCGGCGGCCGGGTGGTCGGAGACGACGAGCGCGAGGTCGCGGCGCTGCGGCTTCAGCCCGCACGCCACCCCGCCGAACCGGAAGCCCTTCGGGATCCTCACCGCTAGCCTCCCAGCAGGTCGAGGCCGGCCGTCTCGGGCCAGCCCAGCGCGGCGTTCATGGACTGCACCGCCTGCCCGGCGGCGCCCTTCACCAGGTTGTCGATGGCGGAGACCGCCACCAGCGCGCCGGCGCGCGCGTCCAGCGCCGCGCCCAGGTGGCAGCGGTTGGTGTGCACCACGTCCTTCACCATCACCTTGTCGGGCGCGCGCACCGACACGAACGGCTCGTCGCCGTAGGCCCGCTCCAGCGCGGCGGCCACGTCGGCCTGCGTCGCGCCGGGGGCGGGGCGCAGGACGGCGGTGGCGAGGATGCCGCGGCGGATGGGCACGAGCACCGGGGAGAAGGAGATGGGCCCGCAGGCGCCGGCGTGGCGCGCCACGGTCTGCTCGATCTCGGGGACGTGCTGGTGGCGGCCGAGCCGGTACGCGCGCAGGTCGTCCGAGACCTCCACGAAGCTGTAGTCCTCGCTCGACTTGCGGCCCGCGCCGGACACGCCGGAGAGGCCCGTCACCGCGATGCCGTCCGGCGAGGCCACCCCGCTGCGCACCAGCGGGGCGAGCGCCAGCGCGATGGTGGTGGCGTAGCAGCCCGGGTTCGTGACCAGCCGCGCGCCGGCGAGCGCCTCGCGACCCAGCTCCGGGCAGCCGTAGCGCGCCTCGGCGAGCAGCTCGGGGGCGGGGTGGGTGAAGCCGTACCAGGCCGGATAGGCGGCGGGATCGGTGAGCCGGAACGCGCCGGACAGGTCCACCACCAGCCTCGCGCCGCGCGCGAGCAGCCGCGGCACCAGGTCCGCGGACACCTCGGCCGGCGTGGCCAGGAACACCACGTCCGCGTCGGCCGCCTCGCCCTCGGCGAGCGGCAGGTACGCGAGCGAGGCGGCGGGGCCGGGGAGCGGGAGGCGCGCGCCGGCGCGCTCGCCGCTCCAGCGGTCGGAGTAGATGGACGTGAGGCGCGCGTGCGGGTGGCGCGCCAGCAGGCGGGTGAGCTCGAGGCCGGAGTAACCGGACGCGCCGATCACCGCGGCCGAATGGCTATGCATGGGGTTGCATAAATATGCAGACGGCCGGGGATGTCAATACGCGCCGGGCCGGGCGTTCGCCGGCGCGCCGGGCGTGCCGGTGGATCGGGGCGCGGGCCGGCCGGGGAGGGCGCCGGGGCGGCGAGCCGAGGCGAAAAAAAGACCGGCGGGCTTTCGCCCGCCGGTCAGTGCCCAGGAGAGGATTCGAACCTCCACGGTTTTGAGGCCGCCAGACCCTGAATCTGGTGCGTCTACCAGTTCCGCCACCTGGGCGAAGGGGCCTCCTCTCTAGCCGGGGGTGGCCGGAGTGTCAACTGGTACGGGGCCTGCGGCCCCGCCCCACGGAGCGGAGCTCCGCGGGAGTCTGGAGCGGGGCTGCGGGGCTGCGGCCGAGACGCGCGCGGAATCGCTGCGCTCGCGGAGCGTTCCCGAAGCCGGAGCGGCCGTCTAGAATCCGCCGCTCCGGAGGAACCGCCATGCTCGCCACCGTCGCCGCGCTCCACCTCGTCCTCGCCGCCCCGGGCACCCTGCTCGCCCAGGCGAACCCCGGCGACGCGCCGTTCGGCGGCAACCCGCCGCTGCCCGAGAAGGGGAAGCGCAGCCCGGCGCCCCCGCCCGGCGCGATGCTCCCCCCGCCGCCGCCGCCGACCCAGGACGCGCCGGCCGGCACGCCGACCGACGCGCCACCGCCGGAGGCCCGGCCCGCGCCGGCCCCCGCGCCCGCGCGCCCGCCGCCCGTCCGCTACGAGGTCGCGCCCGCGCCGGCGCCCGCCGCGGCCGCCTCGCCCGGCGCCGCCCGCGCCCCGCTCCGCTCGCTCCTCTCCGCCGAGCCGCTCGGCGGCGGCTCCGCGGTCGAGGTCGAGGCCGGCTGGCCCTCGCTCGGCGCCATGTACGGGCAGGGGCTCACCCGGATCGACGACCTCGGCGCGCTCGCCTCGCTGGACTGGGCGAAGACCGAGCTCCGCCTCGGAGGCTGGTACCGCCGCGGCCTGGGGCGCTCGAGCGGGCTCGACGTGGCCGCCCGCCTCGCCGTCGCCTGGTACGCGAACTTCGGCGGCACCTGGATCGACTCGAAGAACCACACCGATCGCGGGCTCGAGGTCGCGCCCGGCCTCGCGTTCTCGCGCCGCGCCGGCGGCGGCGTCGCCTCGGCGCTGGGCGAGCTGCCGCTCGTGTTCACCGTGCGGCACGACGCCGGCCTGCTGTTCCTGCCGCGGGTCACCTTCGCGTACGAGGCGCCGTTCTACGGCGACTTCACGCTGGGTGCCCGGGCCGGCGTGGGCGTGCGCGCCGGCGCGGGCGACGCCCCGCTCAAGGAGACTCGGGGCGAGCTGACGTTCCTGATCGTGGGCGGGTTCCGGGCGTTTTGAGGGCGGTGGGCCGCGAGCAGCGATCCGCCCGCTCGTGGTTCGACGGGCTCACCACGAGCGCCCCCTCACCCCGCTCACCCTGAGCCTGTCGAAGGGTCACCCCGACCCGTCGCTCACCACGAGCGCACCTCACCCCGCTCACCCCGAGCCCGTCGAGGGGTGAGCGGAGATCGCTCGACCTGAGGTCCTGAGCCGGTCGGGTCGCCGCCAGCCCCCGCGCTCACCGGTCCCAGCGCGCGTGGCTGACGCCCTGAGCGCCGGGCCGGGCCCCGGTGCCGCCCGCGCCGCCGGCGCCGGGCGTGAGCGTGCTCGCGCCCTCCACCGACACCGCGCCGCCCTCGTTCAGCAGCGCGACGCTCGGGCCGCCGCCCCCGCCACCGCCCCAGCCGCCGTCGCCGCCGCGCCCCCCGGCGCCGCCGTTGCCGCCGGCGCCGACCTCGCCGGTGCAGGTCGAGCCGCCGTTCCCGC
Source organism: Anaeromyxobacter sp. Red801 (assembly GCF_049201065.2). NCBI lineage: Bacteria > Pseudomonadati > Myxococcota > Myxococcia > Myxococcales > Anaeromyxobacteraceae > Anaeromyxobacter > Anaeromyxobacter sp. Red801. The sequence goes on along the minus strand of NZ_CM181236.1, from coordinate 3,946,240 downwards.
CGCGGCCGCCATCGCCGCCCAGGCCGCCCGCACCACCGGCGCCGCCGGCCCCGCCGCTCCCGGCGCGCACCGTCGTGTCGCGCAGCACCACCGCGCCCCGGACCACCACCACGCCGAGGGACGCGCCGCCCCCGCGGCCCCCTCCGCCGCCGGTGCCGAGCCGCCCGCCGGACCCGCCGCCGCCGCCACCGTTCCCCGAGCCCTCGTCGCACTCCAGGAACCCGCAGGGCCCCTGGCCGCCGCCGCCGCCCCCCCCGCCGCCGCCGAAGCCGTCGCCGCCGTTGCCGCCGCCGAACCCGTCGCTCGTGCGGTACGCGTCGGGGAGCGGCAGGAGCGCGCCGAACCCGCCGCCCGGGGCGCCGTTCAGGCCCTGGAACCCGTCGCCGCCCTTCGCGCCGTCCTGGCCGCGCTGGCCCGGCTTTCCGTACGCGCCGCCGCCGCCCGAGGCGCCGCCGTTCGCGCCGCCGCCGGACGAGCCGTTCCTGCCGGCGTTCGCGCCCTCCGCGCCGCCCGCGCCACCGGCCCCGCCGGACCACGCGCCCAGCCCGGCCGCGCCGCCCGCGCCGGCCGAGGCGCCGTCGCAGGAGCCGCCCCCGCCGGCGCCCCCGGGGTTCCCCGCCGCGCCCTCCCCGCCGGCGCCGCCCGCCGCGCCGGCCTGGCCGTTCCCGGCCGCGATGGTGCAGCGCGAGAGCGTCACCTCGGAGTCCACCAGGAACGCACCGAACGAGCTGAAGCCCGGCGAGATCGCGTCGGCGGCGGCGACGGTGAAGCCGTCCACCACCACGCCGGTCGCCCCGGTGGCCACCACGCCGCGCAGCGAGCTCCCGATGACGGTCGGCGCCGCGGCGTCGCGCAGCCAGGTGGCGGGATCGAAGCCGCCGTACAGGGAGACGCCGCTCGCGAGCACGATCGGGCCGAAGTAGGTCCCGGCCGCCGCGTAGACGCCGGCGCCCGGCACCGCGCCGCCCGGGCCGCTCAGCCGCTGGAGGGCGACGCCGAGCGTGGCGAGCGGGGCGGCGCGGGTGCCGGCGGCCGTGTCGTCGCCCCCCGGCGCGACGAACAGGGCGGCGGCGGGGTTGCGCAGCACGGTGACCACGGTGCGATCCGGCGCGCTCTCCGACTGGCCGTCGCGGACCGTGAGGTCGAACACCAGCGTCGCGACCTCGGCCGGCGCGGTGAACGCCGGCGCCGGTCCGTGGAGCGCGCCCGCACCGTCGGTCACGTCCGGCCCGGCCACCTGCGTCCAGGCGTACTCGAGGCCGGCGCCGTCCGGATCCACGCTGCCCGAGCCGTCGAGCGCCACCGCCGCGCCGGTCGCGACGTCCTGGTCCGCCCCGGCGACCGCCACCGGCGCGCGGTTCGCGCCGGTGGTGAACGACCACGCGTGGTCGGCCGCGAGCGCGCCGCCGGCCAGGCTCCGGACGCCCGCCGTCACGCGGGCCGCGTACGTCGTGTCGCCGAGCAGGACCGCCGGGGTGAACGTCGCCACCGCGCCGGAGACGGTCACCGTGCCGGTCGCGCCGGCCACCGCGATCGCGCCCTGCACCGTGGCCGGGTCCACCGCCTCGGAGAACGTGACGCGCACCGGCGCGCTCGGGGAGACGCCGGTGGCGCCGTCGGCCGGGACCACCTCGACGACGGTGAGCGGGGCCGGCGGCGGGCCGCCCGACGGGCCGGAGGAGCCGGACGAGCCGGAGCAGGCGGCGGAGAGGGCGATCGCGGCGGCGGCGAGCGCGGTGCGGAAGCGCATGGTGTCGAACCTGGGCCGGGGCCGGTGGAGGGGCGCCCCGGGGAAGTCCCCCGCCCGCGCGGCGGCGGGCAGGTTCGCCCTCCGTCGCACGCGGCGCGCGCTTCCTAGCACCGGCCGGAGGAGGGACGCCGCGGGATCGAGCCGTCCCCGTCCGCCGGGACAGTGCGACTGCGCCCGCGGCGTCCCGCGGGCGCGGCGCACCCGGGCGCTCGTGGTTCGACGGGCTCACCACGAGCGGATCAGCCGGAGGTTGTCGGAGGGCTACCAGCGCGAGGCGCAGGCCATCGCGACCGGCTCGCCCTGGACCGCGGCGGGCTTCGCCGGCGACGGCTGGCCCTCGCAGGCGCGGTCCACCGCGCGGAGCTTCTGCACCATCTCGCCGGCGGAGATGGCGCCCATCACGCGGTCGGGCACCTCGCGGCCGCGGGGGTCGATGAAGATCACGGTGGGCATGCCCACCACGCCGTACTTCTCGGCGAGCGCGTTGAACGCGTCCGAGCCGTCGGTGCCGTCGAGCTTCACCGCCACGAAGCGGGCGGCCTCCTCCTGCACCTCGGGCTTCGCCCACGCGATCTTGTCCAGCTCCTTGCAGGCGGTGCACCAGTCGGCCCAGAAGTCGATGATGACCGGCCGGCCCTCGGCCTTCGCGAGCGCGAGCGCCTCCGCCTCGGAGTGGAGCCAGGCGAAGCCCGCGTGCGCGCGCGCCCGCTCGCGGGCGCCGGCCGCGCCGGCGGCGTAGGCGATCCCGCCCACCAGCAGCGCGACCCCGAGCCCCTTCGCGAGCCGCTGGCGCGCGGGCCCGTGGAAGCTGCCGGAGAGCGCGCCCGCCAGCACGCCGAGCGCCGCGGCGCCGGCCGCCGCGAACGCCGCCCCGCGGGCCGCCGAGAACAGCGGCTTCAGCGCGGGGAACGCGTCCTTCAGGAAGATCAGCGCGGCCGCGAGCAGGGCCACCCCGAACACCGACTTCACCGTCTCCATCCACGCCCCGCTCTTCGGGAGCGAGATGGAGAACGCGCCGATGAGAAAGAACAGCAGCCCCATGCCGAGCGCGTACGCGAACATGATGCCGAAGCCGAACGCGACCGAGCCCTTGGCCGCCACGAAGGTGAGCGCGGCGGCGAGCACCGGCCCGGTGCAGGGGGCGGCGATGATCCCGGAGACGAGCCCCATCGCGAAGGCGCCGGCGCGGCCCGCGCCGCCCACGCCGTTCAGGCGGGCCTGCATCGAGGCCGGGAGCTGCAGCTCGAAGGCGCCGAACATGGAGGCGGCCATGGCGGCGAGCACGATCGCCACGAACCCGATCACCCACGGGTTCTGCATCACGCTGCCGAACGCCTTGCCGGTGAGCGCCGCCCCCACGCCGAGGGCGGAGTACATCGCGGCGATGCCGAGCACGTAGAGCGCCGAGACCGCCATCGCCTCCCGGCGCGAGCCCGCCTTGCGGGCGCCGAAGATCGAGACGGTGATCGGGATGAGGGGGTACACGCAGGGTGTGAGGCTGGTCGCCACCCCGCCGACGAACGCGACCGCGAACGCCAGGATCGAGCCTTCCGCCAGCAGCGCGCCGAGGCGCAGATCGCTCGACCCCCCAGCGGGTCCGAGACCGATCAGGTCCGGGATCCACGCCACGGCGGCGAAGGTGAGGGCGGCGAGGAGGGTGCGGGTGGCGAAGCGCATTCGAGTGGCCTTGCGGATCTAAGAAAAAAAGTCCTGTCGCGCCCGATAGTTTGGTAGAGGGGGGCCGCTTGACCCGATGACGTGAATCTTTATACTCGACCCCGGCCGTCCACGTTGGTCACGGCCGAGGCCCCTGCATCTTAGAGGTTCCGGGCGCGATGAAGATTCCCATCTACATGGATTACCACGCGACGACGCCCGTCGATCCGCGCGTGCTGGAGGCCATGCTCCCGTACTTCACCACGGAGTACGGGAACGCTGCGTCGAAGAGCCACGCCTTCGGCTGGAAGGCCGAGGAGGCGGTGGAGGCAGCCCGCGAGGAGGTCGCGAAGCTGATCGGCGCCTCGGCCAAGGAGATCGTCTGGACGAGCGGCGCGACCGAGTCCGACAACCTGGCGGTCAAGGGCGCGGCGCACTTCTACCAGGCGAAGGGGAAGCACCTCGTCACCTGCAAGACCGAGCACAAGGCGGTGCTCGACTCGATGCACGCCCTCGAGCGGCAGGGCTTCGAGGTCACCTTCCTCGAGCCCGAGCCCGACGGCCGGCTCGATCCCGCCAAGGTGAAGGCGGCGCTCCGCCCCGACACCATCCTCGTGTCGGTGATGCACGCGAACAACGAGACCGGCGTGGTCCACCCCATCGCCGAGATCGGCCGCATCGCCCGCGAGGCGGGCGTGGTGTTCCACTGCGACGCGGTGCAGTCGATCGGCAAGATCCCGTTCGACGTGGACGCGATGAACGTGGACCTCGCCTCGATCTCCGCGCACAAGATGTACGGCCCGAAGGGCGTGGGCGCGCTCTACGTCCGCCGCAAGCCGCGCGTTCGCCTCGTCGCCGAGATGGACGGCGGCGGCCACGAGCGCGGCTTCCGCTCCGGCACGCTGAACGTCCCCGGCATCGTGGGCATGGGCAAGGCGGCCGAGCTGGCGCGGCTCGAGCGCGACGCCGAGGCGGTCCGCGTCACCGCGCTCCGCGAGCGGCTGCGCAAGGGCCTGGAGCAGGAGCTCGATCTCCTCACGGTGAACGGCAGCCTGGAGCACCGCGTCCCCGGCAACCTCAACGTGAGCTTCGCCTACGTCGAGGGCGAGGCGCTCATGATGGCGGTGAAGGACGTGGCGGTCTCCTCCGGCTCCGCCTGCACCAGCGCCTCGCTCGAGCCGTCCTACGTGCTGCGCGCGATGGGCGTGTCCGAGGACCTGGCCCACTCGTCGATCCGCTTCGGCCTGGGCCGGTTCAGCACGGAGGAGGAGGTGGACTACACGATCCGCCTCTTCGGCGAGAAGGTCCGCAAGCTTCGCGAGATGTCGCCGCTCTACGAGATGGTGAAGGACGGCGTCGACCTGAACCAGATCGAGTGGGCGAACCCCCACTAGGACCGGGACCGCTCCAGCCGGTCCACGTGGACGGGAACGAGGGAAGGAACGACCGATGGCGTACTCCGAGAAGCTCATCGACCACTACGAGCACCCCCGCAACGTCGGCTCGCTCGACAAGAACGACCCCGACGTCGGGACGGGCCTGGTGGGCGCCCCGGCCTGCGGCGACGTGATGAAGCTGCAGATCAAGGTCAGCGACGACGGGATCATCGAGGACGCGAAGTTCAAGACGTTCGGCTGCGGCTCGGCCATCGCGTCGTCGTCGCTCGTGACCGAGTGGGTGAAGGGCCGCACCGTCGAGGAGGCCCTCACCATCAAGAACACCGACGTGGCGAACGAGCTGAACCTGCCGCCGGTCAAGATCCACTGCTCCGTCCTGGCGGAGGATGCCATCAAGGCGGCGGTGGCCGACTGGCAGAAGAAGCACGGCCGGGAGCCCTCGGTGAAGCCGAACACGGTCCAGGGCGATCGCAGCGCGCTCATCGAGAAGGGCGTCCTGAAGTCCGGGATCTAGGAGCGCGGGCACATGGCGGCGGCGATCGAGATCAGCGAGAAGGCGGCGGAGCACATCAAGACGCTCGGCGCGCAGAAGGGCACGCCCGCGGGCGGGCTCCGGCTGGGCGTGAAGGGCGGCGGCTGCTCGGGCCTGTCGTACTTCATCGACTGGGCGAACGAGCCGGCCAGGTTCGACCAGGTCATCGAGCGCGACGGCGCGCGCGTGTTCGTGGACCCGAAGAGCGCGGTGTTCCTCGCCGGCACCGTGATCGACTGGCAGCAGACGCTCATGCAGACCGGGTTCGTGTTCCGGAACCCGAACGTGAAGAGCGCCTGCGGCTGCGGCGAGTCCTTCACGATCTAGCCGCCCCGGCTGGATCGCGTTCCCGCTTCGACCTGCGCCGCGGCGCGCGGGCAGGGCGGGAACGATCGCATCGGGGCCACGGAGGGCCGCGTGGCGCACTGCTGGAGCTGCAAGGCACAGGAGGAGCAGCAGACCCCCTTCTGTCCGAGCTGCCGGAAGATCCAGCCGGTCGGGCGCACCGAGGACTACTCTCGCTGCTCGGCCTGCCGCGCCAGTTCGCGCTCGATCCCGCGGAGCTCGACCGCAACTTCCGCACGCTCTCCCGCTCGCTCCACCCCGATCGCTTCGCCAAGGCGGAGGCGCGCGAGCGCCGGCTCTCGCTGGAGCGGGCCACCCGGCTGAACGACGCGCACCGCTACCTGAAGGACTGGCGCCTCCGCGCCGCGTACCTGCTCAAGCTGGCCGGCACCGACGTGTTCGCCGAGGGCAAGACCTTCGCCGACCCGGCGTTCCTGGAGGAGCAGCTGGAGTGGCGCGAGGACATGGCGCTCGCCCAGGCGGACCGCGACGCGGGCGGCCTGCGCGAGATCGCGGCCCGCGCCCGCGGCCGCCTGCAGGCCCTCGAGACCGAGGTGGCGCGCTGCTTCGAGGACGACCACTGGTTCTCGGAGCTGGTGATCGACATCGCCCGCCTGCTCTCCCGCGCCCGCTACTACGACCACATCGTCGCGGACGCGGAGCGGGCCAGCGCGGCGGTCGCGTCCTAGCCGATCCGTAGTAGAAGGAAGCCCATGCCCCGCGCGATCGGGATCGACCTCGGCACGACCAACTCGCTCGTCGCCCACGTGGACGAGCGGAACCGCCCCCGCATCCTCCCGGTGGACGAGGGCAAGCCGCTGCTCGCGTCGGCGGTGTTCTACCCGCCCGACGGCGCCGTCGAGGTCGGCGGGGCCGCCAAGCGCCGCGCCCCCGAGCGGCCGGTGGACACGATCCTGTCGGTGAAGCGCTTCATGGGCCGCGGCCCGGGCGACATCCGGCCGGAGGACCGCGGCATCTACCAGTTCGACGAGGCCGGCGCGATGGTCCGGCTCCGCGTGGGCGGCGGCAAGCGCACCGTCACGCCGATCGAGGTCTCGGCGGAGATCCTGCGGGTGCTGCGGCGCGCGGCCGGCGAGGCGCTGGGCGGCGCGCCGGGCGGCTGCGTGATCACCGTGCCGGCGTACTTCGACGACGCGCAGCGGCAGGCCACCAAGGACGCGGGCCGGCTCGCCGGGCTCGACGTGCTGCGGCTGCTGAACGAGCCGACCGCGGCGGCGGTGGCGTACGGCCTCGACAAGCGCTCGCAGGGCGTGTTCGCGGTCTACGACCTGGGCGGCGGGACGTTCGACGTGTCCATCCTGCGCCTGGAGGAGGGCGTCTTCGAGGTGCTCTCCACCGTCGGCGACACGCACCTCGGGGGCGACGACTTCGATCGGCTCGTGGCGCGCGCGCTGCTCGAGGGCGGCCTCACCCCGCCCGACCCGGACCCGTCGCCGGCGGTGCTGCGCGGGGCCGTGGCGGCCGCGCAGCGGATCCGCGAGGCGCTCACCGACCGGGAGGCCGTCGAGGCCGAGGTGGAGCTGCCCGAGGGCCATCGGCTGCGGGCGCGCCTGACCCGCGCCGAGCTGGAGGCGCTCATCCAGCCGGTGGTGGAGCGCACCGCCGCGCCGTGCCGGGCGGCGCTGCGCGACGCCGGCGTCGAGAAGGTGGACGGGGTGGTGCTGGTGGGCGGGGCCACGCGCACGCCGCTGGTGCGCCGCCACGTGAAGGCGCTGTTCGGCCAGGAGCCGCTCACCGACCTCGACCCGGACACGGTGGTGGCGCTCGGCGCCGCGGTCCAGGCGGACGCGCTCGACCGGGGCGGCCGCGAGGACGTGCTGCTGCTCGACGTCATCCCGCTCTCGCTCGGCGTCGAGATGATGGGCGGGGTGGTCGAGAAGATCATCCTGCGCAACTCCACCATCCCGGCCTCGGCCACGCAGCAGTTCACCACCTACGCCGACGGCCAGACCGGCATGGTGATCCACGTGGTGCAGGGCGAGCGGGAGCTGGCCCGCGACTGCCGCTCGCTGGCCCGCTTCACGCTGAAGGGCATCCCGCCCATGCCGGCCGGCATCGCGCGGGTGGAGATCACCTACTCCGTGGACGCGGACGGCATCCTGCAGGTCTCGGCGCGCGAGCTCACCACCGGCATCGAGCAGCGCATCCAGGTGAAGCCCACCTACGGCCTCACCGAGGAAGAGGTCGAGCACATGCTGGTGGAGAGCATCGAGCACGCCGAGGAGGACGTGTCCGAGCGCTTCCTGCGCGAGTGGCGCGTGGAGGGCGACCGGATCCTCTCCTCGCTCGAGACGGCGTTCGCGATGGACGGCGAGCTGCTCCAGCCCGACGAGCGGGCCGCCGTCGAGGAGCGGATGCGCGGCCTGCGCACCGCCATGGAGGGCACCGACTACCTGGCGGTGAAGGCCTGGATCGAGTCGGTGGACGCGGCCTCCAAGGCGTTCGCGGAGCGGCGCATGGACAAGCACGTGGCGAAGGCCATGGCCGGCCACCGCGTGGACGAGTTCGGCGACGCCCCGCCCGCCACCGGCGCGAAGGGCGAGGACCAGGATCAGGGGCAGGAGGACGGCTGACGTGCCCAAGGTGACCTTCCTCCCGGACGGGAAGTCGGCCGAGGTGCCGGCGGGGACCTCGATCCTCGACGCGGCGGAGGCCGCCGACGTGGACCTGCCGCACAACTGCGGCGGGGTCGCGGCGTGCACCACCTGCCACGTCTGGATCGAGCAGGGGCTCGCGTCGCTCTCCGAGATCGGCGACCGCGAGGACGACAAGCTGAACGAGGCGGCCGGGCTCGCGCCCAGCTCGCGGCTCGGGTGCCAGGCCTGCGTCGGCGGCGAGGACGTGGTGGTCCGCATCCCCGGCAACCGCATCGCGTCGTGAGCCGCGGCCGCCGCGGCCGGCGCTGGAGGCGAACATGAAGTGGACGGACGTGCGGGACATCGCGATCGAGCTGGCGGACCGCCACCCCGGCGTGGCGCCGCTCTCGGTGCGCTTCACCGACCTGCACCGCTGGGTGCGCGAGCTCCCCGGCTTCGCCGACGATCCCGAGAAGTCGAGCGAGAAGGTGCTCGAGGCCATCCAGATGGCCTGGCTCGACGAGGTCGAGTAGGCCCCTACCGCGCCCAGGCCAGCACGGCGGGCGCGATGCGCGGCAGCGGGAGCACCTCGACGGCCCCGCCGCGGGCGATGGCCTCCTTCGGCATCCCGAACACGACCGAGGTGGACTCGTCCTGCGCGACGGTGTGCGCGCCGGCCCGCCGCAGCTCCAGCAGCCCGTCCGCGCCGTCGTCGCCCATGCCGGTGAGCAGGATGCCCAGGGTGCCCGGGCCCGCCACCCGCGCCGCGGCGTGGAACAGCACGTCCACGCTGGGCCGGTGCAGCGAGACCGGCGGCCCGTCGGACACCACCGCCACCAGCCCGCCGGCGCGCTTCACCGAGAGGTGACGGTTGCCGGGCGCCACCAGCGCGCGACCGGGCAGCAGCCGGTCGCCGTCGGCGGCCTCCTTCACCTCGATGCGGCACAGCTTGTCGAGCCGCTTCGCGAACTGCGCCGTGAACACCTCCGGCATGTGCTGCACCACCGCGATGGCGGGCGCGTCGGCCGGCATCGCCTCGAGCAGCACGCGGAGCGCCTCGGTGCCGCCGGTGGAGGCGCCCACCACCACCAGCTCGGCGCGCCCGGGCCGCGGCGCGAGGCGGGGCGCGGGACGCGGCTGGGCGCCGGCCGGCGGCCGGGGCAGCGGCCGCAGCGCCCGGACCCGGGCCCGCAGCCGGGCCTGCGTGGCGGCGCGGACCACCTCCACGATCCGGCGCGCGGAGTCCTCCAGGAAGCCCTTCACCCCGAGGCGCGGCTTCTCGATGACGTCCACCGCGCCGTGCTCCAGCGCGTGCAGCGCCACCTCGCTCCCCGGCCCCGCCAGGCCCGAGCACACCACCACCGGCACCGGGTCCTGGGCCATGACGCGGTCCAGGAAGGTGAGCCCGTCCATGCGCGGCATCTCGATGTCGAGGACGATCGCGTCGGGGCGGGCGCGGCGCATCTTGTCCATCGCCACCAGCGGGTCGATGGCGGTCTCGACCTCCAGCCCGGCGCGCCCCAGGATCTGGGAGAGCGCCATCCGGACCACTGCCGAGTCGTCCACCACCAGGATGCGCGGGGCCACGGGCAGGACCTCAGGCCGGGCGCGCCGGCGGCGGGTCGGCGAGCTGGTAGACGGTGGGCACGACCGCGCGCGCCCGGGTGGAGAGGCCGCCCAGGCTCTCGGCGTGGCCGAGGAACAGGTGGCCGCCCGGCACCAGCCGGTCGATGAGCCGGTTCACCACCTTGGCCTTCGTGTCGCGGTCGAAGTAGATGAGGACGTTCCGGCAGAACACGAGGTCGAAGTGGCCGATGGCCGGGTACGGCTCCTGGCTCAGGTTCAGGCGCGCGAAGCGGATCAGGCGCCGGAGCTCCGGCCCGGCCTTCATGAGGCCCTCCTGGCTGCCGAAGCCCCGCAGCATGTACGCCTTCAGGTACGGCGTCGGGATCTCCTTCGCCTTCTCCACCGGCCACAGCGCGTCCTCGGCGCGCGCCAGCACCTTGGTGGACAGGTCGGTGGCGAGGATCTCCACCTCCCAGCCCGGCAGCCCGGCCAGCAGCGACATGGCGAGCGAGTAGGGCTCCTCGCCGGTCGAGCAGGCCGCGCTCCACACCCGCGCCCGGCGCGGCCGCCGGCCCGCGTCCGCCTCGGCCACCCAGGCCGGGAAGATCCGCTCGGCCAGCAGCTCGAAGTGGCGCGGCTCGCGGAAGAAGTGCGTCTCGTTGGTGCAGATCGCGTCGAGCATCCGCACCCGCTCGGCGCCGTCCTCCACCACGCGGTCGAAGTACTCGCCGTAGCCGTGCATCCCCAGCTCGCGCAGGCGGCGCGCCAGCCGGCCCACCAGCAGCGCCTTCTTCACCGGCGCGAGCCAGATCCCCGCCTCGCGGTTGATGAGCGCCTGGAAGCGCAGGAAGTCGCGGTCGCTCACCGTCGCGAGCGGGCGCGGCTCGACCGGCGCGGCGCGGCGGGGCGCGCCCTCCTCGGCGGCGGGGCTCACGGGGCGGGCGGCGCCTCGGGGGCGGCCGGCTCGGGCGCGGCGGCGGCGGCCTCGCCGGCGTCCTCGGCGGCGGGCGCCTCGGCCTCGGGCAGGCCGTCGCGCACCGCCTCGGCGAACTCCTTCTCGTCGGCGGAGATCACCCGGTCGATGTCGAGCAGCAGCACGAAGCGCTTCCCGACCTTGCCCATGCCGAGCAGGAAGTCCACGCGGACCTGCGTGCCGAAGGACGGGGGCGGCTCGACGTCGTCGAACCCGAGCTCGATGACCTCGCGGACCGCGTCCGCCATCACGCCCACCACCGTGGGCTGCCCGTCGAGCAGCGCCTCGACGATGAGGATGCAGGTGAGGCGGGTGACCTCGGTCTCGGCCAGGCCGAACTTCACGCCCAGGTCCACCACCGGCACCACCGCGCCGCGCAGGTTGATGACGCCGCGGACGGAGCGCGGCGTGGACGGCACGCGCGTGATCGTCTCGTACTGCAGGATCTCCTTCACCTTGAGGATGCCGACGCCGTACTCGGCGCCCCCCAGCGAGAAGGACAGGTACTGTGCGCGCTGCGCGCTCTCGGTGCTCTCGGCCATGGTTCCTCCCTCCGGTTCGCGATGCCTCAGGCGGCCGCCTGCGCCGCCGCCCGCCGGAGCGTCTCGCGCAGGATGCCCGCCACGTCCAGGATCAGGGCCACCCGACCGTTGCCCAGGATCGACGATCCCGAGACGCCGGCCACGGTGCCCACCAGCCCGCCCAGCGGCTTGATCACCGTCGAGCTCTCGCCGTGCAGCACGTCCACCGCCACGCCCGCGACCTGGGCGCCGTGCTGCACCACCACCACGTTCTCGCGCTGCGGCGGGGCGCCGGCCACCTTGAAGTGGTCGCGCAACCGCAGGTACGGGAGCGGCTTGCCGCGCACGTTGATGACGCCCCAGGGCGCGCCGGCCCGCGTCTCCTCCGGCGGCAGCTCCAGGCACTCGGAGACCGCGTCGAGCGGGAGGATGTACGTCTCGCCGCCCACGCCCACCTTGAAGCCCTGGATGATGGCGAGGGTGAGCGGGACGCGCAGGGTGATGGCGGTGCCGCGCCCCGGCTCGCTCTCCACCGAGACCGAGCCGCGCAGCGCCTCGATGTTGCGCCGGACCACGTCCATGCCCACCCCGCGGCCGGACAGCTCGGTGACCGCGTCGGCGGTGGACAGGCCCGGCTCGAAGATCAGGCCGGCGGCGTCCTCCGGGCCGATGCGGGCGGGATCGGTGGCGAGCCCGCGCGCCACCGCCTGCTGCGCGATGCGCCGCACGTCCAGCCCGCGCCCGTCGTCCAGCACCTGCACCACCATGCTGCCCGCGTCGTGGAACGCGCGCAGCGTGAGCGTGCCCACCGGCGGCTTGCCCGCGGCGCGCCGCTCGTCCGGCAGCTCGATGCCGTGGTCGAGCGCGTTGCGGACCATGTGCAGCAGCGGGTCGCGGATGTGCTCGATGACGGCGGTGTCCACCTCGACGTCCTCGCCCTCCATCACCAGCCGGGCCTGCTTCCCCAGGCCGGCGGCGAGGTCGCGCAGCGTCCGCACGTGCTGGTGGAACGTCGGCCCGATGGGCACCATGCGGGCCTTCATGATCAGCTCCTGCAGGTCGAGGTAGAGCCGGTCCGCCTCGCGGTGCGCGTCGAGCGCGTCCTCCGGCGACACGCCGCCGCGCCGCTCCAGCATCTCGCCCAGGCGCCCGCGCGCGATCGCGATCTCGCCGGAGAGGTTGAGCATGCGGTCGAGCTTGCCCACGTCCACGCGCAGCGTGCGCGCCGCCGAGGCGTGCGGCGCGTGCGGCTCGTGCGCGTCCGGCGCCTCGCCGCCGCCCGCGGGCGCGGCGCGCTCGGCCACCGCCGCCCGGGCGGCCTCGGCCAGCCGGGCGCGGAACGCCAGCACCGCCTCCGACGCGGCGCCGCCGGCCGCGGCCTCGGCCACCGCCCGGCGGAGCACGTCCACCGACTGGAGCAGCAGCGTCACCAGCGTGTCGGTGACCGCCAGCGTCTTCTGCCGGAGGCGCTCCAGCACGTCCTCGAGGTCGTGCGCCACGTCGCGGGCGCCGTCGAAGGAGACCAGCGAGGCAGCGCCCTTCAGCGTGTGCACGTCGCGGAACAGCGCGTTCAGGAACTCGTCGTCCTCCGGCGTGCGCTCCAGGGCGAGGAGCTGCTGCTCCATGTGCGCGAAGGTCTCGTCCGCCTCCGCCAGGAACGTGGCGAGCAGCGCCTCGCGATCGATCTCGAGCTCGTCCATCACCGCTCCCCTAGAGCTGCCGCACCCAGGCGGCGCCGTCGTCCACGTGGAAGATGAGCTTGCGGCCCCGCGCGCCGCCGACGTCGCGGTCGAGCACCGGGATGCGGGCCTCGTCGAGGAGGCGCAGCGCGAGCTGTACGTTCTCGTCGCCGAGGTTGCGCGCGCCGCGGAACGCGCCGATGACGCTGGCGCCGCCGAAGACCTTCGCGACCAGGCTCGCGCGGCGCGCCCCGGCCCGCACCACCGCCTCGACCAGCTGCGGGACCGCCACCGTGCCGAAGCGCGCCGACTGCTCGCGCTCGACGTGCAGCGGCAGGAGGAAGTGGTTCATCCCGCCCACCCGCGCCACCGGATCGTGCAGGCACACCGCCACGCAGGAGCCCAGCACCGTGACGATGGCGGTCGGCTCGGCCGCCACGGCGATCTGGCCGGCGTGCAGGTACAGCTGGGCGCGGCCGCCGCCGCCCGGGGTCTCCCCGGCCGCCGGGGCCGCTCGATCCGGCGCTGCGCCGGTGGTGCGGGTCACGGTCAGCTCGCCGCGCCTGCGCGCTCGGCCTGCGCGCGGAGGTGGAGCGCCAGGCCCGCGTGCGCCGAGAGCAGGTCGAAGACCGCCTGGTCCGACTCGCCCAGGCCCGGCTTGTGGCCGAGCAGGCGGAAGATCGCGAGCACCGCGGTGACGCGGTCGCCGACGCGGAGCGGGATGCAGGCGGTGAGGTCGCGGTCCGCCTCGTCGGGCGAGCCGTCGCGGCCCGCCACGTAGAGGCGGCCGGTCCGGGCGGTGCGGCCGATGGCGCCCTGGCCGAGCGCGATGTCGCGGAGCGGGCCGGGGGCCACGCCGAACGCGTGCGCCAGCACCAGCCGGTCGCCGCGCACCTCGAGCAGCGCCAGCTCCTCGGTGCCCACCACGTTGATGACGATCTCCTGCAGGGCGGTGAGCACCTCGGCGCGCGTGGGGGCGCCGTGCAGCCGCTCCAGCGCGACGAAGAGCTGCGCCAGCTCGGAGTGGCGCTCCTCCACCGCCACGTAGTCGTCGGACACGCGCTGGTGCTCGGCCTCGATCTCGGCCAGCCGGTCGCGCAGCCGCGCCCGCTCGGCGGTGGCGTGCTCGACCGCCTCGCGCGCCAGCGCCAGCTCGGCCGCGAGCCGCTTCTTCTCGAGGTCCACCGCCGCCGGCGGCGACGGCTCGGCCGCGGCCGGGGCGGGCGGCGGCGTGGCGGCGGAGAGGCGCGACTCGGAGAGCCGCTCCTTCTCGGTCCGCAGCGAGCTGATGAGCTCGCGCAGCTTCTCGTTCACCTGCTGGAGGTCGCGGCCGGTGCCGCCCGGCTTGCCACGGAGATCGCTCATGCGCGTCGCGCTCCGGCTACTGGCCCAGGCAGCTGCGCACCTTGGCGAGCAGCTCGAGGCCGTTGATGGGCTTGGTGACGTAGTCGGTGCAGCCGCTCGCGTAGCCGGTCTCGACGCTGGCCAGCTCGCCGCGGGTGGTCACCATGATCACCGGGATGGCCGCCGTCTCCTCGTGCTCGCGGAGCTTGCGGCACGCCTCGAAGCCGTCCATCCGCGGCATGACCACGTCCATCAGGATGAGGTCCGGCTTCTCCTCCCGCGCCTTCTCGACCCCCTCCTGGCCGTCGCGCGCCGTGACCACGTCGTACGCGCTCTTCGCGAGGATCATGCGTTCCATCAGCAGCACGGTGCTCGAGTCGTCCACGAGCAGGATCTTCTTCCGCTCCATCTCGCCTCCAGGGTCGGCCCCGCACTCCGTGCAAGCCGGGCACCACGCGGCGTCCCCGCACCGCGGGACGGTGTGGGCGCGGCGGGGGAGCGCGCACACACCCGGAGGCCGATCGGATTCCCGTGGAACGGCGGCCGGATGGGGCTGCGCCGTGCCGCACGTCCGGTCGCGCGCCGGGCGCCCGCGGGGTGCGGGGCCGACGCGTACCGGGAGTCGTTGCACCGGGAGCGCGTGCGGGGCCGGGTCGCGGTAGCCCCTCGGGTCGCGCGTGCGTGGGTGGGGCTGCACCTGTCCCCGGCCCGCGGGACCGCCCGGGCGGCGGACCGCGGGGCCGAGGTGCGTCCCGCGCCCACCGCGCAAGGTCGCGGAACGACGGCCGCGCGCGCCTGGTCCGGCGCGTGCTCTCGCCCGCGCGCATGGCCTCGCCCCACCTCGTCACCGCCGCGCTGGTGCTCTGCGCCGCCGCGACGTCCGCGCGCGCCCAGCCCCGCGCCGCGCCGCCGCCGGCCGGCGCGCCGTACGCCATCGTCTACGCCGCGCCGCCGGTCGCCGCGGTCCGCGCCGCCGATCCCGCCGCCGCGGACGACGCGGCCGACGCCGAGGTCGCCGCGCTCCAGGCCGCGGCCGCCCGCCGGGCGGAGCGCGCCGGCGCCCTCTCGGGCTCGTTCCCGGCGCGCGCGCGGCTCGCGGCGCTCCTGCCGCGCATCACCGCCGAGTACCGCCACGAGGAGCAGTCGAACCGCGTGGTGGGGCTGCAGGGCTCGGGCGAGGTGGACTACCTGCGCCTCGCGCCCGGCAACACCTTCCTCGTCCGCGCCTCCTGGGACCTGGGCCGGCTGGCGGCCGCGCCGGGCGAGCTCCAGGCCGCCGCGCAGGACGCGGCGCGCGCGCGGCGGCGCGACGAGGCGGTGGCGCGGGCGACGCGGCTCCACTTCGAGCGGCAGCGGCTCCGGGTCCGGCTGCTGCTCGCGCCGCCGGCCGAGGCGCTGGCCCGCGCCGAGCTGGAGCTCGAGATCGCGCGGCTCGGCGCCGAGCTGGACGCGGTCACCGGCGGCGCGGGGGTGCCGCGGTGAGCCGGTGTCGCGGGCGGGGTGCCGTCGCGGCGCTCTGCGCGGCGGCGCTCGTCGCGGGCTGCGGGCTCCCCGAGGCCGCGCCGCACGTGCGGGTGGTCGCGCTCGAGCCGGCCGGGCCGGGCGTGGCGCCGGAGCTGGCCGAGGCGGCGGTGACGTTCAGCGCGCCGGTGGACCCCGCCGGCCTCGCCGACGGGGCGCGCCTCGTGCTCGTGCCGGCCGACGCGGTGAAGGCGGCGCTCGAGGCGGTCGAGTCGGAGGAGGGCGCGGCCGGGCTCGCGCAGGCGGTGCCGGCGCGGGCGGCGCTGGACGCGGACGGGACGCGCGCGGCGCTCCGGCCGGACGCGCCGCTCCGCGCCCACGCGGCGTACGCGCTCGTGCTCTCCTCGCGCGCCCGCGCGGCGGACGGCCGGCCGGTGCTCGACGCCGAGGGCCGCCGCCGGCCGTCGATCGCGTCGTTCGAGACCGGCGCCGCCGCGGGCCCGCCGCCGGCGCCCGTCCTCACCGAGGTCCGCGCCGACGCGGCCACGCCGGAGGCGGGCGGGGAGTACGCGGAGCTCGCGAACCTGGGCGACGGGCCGCTCGACCTGTACGGCCACCGGCTCGCGAAGCGCACGGCCACGGGCGCGCTCTCCTCGTGCGCGCTCCCGCAGGACGCGGCGGTCGCGCCGGGCGAGGTGGTGCTGGTCGCGGGCGGCGCCTACGACGGTCGGTACGCGCTGCCGGCGGGGACGCGCGTGCTCGCCTGCGGCGCCACCGCGCTGCTCGGCGGCATCGCGAACGATCGCCCGCCGGAGCTGCTCCTGCTGGACGGGCGCGGCGAGACGGTGGCGAGCTTCGGGGCGGGCGGCGTCGCGCCGGTGTGCGCGAACGCCGCGGCGGTGAAGCGCGATCCCGCGGGCCCGGACGCCGCGTCGAACCTGGCCTGCGCGGCCGGCTCGCCGGGCGCGCTCTGACACCGCGTCAGCCGGCGTTCTCGGCGATCCACTTGCCGAGCAGCTCGCCCTTCGAGAGGAAGCCGTCGGCGCCGCACTCCGCCACCAGGCGCTGGACCTTCTCCTTGTCCTCGCCCGAGCAGAACAGCACCTTGATCGACCGGAAGCGCTCGTTCTTCTTCACGAAGCGGCAGAACTGCCCGCCGTCCACCTTCGGCATGTTGACGTCGAGGAGGATGAGGTCGGGGCGGGTCTGGCGCTTCAGGATGATCGAGGTCGCCTTCTCGGCGTCGGGCGCGTAGTGGATCTCGAAGCCCTTCGCCTCGAGCTCCTCCTGCAGCAGGCGCGCGACGATCTCGGAGTCGTCCACGATGAGGACGCGGCGTCGCGCGCCCACCGCGGCGGTGAAGCGCTGCGCGAAGTCGTCGGTGGCCGGCGAGGCCACCGCGCCGTCCAGCGTCAGCTCGGCGGCGGCGCGGGCAAGCTCCTCCTGCGCACCCTCACCCACCAGCAGCGACCGGCCGGTGAAGCCGCGATCGCGCAGGAGCGCGGGCGCCTGCCGGGCGCGGCCCGCGTCCACCAGCAGCGCCGCGGCGCCCTGCACGTGCGGCAAGAGCGCGTGCGGTTCGCGCTCCAGCGCCACCTGGTGACCGGCGGCCTCCAGCGCCATCCCGGTCACCTGTAGGATGATCTCGCTCTCGCAGCAGATGAGGACCTTCACGCGTTCCCTCGGGGCGGGAGAAATTAGCACCGATCTTGCCCGGCCGTCCCACCCTCGCGGATAATCCCGCGCCGAATGGCCGACCCGAAGCCCACCGACGCGACGGGCGCCGACGCCTGGTACTTCTGCCTCCGCCTGCTCGGCGCGCGCTACGCGTTCGAGGCGCCGCTGGTCACCGAGGTCGTGCGCCTGGGACCGCTCACGCGGCTGCCCGCCGCCCCCGCCTTCCTCCCCGGCGTGTTCACGCACCGTGGCGAGGTGCTGCCGGTGCTCGACATCGGCCTGCTGGTGGGCCACGGCGCCGTCCCCATCCGCGCCAGCACCCGCGCCGCCATCGTGCACTGCGGCCCGTGGAAGGTGGCGGTGGTGACGGAGGGCGTGGAGGGGCTGGTCTCGATCCCGCGGCGCGCCATCGAGCCGCCGCCGGCCGAGTCCTCCGGCGTGGCCGAGTTCCTCTCCGGCGTCGGGCGCGATCGCGCCGGGACGGTGGCGGTGCTGGACCTGCCGCGCCTCGTGGAGACCGCCCGCGCGCGCGCCGTTCCGGCGGGGGGCCCGGCGGCGTGACCGAGCCCACCAGCGAGATCCTCCTGTTCCAGGTGGGCGCGCGCGTGTTCGCGGCCGTGGTGCACGACGCGGTGCGGATCGGCGCCGTGCGCGACGTCTCCGAGGACGACCTGGTGCTGGAGAGCGCGCTGGGCGCGCCGTTCGGCCGCGAGCGCGGCATCGTGGTGGCGAGCCACGAGGGCGCGACCGAACGCACGCTGGTGGTGGACCAGGTGGTCGGGGTCCGCAGCGTGCCGGAGGCCGACGTCCAGCCGCTCCCCGCGTTCGCCGCCGCCTGCCTCGTCTCCGGCGCCGTCACCGGCCTCGTCATGCTGGACGAGGCGCCGCTGCTCCTCGTCGATCTCCCCACCCTGGTGCGCGAGCGCTCCCTCGCCGCGCCCGAGCTCACCGCCTGAAGAGGCCCACACCGATGCGCGACCCCTCCGAACTCGACAAGCCGAAGAAGAAGCCCGCCCGCGCCGCGCGGCCCGCCCGCAAGGCGGGCGTCCCCGCCGGCGACGCGCTGCAGGTCGAGGCGTTCCTGCGCGCGTTCGCGGCCGGCGAGCACGGGGCGGCGCGCCTCGACGTCGCCAGCTTCGCCGACCCCATGCTCCGCGGGATCGCCGAGGCCGCCAACGCCGCCGCCGACCACGCGGTGGAGCAGCTGGACACGTCGCGGCAGCGCGTGCAGGTCGTCACCGCCGGCGTGGACGAGGCGATCGAGGCGATGATCCGCCTGGTCATCCAGGGCGACCTCTCGGGCACGATGCGGCTGGGCGTCAGCGACGCGGCGCTCACGCCGCTCATCGCCGGCATCGGCCAGGTGATGGAGACGCTGAAGCGCTTCGTCACGGAGATCCGCGAGGCGGCCCTGCAGCTCTCCACCTCCTCGGCCGAGGTGCTCGCCGCCGCCACGCAGAACGAGTCCTCCACCAGCGCGCAGGCCTCGGCCATCCACGAGACCACCGCCACGATGGAGGAGCTGAAGGGCGCCTCGCACCAGATCGCCGAGAACGCGCAGATGGTGGCCGCCATCGCCGAGCAGACGCTCACCGGGGCGAAGCAGGGCGAGGGCGCCATCAAGTCGTTCATGTCCTCGATGGAGAAGGTGCGGCACAACGCGGTCGAGGTGGACGACGCCATCGCCAAGCTGTCGAAGCGCGTGGAGCGCATCGGCACGGTGGTGGAGGTGATCGACGAGATCGCCGACCGCTCCGACCTGCTCGCGCTCAACGCGGCGCTGGAGGGCGCCAAGGCGGGCGAGGCCGGGCGCGGGTTCTCCATCGTGGCGGCCGAGATGCGGCGGCTGGCCGAGAACGTCCTGGAGTCCACCAAGGAGATCAAGAACCTCATCACCGAGATCCGCGAGGCCACCCACGCCGCCAAGGAGGCGTCGGACGGCAACAAGCGGATGGCGGCCGAGGGCGAGCAGCTCGGCGGCAACGCGATGACGAGCGTCTCCGGCATCCTCTCCGGCATCCAGGAGACCAGCGACGCCGCGCGCGTCATCCACCTCGCCACCCAGCAGCAGCGGACGGCCACCGAGCAGGTGGTGCAGTCGATGTCGGAGATCGAGGAGGTCACCCGCCAGGCGCAGACCGGGTCGAAGCAGGCCACCGGCGCCGCCTCCGAGCTGACCAAGCTGGCCGAGCGGCTCGCCGAGCTGGTGAAGCGCTTCAAGGTCGAGTAGCCGCGGGGCGCCCCGCCGACCGCCGCCGCCATGGGCATCTCCGAAGAGATCCGCCAGAAGCTGCTCCCGCGCTTCCGCGAGACCACCGCGGACCGCGTGGAGAAGATCTCGGCGGCGCTGCTCGAGATCGAGCGCGGCGCCGCGACGCCCGAGGTGCGCGAGGAGCTGGCCCGCGAGCTCCACACGCTGAAGGGCGAGGCCCGGATGATGGGCTTCGCCGGGATCTCCACCGTGGTGCACGCGGCGGAGGACCTCCTGAAGGCGCTCCCGGCGGAGCGCCCGGGCGACCGGATCGACGCGCTGCTCCGCGCGTGCGACACCATCCTGCCCATGCTCGACGCGCCCGCCGACGGCGGCGCGGCCGCGACCGCGCTGGCCGAGCGGATGCGCGCGCTCATCTCCGGCGGGCCCGCGCCGGAGCCCGCCGCGGCCGCCGCCGCACCCGCCGCGCCGGCTCCGGCCCCGGCGTCCGCGTCCGCGCCGCCGGCCGAGCCCGCCGAGCCCGCCCCGCCGCCGGCCGCCGCCTCCCACGTCGAGGAGGCGCCGCGCGCCGAGCTGCGCGGGGACAAGCCGGCCGCGTCCATCCGCGTGGACGTGGATCGCCTCGACGAGATCGCCGCCCTGGCCGGCGACGTGATGGTCGAGGGCGCGCGCGCGATGCGCCGCTCCAGGGACCTGGTCGGCCTGTTCGCCCGCTGGGCGCGCATCTCCGACCGCGTCGTCGCGCTCGCCGAGCGCGTGCGCGACCCGCGCACCGCGAAGCTCGTCGAGCAGATCGAGGGCGACGTCCACCTGCTCCGCTCCGACACCTTCCGCTTCGCGCGCGTCCACTCGGAGGCCGCCTCCAGCGCGCACGCGCAGCTGGGCCAGCTCTCCGAGCGCATCGGCGAGGCCCGCCTCATCCCCCTCTCCGGCGTGCTGGCCGGCTTCCCCCGGGCGGTGCGCGACATGGCGCACGAGCAGGCCAAGGAGGTCGAGTGCGTGGTGCGCGGCGCCGAGACCGGGGTGGACAAGTCCATCCTGCTCTCGCTGAACGACCCGCTCGTCCACCTGGTGCGCAACTCGGTGGACCACGGCGTCGAGGCGCCCGACGAGCGCGAGCGCGCCGGGAAGCCGCGGGTGGGGCGCATCACCATCTCGGCGCGGACCGACGGCGACCTGCTCGCGGTGACGGTGGACGACGACGGGCGCGGCATCACCCCGGCCACGGTGCGCGCCGCGGCGCTGCGCAAGGGGCTCATCGGCGAGCAGCAGGCGGCGAGCCTCTCCTCGCGCGCCGCCCTGGACCTCATCTTCACCCCCGGGTTCTCCACCCGCGAGCAGGCCGGCGAGACCAGCGGCCGCGGGGTGGGGCTCGACGTGGTCCGCAAGCGCGTGACCGCGCTGGGCGGGTCGGTGACGGTGGAGTCGAGCCCGGGCAAGGGCACGCGCTTCACGCTGCGCATGCCGCAGTCGCTGTCGCTCATGAAGGTCCTGCTGGTCCGCATCGACGACGACGTCTACGGCGTCCCGGCGGTGGACGTGGACAGCGTGGGCCGGCTCGACCCCAGGGACACCACCGAGGTGGCCGGCATCCGCGCGGTGCGCTACCGCAACCGGCTCATGCCGGTGGTGGCGCTCGGGCCGCTGCTCTCGCTGAACGGCGGCCCGCGCGCGCAGCGCCCCATGGTCGTGTACGTGAGCCACGGCTCCGAGGGCGCGGCGGTGGTGGTGGACGGCCTGCACGGCGAGCGCGAGGTGGCGGTGAAGGCCCCGGGCGCGTTCCTGAAGGGCATGCGCTTCGTCACCGGCGCCGCGGCGCTGGAGGACGGGCGCGTGGCGGTGCTGCTCTCCACCCCGGACCTGGTGAACGCCGCGCGCCGGCTCGCCTCGCCCGCCATGACCCGCGGGCGCGACCGCCGCCGGCTCCGGATCCTGCTGGTGGACGACAGCGCCATCGCGCGCGAGGCCGAGGCCGCGCTGCTCCGCTCGCTCGGCCACGAGGTGGACGAGGCGGTGGACGGCGAGGACGGCTGGGCGCGGCTGCAGAACGGCCAGTACCACCTGCTCGTCACCGACGTGCAGATGCCGGTGCTCGATGGCATCGACCTCACCCGCCGGGTGAAGGCGACGCCGCGCTTCGTGAAGCTGCCCATCGTGATCATGTCCTCGCTCTCCGCGCCCGAGGAGCGGCGGCGGGGCGTGGACGCCGGCGCCGACGCGTACCTGGTGAAGGGCGAGCTCGACGCGGAGAGCCTCGCGGTCACGCTCGAGCGGCTGTGCGGGGTCCCCACGTGAGCCTGGCCGCGGGGGACCGGCCCATCCGCGTGCTGGTCGCCGACGACTCGGAGCTGTTCCGCGAGCTGCTCGCGCGCGTCGTCGCGGCCGAGCCGGGCTTCGAGGTGGCGGCGGTCGCGGCCGACGGCGACGCGGCGGCGGCCATGACCCGCGCGCTGCGGCCCGACGTCGTCACCATGGACCTGCACATGCCCGACGCCGACGGCTACTCGGGCATCGCGCGGATCATGGCGGAGACGCCCACGCCCATCCTGGTGCTCACCGCGAACCCCACCGAGGCGGCGGGCTTCCGCGCCCTCTCGCTGGGCGCGCTCGACATCCTGGAGAAGCCGTCGGCGAGCGCCGACCTGGGCGAGTACGGGCGGCTCATCCGCTCGCGGCTGCGGCTGCTCGCCGGCGTGAAGGTGATCCGCCACCTGCGCGGCCTGCGGGAGCGCCGCGACGCCGCGCCGGCCCGCGCCGCCCGCGTCGAGGTGGTGGTGATCGGCGCCTCGCTCGGCGGCCCCCGCGCTCTGGCGGCGGTGCTCCGCGGCCTCCCGCCCGACTTCGCCGCGCCCATCGCGGTGGTCCAGCACATCGCCGACGGCTTCACCGCCGGCCTCGCCGGCTGGCTCGCGCAGGAGTCGCGCCTCGACGTGCGCGAGGCGCGCGACGGCGAGCCGCTGCGCGCCGGCCGGGTGATCATCGCGCCGACCGGGCGCCACCTGGTCCTGGGCGACGGGGTGGCGCGGCTCTCCGACGCCCCGCCGGTGGACACGTTCCGCCCCTCGGTGACGCCGCTGTTCACCTCCGCGGCGCGGCAGTACGGGCGCCGCTGCTGCGGCGTGCTGCTCACCGGCATGGGCCGGGACGGCGCCGAGGGGCTGCGCGTCATCAAGGACGCGGGCGGTCCCACGCTGGCGCAGGACGAGGCCACCAGCGCGGTGTTCGGGATGGCGCGCGCCGCGGTGGAGCTCGGGGCGGTGGACCGGGTGCTGCCGGTGGACGAGATCCCGCGCGCGCTCCGGGAGCTGGCGCGGTGAAGCCCGTCGCGTCCGAGCACCTGCTGGACCTGGCCGCGCTGCTCAAGGAGCGCGTCGGGCTCCACGTGCGCCGCGAGGGCCACTCCGCGCTGCGCATCGCCGTGGCGGCGCGCCTCGAGGCCCTCGCCGCGGTGGCCGACTCCGGCGCGTACCTCGCGCTGCTCCGCTCGGGCGCCGGCGACGAGGAGCTGCGGCGCCTGCTGCCGCTCGTCACGGTGGGCAAGACCAGCTTCTTCCGCGACGAGCGGCAGTTCCGGGCGCTCGACGCGATCCTGCCGGGCCTGCTCGAGCGCGCGCGCTCCGGCGGCCGGCGCGTGGCCATCTGGTCCGCCGGCTGCGCCACGGGCGAGGAGCCGTACTCGATCGCGATGGCCGCCTCCGAGGCCGGGGCCAGCCCGGACGACGTCGAGATCCTCGCCACCGACGTGAACCCCGAGGCGGTCGCGTTCGCGGCGCGCGGCGCCTACGAGCCCCGGCGCGTCCGCGAGATCCCCCCGCACTTCCTCGGCCGGCACTTCGACCGGGACGGCGACGCGTTCCACGTGCGCGCCGGCCTGCGCCGGTACCTGCGCGCCATCCGCCCGCACAACCTGGTGTCGTCCGCGTTCCCGCGCCCGGCCGAGGGCGGCTGGGACGTCGTGTTCTGCCGCAACGTCATCATCTATTTCGACACGCCCACCACGCAGGCGGTGCTGGCGCAGTTCCACGAGGCGCTGGCGCCGGGCGGCTACCTGTTCCTGGGTTACTCGGAGTCGCTGTTCCGCCTGTTCGACGGGTTCGAGCTGACCGAGGTGTCCGGCGCGTTCCTGTACCGCCGCCCCGAGGCGCCGACCCGCGCCGGCCCGTCCGCCCCGCTGCCGCCGCCGTCCCGCCCGCACCTGGTGCAGATGCCGGCGGCGCCGCCGCCGGTGCGCCACCTCGCGTTCGCGCCGCCGCCCGCCGCGCGGCCCTCGGCGCCCGCGCCCGATCCCGAGCCGCTGCCCCTCGCGCCGCAGGAGTACCTGGACGCCGCCGTGGCGCTGTTCGCGGACGGCCGGTTCGGCGCCGCGCGCGAGCTGCTGGAGCGGCTGCTGGAGAAGGGCGGCGACGACCTGGCCGCGCGCCTCACGCTCGCGAACCTGTACGGCGTGCTGCGCCAGCCGGACCGGGCCCGCGCCAGCTACGAGGCCGCGCTCGCGCTCGAGCCGCTCAGCGCCGAGGCGCACCTGTTCTACGGGATCCACCTGCTCTCGGGCGGCGACGCCGAGGGGGCCGCGCTGGAGCTCTCGCGCGCGCTGTTCCTCGACCCCGATCTCGCGCTCGGCCACTACTACCTGGGCCGCTGCCGCGAGGCGCAGCGGGACGTGGTGCGGGCCCGGCTGGCGTACCGCAACGCCCTGGAGGCCTACCGGCGCCGCCCCGACGGACGGGCGCAGGCGTTCCTGGGGTACTATCCGGACATCCCCGAGGACGGCAGCGCGTTCGCGCGCGCGGCCGAGTACGCGCTGGCCGCCCTGTAGCGGCGGACCGGAGCTCCCGGCGGGAGGCGAACCGACATGGCCGAGAAGAAGCGCATCCTCCTGCTCGACGACTCGGCGATCACGCTCGAGATGGAGAAGGCCGTGCTCGAGGACCGCGGCTACCGCGTCGCGACCGCCTCCAACCTGCTGGAGTTCCAGGCGCAGCTGGACGGGTTCCAGCCCGAGGTGATCCTCACCGACCTCATGATGCCGGACATCTCGGGCAAGGACATCGTGCGCGTGCTGAAGCAGGACTTCCACACCGAGAAGATCCCCATCATCCTGTTCAGCTCGAAGACCGACGAGGAGCTCGAGCCCATCGCCGAGCAGGCCGGCGCCGACGGCTTCCTCTCCAAGTCGCACGGCATCGAGCGGCTCGGGGACATGGTGGACGAGCTGGTCGAGTCGATCATCTGGTGAACGCCCGCCCGGGCCCCGCCGCCGCCGTCGCGCGGCGCCGCCCCGTGCGCTAGGCTCGGAGCACGCGCCGACGCCGGGCGCCGGGAGGGCCGCTTGCGCGCCTACGAGATCATCCACGCGAAGCGCGACGGCAGGCCCCTGCCCGCGGACGCCATCGCGGCGCTGGTGGACGGGTTCACCCGCGGCGAGGTGCCCGACTACCAGATGGCGGCGTTCTGCATGGCGGTGTTCTTCCGCGGCATGGACGACGGCGAGGTGCGCGCGCTCACCGAGGCGATGCTCCGCTCCGGCGACGTGCTCGACCTCTCCGACGTCCCGGGCGCCAAGGTGGACAAGCACTCCACCGGCGGCGTGGGCGACAAGGTCTCGCTCGCGCTGGCGCCGCTCGCGGCCGCCTGCGGCGTGAAGGTGCCGATGATCTCCGGGCGCGGCCTGGGCCACACCGGCGGCACGCTCGACAAGCTGGAGGCGATCCCCGGGTTCCGGGTGGACCTGCCGGTGGAGCGCTTCCGCGCGCTGGTGCGCGAGGTGGGCGCCTGCCTCGTCGGCCAGACCGCGCGCCTCGCGCCGGCGGACCGCAAGCTGTACGCGCTCCGCGACGTGACCGCCACGGTGGAGTCGATCCCGCTCATCGCCGCCTCGATCATGTCGAAGAAGCTGGCCGAGGGGATCGACGCGCTCGTGCTGGACGTGAAGGTCGGCTCGGGCGCGTTCATGAAGCGGCCGGAGGACGCGCGGGCGCTGGCGCGCACGCTCGCGGCCATCGGGCGCGGGATGGGCAAGCGCGTCACCGCGCTGCTCACCGCGATGGACCAGCCGCTCGGCCGCGCGGTGGGCAACGCGCTGGAGGTCGCGGAGGTGGTCGAGCTGCTGCGCGGCGGCGGGCCCGCGGACCTGCGGGCGGTCACGGTCGAGCTCACCGCGGAGATGCTGCTCGCCGGCGGCGTCGCGGCCGAGCTCGCCGCGGCGCGCGCGGCGGTGGAGCGCGCCATCGCCGACGGGAGCGGGCTCGCGAAGCTGGAGGAGATCGTCGCGGCGCAGGGCGGCGACGTCGCCGTCATCCGCGACCCCTCGCGGCTGCCGCGCGCCGCCGGCACCTACCCGGTCCCCGCGCCCGCCGCGGGCTTCGTGCAGGCGGTGGACACCGAGGCGGTGGGGCTCGCCGCCGTCGCGCTCGGCGCCGGGCGCGCCCGGGTGGAGGACCCGGTCGATCCGGCGGTGGGCATCCTCGTCGAGCGGAAGCTCGGCGACCGCGTCGAGCGAGGCGAGCCGCTCTGCGTCGTCCACCACGGCCCGCGGAGCGAGCCGCGCGAGCGCATCGCCGCCCGGCTCGCCGGCGCGTACCGGATCGGCCCGGCCGCACCCCCGGCCGCGCCCCTGTTCCTCGAGAGGATGGCATGACCCGCCGCGCCGATCTCTCCACCCGGCTCTCCTACGCGCTCGCCTGGGTGCGCGGCCAGGCCGAGGCCACCCCCGTCGCCGGCGTCATCCTGGGCTCGGGCCTGTCCGCGTTCGCCGAGCGCCTGCAGCACCCGGTGGTCATCCCGTACGAGCGCATCCCGGGCTTTCCGGTCTCCAAGGTGGTGGGCCACCCCGGGCGGCTGGTGCTCGGGGAGCTGGACGCGGAGGGCGGCCCGGTGCCCATCGCCGCCATGCAGGGGCGGGTGCACGCGTACGAGGGCTGGTCGCCGGAGGACGTCGCCTTCGGCGCCCGGGTGCTGTGCGGCCTCGGCATCCGCGCGCTGCTCGTCACCAACGCGGCCGGCGGGGTGAACCCCGCGCTCGGCCCGGGCGACCTGGTGCGCATCACGGATCACCTGAACCTCTCCGGCCAGAACCCGCTGGTCGGCGAGAACCTGGACCGGCTCGGGCCGCGGTTCCCGGACCTGTCCGAGGCGTACGACGAGCGGCTGGGCGCGCTGCTCGACGCGAGCGCGGCGGAGCTCGGGTTCCCGCTGGCCCGCGGGGTGTACGCCTGCATGCTCGGGCCCTCGTACGAGACGCCCGCCGAGGTGCGCATGCTCCGCGCGCTCGGCGCGGACCTGGTGGGCATGTCCACCGTCCCGGAGGTGATCGCCGCGCGCCACATGGGCGTGCCGGTGGCGGGGCTGTCGGTGGTGACGAACCACGCCGCCGGGCTGGTGCGAAAGCCGCTGACGCACGCGGAGGTGGCCGCGACCGCGGACCGCGTCAGGGACCGGCTGGGGGCGCTGGTGTCGGCGTTCCTCGCACGGGCCGGGCGTTGATGGCGCCGCCGGGCGCTGCTAGCCTCGCGATCCCGAGGTGAAGCGCATGCGTGAGCCGAACGCGGCAGGTGGACCGACGGTGACGCCGGAGGCGGATCGACGCGACAGCGGCCGGGTGCCGCTGGAGCTGCTGGTGCGCGACGCCGCGCTGGGCGGCTCCTTCGAGCCGCGCCGGGGCAACCTGGCGCTGGGCGGCGTGTACTTCGACGGCCTCCACCCGCCCGAGGGCAGCCGGTTCGAGCTGCGGTTCATCCTGCCCGGCCACGGCGACGAGATCCGCGCGGTGGCCGAGGTGCTGGGGGTCACGCGCGAGGACGGCCGCTTCGGCACGCACCTGCGCTTCGTGGAGATCCCGCTCGACGCGGAGCTCGCCATCGCGCGCTTCCTCCAGCAGGCCTGAGCGCGTGGCGCCCCGGTCCCGGCCCCACGACGAGCTCGTCCGCGCCGCGCGCGCCGCGCGCGCGCGGGCCTACGCCCCGTACTCGCGCTTCAAGGTGGGGGCGGCGGTGCGCGCCGGCGAGACCGTTCACGCAGGGTGCAACGTCGAGAACGCGAGCTACGGCCTGACCGTCTGCGCCGAGCGCGCCGCGGTCGCCGCCGCGGTGGCCGCCGGCGCCCGGCGGCTGGACGCGGTGGTGGTGGCGAGCGGCACGAGCCCCCCGACGCCGCCCTGCGGCGCCTGCCTCCAGACGCTCGCCGAGTTCGGCGGGCCGGACCTCCCGGTGGTGCTCGCCGGCGCGCGCGGCGCCCGCGTCGAGACCACCCTGGGCGCCCTGCTCCCCAGCGCCTTCGGGCGCCGGTTCCTGTAGCCCGGTGCCCGGCGCGCCGGCGCGGGCGAACGGCCGCACGCCCGCGCGATTGACGCCGCGGGGCCCCGGCCCTATGAACGGCGGCGTGCAGGTCTTCCGCTCCCCCGAGCAGGCGGCCGCCGCCGGCGTGCTCCGCGGCGGCGCGATCGCGATCGGGAACTTCGACGGCGTCCACCTCGGCCACCAGAAGCTCGCCGAGGTGGCGCGCGCCTGGGCCGCCTCGCGCGGCCGCAACGCCGGCGTGCTCACCTTCGAGCCGCACCCGGTCCGCGTGCTCCGGCCGCAGCTCGCCCCGCGCGTGATCACGCCGCTGCCGCGCAAGCTCGAGCTGCTCGCCGGCCTCGGGCTCGACGCCGCGGTGGTCCAGCCGTTCGACCTCGGCTACGCCGGCACGCCCGCGGCCGAGTTCGCGGCGCGCGACCTGGCCGGCCGGCTCGAGGTGGCCGACGTGGTGGTCGGCTGGGACTTCACCGCCGGCCGCGACCGCGCCCGCGTGGACGCGCTCCGTCCGCTGCTGGAGCGCCACGGCATCTCGCTCCACGTGGTGGACCCGGTCACGGTGGACGGCCTGGTGGTCTCGTCCACCAAGGTCCGCGAGTTCCTGCGCGAGGGGAACGTGGAGGCCGCCGCGCAGCTGCTGACGCGGCCCTACGATCTCGACGGCGAGGTGGCGCGCGGGGCCGGGCGCGGGCGCGGCTTCGGGTTCCCCACCGCGAACGTGGCGACCACGGGCCTGCTCCCCGCGAACGGCGTCTACGTGGTCCGCGCGGAGCTGGGCGGCGTGCGCCGCGAGACCGGCCTGTCCGGCGCCTCGGTCCACGGCGGCGTGTGCAACGTGGGCGTGAAACCCACCGTGGAGTCGGGGGCGTCACCGGTCGCCGAGGCGCACCTGTTCGACTTCGACGGCCGGGACCTCTACGGCACGCCCATCCGGCTCGCCTTCCTGGCCCGCCTGCGCGACGAGCAGCGCTTCCCGTCGGTGGAGGCGCTGCGCGCGCAGATCGCGCGCGACGTCGAGGCGGCGCGCCGCGTGCTCGCGGGCTGAGCCGCGCCCGGCAACGGGCGGCGCCGATGTAGGGACGGCGGCGCTTTCTCCTTGCAAATCGCGGGCTTCGACCTGGCCCGTTCCTTGACCCTCCCAGGAAGCGCCTGTTAAGGTCGCTGGGCTCCCCGCGCGGATCCCGCCGCGCTCCGGCGAAGGCAACGAGGACCAAGACGACATGTCCGGACGGCTCGGCGAACTGCTGGTGCGGGAGAACCTCATCTCCCTGCAGCAGCTGCAGAAGGCCCAGGACGAGCAGCGCAAGACCGGAGGGCGCATCGGCTCGCTGCTGGTGAAGCAGGGCGCGATCGCCGAGAGCGACCTCACCGGCTTCCTCTCGAAGCAGTACGGCGTCCCGGCGATCTCGCTGAAGGACTTCGACATCGACGACGAGGTGCTGAAGCTCGTCCCCAAGGCGACGGCGGAGAAGCACCAGGTCATCCCGGTGAACCGCGCCGGCTCCTCGCTCATCGTGGCGATGAGCGACCCGTCCAACATCTTCGCCATCGACGACGTCAAGTTCCTCACCGGCTACAACGTCGAGGTGGTGGTCGCCTCGGAGCAGGCCATCCGGGAGGCGATCGAGAAGTACTACGCGGAGAAGGGGCCCGACCTCGACGAGGTGATGCAGGGCTTCGACGACTCGGAGGTCGCGATCGTCGAGGCCGAGGGCGACGACATGAACGTCGTCGACCTCGAGAAGAGCGCGGAGGAGGCGCCGGTCGTCAAGCTGGTGAACCTCATCCTGCTCGACGCCATCAAGAAGGGCGCGTCGGACATCCACGTCGAGCCCTACGAGAAGGACTTCCGCGTCCGCTTCCGCATCGACGGCGTGCTGTACGAGGTGATGAAGCCGCCCATGAAGCTGCGGAACGCCATCATCTCGCGCCTCAAGATCATGTCGGAGCTCGACATCTCCGAGCGCCGGCTGCCGCAGGACGGGCGCATCAAGCTGAAGCTGGGCAAGGGCAAGGAGATGGACTTCCGCGTCTCCATCTGCCCGACGCTGTTCGGCGAGAAGGTGGTGATGCGCCTCCTCGACAAGTCGAACCTGCAGCTCGACATGACCAAGCTCGGGTTCGAGGAGCAGCAGCTCAAGGACTTCATGGAGGCGATCGACCGGCCCTACGGCATGGTGCTCGTCACCGGCCCGACCGGCTCCGGCAAGACGACCACGCTGTACTCGGCGCTCTCCAAGCTGAACGAGGTCGCCTGGAACATCTCCACCGCCGAGGACCCGGTGGAGTTCAACTTCTTCGGCATCAACCAGGTCCAGATGCACGAGGACATCGGCCTCAACTTCGCGGCCGCGCTGCGCAGCTTCCTGCGGCAGGACCCCGACATCATCATGGTCGGCGAGATCCGCGACTTCGAGACCGCCGAGATCGGCGTGAAGGCCGCGCTCACCGGACACCTCGTGCTCTCGACGCTGCATACCAACGACGCGCCCGGCACCGTCTCCCGCCTCCTCAACATGGGCATCGAGCCGTTCCTGGTGACCGCGTCGCTGAACGCGATCGTGGCGCAGCGGCTCTGCCGCCGCCTCTGCCCGGAGTGCCGCAAGCCGGTGGCGCCGGACGAGCAGGCGCTGCTCGACGCCGGGTTCCCCGCCGAGGAGATCGGCACGTTCCAGGTGTACGAGCCGGGCGGCTGCAAGGCCTGCAACGACCGCGGCTACAAGGGGCGCGTGGCGGTGTACGAGGTGATGCCGCTCTGGGACGGGCTGAAGGAGCTCGTCATCCAGGGCTGCTCCGCCGCCGAGCTGAAGCAGGAGGCGATCCGCCTCGGCTTCCGCACGCTGCGCATGAGCGCCCTCAACAAGGTGAAGTCCGGCATGACCAGCCTCGCCGAGGCGGTCGGCAACACCGCGCCGGACAAGTTCTAGGAGGCGGTCCCCCTTGGCGAACCTGCACCAGCTCCTGAAGGCGATGGTCGAGAAGGGGGCCTCCGACCTCCACGTCACCACCGGGTCCCCGCCCCAGCTCCGCATCGACGGCAAGCTGGTGCCGCTCAAGACGCCGCCGCTCTCGCCGGTGGAGACGAAGCAGCTCTGCTACTCGATCCTCACCGACGCGCAGAAGCACAAGTTCGAGGAGGAGAGCGAGCTCGACCTCTCCTTCGGCGTGAAGGGGCTCTCCCGGTTCCGCGCCAACGTCTTCATGCAGCGCGGCGCGGTGGCCGGCGCGTTCCGCACCATCCCCTTCAAGATCCTCACGTTCCAGGAGCTGGGCCTGCCGCCCATCGTGGCCGAGCTGGCCAAGAAGCCGCGCGGCCTGGTGCTCGTCACCGGCCCCACCGGCTCGGGCAAGTCCACCACGCTCGCGTCGATCATCGACAAGATCAACACCGACCGGCACGAGCACATCATCACGATCGAGGATCCGATCGAGTACCTGCACCCGCACAAGAACTGCGTGGTGAACCAGCGCGAGGTCGGGGCGGACACCGCCTCGTTCAAGAAGGCGCTCAAGTACATCCTCCGCCAGGATCCCGACGTCGTGCTGGTCGGCGAGATGCGCGACCTCGAGACCATCGAGGCGGCGCTGGTGATCTCCGAGACCGGCCACCTGGCCTTCGCGACGCTGCACACGAACAGCGCGGTCCAGACCATCAACCGCATCCTCGACGTCTTCCCGCCCTACCAGCAGCCGCAGGTCCGCGCGCAGCTCTCCTTCGTGCTGGAGGGCGTGCTCACCCAGAACCTGCTGCCCAAGGCCGGCGGCCCCGGCCGCGTGCTCATCATCGAGGTGATGGTCCCGAACCCCGCCATCCGGAACCTCATCCGCGAGGACAAGGTGCACCAGGTCTACTCGCAGATGCAGGTCGGCCAGGCCAAGTTCGGCATGCAGACCTTCAACCAGAGCCTCGCGATGGCGTTCGCGAAGCGCCTCATCACGTTGGAGGAGGCGCTCGGCCGCTCCTCCGACGCGGAGGAGCTGAAGAACATCATCGCGAGCGGCGCCGCGATGCGCGGCCCGCCGCAAGGTGCGGCGCGGTAGGAGCCCCGGATTCGACCCGATCCCACCCCCGCGCTAGGATGCGGGGGCCGTCGCTCGTGAGGAGACCATGGCCCAGGCCGCAGCCGCGAACGTGAAGACCCGGGCAGCCACGCCGGCCAAGGTGTGGAAGTGGTCCGGCAAGACCCGGCAGGGCGAGGTGCGCTCCGGCGAGATGGAGGCGCAGGACGCCGCCGCCGTGCAGGCGCGCCTCCGGCAGATGGGCATCGAGCCGGAGAAGGTGCGAAGGAAGCCGAAGGAGCTCCGGCTCAAGCTCCCCGGGTTCCGCGGCGTCGGCAGCAAGGACCTGCTGGTCTTCACCCGCCAGTTCTCGGTGATGATCGACGCCGGCCTGCCGCTGGTGCAGGCGCTCGACATCATCGCCACGCAGGCGGACAACGCCGAGTTCCGGAGGGTCCTCTCGACGGTCAAGGTCAAGGTCGAGTCCGGCTCGACCTTCGCCGACGCGCTCGGCGAGCACCCGAAGGTCTTCGACGAGCTGTTCGTCCAGCTCGTGCGCGCCGGCGAGATCGGCGGCATCCTCGACACCATCCTCCAGCGCCTCGGCGCGTACATCGAGAAGAACG
The DNA here is from genome assembly GCF_049201065.2 of Anaeromyxobacter sp. Red801. Taxonomy (NCBI): domain Bacteria; kingdom Pseudomonadati; phylum Myxococcota; class Myxococcia; order Myxococcales; family Anaeromyxobacteraceae; genus Anaeromyxobacter; species Anaeromyxobacter sp. Red801. The sequence goes on along the minus strand of NZ_CM181236.1, from coordinate 3,913,614 downwards.
AGAAGCTGAAGCGGCGCGTGAAGGGCGCGATGGTCTACCCGACCATCGTGCTCCTCGTCGCCGTGGGCGTCGTGATCGTCCTCATCGCCTTCGTCGTCCCGACGTTCGAGAAGATGTTCAAGGACTTCGGCGGCGCCATGCCCGCGCCCACGCAGTTCCTGATCGACCTCTCCTACGGCTTCCGCAGGAGCTGGTACCTGTTCCTCGGCATCCCCCTCGCCGCGTTCATCGCGTTCAAGGTGGCGGTGCGCAAGGGGCGCGGGCAGGAGGTCTGGCACGACACCGTGCTGAAGCTGCCGGTGTTCGGTCCGCTCATCCGCAAGATCGCGGTGGCGCGCTTCACCCGGACGCTCGGCACCATGCTCTCGTCGGGCGTGCCCATCCTCGACGCGCTCGAGATCGTGGCGAAGTCCGCCGGCAACCGGACCATCGAGAAGGGCATCCTGTACGTCCGCGCCAAGATCTCGGAGGGCAAGAACATCGCCGGGCCGCTCGCCGAGACCAAGGTGTTCCCGGCGATGGTGGTGCAGATGATCGGCGTGGGCGAGGCCACGGGCGCGATGGACGCCATGCTCAACAAGATCGCCGACTTCTACGACGACGAGGTGGACGTCGGCGTCGCGGCGCTGACCTCGATGATCGAGCCGCTGCTCATGGTGTTCCTGGGCAGCACCGTCGGCTACTTCATGATCGCGATGTACCTGCCCATCTTCACGATGGCGGGACCATCAAGTAGCGGCATGGCCCCGGTCGGCCAGGCCGGGACGGCCGGCGGGGGGTCGGCCGCGAGCGAGGGCGCGTCCAGCCTCCACCGGAAGCTGGTCTGGCTCACGTTCTTCCGGGTCGTGTGGGTCACGGTCCTGCTGGGCGGGACCGCCGCGGTGGGGCTGCGCTCCGGGGCGGACCTCCAGGCCACCGCGCCGCTCTACCCGCTCGTCATCGGCACCTACGTCGCGTCGGTGGTCTTCTCGCTCGCGCTGCGCCGCGGGCGCGGCCTGGTGCCGCTCGCCTACGCGCAGATCGCGATCGACGTGGCCATGGCCGGCGCGGTGGTGGCCATCACCGGGTTCGCGGAGAGCGTGTTCGTCTTCATGTACTCCCTCGCCATCGTGAACGGCGCCATCGTGCTGTTCCGGCGCGGCGCGCTCACCGCGCTCGGCCTGGCGCTCGCCACGCACGTGGCGCTGGTCGCGGCCGCGTCGCCGTCGTGGGCGGCCTGGCCGGTCACGCGGGTGTTCATCCAGCTCGCGGCCTTCGCCGTCACCGCGGCGCTCGCCTCGTACCTGGCCGAGCTGCTGCGCCGCACCGGCGAGGAGCTGGCGGAGCGGGAGACCGACCTCGCCGCCATCACCGCGCTGCACGAGTCCATCGTGCAGTCCATGACGAGCGGCATGCTCACGCTCGACTCGCGCGGGCGGGTCACCTTCCTGAACCGCGCCGGCGAGCAGCTGACGGGGCTCTCCGCCGGGGCGCTCGTGGGCGAGCCCGCCGGCCCGTGGGCGGCCGGGTTCCGCACCGACGTCTCCCGCGGCGAGGCCGAGTTCACCACCCCGGCCGGCGCCCGCCTGCTGCTGGGCTACTCCAGCTTCCACCTGCGCGGGCGCGACGGCGGGCCGCTCGGCACCGCCATCATCTTCCAGGATCTCACGCCGCTCCGGGCCATGGAGGAGCGGGTGGCGCGCAGCGAGCGCCTCGCCGATCTCGGCCGCGTCGCCGCGGGGCTCGCGCACGAGCTCCGCAACCCGCTCGCCTCGATGATGGGGTCGCTCGAGCTGCTCCGCGGCGTGGAGGCGCTGCGGGGCGAGGACCGCCGGCTCATCGACATCGCGCTGCGCGAGGGCGGGCGTCTGGGCGAGCTCGTCACCGAGTTCCTGGCGTTCGCGCGGCCCGCGCCGCCCCGCCAGGCGACGTGCGACCTCGCCCCGCTCGTCGCCGAGACGCTGGACGTGTTCGCGAACGATCCCGCGGCGGCCGCCGTCACGGTCGAGCGATCGCTCGCCCCCGCGCCGGCCAGCTGCGACCCCGCCCAGGTCCGGCAGGTGCTCTGGAACCTGCTCCTCAACGCGGCGCACGCGGCGTCCGAGCCGGCCGGCCGGTGCGGCAGGCTCCGGGTGGCGAGCGGCTGCGACGCGTCCGGAGCCTTCGTGGCGGTCGAGGACGACGGCCCTGGGATCGACCAGACCGACAGGGAGCGCATCTTCCTGCCGTTCTTCACCACCAAGGAGCACGGGACCGGGCTCGGGCTCCCCACGGTCCAGCGGATCGTGGACGCGCACGGCGGGACGGTGACGCTCGAGACGCCGGCGTCCGGCGGCACGCGGTTCCTGGTCCACCTGCCGGTGGTCCGCGCGGACGCCGCCGAGGCGAGGTAGGATCCGGCATGGCCTCGATCCTCGTCGCCGACGACGAGCAGTCCATGCGCGAGCTGCTCGAGATCCTCCTCCGCAAGGAGGGGCACGAGGTCGCGACCGTGGCCGACGCGGGCGCCGCCATCTCGCGCGCCGCCCAGGGCGATCTCGACCTGGTGATCACCGATCTGCGGCTGGGCCGCGACTCCGGCCTCGACGTGCTCCGGGCCGTGAAGGAGCACGCGCCGGCGAGCGAGGTGGTGATGGTCACCGCCTTCGCGACCACCGAGAACGCCATCCAGGCGATGAAGCTCGGCGCCTACGACTACGTGCTGAAGCCGTTCAAGGTGGACGAGCTGAAGCTGGTGGTCGCGAAGGCCCTGGAGCACCGCGCGCTGGTGGCGGAGAACCGCGTGCTCCGGCGGAGCATGGGCGCGCCGCGCGAGCACGAGCTCATCGGGCGCTCTCCGGCGATGCAGGAGCTGCGCGAGCTGATCGAGAAGGTCGCGCCGGGGCGCAGCACGATCCTGATCAGCGGCGAGAGCGGCACGGGCAAGGAGGTGGTGGCGCGCGCCATCCACCTGCGCGGCGGGCGCCACGACCAGCCGTTCGTGGCCATCAACTGCGGCGCCATCCCCGAGGGCCTGATCGAGAGCGAGCTGTTCGGGCACGAGAAGGGCAGCTTCACCGGCGCCAGCGAGGCCAGGCAGGGCCTGTTCGAGGTGGCCGCCTCCGGGACGCTGTTCCTGGACGAGGTGGGCGAGCTCCCGCCCGCGGCGCAGGTGCGCCTGCTCCGCGCGCTCCAGGAGCGGCGCATCCGGCGGGTGGGGGGAACGCGGGACCTCCCGGTGGCCGCGCGCATCGTGGCCGCCACCAACCGGGAGCTGGCCGACGAGGTCGAGGCCGGCCGCTTCCGCGAGGATCTGTTCTACCGGCTCAACGTGATCCAGCTCCGCGTCCCGCCGCTGCGCGAACGGCGCGCCGACGTGCCGCTGTTCCTGGAGCACTACCTCGCGCGCTTCGCCGCCGAGCTGGGCCGTCCCGTGCCGAGCATCTCCCCCGAGGCGGAGCGCATCCTGCTCGCGCACGACTGGCCCGGCAACGTGCGCGAGCTCGCGAACGTCCTGGAGCGCGCGGTGACGCTCTCCGGCGGCCCGATCATCGAGGCAGCCGCGCTGCCGCCGAAGATGCGCGGCAGCGCGCCCGCCGCCGCCGGCGCGACGGTGCTCCCCGAGACCGGGCTGGACCTGCAGGCGCACCTCGACGCGATCGAGCGCGCCATCCTGGAGCAGGCGCTGGCGCGCACCGGCGGGGTGAAGAGCGAGGCCGCCCGGCTGCTGTCGCTCACGTTCCGGTCGCTGCGGTACCGGCTCGCGAAGTACGGCATCTCCGGCGACCGCTGAGCCCGCCCCCACCGCCGCCTACATGCAGCGGCTTGCACATGCGCGGCGCTTTGCGGGCCGCGGCCGCCGGCGCGCCTCCCTCGGCCGAGGGATCTCGGGTGGTTGCGAGGACCTGGCCAGGGATCCGTTCTTGCTTCCGGATCCGGCGAACCGCGGACGGAGACGGCCCATGCGATCCACCCAGCCCCACACCCCTGCGCGCCGCCGCGCCACCGGCGCCCTCCTCACCGCGCTCGCGCTCGGCGCGCTCGCGCTGCCGGGCGCCGCGCGGGCGGCCAACAAGACCTTCAGCTCGGGCTCGATCATCATCCCCACGCAGCTCGAGTACCAGACCGACGACGGCGTCATCGCCTCGTACGGCCTGGTGTACGCGGTGCTGCTCCGGAACCTCGAGGCCTCGCTGCCGACCGGCTGCACGAAGCCCGTGACGTTCTACTGGGCGATCGCGCCGAACAAGCTCTCGCAGTACCGGTGCAACACCAACACCAACGCCCTGCCGCGGTACGACGCGTACAACGACAACGACGGCTGCGACTTCGACGTGCAGAGCGCGGACGGCGTGCCGGTGGCCGCGCTCACCGCGAGCGGCGGCGAGCAGGCGCCGTTCTCCGCCTGGGAGACGGCCTACACCGTCGCGAGCGGCCCGGCGCGCGGCGCGACCGTCAACCTGGGGGACAAGAACGCCTCCCCGAAGAAGACGGTGATGAAGTACCTGGGCGCGCCCTTCATCGTGGACGCGACGGATCGCCAGTGCTTCTTGACGATGCTCGACACGTACCCGGAGCTGGCGCAGTACCACAAGGACGGCACCGGCTCGGCGCACTACGTCCGGATCCACAGCGCGCGCGCGTCCTTCAGCGCGCCGGTGGCCCGCCAGCTCAACCAGAAGCCGCCGCTCATCGCGGTGACCGGCGGGAAGGCGGCGTTCATCATCAACGTCCTCGAGAACGCCGGCCTGGACGCGATCACGAGCTGGAACCAGGGTGTGGTCATCGACCAGAAGACCGAGGCCGAGCTCCTCGACATCACGGTCGATAACCCCCAGGGGCTGATCAACAACCTCGACAAGAAGTACGGGCTGTTCTGGGGCGCCGACGCCATGGCGGCGCTCACCCTCGCGCAGCGCGGCAACCTGAACACGTTCCTGAACCGCGGGAAGGGCGCGTACGTCGAGGCGGCGTCCATCGACCAGCTGGAGAACCGCCCCGACCCCGCGGACCTCGTCACCACGCGCCCGCTCGTCACGACCACCGGCATCGTGGACTACACGCCGAACGTCGCCTACCACGAGGACTGCAACGACCGGAAGCCGGGGGTGACGCTCTACCGCAGCAGCGGGAGCGGGACCTGCTTCCGCTACGGCGGCCTCTCGCAGCCCTGGACCCAGACCGGCAACTTCCCGTTCCAGGGCGGTCAGAGCGACTACAAGGGCTTCACGCCGGTCGACGCGTTCGGCGCCGGAACCATGGTCGGCCTGCAGTTCCAGGACGCGACCACGGTCACGCTGTCGGCCGCCCGCTACTACAACAACGACCTCGGCAAGGGGCTCGTCATCTACCTGGCCGGCATGCGGTTCGACAACGCCCGGTACTGGGGCCAGCGCATGATCCTGAACAGCGTGCTCGCGAACGTGCCGCTGCTCCTCGGCGTCGAGCTGGCGCGATCCGAGCCGGTCGGGTACGAGGACAAGAGCTCGGGCACCCCCGTGGACAAGGTGTACCAGGGCACCTACGTGCAGTACCCGGATCCGCCCGAGGACACCTACCGCAACTACAGCACCACGTTCCCGCACCGCTGGCGGTTCCCGTACACGCGCGGCCACCTGTACGAGTACGAGCTCGGGAACATCCCCACCGGCTCGACCGCGTTCAAGTGCTCCGCGACCTCGCCGGCCGGCACCTGTCCCACCGTGAACTGGGACGCGGCGCTGCGCATGCCGGCGCCCGGCGCGCGGAAGATCTTCACGGTGCTGGGCGGCTCCGCCGGCATCGGGTGGAGCCAGCAGATCGAGGTGGACTACCTGCAGACCCGCAGCGGCTGCCTGGATCAGGACGCAGACGGGAAGTGCGATCTGTCCGCGGCGCTCGCGCAGTGCAACACCGCCGGCGTGATCACCGAGACGCTGGAGCGGTACGACGCGGCCAGCTCGGTCCAGCGGAACCAGCTCGGGATGTTCGTCCAGCAGGTCCGCGGGTTCTGCTCGTCGCACGACTCGAGCGGCAACCCGCGCATGACCCCGAGCCTGTCGCAGTGCGACGACCCCGACGCGCAGCCGAACGTCGCGATCCTCGGCGGCATCGACCACGGCAGCCCGGCCATCGTCGGGCCCTCGAACTACGTCACCGACACCGCCTGGGCGACGCGGCCGGTGGTGGCGTACGCCGGTGGTCGCGACGGCATGCTCCACGCGTTCTACGTCTCGGGTGGCGGCAACTGGCGCGACCCGGCCGGCGACGGGCTCCCCGCCGGCGTGCGCCGCGGGCAGGAGCTCTGGGCGTTCCTGCCGCCCGGCCAGCTCTGCAACCTCGCGACCAACAACGCGATGGTGGACGCGTCGGTGAACGTCATCGACGTGTTCGCGAGCTTCCCGCACGACGCGAACGGGAACGGCGTCATCGACTGGACCAGCCCCGACGAGCGGCCGGGCTGGAAGCGCGAGTGGCGCACCGTGCTGCTCGCCGCCGCGGGCCTAGGCGGGTCCGAGATGTTCGCGATGGACGTGACGAACCCCCTGAAGCCGGTGCTGCTCTGGCACGTCCGCGGGGATCACGAGGACGACGGCCGCTTCGACCTGGGCGCCGACGGGACCTGGGACACGTTCGATCCGACCGATCCGGAGACGTACGCCATCAAGTGGTTCGACTGGGACGACGGGGTCGCGTCCACCGCCCACATCCCGACCGACTACAACACGGTCGATCCGGACGTGCTCGCCGCCATCAAGTTCGGCAAGTACGACTACCGAAACCTCGGCTACACCTACGGCACCGCCATCGGCAAGGTCGCCGTCGGCACCGCCTCGCAGTACGTGGCCTACGTCGCCACCAGCATGGTGGACTTCACCAGCAGCAGCCCGCTCGGCTTCCGCGGCGTCGAGGTGTTCGCCATCGATCTCGTCTCCGGCAAGAAGGTGTGGCAGTGGGAGCGCAAGTACACGCGCGCGAACGGCGCCGGGACGGTGATCGCCGACAACACCATCCCCGGCCGTGTGGCGCTGGTGGACCTCGACTCCGACGGTTCGGTGGACAACGTCTACGTGGGTGATCTCGAGGGCCGGATGTGGGAGCTCTCGGCGCGCGACGGCCGCAACGTCAACTACTACAAGGACACGGCGACGCCGCCCGTCTGGCACTCCTTCCCGCTGTTCGGGACGCCGGACATGGTGGCGACGTCCGCCACCACCGAGATCAAGGACCTGTTCCGGGTGAACGGCGGCGCCACCATGGCGCAGCAGCCGCTCACCAGCCCCATCGGCCAGGGCCGGTTCACGAAGGTGCTCACCGCGCTCGAGCCGTACCTCCTCGGCCGGCTCGCGGTGGTGCAGGGCGCCATGGGCGTGGACTGGTCCATCGCGCCGTTCGAGAACGGGGCGGTGTACGTGGTCCCGGTCTCGCCGGACTGGAACACCAGGGTCGCGGTCCCCGTGAACGTCAACGCCACCCGTGACCCGCGCGTCTACGGCATGCTGAAGCAGGACGCCGCCTGGAAGATCGACCTGCTCACCGGCGAGCGGGTGTTCGGTATGCCGCGCGTGGTGAACAACGAGGTCATCTTCAACACCGCGTTCGGCTCGTTCTCGGGCGACATCACCGAATCCATCACAGAGGCCGGCAACCTCTACATGGTGGGCACCAGCACCGCCGGCGAGCTGGCGAAGACGGTCACCGCCAACCAGAGCAAGTCGTTCGGCGGCGTGCTGGTGTTCGGGAACAGCCTGGTGGTGACCACCGACACCGCCATCACCAAGAAGGCGCTCCCCGAGGCGCTGCGCACGGACGGTGGCCCGGCCACCCGCCCGTTCAACCGCGCCACCCCGGCCATGTACAAGACGTGGGAACCGGCCCGGGCCGGTGGGGAGTAGGAGAGGGCCATGCGCGGACAGCGAGGCGTGACGCTGATCGAGCTCATGATCGCCGGGGTCATCATCCTGGTGGCGCTGCTCGGCTTCGTCGGCAGCATGAACGAGGCGGCGCGCGCGACGGCCATCGGGCACCGGCGCACCGTGGCCGCGCACATGCGGAGCGCGCTGCTGGAGCGGATGGCGGTGACCCCGCGCGACCGCATCCAGGCCATGGTTGCGAACACGTGGACGGTCGACGCCTGCTACGACATGGAGGCGCGCGTGGTCGCGACCAACGGGACGCAGTCGTCGACGTTCACCTGTCCGCAGGCGGCCCTCTACCGGAGCTGGCTGCGCGTGGAGCCGTCCACCGCCGGCGCCGCCGCCACGCGGACGTTCATGGTCCGCACCTACGGAGCGGCTCGAGAGCCCGTGCGACCCCGCGCAACGCTACTCCACCACCTCCTGCGTGGCGGCGGACCTGCTGCTCACCGACTGAGGCCGACCATGCACGCTTCCTCACGTCGCGGCTTCACGCTGCTCGAGCTGATGGTCGCCATGGGCATCACCGCGATCCTCGTCACGATGGCGGTGCAGGGCGCCATCATGGTGGACCGCGGGCGGCGCCCCCGCGAGCTCCTCGCCCAGATCCAGGGTGAGGGCCGCCAGGGACTCGGCTACCTCGAGGCGGACCTGCGCGCCGGGTCGCTGGGCGCCGGGACCGGGATCATCCGGACGGCGATCGGCGGGAACCCGGCCTCCCGGCCGGCCGTTCAGATCTTCGAGAACGTCGGCGGGGGCGGGTTCCTGGACGTGAAGCCCGGCACCGACGCGGTGCTGGTCGTGCGGAGCGCGCCCTCCGACGGCGTCCGTCCGGCGCTGGTCGGGGACGTGACCACCACGACCGGGGCACTCATCGTCACCGACGTCGGTCCGTTCACCGCCGGCGCGCCGGTGCTGGCGGGCGAGTACGAGGACGCGGTCTGGATCCCGATCTCGACCATCGACGTGGACACGAAGACGCTGACCTCCTCGCTCGGCGCCGACGTGTTTCCCGGCAAGAACGCGCACAAGATCAACGCCGGTGCGCTGGTGCGGCCCGCGCGCGCGCGCCTGTACTACGTGGACGCGCAGGACCGCCTGGTGCGCGCCGACCTGGCGGTCCCCCGGCCGCCCGAGACCGCAGCGGACGTGACCGAGCGCGTGGACATCGCGCGGAACGTCGAGAACCTGCAGGTGGACTGCAGCGTCGAGCAGGGGCTGGCGCTGACCGCCTGCCCCGCGGCGATCGTCGGGCAGGACGTCACCACCGAGGCAGTGCCCGCGCTGGGCGAGTTCCCGGCGGGCGGTGGCGCCCGGCTCCAGGCGGCCAGCGGGAACAACGACGTGGCGGCGCTGCGCACCGTGAGCCTGAGCGTGGTGGTGCGGAGCCGCGAGCTGCTCGGCGATCCCGGGCCGACCGACCCGCGCATCCAGATCCAGGGCGTCACGCTGGCGCCCAGCGGCACCGGCGTGAACCCGAACGGCCTCTACATGCGCCGCAGCTACCAGCTCGGCGTGGCGGTGCGGAACACCAGCCTCGGGAGCCTGTGATGAGCCATCCCCTCCGGAGCCGGCCCTCGGAGCGCGGCGCTGCGCTGGTGCTCGCGCTGTTCCTGGTGGCGCTGCTCCTGGTGCTCGGCGTCGCCATGATCCGCATCGCGGGCACCGACCGCGTGGACGCGGCGAAGATGGGCGTGCGCGAGCGCGCGCAGATCTGCGCCGAGGCCGGCCTCCAGTACGGCCGCCGGTTCTTCGGCCAGAGCTACGAGACCACGCACAACTGGAACGACTACCTGGACGGCACGCTCGCCGGCTACCGGTACGATCCGGACGCCGTGCTCGCGGATCTCCCGGGTCAGGTGCTCGGCAAGAGCAACGGCACCAGCTTCGACGCCGGCGCCGATCTGGACGGCGACGGGCGCCCTGATTTCTGGGTGAGCGTCCGCGACAACGACGACGAGCGGCCGCTCGGCGCCATCACCGACCTTCCCACGCGCGACAACGACGAGAGCGTGATCCTCCGCTCCGAGTGCATCAACCCTGCGTGGCGCATCGTGGAGGGCGGGCAGGAGCGGCGCGCCGTCATCGAGGCGGTCTTCACGCACATCCAGGGCTCGTCCGGCTACGGCAACGCGCAGATCACCAGCAACTCGCCGGACATCGTGGGGGGGAACTAGGACCCGCGCGCCCCCGCCGCTGCCGTTCCGACCACGAGCAGCGAGCTGCCGAACGGCAGCGCAACCGGTCGGGCGAGGCGCTGCTCCGCCCGAGACGCGAGAAGCAGGAGCCGGTTCAGCCACGCGGGCGGTACCCGCGGGATCGCGGGCTCCGCGTTGCCCGGGGTGAGCCGCTCGGTCGCCCGGGCGACCAGCTTCGCCCAGAACAGCCAGTGGTAGAAGTAGCGCTCCTCGAGGACCCGGAGCCCGGCCTCCTGCGCCAGGCGGCGGAACGATCGCCTCGTGAACCGGGTGCGGTGCTGGTTCAAGTCGTCGTGGCGGGTCCAGAGGACGCGGAACGCAGGGACGGTGGCGATGACGAGGCCGCCGGTCTCCAGCAGCCCGATCGCGTGATTCAGCGCGCCGGCGGGATCGTCCATGTGCTCGAGGACGTCGAGCATGAGGACGAGGCCGTACCTACGGGGGGGAGCGAAACCGCGGTCGAACTGACGGACGTGGATCCGGCGCCGGTGAGGCCCTCGCGGATCGACGAGGTCCTCGGCAGGCTCGACGCCCTCGACGTCTCCGAGGCCTGCGAGCGCGTCGAACAACAGGCCGTTCCCGCAGCCGACGTCGAGGATGGCCCGCGACCCTGGGGCTGCGGGTAGCAGGCGCCGGGCCGTCTCCAGGACGAGCGCCTCGCGCGCTCTCCACCACCAGTGCTCGCGGTAGAGCGACTCGTAGACGTCGCGATAGGTGCGTTCCAACGTGGGCCTCGGTTGCGCTGCCGCGACTAACGCCGGACGGCGAGCACGTCCGCGGTGCTCCCGGGCCGCTCCTGCGACTCCTGCGCGCTCGCCGCACCGACGACCCGTCCGACGAGGTAGAGCGGCCGCGCCTTCACCTCTTCGTACACGCGTCCGACGTACTCTCCGATGATCCCGAGGAAGAACAGCAGGACGCCCGAGAGGAACGTGCCGAGCAGGACCTCGGCCGTGAAGCCCTTCGGCGAATCCTGGAGGAAGAACTTCGCGAACACCGAGTAGGCCGCGAAGATCGCCGCCAGGCCGATGGTGACGGCGCCCAGCAGCGCGGCCGCGCGGATTGGGACGATCGAGAAGGCGAAGATTCCATCCGAAGCGAGCTTGAGCAGCCGGAAGAAGCCGTACTTGCTGCGGCCGGCGTGGCGCTCGGCCCGCTCCACGTCGATGCCCGTCTGGCGCAGGCCAACCCAGCTCCGAAGGCCGCGGAGGTAACGGTGGTGCTCCGGCATCCGCTTCAGATGGTCGACGACACGCCGGGACATGAGAGCGAAGTCACCGGAGTCGAGCGGGACTGGTACCTCCGAGAGCCTCGCCATCACGCGGTAGAACAGGAAGTAGCAGGCCCGGAGGGCCCACGACTCCTTCCGCTGCGTCCGCCTCGCGTACACGACGTCGAACCCGTCGGCGTGGCGCTCGAGGAACCGGGGGATCTCCTCGGGCGTGTCCTGCAGGTCGCCGTCCATCACCACCGTCACGTCGCCGCGCACGTGATCGAGGGCTGCGGTCAGCGCCGCCTGATGGCCGAAGTTGCGCGACAGCGAGATCGCGAGGATCCGCTCGTCGCGCCGCGCCTCGTCCTCGAGCACCTCCAGCGTGCCGTCGGTGCTGCCATCGTCCACGAACACCATCTGGTGCGGACCGCCCGGGAGCTCGTCGAGCACGGCCCGGAGCCGCCGGAGCAGCTCCGGCAGGACGGTCTCCTCGTTGTGGAGCGGGATCGCGACGGAGATCCTCGGTGCGCGCTTCATCACTTCACCTCTCCCTTGCAGTAGACCATCTTCCACAGCGGCACGCCGAGCAGCGAGAGCGAGTAGGTCTCGAAGATCCGGAGCTCGAACACTCGGCCGAAGAGCGCCCGCCACTCCTCGAGCGGCCTGGCGTAGGCGCCACGGTCCTGTCTCGCCAGGAAGCGCGCGATCGACGGGTCCTCGGGCAGGACCAGGTCGAGGATGTGGACCGCGCCGTCCGGGGTCAGCGCGCCGGCCATCCCCGCGAGGATCCGTTCGGCGTCGCGGTCTGCGACGTGGTGCAGGAAGCTGTTGGCCAGCACGAAGTCGAACTTTCGCTCCGGCTGGAAGGCGTAGGTGCAGATGTCCGCGACGACGAACTCCCGCGCGAAGCGCCGCCGCGCGGACGCGATGTACGCAGGGTTGATGTCGATCCCGACGTACTCGACGCCAGAGAACGCGGCGGTGTTCGTCCCCGGACCGCACCCCACGTCGAGCACGCGCCGGGCACCCGAGAGCTGACCGTGCTGGACGAGCGGCGCGAGCTTGTCCGCCGCGAACGGGCTCTGCCACAGGCGATAGACCGCAGGGTGCTCGAGCAGCTTCGTGGACAGGCTCATCGTGGAGCTGCTCCATGCATCGTGGAGGCTTCGTCGCCGCCGGAACCCAGCAAGTGCTCCAGCAAGGCGCGCGCGGAGGCACGGGCGGGCTCGGAGGCGAGCGCCGCCCGCGCCTGCGCGATCGCCTCCTCGCGGCGGCCGGTCGCGACCAGCGCGAGCGCGTGCAGCTCGTGTGCTGCGCCGGTGTCGAGCGCCCGGCTCGCGGCCTCGAGGTGCGGCAACGCCGCCGAAGGTTCGCGGGCAGCCAGCAGCGCCTCGCCGAGCAGCGCCTCGACCTTCGGCCGGTCGGGCCGGAGACGCAACGACTCGGCGAAGTAGAGGGCGGCGAACGCCGGCTCACCGTTGGCGAGGATGCGGACGCCGTCGCTCGCGTATCGAACTGCGCGCGCCACGGGCTCCTTGCCGGGAGGCGCCGTCGAGGCCCAGGTGACGTACGCGCAGCTCGCGGCCGCCGCGATGGCCAGGGGCCGCACCCGACGCGCTCCGATCCACCCGCCGAGGCGCACCACGCCAGCGCCCGCGAGCGGGAGCAGCACGAGCGCGATGGGCGCGCGATATCGGGAGAGGACGATCGCGAGCGCGAGCGTCGGGAGGCTGGCCGCGACCGCGACCAGGATCGGCCAGGCCTCGCGCGCGCGCCGGGTCGCGAGCCCCACCGCCGCGAGCGGGACGATCACCACGAACGTCACAGGGAGCGCGCGCAGGACGGGCGCGGCGTGCCGGAACAGATACAGGTCCACGTTGTTCGGCGATTCGAAGCCATGCCAGGCGTAGAGGAGCTTCTCGGCGTTCAGCCGCACCCAGCCGAGCGCGCTCGGGTGCGATGGGATCGACTCCATGAGCGAGGCGACGAAGCTGCCGTTCGTGGAGGCGAGGATGCGCGGGTACTCCGACCCCACCATCACGTCGAACGGGTTCGCGCTCGCCGTATGGAACAACGCGAGCATCGAGGCGCCGGATCCGTTCATGGTGAGCGCCGGGGCGCCGACCGCGAGGTTCCGGATGATCGCGGGCAGCAAAGCAACGCCCATCCCCATCGCCACCAGCCCAGCGGCGGCCCACCGGTCGCGCCTGGGCGTCCGGACCGTCGCGAGCCGCCACGCGCCCATCGCCAGCGGGAAGATCAGGAACGTCTGCTTCACCAGCGAGGCCGCCCCGAACGCGATACCGAGCCACAGCCATCGCGAGCGCCGCCCCTCTGGCGCCCAGTGCATCGCCAGGGCCAGACCAAGCGTGGCGTAGGCCACCAGCGCGTCTCGAAGGAGCGTGACCTCGAGGTAGAGCGGGACCGGCGCGAGCACCGCGAGGACTCCGGCGGCCAGCGCGGCACGCTCGCAGAACAGCCGGCGTGCGAGCCGGTGGACCAGCACCACCCCGAGCACGCCGAGCAGGAGCTGCCACGCGAAGACGTGCCACACGTCGGGACCGGTGAGCCAGTACGTGAGCCCGACCAGGTACGGGTAGATCGGCTCCTGGTAGAACGCTGGCCCGTGGAGCCAGCCATCCCAGAGCCGCTCCTGGAGCGCGGCACGTGCCGGCGTCCCGCCGGCGGGAAGGCCCTCGGGCGCGAGCGCAGGTCGTTCGGCGACGGCCTCATCGGCCACGACCCGCATCCACTCGAACGTCGGATGGAGCGGGCCCGCCTGCAACCAGTCGCCCCGCGCGATGTGTCGCCCCCAGACGTCGAAGAAGAAGTTGTCCGACTCGGTGACGACGGCATGGATGCGGGGTACCGGCCCCGCCGCGATCTGGAGAACCAGCATCAGGCGTACGAACGCTGCGGCCAGGACCAGCGCGCCGGTGACCCTGCCCCGATGCCGGGCGAGCCACGCCTCGGCGGCCTCCTGCCGCCCCTCGCTGCTCGAACTCGCGATCACTCGGCGCTCCTCATGGGCCGCCGGCGCTTCCGGGCCGCAGCCCCGATCACCACCGCGGCGCCTCCGATCAGGAAGATCGCCCACCCGGCAGTGAGCAGCGGCGTACGGTAGGTGAACTCGACGACGTGGCGACCCGCGTCCACCCACACCCCGCGCGCCAGGTAGTTCGCGGGGAGGATCTCCGCGAGCTGGCCATCGACGCGCGCAGTCCAGCCCGCCGCATGGATGTCGTTCAGCACCAGGAGCGCCCGGCGATCGGCGGTGGTCTCCACGACGACCCGCTCGGCGGCGTCCTCCACCACCTGCGCGGAGCCGGTGGGGGCGAGGTAGCCTTCGGGTACCGGGCCCTCCACCACCGATGCGTCGGAACGCGCGGGATCCACCTCCAGCACGAACTCCATCGCGCCGCGCCGATCCACCGACTTGAGGTCGGATGCGAGGTACGCCCGATCGCGGTGCGGGACTCGGACGAGATAGGCGGGGAGCAGCGGATCGGCCGCGACCACCTCGAACGGCGGCGCCAGTCCCGCCATCCGGGCCCGCTCGGGCGAGGCGGGCACGGAGACGAAGCCCACGCCGAACACACCGATGTGAGGCATCTGCGTCGCGACCGTCGTGCGCCGGTTGAAGCGATCGAGCCGCCACGGGACCATGCCGGTATAGGCGAGGAAGTTCCCGACCCGGTGATCGAGGTTGAAGCACGGCTCCAGGATGTGGCCGGCCCACGCCCATCCCGACTCGTAGGCGCGCAGCTCCGGCCAGCGATCGCTGGGGAGATCGAACGGGGTGAACACGCGCTGCAGACCCGGCTGGCCCTTCAGATAGGCACCGAACGGAGAGGGCTGGTTGACGATGACGGGATCGGCGAGCAGGTACCCGCGCACGTTCGCGGCGACCAGGTCCGCCACGACCACGAGCGCGAGGAGCGGACCCGGGCTCCGGCGAACGAGGCCGCGCTGGATGGCCAGGATGGCAGCTCCGAGGACCAGACACACCGCGCCGGACTCGACCAGTCCGTCGAGCAGGTTCGTCGCGAACGCGGCCGGCGCCCCGGCCTGATCCGGCGCCAGCGACCAGCGTGCGAGGACCGCCGTCACGCCCGAGAAGGAGAGCCGGCCGGCCGCGGACACCGCGAGCGCCGCCAGGCCCGCGCCGAGGATGAGCGAGGGCGCCCGCGCGCTCCGGTGCCGACCGCCGACCACGTCGTCGAGCCCGTACGCGGCCGCGATCGGGAGCAGGAGCGACGGCCAGATGGCCATCTTCTCCCAGTAGCGGAAGCCCCGAAGCACCGGCAGGTGCGGCAGCAGCTGGCCGAAGCCCCCGTAGTGCCCGAGCGCCATCCAGGTGAACAGGGCGGCGCAGAGGAGCAGCCATCGGGCAGGCCGCCACCGCGCCGTGGCGAGCATCGCCAGGGCGAACACCGACACGCCCACGTAGACCGACAGGACCCACGGGATGGTGACGACGGTGCCGGCGCCGAACGCCGAGTAGACGGGCGATCCGAGCGTCCCGGGGGTGTCGCGGTACATGTGCGGCAGGACGAGCTCGAGCAGGCGCGGCAGCGCCAGGTTCCAGCGCTGGAGCTCGCCCGGATCGAGGGCCGAGCCACGCGACGACTCCGGCATCCACGCGATCACCGGCAGCACGAACGGCGCCGCGCCGACGAGCGCAATCCCCGCGGCGGCCGCGCCGCGGCCGAGATCCCGCCGCCACCCGGTCCCGTCTCCCGCGATCGTGGCAGCGTACGGGACGAGCAGGGCGACGGCGAAGCCCCACGCCTGCGGGTCGCCCGCTGCCGCGCACAGGCCAGACGCCAGTCCGAGGCCAGCTGCGCGCCAGGGGCCCCCTCCGCGCGAGAAGTATGCGTGCGCGGCGGCGAACATCCAGGGGAGCGCGGAGAGCGTCGTGAGGTACTGCACGTTGTCGGTCGAGCCGACGAGCGCGCCGGAAAGCGCGAAGCCGAGGCCCGCCGCGATCCCGGCGTGCCAGGTGCGCCCGAGCAGGCGCGCCCAGGCATACGCTCCCGTCGCCGCGAGGAGGAACGAGAGCAGCACCCAGGCCTTGAAGCCGATCTCGAACGGGAGCGCGATCAGCAGCAGGTTGAACGGATGCTGCACGGCATCGACGGCGGTGCCGATGAGCGGGATGCCGAGCCCGGCGTACGGATTCCACTGCGGGAGGTGTCCCTGCCGCAGCTGCTCGGCCACGTACCGCTTCACCGGCCAGTGCATCCGCCCGTTGTCGCGGAACAGGAACTGCTGATCGGTGAGCAGCGCCGGCGCGAAGAAGAGCGCGAGCGCGGCAGCCATCGTCGCGACGGCGAGCGCGTGCGATCGCCACGACTCCGCCGCACCCAGCCTCGCAGCGGGCGGCGGCGACGCGGGCGGCTCGATCGGGAGATCGCGGAGCGGGGCGGGGGAGGTCTCGGCTGACATCGATCACCCGACGCGCTGCGCGCGCGCCGGAACGGCCGAGTCCTGGGCGCGCGCGAGCCGCACGAACGACTGCTCCAGCGTCTCCCGGTGCGGCAGGAGCGCCGTGATGCGGCCGCCGCACGAGACCACCCGCGCCGCCGCAGCGTTTGCTGCGTCCACGTCCCGGAACGACAGCACCCAGCAATCGGGGCCGCGGACGGCGTTCAGCGCCGCTCGCCGCAAGCCGTCGAACTCGGCCTCGGCGAGTCCGACGCAGCGGAGCTCGACGGACTGGATCGACCCGTCGAGCAGCTCGCCCAGGCTCCCCTGGCGGACCAGCTCGCCGTGCAGGAGCATCCCGGCGTGATCGCAGATGGACTCGACGTCACCGAGGATGTGCGTCGAGAAGAAGATGGTCTTCCCGCGCCGGCCCAGCTGGACGATGAGATCGCGGACCTCGGCCCGGCCGATCGGATCGAGGCCGCTCATGGGCTCGTCGAGGATGAGCAGCGGAGGGTCGTGCAGGATGGCCTGGGCCAGCCCGAGCCGCTGCACCATGCCCTTCGAGAACTTTCGGACGGTGAGGTCGGCGGCGCGGTCCAAGCCGACCAGCTCGAGCACCTCCTGGGCGCGCGCGCGGAGCTCGCGGCCGCCCATGCCGGAGAGCCGCCCCATGAGCGTGAGCACCTCCAGCGGACGCAGGAACTCGTGGAACGACGGGTTCTCCGGCAGGTAGCCCACCACGTGCCGGCTGGATGGATGGGAGATGGGCCGGCCGAAGATGGTCGCCCGCCCGCGGGAGGGGGTGACCAGCCCGACCAGGATCTTGATCGTAGTGCTCTTGCCGGCGCCGTTCGGCCCGACGAAGCCGAACACCGAGCCCTCGGCGACCCGCAGGTCCAGCGCGTCGAGCGCCACGACCTTCCGCATCCTGAAGCCGAGCCGGTAGGTCTTGCCGAGCCCTTCGATCCGAAGCGCGTCACTCATGTCAGCGGATGTCCCTGCGGGAGAAGACGAGGGCGGCGAGGGCGAGGAGCACGCCCGCGTACCCGAACCCGTAGGCCAGGCGGATCAGCACGGAGCCGATCCCGACCACGTCGCCGTAGGTGAGCGCCTCCTTCGCGTCGAGCAGGCCCATGTTCGGGAGGAGTACGTCGAGCAGGTGGACGACCTGCTTCAGTTCCACCTGCTCGGCCTTCAGCCAGAAGCTGCGGACCTCGGCGAACAGGAAGCCGGACGCGAGCGCGGAGAGCGTGAAGATGGTGGCAAGGGTCGGGGTGGTGAAGGTCGCGAACAGCACCGCGAGCGCCACCGCAACCGCGAACTGCGCGATCATCAACCCGAAGGCCGCGAGGAAGCCGGAGCCCAGGAAGCTCGCGTCGCCGCGGTAGACCAGGAGCGCGAGCGCGCTGACCGCCGCCATGACCAGGAGGTTCAGGCCCGCCGTCGCGAGCAGGCCCAGGAACTTCCCCACGACGAACTCGGCGCGGCTGACCGGCCGAGCCAGCAGCGCGTAGCACGTGCGCCGGTCGATCTCCCTCGCGACCAGCGAGACGCCGACGAACACCGAGATGAGCAGCCCGAATACCTGGGTGCTCGAGGTCGACACGTCCGCGATGATGCGGAACTGCTCGCCCAGGGTCAGCCGGGAGACGGTGAGCGACGCGATCGTCATCGCGATGGCGAAGAACACCAAGTTGTACAGGAGGCGCTCGCGGAGCGCCTCGCGCAACGTGTTGGCGGCGATGGAGAGCGTACGGGTCATCGATCCACGCGGAGGGGCTGGCGCGCGCCGAGCCTGGTCGAGCGCACCGTGTCGGAGAACGGGTCGTACACGAGGGTTCCGCCCGAGGGATCCGCCGGGACCGAGGGCAGCAGGCCGATCCAGGCGACCTCGTCGAGCGCCCAGGGCCGCCGGCCCGTCCGCATCCGGAAGGCGGCCACGGCGCGCTCGCACCGGTCCAGCTCACGAAAGGTGAGCACCTTGACGATGCGCTGCTCGAGCTGAGCGCGCTGTTCGGGGATGGACTCCTGCTGGAGGCTGAGCTCCAGGAAGCCGAGCGCCGCATCGTACTCGTCGGAGCGGTTCGCGAGCAGCGAGAGGTTCGCGGCCAGGAGCGCGAGGTGCGGCCGCCTGCCGACCTCTGCCGCGCGGCGCGCGTAGGCCGCGGCGCCCGCATAGTCCTCCTGGTAGAAGAACTTGTTGAAGGCGTAGAGGAAGGGCAGCATCCAGCGGTCCGGCACGTTGCGCATGCCCTTCTCGAGGATCCGGTCGCTCAGCTCGACCTGGTGCGCGAGACCGCTCAGGTTCGACCCGACCACCTGGTAGGCATAGCCGAAGCGCGGGTCGAGATCGGTGACGATCTCGCCCAGCGGGTAGAGCGCGTCCCATCCGCGGCGGGGAGCCATCGCCGACTCTCCCACGTACATGACGGTCCTGAGCCAGTAGAGATCGGCGAGGAGCAGCCTCTGGCCCATGGCCGTGGTCCGGAGCGCCTGGCCCGACGGGAGCCAGGCCGGGTCGCGGACGCTCCCGACCCGCGCCGCCTCAGGCTCCAGCGTTGCCCGCGCCGCCGCCGTCACGGTGACGAGGAGGGCGATGACGATGGCGAGTCCGAGGCGGTTCATCCCGGATGCGGAGGATAGCCGAAAAGCAGACGGAGCGAGAGCGGGCGGCTGGCCGGTCGGTGAGAGGTTCACCGCGAAAAGAAGAAGGGCACCGCAGCCGCGCGGTGCCCTTCTCCATGAGGCGTTCGTCGAGACTAGAAGACGTCCGGGAGCGACACGGCGCACGGGGTCGCGTACACGGTCGCGCCCGCGGAGGGGAGGCAGCCGGAGCCCGCGGTGCCCGGGAACGTGATGCTCAGCGGCCAGCTCGCCGGGGCGGCCCCGGCCAGCGTCGGCTTGACCAGCGCGACCTGACCCTGGACGGCGTCGCCGTCGATGTCCGAGACGGCGCCGGCGGAGTAGCAGATGCCCGCGTTCGTCGCCGAAGGGGAGCCGGCGCAGGGGGTCAGCACGCCATACCGGAAGTACGTGGCGCCCTCGACCTGCCAGTCGATTGCGTTCGCGACCGCGAGGTCGGTGGTGGCCCACACCAGCTTCTGGCTGCCGACCGTGCCGGCTGCCGGGAGCCCGCCGCCGCGGAGGTTCCAGTACTGGCCGGGGACGTAGTTCGGCTCGAGCACGCCGCTCACGGTGAGCTGACGCTCACCCTGGCGCAGCGCCTCCTCCGCCTTCCGGAGGCCCTCGATGTTCGACGACGCCTCCGAGAACTTCGACCGGAGCTGGTACTTGATGAAGTTCGGGATCGCGATCGCGGCCAGGATGCCGATGATGGCCACCACGATCATGAGCTCGATGAGCGTGAAGCCCTTCGCAAGCTTCTTCATGTGTCGCTTCTCCTTTGATGTCGGTGCGCCTGCGCCCGACTGCGCCAGGCACACCTGCCAGCCCGGCCGGACGCCTCCACAAGCACGGCGGGTGCCAGGGGCGGAGGCGTGCAACCGCCCGGAAGGACGGAGCGGCCCGGGGCCGGAAGTGGACCAGAAACGGCAGGGGGTCGAGGAGCGGCTGACAAAAAACGTCACTCGCGCTCGAGCGCGCGGCCGCGAAGCGATTTTGACAACGCGGCGGCGGGGCCCGATCATCCCCGGGTGCGCCCCGCTCCGCGGCCCCGCGCCGCTTCTGCTTGAGCACGCTCCCGCCAGATCCGCTGCTCCGCGCCGCCGTGCTGGCGTGGGTGTTCGCCGTGGGCGCGGTCATCGGCAGCTTCCTCAACGTCGTGATCGCGCGGGTCCCGGTGGGCGAGTCGATCGTCCACCCGCCCTCGCGCTGCCCGGCCTGCGGCGCGGGCATCCGCTGGTTCGACAACATCCCGATCGTCTCGTGGCTGCTGCTGCGGGCGCGGTGCCGGCGCTGCGCGGCGCCGATCTCCTGGCGGTACCCGGCGGTCGAGCTGCTCGGCGCGCTCGCGGCGCTCATCGCGTTCCAGCGCCACGGCCTGACGTTCGCGGCAGCCGCGGAGCTCGCCTTCGTGGCGGCGCTCGTCGCGCTCGCGTTCATCGACCTCGACACCTGGCTGCTGCCGCACGCGATCACCTGGCCCGTGCTCGGGACCGGGCTCGCCGCCTCCGCGCTCGGCGTCGCGGCGGCACCCTCGCTGCGCTCGTCGGCGCTGGGCGCGGCCCTCGGCTTCGCCGCCTTCGCGCTCGTCTCGATCGTCGGGGAGCGCGTGCTCCGGAAGGAGGCGCTCGGGTTCGGCGACGTGTGGCTCCTGGCCGGCCTGGGCGCGTGGCTCGGCGCCGGCGCGCTCATCCCGGTGGTGCTGTTCGCCTCGACGCAGGGCGCGCTGGTGGGCCTCGCGCAGATCGCCGCCGGCAAGGGGCAGCCCGGGCCCGCCGCGGAGGAGCCCGAGGCCTCGGATCCGCCCGGGACTCCGCCGGATGCGCCGGCCGCCCCGGTCCGCGACGGGCCTGCGGCCTCGCCGCCGTCAGAGGAGGTCGCGTCGCAGGGCCCCGCCTCGGAGCACGATGGCGCCCGCGAGGACGACGACTGGGTCCCGCCGCGCCACGCCGTTCCCTTCGGTCCATTCCTGGTGCTGGGCGCGCTGGAGTGGCTCTACGGCGCGCACGCGCTCGCGTCCCTCGTCCCGGGCCTGCGTCCGTTCCTGTGATCGCGATGCGTCGGCGCCTCCGGCTCCTCCTGCTCCTCCAGGTGACCGCCCTCGCCGCCGCCTCCGCCGCGCTCCTGCTGGCGCTCGGCCTGCCGCTCCTCGCGCGCGGCGTGCTCACGCCCCGTGCCTTTGCGCTGCTCGCCCTCGCGGACGCGGCGCTCGTCGCGCTGCTGGGGGCCGCCATCCTGCTCCGGTGGGTGGGCGCGCCGGTGGAGCGGCTGCTCGCGGCGGCCTCGCGCATCCAGGCCGGGGAGGGTGAGCTGCCACCGCTCGGGCCGCCGGGCGAGGTCGCCGGCGCCGGTCTCGGGCGCGCGGCGCTCGCGTTCGAGCGGACCTCGGCGGCCCTCGGGGAGGAGCGCCATCGCCTGGCCGCCCGGGTGGAGGAGCTGGCGGCCGCCAATGCGCGCCTGGCCGAGGCGCGCGAGGAGCTGCTCCGCGCCGAGCGGCTCGCCACGGTGGGGCGCCTCGCCGCCGGGATCGCCCACGAGGTCGGGAACCCGCTCGGCGCGATCACCGGCTACGCGGAGCTGGCGCGCGCGCGGCTGGAGGGCGGCGGCGCGCCGGCGGAGGTGGCGGACTTCCTCGCGCGCATCTCCGCCGAGACGCAGCGGATCGACGCGATCGTGCGCGACCTGCTCGACTTCGCCCGACCGTCGCGGCTCGACCTCGCCCCGGTCGGCCTGCCCGCCGCGATCGACGCGGCGCTGCGGCTGGCGCGGATGCAGGAGCGCTTCCGCGGCGTGCGCATCGAGCTGGAGCTGCCGGCGCAGCTCCCACCGGTGGTCGCCGACGAGCGACGGCTGGCGCAGGTGTTCCTGAACCTGCTGCTCAACGCGGCCGACGCGATGGAGGGCGCCGGCGCGGTGCGCATCCGGGCGCGCGCGGTGGACGCCGCGGTCGAGGTCGAGGTGGCCGACGAGGGGCCGGGGATCCCGTCCGCGGATCTGCCCCGCGTCTTCGATCCGTTCTTCACCACGAAGCCGCCCGGCCGCGGCACCGGGCTGGGGCTCGCGGTCTGCCACGGCATCATGGAGTCGTTCGGCGGTGGGATCGCGGCCGAGCGCTCCGCCCGAGGGGCGCTGCTGCGGCTGCGCCTCCGCACGCCGCGGCTCCCCTGACCGGGCCGCCCACCCCCGCGTGCTAGACTCGTCCCGCGTGTTCCGCAGCGTCCTCATCGTGGACGACGAGTCGTCCATGCGTCACCTGCTCACGGTGATCCTCACCGACCGCGGGTACGACGTGCGCGCGGTGTCGAGCGCGGAGGACGCGCTGAAGGAGGTCGCCGCGCACGACTACGACCTCGTCCTCACCGACGTGCGGATGCCGGGGATGGGCGGGCTCGCGCTGGTGCGCGAGCTCCAGCGCGCCGCGCCGGAGCGCCTGGTCATCGTGATGAGCGCCTACGGGACGCACGACACGGCGCTCGAGGCGATGAAGGCCGGCGCCTACGACTACCTCCAGAAGCCGTTCAAGCCGGACGAGGTCGTGCTGGTGCTGCGCAAGGCCGAGGAGCGCGAGGGGCTCGCGCGCGAGAACCGGCGCCTGCGGCGCGAGCTCGCGTCCGAGTATCCCGCGGACGGCCTGGTGGGCGCCTCCGAGGCGATGCAGGAGGTCCTTCGGCAGGTCCGCAAGGTCGCCGGGCAGAAGACCACCGTCCTGGTGCAGGGAGAGTCGGGCACCGGCAAGGAGCTGGTGGCGCGCGCGCTCCACGAGCTCTCGCCGCGCGCGAGCATGCCGTTCGTGGCGGTGAACTGCGGCGCCATCCCGGCGGAGCTGCTCGAGTCGGAGCTGTTCGGCCACGTGAAGGGCGCGTTCACCGACGCGCGCCGCGACAAGAAGGGGCTGGCCGCGGAGGCGGACGGCGGCACGCTGTTCCTGGACGAGGTCGGCGAGCTCCCGCTGCCGCTCCAGGTCAAGCTGCTGCGGCTGCTGCAGGAGGAGGAGATCCGGCCGGTGGGAGACGTGCGGACGCGCCGGGTGGACGTGCGCATGATCGCCGCCACCGCCCGCGACCTGTCCCGCGCCGTCGCCGAGGGGCAGTTCCGGGAGGACCTCTACTGGCGCCTGAACGTCGTCGCCGTCCGGCTACCGCCGCTGCGGGAGCGGCGCGAGGACATCCCGGCGCTCGCCGGGCACTTCCTCTCCCGCCTCGGGCGCCTGCGTCCCGAGCTGCCGGCGCTGTCGCTCTCTCCCGAGGCGCACGAGTCGCTCCTCGCGCACCGGTGGCCGGGGAACGTCCGCGAGCTCGAGCATGCGCTGGAGCGCGCGGTCGTGCTGGCGGACGGGCCGGAGATCCGCGAGGACGACCTGCCCGAGGCGGTGCGGGCCGGCCAGGCAGCGGCGCTGCCGACGCCCTCGCCCGTCGTCCCGGACGGGACGCTCTCCCTACGCCGGGCCACGCGCGCGGTCGAGGAGCAGCTGGTGAGGGCGGCGCTGGAGCGCACCGGCGGGAACCGCACCCGCGCGGCGGAGCTGCTGGAGATCTCGTACCGGGCGCTCCTCTACAAGATCAAGGAATACGGGCTCGGGTAGGCGCCGCGCTCACAGGGCGGCGGCCGGGCGCCCGCCTGCCTGCCGCCCCCCTCCACCGCCCGTATGACGCATAACTAGGCATCACTGCGCATCACGTAGGGCTCGATCGCCTACAACCGCCGATATTCGCGCAGGCGCCTTTCTTGATCCTTCGGGGGGCGATCGCTTAGCGTGGCCCCCGCATGGCTGACCGACCGCCCAGCGCCCGGACGTCCCTCCTGAAGCCCGCGCGGCGCACGCCCAACAACGTGCAGCGGCTCCGGGAGGAGCAGCTCCTCACGAAGGCCGAGCTCGCCCGCAAGGCGGGCGTCTCCCCGCTCACCGTGACCCGGATCGAGCACGGCCTGGAGTGCCGCGTGGACACCAAGCGGAAGATCATCCTCGCGCTCGGCCTCACGCCGTCGGACCGGCGCAAGGTGTTCGGGCCCAGCACCGGGGGGCGCCTTCCGTGAGCCCCGCCCAGCCGTTCACCCTGAGCGCACGCCCCGACGCGGAGCGGCTCGAGACGGGGCGCGGGCGCGCTTGCCCGCGCCTCTCGTGAAGGGAGCGCCATGGCGAAGAGCAAGCTCGCCGTCGGCCTCGACATCGGCTCGTCCAGCGTGAAGCTGGTCCAGCTGAAGGAGAAGCGGGGCGGCTGGTCGCTGCAGGCGTTCGGCACCGCGCCGCTGCCCCCCGAGGCCATCGTGGACGGGGCGCTGATGAACTCGTCCGCGATCGTGCAGGCGATCCAGGAGGTGATCGCGCAGCAGAAGCTGAAGGTGAAGGACGTCGCCATCGGCGTCCGCGGCCACTCGGTGATCATCAAGAAGATCTCGCTCCCGCGCATGTCGCAGGAGGAGCTCGACGAGTCCATCCAGTGGGAGGCGGAGCAGTACATCCCCTTCGACGTGAAGGACGTGAACATCGACACGCAGATCCTCACGCCCGAGGGCGACGCCGCCGGGCAGATGGACGTGCTGCTGGTCGCCGCCAAGAAGGACATGATCAACGACTACACCTCGGTCTGCGCGGAGGCGGGGCTGACCGCGACCGTGGTGGACGTGGACGCGTTCGCCGTCCAGAACGCGTTCGAGGTGAACTACGACGGCGCGCCGGACGAGACGGTGGTGCTCATCAACGTGGGCGCCGCGGTCACCAACGTGAACGTGGTGTCGCACGGGATCACCACCTTCACGCGCGACATCACCATGGGCGGCAACGCCTTCACCGAGGAGATCCAGAAGCAGCTCAACATCTCCTACGAGGAGGCCGAGGCGCTCAAGATCGGCGGGCAGGGCGAGTCCGACGCGGTGGTCCCGCAGGAGGTCGAGCGGGTCATCCAGGGCGTCGCCGAGCAGCTCGGCGGCGAGGTCCAGCGCTCGCTCGACTTCTACGCCTCGACGTCCGGCGGGGCGGCGCTCACGCGCGTCTACCTGTCCGGGGGGACCGCGCGCATCCCTGCGCTGTTCCGGGTCATCGAGGCGCGGGCCGGCGTGCCGGTCGAGGTGCTGAACCCGTTCAAGAACATCGAGATCGACAACCGCAAGTTCGATCCGGCGATGATCCTGGGCGCCGCGCCCTCCGCCGCCGTCAGCGTGGGCCTGGCGCTCCGCCGCTCCGGGGACAAGTAGCCATGATCCGGATAAACCTCCTCCCGGCGCGGGTCTCGAAGAAGAAGCAGGCCGGAACGCAGCAGCTCGCGCTGCTCGCGCTGCTGGTGGCCGCGGGGCTCATCGGAAACTACCTGTGGGCAGCCTCGCGTGCGTCCGAGCTCAAGGCCCGCCAGGCGCAGGTGGCGCGCACGCAGGCAGACATCGCCCAGCTCGATCGGATCATCGGCGAGGTCAAGGACATCAAGGACCAGCAGGCGCAGCTGCGCGAGAAGCTCCAGGTGCTGGACCGGCTCAAGGCAGGGCGCACCGGCCCGGTCAAGATGCTCGACCAGCTCGCCCAGCTCACCCCCAAGCGCCTCTGGCTCGCCAGGCTCGAGCAGAAGGGCGACGCGCTGACCTTCGCGGGCACTGCGGGCACCATCGACGACGTCTCGGAGTTCATGAGCGCGTTGCAGGGGTCCCGGTTCTTCCGCGAGGTCGAGCTGAAGCGCACCGCCGCGAAGGCGGAGAAGCAGTTCCGCCTGGTCGACTTCACCCTGACGGCGAAGGTGGTCTATCCGGACGCCCCGGTGGTCGCGGGCGCGCCCGCGACCAGGTAGGCACGCCATGGAAAAGCTCATCGAGAACGTCGCCCGGGCGTCCACGGCCACGAAGGTCGCAGCGGTCGCGGGCATCGTGATCCTCGTCACGGCCCTCAACTACTTCGCGATGGGCCTGAACATGGGGCCCTCCATCTCCGAGACGGAGACGCGCATCCAGCGGATGCGCAACGAGCAGGCGCGCCTGGATCGCGAGTACATCGAGAAGACCTCGATCGCGAACAACCTGAACCAGTTCCGGCGGGAGAAGGAGCTGCTCGAGGAGCGCCTGCGCCAGGCGCTCGCGGAGCTTCCCGAGGACAAGAACATCGACGAGCTGCTGCAGCTCTTCCAGGACCGCGCACAGAAGGCGGGGCTGGAGATCGGCACCATCGAGCCTCAGGCCGCGGTGGCGGACCGGTTCTTCGCGCGCATCCCCATCCCCATGACCGTCACAGGGACCTTCCACGAGATCGCGACGTTCTTCGACGCGCTGGGGCGCATGCAGCGCATCGTGAACGTCACGGACATCTCGCTCGACTCGCCCAAGGACGTGAGCGGGAAGGTCATCCTGAACGGCAAGTTCCTGGCGACGACCTTCATGTTCGTCGACGCGAGCGCGAAGCCGCCGAAGGGTGGTGCGAAATGAACCGTGCCCGCCTCGTCGCCGTGGCGGTCGCCGCCGTCCTGGCCGCCTGTGGCGATCCGAAGCCCAAGCGGCCCGGGCCTGCCGCCCAGCCAGCGGCGGCGCCCGCAGTGAGCGCCGCCGCGGAGCCGACCAAGCCGGCCCCGGTGGACGACTGGGTCTACAGCTCGGTCGGGAAGCGAGATCCGTTCCGCAGCTTCCTGGCCGACGTGGCCCAGGCAGGGAACGGGCTCCAGACCCGCTGCGCGACCCCGCTCGGCCGGTTCGAGCTCGATCAGCTGAAGCTGGTCGCGGTGGTCACCGGGCTCGAAGATCCGGTCGCGATGGTCGAGACGCCCGCGGGCGTTGGCTACGCGGTGCGCCGCGGCGCCTGCCTGGGAAAGAACGGTGGCACGGTCGCGGCCGTCCGGAGCGGCGAGCTCGTGGTGACCGAGTTCGCCCTGCGCGCCGACGGGACCCGTGACCGCACGCAGACGGTGCTCCGCCTCCCGAAGGAAGCGGCGCTCAACCTCGAGGAGCAGCTCCCATGACTTCCCGCCTGAAGCCCGTCGTCGGCCTGCTCCTGTGGGGCGCGATCAGCGCCGCGTCCGCGGCCGAGCCGAACGTGATCCGGGGAATCGAAGTCGGGCAGCGCGAGGGCGCGCTCGAGCTCGAGATCCGCGGCTCGCGCGCCCCGTCCTACTCCGTGTTCAAGCTGCAGGACCCGCCGCGGCTGGTGGTGGACCTCGCCGGCGCCGACGTGTCCGGGGTGAGCTCGCCCATCCAGGTCGGCAAGGCCGGCGTGCTCGCGGTGAGCACCGCGCAGTACAAGGACGAGCGGAGCGCGGTCGGCCGCGTGATCATCGCGCTCGACGGCGCGCGCCGCTACGACGTGGCGCCGCGGGGCGACGCGGTGGTGGTGCGGGTGCTGGAGGCCGAGGCCGCGGTCGCCCCCGCCGCCGCGACCGCCTCCGCGCCGAAGGCGCCGGCGCCGGCGCCGGCCCCGGCTCCCGCGGCCGCGCCCGCCGCCGCGCCTTCGGGCGACGATCACCTGGTCGCGCACCGCGTTGACGAGGGTCCGGCCGGCACCGCCACGCGCATCACCGGCGTCCGCGCCGCCGCCGGCCAGCTCGTCATCGCGACCGACGGCCAGGCCGGCCGCCTCGAGATCCTCGAGCTGCGCGACCCCGCGCGTCTCGCCATCGACGTCCACGGCGTCTCCGGCGCGCCGCGCGCACCGGTCAAGGTGCGCGGCGCGTTCTCGCAGGTCCGCTTCGGCCGCGACGACGGCAAGGTGCGCGTGGTGCTCGACGCGTCCGGCGCACTCCCGAAGTACGAGGTGAAGCGCGTGGCCGGCGGGGTGGCGGTGGTGACCTCGGGTGCGGCCGTCGCGTCCGCCGAGCCGGCACGCAAGGCTGCGCCGGCGCCCCGGGCAGAGCCCGCCGCCCCGGCGGCGGCGCCCGCGGCCCCCGCCCTGGCGCGCATCGGCGACGTCCGCTTCGCGAGCGCTGGCGGCGGCGCTCGCATCGACATCGCCGGCAAGGCGCCGTTCGTGATCTCGCGACCCGACGCGCGCACGGTGGTGCTGACGCTGGACGGCGCGCAGCTCCCGCGTGCGCTGGAGCGCTCCCTCGACACCAGCGCCTTCCGCGGGCCGGTGGCGATGGTCTCGTCCTTCAACCAGCCGCAGACCGGGCAGGTCCGCATCGTGGCCAGCCTGCGCGGCACGGCCACCGACCGCATGGTCGAGACGCGCGACGGGCTGGCCTGGACGTTCACCGAGGGCGGCGACGCGGCGGAGGCCGCCGCGCCGGCCGCGCCGGAGCAGGCCCAGGCCGCCGACGCGAAGGTGGCGGGCTTCGCCGCCGAGGCCCCGGCCTACGCCTCCTCCGGCGCGCCCCAGGCGCGCGGCTACAGCGGCCGCCGCATCACCCTCGACTTCCACGACATCGAGATCCGCAACCTGCTGCGGCTCATCGCCGACGTGTCGAAGAAGAACATCGTCGTGGCCGACGACGTGGCCGGGAAGGTCACCGTCTCGCTCCGCAACGTGCCCTGGGACCAGGCGCTCGACCTGGTCCTGCGCTCCAAGGGCCTGGGCAAGGAGGAGATGGGCAACGTGATCCGGATCGCCAAGGTGGACGCGATCGCCAAGGAGCAGCAGGCGCGCGCCGAGGCCGAGAAGGCCCGGCTCCCGCTGGTGCCGCTCAAGGTGCGCATCATCCCGGTGAACTACGCCCGCGCCAGCGACGTGATGGCCCGGGTGAAGGACGTGCTCTCCGAGCGCGGCTCGGTCTCCACCGACGAGCGCACCAACGTCCTCATCGTGAAGGACATCGCGGAGGCCCTGGTCCGCGCCGAGGGCCTGGTGCGGAACCTCGACACCGAGATCCCGCAGGTGCTCATCGAGAGCCGCATCGTCGAGGCCTCCTCCAACTTCAACCGCGCCCTCGGCGTGCAGTGGGGCGGCAACGCCGCGTTCACCCAGGCCACCGGCAACCCCACCGGCGTCGCCTTCCCCAACAACGTCGCGGGCGCCGGCGCGGCCGGCCAGACGCCGAACCAGGGCACCTCGGGCACCCCGAACTACGCGGTCAACCTGCCGGCCGCCATCGGCCAGGGCTCCGGCGGCGGCATCGGCCTGGTGCTCGGCTCGGCGAACGGGGCGTTCAACCTGAACCTGCGCCTCTCCGCGCTCGAGAACAACGGCGTGGTGAAGACCATCTCCTCGCCCAAGATCGCCACCATCGACAACCGGGAGGCGACCATCGGGCAGGGCATCTCCATCCCCTTCTCCCAGACCTCCGCGTCGGGCGTGAACACCACCTTCGTCGAGGCGAAGCTGGAGCTGAAGGTCACCCCGCACGTCACCGCCGACGGCTCGATCCTCCTCAAGATCAAGGCGACCAACAACGCGCCCAACTCCGGCCTCACCGGCGCGAACGGCCAGCCGTCGATCTCGAAGCGCGAGGCCGAGACCGAGGTGCTCGTGAAGGACGGCGAGACCACCGTCATCGGTGGCATCTACACGCGCTCCACGGCCACGAAGACTGCCTCGGTGCCGTTCCTCAGCAAGATCCCGCTGCTCGGGTACTTCTTCCGGAGCACGGAGAACAGCGACGACCACACCGAGCTGCTCATCTTCATCACGCCGCGCATCCTGAACCGGCAGCCGGCGACGGCCGCGGCGGCCGCGAGCAACTAGGAGCCAGCCATGAAGACGCGACTCGCGACCCTCTTCCTCGCCGCGGCGGCGCTCGCCTGCACGGTGGACAACAACGCCTCGATCCAGGTGGTGGCGATGTGCGCGCCGCCCGAGGGGACCTGCGGGACCGAGGGCGGGTGCGGCACGTACCTGGCCTCGCAGCCCTTCGTCTACCTCCAGGGCGGCACCAACCACCTCGACATGTTCGTCGAGATGACGAATCAGCTGCCGAACAACGCGGACGCATCGTCGGGGCGCCTCAACACGAACGACGCGTACCTGGAGAAGTACCGGCTGAGCTACCGGAGCGCGTTCTTCAGCTACGCGGACTACGACTACCCGGCGAGCGGGATCCTGCGGGCGGGGAGCACCAGCGCCCCCGTGGTCCGACTCATCCCCGAGACCATCAGCGCGCCCATGTCCGCGGCCATGGCGACGGCCGGCGTGACCCTCGGCATGGTGGAGGTCGAGCTGAAGGTCACCGGTCACTACGCGAGCGGCGACTCGTTCGAGGTCGGCGGCGTGACGTTCCCGGTGGACGTGCACAACGACGCGTTCCCCGGCTACACGTGCCCGAACCTGACCGACACGCTGTACGTCTGCCCGAACTCGGCCCAGACGGCTGCGGTCACCTGCACGCCGGCGGCGACGCCGTAGCCGCCGCCTGACGCGCCGCGTCCGCCCCCCATCCTTGACGCCCCCGGCGCCAGCGGGCTAGAACGGGCCGGTCTCCGCGGGTCCGGGGCCTGAAATCACGGCTCTTTTCGGCCGTGGAGGCGAGGATCGATGGGCTTTCGCGAACATTTGCAGGAGATCTGCCGGCGCTGCGACGGTGCGGTCGCCTGCACGCTCATGGGCATGGACGGCATCGAGGTGGACAGCCACGTCGAGGCCGAGGCCGACGTGGACCTCAAGTCCCTGCTCATCGAGTACTCCGGGCTGTTCCGGAGCGCCCAGGAGGCGTCCGAGACCCACGCGGCGGGCGGCCTGGCGGAGCTCTCGCTCTCCACGGACCGCATCCTCACCGTCGCACGCGTCGTCAACCCCGAGTACTTCATGGTCATGGCGCTCGCGCCGGACGGGAACTTCGGCAAGGCCCGTTACCTGCTGCGCGTCACCGCCCCCAGGCTGAGGTCCGAGCTGTAGCCGCGCGGGCGAGCGCACGCCGGCCGGTGCGCCGGGCGTCGCCCTGCGGCGGGGCTCATCTTTCACTTCCGACATTCCGAAGGAGCACCGACACAATGGCAGAGACCCTCGACACCTCGGCCTTCCGCCGCGGTCTCAAGATCGAGATCGACCGCGAGCCGTGGGAGATCATCGAGTTCCAGCACGTGAAGCCCGGCAAGGGCTCCGCGTTCGTGCGGACGCGCATCAAGAACCTGATGACCGGCCGCAGCATCGAGAAGACGTTCAAGTCCGGCGACGTGGTGGGCAAGCCCGACATCGACGAGCGGGAGATGCAGTACCTCTACCGCGAGGGCGAGCACTACAACTTCATGGACAACAAGAACTACGAGCAGACGTTCCTCACCGCGGAGCAGATGGGGGACGCGAAGAACTTCATCAAGGACAACACCACCACGCACATCCTGTTCTTCAACGGGAAGGCGATCGGGGTGACCCTGCCCAACTCGATGGACCTCAAGGTCGTGAAGTGCGACCCGGGCATCCGCGGCGACACGGTGTCCGGCGCGACCAAGCCGGCCGAGCTCGAGACCGGCTACGTGGTGAACGTCCCGCTGTTCATCAACGAGGGCGACACGCTCCGCATCGACACGCGGTCGGGCGAGTACCTGACCCGCGTCGCCGGCTAGCGCGCCGCCGCCGTCCTCCGTCCCCCCTCTCCACGTCCCTCGCCAGGAGCTCCGCACATGGCCACCCGTCCCCTGAAGCAGCAGCAGCCCGAGCGCACCCCCGAGCCCGCCCCGACGCCCGGCTTCACCATGGAGGACGTGAAGAAGCTGGTGGCCCTGGTGGAGAAGAGCGACGTGACGCACATCGCCTGGGCCAAGGGGGACGAGAAGGTGGTGATCCGCCGCGGCGGGGTCGCCGCGCCGGCGCCCGCGTTCCACGCCGCGCCGGTCGCCGCGCCGGTCCCGGCCGCGCTCGCGCCGGTCGCCGCCCCGGCGGCGGCCGCCGCCCCCAAGGCGGAGCCCAAGGCGGACAAGCCCGGCGTCGAGGTGAAGTCGCCGTTCGTCGGCACGTTCTACCGGGCGCCCTCGCCCGACTCGCCGCCGTTCGTCGACGTGGGCCAGAAGGTGAAGAAGGGCCAGACGCTCTGCATCGTCGAGGCGATGAAGCTCATGAACGAGATCGAGGCGGAGACCGACGGGACGGTCGCCGAGATCTACGTCCAGAACGCGACCCCGGTGGAGTTCGGCGAGCCGCTGTTCCGCATCGTCGCGGGCTAGGCCCGGAGAGGCCGGCATGTTCAAGAAGGTCCTCATCGCCAACCGGGGCGAGATCGCGCTCCGTGTGCTCCGCGCCTGCAAGGAGCTCGGCATCGCCACGGTGGCGGTCCACTCCACCGCCGACGCCGAGTCGCTCCACGTGCGGTTCGCCGACGAGGCGATCTGCATCGGGCCCCCGCAGTCGCGGGACAGCTACCTGAACCCGCGCGCGCTGCTCGCCGCCGCCGACGTCACCGGGGCCGACGCCCTCCACCCCGGCTACGGCTTCCTCTCGGAGAACGCCGAGTTCGCGGCGATGGTCGAGAAGATGGGCCTGAAGTTCATCGGGCCGCGGCCGGAGATGATCCGCCTCATGGGCAACAAGGTGGCGGCCCGCGAGGCGGCGGAGCAGGCCGGCCTGCCGCTGCTGCCCGGCGCCCGGGGCAAGCTCGCCGACGCCGAGGAGGCGGAGCGCATCGCCGAGCAGGTGGGCTACCCGGTGATCCTGAAGGCCGCCGCGGGCGGCGGCGGGCGCGGCATGAAGATCTGCCGCGACCGGAGCCAGATCCGGCAGCTGTTCGAGACCGCGTCGAACGAGGCGCTCGCCGCGTTCGGCGACGGGTCGATGTACCTCGAGCGCTACGTCGAGATGCCGCGCCACATCGAGCTGCAGATCGTGGCCGACGAGCACGGCAACGTCATCCACCTGGGCGAGCGCGAGTGCTCGGTGCAGCGCCGCCACCAGAAGCTCATCGAGGAGTCGCCCTCGCCCGCCGTCACCCCGGAGCTGCGCCGGGAGATGGGCGAGGTGGCCCTCAAGGCCATGAGGAAGATCGGCTACAACAACGTGGGGACCATCGAGTTCCTCATGGACGAGAAGGGCCGGTACTACTTCATGGAGATGAACACCCGCATCCAGGTGGAGCACCCCGTGACCGAGCAGGTCTACGGGCTCGACCTGCTGCGGGAGCAGATCCGGCTGGCGGCCGGCGAGCGGCTGGAGCGCTCGCAGGCGTCGGTGGTCCCGCTGGCGCACTCCATCGAGTGCCGCGTGAACGCCGAGGACCCGGTCACGTTCGCCCCGTCGCCGGGGCGGATCACCGGCTACCACCAGCCGGGCGGGTACGGCGTGCGCGTCGACACGATGGCGTACGAGCAGTACAAGGTGCAGCCGTACTACGACTCGCTCGTGGCGAAGCTGATCGTCACCGGGGCGAACCGGGAGATCGCGCTGCGCCGGGCGATGCGCGCGCTCAACGAGTACGTGATCGAGGGGATCAAGACCAACATCCCCTTCCACAAGCGCGTGCTCACCTTCCCGGCGTTCATGGCGGGGCAGTACGACACCCGCATCGTCGAGCAGATCCTGAACCCGCCCGCGCCGGAGGAGACCCCTGCCTCCAAGGCGGCGGGCACGTAGGTGTCCGCGGCGCCGCGGGGGCCGCCGGGCCCCGCGCGGCGGCCGGTTCGGGCGGGCGTCGGACGGGAAAATTCCCGCGTCACTTCGCGGGATTCGCGTCTTGACCGCCCCCGGGGCATCCATTACCCTCGCAGATAGCCCCTGGCCCGCGTCGACGGCGGTGCGCGCCGCCCGCGCGTCCCACGGATGCGCGAGCCTCTCCGCGAGCACCGCCCGGCCCGATGGCTGTCGACAAGAACAAGATCATCGCCGAGGCGACCCGGTTCGTTCAGAAGGGCGCGCTCGACAAGGCCATCGCCGCGTACCAGAAGATCCTCGCCGAGGACCCGCGCGACGTGCGGATCCTGCTCAAGGTCGGCGAGCTGTTCCAGAAGAAGGGCGACGACCGGCTCGCGGCCGAGGCCTTCACCAAGGTGGCCGAGACCTACGCGGACCAGGGCTTCTTCCTGAAGTCGGTCGCGGTCTACAAGCAGATCGTCCGGCTCGATCCCGGCGACGTCCGGGTCAACGAGCGGCTCGCGGGGCTCTACCAGCAGCTCGGCCTGATGAGCGACGCGATGGGGCAGCTGCAGGTCACCGCCGCCGC
This sequence comes from Anaeromyxobacter sp. Red801, assembly GCF_049201065.2. Taxonomy (NCBI): domain Bacteria; kingdom Pseudomonadati; phylum Myxococcota; class Myxococcia; order Myxococcales; family Anaeromyxobacteraceae; genus Anaeromyxobacter; species Anaeromyxobacter sp. Red801. The sequence continues at coordinate 3,879,320 of NZ_CM181236.1, read as the reverse complement.
GCACGAGCGCTCCGGCGACGTGGCCCGGCTCACCGACGTGCTCCGCCGCATGGTGGAGCTCGATCCCGAGAACATCCCCTCGGCCATCAAGCTCGGCGAGCTGCACGCGCGGGCCGGCCAGGCCGCGCAGGCGCTGGGGCTGTTCCGCCGCGCGGCCGACCACCTCCGCAAGCACAACCGCGCCGACGAGTACCTGAAGGTCGCCGAGCGCATCGCCGGCCTGGAGCCGGACGACCTCGGGCTGACCCGCGAGCTCGCGCACATCTACCTCGCGAAGGGCGACACGAAGCGCGCCCTCGCGAAGCTGCAGCTGTGCTTCAAGGCGGACCCGAAGGACGTGGAGACGCTGAACCTGCTCGCGCAGGCGTTCCGCGACCTGGGCCAGGTCTCGAAGACGCTCTCGGTCTACAAGGAGCTCGCGCACGTCCACGCGGAGCGCGGCCGCGCCGCCGACGCGCGCGCCACCTGGCGCAAGGTGCAGGAGCTGGCGCCCGACGACGAGGACGCGCGCGCCGCGCTCGGCCCCGGGCCGTCAGGCACGCCGGTCCCCGGCGCCGTCGCCACCGTGGCCGCCGTCGCCCCGCCCCCGCGGCCGGCGGCCCCTCCCGCCGCGCCGCCGCCCGGGCCGCCCCCGGGCGTGCGCCCGGCGCCCGCGGCCTCCGGGCCGGACGCGGTCGCGAAGCTCCTCACCGAGACCGACGTCTACGTGAAGTACGGCCTCCACGACCGGGCGATGGAGCACCTGCGCAAGGTGCTCGCGGTGGACCCGGACAGCCCCGACGCGCACGAGCGCGCGCGAGAGCTGCACCACGGCGCGGGCCGTCTCGCCGAGGCCGCGCAGCACGGCGCCGCCGCCGTGCGGGCGCTGCTCGGGCGCGGGGAGGGCGACCGCGCGCGCGACGCGCTCGCGCGCCTGCGGCAGATCGCGCCGGAGCACCCCGAGCTCGCCGCGCTGGCGGCGGCCGCCGGGGCGAGCGAGGAGATCGCGCTCGAGCCGGACGAGGTGGAGGAGGTGCTCCTCGAGCCCGAGCCGGCCCCCGAGGACGACGCGCTCGCCCTCGAGGCGGCGGGCCACGCGGGCGACGACGAGGTCGTGCCGGACGACGAGCCGCCGCCCGCGGCCGCCGGCGCGCCCGCCGCCGGGCCGGACGAGGAGGAGGGCATCGCGCTCGAGATCGGCGCGCCCGAGCCCGCCCTGGACGCGGCCGGCGACGCGCTCGCCGAGGCCGCCGCGGCGGAGTCGGCCGAGTCGGAGGAGGTCGCCGACGAGGTCTCCGCCGAGCGCGCCGCGATGGCCCCGGCGCCCGCGCCCGCGCCGGCGATCGCGCCGCCCCCGCCCCCGCCCTCGCGCGCCGCCGCTCCGGGTCCCGCCCGCGCCGCGACCCCGGTCCCCGCGCCGGCGCCTCCCGACTTGGACGAGGACGAGTCGGAGGAGGCCGACCTCTCCGACGAGCTCGAGGAGGCGGACTTCTTCCTGCAGCAGGGCCTGCTCGACGACGCGCGCGAGGCGCTCCGGAACCTGGCCGCGTTCTACCCGGGCCACCGCGGCGTGGAGGCGCGGCTGGCCGAGGTGGAGCGCCGCCGCGCGCCGGCGGCGCGCGCGGCCGCGCCCGCACCGCCGCACCCGCCGCTCGGCGGGCCGGTGCACGAGACGCCGGCGCTCACGCCGCCGCCGGGCACCGACGACAGCTTCGACATCGCGCGCGAGCTCGCCGAGGAGCTGGGCGCGGCGCCCACGCCGGCGGGCGACGACGGCTTCCAGTACTCGGTCGAGGACGTCTTCAACCAGTTCAAGAAGGGCGTCGAGCAGACCGTCCGCCCCGAGGACAGCGCCACCCACTACGACCTCGGCATCGCCTACAAGGAGATGGGGCTGCTCGAGGACGCGGTGAAGGAGTTCGAGACCGCGCTGCGCGGCAACGACCGCAAGCGCGAGGTGGACTGCCTGTCGATGATCGGCGTGTGCCAGCTCTCCCGCGGCCAGCCGCGCGAGGCCGTCGCCGCGTTCCGGCGCGCGCTCGCCTCCGAGCTGCTGACGCGCGACGCCGCCAAGGCGCTCCATCACGACCTGGGCGTGGCCTACCAGGAGGCGGGCGATCCCGAGGCCGCGCTCCACCACCTCCAGAAGGTCAACCGCGTCGACCCCGGGTACCGCGACGTCGCGGAGCGCGTGCGCGCGCTCGGCGGCGGCCCCGGCAAGGCGCCGGCCGGCGAGGCGCGCGCCCCCGCCCGGACCGCCGCCGCGCCGCCCGCCCCCGGCCCGAAGAAGAACATCGGCTACCTGTAGGACTGCCCGTGAACTATCTCGAATTCTACGAGCTGGCCCAGGAGCCCTTCTCCAACGCGCCCGTCTCGCGCTTCTACTACTCGTCCGCCCAGCACGCGCAGGCGCTCCTCCGCCTGAACCACGCGGTCAGCGCCATGAAGGGGCTGGCGGTGCTGGTGGGCGACATCGGCGCCGGCAAGACCACGCTCGCGCGCCGCATGCTCGACAGCCTGCCGGAGGACGAGTACGAGGCCGCGCTGCTCGTCATCGTCCACTCCGGGATCACGCCCAGCTGGCTCCTGAAGCGCATCGCGCTGCAGCTCGGGGTGGAGAGCCCGGCCGAGGAGAAGCTCGCGCTGCTCGCGCAGCTGTACCAGCGGCTGGTCCGGATCTACGAGTCGGGCAAGAAGGCGGTGGTGCTCATCGACGAGGCGCAGATGCTCGCCTCGCGCGAGATCATGGAGGAGTTCCGCGGGCTCCTGAACCTGGAGGTGCCGGAGCGCAAGCTCCTGTCCTTCGTGTTCTTCGGCCTGCCCGAGATCGAGGACAACCTCCGCCTCGACCCGCCGCTCGCCCAGCGCGTGGCGCTGAAGTACCGGCTGGAGCCGCTCAGCGCCGAGGCCACCGAGGCGTACGTGCGCCACCGGCTCCGCCTGGCCGGCGCCCCGCGCCTGCCCTTCACGCCCGCGGCGATCCAGCGGATCCACGACCACACCGGCGGGACGCCGCGCCTCATCAACACGCTCTGCGACAACGCGCTGTTCGAGGGCGCCATGGCGCGCGCCCGCGAGATCGACGACCGGTTGCTCGACCGCGTCGCCCGCGATCTCGGCATCGAGGCGCCGGAGCGGCCCGCCCCCGGCGCGCCCGCCGTCCGCGGCGGCCGCGAGGGCGGCGGCCTCGATCTCGCCGAGATCGACCGGTACCTGGAGTCGCTCGGCGTCAAGTAGCCCCGGCCCGCCCGCCGCCGTGCCGGCGCGGCGCTCCCACACCCTCACCCACCGCGCCGCCGCCGGCGCGGCCGGGCCCCCGGCGCGGCCCACGCGTTCCTTGGCGCCACGCCGTCCGCGCGAGAGAATCGAGCCCCCTTGAAGAAGCGGACCGTCGCGCTGGTGTTCCTGCTGGTGGTCGTGGGCCTGGTGCTCGCGACCCTGGCGGCGCTGCGCACGCGCTGGGCCGGGGACCGGATCTGCGCGCTGGCCGCGGAGAAGGTGCGGGTGGCCACCGGCCTGCCGCTCTCGTTCGCCGCCTGCCGGATCGACCCGCTCGGCTTCGCGGTGGACGCCGAGGGCGTGGTCCTCGGCCCGCCCGCGGCGCCGGCGTTCGTGGCCGACGCGATCACCGCGCGCCTCGCGCTGGTGCAGGCGCTCGGCCGGCGCGTCCACCTCGACCGGCTGCGCCTGGTCCGCCCGCGCCTGGTCGCCGCGCTCCCCCGCGGCGGCGGCGCGCCGTCCCGCTGCCCCCCCGAGCTCCTGGGCCGCTTCGAGATCCGCGAGCTGCAGGTGGAGGGCGGCTCGGTGGAGCTGGGGCTCCCGGACGGCGGCCACGTCTCGCTGGAGCGGCTGGAGATCCGCTCCGGGCCGCCCGCGCGCACGCTCCGGTCGCTCGCCACGCCGGCGCGGCGGAGCCGGGTGGAGGTCTCCGCCGGCCCGGTCCGGGTGGACGCGGTGGGGCGCAGGTGGAGCGCCTCGCAGGTGCGCGCCCGCGGCGAGATCGCGCTCGACCTGTCGATCGCCGAGATCGCCGGGATCGAGGCGGAGGTGGGCGGGGCGCGGCTCGGGCTGGAGGGCCGCGTGCACGACCTGTGCGCGCCGAAGCTCGACCTCACCGCGCGCGCGGAGGGCAGGGTGGACGCGCTGCTCGCGCTGGCCGGCGTGCACGCGGACGTGGAGGGCACCGCGGCGGTGGAGGCGCGCATCGCCGGCACGCCGCGCGCGCCCGAGCTCTCGGGCTCGCTCCGCACGCGCGGCGTCCGGGTGGACGGGTTCGTCCCCGGCGACGCCGAGGCGGTGGTGCGGCTGTCGGGCCGGACGCTGGTCGTGGACCGGCTGGCGGTCGCGGCGGCCGGCGGGGGCGCGGCGGTGGCGCACGGCACCGTGACCCTCGCGCGCGGGCTGCCGATCGAGGCGGAGGTGCAGCTCGACCGCGTCGACCTCGCCGAGATCCTGGATCGCCTCACCGTGAAGCAGCCCTGGATCACGCTCCGGCTCGACGGCAAGGCGCGCGTGGCCGGGACGCTCTCGCCCCCGGCGCTCGCCGGTACGCTCGCCGCCGACCTCCACGACTTCAGGGCGCTGGGCCGCCCGTACACGCAGGCCCACGGCGACCCCGGGATCGTCTCGTTCGCGCGGGGCCGGATCGAGTCCGCCGTGCGCGTGGACCGCAGCGGCCTGTTCCTGGACGGCGCGCGCGTGGCGGTCGGGCAGGGGACCGTGGACGCGGACGCCGCCATCCACTTCGACGGCGAGCGGGGCTTCCACGTGCGCTGCCGCGGCGTGGCCGATCTCGACGCCCTGGGGCCGCTCGCCGGGATCCCGTGGGCCGGGCGCCTGGCGATCGAGGCGGAGGTCGGCGCGGCGCCCTACGGCAACCCGGTGGTCACCGGCCGCGCCCGCGGCGAGGGGCTCCACTTCCTGCAGGTGGACCTCGGCCACGTGGCGGCCGACTTCCGTTACCGGGACTTCCTGCTCCACTTCCAGGGCGCCGAGGGGACCCGGGGCGAGACCCGCTACCGCGGCGAGGCGGTGGTGGACCTCTCGCGCACGCCCACCCAGATCGTCTCCTCGCGCCTGGAGGCGCGCGGGCGGCTCCGCGACCTGTTCGACTCCGTGATGGAGTGGATCCCGACCACCCGGTACGTGCGCGACGCGCTCGACGCGGAGGTGGAGGCGACCGGGACGGCGCGCGGGCCCGCCACCGCGCTCGACGCGTCCTTCGACGCGCGGCTCGGCGCCGGCACGCTGCTGGGCCGCGCGTTCGACTCGGGCCGCGCCCAGGGCCGCATCGAGGCGGGCCGCACCGCGCGCTTCGAGCGCGCCGAGCTGCGGCGCGGCACCGGGGTGGCCCGCGCGCAGGGCACCTGGGGCATGGACGCGCCGTTCCCCTGGGACCTCGAGGTGGCGTTCTCGGGCGTGCCGCTCGCGGCGCTCGACCTCCCCGGCGGCGAGTGGTCCGGCTCGGCGAGCGGGCGCGCCTCGCTGGGCGGCTCGTTCGATCACCCCGACGTGCGCTTCGCCGCGAACGGCGACGCGGTGCGCGTGGCCGGCGTGGCGCTCGGCACGGTGCAGGCCGGCGGCACGGTGGTGGAGCGCAAGCTCACCCTGACCGGCGGCGCGGAGGGGCTGGCCGGCTCCGCGGAGATCGCGCTCCAGGGGCGCCTGCCGTTCCAGGCGCGGGCCACGGTGGCCATGGACGACGCCGCGCGGCTCTGGCCCGGCGGCCCGCCGCCGGGGCTGCGCATCCGCGTGGGCGGGGAGGGGAGCGCCTCGGGGGAGCTCGAGGACCTGTCGCAGGCCCGGGCCAGCGTGCGCCTCCCCCAGCTCTCCATCGCGCTCGCCGAGGTGAAGGTGGAGGCCGCCGGGCCGGCGGTGCTGACGGTGCGGGGGGAGCGGGTGGAGCTCGCGCCCGTCACGCTGCGCGGCACCAGCACCGAGCTGACCGTCTCCGGCGCGGCCGCGCCCGGCGCGGTGGACCTGAGCGCCTCGGGGACGCTCGACCTGCGCCTCGCCGGCGCGCTCTCGCCGGTGGTGCGGCGCGCGCACGGGCAGCTCGCGCTCGAGGCGCACATGGGCGGCACGTTCGACCAGCCGGTGCTGGTCGGCTCCGGCCGCGTCGCGGACGGCGGCTTCGAGCTGCGCGGCGCCGGCCTGGTGTTCTCCGACATGGCCGGGCCGCTCGCGTTCTCGCAGAACCGGGTGCTGTTCGAGGACCTGGGGGCGCTCCTGAACGGCGGGCACGCGCGCTTCACCGGTGAGGTGGAGCTGGCGCGGCTCGCGCCGTCGCGCCTCCGGGTGGAGGGCACGCTCGACGAGGTGCCGGTGGCGCTCCCGTCCTACCTGCCGGCCACGCTGTCCGGGCGGATCGAGGCGCAGGGCACGCCGGAGGCGACCGACGTCACCGGCCGGCTGCGCGTGGTCCGGGCGCGCTACACCGCCGACGTGGACCTCGAGGGCAGCCTGCTCGAGCTGCGCCGCCGGCCGCCGCCGCCGCCGAAGCCGTACGACAAGGCGGGCGAGTGGCTCCGCTTCGACCTGCAGCTCGTGGTGGACGGCGACGCGCGGATCGAGAACGACCTGGTGCGCGGGACCGTCGCCGGCGACCTGACGCTCACCGGGACGCTGGCGTCGCCGGGCCTGGTGGGCAGCCTCACCATGGGCCAGGGCAGCCGCGCGGCGTTCCGCGGCAACGAGTTCACGCTCACGCACGCGGTGCTGGAGCTGGTGGACCGGAACAAGATCGAGATCGTGCTGGACGTGCACGGCGACGCGCAGGTCCGCGACTACCAGGTGTTCATGCACGCGTTCGGCCCGCTGGAGCAGCCGCGGGTGACGCTCACCAGCGCCCCGCCGCTCCCCGAGCCGGACCTCGTCACGCTGCTCTCGCTCGGCTTCACGCGCCGCGACTCCGCCGCGGGCACCGGCGTGGGCGGGGTGGCCACCGCGGCGGCCGCGCAGGCCATCTTCTCCGCGTCCGGCCTGGACGAGCAGGTGCGCCGGTTCCTGCCGCGCGGCGGGCCCATCCGCGACATCGGCATGCGCATCACCAGCGCCTACTCCGAGGCCACCGGCCAGGTGGAGCCGCGCGCCGAGTTCGAGTCCTGGCTGCTCCGCGACCGCCTGCGGCTCCGGTTCCAGGCGCCGCTCGCGGGCGCGCGCGGCCGCAAGGCGCAGGCGGAGCTGCGGCTCGGCGAGCACACGGCGGTGCAGTACCAGTGGGACAGCGACAACCCCGACGTCTCCACCGGCGACCACGGCGTGGATCTGAAGCTGCGCTGGGAATGGACGGACCGCGAGTGATCCGCGCGCTCGCCATCGCGCTGGCGCTCGCGGCCTCACCGGCCTCGGCCGAGCCCGCGGACGCGGCCGCCGCGCCGCCGCCTCGCGTCCTGGCGGTGGACCTGGCGCTGCCGTCCGGCGACGACCCGGCGCAGGCGTCGGCGCTGGTGACGTTCTCGCCCGGCGAGCCGCTGTCGATCCGCGACGCGCGGCGAACGGTGCAGCGCCTGTTCCAGACCGGGCGGTACCGGAACGTGGTCGTCCGCGCCGAGCCCGCCGCGGCGCCGCCGGGCGCCACGGGCGAGTGGGTCCGGCTGGTGGTGGAGGCGCTCCCGGTGCGCAGGGTGGCCCGGGTCGAGGTGCGGACCGACGCGCCCGAGGTGCTGGACGCCGACGCGATCCGCGCGGCGGCCCGGCTCGCGACGGGCGAGGCGTTCGACGACGGCGACCTGGAGCCCGCGGCGGCGAGGGTGCGCGCGGCGCTCTCCCGGCGCGGGCGGCGCGCCGCGGAGGTGCGCGCCAGCGCCGGGGGCGACACCGCGGTGGACGTGGTGCTCGAGGTGCGCGCCGGGCCGGCCACGCGGGTCGCCTCGGTGAGGCTCACCGGCAACCCCGGGCCCGCCGCCGAGGGGCTCCGCGCCCGCCTGCGCACGCGCGAGGGCGCGCCGCTCGACGAGGACGCGCTCGACGCGGACGTCCAGGCGCTCCGCGCCGGGCTACGCGCCGCCGGCTACCGGCGGGCGCGGGTGGACGCGCCCGCGGTGCGCGTGCGGGACGGCGCGGCCGAGGTGGAGCTCCCGGTGCAGGCCGGACCGCGCATGGCGTTCGCGTTCCGCGGGAACGTGGCGTTCCGCTCCGCGCTCCTGGAGCGCCAGCTCGGGTTCGAGGCGGACCAGCCGGTGGACGCGCCCGCCATCGATCAGGCCGCCGACCGGCTGCGCACGTTCTACCGCGCGCGCGGCTTCGCCGGCGCGGTCGTGACGGCGGAGGAGCGCCGCGGCGCGGGCGTGCTGGCGGTGGTCTTCCACGTGGACGAGGGGCGCCGCTACCGGCTCGGGCGGGTGCGCTTCGAGGGCGCGACCGCGCGCACGGAGCGGGACCTCGGCGACCGGCTCTTCGCCATCCTGGAGGAGGACGCGGCCACCCCCGGGTCACCGGACGCCGACGAGGCGCGCGCCCTGATCCTCTCGGTGCCGGGCGCGCGCCCGCCGCCGGAGCCGCCGCCGGCCCTGCCGCCGCGCGCCTACTTCGACGAGGCCACCTGGGATCGCGCGCTGGAGCTGATCGTGGAGGGCTACCGGGCCGAGGGCTGGCTCGACGCCGTCGCCCTGGGCAGCGCGGTGGCGCTCGACGCGGATCGCGGGATCGCCGACGTGACGCTCCGGCTGCGCGAGGGCGCGCGCACGCACGTGGAGTCGATCGCGTTCGAGGGCACCGGCGCCGTGCCGCTCCCCGAGCTGGCGCGCGAGACGCGCCTGTCGCCGGGCGATCCCCTCGCGTTCGACCGGGTGGAGGAGACGCGGCTCGCCATCCTGCGCCGCTACTACACGTCGGGCCACGCGTTCGCGCGCGTGGAGGCCCGCGAGGAGCTGGACCGCGAGCGCCACCTCGCCACGGTGCGGTTCGTGGTGGACGCGGGCCCGAAGGTCCGGATCGGCCGGGTGCTGCTCACCGGCAACCGGCGCACGCGCGAGGACGTGATCCGCGACGAGCTGGAGGTCCGGGAGGGCGCCACCTTCGACCCCGAGGCGCTGGCGCGCAGCCAGGCGGCGCTGCTGCGGCTGGGCGTCTTCCGCTCGGCCAAGCTGGAGCTGCACGAGCCCGAGCTGGTCGCGGAGACGAAGGACCTCGCGGTCGAGCTGTCCGAGCGGCCCTACGCCACGCTCACCCAGTCGCTCGGGTTCTCCATCGCGAACGGCCCGCGCGCGGTGCTCGAGTACTCGCGGCCGAACTTGTTCGGCCGGGCGGTGGAGCTCACCGCCCGCGGCAAGGTGAACTACCTGGTGGACGTCGGCGGCCTCGGCCCGGATCTCTCGGGCAAGCAGGGCTACGACCGGCTGGAGGGGCGGGCCGACCTCGGCCTGCGCTCGACGCGGGTGCGGCTGCTGCCCGTCCCGGTGGGCCTGCGCACCGACGTCATCGGCGAGATCCTGCACCGCCGCGCCTACGACCTGCGCCGCGTCTCCGGCGTGGCCGGCGTGGACGTGGGCGTGACCTCGCGCGTGGGCGCGTCGCTCCAGTACGAGCTGGAGGTGGACGACATCCGCCGCACCAACGTGGTGGGCGTGCTCACCCAGGCCGACCTGGAGCGGCTCCGCTTCGACGAGGGCGTGACCACGCTACACGCGGTGCGGCCGTCGTTCACGCTCGACTTCCGCGACAACTCCGCCCACCCGCACCGGGGCTGGTTCGCCGCCGGCGTGGCCGAGTGGGCGCACTCGCTCGGCGTGGGCGTCCCCGGCGCGCCGGATCGCCGCGCGCTGTTCGGGCTGCTCCCCGGCTCGGAGGTCCACAGCAACCTGGTGAAGCTCTCGGGGACGCTGTCCGGCTACCTGCCGCTGGGCGGCGCCACCGTGCTCGCGCTGTCGGTGCGCGGCGGCCGGGTGTTCCCGCTGGATCGCGAGTCGCGCACCATCGTCCCGCGCCGCTTCTTCCTGGGCGGCGCCTCCACCATGCGCGGCTTCGCCGAGGAGGAGATGATCCAGGAGGACGTGCGCGGCGCGCTCGCGGCCGAGGGCAAGCTCTGCGCCACCTCGTACACCGGGATCGGCTGCACCGAGCGCGGCCGCCGCGTCGCGTCCGGCGACCGCCCGGTGTCGGAGGGCGGCGAGGCCTACCTGCTCGGCAAGACCGAGCTGCGCATCGGGCTCACCCGCGCCGTCGAGCTGGGCCTGTTCCTCGACGCCGGCAACCTCTGGCTCGATCCGAACAAGTTCGAGGCGCTCGACCTGCGCACCAACGCCGGCGCCGGCCTGCGGTTCGTCACCCCCATCGGCCCCGCCGCGCTCGACCTCGGCTTCAACCTGGACCGCGACGTGCGCATCAACGAGCGCCTGTTCGCGCTGCACTTCACGATCGGGCTGTTCTGAGGCCGCTCCAGGAAGCTCGGGCCGTGAGGGCTGCTTCTCCCGCGCCCCCCCTCCACGTCAGGCCGCCACGAATGCCCGGAGCGCCGATCCCCGCGGCCCGCCTCCAGGACAGGGCCCGTGGAGACGGACGCGAACGGGTGCTCAGGCCGGAAACCGCGCCATCACCTCGCCGAACGTCTCGAAGACGTCGTGGCGGATGCCCTGCTCGGCGCAGTAGCGCACGAGCGAGGAGCCCGCGCGCGCGAACACGTGGTCGGCGGCGTCGGCGGCGTGGCGGTCGCCGGTGCCGTCCCCGCACACCGCCACCTTGTGCCCGGCCGCCTGGAGCTCGCGCACCACGTCGCCTTTGCAGAAGCCGCAGAAGCCGCAGTCCGCGCCGTGGAAGCCGACGCGCAGCCCGTCGTCGCCGCAGTCGGCGCGGTTCGCGCGGAGCTCCACGTGCGCGCGCAGCTCCGGGGCGAGCCCCTCCAGCACCGGCTCGATGTAGGCGTCGAGGCCCGACGAGACCACCAGGAACGGCCGTCCGCCGCGGCGGCACGCGTCGAGGAACGCCTCGAACCCCGGGCGCCAGGCGGCGCGCGCGCGGGCGAATGCGGCGATCTCGGCGCGGCTCGCGCGGATGGGGCCGAACACCGCCTGCAGGAGGCGCCCGAAGTCGAGCTCGCCGGCGCGGTAGCGGTCCTCCGCGGCGCGGTAGGCGTCCACGCCGGCGAAGTGGAACGCGACCTGGTCGCCGAGGTCCTCGGTGAGCGCGGTTCCGTCGAAGTCGCAGACGATGGCCCAGGGCGCGCGCATGCGGGAGGCGTCTCTTATCAGGCGCGGCCGCCCGCCGCCACCCCGCCTGCCCACATGCGAAGGGCCCGGCCGCGAGCGCGCGACCGGGCCCTCTGGTGCGGAGCTGCGGGGCGGCTACGGGTGCCCGGTCGTCTTGTCGGAGTGGCAGGACGTGCAGGACATGCCCGAGGCCACCGGCTCGAACGTGGTGGCGGGGCCGTGGCAGCCGAGGCAGCCCGCCGACGTGTCGTCGATCGCGGCCGGGCCGGCGTACGTCCCGGTGGACAGGTACGCGTTCAGCATCTCGGCCACCTTGCCGGCCACGTCGGCCGTCAGGCGCGAGCAGCGCGCGAGCTTGTCCGCGCTCTTCGTCGAGACCGCGTTGGCGGCGCACCAGGTGGACACCGAGGCGTGGCAGAGGTGCGAGCCCGGGACCACCTGCAGGGCGGCGACGTTCGTGAAGTCGAGCGTGGTCTTGCCCGCCTCGTTCGGCGCGATGGTCACCGGCACGTACTTCGGGAACGCCTCGCGCTCGTACCAGCGCATCAGGTCGGTCAGCATGTTGGTGCGGACGTCGGCCTTGGAGACGATCGAGTTGATGATCAGGATGCCGCCCAGGATCGAGCCGCAGATGCTGCCGTAGCCGGCGATGCCGCCGGCGCCGAACTGGCCGAACGTGCGCGGGATCAGGTTGAACGGCTGGCCCACCGTCGCGCTGAGGTGGTCGATGAGGCCGCTGAACGCGCCGTGGCAGCAGCCGCCGTTGTAGTACGCCTGGTACGCGAGCTCGCGGACCTTGGCCGCGTCGAGCTGGTAGGTCGCGGCGATGTGCTGGTCGTACGGGTAGTCAGCCACCTGCGGCCCGGCGGGCGGCTGCTCCGGCTGCTGGTCGTTCGCGCTGTCGTTGCTGTCGTCACCGCAGGCCTGCAGGCCGCCGAGGGCAAGCGCACCGCCGATCACCGCGAGCACTTGCCGCCGGCCGAGGTTCTCCTTCTCCATCGTCCATTCCTCCGTGGGGGTTGGGAGCGGCCCGTCTCGGGTCGCGCCCCGGGGGCAAGCGCGGGGGGGATGCGCTCTGTCCGGGTTGCGGCGATGGTACGCAACGCAGCGGGACGTACCCTGCGTCCAATGCGCGCGCGCGACGATCGGACGCGGGTCGCGGCGCTAGGTCGTACACGTGGGAACGCACCGTTGGCGCGGGCGCTGCGCGCCCGTGCCGCAGCTCCGTGACTCTCGGTATCGCCACCCGTGCGTCGGCGCGCCGCGTGCGCGCGCTCGCGCAGGGACCGCGGCGGTGGACGCGGCGGCGCGAGCGGCCGCGGGCCCGCGCGTCAGGCGCGCTCGGCGGTCGCCATCACGCCGTGGCCGCCGAGCACCGGCCAGGCGCGCGCGCCCGCGAACCCGGCGCGCGAGAGCAGCGACGCGAGCTCCGCCTCGTCGTACCGGCGGTGGAGGCGCGACATCCCCCGCCACAGGAACATGGCGGCCGCGAACCGCGGCCCGCCGGCGAGCGTCGCGGCGAGGGGCGCGCCCTCGCGGCGCGGCTCGAGGAACGCCACGCGGCCACCCGGCCGCAGCGCGCGGCGCAGCTCCTCGAGCGCGGCCGCCGGGTCGGGCAGCAGGTACAGGACGCTGTGGCCGGTGGCGCCGTCGAGGGCGCCGTCGCGGACCGGGAGCCGGAGCGCGTCGCCGCGCACGAGCGGGAGCGTGACCGCGCCGGCGCGCGCCGCCCGCGCGGCGCGGCGGAGCATGGAGGCGGAGCGGTCGAGCCCGACGTGCCGCGTCTCCGCCGCGGCGCGGGCCATCTCCACCGCGCCGGTGCCCGGGCCGATCCCGAGGTCCAGCACCCGCGGGCCCGGGACGAGCGCGCCGAGCGCGCGGCAGTCCTCGCGCCACGCGGGCTGGTCCACCAGGAACGCGTACACCGCCGCGGCCGGCCCGAAGGCGACCGCCGCGTAGAGGCGGCCGGCGCCGTCACGGACCGGCGAGCTCGTGGAGCAACCCCCAGCGCACGCCGCGGTCCGAGACCGTCAGGCGGTCGAACCCGGCGAGGCGCATCGCCTCCGCGACCACCAGCCCGCCGCCCAGGATCACGTCGGCCCGCTTCGGCTCCATCCCGGGCAGCGCCGCGCGCGCCGCCACCGTCAGCGCCGCGAGGCGCGCGAGCAGTCGCTCGATCTCGTCGAGCCGGAGCTCCGCCCCGTGCACGCGCTCCGCGTCGTAGGCGGGCAGCGCCTGCGCCACCGCGGCGAGCGTGGTCACCGTGCCCGCCACGCCGACCAGCCGCGCGCCGGCGCCGGCGCCCAGGCCGGCGAGCGGCGCCAGCGCCTCGCGCGCCCCGGCGCGCATCGCCGCGAGCTCCTCCGGCCGGGCCGGATCGGTGCGCACGTGCCGCTCGGTGAGCCGGACCGCCCCCACCTGCAGGCTCGTGCGCGCGCGCGGCTCGGGCCCCTCGCCCACGATGAACTCGGTCGAGCCCCCGCCCACGTCGAGCACCGCGAGCGGCCCGCCCGCGCCGAAGTCGCGGAAGGCGCTGCCGTACACCAGGCGCGCCTCCTCGTCGCCGGAGATGACGCGCGGCGAGAGCCCGGCCGCGGCGCGCGCCGCCTCGAAGAACTCGGCGCCGTTCGCGGCGTCGCGGGCGGCGCTGGTGGCGACGCAGGCGATCTCGGCGGCGCCCAGCGCCCGGGCCTCCGCCGCGAACGCCGCCAGCGTGGCGACGGTCTCGCGGATGGCGGCCGGGTCGAGCCGGCCGGTCGCGTCCACGCCGCGGCCGAGCCGGGTGATCTCGGCGCGCTCCCGCACCGGCGCGAGCACGCCGCCGCGCCGCTCCGCGACGAGCAGCAGCACGGTGTTGGTGCCGACGTCGATCGAGGCGAGCCGCCCGGCCATCCCGTCTCCGCCTACGGCGCCAGCGGGCCCCAGGCCGGCGCGGCCAGGTCGGTCTTGCCGCTCGTCACCGGCGTCTGGCGGTCGCCGCGCGCGTCGGAGACGACGAGCTGGATCCCGCCGTTCCGGTCGGTGCGGAAGACCATGAGCCGGCCGTTGGGCGCCCAGGACGGCTCCTCGTTGGTGCGCCCCTGGTCCTGGGTGATGCGGGAGATGGCGCCCGAGTCCGGCGCCACCACGAAGACGTCGAACACCTTGCGCTCGTCGCGGGCGGTGAAGGCGATGAGGTCGCCGCGCGGGCTCCACTGCGGCGTCTGGTTGTAGTTGCCCTGGAAGGTGAGGCGCCGGGCGCCCGAGCCGTCCGCGCCCATGACGTAGATCTGCGGGGTGCCGGAGCGGTCGGAGACGAACGCGATGCGGCGGCCGTCCGGCGACCACGTCGGCGACACGTCGATGGCGGGATCGCTGGTGAGCTTGCGCGCGCCGCTGCCGTCGGCGGACATCACCCAGAGGTCGGTGACGTTGCCCTCGCTCACCGTGAACGCGATGCGGGAGCCGTCCGGCGAGTAGACGCCGCCGAACGCGTTGCGGTGGCGGCCCAGCGGGCGGAAGGCGCGGTCGGAGAAGCGGTAGGCCCACAGCTCCGGCCGGCCGGAGCGGTAGCTGGTCACCAGGATCTCGCGGCCGTCCGGGCGCCACGCGGGCGACATGAGGATGCTCCGCTCGGACAGGAGCACCTGCTGGTTGCCGCCGTCCATGTCCTGGGTCACCAGCTCCCAGGTGCCGCGCCCGCGGCGGATCGCAGCGATGCGCGTCGCGAAGATGCCGGGCTCGCGCGTGTAGTAGCGCACGATCTCGTCGGCCATGCGGTGGGCGAGCGAGCGCGCGTCGGCGCCGTCCACCCGCAGCAGCTTCACCAGCACCTCGCGCCCGGCGCGGACCTCGTACAGGTGGAGCTCGCCCTCCAGGCCGCCCGGGCCGCGCCGCACGCGCGCCTTGGCGAGGCCGTCCGCGCCCACGTCGGCCCAGCGCGCGAACCGGATCGAAGGCGCGGCGAAGCCCTCGGCCGGATCCGCGAGGAAGCCCCGCGGGTCGAGCACGTCGAACAGGCCCGACAGCACCAGGTCGGCGCGCACCACGTCCGCGGTCTGGGTCGCGGCGGCGCCGGCGTCGCCCTCGCCCTGGAACGCCGCCACCGCGATGGGCAGCGGGCGGAAGTCGGGCGAGCCGACGACGATGGTGGGGCGCTCCTGCGCGGCGAGCGCGGGGGAGGCGGCGAGCGCGAGCGCGGCGAGGGCGAGGGCACGGCGGACGATCATGGCGGGGCTCCGGGAGATCAGCCGATCTCGAAGACGATGGCGAGCCCGGTCGAGCGATACAGCTGCCGCTGGGCGTCGGGCGGAGGGGGGAGGCGGGTCTGGCGGACGGTCCGCTCCAGCGCGTCGTCGAACGCGCCGTTGCCGGACGACTTCTCGATGCGCCAGCGCGAGATGTTCCCGTCGGGCTCGATCCACAGGACCACCGTGCCCTTCAGGTACATGCGGTCGCGCTCGGAGATGGTGGCCGGGACGCGGTAGTTCTCCTGCAGCGCCCGCTTCACCAGCGCGAGGTAGCGGTCGCCCTCGCCGGCCTCGGACGCGTCGCCGGCGGGGTCGCCCTCGGGGTCGCCCCACCGCTCGCGCTCGACCTCCTGCTTCACGCGCGACAGCAAGGACGACACGGAGGTGCTGCTGCCCGCCGTGGTCGGGCCGGTGCGGGCGGGCGGCCGGGGCGCCGGCGGCGTGGGCGCGGGCTTCGCGCCCGGGACCGGGGCCGCGGGCGCCGGCGGCGCGGGCGCGGGGGCCGGCGCGGTGGCGACCGCCGGCATCGGCTCGGCCGCGGGCGGCTCCGGCGGCGCCTCCTTGCGCGGCAGCCACTGCTCCGGTCGCTTCTCGCCGAGCCGCACCAGCTTCGCCACGATGGGCTTCTGCTCGAGGTCGAGCTCGGGGCCCTGCTGGCGCGCCAGCGCCCACGCGATCAGCCCGGCGTGGACCATCAGCGAGGCCAGCACCGCCGGCCACATCCTGTCCCGCCGCCCGAGGGCGGTCGCGACCGGGATGCTCATCGCCTGCGGGCCTCCCGCTCGGGCTTCACCCGCTCCGGCGCGGGGTTCGTGATCATCCCCACGTTCACGATCCCGGCGCGCTGCACCGTGGCCATCACGTCCACCACGAAGCCGTACGGCAGCGTCTTGTCGGCCATCAGGTACAGCTCGTGCTCCTTCTGCGCGCGCGAGTTGGCGCGCAGCTTGTCCTCGAGCTCGTCGTAGGGCACGTGGGCGGCGTCCTCGGTGGTGCCGAGCCACAGGCTCTTGTCCGACTTGATGGAGAGGACGAGCTTCTGCTCCTGCGCCTCGACGGCCTTGGCGCGCGCGTCGGGCAGGTTCACCTCCACGCCCTGCTGGATGAGCGGCGCCGTCACCATGAAGATGATGAGCAGCACCAGCATCACGTCCACGAGCGGCGTGACGTTGATCTCGGTGAGGGACTGGCGGCCCGAGCCGCCGGAGGACATCGCCACGGCTCGCTCCCCTAGCTGAAGAAGTGCCGCCGAACGATGTTCAGGAAGTCGTTCGAGAAGTTGGTCATCTCGCTGTCGAGCACGCGGATCTTCGACAGGAAGAAGTTGTAGGCCACCACCGCCGGGATGGCGGCGAACAGGCCGACCGCGGTGGCGATGAGCGCCTCGGAGATGGGCTTGGCCACCGTGGCCAGGTTCGCGTTGCCCATCCGGTAGATGTCGTGGAACGCGCGCATGATGCCCCACACCGTGCCGAACAGGCCGACGAACGGCGCGGCGCTGGCGGTGGTGCCCAGGAACGGCACCTGGCGCTCCAGCGCGGTGACCTCCGAGGCGGCGGCCCGCTTCAGCGCGCGCTCGACGTTCTCGATGCCGCCGAGCTGGTCGCTCATGGCGCCCGGATCCGCCTCGTTCTTGCGGGCGGTCACCTTCGAGAGCTCGACGTAGCCCGCCCGGAACACGTGCGACAGCGGCGAGGCGCCGAGCGACTCCGCCGCCTGGTAGATGGCGTCGAGCCGCTTGGACTGCCAGAAGGTCTCGAGGAACTTCACCGACTGGTCCTGGGCGCGCCGGATCTGGAGCCACTTCTTCACGATGATGGCCCAGGACACCGCGGAGGCGCCCAGCAGGAGCGCCAGCACGCCGATGCCGATCGGGCCGGAGTTGGTGGCGATCTCGAGGTAGTTGAGGCCGTCGGCCGCGGCCAGGGGCACGCCGGCGGAGGGCAGGAGCTGCGAGAGGGCGAGTTCGGTCATGTGCAGGTCGGGAAAGGGGTTCTCTAGCATGGACGCGCCCGCTCGGCTGCGCCTCTCCCCGACCCTCCATTCTCCTCGGGATCCGGGGCGCTCGACAGTAAACGCCCGGCGGGCCGTTTCCCCTCCCGAGGCGGCACCGACATGTCGCACCCGCCAACCGTGGCCGCGGCGCCACGGCCGTGCGCCGGGTTCACCCCTCGATCGTGCCCCCGCACGTGCATAATCCCCGCGCTTCGGCCGTCAGGGGGGTGGCACGTCCGTTGCTCATTTCCGGGGTGCCCGGCCCCGTCGCGGTCCGGAGCCCACGCTGGAGGACTTCCGATGAGACGCCTCGCCCTTCTGCTCGCCGCCTCCGCCCTGGGAGCCGGCTGCACCGTGTCCACCGACGACGGCGGCTACTACTGCGTCGACGCCGACCGGACCATGACGATCGAGTGGCCCAGCTTCCTGCTCGCCAACGGCGCGCAGGCCGGCTGCCGCGACGCCGGCGTCGCCTACGTCGACATCTACATGAACGACCAGCGCGTGCAGGGGCCGGTGTCCGGCGGCTGGAACTGTTCCGACGGCGGCGCCACCATCACCTACGTTCCGGCCGGGACGCACCTCGTCACCGTCGAGGGCATCGCCGCCGACGGCTCGACCATCCTGCTCCGCGACGAGCGCTCGGTGACGCCGTACGACTGCGGCGACACGCGGGTGGGCATGCAGCCGGCCGAGGGCACGTTCGACCTCGCCTACTCCTTCACGCCCACCAACGTGTGCACCACCGGCTCGTACATGTTCTTCTCGGTCTACGACGCCATCGCCGGCGTGGTCGCGGCGCAGGTGGACGAGACCAGCGCGAACCCGGCCCTCTACGCCTGCGGCGATCCGATCACCTTCGTGCTGCCCGCCGGCGCGTTCACGCTCACCCGCACCGAGGAGTCGGTGTACTCGGGCGGCGCATGGCTCCCGACCGCGGCGAACTGCAACGCGACCAACTTCAACGTCGCGCCCGCCGCGCTGTCCACCGTCTCGGTCCCGCTCGCGGACAGCAACGCCTTCTGCCCGGCCCGGACCGCGGCGCCGCCGCCGGCCCGTCGCGCGCCGAAGGGCCCCGCCACCACGCTGCCGTAGCCGAACGCGACGCCGAGCCGTCCTCGAGCGCGGGCCCTGGAGCCGGGGCCCGCGCTCCGTCGTCCGGGGGCCGGCGCGGCGGGCGAGCGCGCGGGGGGCCGCCGGAGTAGACTCCCCGCCGTGTCACGCATCGGCATCTTCGACTCCGGCGTCGGCGGGCTCACCGTCCAGCGCGCCATCCTCGCAGCGCTCCCCTCGGCGGACACCGTCTACCTCGGCGACACGGCCCGCGTGCCCTACGGCACGAAGTCCGCGGAGACGGTGACGCAGTACTCGCTGCGCAACGCGCGGGTGCTGGCGCGCCGCGAGATCGACCTCCTCGTCGTCGCCTGCAACACCGCCTCGGCGGTGGCGCTGCCCGCGCTGCGCGCCGAGCTGCCCGTGCCCGTGCTCGGCGTGGTGGACCCGGGCGCCCGCGTGGCCGCGAAGGCCTCGCGGACCGGGCGCATCGGCGTGATCGGCACGCAGGGCACCGTGGCGAGCGGCGCCTACCAGGAGGCGATCCGCCGCGAGCGCCCCGGCGCGGAGGTGGTGGCGCGCGCGTGCCCGCTGTTCGTCCCGCTCGCGGAGGAGGGCTGGACGGATCCGGACGACGAGGTGGTGCGCGGCGTGGTGCACCGCTACCTCGACCCGCTGCGCGGCGCCGGCATCGACACGCTGGTGCTGGGCTGCACGCACTACCCGCTGCTCCGCGCCGCGATCGCGCGCGAGCTGCCGGAGGTGCGGCTGGTGGACAGCGCCGAGGCGATCGCCGAGGAGGTGCGCGCGCGGATCCCGGCGGTGGCGGGCCGCACCGGCGTGCACCGGTTCCTGGTGACCGACGTGCCCGAGCGCTTCCTGGCCGTGGCGGGCCGGTTCCTCGGACGCACCGTGGAATCCGCCGAGCACGTGGACGTGTAGTGTGAGCGCCGCGCCCGGCGGGCGAGCTAGCTCACCGCAGCGTCAGGGGATTTCGACCGGGGCGCGCTTGATGGCAGGGGGGCGCCGGCGGTACAGTCCCGCTTCGCGATGGGTGCCGACGCCAGCAAGAAGATGGTTGTGGGCTTCAACCACAACATCAAGCACAAGGGGAAGATGTACCACATCCAGACCGAGGACTCGGGCCTGGACAACCCCCACATCATCACGCACCTGTTCGTGGGCGGGAACATCCTCGCCTCGAAGAAGACCTCGTACGCCGACATCGTCGCCGCCGAGAACCTCGCGCAGGTGGTGCGCGAGCTGATGGAGGAGCAGCACAAGGAGATGCTGCGCAACCTCATCAACGGCGTGTACGACGACATCGACGCGGCGAGCGCGCAGCAGGCGCAGGCGTTCCAGCCCGGGCAGATCGAGGCCGACGGGCGCACCGTCCGGCTGCAGCCCGGCATGACGATGCCCGCGCCGCGCGGCGCCGCGCTGCCGCCCGAGGTGCTCGCCGCGCGCCAGCAGCCCGCGCCGGCGCTCCGCAACGACGGCGCCGAGACGCTGTTCGGCGAGGACCTGATCAGCGAGCGCAGCCTCGACGAGGTGATCCTCTCGTATCTCGCCGAGGACCTCGGCGAGCGGAAGTGACGTCGCGTCCGGCACTCCCCAGGCCGGCCCGGGAGCGTCCGTGATCCAGCTCTTCCACGTCACCAAGGAGTACCCGGGCGACGGGCCCGCGCTCCAGGACGTGACCCTCGAGGTGGACAAGGGCGAGTTCGTGTTCCTCACCGGCCCGTCGGGCGCGGGCAAGTCCACCCTGCTCAAGCTGGTGTTCTGCGACGAGGCGCCCACCAGCGGGCAGCTCCTGCTGTTCGGCAAGAACGTGGCGAAGATCGGCGCGCGCGCGGTCCCCTACCTGCGCCGCAACATCGGCGTGGTGTTCCAGGACTTCAAGCTCCTGCCGCAGCGGACCGTCGCCGAGAACGTGGCCCTGCCGCTGGAGGTGCAGGCCATGCCGGAGAAGGAGATCCGGCGCCGCGTGAAGCAGCTGCTCCGCTCGGTGGGCCTCGAGCACCGGGCCGAGAAGTTCCCGCCGTCGCTCTCCGGCGGCGAGCAGCAGCGGGTGGCGGTCGCGCGCGCGCTCGCGCCGGCGCCGGCGCTGCTGCTGGCCGACGAGCCCACCGGCAACCTCGACCCGGAGCGGACGCTCGAGGTGATGCAGCTGCTCGCCGACGCGAACGCGCGCGGCACGACCGTGCTGGTGGCGACGCACGACCGCTCGCTGCTCGAGCGCTACAAGCGGCGGGTGGTGCTGCTGGAGCGCGGGCGGCTCGTCTCCGACGGCGACTCGATCCGCCGCGCCCCGGGCGCCGGCGCGGGCGCGGGGAGCTGACCGGTGCCGCTCCGCCCCGTCTATTTCACGCGGCGCGCCGTCGAGGCGCTGGTGCGCGGGCCCTACGTGGCCATGGTGGGGACCGCGACCATCTTCGTGGCGCTGTTCTCGATCGGCCTGCTCGCCGCGGCCCTGGGCGGCGCCGAGCGGCTGCTGGCGGCCTGGGCCGGCGAGGTCCGCATCTCCGCGTACCTCGCGCCGGGCGCCGACCTCGCCGCGGTGCGCGAGGCGGCCGCGGCGGTCGCGCCCGGCCGCGCCATCACCGCGGTCACGGCGGCCGAGGCGCTGCGCGGGCTCGCCGCCGAGCTGGGAGAGCAGGGCCGCGTGCTGGAGGGCGTCGGGCCGGGCGTGCTGCCCGACGCGGTGGAGGTCTCGGCGCCCGGGATCTCGCTCGCCGAGGCGCGCGGGCTGGCCGGGCGGCTGCGGGCGCTCCCGGGGGTGGCCGAGGTGGACTACGGCACCGCCTGGCTGGAGAAGCTGGAGCGGTTCCTCGCCCGGGCGCGGGTCGCGGCGGTGGCGCTGTTCGCGGCGCTCGCGCTCGCCACCGCGGTGCTGGTCTCGAACACGCTCCGGCTGGCGGTGTTCGCGCGCCGGGACGAGATCGAGATCATGAAGCTGGTGGGCGCCACCGACGCGTTCGTGTCGGCGCCGTTCCTGATCGAGGGGGTGCTGCAGGGCCTGCTCGGCGGCGGGCTCGCGGTGGGGGCGCTGCTGGCGGTGCACGCGGCGCTGGCGCCCCGGCTGCGCGCGGCGGTGGAGGGGGCGCGCGCGCTCCGGCTCGGCGACGTGCTGCCGCCCGCGCTCCTCCTCGGCCTGCTCGCGGCCGGCGCCGCGGTGGGCCTGCTCGGCAGCGCGCTCTCGGTGGCGCGCACGCTGCGCCGCCTGTGAGGCCGAGCCGTGGTCCCCGCCGCGCCGCTCGGCCTCGCCCTGGCCCTCGCGCTCACCGCCGCCGGCGGCCCCCGCGCGCAGCTCGACGCGCTGGAGGCGCGGCGGCGCGCGGAGGAGGCCGCGGCGCGCATGCTGGCGCAGCAGGAGCGCTCGGTGCTCGACACGCTGGCCGAGTCGGAGGCGGCGCTCGCCGCGGCGGCCGCGGAGGCGCGCCGCGCCGAGGCGGCCCGCGCCGGGGCGGAGGCCGCGCTGGCGCAGGCGCGGGAGGAGGAGGCGGCGGCGCAGGCGCGCCTGCAGGCGCCTCGCCGAGCTGCGGCCGCGGCTGGCGGCGCGCGAGCGGCTCGGGCGCACCGGGGAGCTGCAGATCCTGCTCTCCAGCCGGTCGCTCGCGGACCTGGTGAAGCGCCGCTGGCTGATGGAGCGGATCCTCTCGCGCGACGTGGCGCTGCTCGCGGAGGCCGACGCGGCGCGCGACGCGCGCGAGCGTGCGCGCGCGGCGCGGCAGCTCGAGGCGGGGCGCCTCGCGGCCCTGGCGAAGGAGGCGGCGGAGCGGCGGGCGGACGCCGCCGAGCTGCGCGAGGAGCGCGAGACGCTGCTCGCGGCCCTGCGCACCGCCCGCGGGTTCCACGAGCGCGCCGCGGCCGAGGCCGCCGTGCAGCAGCGCAGGCTCGCCGAGTTCGTGGCGACGCTCCCGCCGCCGCGCAGCGGCGGCGCGCTGCCCGAGGGCTTCGCCGCGCGCCGGGGCCGGCTGCCGCTGCCCGTGGCGGGCCACGTGACCGTCGGCTTCGGCAAGGTGGTGAACCCGCGCTTCAACACGGTCACCGTGCAGAACGGGCTCGACATCGACGCGCCGGCGGGCGCGCCGGTCCGCGCGGTCGCGGCGGGGCGGGTGGTCCACGCCGGCTGGTTCAAGGGCTACGGCAACATCGTCATCGTGGACCACGGGGACGGCTTCCACACGCTGGTGGCCCACCTCGCCTCGATGCGCACCGCCATGGGCGAGGACGTGGCCGCGGGCGCCGTGCTGGGCACGGTCGGGGACACCGGCTCGCTGAAGGGGCCGTACCTGTACTTCGAGCTGCGCGAGAAGGGACGCCCGGTGGACCCGCGACCATGGCTCGCGCCCTGACGCCCCTGGTAGACTCGCCCCGATGATGCGCCGCCTCGCCCTCGTCGCCGCCCTGGCGATCGCGTTCTTCGCGGGCCTGGTCGCGGACCGGTCCGCCTCGGCGGCGCGCCGCGCCGCGTCCCGGCCCTACCGCGCCCTGGACGTGTTCGCCGACGTGCTCGGCCACGTGGAGAGCTCCTACCTCGAGCCGGTGGACGAGCGCGAGCTGGTCTACGGCGCCATCGACGGCATGATGGCGAGGCTCGACGCGCACTCGTCGTTCATGCGGCCCGAGGTGTTCGAGCAGCTCCGCGACGAGACCACCGGCGAGTTCGACGGGCTCGGCCTGGAGGTCGCGCTCGAGGACGGGGTGCTCACGGTGGTGTCGCCCATGGCCGAGTCCCCCGGCGAGCGCGCCGGCCTCCGCCCCGGCGACCGGATCCTGTCCATCGACGGGGCCTCCACCCGCGACCTGGGCCTCTCCGGATCGATCCGGCGCATGAAGGGCGCGCCCGGGTCCCAGGTGGTGCTGGAGGTCGACCGCGCCGGGTTCACGGCGCCGCAGCGGCTCACGCTGGTGCGCGAGCGCGTCCGCACCCAGAGCGTGGACCTGCGCGTGCTCGACGCCGGGCGCGGGTACCTGTACCTGCGGGTGAAGGCGTTCCAGGAGCGCACCGACCGCGCGCTCGCGAAGGCGCTCGCCGACGGGCGCGCCGCGCTGGGCGGCGAGATCCGCGGGCTGGTGCTCGACCTGCGCAACAACCCGGGCGGCCTGCTCGACCAGGCGGTGCGGGTGGCGGACGCGTTCCTCGCCGAGGGCATCATCGTCAGCACCGAGGGGCGCGACCGGCGCGAGGTGGAGGTGCAGCGCGCCCGGCCCAAGGGGACCGAGCCGGGGTACCCGATGATCGTGCTCGTGAACCGCGGCACCGCCAGCGCGAGCGAGATCGTGGCGGGCGCGCTCCAGGACAACGGGCGCGCGGTGGTGATGGGCACGCAGACCTACGGCAAGGGCTCCGTGCAGACCATCATCGAGCTGGAGGACGGCTCGGGGCTGAAGCTGACGGTGGCGCGGTACTACACGCCCCGGCACCGCTCCATCCAGGAGCTGGGCATCTCCCCGGACGTGGTCGTGGCGGAGACCGCCCCCGCGGCCCCGGCGCAGCCGCCGCCGGCGGAGCGCGACCTGAAGCGGCACCTCCGCAACGAGGCCGCGCCGGTGCCGGCCCCGATCCCGGCCGCGGCCGTGCCCGAGGACTTCCAGCTCCGCACCGCGCTCGACTACCTGCGCGCGACCGACGTCCTCCGGGGCGGCCCGGGCGCGCGGGGCACCGCGACCGCCCCGAAGCGGCAGTGAGCAAGGGGTAGGGACTCCACGCACCGTGTACGCTCGGTCCTCCGAGCCCAGGGTGGCAGCGGTGTCGCGGTCCGGGTCGGCGCTGCACGCAGGACGTGCACCCGCGCGCGGATCCACGGCTTTCGCGGGCCGCGCCGCGCGGGGCGGACGGATGTCGTTTTCCCGTGTCGGTGCGCACCTTTTCATGAATTGACTTCGCGGCTCGGAAGGCTATAGTCCGCGCCAATCCTTCCGGAGACGGAGGGGCGACGCCCTGGCCCGCAGATTGCGAATCGCGGCCCTCTCCGGAGGCGCCCACCGGCGCACACACACGTCAAGATGACTTCACTCGAGCTCTCGGTCGTCGTCGGGTACGCGCTGCTGCTCTGCATCCTCTCGGTCTACGGGTCGCATCGCTACGCGATGGCGTACCTGTACTACCGGCACAAGTACCGGCTCCCCACGCCGAAGGGCCGGTTCGAGCAGCTGCCGCGCGTCACCATCCAGCTCCCGATCTTCAACGAGATGTACGTGACGGAGCGGCTCATCGGCGCCGTCGCGAAGATCGATTACCCGCGCGAGCTCCTCGAGGTGCAGGTCCTCGACGACTCGACCGACGAGACGCAGGGCATCGCCCGCGCGTGCGTGGATCGCGTCCGGGCCGAGGGGCTCGACATCGTCTACATCCACCGCACCGACCGCAGCGGCTTCAAGGCGGGCGCGCTGGAGCACGGCCTGAAGACCGCCAAGGGCGAGTTCGTGGCGGTGTTCGACGCCGACTTCATCCCGGATCCGCAGTTCCTGCGGCGCACCGTGGACTTCTTCACCGACCCGAAGGTCGGCATGGTCCAGGCGCGCTGGGGCCACCTGAACCGCGGCTATTCGCTGCTCACCCAGGTGCAGGCCATCCTGCTCGACGGCCACTTCGTCATCGAGCACACCGCGCGCAACCGCTCCGGCCGCTTCTTCAACTTCAACGGCACCGCCGGGATCTGGCGGCGCGAGGCCATCGCCTCGGGCGGCGGCTGGCAGCACGACACGCTCACCGAGGACCTGGACCTCTCCTACCGCACGCAGCTGAAGGGCTGGCAGTTCGTCTACGTGCCGCAGATCGTCACCCCGGCCGAGCTGCCGGTGGAGATGAACGCGTTCAAGAGCCAGCAGCACCGCTGGGCGAAGGGCTCGATCCAGACCGCGCTCAAGGTCCTGCCGCGGCTGCTGGACGCGGACCTGCCCCGCGAGGTGAAGCGCGAGGCGGTGATGCACCTCACCGCGAACCTCGCCTACCTGCTGATGATCCCGCTCGCGATCCTGCTGCCCATCACCGTGGTGGTGCGCGTGTCGCACGGCTGGTACGAGGTGCTGTTCCTCGACATCCCGTTCTTCGCCGCCGCCACCTTCAGCGTGGTCGCGTTCTACGCGGCCAGCCAGCGCGAGCAGGGCCGCACCACCTGGCAGCAGCTCAAGTACCTGCCCATGGTGATGGCGATCGGCATCGGCCTCTCGGTGAACCAGGCGCGGGCGGTGGTCGAGGCGCTCATGGGGTACGAGACCGCCTTCACCCGCACGCCCAAGCACGGCGTGGCCTCGGCGGGCGAGTCGGTGACGCGCAAGCGCTACAAGGCGGCGGTCACGTTCCAGCCCATCGTCGAGCTGGCGCTCGCGGCCTACATGACCTACGGCGTGATGTACCTGATCGAGCGCGAGGTCTACTACTCGCTGCCGTTCCTGCTGCTGTTCCAGGTCGGCTTCGGCTACGTGGGCCTGGCCAGCGTCTACGAGGGCCTGCGCGGCCGCGTGGGGCGCTGGGTGCGCGTGCTCGCGCCGCAGCCCTCGCCGGAGTAGCGGCCCGCTAGGCCGGCTCGAGCGGCTTCTCGAACACCGCGATCCCGCGGTCGAGCCGGCCCACCTCGGCGAACCCGAGCCGCTCCCAGAACGCGCGCGCGCCCGGGTTCTCGTCGCCGACGGACAGGCGCAGCGCGCGGAAGCCGGCGCGCGCCAGCACGTGCTCGAGCGCGGCCGTGGTCTCCTTGCCGTACCCGAGCCCCTGGCACGCCTCGCGGAACAGCAGCAGGCCCACGTGCGCGGTGCCGGGCTCGGGGTGGTTCAGGTACAGGTCGAGGACCCCGACCGCCGGCCCTCCCGTGTGCGGGACGAGCGCGTAGACGCGGCGCTCCGGGTCCGCCTCGGCCTCCGCGAGCAGCCGCTCCGCCGCGTCCGCGCCGGCGGGTCCGCCCTCGGTGCGCACGAAGTAGTCCGGCGCGCCCTGGAAGCAGGACTGGATCTGCGCGGCGTGCGCGCGCGTCGCGGCGACCGCGCGGAGCCGCGGTCCGTCGAGCGGAGCGAGGTCATCGCCCGGGGCCGCACCCTGGGTTCCGTGCACCGGTGTCATGGGGACCTCCGTCGACGTGGTGCGTCGAGGGGACTGGCATAGCCCGGCGCGGAGCGGCGGGTCAAGGCGCGTCGAGGTCCGTCGCGGCGGGGATCAGCCCGCGAGCGCGCCGAGCGCGGCGGCGTCCTCGAGCGACGCGATCACCTGGTCGGCGCCGCTCGCGGCGAGCTCGTCGGCCGAGTAGCGGCCCGTCGCGACGGCCAGCACCGGGCAACCCACCAGGTGGGCCGCGGCGACGTCGCGGGGCGTGTCGCCCACCACCAGCGCCTCGGCGGGGTCGAGCGTCCGCCCGAGCCGCGCCGAGGCCCGCCGCACCGCGGCCGCGACCACGTGCTCGCGCGCCTCGCCGTCGGCCGCGAACCCGCAGATCGCGTCCGGGCCCCAGTCGAAGTAGGCGTCGAGGCCGCCCTGGGCGAGCTTCACCCGCGCCCCCTGCGCCACGTTGCCGGTGCACAGCCCCTGCGGCACGCGCCCGCGCAGCGCGCGGAGCGCCGCCTCCACGCCGGGGAGCACCTGGTAGCCCGGGTTGCGGATCTCCACCGCGAGGTGCTCGAGGTACCGCGCCAGCACGCCGTCGCAGGCGTCGTCGCTGAACGGGTGCGCGAGCAGCGCGAGCGCCTCGCGCACGATCAGCCGGTCGGTCATGCCGTCGAGCCGCAGGCCGGCGAGCGCGCCGTCGAGCGGGCCGCAGCGCTCGGCCAGCGCGCGCTCCAGGGCGCGCCGCCCGGCGCCGCCGCAGGACACCAGCGTGCCGTCCACGTCCCAGAGGATGACCGCCGCGCGCCTCACTCGAACAGCGCCTCCACGAACTCGCGCGGCGCGAACGGCTTCAGGTCGGCCACGCGCTCGCCCACGCCCACGTAGCGTACCGGGATGCGCAGCTCGTCGCAGATCCCGATCACGACGCCGCCCTTGGCGGTGCCGTCCAGCTTGGTGAGCGCGATGCCGGTGACGCCCAGCGCCTCGTGGAACTGCCGCGCCTGCGCGATGGCGTTCTGGCCGTTGGTGGCGTCGAGCACCAGCAGCACCTCGTGCGGCGCGCCGGCGGCGGCCTTGCCGATCACCCGCTTCACCTTCTTCAGCTCCTCCATGAGCGGCGTCTTGGTGTGGAGCCGCCCGGCGGTGTCGCAGAGCACCACGTCCACGCCCTCCTGCGCGCCCCGCTGCACCGCCTCGAAGCAGACCGCGGCCGGGTCGGCGCCCTCCTTGCCGCGGACGATGGGCGCCGAGACGCGCTCGGCCCAGACCTCGAGCTGCTCGCCGGCGGCGGCGCGGAACGTGTCGCCGGCCCCGAGGAGCACCTTGTGCCCGCCGCCCTGCAGCTTCGCCGCGAGCTTGCCGACGGTGGTGGTCTTGCCCGACCCGTTCACGCCCACCACCATCACCACCCACGGGCGCGCCTCGCCCACCGCGAGCGGCGCGGCCGCGCCGCCGGTGCCGGCCAGGTCGAGGATGCGCGCGATCTCCTCGCGCAGCGCCGCCTTCAGGCGCTCGGGATCCGACAGCTCCTTGCGGCGGACCTTCTCGCGGGCGGACTCGAGCAGCCGGGTCGCGGTCTTCACGCCGATGTCGGCGGTGAAGAGCACCTCCTCCAGGTCGGCGAGGACGGAGTCGTCCACCACCTTGCCGCCGGCGAACAGCGCGTTCAGCCGCGCCATGAAGCCGCCGCGGGTCTTCTCCAGCCCCGCCGCGAGCGTCTTGCCCGCCTCGGCCTCGGCGCGCCGCCGCGCCTCCTCCTCGGCGCGGCGCCGGGCCTCCTCGGCCTCGCGGGCCTGCCGCTCCGCCTCCTCGCGCGCGCGCCGCTCCTCCTCGGCGCGCTCCTCGGCGCGGCGCTCCTTCTCGAGCCGCTCCGCCTCCTTCTTGCGGCGGTACTCCTCCTTGCGGCGCGCCTCCAGCGCCTCGCGGTCTTCCGCGGCCGGGGCCGGCGCGGCGGGGCCGGCTGCGGGCGCGGGGGGCGGGGCAGGGGGCGCGACGGGCGGCGGGGCCTCGCGGCGGGTCCGGCGGAGCGCCTCGGCGGCGTCCTCCTCGGTGGCGCCGCGCGCGAGCCGCTCGGGCGGCGGGGCGGCCGGCGGGGCCGCGCGCGGCGGCGCCTCGGGCGCGGCGCGCTTCTTCCGGGCGAGCCGCAGCGCGGCCACCACCACGAGGAGGAGCACGGCGGCGACGATCGCGACGGCGGCGGCGTCGTTCGCGGTGAGTGCGAGCGGGATCACGGCGGGCGGGCTCCGGGCGAGGAAAATGCTGCGGGAGCCCGAGCATATAGGGCCCCCGGCGCGCGGGTGTCAATTCGGTCCGGGCGTGCTCCGAACCGGCTCTCGCCTGAACGACCGCGTGAGCCGCGACACCGGAGGTGATCGCGGATCACGAGATCGTCGTTCAGGCCGCCGCGGCCTCGCGGGTGCGCTCGGACAGCCGCACCGAGACCAGCTTCGAGACGCCCGGCTCCTCCATGGTCACCCCGTAGAGCTGTCCACCATCTCCATGGTCCGCTTGTTGTGGGTGATCAGGATGAACTGCGAGTTCTTCGACATCTCCTTCACCATCTCGTTGTAGCGGCCCACGTTCGCGTCGTCGAGCGGCGCGTCGACCTCGTCCAGCAGGCAGAACGGGGTGGGCTTGATGAGGAAGATGGCGAAGATGAGGGAGACCGCGGTGAGCGCCTTCTCGCCGCCGGAGAGCAGGTTGACGCTCTGGAGCTTCTTGCCGGGCGGCTGCGCGAAGATCTCCACGCCCTGCTCTCCGTCGCCCTCCGCGGCGGTGAGCACCAGGCCGGCGCGCCCGCCCGCGAACAGGCGCGGGAACACCTGCTGGAACTTCTCGTTCACCCGGTCGAACGTCTCCTGGAAGCGCTCGCGGCTGGCGCGGTTGATCTTGACGATGGCCGCCTTGAGGTCGGCGAGCGATCGCTCCAGGTCGGCGCGCTGCTCGCTCATGAACGCGTGCCGGCTGGACAGCTCGTCGTACTCCTCGATGGCGGTCAGGTTGATGGCGCCCATCCGCTCGGCCTGGGCCTTGAGGTCGTCCAGCCGCTCGCGCTCGGCGTCCCCCGGCGGCTTCTCCAGGTGGAAGCGGGCCACCTCCCAGCGCAGCTCGGCCTGGCAGCGCTCGCGGGTCTGCTCCTCGAGGTGCGAGAGCTCCAGCGCGTGCTCGCGCGCGGTGAGCGCCGCCTCGTTGCAGGCCTGCCGCACCGTCTCGGCCCGGCCGCGCAGCTCGCGCGCCTCGGCCTCGCGGCCGCGCGACGCGGCCACCAGCGCCTCGTGCGCCGCGCGCGCGCGCGCCAGCTCCTCGCGGATCGCGGCCAGGTCCTGGCCCAGCCGGCCCAGGTCCACCCGCGTGCCCTCCAGCCGGCCGCGCAGCTCGGCCGCGCGCGCGTTCGCCTCGGAGAGCGCCGCGAACAGCCGGCCGCGCCGCTCGTCCACCTCGCGCCGGGCGTCGTCGATCCGCTTCAGGGCGGAGCCGATGCCCTCGCGCCGCTCGGCGTCGGCGGCGGCCTTCACCTTCAGGTTCATCAGCTCGGCCGAGAGCACGTCGCCGCGGGCGCGGGTGTGCTCCAGCGCCGCCACCGCCTCGCGGGCCCGCTCCTCGGCGCGCCCCTGCTCGGCCTCGGCGGTGGCCGCCGCGACCCGGTGCTCCTCCTCCTCGCGCACCAGCCCAGCGACCGCCTCCTCCAGCTGCTTCCGCTCCGCCTCGAGCTGCCCGGTGCGGTCGCCGACGCGCTCCAGCTCGGAGCCCACGCGGGCGAGGTCCTTCTCCTCCTCGACCAGCGCCAGCTCCTTCTCGCGCCCGTCCTTGTCGAGCGACTTCAGCGCCGCCTCGAGCTGGAGCAGCCGCGCCTGCAGGGTGCGGTGCCGCTCCTGCGCCAGCGAGAACTCGGCCTCGAAGCCGCGGACCGTCTCCTCCAGCTCCTGCACCTCGCGCCGCCGCTGCAGCGCGCCGTGCCCCTCGCCCTCCAGCGGGCCGCCGGTGACGACGCCGTACGGGTCGAGCACCTCGCCGTCGAGCGTGACCAGCGTCCGCTTCACCGCGCTCTGCTGCCAGATCTCCAGCGCGGAGGGGAGGTCGCGCACGATGATCGCGTCGCCGAGGAGGAAGCGGGCCACCTTCTCGTACGAGGGGTCGAACGTCACCACGTCCAGGCAGACCGCCACGAAGCCGGGCTGGCTCCGGTCGGCGTCGGTGGGATCGCTCGCGCCCGCCTCGCGCAGGCGGGCCATGGGGATGAGCGAGGCGCGCCCCTCGGCCGCCGTCTTCAGGTAGTCGATGGCCTCGACGCCCTGGGAGTGGCTCTCCACGATGACGTACTGGAGCCGCTCGCCGAGCACCGCCTCGATGGCGTTCTCGTACTCCTCCGGCGCGGACACCACGTCCGCCACCAGCCCGAAGATGCCGTGGTCGCGCGCCTCGTCCTGGCCGGCCCGGGTCATCAGGCTGCGCACGCCGCGGCCGTAGCCCTCGTAGTTGCGGACGATCTCGAGGAGGCTCTGCAGGCGCGAGCGCTTCTCGGCCAGCTCCTCGCGCAGCGTGATGAGCTTCGCCTCGTTCTGGATGAACTCGGCGCGGGTGCGCTCGAGCAGCTCCTCCTGCGCGCCGCGCTGCTCGTCGAGCCGGAGCTTCAGCTGGCGGGTGTGGCCCAGCTTCTCCACGTGGCGCGCGCGCGCCTCGTCGAGCTGGCCGGCGCGCTTCGCCAGGTCGTCGGCCTCGGCCCGGTTGCGCTCGATGCGGCCGCGCAGGTCGAGGCGCTGGCGCTCGATCTGCGCGAGCTGGCTGCGGTGCGAGGTGGCCTCGGAGAGCGCGGCGGCGGCGGCGGCGCGCGACCGGTCGGCCTCTGCCTGCAGCGCGCCCTGCTCGCGGCCCGCCTCGCGCAGCGCGGCCTCGGCCTCGCCCAGGCGGCCCTCGTCGGTGGTGACCAGCGACTGCAGGTCGTCGCGCTGCCGGAGCAGCGTCTCCCGCTCGGCGGCGAGCGCCTCGGCCTGGTCCTTCAGCGCCTCCACCTCGGCCGCCTGCGCGCGGGTGCGCTCGGCGATCTGGTCGAGCTCGCGGGCCGCCGCCTCCACCGAGACCTCGGAGACGCGCGCGGCGCTCTCCAGCGCGTGCTCGCGGGTGCCCAGGTCGGCGAGGCGCGCCTCGCTCTCGCCGGTGAGCGCGCGGTCCTGCTCGAGCGCGCCGTCCAGCTCGGCGAGCCGGGCGGTCAGCTCGGCCTCCTCCGCCTTCAGCGTCGCCTGCCGCTCCTCGGCGGCGCGGCGGGTGGCGGTCAGCTCCAGGTAGCGGGCGGCGGCGGTGCGCAGCTCGAGCTCGCGGATCTGCCCGCGCAGCGCCTTGTACTTCTCCGCCTTGCGCGCCTGCCGGTTGAGCGACTCGAGCTGCTTGCCCAGCTCCTGCACGATGTCGGCGACGCGCAGCAGGTTCTGCTGCGTGGCCTCCATCTTCCGCTCGGCCGCCTCGCGGCGCTTCTTGTACTTCGTGATGCCGGCCGCCTCCTCGATGATGGCGCGCCGGTCCTCGGGGCGGGCGGAGACGATCTGGCCGATGCGCCCCTGCTCGATGATCGAGTAGGCGGTGCGCCCGACGCCGGAGCCGAAGAAGATGTCGTTCACGTCCAGCAGGCGGGCCTGGACGCCGTTCACCAGGTACTCGGACTCGCCGGTGCGGAACAGCCGGCGGCCGACCGTGATCTCCCCGAACCCCTGGTACTGCGGCGGCAGCTCGCTGGGGCGGTCGTTGACGAAGGTGAGCATCACCTCCGCCATGGAGAGCGGGGGCTTCGACTCCGACCCGTTGAAGATCACGTCCTCCATGGAGCGGCCGCGCAGGTGGCGCGCGGACTGCTCGCCGAGGACCCACCGGATCGAGTCGGCCACGTTGGACTTGCCGCAGCCGTTCGGGCCCACGACGCCGGTCACCCCGTCGTCGAACGCGACGACCGTCTTGTCCATGAAGGACTTGAACCCGACGATGTCCAGGCGGCGGATGCGCATGGCGAAACGCGATATCACGACCCCATGGGCGAGTTCAAGCGAAGCCCTTGATCAATGGGGGGTTTTCACCGACCGCCGGGTCGGGTCCCGGGCGCCGCCGCCGGTTTCCCATGGGGAAACGCGACGTTGCGTTGCCTGACGTGTATGGCCGCGCGGGGGCAGCGCCGGCGCGCGCGCCCGGGATAGACTCCCGGGCCACATGCGCTTCGGCTGGCGGCTGGTCCGGAACGTCGCGTCGATGATCCTCCTCGGCACGGCGGTGGGGTGGTGGGTGACGCAGGCGTTCCCGCTCGCCACGCCCGAGCGCGAGGCGCTGCGCCTCGCGCTGGTCGCGAGCCTGGCGCTGGAGTGGGTCGCCGCGGGCGGGGCGGTCTGGATGCTCTCGCGCCCGCTGCGCGCCGCGGACGACGCGCACCGCCGCGCCGGCGCCATCCCGACGCCGCTCGCGCTGCGCGCCGCCGCCACCGGGCACCGGCTCCCGGCCTACACGGCCGCGGTGGTGCTCGCCGCCGGCGTCCTCGCCACGGTGGTGCTCACCGCCATGGCCCGCGCGCGCGGCGTCCCGCTCGACGTCGGGCTGGCCGGCGCCGCGGTGGGCTTCGCCAGCGCGTCGCTCGCGGCGATGCTCTGCTACGCGCTCGCCGGCACCGCCGCCGGCGAGGTGTTCGAGCGGCTCGGCCCGGACGCCGAGGTGGCCGTCCAGGGCACGGTGCGCGGGAAGATCCTGATCCTGGCGCTCGGGCTCATCACCATCTGCGTGCTGCTCTTCGCGGCCACCGGCTACGTCCGCTACCGCGGCGACATCGACCGCGAGTACGTCGCCACCGCCGCCCACGCGCAGGAGAGCGCGGTGGCCTCCGGCGCGGCCTCGACCGACGCGGAGCTCGCCGAGCACCTCTGGCTCGTGACGGGCACGCCCTCGGCCGTGCTCAGCCCCGGCGGCGCGGTGGTGGCGCGCTTCGGCGCGGGCCGCGTCCCGTTCGAGGGGGCGGCCACGGCGGCCGCGGGCGCGCTGCGGGTCGAGGGCGGCTGGCTCGTGTCGCGCGCCACCGCCTCGGGCGGCCGCGTGGTCTCCTGGCTCCCGGAGGAGCCGGTGCGCGCGCGGCGGCGCGCGTTCTGGGGCGCGCTCTCCGTCAGCGCGCTGGTGGTCTACGCGGCCACCGCGCTGCTCGCCTGGCTCGCCGCGAGCGCCATCACGCTCCCGTTCCGCACGCTCGGCCGCGCCGCGGACCGCATCGCCTCGGGCGACCTCGCCGCCAGCCCGCCCTCGGTCTCGCGCGACGAGATGGGCCAGCTCGCCGCCGACTTCCGGCGCATGGCGCAGGGGCTGAAGGCGCTGGTGGTGGACGTCCAGTCGGCGAGCGAGGGCGTCTCGGCGGGCGCGCGCGAGGCCGGCGCCATCGGCGAGCGGGTGCGGGCCGGCGCGCTCGACCAGCACGCCGGGGCGGTGGCGGCGCAGGGCGCGGTGGAGGCGATGGAGGGCTCGATCGCGCTGGTGGCGCGCGGGGTCGGCGGCCTGTCGGAGTACGTCTCCGCGACCACGCAGCAGGTGGGCGAGATGGCGTCCGGGCTGGACGAGGTGCGGCGCAAGGGGGCCGAGCTGGAGCGCGCCATGGCCGTCGCGCTCCGGGACGTGGAGTCGCTGGCGCACGCGGGCCGCGACGCCGACGCGACGCTGGCCGAGCTGGAGCAGCACGCCGGCAACGCCGCCGGGACGCTCTCCGCGGTGCGGTCGTCCATCGGGACGCTGGAGCGCGCCGCCGAGGAGAGCGAGCGGACCGCCGGCATGGTGGCGGACGTGGCCGAGCGGGCCGGCGGGGTGGTGGAGGAGACGGTGCACGGGATCGAGGCGCTGCGCGCGGCGGTGGCCGACGCGCACCGCCGCGTGGCCGTGCTGGGCCGGCGCTCCGACGACATCGACCAGGTGGTGGACTTCATCTCCGAGGTGGCCGGGCGCACCAGCCTGCTCTCGCTCAACGCGTCCATCATCGCCTCGCAGGCGGGCGAGCACGGCAAGGGCTTCGCGGTGGTGGCCGAGCAGATCCGCGAGCTGGCGGCGCAGATCGCCCGCTCGACCACCTCCATCGGCGACATCGTCCGCGCGGTGCGCGACGACGTGGAGGGCACCGCCGCGCTCATCGACCGCGGCGACGCGCTCGCGGGCGAGGGCGTGAAGCTGGCCCGCAACTCGCTCGAGGCGCTCGGCGAGATCCGCCGCTCCACCGCGCAGGGGCGCGAGACCGCCGCGGCGATCCGGGCGGCGGTCGGCTCGCACGCGCAGTCCACGCACGAGGTCTCGCTGCTGGTGGAGTCGGTGGCGGACGGCTCTCGCGCGGTCGCGGCCGCGGTGCAGCTCGTCGGCCGCAGCGCGGCCGGCGTGAACACCGCCTCGCGGACCGTGAACGCGATGGCCGATCAGGTGGCGCGCGCGCTGGAGGACCAGTCCACGCGCGGACGGCAGCAGCTGGAGAGCCTGGGGCGGGTGGAGCGCATGCTCGCGGAGATCGGGCGCGCGGTGGAGCGCCACAACGCGGCCACGCGCCGGGTGCGCGAGGGGCTGCGGACGCTCTCGCAGACGGCCGGCGAGCACGAGCGCGCCGTCGAGGGGCTGTCCGGCCTCGCCGAGCGCCTCGGGTCCCGCTCGCGCGCGCTGGCGGAGCGGGTGGGGCGGTTCAAGGTCTAGGGGGCGGACGGTCCCGCCCCGCTACTCCTCGTCCCCGCCGCCCATGGCCGGCCGGCCCTGCCCGGGCGTCAGCACGATGCGCGGGTGGCCGAGCGTCCCGACCACCTGGAGCCGGTAGGCGCCGTCCGGCGTGCGCGCCGAGGCGAGCGCGGCCTCCACGATGGGCCGCAGGCCGGCGGTGGCGCTCGCGCTCCAGAAGGCGGGCTGGATGCGCACCGTCGCCTTGCCGAACACCGCCGCGTGCTCGAGCCGCGGCCCGAGGGTCACGGCCAGCCCGTCGGTGGCGAGCTCCACGTCGCCGCCCTTCGCCTCGAGCCGCTCCACCGCCGCCTTGCCGCCCTCCAGCCTCACGCTGGCGGCGATCTCGCCCAGGCCGACGCGCGGGAGGCGCAGCCCGGTGGCCATGCCGGGGATGGGCAGCTGGCCCCCGGCCACGCCGGCGCGGGCCACCGCCAGCTCCATGTGGCCGGTGGGCCGGCCCGCCGGCGCCTCCGGCACGGTGACGTCCACCGAGCCGGACACCGAGCCCTGCAGGTCCATGCCGGTGGCGACCTTCAGCGGGACGGCGCGGGCCAGGTCGAGCCCCTGGAGCGCCAGGACGGTGCGCCGCTCGGCGCCGTTGAGCGCCGTGCTGCCGCGCACGCGCCCCTCGTAGACCAGCGCGTCCACGTCCATCACCTGCCGGCCGAGCAGCAGCGGCAGCAGCTGGAGCGAGGCGCTCACCCGGTCGATGGCGAGCTGGTGCGAGGCGTGGTCCTCGAGCCGCACCCCCTCGGCCGTCACGCCCAGCAGGCCGCCCGGGCCGATGTCGTCGGCCTCGAACTGCCAGCCGCGGGCGCCCGCCTCGAGGATGAGCCGCTCGCGGACCGCCTCCGAGGGGAACGTCCCGCGGAGCGCCACCGCGAACGCGAGCAGCGCGAACGCGGCGTAGCCGGCGCGCGGGCGCCACACGTTCCAGTCCACCCGCGACATGCCCGGGAGGCGCGCAAGCCACGGCATGGAGGGGAGCCGGATCCGTCCGAGGTCGAGCTTCATCGGTCAGGCCTTGAGCTGGTAGGTGGAGACCACCACGGTCGCGTCCACGAGCGCGGGGTCGTCGGTGCGCGTGGTGACGCGGACCCGGCGCACCTTCACCACGCCGGGGCCGCGCTCGAGGGTCTGCATCAGCCGGGCGAGCCGGCCCAGGTCCACGCGCGCGATGCTGACCTCCACCGCCTCCTCGCGCAGGCCCTCGAGGTCGCCCGCCGTGGTGGTGGGGCGGAGGTCGGTGACCTCGATGCCGAGCGCCGTGCCGGCCTGGGAGATGTGGCTGAGCAGCTGCACCGGCGGCCCCTTCAGCCGCGACTCGATGGCCTGCCGCTCCGCCTGGCGGCGCCGGTAGCCCTCCGCCAGCTTGCCCACCTGCGAGAGGACCTTGGTCTTGTCCTCGATGCGCGCCTCGCGCGCGGAGATGCCGCGGCTGATGGACAGCGAGACCAGCCAGATCGCGAACAGCGCCACGCCGAGCGCCGCGACCGTGACGAGCACCCGCTCGCGCGGCGCGAGCTTCGCCATCCAGGCCGCCACGTCCGAGCGCAGCTTGCGGAGGAAGTCCATCTCAGCCCCTCTCGCCCGCGTCGCGCGGGCCGGACTCGAGGCAGGTCAGCCCGGAGTCGATGGAGAACTCGAACTTGCCGTCGGACGCGCGCTTGCGGGCGCTGCCGGAGCGGGCGTCGCCGAAGCAGCGCGAGCCGCGCAGCCCCTCGACGACCTTGTCCACGCTCTCGGCGCCGTCGGTGGTGCCCTCCAGGTGCAGCTTGTCGCGGGTGATCTCGATCCGGTCGAACCGCACCGGGACCTCCGCCGGCACCTTGTCGGCCAGCTCGGCCAGCACGTCCACGGCCGAGACCCGCGGCAGCGCCGCCGCCGCACTGCCGCGCCCGCGCAGGATGGCCTGCGCCTCCTCGAAGTTCGGGTAGCAGCGGCCCAGGATCTTCTGCTCCGCGTCGCAGAGCGCCCGATCGAGCGACGCCTCCTGGCGCGAGAGCGCGAACACCTTCACCCCGGCGCTCACCACGGCCAGCACCAGGATGGCCGCCGCGTACAGGCCGAGCCGCGCCAGCTTGCCCTTGAGGTGCTCGAAGTCGCGGGTGTACGCGAGCTCGCCGCGGCGCAGGTTCAGGCGCGGCGCGCGCGCGCCCTGGTGGCCGCGCAGCGCGAGCGCGAGCGCGAGCGCCAGCCCGGGGGCGCGGTCGGCGGGGACGGCGCCCGCGGCCGGGCCGGCCAGCGCGAGCGGCCCCACCGGGCCGTCCACGTCCGCCGCGAGCAGCTCCGGGAGCCCCGGCAGCGCGGCCAGCTCGCCCGCCAGCGAGAGGCGCTCGAGGCGCCGCGGCCCCACCCGCGCCTGCCAGGCGCGCACCGTGGCGCGCACCTCGCGCACGAGCGGCTGCAGCGCGGCGGAGAGCGCCGCCGCCGCCCGCGGGTCGCGCGCCCTGGCCGCCAGCTCCGGGGGCGGCGGGGGGCCGCCCAGCTCGCCGGCGAGGAGCGCGCCCGCGTCGGCCTCGGGGATCGCGAGCGCCCGCGCCAGCGCGCGGACCAGGTGCGCGCCGCCGAACGCGAACGTCCGGGCCGCCTCGCACGCGCCCGCCACGGTGATGCACAGGCTGGTGCGCTCGGCGCCGACGTCGAGCACGCCCTCCGCCGGCGCGGGTCCCTCCGGCGGCGCCGCGGCGAGCGGCGCCACCGCCCCGCCCGCCAGCAGCGCCGCGTAGGCGGGGCCGGCGGGGATCACCGCGCGCGGGTCGAGGCCGCCGTGGCCGAGCGCCGCCAGCAGCGCGCCCAGCTCCTCCTTGCGCACCACGCCCACCAGCAGGTCGGTCTTGCCGTCGCGCACGCCGAGCGGCTGCCAGTCCCAGGCGACCGACGCGAGGTCGAACGGGATCTGCCCCTCCACCTCGAACCCGATGGTCTGCTCGATGCGGCGCGCGTCGGTGAACGGGAGCGTCACCACGTTCGAGGAGACGGCCGAGCCGGGGAACGCCACCACCGACTCGTCCACCCGCCACCCGCGCTCCTCCAGCAGCTGGTGGACGGCGGCCGCCTGCCGCGCCAGCAGCGGCGGCGCGTCGTCGCCCTCCGCGCGGGGGACGGGCGCGCTGGCGGCGCCGAGGACGGCGTAGCCGCGGTAGGTGCTCTCGAGGAGCACGGCCTTCACCGCGTGCGCGCCCAGGTCGAGGCCGAGGATGTGCTGGGCCATGTCTCTACTCCTCGCGCCAGTGGATGAGGCGGCCGGAGGAGATCCCGGCCTGGCCCTGGAGCGCGGTGATGAGGGGGTTGCCGGCGGCGGGCGTCCCGGCCGCCGGCGCCGTCCCGGCGGTCCCCGCGAGCGGGGCCGTGCCGGCCGGCTGGTTCTGGTTCGGGTCGAAGGTGACCACCGCGTCGATGGTCTTGCTGACCGCGCCGGCGTTGCCGAACGCGCGGATGCGGAACGCCGCCGAGCGGTCGGTGAACGGCGACTTCGGGTTCTGCGTCAGGTAGTCGGCGCGCACGGGCACGCCCAGCGCCGCGACCACCGCCGCGAACTGCGGGGGCGTGAGCGCCATCAGGCCGCCCATGCGCACGTCGGAGAGCGCGCGCTGCAGCTTCTGCGGGAAGGCGGGGTCGAGCAGGAGCGGCTGCGCCGCCGGGTCGGCCATCATCCACGCGATCCGCATCTGCTCCGACGCGTCCGAGGTGTTCACGTTGATCCTCGCCTCGCGCGGCAGGTAGACGGTGAGCCGGTCGCCGAAGGCGGCCAGGAACGCGTCGCTCACGCCCGCGACCAGGCTCAGCTCGGCGAGCGAGTCGAAGCGGGCGTTCTTGGCGCGGTAGCGGTCGCGGCCGTG
The DNA here is from genome assembly GCF_049201065.2 of Anaeromyxobacter sp. Red801. NCBI lineage: Bacteria > Pseudomonadati > Myxococcota > Myxococcia > Myxococcales > Anaeromyxobacteraceae > Anaeromyxobacter > Anaeromyxobacter sp. Red801. The sequence goes on along the minus strand of NZ_CM181236.1, from coordinate 3,840,337 downwards.
GTCGTAGGGCCGGTTCTCGTCGGAGAAGCCCTTCTCGAACGGGTTCGCGGGGACGACGAACGTGCACCCGTCGCCGCCCGGGTAGCTCACCGCGAGCGCGGAGCCGGCCTCGTCGTCGTCCACCCAGTCGCGCAGGTGCAGGAGGAGGTCGTTGCGGGTCCAGCGCTGCCCGTCCGCGTCCTCGCGGTCGAACAGCGGATCCCAGCGCGCGTCGCAGACGAGCCGGAGGATCGCCTCGACCTGCGGGCCGAGCAGCCCGCTGGTCTGGAGCGCGTCCAGCTGCACGTTCACCTTGCGCCCCTCGTCCTCGATCTTCGACGCGAACCCGCCCTCGAAGTCGCCGAAGCGGGCCTGCGGCGGCGCGCCCTCCGCGGCCGCCTGCGCCGCCGGGCCGGCCTCGCCGAACAGCGCCTGCACCAGGCCCGAGCTGACCGGGACCAGCTCCCAGATCTGCGGGCGCGGACAGGCTCCCCCCGCCGCCTGACCGCCGGCGCCGGCGGTCCCGGTCGCGCCCGTCCCGGTCGCCGTGCCGCCGCCGGCGCCGCCGGCGAGCGCGCCGAACGCCTGGCAGGCCGCGCCGCTGGCCTGGTCGATCTGCTGCTGGAACGCGAGCACCAGGCGCGAGAAGGACACGGCGCTCTTCGCGAGGTAGGTGGCGCGGAGCTCGTCGCGGCCGTTCACCGCGATCTGCAGCCGGACGCGGGTCTCGTAGGCGAGGTCCACCGAGAGCGCGGTGAGGATCGCGAGCGACACCATCACGACGAGGAGCGCGGCGCCGCGGGGGCGCCGGCGAGCGGGTCGCGGGCTCGGGCGGAGGGCGCGCATCAGAAGTCCAGCGGCCGCGTCAACGCGACCCGCGCCTCGGTGGAGAACCGCTCGGTGCGGCCGTCGGCGAGCTTCACCTCGAGCTCGAAGCGGACGCGCGCGGGCAGCTCGTTCGCGCGCTCCACCGAGCGGGTGTTCCACTCGCGCACCCAGTCCTTCTTCTTCGCGTCCCAGTACTGGACCCGGAACCCGGTGACGTGGTCGGCGACGATGTCCTTGCGCCCCTCGCGCTCGGGCTCCTCGTCCACGCGCCCTTTCTCGCGCCGGAACAGCGCCTGCTCCCCGCCGCCCGGGGTCGACTCCAGGGTGTACTCCACCACCGATTGGTCGGACTCGCGCGCGTCGCGGAGCAGCCGCCGGTGCGCCTGCGTCGTGAACAGCAGCGTGTCCTCGCGCCCGCGGAACAGGGTGGGGCGCTCGCGCAGCCGGTTCTTGTCGTAGTGCTCGGACAGGAACGCCATCGAGGTCTCGCGCGCCAGGCGCGTGAGCGCGAGGCGCGCCGCCGCGTAGCGATCGCCCTGGGAGCGGGCGATCTCCTGCGCGCGATCCACCTGGTGGAACGCGCCGAGCGTCATCGCCCCCACCGCGGCGGTGATCGCCATCGCGATCAGCACCTCGAGGAGCGTGAACCCGCCCGCGGCGGCGCGCCGCCCGCTCACGTGCCCGGCTCCGTCGGCGCGAGCACCACCAGGTGCGTCACCACCGTGAAGGAGTCCTGCCGCGCGCCCTCGGGCCACGAGACGGTGAGGCGCACCTCGCGCACCGCCTTCTTGATCTGCTCGCCCATGGCGGTGAGCTGCGCGTTCAGCGTGCCCGCCACCGCGGCGGTGCCCGGCGTGACCGTCTGCGGGCCGCCGCCCTGCGCGTCCTTCCCGCCGCCCGCCCCGCCGAGCAGGGCCGAGAGGTCGCCGCCCTCGCTGCCGGTGAGCAGCTGCAGGATGCGCTCCGGGCCGAGCTCCACGCGCGGGCGGAGCACCTCCAGCTTCCAGCGCACCTCCGGGTGCCCCTCGCGCTCGAAGGAGCCGTCGTCCTCCTCGTCGAAGTCGCGGAACCCCTTGCGCTCGTACGCCTCCTCCAGCTCCACCATCTTCCCGCGCGCGAGCAGGGTGGCCACGTCCAGCCGCCCGGCGCGGGCGTGGTTGCGGAGCGCGCCGCCCACCACGTCGGACAGCGCCATCAGCCCCATGGCGAGGATCGCGAGCGCGACCATCACCTCGAGGAGCGTGAAGCCGCGGGCGCGGCGATCGGCCCGGCTCCCCCGGCGCGCGGCGGCGGGCGTCACTCGGCCACCTCCACCTTGCCCGGCACCACGCGCGAGCGGCCGGTGAACGGCTCGGTGACCACGGTGTAGACGTTGGACCGGTCCACCACCGGGACCCAGGCGCGCTGCGCCTGGCCGCCCGGGAAGAAGTACACGTAGGCCAGCCCCTGCTCGATCGCGTCGCGCCGCCCCTCCACGTGGACGGGCCCGAACCCGGTGGAGCCGGGCAGCTTGCGCTCGCCGACGAGGCGGTCCTCGAACTTGCCGAACGTGCTGCGCGCGAGCAGGCGCCGGATCTCCTCGTCCTTCTCGTCCGGGAAGCGCTTCGCCAGCGCCGCGTCGTCCTGCGGCCGCGCGGGGTCCGAGATGCCCACCGCCCCGGGCGCGCACTCCGCCCACCACGAGCGCTGCCCCAGGTCGAGCGCGATCCGGCAGGTGGCGTTCCGCAGCGCGGCCGTGTCGTACAGGTAGCGCATCGCCCCGGACAGCTCGCCCGCCGCCTTGCGCGCGTTCGCGCCGGTGGCCGACTCCGCCGCGGGCACGACCATCGCCGCGAGCAGGCCGATCACGCCGATCACGATCAGCAGCTCGATGAGGGTGAACCCTCGCTGGCGGCGGCGTCGGCCCAAGCGCCCGGCCTCACGGGTTCACGACGTCGGCGTTCTCGCCCTCGCCGCCGGGCTGGCCGTCGGCGCCGTAGCTCTTCACGTCGTAGCCGTCCTGGTGCGTCTGGCCCGGGTACAGGTAGACGTACTCCTTGTCCCACGGGTCCTTCAGCGTCCCGTCCTTGTTGGCCTTGAGGATGTTCTCCTTGATGAGGATCGAGAGGCCCTCCTCGGTGGTCGGGTAGCGGCCCTTCAGCACCTTGAACGTGTCCACGCCGTCCGCGATCTTGCGGACGTCGTTCTTGGCGGTGTCCACGCGGGCCTTGGACATCTGGCCGACCACGTTCACGGCCACCGCGGAGGCGATCAGGCCGAGGATCACGATCACCACCATGATCTCGATGAGGGTCATGCCGCGCTGGGCGCGGCGACGGTTGCGGGCGTGCATCTCTAGCCTCCTGCGAGGTTGTTGATCTGGAGGATGGGGAGAAGGACGGAGAACACGATGAAGGCGACCACCACGCCCATCGCGACGATCATGAGCGGCTCGAGCAGCGAGGTGAGCGCGCCCACCGTCGTCTCGACCTGGTCCTCGTACGCCTTGGCGACGTTCCCGAGCATCTCCTCGAGCGCGCCGGAGCGCTCGCCGATCGCCACCATGTGGTAGACGAGCGGCGGGAACTCGCCGGAGCGCTTGAGCGGGGCGGCGATGGACTCGCCCTCCCGGATGGCGTCGCGGGCCTGGTCGATCACGTCGGCGAGCCGCGTGTTGCCGACGATGTTCTTCACGATCTCCATGGCGGTGAGCAGCGGGACGCCGCTGCGGAGCAGCGTGGAGAGCGTGCGCGCGAAGCGGCTGATGGCGATCTGGCGGGTCAGCGGGCCGAAGATCCAGAAGCGCAGCGCCGCGCGATCCCAGGCGGCGCGCCCGGCCGGCGTCCGGCGCCACCGCAGGAAGCCCCAGATCGCGAGCACGACCAGCGCGAGCAGGAGCCACCAGTAGTCGGCGACGAACTGCGAGACGGCGATGAGCGCCCGCGTGTTCCAGGGGAGCTGCGCCTTCGTGTCCTCGAAGATCTTGGTGATCTTCGGGATGACGACGGTGAACAGCACCCCCAGGATGATCGAGCCGATCACCACCATGGCGGCCGGGTAGGCCATCGTGCCGAGGATCTTGGAGCGCAGCCGGGCCTGGCTCTCGGTGAAGTCGGCCAGCCGGACCAGCACCACCTCGAGCGCGCCGGAGTGCTCGCCGGCGCGGATCATGTTCACGTACAGCGTCGAGAACACGCGCGGGTGGGCGGCGAGCGCGTCGGCCAGGGCCGCGCCCTCGTTCACGCGCTGCTTCACGTCGCCGAGCACGCGCTTGAGCCGCTCGTGCTCGACCTGGTCCACCAGCGCGGTGAGCGCCTCGACCAGCGGGATGCCCGCGCCCACCAGCACGGCGAGCTGGCGGGTGGCGATGGCGAGGTTCACCGGGCCGACGCGCCCCACCATCCAGCGGCGCACGCTCACCTCGCGCGCCTGCTGGGCCTTCACCTGCTGCTCGCCCAGCACCTCGGTGAGGAACACGCCGTCGCGGCGCAGCACGCTGCGCAGCGCCTTCGGCGAGTCGGCCTCGCGCAGGCCCTGGATCGCCTTGCCCTGGGCGTCGTACGCCTTGTACTCGAAGACCGGCATCAGGCGGCTCCGTGGGCGCGCGGCGCGCCGCTCACCGGATGTCCTCCGCGGTGACCGACAGCACCTCGGCCGCGGTGGTGATGCCGCGCGCGACCTTGTAGGCGCCGTGCTCCATGAGCGTCACCATCCCGCGCTCGACGGCGGCGCGCTTGATGGTGGTGGCGTCCACCGACTTGAGGATGAGCGGGCGGACGTCGTCGTCCACCATCATCAGCTCGTAGATGCCGGTCCGGCCCTGGTAGCCGGTGTGGTTGCAGGCCGGGCAGCCCACCGCCTTGTAGAGGTGGGTCGGGTTCCCGGCCTGGTGCAGGATCTCGGGCGTGAGGCCGGCCAGCGCGCGCTCCTCGGCGGTGGGGACGTAGGGCTTCTTGCAGGTCGGGCAGAGCACGCGCACCAGGCGCTGCGCCAGCACGCCCACCAGCGAGGAGGCCACCAGGAACGGCTGGACCCCCATGTCCACCAGGCGCGTGATGGCCCCGGCGGCGTCGTTGGTGTGCACGGTGGAGAGCACCAGGTGGCCGGTGAGCGACGCCTGGATGGCGATCTCGGCGGTCTCCAGGTCGCGGATCTCGCCGACCATGATGACGTCGGGATCCTGGCGGAGGAACGAGCGCAGCCCGCTCGCGAAGGTCAGGTCGATCTTCGGGTTGACCTGCACCTGGCCAACGCCCTTCAGCGGGATCTCGACCGGATCCTCGATGGTGAGGATGTTCAGGTCGGGCGAGTTGATCTTGGCGAGCGCGGCGTAGAGCGTGGTGGTCTTGCCGGAGCCGGTCGGGCCGGTGACCAGCACGATGCCGTGCGAGCGGGTGATGAGCGTGTCCATCACCTTCAGCTGCCAGTCCTCGAAGCCGAGCTCGGCCAGGTCCAGCACCACGTTGGACTTGTCGAGGAGGCGCATCACGATGCGCTCGCCGTGGGCGGTGGGCACCGTGGAGAGGCGGATGTCCACGTCCTTGCCGGCGATCTTGATGCGGATGCGGCCGTCCTGCGGCAGCCGCTTCTCGGCGATGTTGAGGCCGCCCATGATCTTGATGCGGCTGCCGATGGAGGCCTGGAAGCGCTTCGGGGGGCGGATCACCTCGCGGAGCACGCCGTCGATCCGGTAGCGCACCGAGATGTCCTTCTCCTCCGGGTTGATGTGGATGTCGCTGGCGCGCTCCTTCACCGCGCGGAACAGGAGCGAGTTGACCAGGCGGATGATGGGCGCCTCGTCGTCCGCCTCGAGGAGGTCGGTCGGCTCCTGCAGCTCGTGCGCGACGCTCTCGAGGTCCTCGGTCTCGAGGTCCTCCATGAGCTTGTCGTGCTCGTCGGCGGCGCGGTCGTACACCGCGTTGATGGCGTCGAGCACCACCTGCGGCGGCGCCACCTCCGGCGCCACCGCGGCGCCGAGCAGCATCGACACCGAGTCCTGCGCGGCGGTGTCGAGCGGGTCGCCCACCGCCACGCGGATCGCGTCCCCCGCGGTGCCGAGCGGCAGCACCTTCGACTGCTTGGCGAAGTGGATGGGCACCTTGGCCGCGAGCTCGCCGGGCACCGACTCGGGGTCGATGCGCTCGACGAAGGGGAGGTCGAGCTGGGCCGCGAGCGCGCGCAGCACGTCCTCCTCGCTGACGGCCTTCAGGCGGACGAGGATCTCGCCGAGCCGCTGCCCGGCCTGCTCGCCCTGCTGCAGCGCGAGCGCCTCCTCGAGGCGCGCCGGATCCAGCCCGGCGATCTCCCTGAGGATCTCGCCGATGGGGCGGCCGGAGAGGCCCGGCGCGGCGGCGAGCCCGGGGACGGCGCCCTGGACGGCGGCCCGGGCGGTGTCGATCTGTGCGTCGTTCGGCATGAGGATCCCGTGAAACGGACGGTCCGCCCCGCTCATTCCTGCGGCGGAGTCCCTCCCGGCGCGGCCGGCTCGCCGGCGGGCGGCGCCTGCTGCGGCGAGAGCCGCTCGATCGGCTCGGGCGTGCCCTCGGGCGGCGGGGCCGCCTCGGGCGCGGCCTCCGGCTCGGGCGGGGGGGCGGGGGAGGTCGGGCGCGGCACCGGGACGACGGTGGTGGAGGGCGGGCCGCCGGCGGGGGGAGCGGACAGGTACTCGCCCGGCGCGCCGCCGCCGCCGTTCTCGATGCGCGAGGTCTCCTGGCTGACGCCCTGGCGCAGCCGCGAGTAGGGGCCGGTCTTGCGGCTGAAGTCCACGTCCACGTCGTAGCGCGGCTGCCGGCCGTAGAACTGCTCGATGAACTGCTGCTGCTCCTCGCGCTTCTTCTCGTAGATGCGCCGGTAGTCCGCCTCGTCGCGGATGATGTACGGCGTGAGGAAGAGCAGCAGGTTCACCTTCTGCTTGGTGGTGGTGGTGTCGCGGAACAGCCAGCCGAGGATGGGCAGGCTGCCCAGGAACGGGATCTTGGACACGCTGCGGATGGCGCGGTCCTGGATCAGGCCGCCGATCACGATCGTGCTCTGGTCCCGCGCCACGATCTGCGTCTTGACGCTGCGCTTGGCGGTGGTCGGGCCGAGCTGCGGGTCCTTCTCCGCGATCTCCTCGGTCTGCTCCTCGATGGAGAGGCGGATGTTCCCACCCTCGTTGATCTGCGGCTTGATCTTGAGCTTCAGCTCCACGTTCTGCCGCTGGATGGGCGCGTAGAGCGAGCTCAGGCCCTGGGTGCCGAGCGCGGAGCCGACGGTGCTGCTGGCGCCGGTGCCGGAGCCGGAGAGCAGGTTGGACAGGCCGGACGGCGCGTAGCCGGACTGGAACGGCACGTTCTGGCCGACCGTGATCTCCGACTCCTCGTTGTCGGTGGCGAGCAGGTGCGGCGTGGAGAGCACGTTCACGTCGGAGTTGGACTGCAGCGCCTGGATGAGCAGGCCGAGGCTGGGGATGTTGCCGAAGCCCAGGTCCTTCAGCTCCGCGGAGATCGGTCCGGTGTAGCCGGTGAGGAAGCCGCCCAGCGCGATCGCGCTCGACATGTCGAGCGAGTTGACGCGCCCGGTCTGCGAGGAGAGCGGGATGACGCCGGTGTCGCCCTTGTACTTGTACGGGATGGCGCCGTGCGCGCTGACGCCGAGCTCCATGGAGTTCTTGAGGTTCACCTCCATGATCACCGCCTCGACGAACACCTGGCGGCGCGGCCGGTCGAGCTTCTCGACGAGGCGCTGGACCGCGGCGAAGTCCGCCCCGCTCGCCTGCACGAGCAGCGCGTTCTGCGTCTTGTCGGCGGTGATCTTCACCTCGCCCGAGAACAGCTCGGCGGTGACCTCGCCGGCCGGCGCGGGCGTCGCCGCGGCCGGGGGCGCCCCGGGCATGCCCGCCGGACGCGCCGCCGGCTGCGTGGGCGCGCCGGGGGTGGTGGTGCGCTTGGCCTGGCCCTGGGCCAGGTTGGAGAGCGTGGTGGCGAGCTCCTCCGCGTTCGCGTTCTTGAGGAACAGCACGTGGACGCCGCCGTCGGCGCTGGTGGGCACGTCGAGCTGCTGCACCAGCTCCATGATCTGCTGGAAGCTCTTCTCGTCGGCGATGACGATGAGCTTGTTGGTGCGGTCGTCGGGGAGGACCTTGTAGACCGAGACCTCCACCGCGCCGCCCGCGGGCTGGGTGGTGGGCACGCCGGGCCGCCCCGGGCCGGCGCTCGAGATGCGCGCCGGGCGCGGGGACCGCCCGCCCTGCGCCTGGAAGATCTGGTTCACCTTGTCGGCCAGGTCCTTCGCGGACGCGTAGCGGACCTGGACGATGCGGACCAGGTCGCCGCCGCCGACCTTGTCGATCGCCTCGATCATCTTCTCGATGCGGCGGATGTTGAGGCCGGTGTCGGTGATGACCAGCGTCGAGGGCGGGATCGACTGGATGTCCGCGCCCTGCGGCGAGATGAAGTTGCCCATCACCCCGCGGAGCTGGTCGGCGTCGGCGTACTGCAGGCGGATCACCTTGGTGATGACCTGCTCGCTCGCCGGCGTGCCGCTCTCCGGGTCGGTGTACGTCGGGATGGGCATCTTCTTGCTGTCGGCGGCGCGGCCCAGGCGCCAGTACCGGCCCGTCGGGTAGACGGTGATGTTGTTCGCGTTCAGCGCGGCGAGGAACGCGGCGTAGGCCTCCTCGGCCGTGACCGGCGTCTTGGAGAGCAGCGTGATCTTCCCGCGCGCCACGTCCTCCGTGTAGATGAAGTTGCGGCAGGTCCAGCGGCTGGCCTGCTCGAGCACGTCCACCACCTCGGCCCGGTTGAACGTCAGCATGAAGCGCCCCTGCATCGGGACGCACTTGCCGTTCGCGGCCGGCAGCGTGGTCTCGGCCTCGCCGCCGCCGCCGCGCGCGGGCGCGGGGGTGGGCGTGGCCGCGCCGCCCGGGCGCGGGGCCGGCGAGGTGGGCCGGCCCGGGGGCGGGCGCGCGCCGTTCGGCGAGATCGGGGCCACGCCGCCCGGGCCGATGGAGGTCCCCGGGGGCGGCGGCGTGGTGGGGATGCCGGTCGGCGGCGAGGTGGGCCGGGTGGTGGGCGGGCGCGGCCGGGCCGGCGACTCGGGGTCGTCGGTCGGGCGCAACGGCACCTGCGCGGCGGCGAGCACCGGGACGAGCAACGTCGTGGCGAGGAGCTTCTTCATGGCGTTCCCTCGGCCGGGATCACGGGCCGGTGATGTTGTACTCCTTGCGGATCGGCTGCCCCTGCCGCTCGAGCTCGATCGTCACGTGCCCGGAGTCGCGCAGCTTCTGGTACAGCTCGAGCGCCTTCTCGGGCGAGTTGAGCTCGTACCCGTTCACGCGCTGGATGACGTCGCCGTTCTCGATGCCGATCGAGGCGTAGAGCGAGCCCGGCTGGATCGAGAACAGCTTGAACCCGTTCGCCACGCCGTTCTTGAACGACGGGACGATGCGGGCCTGGGTGGCGATGGCGCTCAGGTTGTTGAGCGTGCCGTCGATGACCTTGCGGTCGATCTCGTACTTGTCCTTCGAGACCGCGCGCACGCCCTCCATCGGCCCCGGCGCGCCCGGGCGCGGGCTGGGCCGCGGCACCGACGAGTAGCCGAGGTTGGTGCCGGCGTCCGGCGCCTCGCTCCCGCCGCCCTCGAAGTCCAGGTACTCCTTCGTGCCGCGGTTGCACACCACCGCGATCACCTTGAACGCGTTCCCGGTGACGTCGCCGCCGTCGCGGACGCGCTGCAGGCCGAGCAGCTGGGCGCCCTGGATCCGGTCGCCCACCCCGAGCACCACCGTCTCGCGCGTGGTGAGGTCGGTGATGGTCGCGAGCGAGAAGCGCGGCTGCTCGGCGACCACGCCGGCCACCAGCGCGAGCCGCAGGTCGGAGCGGGCCGGCTCGGCGCGCGGATCGGCGCAGTTCTGCGGGCGCGCGGGCGCCGCCGGCGTCGCGTCGGCGGACTGCTGCGGCGGCTCCCGTCCGATGAGGTGGTACAGCCGCGCCTCGTCGATCGAGGCGGGCAGCACCGTCCGGGCGGGCGCGGGAGGCGGCAGCGCGAGCTCCGCCTGCGGCCTCGGCCGGATCACCGCGCCGACGAGTGTGTTGACGGTCTTCGCCGTGAGCCAGGCCGCCGCGAACAGCAGCGCGAGGTTCGCGGTCCAGGCGTACTTGCGGAAGAAGAGGTCGAGCATGGGAGCGGCCAGGGGCCGGGATGAGCAACCGTCGTGCCACGGAGACGGGCCCTGGCCGATGCACAACATGCCGGGAACACATGCAAATCCCAGCCGGTGCGCCCGCCCGAGGGGAGCGTCGGCCCCGCCGCTGCCAATTTGGCAAGGCCGCCCCGGCGCGCCCCGCGCCGCCGCCAAATTGGCAGGCTACTCCGCGCCCTCGCCGCCGCCCTCCGGCGGACCGAGGAGGCGCCCATCCTCGTCGCGATCGAGCTTCCGGTAGATGGTCCGCGCGGCGATGCCGAGGAGCTGCGCCGCCAGGTTCTTGTCACCGTGGGTGTGGCGGAGCGTCTCGCGGATCACGCGCCGCTCGATCTCGTCCATGGGCGTGCCGAGCGGCACCGTGAGCACCGGGGCGCCGGCCGGTCCGGCGGGCGGCGCCGGCTCCGCGGCGGCCGGTCCCGCCGCGCGGATGGCCTCCGGGAGGTCGCCGACCTCGACCGCGTCGGCGCGGGTGAGCACCACGGCGCGCTCGATGGCGTGCTGCAGCTCGCGCACGTTGCCCGGCCAGGCGTAGCGCTCCAGCGCGGCCATGGCGCCCGGCGTGAACCCGGCGACCGGCTTCCCGTTGCGCTCGGCCATGCGGCGCAGGAAGGCCATGGCGAGCAGCGGCACGTCCTCGCGCCGCTCGCGCAGCGGCGGGAGGCGCACCCGCACCACGTCGAGCCGGTAGAACAGGTCCTCGCGGAAGCGGCCCGCCTTCACCTCGGCGGCGAGGTCCTTGTTCGTCGCGGCCACCACCCGCACGTCCACGCGCACCGGCTCGTTCCCACCCACGCGCTCGAGCACCCCGTCCTGCAGGAACCGGAGCAGCTTCACCTGCACCGCCGGCGACATCTCGCCGATCTCGTCGAGGAACAGCGTGCCGCCGTGGGCGCGCTCGAAGCGCCCGTCCTTGCGCGCCACCGCGCCGGTGAACGCGCCCTTCTCGTGGCCGAACAGCTCGGACTCGAGCAGCGTCTCCGGGATGGCCGCGCAGTGGATGGGCACGAACGGCCCGGCGGCGCGCGGCGACAGGTCGTGCACCAGCCGCGCGGCGAGCTCCTTGCCGGTGCCGCTCTCGCCGAGGAGCAGCACGGTCGCCTGCGTCGGCGCGGCCTGGCGCAGGATCTCCAGCACGGCGCGGAACGCCGGCGCGTCCCCGAGGAGCGCGCCCGCGCCGCCGGGCGCGAGCTCGGCCAGGCGCGCCTTCAGCGCGCGGTTCTCCGCGACCAGCGAGGCGCGCTCCAGCGCCTGGCGCACCGCCTTCACGATGGCGTGGCGCTTCACGGGCTTGGTGATGAAGTCGTAGGCGCCCTGCTTCATGGCGGCGACCGCCGCCTCCACGGTGCCGTAGGCGGTCATCACCACCACCTCGGACTCCGGCGACACCGCCTTCACCGCGCGGAGCAGCTCGTCCCCGCTCATGCCCGGCATCATCAGGTCGGTGACCACCACGGCGGCGCGCTCGCGCCGGAGCACCTCCAGCGCGGCGGAACCGGAGCCGGCGAGCGCCACGCGCCAGCCCTCGCGCTCGAAGATCTTGCCGAGCGACTCGAGGTTGGGGCTCTCGTCGTCGACGACCAGGACGAGGGGGGACACGGCGGGGAGGATATACCGTCCGCGCGCCGGCCGGGCGTCAGCCGGCGTCGGCGGCCGGCGCGGACGGGGCCGCCGGGGCCGGCGCGGCGGGGACCGCCGGCGGGCTGCCGAGCGCGGCGCGGATCTCCGGGGCGAAGAGCGCCACCGCGCCGGCGGCCAGGATCGCGAGCGCGCCGACCAGCAGCAGGTACTCGGTGAGCCCCTGCCGCGACGGTCTGGAGCGGTGCGCCGGCTCGGCCATGATCGACCTGTAGATCGGGCCCGGCCCGCGGGCAAGCGCACGCCCGCCGCGGAAAAGGAAAGAGCGGCGCCGGATGGCGCCGCTCTCGGAACCTGCGGACCGCTCGCCTGCGACTACTCGGGCTTCGCCTCGGCGGCGGGCGCCTCGGCGGCCGGAGCGGCCTCGGACTTCTTGCTCTTGCCGGCCTTCGCGCGCTTCGCGGCGCGGTTCTCCTTGGCCTCGAGCTTCTTCGCCGGCTCGGCGGCGGGCGCCTTCTTGGCGGGCTCGGCCTTGGCCGGGGTGGCGGCGTAGCGCGTCTTGAAGCGCTCGATGCGGCCGGCCGTGTCCATGATCTTCTGCTTGCCCGTGAAGAACGGGTGGCAGTTCGAGCAGATCTCGATGTGGAAGTCGCCGCGCACGGAGCGGGTCTCGATGACGTTCCCGCAGGCGCAGAGGACCTTCGTGGCCTTGTAGTCGGGGTGGATGCCTTCCTTCATGCTCGCCTCTGGGCCGCTTGCATCGCCGTGGTCGGCGATGGTCCGGGCCCGGTTGTGGAACCGCGGGATCTAGTCGGATCGCGGGGATAGGTCAAGCGGAGCGCGCCGCGGGCGGGGACTCCCTCCTGCGGGCGAGCGGCCCCTACTTGCCGCCGCCGACCATCATCTTGAAGAACTCGTCGTGGTTCTTCACCTGGCGGAACTTGTCCAGGATGAACTTCATCGCCTCGACGTTGTCGAGGCCGTTCAGGATGGTCTGGCGCAGAATGTAGATCTTCGAGAGCCAGTCGGCCGGCAGGAGCAGCTCCTCCTTGCGCGTGCCGCTCTTCCCGATGTCCATGCAGGGGAAGATGCGCTTCTCCATCAGCTTGCGGTCGAGCACGATCTCGGAGTTCCCGGTGCCCTTGAACTCCTCGAAGATCACCTCGTCCATGCGGCTGCCGGTGTCGACGAGCGCGGTGCCGATGATGGTGAGCGAGCCGCCCTCCTCGATGTTGCGGGCGGCGCCGAAGAAGCGCTTCGGCTTGTGCAGCGCGTTCGAGTCCACGCCGCCGGAGAGGATCTTGCCCGAGGGCGGCACGGTCGAGTTGTAGGCGCGCGCGAGGCGGGTGATCGAGTCGAGCAGGATCACCACGTCCTTCTTGTGCTCGACCAGCCGCCGGGCCTTCTCGATCACCATCTCCGCGACCTGCACGTGCCGGGTGGCGGGCTCGTCGAAGGTGGAGGCGACCACCTCGCCCCGCACCGTCCGCTCCATGTCGGTGACCTCCTCGGGCCGCTCGTCGATGAGCAGGACGATGAGGGTGCACTCCGGGTGATTGGTGGTGACGGCGTGCGCGATGTTCTGGAGGAGCACCGTCTTGCCGGCGCGCGGCGGCGACACGATCAGGCAGCGCTGCCCCTTGCCGATGGGCGCGAACAGGTCCACCACCCGCGTGGTCATCTCGGCGGGATCGTGCTCGAGCGTCAGCCGCTGGGTCGGGTAGAGCGGCGTCAGGTTGTCGAAGAGGACCTTGGCCTGGTTCTCCTCGGGCGGCTCGCCGTTGATGGTGTCCACCTTCAGCAGCGCGAAGTAGCGCTCGCCTTCCTTGGGCTGGCGCACCGTGCCGCGCACCGTGTCGCCGGTGCGCAGGTTGAAGCGGCGGATCTGCGAGGGCGAGACGTAGATGTCGTCGGGGCCCGGCAGGTAGGAGAAGTCCGGGCTGCGCAGGAAGCCGAAGCCGTCGGGCAGCACCTCCAGCGTCCCCTCGCCGCCGACCTCCATCTCCTCCTTGGCCGCCTCCGCCGCCTTCGACTGCGCCTGGAGGATCGCGAAGATGAGGTCCTGCTTCTTGAGCGCGCCCGCGGACTCGACGTTGAGGTCGCGCGCCAGCTTGGCGAGCTCCGCGACCTTCATGTGCTTGAGGTCGGTGAGGCTGGACGTGCTCGACGTGGCTGTCGGTGCGGGTGCGGGCATGTCGGTTCTCGGGGAGCTGGGCCGCGCGCTGCGGAGCGGGCGTGGCCGGCGGAGGCTGCGGGCGGTCTCTGGGCGAGGCCTAGGAGAGGCGGCAAACGTATGCGGTCGGTTTCAGGGTGTCAACGCCGCACACCCGCGCCGCCGTCGCACCTCGCGTGTGCCATGAACGCGGGGGCCGGCGCACGGTGAGGTGAGATGCCCCGGCGGGTTAACATCCCCCCGGTCCGCGCGGGCCCGCGCCGAGAAGGAGATCGATGCCGAGCAGCAGCAGCCCAACCACCGAAGCCGTCGTCGCCGGGTCGAAGGCGTTCGCCGTCGCGCTGCTGGCGCCCGTCACCACGCGCCTCGGCACGCGCCCGCGCATCGCGGCGGACGCGGCGCAGGCGCTCTCGCTCTGCCGCGGGCCGGGCGGGCTCGTGGTGATCGAGTTCCAGGGGGAGGGCTCGCTGGCGGGCATCGAGCGGCTGCTGCGCGACGGCGGCGGCCTCCGCGTCCTGGCGGCGCTCGCGCCGGAGCACGCCGCGGCCGAGGCGCCGCTGCGCGCGCTCGGCGTCGAGCTGGCCCGCTGGGACGGCCGGCCGGACGGCGTGCTGGGCGCGATCGAGCGGATGGTGCGCGGCGCCGCGCCGGCCGCCGCGGCGAGCGCTGCTCCGGTGGTGAAGCCTCCTCCGCTCGCGGTGCCGCCGCCGCCTCCGTCTCCGTCTCCGTCGCCCGCGGGGCCGCCGCCCCTGGCGCGGAAGGCCACCGCGCCGCCGCCGGACCTCTCGTTCGAGGCGTTCGACGTCAGCGTGGACGACGCCTTCCCCGGCGAGCCGCCCGCGCCCGTCGCCCCGCCGAAGCCCGAGCCGCCGCGCGGGGGCGGCACCGTCTACGTCCCGCCGCCGCCCGCCGCGCGCGTGCTCTGGCCCGCGCAGTCCGCCTCCGCGGCGGACGCTCAGGCCGCGCTGGAGCGGGTCGCGTCCGGGGCCGCGCGCCCGGGCGATGCCCTCGACGGGCTCGCGGCGGGGATCGCCGGCGGGCTGTCCGAGCTCGAGCGCGCCGCGCTCGGCGACGGGCCCATGGCGCTCGACCCGGGCCCGATCCGCTCCGCCGCGGTGATGCGCCTCCGCGTCGCCTCGGCGCGCGCCTCGGCGCCGGCGGGCGGCTCCGAGGTGGACGGCGCCGCGGTGCAGGCGATGCTCGCCGACCTCGACGCGACGCTCGCGGCCGTGAACGGGCTCGCCGCCGGCGCCCCTCCGGACCTCCTCCCCGGGGTGGAGGCCGTCCGCAACGCGCTCGTCCGCGAGGCGATCGACTTCTCGGACCTCGCCCAGCGCATCGCCTCCGCCGGCGCCGTGGCCGCGACCGCGGCGCGCGCGCCCGCGCGGCCGGTGCAGGCGCGGGTGATCGCGGTGTCGGCGGAGCCGCGGCCGCGGCGGTCGTGGGTCCCGTGGGCGTTGCTGGTGATCGCTGCGCTCGGCGCCGCGGGGTACCACGGCTGGCGCTACCAGCAGCGGCAGCGGTACGTCGCGAGCCTGAAGACGCTGCCCGGCGCGCCGGAGGGGATGATGCTCGTCCCGGCGCCGCCCGGCGCACCGCAGCTCCTCGTCCCGCTCGGCGGCAAGCGCCCCGACGCGGCGCAGGTGGAGCGGTTCAGGGCGCTGCAGCAGGCGCGCGGGTACGAGGTCCGGGAGATCGCGGGGGGAGGGCTGGAGGTCCGGCCGGCGCCGGTCGGATCGTCCGGAGGGAGCACGCCATGAGGTCGTCCCACGCCGTTCGCCGCGCACGCGGCTTCACGCTCATCGAGCTCATGATCGCGACCGCGATCGTCGGGCTGCTCGCCTCCATCGCGATCCCGACGTTCCAGCGCCTGACGATGCGCGCGAAGGCCGCGGAGCGCCACGAGCTCATCATCCGGATCAAGAAGGCCGTGGCGGACCTGTACAGCCAGAAGGGCGCCGTCGCGCCCCCGGACGGTGCGCTGGCGGGCGACCCCCAGCCGCCGCTCGACGGAATCGGCATCGCCAAGCGGATGCCGAACTGGAGGACCGCGGGCTGGTCGGAGGTCTTCCGCACCAGCGAGGAGATCGAGGGGGCCACGTACTACTCGTACGCGTTCCGCGCGACCGAGGGCGCCACGCCCACGCTGACCATCACCGTCATCGGCGACCTCGACGGCGATGGCCTCCTGAGCACGAAGGTGCTCACCTATCAGCGGGTGGAGGGGATGTACCAGCTCGTCGCCGAGGATCCGCCCGCCGGCTCCGAGGACCTCAACACCTTCTGAGCCGGCTGGGCCGCGCCCGGCCGCGCCGCCCCGGGCGCCCACGGCGGGTGCCGCTTTCCTCGTTGCCCGCGGCCCCCCGCCGCGCCATCCTTCGCGCCATGAAGAAGGCCGACGCCGCGGCGCGCGTCCGCGAGCTGCGCGAGCGGATCCGCGCGGCGGACCACGCCTACTACGTCCTCGACCAGCCCGTCCTCGCCGACGCCGAGTACGACCGGCTCATGCACGAGCTGCAGGCGGTCGAGGCCGAGCACCCGGAGCTCGTCACCGCGGACTCGCCCACGCAGCGGGTCTCCGGCGCGCCCTCGGAGCGCTTCGAGCGGGTGGTGCACCGCGAGCCCATGCTCTCGCTCGGCAACGTGCAGAGCGACGACGAGCTGCACGAGTTCGACGCGCGCGTGCGCCGGCTGCTGGGGCTGCCGGAGGGAGAGGCGGTCGGCTACGTGGTCGAGCCCAAGCTCGACGGGCTCGCGGTGGAGCTGGTGTACCGCGACGGCGCGTTCGCGGGCGGCTCCACCCGCGGCGACGGCGTCAACGGCGAGGACGTCACCGCGAACCTGCGGGTGGTGGGCGGGCTGGGCGCGAACCGCGGCGTGCCGCACGCGCTGGAGGGGAGGCCGCCGCCGCGCGTCGAGGTCCGCGGCGAGGTGCTGCTGTTCAAGGAGCACTTCGAGGCGATGAACCGGCAGCTGGTCCGCGCCGGCGAGGAGCCGTTCGCGAACCCGCGCAACGCCGCCGCCGGGACGCTGCGCCAGCTCGACTGGCGCGTCACCGCCCGCCGCCCGCTCTCCTTCGTCGCGTACGAGGCGCTGGTGCCGGGCGGCGACCCCTGGCGCACGCACTGGGACAAGCTGGAGGACCTCGCCGGCTGGGGCTTCGAGACCAACGCGGAGAACCGCCGCTGCCGCGGCATCGGCGAGGTGCTCGCCTACCGCGACCGCATGGCCGAGCGCCGCTTCGAGCTGCCCTACGACACCGACGGCATCGTGGTGAAGGTGGACGACCTCGACTGGCGGCGCCGGCTGGGCGCGGCCTCGAAGTTCCCGCGCTGGGCCGTCGCGTTCAAGTACCCGCCGCAGGAGGAGGCCACGAGGATCCGCCGGATCTGGGCGTCGGTGGGCCGCACCGGCGTGCTCACGCCCGTGGTGGACTTCGACCCGGTCCGCCTCTCCGGCGCGATGGTCGCGCGCGCCACGCTGCACAACGAGGACGAGATGCGCCGCAAGGACATCCTCGAGGGCGACTGGGTCCTGGTGCGGCGCGCCGGCGAGGTGATCCCCGAGGTGGTGAAGCCGCTCCCGGAGCGCCGGACCGGCGCGGAGCGGCCGTTCCGGTTCCCGGCCGAGTGCCCGGTGTGCGGCGCCCGGGTGGTGCGCGAGGAGGGCGAGAAGGTCTACCGCTGCACCGGCGCCGCCTGCCCGGCGCAGCTCGTGGGCCGGCTCTGCCACTTCGCGCAGCGCCGCGCCCTCGACGTCGAGGGGCTGGGCGAGAAGCTCGCCGCGGGCCTGGTGGAGCGCGGGCAGGTGAAGGACTTCGCCGACCTCTATGCGGTGCCGTTCGAGGTCTGGCAGCAGCTGTTCAGCCGCCCGCGCAAGGAGCAGGACGCGGCGGCGGCGCGCGAGCTGCCCGAGAAGAGCGCGCAGAACATGGTCGCGGCGCTGAAGCGCTCGCGGAGCACCACGCTGCGGCGGTTCCTGTTCGCGCTCGGCATCCCGCAGGTCGGCGAGGCGACCGCGGCCACGCTGGCGCGCCACTTCGGCGACCTCGCGCGCTTCATGGACGCGGACGAGGAGGCGCTGCTCGCGGTCCGCGACGTGGGCCCGGAGACGGCCTCGGAGATCCGCGCCTGGACGCAGGAGCCGCAGAACCGGCGGGTGGTCGAGCGGCTCCTCGCCGCCGGGGTGAGGCCCGAGGCCGAGGTGGTGGAGGCGCGCGGCCCGTTCGCCGGCAAGACGGTCGTGCTCACCGGCGGGCTCTCGGCGATGTCGCGCGACGACGCCAAGGCCGAGATCGAGCGGCGCGGCGGCAAGGTGTCGGGCAGCGTCTCGCGGAAGACCGACCTGGTCGTGGCGGGCGAGGAGGCCGGCTCCAAGCTGGAGAAGGCGAGATCGCTGGGCGTGCGGGTCGTCGGCGAGGAGGAGTTCGTGCGCCTGCTGAAGGAGTGAGCGATGGCCGATCGGGTCCGCGCGCGCATCGTGGTGTCCGGCCGCGTCCAGGGCGTGGCCTTCCGCCAGTCCACGGCGGACGAGGGGCGTCGCCTGGGGGTGAAGGGCTGGGTCCGCAACCTGCCCGACGGCCGGGTGGAGGCGGAGGTCGAGGGCGAGCGCGCCGCGGTGGGCGCGCTCGTCCGGTGGTGCCACGCGGGCCCGCCCGCCGCGCGGGTGGACGGGGTCGAGGTGGAGTGGGCGGACGCCGCCGGCGACCTGGGCGCGTTCGAGATCCGCTTCTGAGCCGGGCGCGTCCTGGGCGGGCTCCGCCCGCGGAGGGGGGCGTGCTGCGGGCTCGACCCGCGCCGCGCGCCGTGCTATTCAGCCCGGCTCCGCCGGAATCTCCCGCAGATCCGGCGCCTTCCACCCCGACCGGCGGGCGACACGCGGTTCGAACCCGCGGCCCGAAGGGACATGAAGACCGACCTCGCGCTCTCCTCGTCCGCGCTCGACGAGCTCGTCCTCCAGGCGCAGAAGCCCTCCCGCTACGTCGGCGCCGAGTTCGGCGCGGTGGTGAAGGACCTCTCCGCCGCCCGCGTCCGCTTCGCCCTGGCGTTCCCCGACACCTACGAGGTCGGGATGTCCAACCTGGGCTTCCGGCTGCTGTACCACCTGCTCAACGACCGGCCGGAGATCGCCTGCGAGCGCGTCTTCCTGCCGTGGCCGGACATGGAGGGCATGCTCCGCGCGCGCGGCCTCCCGCTGTTCACGCTCGAGTCGCGGGCGGCGGTGCGCGGGTTCGACGTGCTCGGCATCACGCTCCAGTTCGAGCTCGCCTACACGAGCGCGCTCGCCATGCTGGACCTCGCCGGCATCCCGCTGCTCGCGCGCGAGCGCGGCGACGAGGACCCGCTGGTGCTGGGCGGCGGCCCGTGCGCGTTCAACCCGGAGCCGGTGGCGGACTTCTTCGACGCGTTCGCGGTGGGCGAGGGCGAGGAGGTCGCGCTGGAGATCGCCGACGCGGTCGCGGAGAGCGGCTTCCGCCGCGGCGGCGCGACGCGCCCGGAGCTGCTCCGGCGCCTGGCGCGCATCCCGGGCGTCTACGTGCCCTCGCTGTTCGCGCCGCGCTACGACCCGGTCTCGCGCACGCTCGCCGCCATCGAGCCGCTCCTGCCCGGCTACGAGAAGGTCGAGCGCCGGGTGATGCCGGACCTGAACGCGCTCCCGACCAGCGCGTACACCCGCCCGCTCGTCCCGTTCATGCAGACGGTGCACGACCGCCTCCCCATCGAGCTGCAGCGCGGCTGCACCCGCGGCTGCCGCTTCTGCCAGGTCGGCATGATCACGCGCCCGACCCGGCAGCGCGATCCGAAGCAGGTGCTGGCGCTCGCCGAGACCGGCCTGCGCGCCTCCGGCTACGAGGAGGTGGGGCTGCTCTCGCTGTCCTCGGGCGACTACGGCGCGCTGAACGGGCTGCTCGACGACTTCCTGGCGCGCTGGGAGGGCGAGCGGATCGCCATGAGCCTGCCCTCGCTCCGCACCGAGACGATGAACGAGGCGCTCGCGCAGAAGATCGCCCGCATCCGCAAGACCGGCTTCACGCTCGCGCCGGAGGCCGCCACCGAGCGCATGCGCGCGGTGATCAACAAGGGCAACCGCGAGGAGGACCTCCTCCGGGCGGTCGAGTCGATCTTCGGGAACGGCTGGTCGCTCCTGAAGCTCTACTTCATGATCGGGCTCCCCGAGGAGCGCGACGAGGACGTGGTGGCCATCGCCGAGCTGGCGAAGCGCTGCCTCGCCGCCGCGCGCCGCGTGCTGCCCAAGGGCGAGGGCTCGCCGGCCATCCACCTCGGCGCGTCCACCTTCGTGCCGAAGCCGTTCACGCCGTTCCAGTGGGAGCCGATGATCCCGCCCGAGGAGACGCGGCGCCGGCAGGCGCTCGTCACCGCGGCGCTGGGCGGCCGGAACGGCGCGATCCAGTTCAAGCCGCACGACTCGCGGCAGTCGTCGATCGAGGGCGCGCTCGCGCTCGGGGATCGCCGCGTCGGCACCGCGGTGCTCGCCGCCTACCGCCGCGGCCAGCGCCTCGACGGCTGGAGCGAGTGGTTCGACGAGCGGAACTGGCTCGAGGCGTTCGCGGAGTGCGAGCGCGA
Organism: Anaeromyxobacter sp. Red801; assembly: GCF_049201065.2. Lineage (NCBI taxonomy): Bacteria > Pseudomonadati > Myxococcota > Myxococcia > Myxococcales > Anaeromyxobacteraceae > Anaeromyxobacter > Anaeromyxobacter sp. Red801. The sequence continues at coordinate 3,820,035 of NZ_CM181236.1, read as the reverse complement.
GCACGGCGTCGGGCTGGACTGGTTCGCGCACCGCCGCCGGCGCCTCGACGAGGTGCTGCCCTGGGACCGCATCGACTGCGGCGTCACCAAGGCCTACCTCCAGAAGCAGCTCGCGGCGGCCCGCAACCTCGCCGAGGTGGCCGACTGCGTGCTCGAGCCGTGCACCGTGTGCGGCGCCTGCGACTACGACGTCGTGAAGAACCGCACCTACGAGGCGAAGGACTACGTCCCGGAGCCCCCGTGCCCGCCGCGCCCGGCCGATCCGCCGGTCCGTACGCTGGTGCGCGTCCGCTACGCGAAGCTCGGGCGGCTCGTGGCGCTCTCGCACCTCGAGACCATGCACGCCCTGCTCCGCGCCGTCCGGCGCGCCGGGCTGCCGGTGGCGTACTCGCAGGGCTACCACCCGAAGCCGCGCGTCTCGTTCGGTCCGGCGCTGCCGGTCGGCCTGGAGAGCCTGTGCGAGCACCTGGATCTCGATCTCCTCGGCGCGGTTGACCCGCAGGAGGTCCTGGCGCGGCTCGCCCCCGAGCTCCCGGAAGGGCTGAAGGTGCAGGAGGCCCACGTCCTCGACGCGCACGCCCCGTCGATCTCCGAGGCGCAGCGGGCCGTCCATTACCGCGCCGAGTTTCCTCGGGAAACCTGGGGGACGAGGCGACCCTCGAGGCGCGGGTCGCCGCGTTCCGCGACGCGGATCAGTCGGTCGTGACCCGCGCGGCGCCGCCCAGGCCCCGCGGAAAGGGCCGGGGCCAGAAGGTCGCAGCACGGAAGCAAAGAGAGATAGACTTGAAGGACATCGTGACCCACCTCGCGGTCGAAGGCCCGGGGACGGTCGCGTTCAGCTTGCGGGCGGATCCGTCCGGGAGCGCCAAGCCAGCCGAGGTGCTGGGGGCGATCTTCGGAGAAGACGGCACGCCGCCCCGGGGAGTGAAGGTTTTGAAGGAGGGCGTGAGCTTCGCGAGGAGCGGGCATGGACGGCCGGAGCCGAGCCAGCCCCGCGCGCCTCGCTACCTCGACGCCTGAACGTACGACGCGCCCCGCCGGTGCCGCGCACGAAACGCGGCCGCCGGGCGCGAGGAGACGCGAAGCTTTGAGCGCCAGCTCGACAGCAGATCCGACCCTCCCGGCTCCACCGGGACGGCCGCGATCGTGGCCCGCCGCTAGGGGCCTCGCTCTCCCCGCGCCTGAACGGGGCGAGAGAGGACCATCATGGCGGGCAACAGCATCCTCGTGATCAACGCGGCAGGCGCCGAGACGCGCGTCGCGCTGGTCGAGAACGGGACGATCCACGAGTACTACCTCGAGCGGAAGCGCGAGAAGGGGATCGTCGGGAACATCTACAAGGGCAGGGTGGTCCGCGTGCTCCCCGGCATGCAGGCCGCCTTCGTGGACATCGGCCTGGAGAAGGCGGCGTTCCTGTACGTCGGCGACGTGTACGGGGATCCGGACTTCTCCGAGGAGTTCGAGCTCACCGAGGGCGAGCACCGCGCCGAGGTGACCGACGTGCCGAGCGAGCAGGAGGCCGAGGAGGCCGAGCTGCGCGCGCGGACGGCGCCGGCCGAGCCCGCACCCGCGCCCGCGGCGGCCGAGGCTTCACCGGGCGTGGAGGTCGCTCCGGCGGCCGCGCCCGCCGAGGCGGCGCAGGGCGAGGCCGCGCCGGCCGAGGCGGCTCCGGTCGAGCCCGCCCCCGCCGACGCGGCGCCGGTGGAGGCGGCGCAGGCCGAGCCCGCCGCCGAGGAGCCGCCGCCCGCGCCGCTCACGCCCATCGCGCTCACGCAGGAGATCGGCATGGCGCCGGTGCCGGCGATCCCGGGCCTCCCGGTGCCGCCGCTCGCCGACGCGCCCGCGGCCGAGCCCGCCGACGCGCCCGCGGAGGCGGTGACCCCGGCCGCCGAGCCGGCCGAGCCCCCCGCTCCGGCCGCCGAGGCCGCGCCGGCGGAGACCGCGCCGGCGACCGAGGCCGCCCTGGCCGCCCCGGCCCAGCCCGAGAAGGACCGCATCCAGGCGCCCGCGCGCGACGCCGCGCGCGAGGCCCGCGGCGACCGCGAGCGCGATCGCGGCGACCGCCGCCGCGACGAGCGCGGCCGGCGCGACGGGCGCGAGGGCCGCGAAGGGCGGGAGGGCCGCGAGGGCCGCGAGGGCCGCGACCGCAACGGCCGGAACGGCCGCGAGGAGAAGCGCACCAAGGAGGCGAAGAACATCCAGGACCTCCTGAAGGAGGGCCAGGAGGTCATCGTCCAGGTCGCGAAGGATCCGATCGGCACCAAGGGTGCCCGCATCACCAGCCACATCTCGCTGCCCGGCCGGCACCTCGTGTTCATGCCGACGGTGGACCACATCGGCATCTCGCGGCGGATCGAGAAGGACGGCGAGCGCCGCCGGCTCCGCGAGATCGTGGACCGCATGCGCCCCGAGGGCACCGGCTTCATCGTGCGGACGGTGGCGGAGAACGTCGAGGCGGCCAAGCTCGAGGCGGACATCCGCTTCCTCATCCAGGTGTGGAACGAGATCATCCGCACCAAGGACAAGGTCTCGGCGCCCGCGCTGCTGCACGGCGACCTCGACCTCATCCTGCGCGCCACGCGCGACCTGTTCACCGCGGAGGTGGGCAAGCTCGTCATCGACGACCGCGACGAGTACGAGCGGATCCTGCGCTTCGTGCACGATCAGGCGCCGCACCTCGAGTCACAGATCGAGTCCTACCAGGGCGAGGAGCCGATCTTCGACGCCTACGGGATCGAGCAGGAGCTGAAGCGCGCGGCGCAGCGCAAGGTGTGGCTCAAGTCCGGCGGCTACATCATCATGGACCAGGCCGAGGCGCTCACGGCCATCGACGTCAACTCGGGCCGCTACGTCGGCAAGAAGAACCTCGAGGAGACGATCACCAAGATCAACGTCGAGGCCGCCAAGGAGATCGTCTACCAGCTGCGCCTGCGCAACATCGGCGGCATCATCATCATCGACTTCATCGACATGGACAAACCCCAGAACCGCGACAAGGTCTTCAAGGCCTTGCAGGACGCGCTGGGGCGGGACAAGGCCAAGACCAACGTCCTGAAGATCTCCGAGCTCGGCCTCGTCGAGATGACGCGCAAGCGCGTGCGCGAGTCGGTGACGCGGGTGATGAACGAGCCGTGCCCGTACTGCGACGGCCGCGGGCACGTGAAGTCCAAGATCACCATCGCCTACGAGATCTTCCGCGAGATCCGGCGCGAGGCGCCGCACTTCCCCGAGCCGGTGCTGGTCGTGAACTCCCACCCGGAGGTCGCGCGCATCCTGCAGGGCGCGGAGCGCGAGGAGCTCCGCTACCTGATGGATCGCTTCAACAAGACCATCCAGGTGAAGCCGCAGTCCGGCTACCACCAGGAGCAGTTCGACATCTACGGCCGGCAGGAACGCGCCGAGCAGGGCGGCGGCGCGGGCGGTGGCGGTGGAGGTGGCGGTGGAGGTGGCGGCGGCTCCGGCGGAGGCGGCTCCGGCGGCGGTGGCGGCGGCCGGGATCGGGATCGCGGCCGCGGCCGCGACCGGCGCGGCGGGCGCGGCGAGCGGAACGATCGCGGCGAGCGCAACGATCGTGGCGAGCGGAGCGACCGCGGCGAGCGGGGCGAGCGCGGGCAGCGCGAGGAGCGCGGGCAGCGCGAGGAGCGCGGCGAGCGCGGCGAGCGCGGCGGCGAGCCGCGCACGGCGCCCGAGGCACCGGCGCAGGGCGGCGAGAAGGCCTGAGGCGGGCCGTGCCGGCGCGCCTCGACCAGGGCTCGGGGGTGGCGAGGGTGGAGCGCGAGCTCCGCTTCGCCAGCACCGCGCTCCGGCTGGCGCTGCGCGTGGTGGAGGGCGAGACCGTGCGCCTGCGCGCGATGGCCCTCACCTACATCTCGCTGTTCGCGCTGGTGCCGGCGCTGGTGGTGGCGTTCTCGGTGGTGCAGGCGTTCACCGGGATGGACGCCATCTCCAGCCGCGTCCACGACTTTCTCATCCAGAACCTGGCGGTGGGCGCCCGCTCGTCCATCGAGCCGTACCTGGATCGCTTCATCCGGAACGCGCACGCCACCAGCGCGGGCGTGGTGGGCGGCGCGCTGCTGGTCTGGTCGGCGGTGACGCTGTTCACCAACGTCGATCACGCGGTGAACGACGTCTGGGGGATCCGGCCGCCGCAGCGTCACGCAGCAGGCGGTCACCTACTGGGTGGGCCTCACGCTCGGCCCCGTCCTGCTCGCGGCGTCCACCACGCTCGGCGCGTACACGCAGACGCTGCTCGCCAACACCGGCGTGCGCGCGCTGGTGGTGCTGAGCGGCACGCTGCTCAACTGCGCGTTCTTCGCCACGCTCTACCAGATCGTCCCGAACACGCGCGTGAAGCTCCGCGCGGCCGTGGTGGGCGGCGTCGCGGCGGGCGTGGCCTGGGACGTCGCGAAGTGGGGCTACGCGTTCGTGGTCGCCCGCATCTTCAAGTACCACGCGATCTACGGCTCGGTGGCGGCGGTCCCGATCTTCCTGTTCTGGCTGTTCGTCTCCTGGACCATCGTGCTGTTCGGGGCCCGGCTCGCGTACGTGGTGCAGTACGCGCGGACGCTCATGTCGCCGGCCCCGCGCGCCGACTCGGCCATCGCGCGCGAGATCCTGGCCGGCCGGACCCTGCTGCTGGTCGCGCAGGCGTTCGACCGCGGCGACGACGCGCCGGACCCCGGCGACGTGGCCGCGCGGCTCGGAGCGACCCCCGAGGAGGCGAGCGAGGCCCTGGGCGCGCTCCGCCTGAGGGGCATCGTGGTGTCGCTGGCCGACGGCGGGCTCGTGCCCGCCCGGCCGCTGGAGAAGATCACGCTCCTCGACGTCCGTCGGGCGGTGTCCGGGCGGGAAGCGCGGCCGGACGAGCGCGGCATCCTATCGGAAATACTGACGGATCTGGAAGCGAAGGCCGCCGGGCAGCTCGACGCGGTCACGTTCCGGGAGCTGTGCGACCGGGAGCGCGCCCGCGAGGCCGGCCATCGTGCCCCGGGAACGGGTGCCTCTGAAGGGGTGGATCCGACCGCCGCAGGCGACGCGCGCGCGTGAGCGGAAGCGGATCCCCAGGTCGGGGTCCCGCCCACCCAGACGCGCATGCCCGTGGAACCCTTGCTGATTTCGGAGCCTTCGGCTAGGCTCTCCCCATCCCGAGCGGCTTTCCAAGGGTGGGGGCCGTCAGCGAGCCGGAGTCCCGATGCTGAAGTCGGATCTCATCAACATCCTCGTCGTGAAGCGCGGTGTGACCCAGAAGCAGGCCGAGGCCACCATCGAGACGATCTTCGACTCGATGAAGGACGCGCTCTGCAAGGGAGAGAACATCGAGATCCGCGGGCTTGGCGCGTTCCACGTCAAGCACTACGACGGCTACCAGGGGCGCAACCCCAAGACCGGAGAGGTGATTCCGGTGAAGCCGAAGCGCGGGATCCTGTTCCGCACCGGCAAGGAGCTGCGCGACCGCGTGAACCGGCCGGAGCTGGGTGGCGCGAAGCCATCCCAGCCGGAAGGCGAGGGCCAGGGCACGCCCCCGGTCGCCGCCGGCGCGTAACCGCGCGGCTTTGCTCGATGGTGGCGGGGTCGGGCCGCGAGGCCGCGACCCCGCGCTGCGTTCCAGGGTTCAGGCTGCCAGCGCGACGCGTCCGAGCGGCCGGACCGTGAGCTCGGGCGGGAGCTCGTCGTAGGCGAGCACCGCCACGGCCGGCAGGCGGGGCGCGAGCAGGGTCCGGAGCGCCCGGCGGACGTCGGCGCTGGTCAGCACCACCGGCGGCGCCGCCTGCGCCTCCGCCTCGGCGCCGATGCGCTCCACCAGCTCCGCCGCCACGCGCGGATCGATCGCGAGCGCGTCGCCCGCGAGCCCCTCGCGGAGCACCTGCTCCGCGGCCGGATCCAGCAGCAGCGCGGCGAGCGGGCCCTCGCCCGCGTGGGCGTGCGCGAGGTGGCGGCGGAGCGCGCGCCGGGCGGCCTCGGCCAGCGCCGCCGGCCCGCGCCCCGCGCCGCCCGCCTCGAGCAGCGCCTCCAGGATCGTGCGCAGCGGCCGGATCGAGACGCCCTCCTCCACGAGGCGCCGCAGCACCTCCGCGAGCAGCGCGGGCGGGAGCTGCCGGCTCGCCTCGCGGACCAGCGCCGGCGCGCCGGGCTCGAGCCCGTCGAGCAGCGCCTGCACCTCCTGCACGCCGACGAGCTGCGACGCGTTGCGGATCAGCGCCGCCGCGGCGGCCGCGAGCGCGCGATCCAGCGGGCCACGCACCGCGCCCAGCGCGCCGGCGCGGGCCGCGTCCGCCGCGGCGACCACCGACACCGGCCGCCCGGAGAGCGGATCGCGCTCGGCCGCGGCGTCGATGCCCGCGAGCGCGAGCTCGTCCGGCGCGGCGAGGACCACCACCTGCCCGGCCGGCGCGGTGCCGCCGCCCGCCGGGATCTCGTCGATGAGCAGACGGTGGCCGCCGGCCGGGAGCGGGGCGGGCCGGAGCGCGATGGGCGGGGTGCGGACGCCGAGCGTCCGCCACACCGTCTCGCGCAGCGCCGCGAGCCCCTCCTGACCGGCCGGCGTCGCGGCCGCGGCGAGCAGGTCGTCCGCCAGCTCGAGCGCGAGCGGCGTCGCGCCGTCCGCGTCCGCGCCGGACGGGCCCGGCGCGCTCGCGGTCCCGGGCGCGGAGCGGGTCGCCGAGGCCGGTGCGCGCGCCCGCCGCGCGATCCACCAGGACGCCGCGCCCCCCGCGCCGGCGAGCGCCAGGAACGGCGCGGCCGGCAGCCCCGGCGCGAGCGCGAGCGCGCCGAGCAGCGCGGCCACCGCCGCGAGCGGCGCGGGCTCCGCGAGCAGCTGGCGCCCGATCTCGCCGCCGAGCGTCGCGCCCTCCTCCTCGGCCGCCACCCGCGTCACGGCGATGCCGGCCGCGACCGCGACGAGCAGCGAGGGGATCTGCGAGGACAGCCCGTCGCCGATGGCGAGCAGCGCGTACCGGCGCGCGGCTTCCCCCGCCGTCATGCCGCGCAGCATGCCGGCCACGAGCCCGCCGGCCACGTTGACGAGCACGATGGCGACGCCGGCGATCGCGTCGCCCTTCACGAACTTGAGCGCGCCGTCCATCGCGCCGTAGAGCTGGCTCTCGCGCTCCAGCGCCCGGCGCCGCCGCCGCGCCTCGGCCGCGTCGAGCGAGCCGGCGCGCAGGTCGGCGTCGATGGCCATCTGCTTGCCCGGGAGCGCGTCCAGGGTGAAGCGCGCCGCCACCTCGGCGACGCGCTCGGCCCCCTTCGCCACCACCAGGAGCTGCACCAGCGTCAGGATCGCGAACACCACCGCCCCGACCACGTGGTTGCCCTGGACCACCACCCGCCCGAACGCCTCGATGACCCGGCCGGCCTCGCCGCGCGAGAGCACGAGCCGCGTCGAGCTCACGTTGAGCGCGAGGCGGAACAGCGTGGTGAGCAGGAGCAGGGTCGGGAAGCTCGCGAACCGGAGCGCGTCGCGGGCGAACAGCGTCACCACCAGCACCGTCGCGGCCGCGGCCAGGTTCGCGGCGAGCAGCAGGTCGAGCACGCCGGGCGCGAGCGGCGTCACGAGCAGGAGCACGAGCCCCAGCACCGCGAGCGCGAACAGCGCCTCGCCGGAGGAGCGGAGGCGGGACAGCAGGGCGTGAACGGGGGTCATCATGGCTCGGCCTCCAGGCCGTACAGGTGTGCGAGGACCGCGGCGGCGGCCTCGTAGAGCGCCTCGGGGATCTCGTCGCCGACCTCGGCGAGGCGGTGCAGCGCCCGGGCGAGCGCGACGTCCCGGACCACCGGCACGCCGGCCCGCCGCGCGGCGGAGCGGATGCGCGCCGCTGCCTCGCCCGCGCCCTTCGCGAGGACGCGCGGCGCGCCGCCGCCGCGGCGGTCGTGGTGCAGCGCCACCGCGAGGTGGGTCGGGTTCACCACCACCACGGTGGCGCGGGCCACCGCGGGCGCCTCGAGGAGGGCGCGGTGGCGCCGCTGCCGCTCGGCGCGGTGCAGCGGATCGCCCTCGTCCTCCCGGTGCTCCCGGCGCACCTCGTCGCGCGTCATCATGAGCGCGCGGCGGTGCCGGCGGCGCACCAGGGCGAGGTCGAGCGCGCCGAGCACCGCGAACGCGCCCGCGAGGCGCCACGCGAGCCCGTCGAGGATCGCCGGGGTGCGCCAGAGCGCGGCCGGGCCGAGCCGCGGCAGCGCGGCGAGCGACGGGGCCGCGCCGGCGAGCCAGCCCCACGCCAGCGCGGCCAGCACGGCGGCCTTGGCGAGCCCCAGCGCGGCGGCCGCGAGCTGCGAGGCGGAGAGGAGGCGGCGCAGGCCGCGCGCCGGGTCGAGCCGCTCGAGCCGGGGCGCGAGCGCGGCGAGGGAGAGGCCCGGGCCGGCCTGCAGCGCGGCCGCCGCGGCGCCGGCGAGGAGGGCGCCGCCGCCTGCGGGCAGCGAGAGCCGCAGCACCGCCGACGCCGCCCCCTGGAGCGCGGCCGCCGGGCTCCCCGGCTCGCCGCCCGCCGCGGCGAGCGCCGCGCGGAGCATGGCGCCCAGCTCGGCGGCCGCGCCCGGCGCGGAGGCGGCCAGCGCCGCCAGCCCGCCGGCCAGCGCGGCCGCGCCGGTGAGCTCGCGGCTGACCGCCACCTCACCGCGCCGGCGCGCCTCGCGCAGCCGCCGCGGGGTGGGCTGCTCGGTGCGGTTGCCGCTCACGGCCGCCCCCCGGAGAGCACCGCGACCAGCTGGCCGGGGAGCGCGACCAGCGAGACCAGCCGGCCGGCGCCCGCGCTCGCGGCCGCCGCGAGCAGCGCCAGCCCCAGCGCCGCGCGCGCCGGCTGGGCGACGTTCACCGGGCCGAGCTGCGGCGCGACCCGCGCCGCCAGCGACAGCGCGAGATCGGCCGCGAGCACCCCCGCGGCGGCGGGCGCCGCCACCGCCACCGCGGCCGCCAGCAGCTCCGCCGACGCGTGCAGGACCACCTCGCGGGCCGCGCCCGCCGGGAACGGCGCCCCGGCCGGCAGCGTCGCGAAGCTTGCCAGCAGCCCGCGGAGCACCAGGCGGTCGCCGCCGCCCCACGCGGCCAGCACCACCACCCAGTGCGCGAGCAGGTCGCCGGAGGCGCTCTCGCGCTGGCGGACCGGCGCCACGTGGAGCTCGGCCAGCGTGGCGCCGCGGAAGGTGTCGGCGAGCCGCCCGGCGGCGCGGGCCGCCTCCACCGGCGCCGCCGCGAGCAGGCCCAGCGCGAGGCCGAGCGCCGCCTCCCGGGCCGCGGCGACCGCGAAGGCGATCCCGTCCGCCGGCCCCGCCGGCGCGCCCGCGGCGAGCGCCGCGGCGCCGCCCAGCCCGAGCGCGAGGCCCACCCGCGCCACCGGCGGCGCCATCGGGCCGCCCAGCAGCGGCGAGAGCATCACCACCGGCGCGAGCCGCAGCGCGTGCAGGAGCACGCCGGCGAGCCGCGGGAGGAGCTCCGGGGCGAGGTCGGTCACGGCGCGATCCGGGGCACGAGGGCGAGGCAGTCGGCGGCGAACCGCACCGCGCGGGCGCCGATCCACGGCGCGGTGATCGCGAGCGCGACCACCACCGCGACGAGGCGCGGCACCACGGCGAGCGTCTGCTCCTGGACCTGCGTCGCGGCCTGGAGCACGCCGGTGACGAGGCCGACCAGGAGCGCGGCGCCGAGCGGCGGGGCGGAGAGGGCGAGCACGAGGAGGAGCGCCTCGCGGCCCAGGTGGAGGAGCGCGGGATCCATCGTGATCACCCTGCGTACGAGAGCGCCAGGGCGCGGGCGAGGAGCCTCCACCCGTCCACGGCGACGAAGAGGAGCAGCTTGAACGGGAGCGCCACCGAGGTGGGCGAGAGCTGGGTGAGTCCGAGCGCGAGCAGCACGTTCGAGATCACCAGGTCCACCACCAGGAACGGCACGAACACCAGGAAGCCGATGGTGAAGGCCCGGCGCAGCTCCGACACCACGAACGCGGGCGCGAGCACCGCCAGGTCGTCCTCCGCCGGCGCGGCGGCGTCCGGGGCCCGGAGCCGCCGCGCGACGTCGAGGAAGGCCGCCCGGTCGTCGGGCCGCGCGAAGCGTGCGAGGAACGCCTTCACCGGCCCGGCGCCGCGCTGCAGGGCCGCCAGCGTGGCCGGGAGCCCGCGCTCGCCGGGCGCGGGCCGCGCCAGGGCGGCGGCCCGCTCGGCGACGGGCGCCATCACCAGCATCGTCAGCACCAGCGCGAGGCCGGTGACGACCGTGTTCGGCGGCACCTGCGGCGCGCCCAGGGCGGAGCGCGCGATCGACAGGACCACCGAGATCTTCAGGAACGAGGTCAGCATCACCAGCGCCGCGGGCACGAGCGCGAGCAGCGCGAGCAGCACCAGCATCTCGGCGGGCCGGTCGGCCACCGGGCCCGCGGACGGGACGAGGGCGAGGGCGTTCACGGCCGGCCTCCCGGGGCGGAGGCGGCGGGCGCGCCGTCGAGCAGCGCGACGCGGTCGGAGCCGAACCCGACCAGCAGCCGGCGCCCGTCCACCTCCACCAGCGCCAGGCCGGCGTCGCGCGAGAGCGGCGCGCGCGCCACCACCACCAGCGCGGGGGCGGGGCGCGCCGGCGCGCCGCGGCGGCGCGCCAGGACCGCGAGCGCGCCCACCGCGCAGGCGGCGAGCCCGCCGCGGGCGGCGGCGGAGGCCAGGTCGCCGGGGGCGCGGGAGAGGAGCAGGAGCACGCCGGCGGCGGCGAGCCCGGCGGCGGCGCGCGCGCCCGGCCGGGCGGGGAGCCCGCGGAGCCCGGCGATCACGGCGCCACCTCCAGCGAGAGGATGCGGACGCCCACCGCGCCCTCCACGTCCACCAGCTCGCCGCGCGCCACCGCCCGCTCGCCCAGCCGCAGGGTCACGAGCCCGCGCCGGTCGAGGTTCAGCGCCAGCACCGAGCCGGGCTCGAGCCGCGCCACCTCCGCGAGCGGGACGTCCACCCGGGCCAGCTCGACCTCGAGCGTCACCGGGAGCTGCGCATGCCGTTCGATCATCTCCGTCTCCTCCACGTGGAAGCCTTCGCCGTCGATCCGCCCGAGCGCCCGGAGCCCGCCGGGCAGGACCAGCGCGTCGCGCCCGTCCGCGGGCGGGTCCACCACCAGCACGTCGCCCGGCTCGAGCGCGTCGAGCTCGGCCGCGGTGAGCGCGGCGGCCCCGCGGCGCAGCGAGCCCGGCAGCGGGATGCGCCGGTCGAGGTCCGCCGGCCCGCGCAGCGCGCGGACCGCCGCGGGCGGCAGCAGGAGGCGGGCGTGGCCGCGGGCCGGCCCGGCCGTGATCTCGAGCTCGACCGCGAGCGCGCCCGCAGGCTCGGCGGTGGCGCGGGCGAGGCGCGGCGCGAGGCGCTCCTCCACCTCGGCGATCCCGCAGGCGCCGTCGAGCGCGGCGAGGGTGAGCAGCTCGAGTGCGGTCGCCTCCACGGGCGTGAGCGCCGCGGCCGGCGCGGGCGCGCCGTCGCCGCCCGCCATCCGGTCCACGAGGCGCACCACCAGCGCCGGCTCCACCTCGAGGATCGCGGTCCCGGGCAGCGCCGGCAGGTCGAGCGCGATCCGGGCGGCGGCGGTGCGGGGCCGCGCGCGTCCCGGCACCGGGCGGCCCGTCACCGACACCTCGGCGCCGACGAGGTCCGAGAGCGCGCGCGACGCCGCCTCGACGACCGCGGCGCCGAGCTGCCGGGGGGCGGACGTCAGCTCGGCGTGGCCGCGCGAGACCGCGGGGAGATCGAACGGAAGCGCCATGCGCGTCCGGACCTCCACCGTCCGTGCCAGGGCCCGTTCGCTCGGGCGGACGCGGGGTTGCGGCCCGGGGGCGGGCCGGCTCGCGTCCGCCCGGGAGGCGCCGGGTCCGCGCCGCGGCCGCGGTCAGCCGGAGAGCCGCTCCCGGCACAGGCGCACCAGGACCCCGGCCACGCCCCCCGGCGGAGCCCCGCCCAGGGCGAGATGGGCCAGCAGCCGGGCCACCTGCGGTCGCTCGGCGGCGGCCGCCGCCTCGGCCCGGGCGCGCCGCTCCGCCGGCGCGGGCTCGACGGCCGCCGCGAGCGCCTCCAGGCGCGCGCGGCCCGGGAGCCGGGCGAGGCGGGCGGCCTCCTCCGCGGCGGCGGGAGACGGTCCCCGCGCGAGGAGGGCCTGCGCACGCGCGGGCGCGAGCGCGGCCGCGGCGGCGGCGAGGCGCCGGTCGGCGGCGGTCACGACGGCTTCCCCCGGCGCCGGCGCCAGCCCGCGCCGCCGCCCACCGCGATCGCCGCCGCGCCGGCGGCCGCCGCGAGCGCGAGCAGCACCGGCGAGCGGCCGCGGCGCGGGGCGGGCGGCGGCGCGCTCGCCTGCGGCGCCTCGGCGAACACCACCGACACCGCCGCGGCGTCGAGCCCGTCCGCGGCCCCGGCCACCAGCGCCCGGAGCCCGGGCTCGAGCGCCCGCACCGCGGCGCACGCCGCCGCGCGGCACCGCACCAGCACCGCGGCCCGGGGCGCGGGCCGCTCGCCGGGCCGGAACGGATCCGCCTGCGGGAGGCCGAGGTGCACGCGCGCGCCCACCACCCCGTCGATGGCCTCGATGCTGCGCGCGAGCTCGCCGGAGAGCGCGTGGAGGTACATCGCGTGCTCCTCGGTGGCGGTCGGGACCATCGAGCCCTTCGCGAGCACGGCGTCGAAGCCGGCCGGGCGCTGCCGGGGGAGTTCGCGCTCGGCCAGCACCCGCCGGGCGCGCGAGGCGTCCGCCGCGGCGACCCGGACCTCCCAGCCGCCGTCGGCGCCGTCCTCGCGCGCCTTCTCCGCGGCGATGCCGCCCTCGTCGAGCGCGACGAGGACGTCGTTCGCCTGCGGCTCGTCGAGGCCGTGCAGGAGCGCCTCGCCGGAGCAGCCGGCGAGGGCGAGGGCGAGCGGGAGCGCGAGGGAGGCGAGGCGCATGGCGGGTCCTCTAGAGCTGCGTGTTGAGCGCCTGCTTCACGGCCTGGGCGCCCTGCTCGACCAGCTTGGCGGCGAGGTCCACGGTCTGGACCGTCCGGTAGGCCTCGGCCTGGAGCCCGAGCAGCTCCTGGGCGGTGAAGGTGCGGCCGGAGCGGGCGGCGGCGAGGACGGCGTCGAGCCGGGCCTGGGCGCGCTCGACCGCGGCGAGCGCGGCGGCGCCGGCGGTCGGGCGCGGCGCCTCGGGCGCGGGCGGCGCGGCCGGGGCGGGGCCGGCGCGCGCCTCGAGCGTCTTCGCGAAGCTCTGCTGCGGCGCGACCGCGGCGGCCGGAAGGGCCGGGGCGGCCGCGCCCACCGGGACGACGGGCATGGGGCGCTCGCTAGTGGATGTTCTGGATGGCGGCCCGGGCGCTGTCGTGCCGGACCTTCATCACGTTCGACACCGCGGTGAACTCGCGGCTCTCCCGCTGCATGTGCTCCTGCAGCTGGAGGTACTGGAGGTTGAAGGTCTGGGCCTCGCGCTGCAGCGTGCGGGTGGCGTCGAGGACGTCCCCACCCGCGGTGCCGCCGCCGGGCGATCCGGTGAGCCCGCCGGCCAGCGGGGACCCGGCGAGCGGCGAGCCGCCGGCGGCCGCGGCGCCGGAGCGGATGGCGGCGGACAGGATGGTGCCGCCCGGGATGATCGGGGCGGCGAGCTCGACGGTGGCGGCCACCCCGCGGACCAGCCCCTCGGCGGCGCCGCGCAGGGCGCTGTCGAAGCGCCCGGGCAGCGCGCGCTGGGTGCTGGTGGGGGCGACGTGGATCGACTCGATTCGGTTCATGGCGTGCGTCCTCCTCGGCGCGACCGACAGCAACGGCCGTGCCGCGGCGAAAGCGCCCGCCGGCGCGGGCCGCGGGCGAGCGCCACCGGCCGGCGCGCGACCGGGGCGGGCGGGCGGCGGACCGTGGTAACGTCCGCGCGTGCCGCCCGACGTGTTCCGCCGCGTCAGCGATGAGATCCTGCGCGCGCAGCGGCCCATCCGCGTGCTGCGGTCCATCAACTGGGACCCCGCGGTGCACGAGCGCTTCTTCCGGGGCGGCGCGCGCGAGCTGCCGAAGCCGGAGTACCCGCCGCTCGGCTTCGAGCCGGAGAAGAAGATCAAGGAGCTGCGCGCCATCCGGCGGCAGGTGCGCGGGAAGAACCCGGTGGAGGACCTGCTCCGCCGCAAGTGCGACGAGTTCATCGCGCTCGCCCGGCTCCTCGCCGCGCGCGGGACGAAGCGCTTCTACGAGCTCTCCCGCCGCATCTACGGCGACCCGCGCGATCGCTTCCCCGACCACAACGTGGACAACCTCGCCATCGCGCGCATGTGGGCCTCGCGCCCGCGCGCGCGCGACGAGGAGCTGGTCTACGACGCGGAGCAGGCGGCGGCCCGCGTGGCGGACATCTGCAACCCGCTGCTGGGCGGGCACGTGAAGGTCGCGGTCCGCACGCGGCTCACCGCCAACGCCGCCGCGGGCGGCACCAGCATCACGCTCCGCAAGGGCGCGCGCTTCTCCGATCGCCAGGTGCGCGCGCTCGCCCACCACGAGGGGCTGTGGCACGTGCTCACCTCGCTGAACGGCTACCGGCAGCCGCACCTGCCGGTGCTGGGCGTGGGGCTGCCCCGCCACACCGAGTCGCAGGAGGGCGGCGGCATCGTGGCCGAGTTCCTCACCGGCCACATCACCGACGAGCGCTACATCGAGCTGGGCGAGCGGACCATCGCCATCGACATGGCCGCGCGCGGCGCCGACTTCCTCGAGGTGTACCGGTACCTGCTCGCGCGCTTCCCGCCGGAGAAGGCGGCGCTCATGAGCGAGCGGGTGTTCCGCGGCGGGCTGCTGGAGGGCGGCGCGCCGTTCACGAAGGACGCGGCCTACCAGCGCGGCTACTGCCGCACGTTCAACTTCCTGCGCGCGGCGCTGGAGCAGCGCGACGTGGAGCTGGTGCGGGCGTTCCTGGCGGGGAAGATGAGCGTGGACGACGCCGAGCTGGTGCGGGACCTCGTGGAGGAGGGGATCTGCGTCGGCCCGGTCTACCTGCCGGAGTGGTTCATCGACATCGACCGGCTGAACGCCATCGCCACGCACAGCGTGACCATGAACCGCTTCTCGCTGCCCTCGGTGACGCGCTACTACGCGCGCCGCCGGGGCACGCGCCCGCCGGCCGAGGCGCCCGGGCGCGGCCGCGAGGCGGACACCGAGGAGGCGCCTGCGCGGCTCGCCGGCGCGGACGAGGGCGACCTCGGAGAGTGAGCGCGCGGCGCGGCCGGGCTCAGGTGATCGTCGCCCCGAACAGCCGGCCCACGGCGTAGGTGACCCCGGCGGCGAGCGCGGCGAGCCCGGCCATCCGGAGCGCCGACCGCCACACGCTCGTGCCGGACAGGAACCCGACCGCCCCGCCCACGCCGGCCAGGATCGCGCCCGCCAGGATCGCGCTCGAGATCACCGCCGGCGTGCCGGAGGTCACCAGGAACGGCACGATGGGCACGAGCGCGCCCACCGAGAACATCGCGAAGGACGACAGCGCCGCGCCCATGGGCGAGCCCAGGTCCTCCGGGTCGAGCCCCAGCTCCTCGCGCACCAGCGTGTCGAGCGCGCTCGCCGGGTTCTTGAGGATCTCGGCGGCGGTCCGGCTCGCCTGCTCGGTGGAGAGCCCCTTCTGCTTGAAGATGAGCGCCAGCTCGGCGGCCTCCTCCTCCGGCGCCTCCTCGATCTCGCGCTTCTCGAGCGCGATCTGCCGCGCGAGCAGGTCGCGCTGGCTCGCCACCGAGGTGTACTCGCCGGCCGCCATGGAGAACGCGCCCGCGAGCAGCCCGGCGAAGCCGGTGACGAGCACGGTGCCGGGCGCCACGCCCGCCCCCGCCACGCCGAGGATGAGCGAGAGGTTCGAGACCAGCCCGTCGTTCATCCCGAAGATCGCCGCGCGGATCGACCCGGCCCGCCCGCCGCCGCGGTGCCACCGCTCGCGGTCCCCGATGAGCGCCCGCGCGCCCTCGGGCGCGTCCGGCCCGTGCATGCCGGCCAGCACCTGCCGGTGCGCGCGCTCCTCCGCGGCGATCTCGGTCGCCTCGCCGCCCTGCCGGTCGTACTTGTCGGCGTCGCCGGCCTCGGTCTCGAGGACCATGGGCAGCACCGCGGCGCTGCCGAGCCGCCGCGCCAGCCACACCAGCGCGCGGATGCGCGAGCTGGGCCGGTCCGGCGGGACCGCCACGCCTTCCTTGAGGAGCTTGCGCTCCCAGACCTGCGCGTGGCGCCGCTCCGCCTCGGCCAGCTCGCGGAAGCTCGCCGCGCGGGCGGGGTCCTTCTCGTGCCGCGCCAGCCCCTCGTACAGGGCGGCGCCGTCGCGCTCGTCGAGCAGGTTCTGCAGCCACAGGTCGGTGCGCACGTTCATGCGCGGCGGACTGTAGCAGGCCGGGCGGACGGTGCGGAGGCGGCGTCAGCGCAGCGCGGCCCCGGCCCGCGCGGCGTCGCAGGGGTCGGTCCAGAACGTCGCCACCAGGTGCGAGCGGCTGGTGCACCGGGTCTTCGCGAGCAGCGCCGACACGTGCAGCTCGATGGTCTTCTCCGAGCAGCCGAGCCGGGCGGCCACCGTGCGGTTGGTGTCGCCCTGCGCCACGCGGGCCAGCACCGCGGCCTGCCGCGGCGTGAGCCCCCAGCGCCGCGAGATCACCTGCACGCGGTGGCGCGCGTCGCCGTCCAGGTCCGGCAGCACCACCAGCGCGTGGCCGGGGTGGCCCTCGACGGCGAAGCGGGCCGGCGTGCGCGCGTCGGCGGCTGGGGGCGCGCGGAGCACCTCCATCACGCGCTCGCGGTCGGTGGCGAGGAGCGTCCGGGCGCGCGCGTTCGCGAGCAGGATCGAGGCGGGCGCGCGGACCACCACCGCGGGCGCGGGGATGGCCTCGAGCGCCGCGTCGAGCGCGGCGGCCGCGAGGACGGAGATCTCCGGCCGCTCGGGCGGCGGAGGCATGGAACCGGGTGGAGCGACTTCACGGGGAGAGAGATCTCCCGCGTGCAGGGTTTTCATCGTCCGCGGCCCCCCAGGCTTCGCGCGAATTGCGAGACCGAAGCCTATTCCATCCGTCGATCTTCGCTATCCGGGGAATCCCGTACAGCGCGTGCGCCAATGCGGACGCTGCGTCCCGCGGCGTGCGCCGCAGGTCGCGGCCGACCGGGGCAGGCGCGACCCTCGCCATCGAGGGGCTTTTCGTCTATATCAACGGGTTCCCCGAGGAGTTCCGCCGTGCTGAAGCTCGATTCCCGCGATCCTGCCTTCCCCGAAGCGTGGGCCCGCGTCTGCGCCCGCGGGTCGGACGAGGACGAGGCGCCGGTGCGCGAGGCCGCCGCCGCCATCGTCGCCGACGTCCGCGCCCGCGGCGACCTGGCGCTGCTCGAGCACACCCGCCGCCACGACGCCTGGGATCCGGGCTCGGCCGCCGGCCTGGCGCTCGGCCCCGCCGACTTCGCCGCCGCCTACCGCGGCCTCCCCGCCGCGGCGCGTCGTGCGCTCTCGCTCGCCGCCCGGCGCATCGCCGACTTCCACCGGCGCGAGTCCGACGCCCGGGTGCCGGCGCGCCGCGACGGCGTGGGCGCGACCCTGTCTCAGGTGGTCCGGCCGCTGGAGCGCGTCGGCCTCTACGTCCCGGGGGGGACCGCCCGCTATCCCTCCTCCGTGCTGATGACCGCCGTGCCGGCCCGCGTCGCCGGCGTGCGCGAGATCGTGGTCACGTCACCCGGCGTGAAGGGCACCGGCGAGATGGACCGCTGGACGCTCGCCGCCTGCCACGTGGCCGGGGTGGCCCGGCTGTTCAAGGTGGGCGGCGCGCAGGCGGTGGCGGCGCTCGCCTACGGCACCGCCACGGTGCCGGCGGTGGACAAGATCTGCGGGCCGGGCAACGCGTACGTGGCCGCCGCGAAGCGGCTGGTGTTCGGGCGCGTGGACATCGACATGATCGCCGGGCCGAGCGAGATCCTGGTGCTCGCGGACGCCGCGGCGGATCCGGCCGAGGTGGCGAGCGACCTGCTCGCGCAGGCGGAGCACGACGTGCGCGCGGTGTCGGTGCTGGTGACGCCGTCGGCCGCGCTGGCGCGGGGCGCGCTGGCGGAGGTGGAGCGCCAGCTCGCCGACCTGCCGCGGCGCGAGATCGCCGGGCGGTCGATCGAGGAGCGCGGCGCGGTGGTGGTGACGCGCGGCCTCTCCGAGGCGGTGCGGCTCGCCGACGCGTTCGCGCCCGAGCACCTGGCGCTGCACGCGCGCGGCGCGGCCGGCCTGGTGAAGCGGATCTCGCGCGCCGGCGCGGTGTTCGTGGGCAGCTCCACGCCGGAGGCGGTGGGCGACTACCTGGCCGGCCCGAGCCACGTGCTCCCGACCGCCGGCACCGCCCGGTTCGCCTCGCCGCTCTCGGTGGCGACGTTCCGCCGCCGCATGAGCGTGCTCGACCTCACGCCCGCGGCGCTCGCCGCGCTGGCGCCGTCGGTCGAGGCGCTGGCGCGGGCCGAGGGGCTGGAGGGGCACTGGCGCGCGGTGGACGTGCGGGTGGCGAAGCGCGCCCCGGCGCGGCGCGGCCGGTCCGGCGGGGCGGCGAAGGCCGCACGGGCCCCGAAGGCGCGCCCCGCGCGCCGCGGAGCGCGGCGATGAGCCGGCGGTCGGCGGCGAAGGCCCCGCGGCCGGGCGCGGCCGCGCGGCGCGGCGCGGTGGCGCGGCGGACCAAGGAGACCGACGTCGCGGTGGAGCTGCGGCTCGCGCCGGGCGAGGCGTCGATCTCGACCGGGCTCCCGTTCTTCGACCACATGCTCGACCAGATCTCCCGCCACGGCGGGATGGCGCTCACGGTCCGGGCCAAGGGCGACCTGCAGGTGGACGCGCACCACACCGTCGAGGACGTGGGCATCGGCCTGGGCGAGGCGCTGCGGCAGGCGCTCGAGGACAAGGCCGGGCTGGCGCGCTACGGGCACGCGGTGGTGCCGCTCGACGAGGCGCTGGTCGAGGCGGTGGTGGACCTCTCCGGCCGCCCGCACCTCACCTTCAACGCGAAGCTGCCGAGCGGCAAGAAGTTCATCGGCGGCTACGACGTGGACCTGACGCAGGACTTCCTGCAGGCGCTCGTGAACCACGCGCGCATCTGCGTGCACGTGAACGTCCGCTACGGCCGCAACCTGCACCACGTGGTGGAGGCGATCTTCAAGGCGACCGCGCGCGCGCTCCGCGCCGCGACCGCGCGCGAGGGGACCGCGCTCCCCAGCACCAAGGGCACCCTGTGAGCCGCCCGCCCGGCACCGTCGCGCTGGTGGACTACGGCGCCGGCAACCTGCGCTCGGTGGAGAACGCGCTGCGCGAGGTGGGCGCCGCGGTGGTGGTCACGCGCGATCCCGACGCGGTCCGCCGCGCCGACCGGGTGGTGGTGCCGGGGCAGGGCTCCATGCCGGCCTGCGCCGAGGCGATGCGCCGGAGCGGCGTGGCCGGCGCGCTGCTCGAGGCGGTCGAGCGCGGGGCGCCGGTGCTGGGCATCTGCGTGGGCCTGCAGATCCTGTTCGCCGAGGGCGAGGAGGGCGGCGGGGCCCGGGGGCTCGGCCTGGTGGACGGGCGCATCGCGCGCCTGCCCGGCGGCGTGAAGCTGCCGCACATCGGCTGGTCGAGGGTGCGGCTGGTGGCGCCCGGCTCGGCGCTGTTCGCGCCCATGGACGGCGCCTACGTCTACTACGCGCACTCCTACGCCGCGCCCGCCGACGCGCCCGGCGCGGCCCTGCTCACGCACCACGGCCGCGACTTCTGCGCGGCGCTGGAGCGCGGCAACCTGTTCGCGGTGCAGTTCCACCCCGAGAAGAGCCAGCGCGTGGGGCTGGCCCTGCTCGAGCGGTTCGTCTCCATCTAGGCGGGGGCCATGCTCGTCATCCCAGCGATCGATCTCATCGGCGGCGAGGTGGTCCGGCTGGAGAAGGGCGACTTCGCGAGGAAGACCGTGTACGCGCGCGACCCGGCGGAGAAGGCCGCCGAGCTGGTGCGCGACGGCGCGAGCCTCGTCCACGTGGTGGACCTCGACGGCGCGAAGGCCGGCTGGCCGGTGAACCTCGACGCGGTCCGCGCCATCTGCGCGGTGCCCGGGGCGGAGGTGGAGCTGGGCGGCGGGCTGCGCTCGCTGCCGGACATCGAGAAGGTGCTCGAGCTGGGCGTGCGCTACGTGGTGCTCGGCACCGCGGCGGTGGAGCGGCTCGACCTGGTCCGCCAGGCCTGCGCCCGCTTCCCCGGGCGCGTGCGCAGCGGCATCGACGCGCGCAACGGCGAGGTGAAGATCGCCGGCTGGCTGGAGGGCACCGGGCTCGGGGCCGCCGAGGTGGCGCGCCGGGTGAAGGAGGCCGGGGTCGGGCTGGTCGAGTACACCGACGTCGGCCGCGACGGCATGTTCACCGGGGTGGACGCCGAGGGCGCGGCGCGGCTGCAGGCCGAGGCCGGCGTGCCGGTGGTCGCCTCCGGCGGCGTGGCCAGCCTCGACGACGTGCGCGCCTGCCGGGCGGCCGGGCTGGCCGGCGTGATCGTGGGCAAGGCGCTGTACGAGGGCCGGATCGCGCTCGCCGACGCGGTGCGCGCCGCGGCGGAGTAGGAGAGGGAAGGGCACCGCATGCCGGCGAAGCGCATCATCCCCTGCCTCGACGTGAAGGCCGGGCGCGTGGTCAAGGGGATCAAGTTCCAGAACCTGCGCGACGCCGGCGATCCGGTGGAGGCGGCCGCGCGCTACGACGCGCAGGGCGCCGACGAGGTCACCTACCTCGACATCGCCGCGACGCAGGAGAACCGCGGCACGCTGCTCGACCTCGTCACCCGCACCGCCGCGCGCGTGTTCGCCCCGCTCACGGTGGGCGGCGGCGTGCGCAGCGAGGAGGACTTCGTGGCGCTGCTGCACGCGGGCGCCGACAAGGTCTCGGTGAACTCCTCGGCGGTGAAGGAGCCGGGCCTGGTGGACCGGCTCTCGCGCATCGCCGGCGCGCAGGCGCTGGTGGTGGCCATCGACGTGAAGCGCCGGCCCCGCGGCGCCGGGCGCCAGGAGTGGGAGGTCCACGTGGCGGGCGGGTCGAAGCCCACCGGCGTGGAGGGCATCGCCTGGGCGCGCGAGGTGGCGGCGCGCGGCGCGGGCGAGCTGCTCCTCACCTCGATGGACCGCGACGGCACGCAGGCCGGCTACGACCTCGAGCTGCTGGAGGAGGTCTGCTCGGCCGTGACCATCCCGGTGATCGCCTCGGGCGGCGTCGGCACGCTCGAGCACCTCGCCGAGGGGCTGGAGATCGCCGACGCGGCGCTGGCCGCGTCGATCTTCCACGACGGCAAGCACACCGTGCAGGAGGCGAAGGCCTTCCTGCTGGCGCGCGGGATCGAGGTGCGGCCGTGAGCCTCACCCGCTCGTTCGCCCGCCTGCTCGACCGGGTCGCGTTCGACGAGCGCGGCCTGGTCCCGGTGATCGCCCAGGAGGAGGACGGCACCGTCCTGATGCTGGCCTGGGCCAACCGCGAGGCGCTCGTCGCCACCGCCGAGGGCGGCCGCGCCACCTACTGGTCCCGCAGCCGGCGCGCGATCTGGCGCAAGGGCGACACGAGCGGCCACGTGCAGGAGATCCGCGCGATCGCGCTGGACTGCGACGGAGACGCCGTGCTCTACGTCGTGCGCCAGACCGGCCCGGCGTGTCACACCGGGACGCGCAGCTGCTTCTCGGAGAGAGAGGAGATCCCATGGCAGACGAACGCTTCCTCGCGAAGCTCTGGGCCACCATCGAGTCGCGCCGCGCGGACGCCGCGCCGGCCGAGAGCTACACCAAGAAGCTCCTCGCCGCGCCGGCCAGGATCCGCAGGAAGATCATCGAGGAAGCCTACGAGGTGAACGAGGCGCACCAGGCGCTCCTCGACGGCAAGGACACGAAGGACCACCTGGCGCACGAGGCGGCCGATCTGCTGTACCACCTGTACGTGCTGCTCGCGTCGGCCGACGTGACCCCGACCGAGGTCTACGGCGTGCTGGAGCGGCGGCACCTGCAGCCGCCGGCGCCCAAGACCGGAAACCCTTGACAGTCGCGGGGTTTTCCACTATTAGCCGCGATTCAGCCGCGTGGAGAGCCGGGCATCCGCGATGTCCGGCTCCTCATGTTTCAGGGCGAGCAAAAGCTCCTACCTCATCAGCGAGACCGAGGAACGAATGACCGGAGTGCGTGTCAAGGATGGCGAGTCCTTCGAGAACGCCATGAAGCGCTTCAAGAAGCAGTGCGAGAAGGCGGGCATCCTCTCGGAGATCCGCAAGCGCGAGCACTACGAGAAGCCCAGCGTGAAGCGCAAGAAGAAGGCCCTCGCCGCCAAGAAGCGCGCGCTCAAGAAGATGCGCAAGGGCTTCTAGCCGGGGCCGATCATGGCGCTCAAGGAACGGCTCGACGCGGATCTCAAGTCCGCGATGCGCGAGAAGGACACGCTCAAGCTGAGCGTCGTCCGCATGCTGAAGAGCGCCGTGAAGTACCGCGAGATCGAGCTGATGAAGCCGCTCGACGACGCGGGCGTGCAGGGCGTGATCGCCTCCGAGATCAAGCGCCGGCGCGACTCGGTCGAGCAGTACCGGGCCGGGAACCGCCAGGACCTGGTCGACAAGGAGGAGGCGGAGATCCGCATCCTCCAGGCCTGGCTCCCCGCCCAGCTCTCCGAGGACGAGCTCCGCGCGAAGGTGGACGCGGCGATCCAGGCGACCGGGGCGAAGGGGCCGAAGGACATGGGCGCCGTCATGAAGGCGCTCCTGCCCGAGGTGCAGGGCCGGGCCGAGGGGAAGGCCGTCAGCGACATGGTGAAGGCGCGCCTCGCCGGAAAGTAGGCGGCGGTGAGGCGGCCGCGCCCGCCCGGCGGTGGCCGGGCGCCGTGCGTGCCGAGAGCGGCAGCGGAGGCGCAACCTGATCCCCGACGCGGTCATCGACCAGATCCGCGAGCGCGTCGACGTGGTGGCCGTGATCGGCCGCCACATGGAGCTGAAGCGATCGGGCAGGACGTGGAAGGGCAACTGCATCTTCCACGGGGAGCGGACGCCGAGCTTTCACGTCTACCCCGAGGACAAGCACTTCAAGTGCTACGGCTGCGGGGCGTACGGCGACGTCTTCACGTTCCTGCAGCGGCTCGAGGGGAAGGAGTTTCCCGAGGTGGTGAGGGCGCTCGCGCAGGAGGTCGGCGTCGAGATCCCGGAGGCGGCCGAGGAGGACTCGGCCGAGGCGAGGGCGAAGCGCAAGGAGCGCAACGAGATCCTCGCCGCGAGCGACGCCGCCGCGCGCTACTGGGCGGCGCGGCTCGCCAGCCGCTTCGGCGCGTCCGCGCGGGCGTACCTCGAGCGGCGCGGCGTCACGGAGGAGTCGGTCCGGCGCTTCCGGCTGGGGGTGGCGGCCGACGCGTGGAACGACCTGGCGCTGCGGCTGAAGGAGAAGGGCATCGGGGTCGCGGCGCTGCAGCGCGCCGGGCTGCTCATCGAGAGGGAGAGGGATGGCGGCGGCACCTACGACCGCTTCCGCAACCGCCTGATGTTTCCCATCGCCGCCATGGACGGGCAGGTGATCGGCTTCGGCGGGCGCGCGCTCGGCGACGAGCAGGGCGCGAAGTACATCAACACGCCCGAGACCCCGCTCTACAAGAAGTCCAAGGTGCTCTACGGCCTCGACCTCGCCCGCGAGACCATCCGCAAGACGCGCAGCGCGGTGCTGGTCGAGGGCTACTTCGACGTGATCGGCCTCCACCAGGTGGGCGTGACCGGCGCGGTGGCGGTGTGCGGCACCGCCCTCACCCCCGAGCACGTCGAGCTGCTCTCGCGGTGCGACTGCCGCGAGGTGACGGTGCTCTTCGACGGCGACGTGGCGGGCCTCGCCGCGCCGGCGAAGGCCGCGCAGGCGCTGTTCCCGGCCGGCATGGCCGGCAAGGTGGCGGTGCTCCCGTCCGACGCGGGCAAGACCGATCCCGACGAGTACGCCCGCGCGAACGGCCGCGCCGGGGTGGACGCGCTGCTGGCGGCCGCCGTCCCCCTCTCGGAGTTCCTGGTGGACCGGGCGGTCGAGCGGGCGTGCGGCGACCGGCCGCGCGAGGCCGCGCTCGAGCGGAAGCTCGCCGCCGTCCGCGAGCTCGAGGCGTTCGTGCGGATGATGCCGGACGGCCTCGCGCGTTCCGTCTTCGAGGACATGATCGCGCGCCGGCTCGACCTCGACCCGGGCGCGCTGAAGGCCGAGCTGTCGGCGGAGCGGCGGCGGCCGGGCGTCCCGGCCCCCGCCCAGGCCGGTCATCCGGAGCGGCCCGCCAGCGTCGCCCCATCCCGCCCCACCCCGTCCGCGGGGCCGGCGCGCGGCGGGCCGTCCGCCCACGGGCGGGTGCGCGTGCTGCTGCCGGGGCCGGCCGCGGATGCGCTGGCCCTGCTGGCCGCCTTCCCCGATCTGGGGGCGGTGGCGGACGAGGAGCGCCTGCCCCAGCTGTTGCCACCGGGGCCGCTGGCGGACCTGGCCCGCGACCTGGTGCGCGGGCCGGTCGCGCTCGAGGACGCGCTGGCGCGCCTGTCCGCCGGGGCGGACGAGGCCACCATCCGGCGGTTCCGCACGCTGGTGGGGCCCGGCCGGCCGAGGCCGGAGGAGGCGGAGCGCGAGCTCCGGAAGGCGGCGGTCAAGGCGACGCTGGAGCGCCTCGACCAGGAGTACGGCGAGGCGCTGCGGCGGGTCACCAAGGCCGGCAGCGCCGCGGCCGACGGGCTGGACGTGACGGCCCAGCGGCTCATCAACCAGCGTCGCGACCTGCAGAGGCGCTTGCGTTCCCTGGAACGTCCCGGATGAAAGGCAAGCTCCGAAGCATTCTGGATACATTGGCCGGGCTCACCCGGCCGAAAAACGTTAGGAAAGAGCACCACCGGGCCGCCGAGCCGTCGAAGGAGCCGAAGCCGATGACCACGAAGGGCCACGCCGCGAAGAAGCACGTGAAGAAGGCAGCGCCGAAGCAGAAGGCGAAGGCCGGCGGCCGCAAGGAAGAGCGCCAGGCCAAGCCCGCGCCGAAGGCGCCCGCGCGCGCGGTGGCGAAGCCGCCGGTCAAGCGCGCCAAGGTGGAGCGCGAGAAGCCGGAGAAGGTCGAGAAGGCCGAGCGGCACGAGAAGGCCGGCGAGAAGCCCGAGAAGGCCCGCAAGAAGGCGCCCGAGGCCGTGGCCGCCGAGGCCGCCCGCCCGGCGGGCCGCCCCGGCAAGCACCGCCGCCCGACCGACGAGGCCGAGCCCGAGACCGAGCGCGCCGAGGCCGAGGAGGGCGACGACGACGACGACGAGCTCGACGAGCTGCCGCAGGACGACATGAGCGACATCACCGAGCGGTCCGAGGTGAAGGAGCTCATGGCGCGCGGGCGCGAGAAGGGCTTCCTCACCTACGACGAGGTGAACGACGCGCTGCCCTCGGACATCGGCTCGGACCAGATCGACGACGTCATGTCGATGTTCGGCGAGCACGACATCGAGGTGGTGGACGGCGCCGAGAAGAAGATGAAGCTCCCGGACAAGCCGCCCGAGCCCGAGGCCAAGGCGGAGTCCGAGGAGGAGAAGGAGGAGGAGGACGACGCCGGCTACGGCAAGTCCAACGACCCGGTGCGCATGTACCTGCGCAAGATGGGGTCGGTGTCCCTCCTCACGCGCGAGGGCGAGGTCGAGATCGCGAAGCGCATCGAGGAGGGCGAGAAGGAGATCCTCGCCGCGGTGCTCTCGTCCTCGATCGCGATCCGCGAGATCCTCGAGCTGGGCGAGCGGCTCCGCAAGGGCAAGATCCGCGTCCGCGAGATCATCAAGGACGCCGGCGACGAGCAGCAGGCCGAGCAGGAGGAGCCCGAGGAGGAGCTGGACGAGGCCGCCGAGGCGGCCGAGGCTCCGGAGGACGCCGAGGCCGCGGCCGGCGACGGCGCCGCCCCGGCCGAGGGCGCCGAGCCGGAGAAGCCGCGCATCCCGAAGGAGGAGGAGCGCAAGGTCGAGCACGTGCTGAAGCACATCGACCGGATCCGCAAGCTCGAGCGCGACGTCGCCAGGGTCCGCGAGACGCTCCAGGGCGGCAAGAAGCTCTCCGAGGTGAAGCGCAAGGAGCTGAAGGGCGAGATCCGCGCCATCGAGGCGGAGATGATGGAGAACCTCGAGGCGATCCAGCTCAACAAGAAGCAGATCGACCGGATCGTCCTGCGCCTGAAGAGCTTCATCAAGCGCGTCGAGGAGGCCGAGCGCGAGTTCTTCGACTGCGAGCGCCGCACCGGCGTGCCGGTGAAGGACCTGCGCCGGCTGCTCCGCGAGACGCGCGAGGACGAGGTCGAGCGGAAGAAGCTCGCCAAGAAGCTCCGCTGCGCGCTGGACGAGGTGGAGGAGCTGGACCGCACGCTGCGCTCGGCCGGCCGCAAGATCCTGCGCGTGCAGGAGGAGGCGGAGGTGCCGGTGGACGAGCTGCGCCGGACCTACCGGATGATCGGCGACGGCGAGCGGAAGGCGGAGCGCGCCAAGACCGAGCTGGTCGAGGCGAACCTGCGCCTGGTGGTCTCGATCGCGAAGAAGTACACGAACCGCGGCCTGCAGTTCCTCGACCTGATCCAGGAGGGGAACATCGGCCTGATGAAGGCGGTCGACAAGTTCGAGTACAAGCGCGGCTACAAGTTCTCGACCTACGCCACCTGGTGGATCCGGCAGGCGATCACCCGCGCCATCGCGGACCAGGCGCGGACCATCCGCATCCCGGTCCACATGATCGAGACGATCAACAAGCTCATCCGCACCAGCCGCTACCTGGTGCAGGAGCTGGGGCGCGAGCCGACGCCGGAGGAGATCGCCGAGAAGATGGAGCTCCCGCTCGACAAGGTCCGCAAGGTCCTCAAGATCGCGAAGGAGCCCATCTCGCTCGAGACGCCCATCGGCGAGGAGGAGGACAGCCACCTCGGTGACTTCATCGAGGACAAGTCGCTGGTCTCCCCGTCGGACGCGGTCATCAACATGAACCTGGCCGAGCAGACCAGGAAGGTGCTCGCCACGCTGACCCCGCGCGAGGAGAAGGTGCTCCGGATGCGGTTCGGCATCGGCGAGAAGAGCGATCACACGCTCGAGGAGGTCGGCCAGGATTTCGAGGTGACGCGCGAGCGCATCCGCCAGATCGAGGCGAAGGCGCTGCGGAAGCTGCGCCACCCGTCGCGGTCGAAGCGGCTCAAGAGCTTCGTGGAGAGCTGATCGACCCCGTCTCGGGCGACGCGAATATGATAGAGGGTGCCTGCCGGGGCCTCGGGCCCATAGCTCAACGGTCAGAGCGCTCGGCTCATAACCGATGCGATCCAGGTTCGAATCCTGGTGGGCCCACTCGTCGCAACCAGCAGGGAGAACGGGAGAACGGCATTGTCGTCGCTGCGTGAGAAGCTGAAGACGCTGGAGGAGTTGCAGCAGATCGACCTCGACTCGAACGAGGTCCGGGCTGAGCTGGAGACCCTCCCGGCCAAGCGCGCCGAGATCGACCAGCGGGTGGCCGAGGCCCGGCGGGCCTACGACGAGGAGAAGGCCCGGGTCGAGGGGAACGAGCGCGAGCGGCGCCAGCTCGAGTCGCTCCTCGCCATGGAGCGCGACAAGGTCAAGAAGTGGGAGGGCCGCCTCGGCGAGATCCGGACGCCCCGCGAGTACGCCGCGCTCTCCCGCGAGATCGACATCGCCAAGAAGACGAACGACGGCCAGTCCGAGCAGATCAAGGCGCTGGTCGCGAGCGCCGGCGAGCTCCAGAAGACCCTCGAGGCCAGGGCCGATGCGCTGGCCGAGCGCGAGGAGGCGAACGAGGCCGAGCTGAAGGCGCTCGGGGAGCGGCAGGCCGCCGCCCAGCAGCGCCTGGCGGAGCTCGAGGCGCGGCGCGCCGAGGCGGTGAAGAGCGTGGACCCCGGGCTGCTCTCGAAGTACGAGAACATCAAGCGGCGCCGGGCCGGCGTGGCCGTCGCGCAGGTGATCGGCATGACCTGCGACGGCTGCCACCGGCACATCCCGCCCCAGCTCGCCATCACCCTGCAGCGGGCGAACTCGATCGAGACCTGCCCGAACTGCCACCGCATCATCTACGCGGCCGAGGCGGTCAACCCGCCCGCGCCGCCGCCGGCCTAGCCGTGGCCAAGGCCGTCCTCGCGGAGCTGCTCCGCTTCATCGCCGCCACCGAGGAGCTCCCGCGGACGCGCGCCCGCTACCCGGGGTACGACCGCGACACGCTCGGGCGGCTCATCGCCGCCGCCGCCGACCGGGTGGAGGAGGCGGAGAAGGCGCGCGAGCCGGCCCCGGGCGCGGGCTCGAAGGGCATCAAGGTCCGCAAGGTGTCCGACGTCGAGAAGGCGGCGCAGCGCGCGGCCGCCGAGCTCGACGAGGCGATGGATCTCTCCAAGGCGGAGCGCGACCGGCGCAAGAAGGAGCGCGCCGAGCGCGAGGCGGCCGAGCGCGCCGCCGCCGACGCCGCGGCCGCCGCCGAGGCGGCCAGGTGCACCCGCCTGTTCACCGACGGCGCCGCGCGCGGCAACCCCGGCCCGGCCGGCGCCGGCGCGGTCATCGTGAACGCCGACGGCCACATCGTGGCGAAGATCGGCAAGTTCCTGGGCGACTCCACCAACAACGTCGCCGAGTACATGGGGCTCATCCTCGGCCTGAAGCGCGCCAAGGCCATGGGCATCAAGGAGCTGGAGGTGCTGTCCGACTCCGAGCTCATGGTGAAGCAGCTCGCCGGCGACTACGCGGTGAAGGCGGATCACCTCCGCCCGCTCCACGACGAGGCGCGCGCGCTCATCGCCGGCTTCGAGTGGATCCAGGTCCGGCACGTGCCGCGCGAGGAGAACGCCCTCGCGGACGCGATGTCGAACCGCGCCATCGACGAGCGGCTGTAGCGCCGTCGCGCGCGGGCGCCGCGCCCAGTTCACCCACCGTTCACGTCCCCGCCCCGCGGCGCCGCCCGCGGCGCGCGGTCGCGCGCGCACCCCCGATCGCGCCCCGGGCGCACCGGCTGCGCGAAAGCCGCGCCGCGCCCGGGCGCGTCCGCAGCCCGTGCGCGCATCCGCTGCGCTGCGGCGGGACGTCGACCGCAGCCTTCCATTTCATTTGACGCGCGTCAGGCAAATTGCGCAGAAAAGTGCGTCCGACGTTCAAATCATTGCGCAATACATGCTATGGGCTCCGGACCCACCCGATCCCGGAGGCGACGGAATGAAGGACGTGCAGACGGCGAAGGCGATCCCGCAGATCCCCAGCATCGATCTCGGCCAGGCGGCGGCGCTGGCGGAGACGGTCATCAAGGACACCACCGCGAACCCCGCGCCGCTGGGGCTGATGGGCTTCGGCCTCACCACCGTGCTGCTCAACCTGCACAACGCCGGCCTCATCGGCATCGGCAGCATGATCCTGGCGATGGGCCTGTTCTACGGCGGCCTGGCCCAGATCATCGCGGGCGTGATGGAGTGGAAGAAGAAGAACACCTTCGGCACGGTGGCGTTCACGTCCTACGGGTTCTTCTGGATCTCGCTGGTGGCGCTCATCATCATGCCGCGCTTCGGCATCGCCGACGCCTCGGACAAGAACGCCATGGCCGCCTACCTGTTCATCTGGGGCCTGTTCTCGATCGTGCTCTTCATCGCGACGCTGAAGATGAACCGCACCATCATGCTGGTGTTCTTCGCGCTGGTGGTGCTGTTCATCCTGCTCGGCCTCGGCGACGCGACCGGCAACACCACCATCACCCGCATCGCCGGCTACGAGGGCATCCTCTGCGGCCTGGGCGCCATCTACCTGGGCGCGGCGCAGATCCTGAACGAGGTCTACGGGCGCAAGGTGCTGCCCATCGGCGAGCTGTAGCCCCGGCCGGCCCCCGAGACGCGAAGACGGCAGGTCCCGCGCGCGGGGCCTGCCGTCCTCGTCTCCGGCGCCGGGCGCCGGTCGCGCTACAGCGCGGACTCGTGCCGGGCCGCGGTCTTCACCTCGGCGGCGGGCTCGGCGGCGCGCTGCGCCTTCAGCTTCTTCATCCGCTTGCGGATGAGCTCGCGCTTCAGGCTGGAGAGGTGGTCCACGAACACCGTGCCGTTCAGGTGGTCGGTCTCGTGCTGCAGCGCCACCGCGAGCAGCCCCTCCGCCTCCAGCTCGAACGGCTTGCCCTGGCGGTCGAGCGCCCGGACCCAGACGCGCGCGAAGCGGTCCACGTCCTCCGCCTCGCCGGGGATCGACAGGCAGCCCTCGGTGTAGGTGAGCTCGCCCTCGCCGCGGACGATCTCCGGGTTCACCAGGTGGATGAGCGTCTGCCCCTCCTGGCGGGGGGACGTGTCGATCACGATGAGGCGCTTCTTCACCGCGATCTGGGGGGCGGCGAGGCCGACGCCGTCCGCGGCGTACATGGTCTCGGCCATGTCGTCGAGCAGGCGGCGGATGTCGTCGTCCACCCGGTCCACGGGCTGGGCGACTTCCTTCAGGATGGGATCGGGCCAGATGACGATTTCACGAACCATTCGAGCACCTTCTACCGGATCCCACATCTAACGGGGAAGGGGCCGCCGCGCATCCCCGCGGAATCGGGGCCCCCGGAGGCGCTCACCCGCCCGCGTCAGCGCGCGTCGCCGAGCCCGCGCAGGTACTCCTGGCGCAGCCGGTCGTCCGCCAGCACGTCCCGGGCGTCGAGCACCACCTGCTGGATCTCCTGCAGCGCCTCGGTGAGCGCGGGGTCGCGCAGCGCCGCGAAGCGGTCCGGGTGCAGCTCGGCGGCGAGCCGGTCCGCCGCCTCCCGCACCTCGTGCGGCGTGCAGAGCCGGCCCACGCCCAGCACGGTGAAGTAGTCGGCGCGCCGGACCTGGTCGAGCTTCTCCCGGACCCGGGCCAGGTCGATGGCGTCGGAGGCCGGCACCGGCCGGCCGGTCTGGAGCAGGCGGACCGAGAGCGCGCCCACCGCGACCAGGGCCGCGAGCACCTGGCGGGTGGACAGGCCGTCGAGCGGGCTCTCCTGCACGATCTCGTCGAGCGTGCGCAGGCCGTCGGCGAGCGCCACCACCCGGCGCTCCTCGGGCGAGAGCCCGAGCTCCGCCTCGTCCGGCGCGCCCTCGGCCGGCGCGAGCAGCGTGCCCGGCCCGCCCAGGAGCGCCTCCACCTCGGCGGCGCGCCAGCGGCGGCGCACGCCCTCCACCGCGAGCGCCAGCGGGCCGCGCTCCAGGGCGGTGCGCTCGTCCGCCGGGACGGCCTGCGCCACCCAGCGGAAGCGGGCGGCGCCGTCGGCGAACACGCCCGAGACCACCTCCTCGGTGCGGCGCCGGGCGAGGCCGGTGAGCTCGGTCGGCTTCAGGAAGCCGCGCTCGAGCAGCAGGAGCGCGGCGCGCCGGGTGGGCAGCGCCGCGGCCGCGCCCGCCACCTGCCGGTGCTGGTCGCGGGTGACGAGGCCGAAGCGGAGCGCCAGCTCCTCGACCCGCTCCGCGGGATCCGCGCTGGAGGCGCCCACCACGCGGCCGTCCTCGAACCAGAGCGAGCGCGCCAGCTCGCCCTGGAAGTCGAGCCGGCCGGCGAGCCGGGCGCGGGCGGCGAGCGCGAGGAGGCGCGGCGCGGGGAGGTCGGCGAGCGTGCCGGCGCGCAGCTCGGGCGGCGGCGGCGCGGGGGCCTCGTCGTCGCCGGCGGGCGCCGGGGAGGGCGCGGCGGCGGGCCGGGGCGCCGGGGCGGCGCCGCGGAGCGCGGCCACGCGGCGGCGCGCCGCGTCCTCGGCCGGATCGGCGGGGGCGGGCCCCGCGGGCGCGGGCGGCTCGAAGCTCGGCAGGAACGGCTCCTCCGGCGCGGGTACCGGCGGCGCGGGCGGGAACGGGAACCCGGCGGGCGGCCGCGGGGGGACGGCCGCCGGCGCGCGGGACTCGGAGAGGCGGCGCAGCTCGGCCTCCGCCTCGGCGCGGCGGCGCGCCTCCTCCTCGCCCCGGCGGCGCAGCGCCTCCAGCTCGGCGCGCGCGCTCGCGATCGCGGCCCGGAGCTTCTCCTCCTCCTCCTCGGCCCGGCGCCGCGCGTCCTCCTCCGCGACCCGGCGCAGCTCCTCCGCCGCGGACTCCTCGGCGGCGGCGCGCTCCATCACGGTCGCGAGGCGCTGCTCCGCGCTGCGCCGCTCGGTCTCGAGCTGCGCGCGGACGCGCTGCAGCTCCTCCTCGGCGCGGCGGCGGGCCTCGGCCTCGGCGGCGGCCTTCTCCTCCGCCCCGCGGGCGCGGAGCGCCTCCTGCTCGGCCTCGGCGCGGGCCCGGGCGTCGGCCTCCGCCGCCCGGGCGGCCGCGGTGGCGTCGGCTGCCGCGCGGGGCTCGGCGCGCGGCCGGGAGGGCTCGGCGCGCGGCGCGCCGGACGCCGCGGGCGCCGCGGCGGGAGCGCGCACGGGCGCACCCGCGGCGCGGGAGGGCGCGGCGGCGAGGCGCGCGGGCGCGGGGCGGGGCGGCTCCGCGGGACGCGCGGCCTCCGCGGCCGGCGCCGCGCGCGCCGGGGCGGGCAGCGGGGCGTCGTCGAACAGGTCCGCCAGCGCCTGGACGGCGCGGTCCGCCGCGTCCGGCGCGGCGGCATCCTCGGCGGCGGGCGCGTCGTCGCCCGACTCGAGCCGGCGCAGCAGCGCGTCGAGGCCGTCCTCGTCGGCGAGGCCGAGGTCGCCGCCCGTCGCCGGCCCCGAGGAGAGCGCGCCGGCGAGCGCGTCCGCCGGGGCGAGCGCGTCGAGCCCGTCTCCGGCGCCGGGCGCCGCGAGCGCGCCGGCGGTGGCGTCGGGGCGCTCGGCGGCAGGCGGCGGGCGCGGGCCCGCGGGCGCGGCCGGGGCGGGCCGCCGCGGCGCGGGCGCCTGCGCCGCGCGCGCGGCGGGCGGCGCGGCCGGTCCGGCGGGGCGCGCGGCGGGCTTCGGTGAAGCCGGCGCCGGCGCGGCCGCGGTCGCCGCGGCGCGGGGCGGCGGGGCGGGCACGGCCGGTCCGCCGCCGCTCCGCCGCAGCTCCTCGGCGCGCGCGCGCAGCGCCTCGGCGGCGGCGCGCCGGGCGGCGGCGGGATCCGCGCCCGCGGCGGACGGCGGGGCAGGGCGCGCGGAAGCCGCCGGGGGCGTGGCGGCCGCTCGCGGCGCGGGCGCTGCGGCGCCGAGGCGGGCCGCGACCTCCTCCTGCAGCTGCACCGGGTCCACGGGCCGGGGCAGGCGCCGGGCGCCGCGCGGGAGCGGGTCGGCGTCGCCGACGATGATCATCGGGACGTGCGCGGTGGCCGGGTCCTCCGCCACGCGGCGCGCCAGCGCCAGCGCCTCGCCACCGTCGCAGGCGGCCGCGAGCACGACGAGGTCGGGCGCGGCGCCCTCCAGCGCGGCGAGCGCGTCGGCGGCGCTGGTGGCGAGCGCCGGCGCGTGCCCCGCGCGCAGCAGCGCGCGTTTCACGGCCGATATCTCGGCGATGTCGTCGTCGACCAGGAGGATCCGGGGCAAGCGCGGGGATTATGGATCGGGCCCGCCGGGTGACCAAGCCGCCGCCCGCGCCGCCGGCGTGCGTGCGTGCCGGACCTACAGCATCGAGTACGGATCCATGTCGAAGCGGATGGCGGCGCCGCCGGGCGGCCGCTGCGCCACCCGCGCCAGCGCCGCGTGGACCCGGAACAGCGACGGCGGGGAGGGGGCGCGGAACAGCAGGTGCCAGCGGCTCTTCCCGCGGATCCGCTCGATGGCGGCGGGCGCCGGGCCGAGCATGGCCACCTCGCCGGCCAGGGCCGGCCGGGCCGCCCGCGCCAGGGCCTCGGCGGTCCGGCGCGCGCCGTCCTCGGTCCCCTCCACCCGCGCCGCCATCATCCGCCCGAACGGCGGGTAGCCGAAGGCGCGGCGCCGCTCCAGCTCGCCCTCGGCGAACGCGGCGTAGTCGTGGGTGGCGGCGAGCGCGACCGCCGGGGTGGCCGGGTTGAACGTCTGCACGATCACCCGCCCGGCCTCGGCCCCGCGCCCGGCGCGCCCGGCCACCTGGGTGAGCAGCTGGAAGGTGCGCTCGGCGGCGCGGAAGTCCGGCAGCGCGAGCGCGGTGTCGGCGAGCACCACGCCGACCAGGGTGACGCCCGGGAAGTCGTGCCCCTTCGTCACCATCTGCGTGCCCACCAGCACGTCGGCGTCCCGGCGCGCGAACCGCGCCAGCACCGCCGCGGTGTCGTCGGCGCTCGAGACCACGTCGCGGTCGAGCCGCGCCACCCGCGCCCGCGGCAGGAGCGAGCGCACCGCCTCCTCCACCTGCTCGGTGCCGACGCCCACGCCGAAGCGCACCCCGCCGCACGCGGCGCAGCGCGCGCTCATGGGCTCGGTCCGGCCGCAGTAGTGGCACAGGAGCACGCCGCGGCGCGCGTGGTGGGTGAGCGACACCGAGCAGTCCGGGCAGCCGGCCTCGGCGCCGCACACCTCGCAGACCACCAGCGTCTCGTAGCCGCGGCGGTTGAGGAACAGGATGGCCTGCTGGCCGGCGGCGACGGTGTCCTCCAGCGCGGCGGCGAGCCGCGGCGAGAGCAGCCCGGGCAGCCCGGTGACGCCGGCGCGCCGCAGCTTCGACAGGTCCACCAGCTCCACCTCCGGCATGGGCCGGTCGTCGATGCGGGCGGGGAGGTCGAGCTTGCGGTAGCGGCCGCGCCGCGCGTTCTCGAGCGTCTCCAGCGACGGGGTGGCCGAGCCCAGGATCAGCACCGCGTCCTCGCGCTTGGCGCGCACCACCGCGAGGTCGCGGGCGTGGTACGGCGGGCCGTCCTCCTGCTTGAAGCTGCCGTCGTGCTCCTCGTCCACCACCAGCACCGCCAGGTCCTGCACCGGCGCGAAGATGGCGCTGCGGACGCCCACGCAGATCCGCGCGTCGCCCCGGCGCAGCCGCAGCCACTCGGCGTGGCGCTCGGCGTCGGACAGGCCGGAGTGGAGCAGGGCGACGTCGTCGCCGAAGCGCGCGCGGAAGCGGCCGGAGAGCTGCGGGGTGAGCGCGATCTCCGGGACCAGCACCAGCGCGCCCCGGCCGGCGGCGCGCGCGCGGGCGATGGCCTGCAGGTACACTTCGGTCTTGCCCGAGCCGGTGACGCCGTGGAGCAGGAACGCCTGGAAGGTCCCGGCCGCCGCGTCGATCTCCGCCAGCGCCGCGGCCTGGGCCGGCGTGAGCGCCGCCGGCGCGGCCGCGCTCGCGGGGAGCACGCCCGCGGTCGCCACCGGCGTCTCGGTCTCGAGCGTCACGAGGCCGCGCTTCGCGAGCGCGGAGAGGGCGGGGCGCCCGCGCGGGAACGCGGCGCGCAGCTCCTCCACCGGGATGCGGCCGCGCGCGAGCAGGTACTCGAGCACCGCGCGCTGTGCGGCGGCCCGGCCCAGGGCGCCGAGCGACGCGGCGGCGTCGGGCGCCGGGGCGGCGTACTCCACCCCGCGCCGCGCCGGGGCCGGCGCCCCGCGGCGCGCGTTCAGGCCCGGCGGCAGCGCGGCCCGCAGCAGCTCGCCGGGCGGCACGAGGTAGTACTCCTCGGCCCACCGCAGCAGCTCCACCAGCTTCGGCGTGAACGGCGGGAACGGGTCGAGGACCTCGACCACGTCGCGCAGCTCGAACCCCTCCGGCGGCACCGCCGGGAACCCGACCACGTAGCCCGTCGCCCGCCGGCTCCTCCCGAACGGCACCGCCACGCGCTGTCCCAGCGCCACCTCGGCCGCGAGCGACGAGGGCACGCGGTAGGTGAAGGTGCCGCGGACCGCGGCGGCGACGGCGACCTCGACGAGCACGCGCGGAGTCTAGCAGCCAGGCCCCCCTCGCCGCCGTTCATCGGCTACACTCGCCCGCTCACGGAGGAACACATGGCCCGCATCGATCTGCGCATCGCCGTCGCGGTGATGGGCATCCTCACCGTCATCGCCTGCTCGGAGAAGAAGGAGCCGCCCGCGCCCGCGTACCCGAGCGCCCCCGCGCCCGGCGCCGAGGTCCCGGCCCGCCCCGCGCCGGAGGTGACCCCGCCCGCGCCGGCCCCCGCCGAGCAGCCGGCGCCCCAGGCGCAGCCCGCCCCCGCGCCGCGCCCCGCCGAGCAGCCCACCGCGGCCCCGGCGCCCCGGCCCGCGCCGCGCCCGGCCGAGACCGCGAAGCCCGCCGAGACCGCGAAGCCGGCGCCCGCCCCCGCGCCCGCGCCCGCCAGGCCGGCCGAGCCGGTGCAGGCCGCCCCCGCTCCGGCGCCCGCCCCCGCGGCGGCCGCGCACGCCAAGGTCGGGCCGCAGAAGTGCAAGATGTGCCACCGCGTGCAGTTCGAGTCGTGGTCCGCCTCGCCGCACGCGGAGAAGGGGCTCGACTGCGAGGGCTGCCACGGCAACGGCGGCGACTACTGGACCGCGAGCGTGATGCGCGACCGGGCCAAGGCGGTGGCGGCGGGGCTCGTGCTCCCCGAGATCGCCTCGTGCCGGAAGTGCCACGCGACGGACGAGGCCCGCTTCGCGCGGGTGCATGCGCACAAGTAGAACGGGGACTGCGTCCCCGCCCCGCAAGCAGAGCTCGCGGGGCCCCACCCCTGGCTCCGCGGGGCCCGTGACCTCGCGCGCCCGCCTTCGCGGGCCCGCGCGAGGTCCCCGCGTGCGCCGCTGCGCGGCGCGAACGGGGACTGCGTCCCCGCCCCGCAAGCAGAGCTCGCGGGGCCCCACCCCTGGCTCCGCGGGGCCCGTGACCGCTCGCGCCCGCCTGCGCGGGCGCGCGAGCGGTCCCCGCGGGGAGGGATTGCATCCCTCCCCAGCCTTGCGGCTGGGGCCCCTCCCTGCTGACGACGCCGCCGGCCGCTACCGCCCGGTCACCGGCCGCAGGAACGCCCGCGCCTCCTCGAAGATGAGGTCGAGCGAGCCGGTCAGCTCGTGCCCGTCGTCCACCTCGACGAGCCGCGCGCCCGGGGTGCGCGCGACGAACGCGGCCACGTCCTCGAGCGGGATGGTCTCGTCGCGGCGGCCGGCGATGCAGAGCGTGGGCACCCGCACCTCGGGGAACGCGGGCCAGCCCTGCGCGTCCTCGAAGAACTGCCAGCCGAGGCGCCGCTTCCGGCCGGAGGCGAAGTGGTCCACCTCCAGCCCCCGCGCGCGCCAGCCCTCGAGCTCGGCCGGCCCGAGCCGGCGCGACCAGCGCTCGAACAGCCGGAACGCCGGGGCCATCAGCACGAGCCGCTCGATGGACGGATCGCGCGAGGCCGCCACCGCCGCGAGGTAGCCGCCCAGCGAGCTGCCGATGACCGCGTGCGGCGGCGGCGCCTCCGCGAGCAGCCGCTCCGCCACCGCCAGCATCGACGACGGCGAGGAGCGCTCGAAGCCGCCCTCGCCCGGCGTGAGGTCCGGCACGTCCACCGGGACGCCGATCCCGGCGAAGCGGGCGGCGAGCGTGGTCGCCTTGGTGGAGGACGGGCCGGAGGCGAAGCCGTGCAGGTAGAGGAGCATCGGGGCAGCCTAGCCGAGGAGGGCCCGCGCCGCCCTACTTCCCGGCCTTCTCCCGCAGGGCCCGCAGGCGCTCGGCCAGCACCTTCTCCAGGCCGCTCTCGGAGAGCTGCACCACCTGCTCCCCGCGGAGCGCGTCGGGCAGGTACTCCTCGGCCACGTAGTGCCCCTCGAAGTTGTGCGGGTAGCGGTACCCGCCGCCGTAGCCGAGCCCCTCCATGAGCTTGGTGGGCGCGTTGCGGAGCTTGAGCGGCACCGGCAGCGGCCCGCGCTCGCGCACCAGCCGCCGCGCGTTCCCGTAGGCGGCGATGGCGCTGTTCGACTTGGGCGCGAGCGCGAGGTAGATGGCGGCCTGGCTCATCGGGAGCACGCCCTCCGGCAGCCCCACCAGCTCCACCGCCTGCAGCGCCGCCACCGCCACCTGCAGCGCCTGCGGGTCCGCGTTGCCCACGTCCTCGGACGCGAAGATCACCATGCGCCGGAGCACGAAGCGCGGGTCCTCGCCCGCCTCCAGCATCCGCACCATGTAGTAGACCGCGGCGTCCGGATCCGAGCCGCGCAGCGACTTGATGAACGCGGAGACGACGTTGTAGTGCTCCTCGCCCTGCTTGTCGTAGTTGACGGTGCGCGCCTGCAGCGCCTCCTCCGCGTCGGCCTTCTCCACCGCCGGCCGGCCGGCGAGCCGCACCGCCGCGGCCGACACCTCCAGCGCGTTCAGCGCCTTGCGCGCGTCGCCGTAGCTGAGGCGGGCGATGGTGTCGCGCGCCTCGGGCGTGAGCGCGACCGCGCCCGCCAGCCCCTCCGGCGCCGCCGCGGCGCGGTCGAGCAGCGCCGCCACCTCGTCCTCGGTGAGCGCCCGCAGCGTCGCCACGCGGCAGCGCGAGAGGAGCGCGGCGTTCACCTCGAACGACGGGTTCTCGGTGGTGGCGCCGATGAGCGTGATGGTCCCGTCCTCCACGTGCGGCAGGAACGCGTCCTGCTGCGCGCGGGTGAAGCGGTGGATCTCGTCCACGAACAGGATGGTGCGCTTGCGGTGCATGCGGCGCCGGTCGCGCGCCGCGGCCACGATCTCGCGGATCTCCTTCACCCCGCCCAGCACCGCGCTGAACGGCACGAACTCCGCGCCGGTCCGCTGCGCCACGATCCGCGCCAGCGTGGTCTTCCCGGTGCCGGGCGGGCCCCACAGGATGAGCGAGGGCACCTGGTCCGCCTCGATGGAGCGACGCAGCGCGGTGCCGGGGCCCAGGACGTGCTCCTGGCCGGCGAAATCCTCCAGGCGGCGGGGGCGCATCCGCTCGGCGAGCGGCTTGCCGCTCGGGTCGTCCGCCACGGCGCGATCGAAGAGGTCCATGAAACCGTTATATAATGCCGTTCATGGACGGCCATCCGTGTCCCGTGCCGAAGCGCGTGGGGATCGTGCACAAGGTCTCGAGCGCCGAGGCGTCGGAGACCGCGGTGTACGTGGGGCAGTTCCTCGAGGGGAAGGGCGTCGAGGTGCTCCGCGACGAGCAGGAGGTGGCGCGCTCCGCCGACCTGGTGGTGGTGCTCGGCGGCGATGGCACGCTCATCCACGCCGCCGGCCTGCTCGACGGCCGCCCGGTGCCCATCCTCGGCGTGAACATGGGGAGCCTCGGCTTCATGACGGAGGTCCCGCAGAGCGGCATGTACGCGGCGCTGGAGGACGTGCTGGCCGGGCGCGCCACGCTGTCCGAGCGCATGAAGCTGCGCGTGCACCTGCACCGCGGCGGCAGCTCCGAGCGCGCGCTCGACGCCGAGGTGCTGAACGACGTGGTGATCGCGAAGGGCGCGCTGTCCCGCATGGTCGAGCTCGACACCCGCTGCTCCGGCGAGTACGTCACGACCTACAAGGCGGACGGCATCATCGTCGCGACGCCCACCGGCTCGACCGCCTACGCGCTCGCGGCGAACGGGCCCATCATGTACCCCACCATGCGCGGCGTGATCATCGCGCCGATCTGCCCGCACATGCTCACGCAGCGGCCGCTGGTGGTGCCGGACGACGAGAAGATCGAGATCCTGCTCGTGAACGACAGCGAGGTGTACCTGACGCTGGACGGGCAGAGCGGGCTGAAGCTCGAGCGCGGCGACCGGGTGCAGGTGAAGCAGTCCTACAACCGCGTGCTGCTGGTGCGGAACAAGTCGCTCGACTTCTTCGGGATCCTGCGGGCGAAGCTGCGGTGGGGCGAGCGCTGATCGCGCCGGCGGCGACCTGAACGGGCCGACCACTGAAAATTTGCGCAGTGTCAGGGGGCCGTGGATCATGGCCGCATGCTCACGACGCTGCGCATCTCCGGCCTCGCCGTCGTCGACGCGGTGGAGGTCCGGTTCGGCCCCGGGCTGAACGTCCTCACCGGCGAGACCGGGGCCGGCAAGTCGATCCTGGTGAACGCGCTCCACCTCGTGCTGGGCGGCCGCATGACCGCGGACGTGCTGCGCGAGGGCGCGGACGAGGCGGTGGTCGAGGCGCTCTTCGAGCTCCCCGCCGCGCACCCGGTGTTCGGCCGCCTCGACGCGGCCGGGCTGCCGGTCCGGCCCGAGCCGGGCGCGGCGAGCTGCGAGCTGCTGGTGCGGCGCGTGGCCGCGCGCGGCGGCCGCGGGCGCGCCTTCGTGAACGGCGCCCTGTGCACCGTCTCGATGCTGGAGACGGCGCTGCGGGGCGTGGTGGACATCTCCGGCCAGCACGAGCACGTGTCGCTGCTCGATCCCTCGGTGCACCTCGAGCTGCTCGACGCGTTCGCCGGCCTGGACGCGATCTCCGAAGACGGCGCGGAACCGACCCTCCTCCGGTACCGCGCCGCGCACGCGGCGCTCGCCGCCCTCGTCCGCGAGCGGGAAGCGCTCGCCGCGGACGAGGGCGAGCGGGCGCGGCGGGCGGACTACCTCGCGTTCCAGCTCCGCGAGCTGGAGTCGGCCGATCCCAGGCCCGGCGAGCTGGAGGCGCTGGAGGACGAGCGGCGCGTGCTCGCCTCGGCCGAGAAGCTGCGCGAGGCGGCGCGGGCCGCCGAGGCGCTGGCGTACGGCGAGGAGGGGAGCGCCTCGGAGCGGGTGGGGCAGGCGGCGCGCGCGCTCGCCGAGGCGTCGCTGCTCGACCGCCGCCTGGAGGCGCCGCTCGGGCTGCTGCGCTCGGCCGCGGTGGAGCTGGAGGAGGCCGGGCGCGAGCTGGGGCGCTACGCCGAGGCGGTGGGCGGCGACCCGGAGCGGCTGGCGGCGGTGGAGGACCGGCACGAGCTGCTGCGCGCGCTCGCGCGCAAGCACGGCGGCACGCTGGAGGGCGCCATCGCGCGCCGCGACCAGATGCGCGGGGAGCTGGCGCGGCTGCAGGGCGGCGGCGAGCGGGTCGCGGTGGTGCAGGCGGAGATCGAGCAGCGCGGCCGGGAGGCGGCGCGCCTCGCCGCGGCGCTCTCCCGCGCGCGGGCCGAGGCGGCCCAGGCGTTCGCGGAGGCGGTGCGGCGCGAGCTCGCCGGGCTCGCCATGGGGCGCTGCCGGCTCGAGGTGGCGCTGCTGCCGCCCGAGGCGGGAGTCGAGGTCGGCGGCAAGCTGCTCGGCCCCGCCGGCGCGGAGCGCGCCGAGATCCTCATCGCCCCGAACCCCGGCGAGCCGCCGCGCGGGCTCGGCCGGATCGCCTCCGGCGGCGAGCTCTCCCGCCTGCTCCTCGCGGTGAAGCGGACCATCTCGCGCCGGGACCCGGTGGCCACCTACGTGTTCGACGAGGTGGACGCCGGCATCGGCGGCGCCGTGGCCGAGGCCATGGGCCGCGTGCTCTCCGACGTCTCGAAGGGCCGGCAGGTCATCTGCATCACGCACCTGCCGCAGGTGGCCGCGTTCGCCGACCGGCACCACCGCGTCGAGAAGCGCGTGGCGGGCGGGCGGACGCACACCGGCGTCGAGCTGCTCGGGGAGGACGCGGCGCGCCGGCAGGAGGTCGCCCGCATGATGGCCGGCGTGACCGTGACGGCCTCGGCCCTCGAGCACGCGGCCGCCCTCATGGCGGCCGCTCGCCAGCCCGTTGCGCCCCCGGCGGCGTCCGAGCGCGGGCGGCGCGCCGTGCCCGCCCGGGCCGCGGCGCGCCGGGTGGTGCGGGCCGGCTGAGCCGCCGCGGTGGCCGACCGGGGAATCCTGGGACGCCGCGTGGTCGCAGCGGGCCGTCCAGGGGTCACGAACGCAGGCGGCGGCGTTCGGCGAGACGATGGCATCCGCGTTGACCCCCCAGTCTGCGGAAAGGTACGCTCCGCGCGTGGCGGCCACGCCTGTCCTGATGATCGCTGCCCACGGCGTCACGGACGTCGGCCAGCGGCGCGATCACAACGAGGACGCGTTCCTGGTCGATCCTGCGCTGGGGCTCTACGTGGTCGCCGACGGCATGGGCGGCCACGCCGGCGGCGGCACGGCCTCGCGGCTCGCGGTCGAGACCATCCAGGAGTCCGTCCGCGTCGCGCGCGACGGCTCGCCGGAGGTCTTCGAGGGGGCGAACGGGGTCGAGGACAGCCGGCTCCCCGACCTGCTGCGAGACGCGGTCGAGGCGGCCTGCGCGCGGATCTTCCAGACGGCGCAGGACGATCCCGGGCTCGCCGGGATGGGGACCACCGTCACCGCGGCGCTCATCGACGGCCGGGTGGCGTTCGTCGCGCACGTGGGCGACAGCCGCTGCTACCTGCTGCGCGAGGGGCGCATCTACCAGGTCTCCGAGGACCACTCGCTCGTCAACGAGCAGCTCAAGGCCGGGACCATCAGCGCCGACGAGGCGAAGCACAGCCGGTTCAAGAACATCATCACCCGTTCGGTGGGGTTCGAGGCGCAGGTCCAGGTCGATCTGATGGGCGTCGAGCTCGAGGACGGCGACGCGCTGGTGATCTGCTGCGACGGTCTGTCCAACCTGGTGGACGACGACGAGATCCTCCAGATCGTGGACGAATGCCCCGTCGACGAGTCGCCGGGGCGCCTGGTGGCGCTCGCGAACGATCGGGGCGGCGACGACAACATCACCGTGATCGTGATCCGGGCCGGCCGCGCGCCGGTCATGGCCGGCTGACGCCTGCCCGCCCGCTCGCGGAGTACGGGCCGGGGCTGGGGTAAGGTGGGCAAAACCCTTTCTTGACAGGCAACTTCGGGCTCTGTTACCGCTCTGCCCTCGGGTCCCGTACCTCCGGGACTGGCGTTCATCCCGGTGCGCCGCGTCGCTAGCTTCTCGGGCGCATGGCCGGGGACCAACGGAGCGTGGATCGGATGGCGGCACCGCCCAAGACCCAGGTGTTCACGGTCATCGTGGTCTCCGACCACTCGCAGGCGATCCGCAAGTTCCGAGTCCCCCAGAAGTGGCTGAAGAAGGCGGCCTACGGCGGCGGCGCCGTGGTGCTGGTCGGGCTCCTCGTCCTCGGGCACTACCTGTCCCTGATCGGGTCGTCCTCCGAGAACGCCGTCCTCAAGGAGGAGAACGCCCAGCTCCGGTCGCAGATCCTCCTGGTCCAGGAGAAGGTCGCCCACATCTCGGCCACCCTCGACCGCGTCGAGCGGTTCGACGCGAAGCTCCGCACCGCGGTGACGCAGCTCCAGGATCCCGAGCGGAACCTCGCCATCGGCCCGGTGGGCAACACCGAGGGCGAGCCCTCGATCCCGGGCCCCGCCCCCGCCGCCGAGGCGAGCATCGCCGCGCTGCCCGGGAAGCTCGGGTCGCTCGAGACCGAGGCCTCGCGCCAGGAGCAGAGCCTGCGCGAGCTGCAGGAGTACTTCGACGACCAGCGCTCGCTGCTCGCCTCCACGCCGTCGATCTGGCCCGCGCGCGGCTGGGTGACCTCCGACTTCGGCACCCGCATCGACCCGTACACGGCCGAGCGGAAGATGCACCAGGGCCTCGACATCGCCACCCCGCACGGCCAGCCCATCTACACGCCGTCGGACGGGACGGTGGTGTTCTCCGGCACCGAGGGCGCGTACGGCAAGGTGCTGGTCCTCGACCACGGCTACGGCGTGAAGACCCGCTACGCCCACCTCTCCGAGATCTTCGTCCGCCTGGGCGACCGCGTGAAGCGCGGCGACAAGGTGGCCGCCGTCGGCAACACCGGCCGCTCCACCGGCCCGCACCTGCACTACGAGGTGCGCGTGAACGGCATCCCGGAGAACCCGAGGAAGTTCATCCTCGAGTGATCCCGGCCTGACGTCCGCTCGTGGTGAGCCCCTGGTCCGCTGGTGGTGAGCCCCTGAAGTCCGCTCATGGCGAGCCCCCGGTCCGCTCATGGTGAGCCCGTCGAACCATGAGCGGGCGGACGCCCGTGGATGAGCGAGCTCCGCTCGTGGTGAGCCCGTCGAACCACGAGCGGTCCGGCGCCGCCGGATCAGCGCGCCGCGCCCTGCGCGACCTCCCGCGGCACGCGCGCCGGGTCGATGCGCCCGTAGCCGGCGAAGAGCTGCCCGGTCAGCGTCGCGCCGCCGCGCAGGGGCGGGCGCTTGTCGCGGATCGGGCTGTTGAGGCGCGTGCCGTCGGGCGCGAGCGCGACGTCCGGCCGGGCCGGCGTGAGCGCGGCCCGCACCACCGCGCGCCCGCCGCGGTGGAGGAACACCACCGTGCCGTCGCGCACGCGCTCCACCACGCCCACGTGCGTGAACGGGTCGTCGGCGCGGCCGTCGCGGTCGCGATCGTAGGTGTCGTGGAAGAAGACCAGGTCGCCCGGCACCGGCCACTGCCCGCCGCCGCCGAACGCGGTCCCGTACGCGCGGACCGCCTGGTACGCGGCCGCGGCCCCGGAGGTCTCGCGCGGCGAGGCGAGCGCCATGAGCCGGCGCAGCGGGATCCCCTCGGCCTGGTAGACGGCCTGGACGAAGCCGGAGCAGTCGGGGTTGAAGCGCTCGCCG
Source organism: Anaeromyxobacter sp. Red801 (assembly GCF_049201065.2). NCBI lineage: Bacteria > Pseudomonadati > Myxococcota > Myxococcia > Myxococcales > Anaeromyxobacteraceae > Anaeromyxobacter > Anaeromyxobacter sp. Red801. The sequence goes on along the minus strand of NZ_CM181236.1, from coordinate 3,775,882 downwards.
CCGGCCCGGAACGCGCCGCGCTCGCCGGCGAGCGACGCCGCCCGCGCGGCCAGACGCTCGCCGAGCGCGCCGTCGCCGCCGGGCGTCAGGTCCGGCCGGCCGACCCGGCCCGGGCCGGCGCAGGCGGCGAGCGCGAGGGCCGCGAGCGCGAGCGGGGCGAGGCGGGCCACGCTGCCACTGTAGAGGGCCCCCTCCGGCTGTCAAAACGGCGGCCAACCATGCGTGGGGCCTCCCATTTGATTTCGTCTGGCGCGGCGTTACCTAAGCAGGTAGCCTCGGCGGCCCCTGGAGCCCGGGTCCGGCGTGACCTCGCGCCAGGGAAGAGGCGCCCGCTCGACGGAACGCGTCGGAGCGGGCGCCTGTTTCGTCAGGGGGACAGGTGCGCGCCCCCGCACGCGGGGACCGGGCCAACCGGAGATTCGAGCAGATCATGTTCAACTACGTCCTGAAGAAGGTCCTCGGCACCAAGAACGAGCGCGAGCTGAAGCGCCTCCGGCCGCTCGTGGCGCGGGTCGCCGAGCTCGAGCCGCGCATGAAGGCGCTCCGGGACGAGGACTTCCCGCGGCTGGTGGCCGAGTGGAAGCAGCAGGTCCGCGAGAAGGGGCGCACGCTCGACGACCTCATGCCGGAGGCGTTCGCGCTGGTGCGCGAGGCGGGCGTCCGCGCGCTCGGCATGCGCCACTTCGACGTGCAGCTCATCGGCGGCGCGGTGCTCCACTCCGGGAAGATCGCGGAGATGAAGACCGGCGAGGGCAAGACGCTGGTCGCGACCCTGCCCTGCGTGCTGAACGCGCTCTCCGGGCGCGGCGTGCACGTGGTCACCGTGAACGACTACCTGGCCCGGCGCGACGCCGAGTGGATGGGCCGGCTGTACCGCTTCTGCGGGCTCAGCACCGGCGTCATCGTGCACGGCCTCACCGACCGCGAGCGCCAGCAGGCCTACGGCTCGGACATCACCTACGGCCAGAACAACGAGTTCGGCTTCGACTACCTGCGCGACAACATGAAGTTCCGGCTCCAGGACTACGTCCAGGGCGAGCTGAACTTCGCCATCGTGGACGAGGTGGACTCGATCCTCATCGACGAGGCGCGCACCCCGCTCATCATCTCCGGCCCGTCGGACGAGTCCTCCGAGCTGTACGCGCGGGTGAACGCGGTCATCCCCTCGATGATCCGCGACCAGGACTTCACGGTGGACGAGAAGAGCCGCACCATCGTGATGACCGACGCGGGCGTGGAGAAGATGGAGAAGAAGCTCTCCGTCCAGAACCTCTACGCGCCCGAGGAGATCGAGACCCTCCACCACGTCGAGCAGGCGCTCCGCGCCCACCACCTCTACCGGAACGAGGTGGACTACGTGGTGAAGGAGGGCGAGGTCCTCATCGTCGACGAGTTCACCGGCCGCCTCATGCCGGGCCGGCGCTGGTCGGACGGCCTGCACCAGGCCGTCGAGGCGAAGGAGGGCGTGAAGATCGAGGCGGAGAACCAGACCCTCGCCACCATCTCCTTCCAGAACTACTTCCGCATGTACTCGAAGCTCGCGGGCATGACCGGCACCGCGGACACCGAGGCGGAGGAGTTCGCCAAGACCTACAACATCGACGTCGTCGTCATCCCGACGAACAAGAAGAACGTCCGCAAGGACTCCGAGGACGTCGTCTACAAGACCGAGGGCGAGAAGTTCGACGCGCTCTGCACCGAGATCGAGCAGCGCCACGGCACCGGGCAGCCGGTGCTGGTCGGCACCGTCTCGGTGGCGAAGAGCGAGGTGGTCTCGGCCCTGCTGAAGCGGCGCGGCGTGCCGCACTCCGTCCTGAACGCCAAGCACCACCAGCGCGAGGCCGAGATCGTCGCGCAGGCCGGCCGCAAGGGCGCGGTGACCATCTCCACCAACATGGCCGGCCGCGGCACCGACATCATCCTGGGCGGCAACGCCGAGATGATGGCGAAGCACGAGGTGGGCCCGGAGCCGGACGCGCCCATGGAGGGCGAGGAGGAGCAGGCGTTCCTCGAGCGCAAGGCCGACTGGGCCCGGCGCCTCGAGCAGGCGCTGGAGAAGCTCAAGGCGCAGACCAGCACCGAGCACGAGGAGGTCGTGAAGCTCGGCGGCCTGCACATCGTCGGCACCGAGCGCCACGAGTCCCGCCGCATCGACAACCAGCTCCGCGGCCGCGCCGGCCGCCAGGGCGACCCCGGCTCGTCGATCTTCTACCTGTCCCTCGAGGACGAGCTCATGCGCATCTTCGGGTCCGACCGGATCCAGGGGCTCATGGGCCGCATGGGCATGAAGGACGGCGAGCAGATCGAGCACCCCTGGCTCACCAAGGCCATCGAGGGCGCGCAGAAGAAGGTCGAGGCGCACAACTTCGACATCCGGAAGAACCTGCTCGAGTACGACGACGTCATGAACCAGCAGCGCCGGTCGATCTACCGGCTGCGGCGCATGGTGCTGGGCTTCGGCGCGGGCGTGCCGGTGGTCGAGTACGAGGAGATCCCAAGACCAAGAAGAAGACCCGGCACGAGCAGGTGTTCACCTGGGCCGATGCGGGCGAGCACATGCTCGACCTCGTCGAGGACCTGGTGGTCGAGATGGTGGGCGCGAGCTGCCCGAGCCGCGTCGCCGACTGGGACCTCGAGGGCCTCTCGGCCAACATCCGCGAGCAGTTCGGCGTGGAGATGAAGTTCACGCCGCCGGTCGGCCGCGCCCAGGAGGCGCGCCGCGCGCTCGAGGAGCAGGTCTTCAACGTGGTGGAGAAGCTGTACCGGGCCAAGGAGGAGGAGCTCGGGAAGGACCCCGAGGGAATCCCGGTGCTGCGCCGCTGGGAGCAGTACCTGTACCTCCAGGCCATCGACCAGCAGTGGAAGGACCACCTGCTCTCGATGGACCACCTGCGCCAGGGCATCGGCCTGCGCGGCTACGGCCAGAAGGATCCGAAGCAGGAGTACAAGAAGGAGGGCTACGAGATGTTCGTGCAGATGACCTGGCGCGTGAAGAGCGCGGTCATCGGCAACCTCCTCCGCCTGCAGCTCGTCCGCCAGGAGACCGCCGAGGAGCTCGAGGCGAAGCGCCTGGCCATGCAGCGCAAGGCGCTCCAGCGGATCACCGCCAGCCACGCCGAGTCCGCCGGCGACGGCGACGCGAAGCCCGCGCCCAAGCAGGAGACCGTGGTGCGCCAGCACCCGAAGGTCGGCCGCAACGACCCCTGCCCGTGCGGCTCGGGCAAGAAGTACAAGAAGTGCCACGGCGCGACCGAGGCCGCGGTCTAGCGGCGCGAGCGGCTCGTCGCCCCGTACGCACCGTGGTGCCCCGCTCGTGGTGAGCCCCGTCGAACCACGAGCGGATGACGGGCCGTCCCTAGAACGCCTCCAGCACCAGCACGTACAGCTCGACGCCCAGCCGGCTCGCGGCGACGTCCACCCGGATGTTCGCGCCGTCCTCGGTGAGGCGCCACCGCAGGCCGGCGCCGCCGGAGGCCTTCACCGACTGCAGCGTGAGCGCGCGCAGCGAGGGCGCCACGTCGCCCACCGCCGCGAACGCGGCCGCGCCCAGGCGGCCCACCACCGGCGTGCGGAGCTCCGCCTGCGTGACCCAGTCCACGCGGTCGCGGTAGCGCCCCTCGCGGATCCCGCGCAGGAACCGGGTGCTGCCGAGCTTCGGCAGCAGCGTGAAGGGCGGCTCACCGTGCGCGGCCTCGCCGTAGGCGTGCAGGCCGAGCACGCGGCGGTGGCCGAGCGGCACGAAGTGGCGCGCCTCGGCCACGCCGCGGCCGAAGGTGGCGTGCCGCCGCCCCAGCGCCGCCGGCGCGTACACGTACCAGGCCTGCAGCACCGTCCCGCGCATCGGCCAGAACGTGCTGTCGCGCGTGTCGTAGGTGGCGCTCGCGCCGGCGGCCGCCGCGGTGTAGCCGTCCCAGCCCGCCACCGTGCCGCGCGCCAGCAGGCCGCCCGGCTCGCGATCCTGGATCTCCTCGGCGCGCAGGTCCACCCGCGGCCCGATGCGGAGGTCCGGCAGCACCGGCAGCTCGGCGGTGACGACCGCCTCGGCGCCGCGGCGGGTGAACTTCTCGCGGTCCTCGGCGGTGGTGTGGGGCCCGATCCCGTAGAAGACGTCCGGGAAGTGGACCACGCGCGTGCGGCCGCTCAGGAGCATTCCGTTCGGCAGGTAGATCTCGCCCGCGACGTCCACCGACCCTTGCCGCTCCAGCGTGTAGACCGCGCCCACGAAGACGCTCGAGGGCCGGGGCGCGCCGCGCAGATCGAGGTGCAGGCCGCCGGTGGCGCCGAAGCCGAGCCGCGTCTCCGGCAGCCAGAACAGCACCGGCAGCGCGAACCAGCGGTTCCCGTGACGCTGCGCCTCCGCGGCGGCCACGTGGCCCTGCGGGTGCGCGGCCGTCTCGGCGGTGCGCTCCCCCGGCTCGGCGGCGGGCGGCGGGTTGTCCGACGCGCTCGCGCCGGCGGCCTCGGCCGCCACGGCGGCGCCGGCCGAGGCGGTCCGGCCGCAGGCGCGGGGGCGGGGGGCGGGGCCGCGGCGGCGCGGGCGGCGGTGGAGAGCAGCAGCAGGGCGAGGGCGGGGCGGGCGGCGAGGCGCATCGGCCGCGAGAGGCTATCACCGGCGCCGCCCGGCCGCCGGGTTCTCGTCGGCGGACGTGGGCGCGGTGGATCGCCCGCGCGCGTTCCTCGCCTCGAGGACCTGCAGCCCCTCACCCGCATCCTTCGAGGTGGCCACGGCCGCCTGCTCCGCCTTCGATGGTAGAAGCTCCGCCGATGGTCGGTTCCACGATGGGGGCCCGCAGGGGCCCCCGCAGGGTGAGCGATGCAAGTGCCCGAGCCGTTTGACCTCCTCCTCACCGTCCGGAGCCACGGCTGGTACGACCTGCCGCCGTGGCGCTGGGACGAGGCCCGCCGCGTGCTCGGGCGGCCCCTGCGGCTGTCCGGCGCACGCGTCGCGTACGCGGAGGTGGCCGAGGGGGAGCCCGGCCGCCTCGCGTTCCGCGCGTTCGCGCAGGGACGGCTCGGCGCCGCCGAGGCGCGCGAGGCGCGCGCGCTGCTCGGCGCCTGCCTCGCGCTCGACGAGGACCTCGGGCCGTTCCAGGCGCTCGCGGCGGAGCTCGAGCGCCGCCGCGCCGCCGGGAAGGGCCGGGACCTGCCCGACCTCCGCTGGGCGCTCGCGCGCGGCGCGGGCCGGCTGCTCCGGTCACCCACCGTGTACGAGGACGCGGTGAAGACGCTCTGCACCACGAACTGCTCGTGGGCGCTCACCCGGTCGATGGTGACGCGCCTGTGCGAGACGCTGGGCGAGCCCGGGCCGCTCGGCACGCGCGCCTTCCCCACCCCCGAGGCCATGGCCGCGCGGACCGAGCGCTTCTACCGGGACGAGATCCGCGCCGGCTACCGCGCCCCGTTCCTGCTGGCCCTGGCCCGCGGCGCGGCGGACGGGACGCTCGGGCTCGAGGGGCTGCGGCGCTCGCCGCTCGACACCGACGCGCTCGGCCGCCGGATCTCGGAGCTGAAGGGGTTCGGGCCGTACGCGACCGAGCACCTGCTGCGCCTGCTCGGCCGCCACGACCACCTCGCCCTCGACTCGTGGACGCGCCCCAAGCTCGCACGCCTCCGGGGGAAACGCCGGCCCCCGGCCGATCGCACGCTGCGCCGCTGGTTCGCGCCCTACGGAAGGTGGGCCGGGCTGGCCATGTGGCTGGAGGTGACCGCCGACTGGCACGGCGACGCGCCGAGCTGGCCCTGACCCGCGCCCGCGCGGGATGCCGCCGGCGCGGCACCGCCCGGCCGGGGAAATGGTAGAAGATCGGACTCGACCGGAGGCGACATGAAGGCAGCGTTCGTGCTGGTGAAGTGCGAGCTGGGCCGCATCGAGGAGGTGGCGAACGCGCTCATGGAGATCGAGGGCGTGTCCGAGGTCCACTCCGTCACCGGCACCTGGGATCTGCTGGTGAAGCTCTACGCCCCCGAGTACGACGCCTTCGGAGATCTCATCCCCGACCAGGTCCAGAAGGTGGCCGGCGTTCGCGACACCGAGACGCTGCTCGCCTTCCGCGCGTTCAAGCCGCTCGCCTGACGCGCAGCCCGCACCGCCCGCATCGCCGAGAGGACGAGGAGCCATGGCCTTCCGCATCCGCCAGCCGGTCCGCCACCCCGACGTCGATCGCGCCGGGATCGTGTACTTCCCCCGCTTCTACGACTTCTTCCACCGCGCGCTGGAGGACTTCTTCACCGCCGAGGTCGGCATCCCGTTCTGGGATCTCGGCGACCAGCTCAAGGTGGCGCTGCCGGTGGTGCGCATCGAGACCGACTTCGAGAAGCCGCTGCAGCACGGCGACGCGGTGACGATCCAGCTCACCACGCTGCACATCGGCGCGCACTCGATCTCGATCCGCTACGACGTCTTCCGGCCCAACGAGGCCGACGCGGCGGCGAGCTCGACGATCGTGCTCTGCTGCATCGAGGTCCCCGCCTGGAAGAAGGCGCCCATCCCGCCGGAGATCCGCGCGGCGTTCGAGAAGCATCGGGTGTAGGGGCGACGGCGCCGGGGTGCTCGGGTCCGCGTCGACCCGGGCGCGGGCGACGGATCACTCCCGGTCACAGTGGCCCTGCTCGACGTTCCACGCTCACCGGGAGGTGGGTACGTGGGAGCGTCGGCGTGCAGCGCATGTCCGTCCGGCGGTGATGCTCGAGCTCCTCGACTGGAGGAGCGTTGAGCGACGACGGCTACCTCGATTACTGGGGGAAGGCGCGCGCCGAGGACCAGGCCGCCCCCTTCCATCGCCTCGCGTACCACTCGCTCGATGTGGCGGCGGTCGCGTCCGAGCTCCTCGAGCGCGATCCCCGCTGGCTCCGACGCATCGCGGGGCTGTCGGGGTTCACCGCCGAGAGCCTGCGCTCGAGCGTTCCGTACCTGCTCGCGCTGCACGACCTCGGGAAGTTCTCCGAACCGTTTCAGGACCAGATGCCAGAGGTGGTGGCGGCGCTCCAGGGTGAGCGAGCGCCCCGTGGGTCCGACATCCGCCACGACAGCCTCGGATACCTGCTCTGGCGAAGCTGGGCGCGCCGAGCACCGGATCACCGCGAAGCGCACCTCCTGCCGGAGCTCCTTCCGGTCACGGTGTGCGGCGAGCCCCTGCCCCGAGACGATCTCGCGGACGTCCTCCAGAGCTGGATGGCCGCGGCGCTGGGCCACCACGGGAAGCCGCCGGAGGAGCGCCCGCTGCCGTCCACGGTGTTCAAGGCGCACCCGGGATCCCCCTCTCCCGGAGCCGCGAGGACGCCGCGGGCTTCGCAGTGGCCGTCAGGGACCTGCTCCGGCCGGGCCCGCTCGCGAGCGGACTCCACGACGTCGATGACCTGATCGCTCGCAGCCGGCGGACCTCGTGGTGGATCGCGGGGTTCGCGATCCTCTGCGACTGGCTCGGGTCCGACACGCGGTGGTTTCCGTACCAGAACGAGCCGCTGCCGCTGCCGACGTACTGGCCCCGGGCGCGGGAGGCTGCGCGCCGTGCGGTCGCGGCGAGCGGCGTGGCCGGCACTGCCTCCAGGCCCTTCACCGGAATCGCCGAACTCTTCCCGAGCATCGTCGAACCCACGCCGCTGCAGCGGGCCGCCCTCGAGATCGCGATCCCGGATGGACCCCAGCTCTTCGTCCTGGAGGACCTCACCGGAGCGGGGAAGACCGAGGCGGCGCTGGTGCTGGCGCACCGCCTCCTCTCCGAGGGCCGCGCGGACGGGCTGTTCTTCGCGCTGCCGACGATGGCGACGGCGAACGCCATGCACGCGCGCGTCGCGCAGCTCCTGGACGTCCTCTTCGACGGGCCGGCCTCCTACCTCCTCACGCACAGCGGTCCCCAGCTCACCGAGCGCGACCGGATCGCGATCGCGGGGGGAGCGCGGGACGCGTCCTGCGGGCGCGACGAGCAGCCCACCGCCAGCCGGACGGCGGCCGCGTGGCTGGCGGACGGCCGCAAGAAGGCGCTGCTGGCGGACCTCGGGGTCGGGACCATCGACCAGGCGCTCCTCGCCGCGCTCCAGAGCAAGCACGCGGCGCTCCGGCTCCTCGGGCTCCACCGGCACGTCCTCGTCGTGGACGAGGTCCACGCCTGCGACGCGTACATGCTGGGCGTGCTGGCCGGGCTGCTGCGCATCCACGCCGCGCTGGGCGGGAGCGCGATCCTGCTCAGCGCGACGCTTCCGCTCGAGCAGCGTCGCATCCTGGCCCGCGCGTTCTCGCAGGGGCTCGGCGGCCGGGTCGCGCGTCTACCGGCCAGCGGCGCCTATCCGCTGCTCTCCGCCATCGGCTCCCAGGGGACGGTCGTGGAGCGGCCGGTGGAGCCGAGGGCGGGTGCGCCGAGGACCATCCCCGTCGAGTGGTGTGGCTCGGTGGTCGACGCCGTTCGCCTCCTGGCCTCGACTGCGCGCGCGGGCGGGTGCGCCTGCTGGATCCGGAACAGCGTCAAGGACGCGATCGAGGGATTCGAGGCCATCGCGGCGGTGCTCGGCCAGCAGAACGCGACCCTGTTCCACGCGCGCTTCGCCCTCGGCGACCGGCTCCGGATCGAGCAGGATGTGCTGCGGCGCTTCGGGAAGGACGGCACCGACGCGGCGCGCGCCGGGCATGTGATCGTCGCCACGCAGGTGGTCGAGCAGTCGCTCGACATCGACTTCGACGCGATGGTGAGCGACCTCAGCCCCGTCGATCGCCTGATCCAGCGGGCCGGGCGGCTGCAGCGCCACGCGCGCGCCACCACGCGACCGCCGCCCGTCCTCCACCTGCTGGCGCCGGCCTGGTCCGAGGATCCGCCGAGATCCTGGCTCGCGTCTCCGTTCCAGCGCACCGCGCGCGTGTACCCGGATCCTGGCGTGCTGTGGCGCACCGCGCGGGAGCTGGCGCGCCGCAAGGCGATCGTCCTGCCCGCCGATGCCCGGGCGCTCGTGGAGGCCGTGTACGGCGACGAAGCCGTCCCGCCCACGCTCGACGCGCGGGCCAACGCTGCGCAGGGCGCGGCCCTCGCGCACGCGGGCGTGGCGCAGAACGCGGTGCTGAAGCTGGACCTCGGATACCTGCGGGAGGGGGCCGACTGGTCGAGCGAGGCCAGGACGCCCACGCGTCTCGGCGAGCCGACCACGACCGTCCGGCTGGCGCTCGCGCAGCCCGCGGGCGCGCGCGCCCTGTTCGTCGACGACGCCGGCCGGCCCCTCTGGCAGCTCAGCCAGCTCGGGGTCGCACGCCGCCTCGTCGCGGGTCCAGGCACCGGCGACGAGGCCGAGCGCGCCGCGCTGGAGGCGACCCAGCCGTTCGTGGACGACGACACGGTCACGCTCGTCCTCCGGCCGGACGGAGACGGCCGGTGGATCGGGAAGGCCTTCGGCGAGCGGGCCCGGAACCGGGAAGTGACCCGGGTCCCGGTTCGCGTCGCGTACTCGAAGCAGCGTGGTCTCGAGATCGAGGAGGGGGAGTGAGCGTGGCCTACAACCTGATCGACGAGCGGTGGATCCCGGTCGAGCGGCGAAGCGGACGGATCGAGATGATCGCGCCCGCGGAGATCGCGGAACGGGACGACCCGCCCTTGCGCGTGGCGAGCCCGCGGCCGGACTTCGACGGCGCGCTGCTGGAGTTCCTGATCGGCCTCCTTCAGACGGCTGCGGCGCCTGCCACGGAGCGCGCATGGGAGAAGGAGTTCAAGGAGCCACCGCCGGTGAAGGTGCTGTTGAAGCGCCTGGACGCGGTGCGCGACGCCTTCTTCCTGGACGGGGACGGGCCACGGTTCATGCAGGACCTGACCGTCGCCAAGGACCCGAAGGCCAGCACCGAGCCGATCGGAGCCCTCCTGGTCGATCGGATCGGCGAGAGCGGGCTTTCGGAAGGCCCCAGCCTGTTCGCGAAGCCGGCGCTCTTCCCGGAGCTGGGGTACCCCGCCGCCGCCGCCGCGCTCATGGCGATGCAGACGTATGCGCCCAGCGGCGGCCGCGGACAGTTCACGTCCCTGCGAGGCGGCGGACCGCTCACGACCCTCATCGCCGGCGACGACCTCTGGCGATCCGCCTGGCTGAACGTGCTGCCGCGGCCGGAGTTCGAGGCGCGCGTCCCGGGGGACGAGTCGGTCGACGCTGCCCCCGCGACGTTCCCCTGGATGGCGCGGACCAAGGCGAAGCCCCCTCCCAAGAGCATTCACCCGCTGCAGCACCTCTGGGGGCTCCCGCGACGGATCCGCCTGGTGTTCGAGCGCGACGCGCGGGGGACGTGCTCCGTGACCGGCGCGCGAGATGTGCCGGTGGTGCGCGCCTATCTCGGCCGGCCCGAGGGCACGAACTACAAAGGCGACTTCCGCCACCCATGGACGCCGTACAAGCTCCTCAAGCCAGGCGAGCCCTGGAATCCGAAGAAGGCCTCCGCCGACGGGCTCCCTTACCGCGACTGGCCGCAGCTGGTGACCGGCGGCGAAGAGCGGAGGCCGGCGACCGTCGTCAGCTACTTCGCGAACAGCCGCCGCCGGGAACTGGTGCCGCACGCGCGGCTCGCGGCGTTCGGCTACGCGATGAACAACATGAAGCCGCTGCGGTGGTCGCGCGCGGAGACGCCGCTCATCGCCACGAGCGTGCTTCCCGATCAGTTCGGCGCGGACGTCGAGGCGCTCGTCTCGGCGAGCGAGGAGATCCGGAGGACGCTCTCGTTCCAGGTGAAGGCGGCCTGGAGCGACCGCCCCGGAGATCTCGACGTCTTCGACCGCGTGAATCCCGCATTCTGGTCGCGGACGGAGCCTGCGTTCTTCGATGCAGTCCACGCTCTGAAGGTGGCCCTCGAAGCGGACGACGCGAAGGCGAGGGACGCGGCGTGCGAAGCGTGGCTGGAGGCGCTTCACCGCGCCGCCCTCGAGCTGTTCGACTCCCTCGTGCCTCTCGTGGCGGACATCGCCGCACCGGACCTGCAGCGCATCGTGCTGGCGCGCCGGGACCTCCAGCAGTTCACGCATCCGACCTGGCCCAGGCTCCGGAAGGCGCTCGGGCTGACCGTCGACGAGCCGGTGAAGGCGAAGCCCCAGAAGAAGGCACGCAACCCTGGAAAGGAGCCGCACCCGTGAGCACGACCGGAGCGCCGATCGAGCAAGAGGCATCGAGCCAGGAAGCGACGCCCGAGCCAGCCTCGTCCGTCTGGCGGTGGTGGAAGAGCCTGGCCAGCGAGGACCGGGCCGGACGGGCCGAGCTGAGGCGGTGTGGGACCGTCGGGGACGTCGCGTTCACGGCTTCGTACCACCGGCTCCTCCAGTGGCTCGGGTCGCGCCTCGGGGAGGGCGACGCCAGACGGGTTGCCGTCGCGGCGGCCGTCCTCGCCCACGTCGAGAAGGAGCCGCGGGAGCGCACCTCGCTTGCGTCGCAGATGGCGCGGCCGAAGGGCGACGCGCAGGGGGCGGCCGTGAGCGACGCCCGGTTCAGGCATCTGCTGCGAAATGAGGAGCCGGACGACATGCTCCGCGAGCTGGTCCGTGCCGTCCGGCAACTCGACCGCTCGGCGTCGGTGGACCGGCTGTTCATCGACGTCGTGCGCTGGGACGAGCGGACCCGATCCCGCTGGGCCCGCGACTACTACGAGGCGCTCCCGTCCAAGAAGAAGGCTTGAACGCATCCGTCGCATTCCGACCCCGGAGATCGCAACCATGACCACGTTCCTCCAGCTTCATTTCCTGACGCCCTACGCGCCCTCCAACCTCAACCGCGACGACCTGGGCCGGCCCAAGACAGCGCTCTTCGGCGGGTCGCAGCGTCTCCGCGTGAGCTCCCAGAGCCTGAAGCGGGCGTGGCGGACGTCGGCCGCCTTCGAGTCCGAGCTGGGAGAGCACCTGGGCACCCGGACCAAGCGCTTCGGCGACCTGGTCCTGCCGATCCTCCAGAAGGGCCTCGACGAGAAGAAGGCGAAGAAGCTGGCGAGCCAGCTCGCCGCGCAGTTCGGCGCGGTCAAGGACGAGGGGCTCCGCACCGAGCAGCTCGCGCACGTCACCCCGGAGGAGAAGCGTCACCTCGAGAAGCTCGCGGCGAAGCTGGCGCGAGAGGATGGCCGGGCGCCGACCGAGGACGAGCTCGCGAGCCTGGTCGGGAACGCCAAGGGCGCCGCCGACATCGCGCTCTTCGGCCGGATGCTCGCCGCGAAGGCCGAGTTCAACGTCGAGGCCGCGTGCCAGGTCGCGCACGCAATCTCCATCCACAAGGTCGCCATCGAGGACGACTACTTCACCGCGGTGGACGACCTGAAGTCCGACGAGGAGGACGCCGGCGCGGGCCACGTCGGGACCCAGGAGTTCGCGTCCGCGGTGCTCTACCAGTACGTGTGCGTGGACCGCGCGCTCCTCGGCGAGAACCTGGGAGGCGACGAGACGCTCGTGCAGAAGACGCTCAGGGCGCTCGGCGAGGCGTGCCTCACGGTGGCGCCGAACGGGAAGCAGAACAGCTTCGCCTCGCGCTCCCGCGCCCACTTCGCGCTGGTCGAGAAGGGTCCGCGCAGCCGCGATCCCTGGCTGCGGCGTTCCTGCGCCCGGTCGCCGGCGATGACCTGCTCGCACAGGGGGTGAAGGCGCTGCAGGACACGCGCGAGAAGCTCGACGCCATCTACGGGGACGCCGTGCCGTCCGCGTCCTTCGACGCGAGCGCCGGCACCGGGACCAAGAAGGCCGTGCTCGACTTCTTCGCGGAAGCCTGACGATGGCCTCGTTCCTCTGCTTTCGCCTCCACGGGCCGCTGGCCTCCTGGGGCGACATCGCCGTCGGCGAGCGGCGGCCGAGCACGCCGCACCCGTCGCGGTCCGCCGTGCTCGGCCTCCTCGCCGCGGCGCTGCGCATTCGCCGGGACGACGCGGACGCGCTGGCCGCGCTGGATCGCGGGCTCGGCTTCGCCTCCCGGACCGATGCACCGGGCGAGCTGCTGATCGACTTCCACACGGCCCAGGGCCCCGAGGAGAAGCTCCTCCGGGCCGAGGCCGCGGTTGCGAAGAAGGCCGGCCGGCCCTGGCACCGCCCCGCCACCCGCCGGGCCGAGCTCGCGTTCGGACGCCGCGCGCTCTCCACGCTGCTGAGCAGCCGGCAGTACCGCGTGGACGCCGTCTGGACCGTTGCGCTCTGGTCGCACTCGGGGACCCCGTCGCCGCCACTCGAGCCGCTGCAGGATGCGCTCCGGCGGCCGGGGTTCGTCCCGTACCTCGGACGCAAGAGCTGCCCGCTCGACCTCCCGCTGGAGCCGCAGATCGTCGAGGCGGCGCATCCTGTCGAGGCCATGGCTCGCGCCGTATTCCGGAGCGACGCGGTGGTCGCGCCCGTGCTGGAGCGTGGCCTCGGTAAGGGGACCGTCCAGTGGGAGGAAGACTGGCCCGGCCTGGAACCAGCCCAGACGTCCCGCAGGCGCGATCGCGTGATCAGCCGGAGCCGCTGGCAGTTCACCGAGCGGCAAGAGCACCAGCGGGCCTGGACGCCCGAGGAGCGAGGACGCCATGTTCCTGAGCAGGATTGAGCTGGGCCCACGCGCCGCGGAGCGCGAGGCGTTCTGGCGCGAGGTGTCGCAGCCGTACGGAGCCCATCGAGCGCTCTGGAACCTCCTGAGCCGCAGCCCGGAGCAGAAGCGGGACTTCCTCTTCCGCGCCGAGGATGCCTCCGGCAGGCCGACGTTCCTGGTCCTGTCCGCGCACGCTCCCGACGCATCGACGGACGGGACGTGGCGCGTGGAGGCGAAGCGTTTCGAGCCCGCGCTGCGCGCCGGCCAGCGGCTCGGCTTCCGCCTGCGCGCGAGCCCCGTGGTGCGGCGCGCCGAGAGGCTGGAAGGACGGGCAAGCGGGCGCGCCCGGCGGCACGACGTGGTGATGGACCTGACCGCGTCCTTGAAGCGCGAAGGGCGTCCGGTCCGGGAGCTCACCGAGCGGATCGCGTCCGCCGGCACGGCCTGGCTCGCGAGGCAGGGAACGCGCGCCGGGTTCCGGCTGGTCGAGACCGTGGTGGAGCGCATCGGAGACGACGGACTGATCGAGGAGGGGCCCCGGACCGCCGTGCGCGTCGAGGGCTACCGCCAGCACCGCATCGCACGCCGCGGCACGTCGCCCATCCGGTTCAGCACGCTCGACTTCGAGGGGACGCTGGAGGTGACCGACCCGGAGGCGTTCCTCGCGCAGGTCCGCGCCGGGTTCGGCCCGCAGAAGGCGTTCGGCTGCGGGCTCATGCTGCTGCGGAGGGCGTAGTGCTCCCGCCGCCCGGGCCGATCCAGCTCAAGGAGCGCGTATCGCTCGTGTTCCTCGAGTACGGCAACCTGGACGTCCTGGACGGTGCGTTCGTCCTCGTCGACAAGAACGGCATCCGGACGCACATCCCGGTCGGGAGCGTCGCGTGCATCATGCTCGAGCCCGGAACGCGGGTCTCCCACGCGGCGATCGCGCTCGCGAGCCGGGTCGGGACGCTCCTGGTCTGGGTGGGCGAAGGCGGCGTGCGCCTCTACGCGGCGGGCCAGCCCGGCGGTGCGCGCAGCGACCGGTTGTTGTTCCAGGCGCGGCTCGCGCTCGACGACGACCTGAGGCTGAAGGTGGTCCGCAAGATGTACGCCCTGCGGTTCGGCGAGGAGCCGCCCGCGCGCCGCAGCATCGAGCAGCTCCGAGGCATCGAGGGCGCGCGCGTGCGCGAGACGTACAAGCAGCTCGGGCGCAAGTACGGCGTGCACTGGGAGAAGCGAGACTACGACGCCGCAACCTGGGAGTCAGGAGATCTTCCCAACCGGTGTCTCAGCGCGGCGACCGCCTGCCTGTACGGGATCACCGAGGCCGCCGTGCTCGCCGCCGGGTATGCGCCGGCCATCGGCTTCATTCACACCGGCAAGCCGCTTTCGTTCGTCTACGACGTCGCGGACATCGTGAAGTTCGACACGGTCGTGCCGGTCGCGTTCGAGCAGGCGGCGAAGGTTCCGGTCGAGCCGGAGCGCGTCGTGCGGCTCGCCTGCAGGAACGTGTTCAGGCAGTCGAAGCTCCTGGACCGGCTCATCCCGCTCATCGAGGAGATCCTCCAGGCGGCCGGCATCGAGAAGCCGGAGGCGGCGCCGGACCAGCTCCCGCCGGCGATCCCGAGCGCGGGAGGGATCGGCGATGCTGGTCATCGTGGTTGAGAACGCACCGGAGCGGCTGCGGGGCCGGCTCGCCTGCTGGTTGCTCCAGGTGCGCGCAGGGGTCTACGTCGGGGACGTGTCGAAGCGCGTCCGCGAGATGCTCTGGGCGCAGGTCGAAGGCGCGATCGGGAGCGGTAACGCCATCGCCGCCTGGAGCGCGAACAACGAGTCCGGCTTCGAGCTCGCGACCCTCGGACCGAACCGCAGGATCCCGGTCGACTTCGACGGGCTGAAGCTGGTTGCGTTCGGGCCAGACGTCGTCACCGCCGAGCAGGCCCCGACCTTGCCACCGCCCCCGGGCTTTGGCCTGCGGAAGCCTGGACAGAGGAGCAGGTAGCAGCTCGGTGGCGTTGCTCTTTGACATCAACCCAATAGAATTCCTGTGTTCTTCAGAAGTCCGTTCCCCGCGCACGCGGGGATGAACCGTGCACCGCACCGGCGAACACGCGCGAGAACACCCGTTCCCCGCGCACGCGGGGATGAACCGGTGCGCATCGCCCTCACCGCGGCGAAGAACCACCGTTCCCCGCGCACGCGGGGATGAACCGACCGGGAACAGCGGGTGCTTCCCGCGCCGCACCCGTTCCCCGCGCACGCGGGGATGAACCGTGGTCCCGCGTCGAGGGGTGCCGTTTCGACGGCCGTTCCCCGCGCACGCGGGGATGAACCGGCCGAGGCCCTGATCATCGGCTACGACGCGCGCCGTTCCCCGCGCACGCGGGGATGAACCGAACCGGGTGGTCCTCACCTCGATGCTGCTGAACCGTTCCCCGCGCACGCGGGGATGAACCGGTCGCCGAGCAGATGGGCCGCGTCGAGGGCGACCGTTCCCCGCGCACGCGGGGATGAACCGCGGTGGCAGCCGCTCGCGCGCTGGGGCGTGCACCGTTCCCCGCGCACGCGGGGATGAACCGAGCTGGGACAGGACGGCGACGCAGACGCGCAGCCGTTCCCCGCGCACGCGGGGATGAACCGATGCGGAACTGAGGCGCGGTGCCCGCGGCGCTCCGTTCCCCGCGCACGCGGGGATGAACCGGTGTTCGACGCCACCCGTACGCCGGTCGAGGCCCGTTCCCCGCGCACGCGGGGATGAACCGGCCGAGACGTGGATGAACGCGAGCGAGGCAGTCCGTTCCCCGCGCACGCGGGGATGAACCGGTGTTCCTCGGGGCGACCGACGACACGGCGCACCGTTCCCCGCGCACGCGGGGATGAACCGGCCGAGCAGGAGAAGGCCGCCGCGGCGAGCGCCCGTTCCCCGCGCACGCGGGGATGAACCGTCGTCCGCCAAGGCAAGGCCGGTCGCCTTCAGCCGTTCCCCGCGCACGCGGGGATGAACCGTCCACCATGCGCACCGGGGCGTCGGCCTCGGCCCGTTCCCCGCGCACGCGGGGATGAACCGGTGCCGGTGGTCGGCACCGCCGCCGGCGCCGCCCGTTCCCCGCGCACGCGGGGATGAACCGTTCAGCGTCTGACCTCGACGCTACTCGGACGTCCGTTCCCCGCGCACGCGGGGATGAACCGAGAGCCGCACCCGTGCGGCCGAAGAACTCCTGCCGTTCCCCGCGCACGCGGGGATGAACCGTTCCAGCGCTGCCAGTCCTCGAGGGTGAGCCGCCGTTCCCCGCGCACGCGGGGATGAACCGTACGCGAGCGCCGCGCAGCGCCAGCCGATCGTCCGTTCCCCGCGCACGCGGGGATGAACCGAGCCGGAGTGCCCCGTGATCTTCGACCTCCTGCCGTTCCCCGCGCACGCGGGGATGAACCGGCGAATGCGTCGCCGTATTCCGCAGCGAGCGCCCGTTCCCCGCGCACGCGGGGATGAACCGCTCAAACCGTTCGCCGTGGTCGATGACGGCGACCGTTCCCCGCGCACGCGGGGATGAACCGGCGGACCTGAAGGGCGCCGTCGCGCTGGTCTCCCGTTCCCCGCGCACGCGGGGATGAACCGCCGCAGATCACCACGGGCACCGGCGCCGCGCCCCGTTCCCCGCGCACGCGGGGATGAACCGGCCGGATAGGACGACGTCCGACTGCGCGAGCTCCGTTCCCCGCGCACGCGGGGATGAACCGCGCGCGTCCATCCCGCCGGTCTCGCGGAACTCCCGTTCCCCGCGCACGCGGGGATGAACCGACTGAGGCGCCGAGCGCATACCACCGGCCCTCCCGTTCCCCGCGCACGCGGGGATGAACCGGCAGGTGTCGCAGTGGAGGACGGTCGGCGTCGCCGTTCCCCGCGCACGCGGGGATGAACCGGCCGCGGCGCGCCCCGGCGCCGCGCGCGTTCTCCGTTCCCCGCGCCCGCGGGGATGAACCGGCGCTCGCGCAGCGCATCGAGGCGTGACGTGGCCGTTCCCCGCGCACGCGGGGATGAACCGATCCCCGCCTCCATCTACGGCCGCTACTCCACCCGTTCCCCGCGCACGCGGGGATGAACCCCGAGGAGGCACAGGCGGCGCGCGAGGGCTACGCCGTTCCCCGCGCACGCGGGGATGAACCGGCGTCGTTCATCAACGCCGTCACGCCGAACGTCCGTTCCCCGCGCACGCGGGGATGAACCGTCGACGCGGGGGCCGGGCCGGTTGGTCCGGTCCCGTTCCCCGCGCACGCGGGGATGAACCGCCGCGGGTCTTGCCGTCCTTCTTGATGCGCGTCCGTTCCCCGCGCACGCGGGGATGAACCGGCGCTCGGCCGCGCCGGGTACAACACCACCACCCGTTCCCCGCGCACGCGGGGATGAACCGAAGCCCACGGGGCTCACCGCTTCCGCGAGAGGCCGTTCCCCGCGCACGCGGGGATGAACCGACGCCCCGGGCCAACGACCGCAGCGCGCAACGCCGTTCCCCGCGCACGCGGGGATGAACCGCTCGATCCGGCCTCCGTCTCCGACCTCGAGGCCCGTTCCCCGCGCACGCGGGGATGAACCGTTCGAGCAGGGCAAGCGCGAGCCCAGGGTTGTCCGTTCCCCGCGCACGCGGGGATGAACCGCTTGCTCCCGTGTGCGCAGGTAGCGCCTCAGACCGTTCCCCGCGCACGCGGGGATGAACCGACTGCCTCCGTGGAGAGGCCGGCCGCGTCGAACCGTTCCCCGCGCACGCGGGGATGAACCGGGTCGAGTCGCGGGGTAGGGCGGAACCCGCCCCCGTTCCCCGCGCACGCGGGGATGAACCGGCGTCGCTGCCTCGGGACGGCATCACCCCGATCCGTTCCCCGCGCACGCGGGGATGAACCGCAAGCGGACCCTCCACGAGGTCCTGTGGGGCGCCGTTCCCCGCGCACGCGGGGATGAACCGCGCGTGGCGGGCGTGATGGCCCGTCGCTACCGCC
This sequence comes from Anaeromyxobacter sp. Red801, assembly GCF_049201065.2. NCBI lineage: Bacteria > Pseudomonadati > Myxococcota > Myxococcia > Myxococcales > Anaeromyxobacteraceae > Anaeromyxobacter > Anaeromyxobacter sp. Red801. Next base: position 3,757,429 of record NZ_CM181236.1, on the reverse strand, counting down.
GTTCCCCGCGCACGCGGGGATGAACCGACCGTCACTCACCACCGAGGACGGCGTCGACCGTTCCCCGCGCACGCGGGGATGAACCGTGATCTGGACGTCCTGCGGCTCGACGGCGCATCCGTTCCCCGCGCACGCGGGGATGAACCGTTCACCGAGACCTACATCGGCGTGCTCGAGGACCGTTCCCCGCGCACGCGGGGATGAACCGAAGACGATGACGGCGAGGACGACCACCGCGAACCCGTTCCCCGCGCACGCGGGGATGAACCGGAGTACCCGCTCTCACTCGTCATCCGCGCTGTCCGTTCCCCGCGCACGCGGGGATGAACCGGTGACGGTGGACCCGGGCCAGACCGCGTTCGACCGTTCCCCGCGCACGCGGGGATGAACCGTTCATGGAGGCGGGCATCCAGGTGATGGAGAACCGTTCCCCGCGCACGCGGGGATGAACCGTGATTTCGCTCTGGTTTACTCAGCGTTTCGAGCCGTTCCCCGCGCACGCGGGGATGAACCGAGCTCAGACATCGCCATCGCGGTTCACCACCGCCGTTCCCCGCGCACGCGGGGATGAACCGGCATTCGACCGCTTCCTCCGCAAGAACGACGTCCGTTCCCCGCGCACGCGGGGATGAACCGGCTCGGATTTCATCGAACAGGCCCATGACCTACCGTTCCCCGCGCACGCGGGGATGAACCGGCCGAGCGCATGGGCTTGCTCGTGAGGCACATCCGTTCCCCGCGCACGCGGGGATGAACCGAACGCCGGCCGAGGCGAGCGCACATACACCATCCGTTCCCCGCGCACGCGGGGATGAACCGGGCCTGAGGTACTGAGCCGGTGTGCTCGTGAGCCGTTCCCCGCGCACGCGGGGATGAACCGCGCTCGCGCCGGGTGAGCAGCTCCATTTCCGCCCGTTCCCCGCGCACGCGGGGATGAACCGGCCGAGGACCTCCTGCTCGAGCGCCACTCGACCCGTTCCCCGCGCACGCGGGGATGAACCGGCTAGCGCGGTGGTGGTGTGCATGGTGGCGTTCCCGTTCCCCGCGCACGCGGGGATGAACCGCCCGGCTTCGGCGGCGATCTGCTTCTGCGCGCCCGTTCCCCGCGCACGCGGGGATGAACCCCGGCGAACATGCGCGAGAGGAGCGAGCCGCGGCCGTTCCCCGCGCACGCGGGGATGAACCGGCGCACCTCCCGGGCCAGCCGGTCCTGCGCCCCCGTTCCCCGCGCACGCGGGGATGAACCGCGCCACGGGTCCAGGTACGTGTTCACGTCCGACCGTTCCCCGCGCACGCGGGGATGAACCGCTCGAGCGGCGCAAGCGGGGCAAGCGGTGAAGCCGTTCCCCGCGCACGCGGGGATGAACCGTCACGGTTCGGAGGATGCTCGCGGCGGGACGGCCGTTCCCCGCGCACGCGGGGATGAACCGGCGCACCTCCCGGGCCAGCCGGTCCTGCGCCCCCGTTCCCCGCGCACGCGGGGATGAACCGCGCCACGGGTCCAGGTACGTGTTCACGTCCGACCGTTCCCCGCGCACGCGGGGATGAACCGCTCGAGCGGCGCAAGCGGGGCAAGCGGTGAAGCCGTTCCCCGCGCACGCGGGGATGAACCGTCACGGTTCGGAGGATGCTCGCGGCGGGACGGCCGTTCCCCGCGCACGCGGGGATGAACCGGCGCACCTCCCGGGCCAGCCGGTCCTGCGCCCCCGTTCCCCGCGCACGCGGGGATGAACCGCGCCACGGGTCCAGGTACGTGTTCACGTCCGACCGTTCCCCGCGCACGCGGGGATGAACCGCTCGAGCGGCGCAAGCGGGGCAAGCGGTGAAGCCGTTCCCCGCGCACGCGGGGATGAACCGGCTGATCCTGAAACTGCGCCTCATAGCGGAGGCCGTTCCCCGCGCACGCGGGGATGAACCGGTGCCCGCGCCCGTCGTAGAGGCGGCCGCCGGCCGTTCCCCGCGCACGCGGGGATGAACCGTTGGTCGGCCTGGCGGTGTTCCTGAGCGCGGGCCGTTCCCCGCGCACGCGGGGATGAACCGCTGCACTGCGAGGCGCAGACGAAGCTGATCCGCCGTTCCCCGCGCACGCGGGGATGAACCGCTCGCCGTCCGCGCCGGCGACGACACCGCCCGCCGTTCCCCGCGCACGCGGGGATGAACCGGCCGAGGGCTTCCCGGTGACGGTCCTCGGCGGCCGTTCCCCGCGCACGCGGGGATGAACCGCGATCGAGCGCCCACACCGCCACCACGTCGAACCGTTCCCCGCGCACGCGGGGATGAACCGGTCGCCGAGCTGATTCTGTCCATCCTCGCGTGCCGTTCCCCGCGCACGCGGGGATGAACCGGCAGGCACCATCGAGGACGCGAAGAGCGTCCACCGTTCCCCGCGCACGCGGGGATGAACCGTCCGGGCCAGGCGCCGCAACGGTCGTCCACGACCGTTCCCCGCGCACGCGGGGATGAACCGAGTGCGCCGCGCACGAGGCCACGATCGCCAGGCCGTTCCCCGCGCACGCGGGGATGATCCTGGAAAAGCGGCCGAGCGCCCTGATCCTGCTCGCCGTTCCCCGCGCACGCGGGGATGAACCGGAGACGTCCTCCTTCACCTCGATGAGACCGGACCGTTCCCCGCGCACGCGGGGATGAACCGAATCGAGCGCCACGCAGCAGCCGGGACCGCACCCGTTCCCCGCGCACGCGGGGATGAACCGGCGGAGGCGGTGGCGTGGTTCCGGGAGATGGACCGTTCCCCGCGCACGCGGGGATGAACCGGCCGAGGTCGGCCGCGAGTTCGCGCGGCGGCTCCGTTCCCCGCGCACGCGGGGATGAACCGCGGAAGGCGGCGGCCGAGGCCGAGCGCGCCGCCCGTTCCCCGCGCACGCGGGGATGAACCGCTGACGCACGACGGGTCCGGCGGGTCGCTAGACCGTTCCCCGCGCACGCGGGGATGAACCGGTGCGCCCGAACCTCGTGGGCGGCGAGGGCAACCGTTCCCCGCGCACGCGGGGATGAACCGCGCGCCGGGGAGAGCTCGGTGCACGAGAACATCCGTTCCCCGCGCACGCGGGGATGAACCGCCGGTGCAGCAGGTGGTGAAGGCGAGCGCGAACCGTTCCCCGCGCACGCGGGGATGAACCGGCGGCTCACGCGCAGGAGAGAACCGCGATCGTCCGTTCCCCGCGCACGCGGGGATGAACCGGGCGCGATGCGGCGGTTCCTCGCCGACTTCACCCGTTCCCCGCGCACGCGGGGATGAACCGGCGGTGATGGGGTGCTACGCGGATGGCGGCCGCCCGTTCCCCGCGCACGCGGGGATGAACCGTCAGACCGTCACCCACCGTCACTTCGTAGGGACCGTTCCCCGCGCACGCGGGGATGAACCGCGGGATCGCCTGGTGGCGTCGTTCGTGTTCCCCCGTTCCCCGCGCACGCGGGGATGAACCGGCCGAGACCAAGGGGAACATCGAGACGGTCGACCGTTCCCCGCGCACGCGGGGATGAACCGGCGCGCTGGCACGACCAGGGCGACGGGCAACCCTTCCCCGCGCACGCGGGGATGAACCTGGAGCGCACGTGTCTCCGCAGCCGATACGGTACCGTTCCCCGCGCACGCGGGGATGAACCGACGAAGCCCCGGCGCGCTCTCACACGCACCGGCCGTTCCCCGCGCACGCGGGGATGAACCGGTGGCACGACGCTTGCCGTTCGGCGCGCTGCGCCGTTCCCCGCGCACGCGGGGATGAACCGGAGCCCGCCTTCGTGCCGTCGAGGGACGCGAACCGTTCCCCGCGCACGCGGGGATGAACCGCCGCAAGGAGAAGATCGAGGTCGTCCCCACCACCGTTCCCCGCGCACGCGGGGATGAACCGCGGAGGGGGCTGGACCGATCCGGAATGCGCCCCCGTTCCCCGCGCACGCGGGGATGAACCGGTCTGGAACGAGCACGCGGGAAGGCCGCGGTGCCGTTCCCCGCGCACGCGGGGATGAACCGTACACGCGGTCGATGACCTTGCGCAGGTACTCCCGTTCCCCGCGCACGCGGGGATGAACCGTGTCAAACGACAGGAACTTCTGACCCCCAAACGACACTAAAACTGACCCCCTCCTCCTCGGGGTTCAGTTCGCCTTCTCGGACCTGCCCAGCAGGCCCGCCTTGCGCTTCTGCTTTAGCCTGTAGCTCTCGCCCTGAATCATCAGCGTGAAGCTGTGGTGCAGGAGCCGGTCGAGGATCGCAGCGGCGAGGACCTCGTCGCCGAAGACCGTTCCCCATTGCGTCACGAGCTGGTTGGTGGTGATCAGCATCGAGCCCTTCTCGTAACGGCGCGCCACGAGTTGGAAGAACAGGTGCGCGCTGCGCTTCTCGAACGGCAGGTAGCCGAGCTCGTCGACGATGAGGAGCTTCGGCTTCGCGTAGAAGGCGAGGCGCTCCGCGAGCTGGCCCTCGGTCTCGGCCTTGGACAACGCGCCCAGCAGCGCGGTCGCGCTCGTGAAGAGCACGCTGTAGCCGGCCTCGACTGCGGCGCGGCCGAGCCCGATGGCGAGGTGGGTCTTCCCGACGCCCGGCGGGCCGAACAGGAGCACGTTCTCCGCGTTCGCGACGTAGCGGCCGACCGCGAGCTCGCGGACGAGCTTCTGGTCCACGCTCGGCTGGAACTTGAACTCGAAGTCGTCGAGCGTCTTCACGGTCGGGAAGTGCGCGATGGTGATCCCCATCGCGACCCGCTTGCGCTGCTTGGCCCCGACCTCTTCGCGCAGGATCGCGTCGAGGAAGTCGAGGTAGGTCGGCTCGCCGCGAGCGGCGTCCGAGAGCAGCGCGTCGAGCTTCTCAGCGATGCGGCCGAGCCGGAGCCGCCCGAGGTGCTCGAGCACGCGCGCCCGCACGATCTCGGCGCTCACGCGGCACCGCCGATCACCGCGGCGTAGTCGTCGAGCGTGCGCCCGAGCGCGGCGAGAGGCTGCGCGAGCGGGACGACGTTCTCGGTGGGCTTGCGCCAGAGCCCGTCGAGGTGCGCGGGATCGACCACGCGCGCGTGAGGCTCGAACGAGCGGGCGTGGACCGCGACGACGTCCCGGCCGTGGAACACGCGGACCTCGTCGGCGGTGACGAGAGCCTCGACGCGGTCTCGGACGAGCCGGTGCGGGACGCTGTAGCGGACCGTGTCGATGTCGATGAACGCATCGTTCGCGACGCGGCGCTGCAGGCGGCGGCCGTGCGTCGGAAGCGGCCGCGCGGGAAGGGGCCGGAGCGCGTCGCGCTCATCGCGCTCGAAGCGGGTCATCGGCACCTCGTGCGTCGTGCCGTGGATGCGGTGGTCGGCGGCGAGCTGCCACTCCCCCAGGTGCACCTGGAGGTGATCGAACGAGTCGAACCGCCGGCCAGCGATGGCGTTGCGCTTCACGTACTTCACGCCCGACTCGGTCTTGCCCTTCGTCCGCGCGCGGTACGGCTGGCACGCTCGCGGCTGCACCTCCCAGTCGCGGCAGAAGGCGACGTACGCCGGCGTGAACGTGACGGTCTGTGCTTCGCGGTCGCGATCAAGCACGAGGCACCGCGTATTGTCCCCGAGCACCTCGAGCGGAACGCCGCCGAAGTGGCGGAACGCCGACGCGATCCCGTCGAGCCACTCGCCCTGGCGCTCGTGCAGGAACGGCTTCACGAAGATCCGGCGCGAGTAGCTGAGGACCGCGGCCATGAAGTGGACCGTGACCTGCTGGCCGGCGATCCAGACCTTCCGCTCGCCGAAGTCGATCTGCATCTGGCGGCCTGGCGCGGTCTCGAAACGAATCGTCGCCACGTCCGCCGCGAGCAGCTCGCGCCGGCGGCCTGCCACGGCCCGCTGGACGGTCCGCACGCTGGCGTCGATGCCGCGTTCGGCGAGCAGCTGCGCGACCACGACGGCGTTCCCCTCCGCCTCGCGCTCGAACAGCGCCACTGCCTCGGCGCTCGTCGTCTCGTCGAGTCGGCGCGCGGCGGGCCGCACCTGCACCTCGGCGGCCTCGCCGCCCCGCAGGTAGCGCCGCACGGTGTTGCGCGCGAGGCCGAGCTCCCTCGCGATCGCCTTCGTTCCCCAGCCCCGCGCGGACAGCTCCAGCATCTGCCGCACCGCCTCCGCCTCGAGCATCGGCACCTCCGCGCTCGGGGGTGCCACAGCCTCGATCTCTCTGCCCATCTCCGTCTCCCTGGTCGAGAGGCAGGGGGGTCAGAATTAGTGTCGCGAGGGGGTTAGTTATCCTGTCGCTCTACAAACCGACGACGGAGACGTATTTCGGCCGGCTCGGTGGCCGTTCCCCGCGCACGCGGGGATGAACCGGTGGACGGGCGCCGCGTGCCCGGCCTCGCGTCCCGATCCCCGCGCACGCGGGGATGAACCGACCGGCGACGAGCGCTGGATGCCGATCCACCCCCGTTCCCCGCGCACGCGGGGATGAACCGGCGCTCGGCGGTGATGCGCCGCAGCTCACCGCCCGTTCCCCGCGCACGCGGGGATGAACCGCCCGATGAGCTGGATCCCGTTCTCGATGTCGACCGTTCCCCGCGCACGCGGGGATGAACCGGAGAGGGGTGATGCTGCCGAAGGAGATCGAGGCCGTTCCCCGCGCACGCGGGGATGAACCGTGGGCGGAGAAGGTCACGGACGACGAAACGGGCCGTTCCCCGCGCACGCGGGGATGAACCGCCCCACACCTGGCCCGGGTTCTGCCCCCACGGCCGTTCCCCGCGCACGCGGGGATGAACCGCGCGGTTGATGAGCTTGCGGACCGACTCGTCCCCGTTCCCCGCGCACGCGGGGATGAACCGGATTCGGCGGCGGCGGGGGAGCTGGGCTCGCGCCGTTCCCCGCGCACGCGGGGATGAACCGCAGGGCGTGAGCCACCTCACCGGCACGCGCAACCCGTTCCCCGCGCACGCGGGGATGAACCGACGCCAACAAGCAGTACATCTGGCAGCCGGGCCCGTTCCCCGCGCACGCGGGGATGAACCGACGATCGCGGAGCTGCGCGTCGTCAGCATCCCCCGTTCCCCGCGCAGGCGGGGATGAACCGGTGGCTTGGACGAAGGCCGACAGCGACAAGGTCCGTTTCCCGCGCACGCGGGGATGAACCAATGAGCCCGTGCGCCTTGCCGATCGCGCCGTTCCGTTCCCCGCGCACGCGGGGATGAACCGGGGCCCCTCTACGTCGGCGCGGCCGTGCCCGTCCGTTCCCCGCGCACGCGGGGATGAACCGGTGCGTCCGAACCTCGTGGGCGGCGAGGGCAACCGTTCCCCGCGCACGCGCCGACGAACCGCGGCGCCCTCGCGGGCAGATGCGTGCGCGACCCGCCCACGAGCTCACGTCAATGCCGGGGCCGATGGGGCACGCCGTTCACCCGCACACGCGCGTCCCCGCGACGCCTCCGTCCCATCCAGCGCGCACGACCGAGGTGCCACGCACGCCCTCGCTCCGCCGCCACCCGGATCTTCGCCCGCACCCCAAGCGAGCCGCGAGGGCCGCCCTCGGCCATGTCACACCACGCGCTCCCCGCTCGTCTTGGGAGCAGATCTACGGAATGGGAGACCGCACATGCTGAAGTGGCTGATCCGCAGGCAGCTGGCCGCATTCGAGAAGCAGTACGACTACGACGCAGGCTACGTCCGCGAGCTGCTCGACACCGACTTCAAGGCGTTCCGCATGTTCATGACGGCGGCGAAGCTCGGGTACTACAAGCGCGACGTGCCGGAGGCGGTGCACTTCTGCGTCGGGATCGTGGTCACGGCGAGCGAGGACTGCGGGCCGTGCACGCAGCTCGGGGTCTCGATGGCGCTCGAGCGCGGGGTCCCGGCGGACGTGCTCCAGGCGGTGCTCTCGAACGACCTGGCGCGGATGCCGGAGGACGTGCGGCTGGGCGTCCGCTACGCGCGCGCGGTGCTCGCGCACGCGCCGGAGGCGGACGGGCTGCGCGAGGAGATCGTGGGGCGCTGGGGTCCGCGCGCGCTCATCGCGCTGGCGTTCGCGATCAACGCGGGCCGGCTCTACCCGACCCTCAAGTACGCGATGGGCCACGGCAAGGCCTGCCAGCGCGTGCACGTGGGCGACCTGCCGGTCGCGGTGGTGCGGGGGGCGGCGGCGTGACGGACGCGGCCAGGGACTTCGAGCCGCACCGGGCAGATCTGGTGAAGGTCGCGTACCGGATGCTCGGCTCGGTGGCCGAGGCGGAGGACGTCGTCCAGGACGCGTTCCTGCGCTGGAACGGCGCGGCGCGCGACGGGGTCGAGTCGCCGCGCGCGTTCCTCATCCGCACGGTCACGCGGCTCTGCCTGGACCGGCTGAACTCCGCGCGCGCGCGGCGGGAGGAGTACGTCGGCACGTGGCTGCCGGAGCCGCTCGTCGAGCAGGAGGGCACGGGGCTGGCGCACGACCTCTCGCTCGCCCTGCTCGTCACGCTGCAGCGCCTCTCGCCGCTCGAGCGCGCCGCGTTCCTGCTCCACGACGTCTTCGACATGGGGTTCGCGGACGTCGCGGGCGTGCTGGAGCGCTCCGAGGCCGCGGTCCGCCAGCTGGCGGCCCGCGCGCGCGGGCACGTGCGGGAGGCGAGGCCGCGCTTCCGCGCGTCCGACGAGGAGGCCCGGCGGCTCGCCGACGCGTTCCAGGCGGCGCTGACCAGCGGCGACCTCGGGACGCTCTCCAGGCTGCTCGCGGAGGACGCGGTGTTCTACGCGGACGGCGGCGGCAAGCGCGCGGCGGTGCTCCAGCCGATCGAGGGCCGGGCCGCCATCCTCGGGTTCCTCGAGAAGATCGTGAAGCACCCCGCCTTCCCGGGCGCGAAGGCCTACCGGCCCGCCTGGATCAACGGCATGCCGGGCTTCGTGGTGCACGGCCCCGAGGGCGTCGAGACCATCGCGATCGAGATCGGCGACGGGCTCGTGGTGGGGATCTACGCCGTGCGCAACCCGGACAAGCTCCGCCACCTCTCGTAGCGCGCCCGCCGGCTCCGATGGGGTCGCGGCCGTCCTGCCCGCGTCGGCTCGAGCGGGGCCACGCGGCGGGAGGCGCGCGCCCCGCGCCGGCTCACGAGATCGCGCCGGCGCCGTCGTCGAGCGCGCGGGACGCGCCGGACAGGGCGACGCAGGACTGGCAGGTCACCTGGCGCGGATGCTTGGTGGACCGGCGATCGGGGCCCTCCGCCCCGCAGGCGATGGCGTGCGTGCGCGTGTCGTAGAAGTGGACGAGCGAGGCGGGGGTCTGCGTCGGGGCGTCCATGGGCTCTCTCCGGACCGGCCGGGCGGGAGCGGGGGTGCTCCGGTGCAGGCTGCGGTCGCGCAGAATGTGGGCACGGGCCGGCGGCCGTGCGCGCGCAGCCCCGGATCGTGGCCGCGCGCACCGTGGACCGACCGCTTCCTCCGGCGCCTACGTCTTCGTCAGGCGCATCACGGATACGACCGTCTTCCCCTTGTCGCCGAGCAACGGGTTCCCGGCGAGCGTCTCGATGGTCAGGCCGTGCTCGGGCATCGGGGGATCGCCCTCCAGCGGGATCATGTACTTCTCCCGATCCCACTCGGTGGCCTTCTTGCCGGTCTTCTGCTCGTAGAACGCGACCACCTTGGCCGGCGCGTCGTCGGTGAAGAACACCCAGATCTTCTGGTCGGGGCCCGACATCCCTCCGGAGATGTCGCCGTCGAAGCGCGCCCCGGGATAGACGGGGACGCCGAGCTCCGCCGCGCTGGGCGGCGGCACCGCCGGCTTCCGCTTCCGCTCTCGCGCCTTCTGGCTCGGCGGCGCGAACGGGTCTTGCTGCGCGGAGACCACCAGCGCCGCGGGGACGAGCAGCGCCGCCACCAGCAGGTGCCTGATCGTCATCGTTCCCTCCACGTCCGAGCACGGGCGAGACGACGGTGCGACGCGCCGAGGTGAGGGTCCGCCCGGGCGCCACTCTACACGGCGCCCGATGCGCCGGGGCCGCGAGCGAATGCACTCGGCCGGTCAGCCTAGCGCGCGCGAGGCCCCCGGCGCGCTTCGCGACCCCGCGGCGGGACCTTGACCGAAGGTGCGCCCCCGTTAGTCGACGGGGATGATCGTCGAGTACATCCGCTACGAGATCGCCGAGGAGGCGCCGTTCCTGGAGGGATACGAGCGCGCGCGGCGCGCGCTGGACGCCTCGCCGCACTGCCTGGCGTACGAGCTGGCCCGCTGCACCGAGGCGGCCTCGAGCTTCGTGCTCCGCATCGAGTGGGACTCGGCCGAGGGGCACCTCCAGGGCTTCCGCGGCTCGCCGCTGTTCCGCTCCTTCCTCGAGCCGATCCGCGCGTTCGTGCCCTGCATCCGCGAGATGCGGCACTACGCGGTCACGCCCATCGCGGCGCGGAAGGCGTGAGCGGGTCGAGGCCCCCGCGCGCGGCGGAGACGCCGCTCGCACGCTCCTTCGGGGTTTCACGGTGCGTGTCAGAGGCGCGTGCGACAGTTCGCGCATGGACGCCGCTCCCATCGCCGGCCTCGGGGCCGCGGACCTGCCGGGCACCGCCGGGGAGGAGCACGCGTTCCTGCCGCTCCGCGAGCTGCTCCCGTACAGCCGCGCCGAGCTGGATCGCTGGTTCCGCGGCGGCGAGCTGGAGGCGGACGACTGCGAGCAGATCCTGGCCTGGGCGTCGCGGGGGCACGGCGCGATCGACGTCGCGATCGCGGAGAGGCTGGCGGCGCTCCGCCGGGGCGATCGGCTCGCGGCGCTGGGCTACCACCTCGACGACTACGCGCGCGAGGTCCTCGGGATCGGCAAGCGCGCGGCGGAGGGCCTGGCGCGGCTCGGGGACGGGCTCGGTACGCGCGCGCGCCTGCACGAGGCGCTGCGGGCGGGGCGGGTCGGGCTCCGCGCGGCGGAGACCGTGCTCGCGGTGGCGACGGGGGACGCGGAGGCGTTCTGGGTGGAGCGCGCGGCCCGGCAGACGGTGCGGGAGCTGGAGGAGGCGGTCCGGCGGGCGGGGCGTACGGGCGACGACGCCGACGAGGAGGCGTGGGTGACGCTGCGCACGCAGCTGCCCGAGCATGAGCGGCTCGTCGTGGACGCCGCGCTGGAGGCGGCGGGGCGGAGCATGCCGGGCTCGACCCGGGCCGAGCGGCTCGAGGCGCTGGCGCAGGAGTACCTGGCGGAGTTCTCGACCGACGGCGATCGCGACGGCGCGCGCCCGCTGGGGCCGGAGTTCCTGCGGCCGGTTCAGGGCGACCGGGCGCGCCGGGCCGCGCTCGAGTCCGAGCCGGAGCGCTGGCCGCTGCTCGCGCCGGTCGCGGACTGGCCGGCGCCGGAGGTGCGCTTCGACGAGGGCGCGACCGCGCAGGAGATCGACCGGACGCTCCGCGAGCTCGCCGCGGCACGGGCCACGCTGGAGGAGGTCATGGGCGCGTGCGCGTACGCGGTCCGCCGGAGCGGCATGCACCTGCGCCTCGGGTTCGCGAGCTTCCGCCACTACGTCGAGGAGCGGCTGCGGCTGCCGCCGCGCGCGGTGGAGCAGCGGGCGGAGCACGAGGAGCGGCTGGCGAGGTCGGCGGGACTCCGCGAGGCGCGCCGGCAGGGGGTCTCCTACGAGCGGCGTCGGATCCTGGCGCGGCTGCCGGAGAACGAGATCGCGTCCTGGATCCCGCGGGCGAAGGCGATGACCTGCGTCGCGCTCCGCCGCGCGGTCGAGGGCGAGCGGGAGCGGCAGCTGCGTGCGCAGCGGAAGGTCTCGGTGCCGCTGCCCCGCCGGGTGGCCGTGCTCCTCGCGGCGGCGCTCGAGACGGTCCGGAAGAGGGTCGGCCGCCTCGTTCCTGCCGGAAGCTGCCTCGCCATCCTGGCCGCGCACTTCCTCGGGCAGTGGGAGCACGTGCTGAGGCGCCCGCCGAGTCGCTCGGAGCGCGTGCGGGAGCGCGACCTGGGCTGGTGCCAGGTCCCGGGCTGCAGCCACCGCGCGGCCCACGCGCACCACGTGCTGTTCCGCTCGCACGGCGGCGGCGACGAGGCGGAGAACCAGGTGGCGCTCTGCGCGTTCCACCACCTCCGCTGCGTCCACGCCGGCCACCTGACCGTCTTCGGGCGCGCGCCGGACGGGCTCACCTGGTTGCTCGACGGCGCGCCGTTCACCGGCATGGGCGCGTAGCGGCGCCGCTCCGAGGACCGGCGCGTGGCGGCGCGCCGCCCTAGTCGTCGGACTCGCCGATCCGGATCTCCTTCGCGTGGATCACCTCGGCGTCGATCCAGTCGGCGTTGACCTCCTTCGCGTAGATCACGTCGGCCTCGAGCTCGTCGGCCTCGATGCGGCCGCCGCCGTGCTTGCGCATGCCGCGCTTCCACTCGTCGTCCCGCACCATGCGACCGATGCGGCCCTCGTACGCGCGGACCTCCTTCGCGTAGATGACGCGGGCGCGCACGTACCCGGCGTTCAGCGCCTTGGCACGGACCACGTTCGCGGGGGCGTAGCGCGGCGGCGGCGGGGGAGGCGCGGGACGGTACTCGGGCGGCGGAGGCGGCGGCGCGGGGCGGTACTGCGGCGGCGGAGGAGGCGGCGGCGGCGCGGCCTCCACGGGCTGCCAGTTCCGGTACCGGCCGGGCGCGAGCGTCACGAGCACGCGCGGCACCGCGCGCGGATCGACCATCACGAACGCGGCGCGCGGGGACTGCGCGCGGTACCAGCGGGCGTCGCGGCGCAGCCAGTACCAGCCGCCCTGGTGGAACACCTCGTCCTGGTACTCGGGCACCACCTGGACGCCGGGCTGGATCACCACCAGGCGCGGGGCGATGGGCAGGTCGATGCGGAGCTGGGCGCTGACCTGCGCGCGGGCCGGCTGCGGGAGCAGGGGCAGGGCGAAGGCGAGCGCCAGGACGAGGCCGATGGGGTTCATGGCGGCGCACTGTAGCCGTGTCCCGCGTCCACGGGAACGGGGCGGGCGGGGCCGTGCTTCACGGCGGGTGCCGAGAGGTGCGCGGCCGGTGGCGCGTGTGCGAGGCCGGTCGCGCCGCGGCGAGACCGGCCTCGGAGTCGCGCGGCGCCGCCCCTACGTGGTTGCGCCGTCCACCACGATCTTCCCGACGTGCTCGCCGGCCCGGAGCGCGGCGAGCGCCTCGTCCGCGCGCTCGAAGGGATACGTCCGCGCGATGGCGGGTCGCAGGCGGTGCAGCCCCACCAGTCGGTCGAGCGCCTCGAACATCTCGCGGCTGCCCACGCTGATGGCCTGGATCCGCGCCCGCCGCTGGATGACCGGCACCACCTCGAGCTGCGCGGTCGTCCCGCCCAGCAGGCCCACCAGGCTGACCTGGCCGCCGAAGCGCAGCGCGTTCACCGACCGGCGCAGGTCACCGCCGGCCACGTCCACCACCACGTCCGCGCCGGTCCCCTCGGTCAGCGCGAGCACCCGCTCGTCCCACGCGGGCGTGGCCGAGGTGTCGATGGCCTCGTGCGCGCCGAGCGCGCGCGCCCGCTCCAGCTTCGCCGCGCTGCGCGACGTGGCGAGGACGCGCGCGCCGGCCGCCCGGGCGAGCTGGATCGCGAACGCGGCCACGCCGCCGGTGCCCTGCACCACCACCACGCTGCCGGGGCCGACCTGCGCCTCGGTGAAGAGCGCCTGCCAGGCGGTCACGCCGGCGATGGGGAGCGTGGAGGCCTCGCCGAAGGTGAGGTGCTCGGGGTAGCGCACCACGCCCTCGGCGTCGGCGATGGCGTACTCGGCCAGCACGCCCTGGCGCGGGCCGCCGAGCGTGCGGGTGCCCAGCGCCGCCCGGTCCGGCCCGCCGCCGATCCAGGCCCCCTGGTAGAACGCGAGCGCCACGCGGTCGCCGGCGCGAACCCGGGTGACCCCCTCGCCCACCGCCACCACCTCGCCCGCGGCGTCCGAGCCGGGGGTCAGCGGGAGCGGCTGATCGGGGAAGTAGAACCCCTCCACCACGCCCAGGTCGCGGTAGTTGAGCGAGGCGGCGCGCACGCGCACCAGCACCTCGCCCGCCCGCGGCCGCGGCGTCTCGCGCTCGACCAGCCGCAGCGCGTCCAGCCCGAACTTCCCGTCGATGATCCACGCCTTCATGTCGTCTCCTTCGTCCGCGGCGCGTCGTGGCCGCGGGCGAGGGAGCATGCGATTCGTGCCGCCCGCGCGCGACGGCCGGCGCACGAAGGGCACTCGTGCTAGATCCGCACGAATCATGCTCTCGCTCGCCTCGCTCCAGCTGTTCGCGGCCACGGTGGACGCCGGCAGCTTCGCCGCCGCCGCCCGCCGGCTGCGGCTCTCGCCGTCGGCCGTTAGCCGCCGCGTGGCGCAGCTCGAGCGCGCCCTGGGCGTGCCGCTGCTCGCGCGCACCACCCGCGCGCTCTCGCTGACGGACGATGGGCGCGCGTTCCACGACCGCTGCCAGCGCATCCTGGAGGAGCTCCGGGAGGCGGAGGACGCGATCGCGCGGAGCGCCGCCCGTCCCTCGGGGCTCCTGCGGGTGGACGCGCCGGTCGCGCTCGGACGCACCGTGATCGCCCCCACCCTGCCGCGGCTGCTGGAGCGGCACCCGGACCTGCGCATCGCGCTCACGCTGCGCAACACGTTCGTGGATCCGGTGGCGGAGGGGATCGACGTGACCGTGCGCATGGGGCGGCTGTCCGACTCGACGCTCATCGCGCGCCGGCTGGGCGAGCGCCGGATCCTGGCGTGCGCCGCGCCCGCCTACCTGCGCCGCCACGGCAGGCCGCGCGCGCCGCGCGACCTCGCCCGGCACGCCTGCCTGGGCTACCTGCACCAGGGGCGGCCGGACCCGTTCCGCTTCGTCGCCGGGGAGGGGACCTTCGACGTGGAGGTGGACGGGCCCTTCCACTCCGACGACGCCGAGGCGCTGCGCGACGCGGCCGTGGCCGGGACGGGGATCGTGGCGCTGTTCGACTTCGTGGTGGCGGGCGCGCTCGCGAGCGGCGCGCTGGTGCCGGTGCTCGAGGACCATCCGCTCGAGGCGCGCCCGGTGCACGCGCTGTACGCGCCCAACCGCCACCTGCTGCCCAAGGTGCGGGTGTTCCTCGATCACCTCTCGGAGGTGCTCGAGGGCAAGCGCCCGCGCGCGGGCCGGCGTCCGGCCGCGGGCTGAGTGCGGCTCAGGCGGCGCCGGGCGGCGCGCCGGCGGGCGCGTCCGCGACGGACGGCTTCCCGAACTCGCGCCGGTACATGTTGAGGACGGTCACGAGGAACGTCGCGACGAGCGGCCCGAGGATGAGGCCGATCCCGCCGAACACGGCGAGGCCGCCGATGAGCGCGAAGAACACCACGCCGCCGTGCAGCTCCATCCCGCCCTTGAGCAGGTACGGCCGGGCCACGTTGTCCACCAGCGACACCACCACCCCGCCCCAGATCGCGAGGAAGATCCCCGACACCGTGTGGCCGGTGGCGAGCTGCAGCACCGCGATGGCGAGCACCATGGCGGTCGCGCCCACCGCGGGGATGAGCGCCACCACCAGCGTGAGCACGGAGAGGAACACGGGGTTGGGCGCGCGCGCGATGAGGTAGCCGGCCAGCGCGGCGGCGGTCTGGATCCCGGCGGTCGCGGCGGTGGCGACGAGCACCGACAGGCTGGTGCGCCGGAACTCCTCGACGAGCGAGAGGAACTGGCCGGCGCGGAGCGGCACGCGCCCGTCCACCCACGCCACCAGCCGCTGCCCGTCCACCAGGAAGAAGAACAGCGCGATGAGCATCATCGCGGCCTGGAGCACGAACGTGCCGGTCGCGGCCAGCACCCCGCCCACCGCGGCGGCGGCCTGGCCGCCCTGGCCGGCGAGCTGCTGGAGCTGCCGCTGCGGGTCGCCGAGCGCGGCCACCGCGCGGTGCGCCAGCGCCTCGACCGGCCCGGGCAGGCGGCTCACCAGCCCCCACACGCCCTCGCTCTGCAGCGCGCTCCGGATCCACTGGATCCCGTCGATCGCCTCCGAGACCAGCACCGTGCCGAGCGCCGCCACCGGCACCACCAGCGCCACGAGCACGCCCACGGTGAGCAGCCCGGCCGCGAGCGAGCGCCGCCCGCGCAGCCGCCCCGAGAGCCACTCCATCCAGCGCCGCAGCGCGGCGGTGAGCACGGCCGCGAGGAAGAGCGCCACCCAGAACGGCTTCACCAGCCAGCCGGCGAGGAGCACCGCGAGCACCACCAGCACGAGCAGCAGGCGGCGGGCGTGCAGGTCGCTGTCGGGCGTTGCGGTCACCGGCTCCCCCTGGGCGCTCAGAAGTTCGCGAACACGTGCTGCGGCGGGATGCCGGCGCCCGCGAGGACCCGGCGCACGTCGTCCACCATGGCGGTCATCCCGCTCACGAACGCGACGGTCTCCTCCGGCGGCGTGCCGCCGAACGCGAGCGCGCGCGCCACCTCCTGCACCCGGCCGCGCACGCCGGGCCAGGCGTCGTCCTCGCCGGACGGGCAGAGCACGAGCCGCACGCCGCCGCGCTCCCAGGCGAGGTGCTCGGCGCGGTAGGCGAACTCGGCGCCGTGGCGCTGGCCGTAGAAGAGCGTCACGCGGCGGAACGCGTCGCGGTGCGCGAGCACGTGCTGCACCACCGCGCGGATCGGGGCGATGCCGGAGCCGGCCGCGAACAGGAGCACGTCGCGCCCGGCGGCCTCCTCGACCGGGAACCCCTTCCCGAACGGCTCGGTGATGGCGAGCGTCGCGCCGGGCGCGGCCGCGGCGATGGCGGCGTCGGCCACCTTGCCGCCCCGCTTCACGAGCAGATCCACCACCGCGTCGGGCGACGGCGCGCTCGCCAGCGCGAAGAAGCCCTCGCCGGCCGGCGTCCGGACCTTCACCACCTGTCCTGGCGCGCGGTGGGCGCGCGCCAGCGCGGGGGGCAGCGCCAGGCGGAGGCCGCGGAACGGCGCCGTCTCGTCCCAGGCGGCGAGGACGGACACCTCGGTGTAGATGGTCGGGCCGAGCATTCGCGCGAAACCTATCACCGAAGCGGCGTCACGGCGCGCTCCGCCGCGCCCGCTCGGCCGGGGCGTGCGGCCAGCCGGCCGCGCCCGCCGCAGGGAGGTCCGTGCGCCGCAGGCAGCCCTGCCGCAGCGACGCCAGCGGGTAGAACGTGCCGCGCCACACCACGCCCCCGCGCCACGCGGCCGCGGCGGCGCTGGCGAGCAGCACCGCCCCGAGCAGCACGGTGCAGGGCGGCATGAGCAGCCCCTCGGCGCCGACGCCGCCCGCCACCCGGCGGGCGGTGACGCCGAGCACGCCGGCGGACAGGGCGAGGGCGAGCGCGCCGAGCGCCCGGGCCGGGCCGCCGGGCGCGGCGAGCGCGAGGGCGAGCGGCGCCGCGCCCAGGAACACCGCCCACGCCGCCACCCCGAGCGCGCGGGCCACCCGGTACTCCGCGCCGGCGAACGCGTTCTTCACGAGGCCCAGCACGGATGGGACGAAGCCGTGCTGCCAGCGGACCGATACCAGCGCCCCGCCGTTCACGAGCCCCTGCGGCACGCCGCTGCGGCGCAGCAGCAGCCCCAGCTTCACGTCGTCCACCACCTCGAGCCGCAGCCGCGCGTGCCCGCCCACGGCCTCGTAGGCGTCGCGCCGGACCAGGTTGAACGCGCCCACCCCGGCGAACCCGCGCGTCCCGGCGCGCGGCAGCTCCCAGACCCGGAACGCCCCGGCCGCGAACGCCGCGAACGCCGCCACGAACGCGCGCTCCAGGGTGCCGGGGGCGACGAACCGCGGCGCGGCGGCGAGGTGGCCGAGCCCGAGCGCCTCGGCGTGGCCGACCGCCCGGCGCAGCGCGCCCGGCCCGAACACCACGTCGCCGTCGGTGAACAGCAGCCACTCGCCCCGCGCGCGCCGCGCCCCGGCGGCGCAGGCGTGGTTCTTCCCGAGCCAGCCTGCTGGCAGCTCGCGCACGTGCACCACGGTCAGGCGGGGCTCGGCCGCCGCGAGCCGGTCGAGGATCTCGCCGGTCGCGTCGCCGGAGCGATCGTCCACCGCCACCACCTCCAGGCCGGGCAGGTCCTGCGCGAGGAGCGACCGCACCGCCCGCTCGACGTGCGGGGCCTCGTCGCGGCACGGGACGACCACCGAGACCCGCGGCACCTCGCGCGGCAGGGGGAGGTCCTCGAGCCGGGCCAGCGCGCGATCGCTGCGGAGCCCGCTCCACGCCACCCGCGCCCACCCCGCGAGCGCCAGCGCCGCGAGCGCGAGGGCGAGCGCGCTCACGCGGCCGGCCCGCCGTCCGCGGCCGGCCCGCGATCCTGCGCCGGCGCGCGGGACCGGGCGCGCGCCGCGGCGGCCGGGAGATCGTCGAGGTCGAGGAGCCACCCGTCCCGCGCCGCCACGGTGGGCACCCCGGTGCGCCGCGAGATCTCGAGCGCCGCGGCGTCCGCCTTCCGCGGCGGGAGCTGCATGCCGAGGTGCGTGAGCACCGCGAGGCGCGGCCGCACCGCCGCCACCAGCCGCTCCGCGTCGTCGGCGCCGAGGTGCAGGTAGCGGCGGTCGCCGCCGCGCAGGCGGGTGGTGTTCACCAGCAGGAGCTCGACCCCGGCGTACGCCTCGGGCAGCGCGTCCATCCAGAACGTGTCCACCACGTGGCCGGCGCGGAGGCCGGGCGCGGAGAGCACGTACCCGTAGGTCTCGACGCCGTGGTCGTGCGCGACCGGCGTCTCCAGCGTCACCCCGGGCGCGAGCGCGTGCCGCGCGCCGGGCGCGAGCACGCCGACGCGGGCCGGGAACGCCTGCGCGTAGCGGAACACCACCGGCTCGGTCTCGAGCGCGTCGCGCGGCGCGAGCAGCGTGCCGCGCGGCGAGAACCCGCCGCGCGTCATGGCCTCCACCACCGCGGTGGCGTCGCCGGCGTGGTCGAGGTGGCGGTGCGTGATCACCAGCGCGTCCACCTTGGCCGGGTCGATCTTCGGCCGGGAGGAGAGCGCGCGCACCAGCGCGCCGGGGCCGGGGTCGACCCAGACCGTGGCGCCGTCGAGCGCCCAGACCAGCCCGCCGGAGTGGCGCAGCTGGGTGGACACGGCGAAGCGCGCGCCGGCGGTGCCGAGGAACTTGAGCGTGCGGTGGGCGGGCGCGGCCACGCCCGGATCATAAGCGCGCGGCGGCCGACGGGCACGCGCCGCCGCGTTCACGCTCAGAACGTGAGCAGCGAGTGGACCTTGGCGTGGCCGAGCTGGCGCGCGCCGTTCAGGAACGAGAGCTCGGCCAGGAACGCGTACCCGAGCAGCTCCGCGCCCTGCCGGGCCACCAGCCGCCCCGCCGCGGCGGCGGTGCCGCCGGTGGCGAGCACGTCGTCCACCACCAGCACGCGGTCGCCGGGCCCGATCGCGTCGATGTGCAGCTCCAGCGCGCCCTCGCCGTACTCCAGCGCGTAGACCTCGCGGACCGTCTCCCAGGGCAGCTTCCCCGGCTTGCGCACGATGGTGAAGCCGGCGCCGAGCGCGTAGGCGATGGGCGCCCCGAAGATGAAGCCGCGCGACTCGATCCCGATCACCTTGTCCACGCGCTCGCCCTTCCAGCGCCCGACGAAGGCGTCGATCACCTCGCGGAAGGTGTGCGGATCCGAGAGGACCGGCGTGATGTCCTTGAAGACGATCCCCTTCTTCGGGAAGTCGGGAACGTCGCGGATCCTGGCGCGGACGGCGTCCATCATGGGGGCGCACCTTACCACGGGATCCGCGCTGGCTTCAGGGGAGGAAGATCAGCGGGTTGCGCGGCCGCGTCCCCTCCCGCACCTCGAAGTGCAGGTGCGGGCCGGTGGTCCGGCCGGTCTGGCCCACGCGCGCGATGGGCTGGCCGCGGCCGACCCGCGCGCCCTCCTTCACCAGCACCTCGGAGTTGTGCGCGTACAGCGTCACCAGGCCGCCGTCGTGGCGCAGGATCACCACCGCGCCGTAGCCGGCCTGCTCGCCGGCGTAGATGACGCTGCCGTCCGCCGCGGCCAGCACCGGCGTCCCCTCCGGCGCCGCGATGTCGATGCCGTCGTGCCGCTGCCCGGCGCGGACGCCGTAGCGCCCGTACAGCACGCCCTTGAGCGGCCAGCCGAGGCGCGACGGGGCGCCCTGGCGGACGATCGGCGGCCCGTCGTCGGGCTCGCGCGGCGCGCCGCCACGATCTCGGCGCGGCCCGCGGCGGGGGCCCGCGCGGCCGGGGGCGCGGGCGCGGCCGAGGCGACGGCCGGGGACGGCCGCGCGGCCGGCGGCGCCGCGGGGGCTGGGCCGGCGGGCATGGGGCCGGGGTAGGGCGTCACCTCGGCGGGCGCGCTCGCGCCGGGCACGAACAGCTCGGTCCCGACCGCCACGTTGCGCGGGTCGGCGATGCCGTTCGTCTCCATCAGGTCGGCCGGGTCGATCCCGTAGGCGCGGGCGATCCGGTACAGCGTCTCGCCGCGCCGCACCACGTGGACGATGCCGGCCAGCGCCGGCTCGTCGTGGCCCGCCGGCGCCTGGAGCGGGATGGGCAGGGGCCGCGCCGCGGGCTCCGAGGGGCGGATCACCGGCGGCTTGGCGGGGCAGCCGGAGAGGAGCGCGAGCGCCGCGGCGGCGAGGGCCGCCCGGCGGATCACGGCACCGGCTCCTTGGCGTACCCGGGCACGGTCCAGCTCCGCAGCTCCTGGAACATCGGATCGTGCGTGACGTCGAGGTGGATCGGCGTCACCGCCGCGAGCCGCTCCAGCAGCACCGCGTTGCAGTCGGAGCCGGGGATGTCCTCGTTCTGCACGCGGCCCTCGCCGCCGATCCAGTAGTACTTGCGGCCGCGCGGGTCGATCTTCTCCACCACCTCGTTGCCGTACGTGCGCCGGCCGAGCCGCGTGAAGCGGTAGCCGCGCACCGGGCCGGGGGGGACGTTCACGTTGAGGAGCACGGGGGCGGGCGGCGGGCGCGCCACCACCTGCCGGGCCAGCGCGGCGGCGAACCGGGCCGCGTCGCGGAAGTCGTGCGGGGGCGGCGCGGCGAGCGACACGGCGACGGCGTTCACGCCGAGCAGCGCGCCCTCCATCGCCGCGGCCACCGTGCCGGAGTACAGCACGTCGTTGCCGAGGTTCGGGCCGTGGTTGACGCCCGAGACCACCACGTCCGGGCGGGCCTCGCGCAGCACCAGGTTGAGCCCCATGTACACGGCGTCGGTGGGCGTCCC
Organism: Anaeromyxobacter sp. Red801; assembly: GCF_049201065.2. NCBI lineage: Bacteria > Pseudomonadati > Myxococcota > Myxococcia > Myxococcales > Anaeromyxobacteraceae > Anaeromyxobacter > Anaeromyxobacter sp. Red801. The sequence goes on along the minus strand of NZ_CM181236.1, from coordinate 3,736,364 downwards.
GTCCACCGCGTACCAGCGCGGCCCGACCTCGAGGAGCCGCAGCGGCCGGTGCAGCGAGATGGCGTGCGAGGAGGCGGACTGCTCGCGATCCGGCGCCACCACCCAGACCTCGTCGCCGTGGAACGCCTCGGCGAGGGCCCTCAGGCCGGCCGCGTGGACGCCGTCGTCGTTGGAGAGCAGGACCCGCACGCGCGAGAATCTACCACCATCCCCGCGGGCCGCCAGGCGACGCGCCCGGCGATCTCCGCCGGGACCTTCCTCCGCCCGGCGGCGCGATCACCCGAGCCGATCGAGCTCCGCGGCGATGGCGCCGGCGAGGGCGCGCGCGGCGCTCACGGTGCGCGGCTCGACCTGCGCGAGCGCGCGCCGCACCGCGTGCTCCACCGTGCCGCTCTTCAGCGCGTTCAGCTCGCGCCCGCGCCGCGTGAGCCGCAGCAGCGCGCGCCGCGCGTCGCCCGGGTCGGCCACGCGCTCGATCAGCCCGCGCCCGGCGAGCCGCTTCAGCACGCCGGTGAGCGTGCTCGGGTGCAGGTGCAGGATCGCGGCGAGCTCGCCCGCCGAGATCCCCGGGAAGCGGCCGACGATCCGGATCACCAGCCGCTGCGGACCGGTGACCCCGTGGCGCGCCTCCATCCGCTTCGACGCCGACTGCAGCGCGTGGTCCATGGTCCAGAGCGCGCCCATGAACTCCAGCACCGGCCCGAGCTCCGTCCCGTCCGTCCGGTCCCGCTGCGCGGGCTCGCGCCCGCCCGCGCCGTTCCTCTGCGGCTTCCCACCCATGGCGTCAGTTTGTCCCGGCCGGGTCGTTCGTCCAAGCCGAAAGTCGCGCCCGGATGACCTGTTTGGGGTAGCCGCACCGGGCTCCATGTCGCCTTGTAGTCCTCGGAAGGGTGGTGTCGAATGCGGCGACTGGGTGCTCGTCGGGGGAGCGCACCATGGGCCATCGGAAGTCACCGCAGCCGGCCGCGCCGGACGCGTGGGAGTCCGAGCACGCTGCCCGCGAGGCCGCCGAGGCCGCCGCGGCGAGGATCGGGCGCCTGCAGGCGGTGACGGCAGCGCTGTCCCGGGCCCGCACGCCCGACGAGGTGGCGGACGTCGCGCTGCGGGAGGGCATCGCCGCGCTGGGCGGCTCCCACGGGTTCCTGCTCGTCCCCGGCAGCGGCGGCCTGCTCGACGTGCTCCGGTCGGCCGGCGTCCCGGAGCGCGTCGCGCGCGCGGCCGGCAGGCTCGACCACACCCCGGCCACCGAGGCGTGGCGCCGGGGAGCGCCGGTGCTGGTGGCGAGCGAGGCCGAGCTCGCCGCGCGCTATCCGATGGTGGCCGAGCTGCGCAAGCAGGTGTTGCCGCAGGGCGGCGCCCTCGCGGCCCTGCCGCTCCGCGTGCGCGACCGCGTGATCGGCGTGCTCGCGGTCTCGTTCCACGAGGAGCAGGCGTTCGCGCCGGAGGCGCGCGCGTTCGCCGAGGCGCTCGCGGACCAGGCGGCGCAGGCGCTCGACCGGGCCCGGCTGCTGGTCGCGGAGCGGGTGGCCCGCGCCGCGGCGGTGGCCGCGCAGCAGCGGCTCGCGTTCCTCGACGCGCTCGCGGCGCAGCTCGCGGACCGGCTGGACGAGGCCGAGCTGCTGGACGGCGTGGTGCGGACCGCCGTGCCGGCGCTGTGCGAGTTCGCGGCGGTGCTGCTCCCGGAGCCCGGGGGCGCGCTCGTGCCGGTGGCGCAGGCGGACGCGGCGGGGCTGGGGCCCGAGGCGCTGGCGCTGATCGCCGAGCGGCAGGCGGGGCTCGAGGCGGCGCTGTCCGGCGGGGCGCCGCTCGTGATCGGGCCGACCGAAGGGGGGCCCAGGCCCATGACGGTGGCGGCGGCGGGCCTGTCGGTGCAGGGCCGGAGCCTGGGCGCGCTCGTCGCGGCCAGCGCGGACCCCACCTTCTGCCGCGGGTCCGGCGACCTGGCGCTGCTCTCCGACGTGGCGCGGCGCACGGCGCTGGCGCTCGCGCACGCGCGGCTGTTCCGGGAGGTGCAGCGGGGGGCCGAGGCGCGGGAGGAGTTCCTGCACGTCGCCTCGCACGAGCTGCGCGGCCCGCTCGGCAACCTGCGCCTGGCCGTGGACCTGCTGGCGCGCGACCTGCGCGCGGAGCGGGGGAGCGCGCTCGACGGCCGGCTGCGCAAGGTGGCGCGGCAGGCCGAGCGGCTGGCGCGGCTCTCCGATCTCCTCCTCGACGTGTCGCGCATCTCCGCCGGGCGCATCCAGCTCCAGCCCGAGCCGGCCGACCTCGCCCAGCTCGCGCGCGACGCGGTGGCGCGTACGGCCGACGAGGCGGAGGAGGCGGACTGTCCGGTCGTGCTGGATGCGCCGGCCCCGGTGCCGTGCACCGTGGACGTCCAGCGCCTCGACCAGGTGATCACGAACCTGCTCTCGAACGCCATGAAGTACGGGCGGGGCGGCGAGGTGCGGGTGGTGGTCCGGGCCGGGGCGAGGGGAGGGCGGTGCTGGAGGTCGCCGACCAGGGGATCGGGATCGCGCCCGAGCACCACGTCCGCATCTTCGAGCGCTTCGAGCGCGCCGCCCCGGCGAGGCAGTACCCGGGGCTCGGGCTCGGGCTCTGGATCGTGCGCAAGCTGGTGGACGCGCACGGCGGGACGGTGCGCCTGGACAGCGCCCCGGCCCGGGGCGCCACCTTCACGGTCGAGCTGCCCCTCGACCGCGGCTGACGGCGCCACCCGCCGCCGGCAGGGAGGAGGCCGCGTGCCGCTCGCCATCGACTCGACCGCGTTCGCCCCGGGGGCTGCGATCCCCGCGCGCCACACCTGCGAGGGCGAGGACGTCTCCCCGCCGCTCCGCTTCTCCGGCGTGCCCGCCGCGGCCCGCGCGCTGGCGCTCGTGGTGGACGACCCCGACGCGCCGGATCCGGCCGCGCCGCGCACGGTGTGGTCGCACTGGATCCTCTACGACCTGCCCCCGGCCACCCCCGGCCTGGCGGAGGGCGTCGAGGCCGCGGCGCTGCCGCCCGGCGCGCGCGAGGGGCTGAACGACTGGAAGCGCACCGGCTACGGCGGGCCCTGCCCGCCCATCGGCCGGCACCGCTACTTCTTCACGCTCTACGCGCTCGACGCGCCGCTCGGCGACCTGGGCCGCCCCACCCGCGCGCGCGTGCTCGAGGCGCTCCGCGGGCACGTGCTCGAGCAGGCCCAGCTCATGGGCACGTACCAGAAGCGCGGGCGCTGACCGCTACATCCGGGCCCGGCCCAGCTCGTCCACCACCGTGGCGTGCTCCTCGCGCAGCCACTCGTCGGTGCGCAGCCGGACCGCGTCCTCGTGCGTGCCGCCGCGCATGACGATCCAGGGCTGCTGCGCGAGCGCCGCGTCCACGTAGATGGGCAGCCCGAACACGCCCAGCGGCGGCTCCGCGCCGGCCTCGCACGGCTCGAAGCGGCGCGCGAACGCGGCCTCCGGGACGAACCCGGCCTGCGCCGCGCCGCTCGCGGCCCGCAGCACGTCGAGGTCCACCACGCGGTCGGCGCCCACCACCGCGAGCGCCAGGGCGCCGTCGAGGCTCACCACCACCGTCTTCGCCACCCGCGTCCCGCTCACGTGCTCCGCGGCCGCGAGGCGCTGCGCCGCCACCGCGCGCAGGTGGGTGGTGTGCGCGCAGCCGGGGTGGTGCGCGCGCAGGTACCGGTCGATGCGCTCGGGGATCATGGCGTCCTCCTTCTCCGTCCGCGCTGACCCATATCCACCCCTCGGCCCCGGCGGGAGGCGCCCAGGTGGAACCCCACCCGCGGGCCAGGCGCCCGGCCGCGCTGCGACATGGCGCCGCGGCCCGGCGCCGGGATGCGCTACAGTCCGGAGGTGCCCCCGCCCGCCGATCCCGCCGGCGCGTTCGCGCCCGTGCTGCTGGTCCTCGCGGCCGCGCTCGCCGCGGCGGTGCTCGCCGGCGTCCGGACCGCCGGCGCCCGCGCCTTCGCCCAGCGCGCCGCCGGCGGGGCCGCTGGGGCGGCGGGGGCGATCGCGATCGCGCTCGCGGCGCAGGCGCTCGTCCCGCGCACCTCCGGCGACGCGCTCGTCGGGCTGTACCTGCTGCTCATCGGCCCGGGCCTGTCGGCGCTGGTGGCGGGCGGCGTGCTCGGGGTCGAGGTGCTGACCCGGCGCGGCGTCTCGGTGTTCGGCCTGGCGCGCACCGCGGCCGCGGCGTCGCTCTCGGCGCTCGCCTGGCTCCTCGGCTTCCCGACGCTGTTCGGCCGGCCGGCGTGGGTGGTGGCGGTCGGCTGGGGGCTGGCGCTCGCGGCGGTGGTGGCCGTCTCCGCGGCCGCGCACGGCCTCGGCAGCCGGCGGCGCGCCGGCGCCTCGCGCGCGCCCGGCTAGCCGATCCCCATCACCCGGTACGCCCAGCGGAACGCCTCGGGCGGCACGATCGTCTGCCAGAACCCGGTCGCCGCGGCGACCGCCCAGAACCCGACCATCACCCCGAGCGCCAGCGCCGGCACGAGCCAGGGCGAGAGCGTCCGCGCGCCCTTCCGCGTGACGCCCAGGCAGTCGCGCGTGGTGCACGCCGCGACGCACGACATGCAGCCGGTGCACTCGGTGGAGAGCACGCGGAGCTTGGTGTGGACCTGGATCTCGTTGGGGCAGGCCCGGGTGCAGGCGCGGCAGTCGTTGCAGGCGTCGGGGTCGCGGCGCACCGACACCGGCGAGAACCAGCTCACCACGCCGAGCAGCGCGCCGTACGGGCACAGGTACCGGCACCAGAAGTGCTTCACCACCAGCGACAGGGCCGCGAGGACGCCGACGACGCCGAGGAACGTGGCCGACGGGTGGAGGAGCAGCTCCAGCATCTTCGCGTCGGCGACGAGGTTGTACGGCGCCTGCATGAAGCCCTCGATGGCGGCGAGCGGCATCTGCACGAACACCGTCCAGACGAAGAAGCCGAGCAGGAGGTACTTCAGCGAGGCGAGCGGCAGGTCGAGCCAGCGGCACGGCCGGCCAGCCGCGGCGCCACAGGAGCTTGCGGCCGAGCCACTCGAACGCGCGCGAGATCGTGCCCACCGGGCACACCCAGGAGCAGAACGCCTTCCTGGCCACGAGCGCCGTGGTGAGCGCGGCGAGCAGGATGGTGAGGCCGGCCGGGTGGATCTCGTCCCAGTAGCGGGTGAGCAGGAAGCGCTTCAGCGAGACGAGCGCGGCGATGGGGAGGAACGCCTCGACCGACGGCGGGCGCGCCACGTCGATGGGCCCGCCCCCGCGGACCGCGTCGTAGAAGCGCAGGAACTGCCAGCCGACCAGCAGGAGGAACGCGAGGTAGCCGAGCTGCACCGCCCAGCGGATCCGGGGCAGGGCGCGCCACGGGTTGGTCCAGCGGGCGCCGCGCTCGGCGGCGGGTGGGGTCGGGGTCGGCAGCGCGGCGGGGAGGACGTCGAGCTTCGGGATCACGGGGAGCCTTGCGGTGCGGGAGCGGCGCGAACCTAACTCGCGCGCCCCCGCAGCACCATCGGGCGGGGGCTCGGCCGGTGCAACGCCCGGCGCCCCCGATGGATTCCCGCGCCCGGCTCGCGGCCGTCAGGCCGCGCGGGCCGCCTCCGAGGCCGCCGCCTCGACCCGCCGGACGCGCGCGAGCGCGTCCCAGGTGTACGCCGCCAGCGAGGCCCAGATGCAGCCGAAGGCGACGGCGTGGGTGCGGGTGAACGGCTCCCGGAACAGCGCCACCGCGAGCAGGAACTGGAGGGTGGGGGTGACGTACTGGACCAGGCCCATGGTCGAGAGGCGCAGGCTCCGGACGCCGATCGCGAACCAGACCAGCGGGACGGTGGTGACCGGGCCCGCCGCGACGAGCAGCGCCGTGCGCCAGCCGCCGTGGCCGAACGCGCCCTCGCCGCCGGCGCCGCGCAGCACCAGGTAGCCGAGCGCCACCGGGGCGAGCAGCGCGGTCTCGCCCAGGAGGCCGCCGATGGGATCGATGCCGGCGCGCTTGCGGAGCAGGCCGTACAGGCCGAACGAGAGCGCGAGGCTGAGCGGCAGCCAGGGCACCGTCCCGAGCCGCACCACCAGCACCGCCACGCCGGCGCCCGCCAGCGCCACCGCGAACGCCTGCACGCGCGAGAGGCGCTCGCGCAGGAACGCCATCCCGAGCAGCACGTTCACGAGCGGGTTCACGAAGTAGCCGAGGCTCGCCTCGAGCACGCGCCCCGCGTTCACCGCCCAGATGTAGATGAGCCAGTTCGCCGCGATGAGCACCGCGGTCACGACCAGCACGCCGCGCCGGCCGGGGCGGAGCGCCTCCCGGAGCTGGGCGGTCCGCCCGCCCAGGAAGACGATCCCGGCGAGCAGGACCACCGACCACAGCACCCGGTGCGCCAGGATCTCCGGGGCGGGGACGCCGTGCAGCGCCTTGAAGTACAGGGGGAACGCGCCCCACAGCAGGTAGGCGGCGAGCGCGTAGGCGAGGCCTCGGGACCGGGATTCCACGGGGCGGCATCCTAAAGGCGTGCGCGCCGAGGCGCACCGGATTCCCCCCTCCGGCCTGTCCGCCCGGCGGCCCCGAGGTTAGGATCCCCTCCGGACCTCCGGGAAAGAGGGGACGCGATGCCGAACGCGGACTGGAAGCGGATCTGCTGCCCCATCGACTTCTCCGATGCCTCGCGCGCGGCGATGGAGGTCGCCGCCGACCTGGCCCGGCGGAACGCGGGCTCGCTCACGCTCCTCCACGCCTACCCGGTGCCCGGCTACACGTTCCCCGACGGCTCGGTGGTGGCCAGCCCGAAGATGATGCAGGACCTGGCGGAGCAGGCGAAGCGCCACCTCGACGAGTGGCGCCGGGACGCCGAGGCGCTGGGCGCGCCGGCCGTGGACACCGCCACCGCGGTGGGCGAGCCGGCCACCGAGATCGTGTCCTGGGCGGCGGAGCAGCGCGCCGACGTGCTGGTGCTCGGCACGCACGGGCGCACCGGCCTGGAGCACGCGCTCATGGGCTCGATCGCGGAGCGGGTGGTGCGCCGCGCCCGCTGCCCGGTGATCACCGTGCACCCGCAGGGCCCGGCGAAGTAGGGGAGGGCGGCCGGACGGCGCCGCCCGGGGAGACGCATGGCCGACCTCGTCACCGAGTACATGGGGCTCGCGCTGCCGAGCCCGGTCGTGCTCGCCTCGTCCGCCCTGTCGAACCGGGTGGAGAACCTCCAGGCCGCGGAGGCGCACGGCGCGGGCGCGGTGGTGCTCCGCTCGCTGTTCGAGGAGCAGCTCGAGGCGCCCGGCGCGACCATCGCCGCGGCGCTCGACGGCGCGGCCTGGGCGAGCCCCGACGTGCGCGCGCACTTCCCGCCGCAGCGGGTCGGGCCGCACGAGTACCTGTCGCTCGTCGAGCGGGCCAAGCGCGCGCTCGAGGTCCCGGTCATCGCCAGCCTGAACGGCTCGGCCGCGGGCGGCTGGACCGAGTTCGCCCGCGACATCGAGCAGGCCGGGGCCGACGCGCTCGAGCTGAACCTGTACGCGGTGGAGGCGGACCCGGCGGTGAGCGCGGCGGAGGTGGAGGCGCGCTACCTCGACGCGGTCTCGGCGGTGCGCGAGGCGGTGACCATCCCGGTGGCGGTGAAGCTCTCGCCCTACTTCACCGCCCTCGCCCACTTCTGCGCGCGGCTCGACGCGCTCGGCGTGAACGGGATCGTCCTGTTCAACCGCTTCCTGCAGCCCGACCTGTCGCTGGAGCGCATGGCGGCGGTGCCCACCATGTCGCTCTCCACGCCGGCCGAGGCGCTCGTGCCGCTGCGCTGGATCGGGATCCTGCACGGCCGCGTGCGCGCGCACCTCGCCGCCACCACCGGCGTGCACGACGCGCTCGGCGCGGTGAAGCAGCTCCTGGCGGGCGCGCAGGTGGTGCAGGTCGCCTCGACGCTGGTGCGGCACGGGATCCCGCAGCTCGGCAAGATCGTGGCCGGCGTGGACGACTGGCTGGACCGCCGCGGCACCGGCACGGTGGACGAGATCCGCGGGCTGCTCTCGCAGCGCGCGGTGCAGGACCCGGGCGCCTACGAGCGCGCCCAGTACGTCCACCTCATCCTCTCGCAGAACATCTGACGCGCTCGCGCCCGGCCCCGCGTCCGTGGCACCATGCGCGCCACCATGCGCGCCCGCGAGCCCGCCCCCGAGCCCCCGCCTCCGCCCGCGCGCGGCCGGCACGGGCTCGCCGCCAGCTTCGGGTTCGCCTGGACCGGCCTCGCCGAGACCGCCATCCGCGACCGCAACCTCCGCATCCACCTCGCGCTCGGCGTGCTCGCCGCCGCGTTCGCGGCCGCCGCGCCCATCTCGCCCGGCGAGCGGGCGCTCCTGCTCGCGCTGGTGGCGCTCGTGCCCGCGGCGGAGGCGGCCAACTCGGCGCTCGAGGCGGCGGTGGACCTCGCCTCGCCCGGTCGCAGCGAGGGGGCGCGGATCGCGAAGGACGCCGCCGCCGGCGCGGTGCTGGCGCTCGCGGCCGGGAGCGTGCTCGCGTTCCTCGCCATCCTCCCGCCCGCGTGGCCGGCCCTGTGGGCCCGGGCCGCCGCGCTCGCGCCCGCCGCGGCCGGCGTGCTCGGCGCCGCCGCCGCCGCCGGGCTGCTCCCCGGCCCGCTGCCGGGCGGCCGCGGGCTCCGCGCCGCGCTCGCGCTGGGCGGCCTCGCCGGCCTGGTGCCGCTCGCGCGCGCGGCCGAGGGGCAGGCCGGCACGGCCGCCGCCGCGCTGCTCCTCGCGCTCGCCGCCGACGCCGCGCGCCGGCGCGCCCGCCGCTGAGGCCGTCAGCTCGGGTCCGGCTCCTCGCGGTCTGCCTGCGGGTCCGTCCGCGCGGGCAGCCGCCGGTCGTCCGGCGCGGGCGGGATCTGCGCCAGCGACCTGGCCTGCGCCTCCAGCTCGTCGTCGCCGTGCACCCGCTCGGCCTCGCGGTCGTCCTGGTCCTGGGTCCACGTGGTCGGCGCGGACGACAGCCCCTCCAGCGGCCGCTCGCCGTGCGTGTTCTCGGTCTCGAGGTCCTTCAGCTCCTGCTCGCGCCGCAGGCGCAGCTCGCGCTCGCGCTGGCGCTCGTCGGGATCCGCCATGGTGCCCTCCGCACCGACGGTGCTCACCGGCGAGCCTCCCCGCAGCGCGCCGGAGGCCCTGGGCCCGCGCCCTCCGCGCCCACCCGGGCGGGCGCGCGCCCCGTCGTTGACCCACCGTGAACGGCGCGATGCGCCGCACGGCCCCCACAGGGTCTATGAATCCGGCCCCGCCGTGGCTACCACTCCCCCACCGAAACGAGCGACGGCCCGGCGGCCGGCCTCGCGGCCTCCCGCCGGCCACGCATGCGTGCCCGTCCGGACGCGGCGCCTTCGCGAGCACGATCGATCACCCTCACCCGAAGAAGGAGAAGTGACATGGCCCAGCTGAAGGGAAGCAAGACCGAGCAGAACCTCAAGGACGCGTTCGCGGGTGAGTCGCAGGCCAACCGCCGCTACCTGTACTTCGCGAAGATCGCCGACGTGGAGGGCTACCCGGAGGTCGCCGCCAACTTCCGCGACACCGCCGAGGGCGAGACCGGCCACGCGCACGGCCACATGGACTTCCTGAAGCCGGTCGGCGATCCCGCCACCGGCCTCCCGATCGGCGACAGCGTCGCGAACCTGAAGGCCGCCATCGCCGGCGAGACCCACGAGTACACCGACATGTACCCGGGCATGGCGAAGACGGCGCGCGAGGAGGGCTTCGCGGAGGTCGCCGACTGGTTCGAGACGCTGGCGAAGGCGGAGAAGTCGCACGCCGGGCGCTTCGACAAGATGCTGAAGACGATCGCCTAGGCGGCGTCCGGGTCCGCCGGCCCCGCCGGCGATCCAGCTGCGACGACCCGATGCGCCCCCATTGGGGAGTGCATCGGGTCGTTTCGTCCTCACCGATCCCGCGGGAGACTCCGCGCCATGAGCACCCCGACGCAGGAAAAGACCGTCTCCTTCAAGCCCACCCCGGGCCTCTCCTACGATCCCACCGAGGAGCGCTACTGGGACCGCGCCGCGCTGGACGGCGAGGTGCTGCGGGCCTTCGAGATCTGCAACGGCTGCCGCATGTGCTTCAAGTACTGCGACAGCTTCCCGAAGCTCTTCACCTTCGTGGACGACCGGCACGACGGCGACGTCACCCGGGTCACCGAGGCCGAGACCCGCGAGGTGATGGACGCGTGCTTCCAGTGCAAGCTCTGCGAGGTGCAGTGCCCGTACACCCCGCGTGACGCGCACGAGTTCCAGCTCGACTTCCCGAAGCTGGTCCACCGCTACCGCGGCGTGCACCGGCGCGGGAAGGCGCCCACGCTGCGCCAGCGCGTGTTGAACGATCCCGACGCCGCCGGCAAGCTGGCGCGCCTCTCGCTCGGGATGGCGAACGTGGCGAACCGCGCCCGCCCGCTCCGCGTGCTGATGGAGAAGGTGGTCGGCGTGCACCGCGACAAGCTCCTGCCCGAGTTCGCCGCCGAGCCGTTCGACGCCTGGGCGGGAAGCACGGGCACGTGCAGGCCGAGCCGGGCGGCGAGGCGGTGCTGTTCCAGACCTGCTTCGTGCAGCACAACGAGCCCGACCTCGGGAAGGATGCGCTCTACGTGCTGAAGCGCAACGGCGTGGACGTGCGCGTTGTGAAGGGGCTGCTCTGCTGCGGGATGCCGGCCTGGGAGACGGGCGACCTCGAGTCGCTCCGCCGCTGGGCGCACCGCGATCTCGAGCTGCTCCTGCCGTACGTGGAGAAGGGCGCGAAGGTGCTGGTGGTGAACCCCACCTGCTCGATGATGATGCGCCGCGAGTGGCCGCACCTGCTGGAGGGCGAGGACCGGGCCCGCGCCGAGAAGCTCGCGCCGGCGGTGATGGACGTCTCGGAGTTCCTCTGGACCATCCGCAACGAGCCGCGCTTCGACGCGAGCTTCGCGTCGGCGCCCCCCGGCGGCAAGGTGGCGTACCACGCGCCCTGCCACCTGCGCGCGCAGGGGATCGGCTTCAAGGGGCGCGACCTGCTGCGGAAGATCCCGGGCGTCACGGTGGCCTCCACGGTGATGGAGTGCTGCGGGCACGACGGCACCTTCGCCATGACGGTGGAGGGGTTCGAGCCGTCGCAGCGGGTGGGCAGGAAGGCGTTCGACGGGATGAAGGCCGCCGAGGCCGAGGTGTGGGCCACCGACTGCCCGCTCGCGGCCGTGCAGTTCCAGCAGCACGCGGGCAAGAAGCCGCTGCACCCGATCACCCTGCTGGCGCGGGCCTACCGCGGCGAGGGCTTCGGGCCGAAGACGGGAGGCGAGCGATGAGGAGCGAGGGAGGAGAGCGATGAGGAAGGTCCGGCGCGAGGAGATCCTCGACCCGTCCACCTACGAGCGGTCGCGCGAGGAGGTCCGCGCCGCCGTGCTGCAGGCCAAGGCGCGGCGCCGCGTGCACGTGGGCGGCGTGCTCACGTTCCTCTTCGAGAACACGGCCACCATCCGCTACCAGATCCAGGAGATGGTGCGCGCGGAGAAGATCGCGCGCGAGGAGGACGTCCGGCACGAGCTCGACACGTACAACGAGCTGCTGGGCGGGCCGGGCGAGCTGGGCGTGTCGCTGCTCATCGAGATCGCCGAGCCGGAGGAGCGCGACCGGCGGCTGCGCGCGTGGCTGCAGCTGCCGGAGCACCTGTACCTGCTCCTCCCCTCCGGCGAGAAGGTGCGCGCCACCTACGACCCGCGGCAGGTCGGCACCGACCGGCTCTCGTCGGTGCAGTACCTGAAGTTCGACGTGCGGGGCGAGGCGCCGGTCGCGGTCGGGTGCGACCTGCCGGCCTTCACCGTGGAGACCCGCCTCGACGAGGGGCAGCGCGAGGCGCTCGCGGCCGACCTGAAGGCCGGCTGAGCGCGGCCAGCGGCCACACCCACCTGCATGTCCCCCCGTCGTGCGAGTTCCGCCGCCGAGGTGGGCGACGCAACATGGCGGGGTTCGCGCCGGGATCGCCGGGGGAGGGGCGCGAGCGGGGGGGGACGATGCGCACGCACCATCCGCCGTCGCGGGCATTCCGGCGGGCCGCGCCCGAGGGGCCGCGCTGGCTGCTCGGGACCGTCCCGGTGCCGCGCCTGCGGCCGGCCCTCGAGGCCGGTCGCGCGCCCGCCGCGTTGCCGCACGGCCGCGCCGCCGTTACGACGATCCGGAGCGGCGCGCTCCGCGCCGCCCGGAGGACTCCGATGCCCCGCGCTCCCCGCATCGCCCGCGCCCAGGCCGTCGCGCTCGCCCGCCCCGAGACGCTCGACCACCGCTGGACCGGGTGGCTCACGGCCGCCGTCGCCGTGGCGCTCCTGGCGGCGGGGCTGCTGGGCCTGTAGCCGCGGGGCGCTTCGCCCCGGCCGAGTTCCTCAGCGCAGGTCGCGCAGGGTCCGCGCGGCGAGCTGCCGCCGCAGCACCAGGAACAGCTCCGCGGTGGCGACCGCGTCGGTCAGCGCGTCGTGCTGGCCGTAGTCGGGCAGCCCGCGCTGCCGCCGCGCCGCGAGCAGGTTCAGCTCCGGCTCGATGGACGGCGCATCCGGGTCCACGAACCGCTGCCGCTTCGCGGCCTTGATGAGCAGCGCCACCGTGTCCACCACCGGCGGCTCCGGCCAGCGCCGGCCGCAGCGCCGGTAGGCGCGCTTCAGGAACGCCACGTCGAGCGAGGCCTGGTGCACGAGCAGCGCGCCCTCCCGCGCCCGCAGGTCCACGTCCGCCAGCACCGAGTCGAGCGACGGCGCCGTGGCCACGTCGTGCGGGACGAGCTGGTGCGCGCGGATCGAGCCCGGGTCGATGGCGGCGGCCGCCTCCGGCCGGATCAGGGTCGAGAACGACTCCCCCAAACGGACGCTGCCCTGGCGCACGGGCACCATGCCCACGGCCAGGATCGCGTCCCGGCGGGGGTCCAAGCCGCCGGTTTCCAGGTCGAGGGCCCAGTAGACGACGGTGTCCCACGAAGGGGAGGGCCAGAACACGCGGTCGTTTCCTAGCATGAGGCGCTATCGGGTGGCAGCATGTAGGCGCTTGCACGACGTCACCTACCACACCCTAGCTCCGCACACCTTCCTGGCCGCCCCGGGCCGGGGCGTCGCGCCGGGGTCCCGCCGATGAGCGCCGTCGCCTGGCAGTACGGTCCCGAGGGCGTCGAGGCAGAGCTCCACGGTCTCGTCCCGCCGGAGGTGGACCCTACCCCGGCCGCCCCCATCCCGTTCGACCTGCACGCCGTCGAGACGCGCCCGCGCATGCCGCGGCCGCTCGACCTGGACGAGATCCGCCGCGTGCTCGACGACGGCCGCTTCTGGACCGAGTACCAGGCCATCGTGCACTGCCGCACCGGGCGCACCGTCGCGTTCGAGGCGCTGGCCCGCTTCCGCCACCGCAGCGGCCGGCCCATCCCGCCGGACCGCGTGTTCCCGCTGCTGCGCGACGAGCCGGCGCTCCTGCTCCGCGCCGAGCTGACGCTGAAGCTGCACCAGGTCGAGCACGCGCCCCGCGCGCCGGTGTTCGTGAACCTCGACCCCGACTCCTGGACCCGCGCCGGCGATCGCCACCAGAACCCGTTCCTGGCGCTGTTCGGCTCGGCGCCGAACAAGGTGGTGGTGGAGGTGACCGAGGCGCTGGCCCGCACCGAGGCGCTCGCGGCGCGCGACATGCTCGCGTCGCTCCGCTCGCGCCACGTCACCGTGGCGCTCGACGACGTCGGCGCGGTGGACGGCCTGCTCTCGTTCGAGGCGATGACGGAGGCCGAGGTGCTGAAGTTCGATCGCTCGCTCATCCCGCGCTTCCAGAACCCGCGCTACCGCGCGCTGGTGGAGGCGCTCACGCGCATGGCGCGCGAGGTCGGCGCGCACACCGTGCTCGAGGGCGTCGAGACCACCGCCGAGTTCGTGCTGGCGCGCGACCTCGGGTTCGACCTCGTGCAGGGCTTCCTGTTCAAGGACCGCGCGCGGGTGGCGGGGCGGTAGGCGCCATGGGCCCCGCGCCCCTTCGACGGGCTCAGGGTCGGCGGGGCGCAGCCCCGTGCGCGCGGCGCAGCCGCGCCCGCGGGGACCTCGCGCGAGCCCGCGAACGCGGGCGCGCGAGGTCACGGGACCCGCGAAGCAGGGTGGGGCCCCGACGAGCTCTGCTCGGCGGGGCGGGGCGCAGCCCCGTGCGCGCGGCGCAGCCGCGCCCGCGGGGACCTCGCGCGAGCCCGCGAACGCGGGCGCGCGAGGTCACGGGACCCGCGAAGCAGGGTGGGGCCCCGACGAGCTCTGCTCGGCGGGGCGGGGCGCAGCCCCGTCAGAAGAGGTCCGTTCGATAGTGGTAGGACGCCCGCTCCTGCCAGACCTCGATGGCGCGGAACGCGTCGCGCAGGCGGCTCCGCTCGATCGAGGACAGGTCGGACATCGACACCACGTTCGACGGGATCTTCCCGTCCGAGATGGTCCGGAGCTGCTCGCGCAGGCGCAGCCGCAGGATGTAGCGGTACGCCTCGGAGAGCGTGTCGCAGGTGTCCTGCTCGATGAGCCCGGCCTTCACCGCGGCGGCGAGGCGCTCCAGCGTGTTCGAGGAGCGGGCGCCCGCCTCCAGGCCGTAGACGCGCGCCAGGAACACGATCGGGCTCACGCCCTTCAGCTTCAGGTCGAACTTGGAGGACTCGCTGCGCAGCCGCAGCATCAGGCCGCCCGGCGGGTGGAACGTGAGCGCGCTCTTCGCCATCGCGGCGAGGAACGTGCGCGCGTTCCGCGCCCGGCGCACGATCGCCTCCAGCGGCTCGGGGTCGAGCGAGCCCTGCGCCACCCGGAAGTCGAAGAAGATCGACGCCTCCAGCAGCGCCTGCGGCGTGGGCCGGTCGAGCCAGGCGCGGAAGCGCTCCTCCCACTCGGCCAGCGAGCCCTGCCAGCGCGTCGCCATGTAGCCGCCCGGGCAGCGCGGGAACCCGGCCGCCACCAGGTCCGCGTTGGCCTTCTCCGCCATGGCCGAGAAGTAGGCCCGCGCCTCGGGCGTGTCGTCGCGCCAGGCGAGCGCGTTGTCCTGGTCGGTCAGGATCATCTGCTCCTTGCGCCCCTCGGAGCCGAACACCAGCCAGCCGTACGGGCAGGGCGGCGGCCCGAGGTCGTCCTCGGCCCAGCGCAGGATCCGTCCGGCCAGCGTCTCGTTGAGCCGCGCCACGAACCCGCCGATCACCGTCGGCTCGAGCCCGCCCGCGAACAGCGCCGAGACCATCTCGCTCACCTTGGTCCCGTAGCCGGGCAGCGCGTCGCGGCCGCCCAGCCGCTCCAGGCGCTTCATCACCGCCACCGGCCCGGAGGCGGTGCACTTCAGCAGGTCGGTGGCGGTGAGGACGCCCGCGATCTCGCCGCCGTTGCGGGTGATGGGCAGGTGGTGCACGCCCGAGTCGAGCAGGATGCGCCACGCCTCGTACACCGGCACGTCGCCGCCCACGGTCCTGAGCGGCGCGGTGTACACGTCGAGCACCGGCGTCTCCGGCCCGCGCCCCTGCGCCAGCACCCGGGCGCGGAAGTCACGGTCGGTGACGATCCCGGGCGGCTCCGAGTCCACGATGAGCGAGCCGACCCCGCGCTCCGCCATGACCCGCGCCGCCTCGCCCACCGTCGCGGCCGGCGCGATCCGCACCGCCGGCCCGCGCAGCAGCGTCGCGACCGGCACCGCCAGGTCGGGCTGGAAGCTCGCCACCTGCGAGCGCTCCAGGCTGTTCCGGAGCCGCTCCGCCAGCCCGGACGCGAAGTGCCCGGCGAACGGGCCGTAGGCGAGGAGCGCCTGGAACTCCTGGCGCGGCAGCCGGTAGGCGAGCAGGTCCTCCTCGACGATCACGTCGAGCGTGGCCTTGCCGGAGATGAGCGAGGTGAAGCCGAACACCTCGCCCTCCTCGAGCAGCTGCAGCGTCTGCCCCTCGCGCTCGAGCCGCACCGCGCCCTTGCGGATGACGTAGAGGTGCTCGGAGGGCGTGCCGCCGCGCTCCAGGACGCGCGTGCCGGTCGGGAAGAACACGATCTCGAGCGCGCGGGCGGCGTCGCGGAACGCGTCCGCCGGCAGCGCGTCGAACGGCGGGGTCCCGCGGACGAACGCGACCGGGTCGAGGGCGGCCATCCGCGGAGGATAGCAGAGCGGCGCGCGGCCCCCCGGCCGCCGTGCGGCGCTGCGGCTTCCGGGGGAAGCCTCACCCGTCCTCGAGCAGCGCCGCCGCGGCGGCGAGCGCCTCCCGGTCCTCGCCCCCGCCGCGCGCCACCACCTCGGGCGCGCGCGGCGGCTCGTAGGGCGCGCCGCCGCCGGGCAGCTCCGGCGCGCCGCCCGCGCGCGCCCGCGCCCAGAGCCCCTTGGGATCCCGCGCCGCGCAGGCCTCCGGGGACGCGTCGATCCAGACCTCCACGAACCGCGGCGCCCGGAGCCGGACGCGGTCGCGGAACACGCGCCGCGCGGCGGTCGCGGCCACCACCACCACCAGCCCCTCGCCGGCGAGCAGCAGCGCCAGGTTCCCGAGCGTCTCGTAGAACGCCGCCCGCGCGGCCGGGTCGTAGCCCGGCGCCGGCGAGAGCGCGGCCCGCACCGCGTCGCCGTCGAGCAGCACCGCCGGGCGGTCCGCCGCGCGCACGCGCGCCACCAGCGCCCGGCCGAAGGTGCTCTTGCCGGAGGAGGGGAGCCCGGTCACCCACACCACCGCGCCGCTCATGCGCCCTCCGCCGCGAACAGCGCGTCCGCCTCGCCCGGCTCGAGCCGCCCGGCGTCGAGCGTCCGCTCCGCCAGCCCGAGGAGCCGGTCGCGCGCCGGCGCCGGCAGGTGCGGGTAGAAGCGCGGGCAGGCCAGCACCAGCGCGCGCCAGGCGAGGTACGCCGGCGCGGTCTCCAGCACCGCGCGGTCGCCGGTGCCGGCGAGGTAGCGCTCCCAGGCGCGCCGCCACAGCTCGCGCAGCCCGCCCGCCCAGGCGCCGGGGTGGCCCAGCGCGAAGAACGGGTAGTTCACCGTGAGCGCGACCACGTCGTCGGCCGGGTCGCCGGCGCCGCCGCGCGAGGCGTCGAGCAGGGTGAAGCCGGCGCCGTCCTCGCCCGGGCCGGGCGGGCGGAACACCACGTTGAACGGGTGGAAGTCGCCGTGCGTGCGCGCGAGCCGGCCGGCCCGCGCGCGCAGCGCCCAGCGCGCCGCGAGGCAGCGCTCCTCGAGCGCCCGGAGCCGCGCCGGCGGGGCCGCCGGCACGTCCGGCGGGTACGCGTCCACCAGGCCGAAGATCCCCTCGCCGTGGCCGAGGAGGTCGCGCACCGCGCGCCGCCAGGCCACCGGGTCGTCGATCCGCTCCGCGTGCAGGCGCACCAGGTAGTCCACCAGCGCGTCCGCCCGCGCCCGGTCGAGCGGCCCGGCGCCCTGCGCGGCCACGCGCCGGAGGTCGTCGGCGTACAGCGTCCCGTCGGCCCAGTCGGTGGCGAGCCAGAACTCGCCCGCCCCGCCCAGCGACACGAGGCGCCCGTCGGCCGCGATCGCGCCCACGTCGAGCGCGCGCACGTGGCGCGGGAAGCGGCCGAACAGGTCGTACGCGAGCAGCGCGCCCTCGGCGCGGTCCGCGCGCCGGTCGTGGCCGAACTCGTTGGGCGCCTGCGTGCGGAACACGAAGCGCCGCTCGCCGCCGCCGGGCAGCCGCACCGTCACGCGCTGCGGCCGGCCGTAGCCGATGGCCTTGTCGCCGCCGCCGGCGTCGGGGCCGAGCGGCTCGATCCGCGCGACCGCGCCGCCCGGGAACAGCGCGGCGGCGAGCGAGGCCAGCGCCTCCGCGCCCGGGATGGTCGGGGCCATGGGCCACCTCCTCCGCCCGAGGATAGGCCCGCGCGGGCGGCCCGGGGCCGGCGCCCGCCGGGTCGCGGCGGGGTGCCGCGGACGGTGGGCTTTCGCGTGGACCGCCGGCCGTCCGGGAGGTAAAGCTGCGCCGATGCCCCTCGCGATCATCCCCTGGTTCGAGCTCCCCAGCGCCTCGCTCGGCCCGTTCACCCTCCAGTCCTTCGGCGTGCTCTCCGCGCTCGGGATCCTCGCCGCCGTCCAGCTCTCCGCGCGCGGCGCGAAGCAGCTCGGCAAGGACCCGCAGGTCATCCTCGACTTCGCGGTGGTGGGGGTGCTGGCGGGCGTGGTGCTGGGGCACCTCGCGCACCTGTTCTTCTACCACCCGGAGGAGCTGCAGGACCCGCTGCGCATCTTCAAGTTCTGGGAGGGCCTCTCGTCGATGGGCGGCCTCGCCGGCGGCATGGTCGCCGCGGCGGTCTACTTCCGGCGCAAGCGCGTGCGCTTCACCGCCTACGCCGACGCGTTCGCGCTGGGCGTGGCGCCGGGCTGGGGCATCGCGCGGGTGGGCTGCTTCACGGTGCACGATCACCCGGGCCGGCTCACCGACTTCTTCCTCGCGGTCCGGTTCCCGGACGGCCCCCGCCACGACCTCGGGCTGTACGAGGCCATCCTGCTGCTGTCGCTCGGGGCGGTGCTGTGGGCGCTGCACCGCCGCGACGTGCTGCGCGGCCGGCTGCTGCCGCTGCTCGCGCTCGTGTACGGGATCGGGCGCTTCCTGCTCGACTTCCTGCGCGCGACCGACGTGTCCTACGCCGACGCGCGCCACCTCGGCCTCACCTTCGCGCAGTACTTCGCGGTGGCGCTCGTCGCCTACGCGGTGTGGGGCTTCACCAGGCGCCTGTCCGACGAGGAGCGGGTCCGGGTCTCCACCGGCGTCGGCCGCCGGTGATAGAACCGGGGGCGCATGTCCCCTCGCGAGCGAGCGCTCGGGCTCGCCCGGCTCCCCGCCCCGCCCCCCGGACCGGCCGAGCTGGCCGAGGCCCGGCTGCGGGCGCTGCTCGACGAGATCGCCGCGCTGGATCGCGAGCTGGAGGCGTGCTCGGCGGAGCTGGCGGCGTTCGCGCATCGCTGGGAGCGCGCGCTCGGCGAGGCGTTCGCGGAGCTGGCGGCCGCGGAGCGGCTGGTGCGGACGCTCCAGGCGCTGGAGGACGGGCTCGCCGCACTCGCCGAGCGGCTCCGCTCCGGCGCGCCGCCGGAGCGCGCGCGGCGCGATCGCCGGCGGGCCGCGCCGCCGCCCGCGGAGCCCTGGGACGCGGCCGGGCGCGCGCCCGCCGGCGCGGGCGACGCCGGCGAGGTCGAGCCGCTCGAGGACGAGGCCGCCGCGCTGAAGCGGCTCTACCGGCGGCTGGCGCGGCTCCTCCACCCCGACCTGGCGCGCGACGCCGGCGAGGAGGCGCGGCGCTCCGACCTCATGGCGCGCGTGAACGCGGCCTACGCGCGCGGCGACCTCGCCGGCCTGCAGGTGATCGCCGAGCGCCTCGGCGCGGGCGAGGCGGTGGACGGGATCGACGAGGCCGAGCGGCTCGCCCGGATCGAGCGGCGCGTCGAGACGCTCCGGCGCATCGCCGCGTCCCTGGCGCGCGAGCGCGACCGGCTGCGCGCCAGCGACACCGAGCGGCTCCGCGCCGAGGCGGAGCGGCGCCGCGCGGCGGGCGGCGACCTGGTGGAGGAGACGCGCGCCGAGCTGGCCGCGGACGCGGAGGCGGCGCGCGCCGACGCGCGGGCGCGCCTCTCGCGGGCGGCGGGCGCGGCGGCGGAGCTGTCGCGCGCGAGGAGGAAGGCCATGGACGGCATCGAGCGGCGGGGGCCGACCGGCGCGCGCCGCGCGTTCGACCCGCTGGGCGAGAGCGCGCTGGTGCGCCAGGGCGCGGCGCGGCTGGAGCGGCGGAGCGCGAGCCCGGAGGCACGGGCGCTGGCGCGGTCGCTGGAGGACGCGGCCCGCGGGGCGCCGTGGGAGGTGGCCCTCACCTGCCTCGCGTTCTTCGCCGAGGAGGGCGGCCGGCGCGTCCCCGAGGCGATCGCGACCGCGGAGGCGCTGGAGGCGCGCTGGGACGCGCTGCGCGCGGGCTGGGCCGGGGCGCCGGACCTGGCGCGGATGCTCGCCCGGCTCCCGGCCCACCTCGTGGTGGGCGCGCGCGAGGGCGGGGGCGAGATCCACGCGGGCGTGCAGCTCGCCGCGGCCGACCTCGCGGCGGGCGTCCGCATCGCGCTCGACCGGCCGGCGGTGGCGGAGGTGGCGCGGGCGGTGCTCGCCGCGCTCGGGCCGGAGGAGGCCTGCCCGCGCTGCCGCGCGCGCGGGCCGGCGCGCCACCTGTACCGGACCCGCGGCCTGGACGCGCTGCACGGGATCGCCTGCGCCGCGTGCGGCGCGGTGCTGCGGAGCTACTGGCGCTACGGCGAGGTGGACGGGCTCGAGGCGCTCGCCCCGCACGCGCTCCGGCTCGGCCTGGTGGCGGAGGTCACCGCCGCGCTCGCCGGCACCGCCATCGGCTTCCAGCTGCTGCCGGAGGAGGCGGACGCCCTCACCGCCGAGCGGCTGCGGCGCCGCTTCGCCGAGCTGTACCTGGCGCCCTGCGAGGTGGACCTCGCGCCGGAGGCGGTCGAGGTGCGGGGCGAGGACGGGCCGCTCGGCAAGGGCGCGCGGGTGCGCGGGCGCGGGCCGCTCCGCCTCGCGGTCGCCGCGGGCGCGGGCATGACCGCCGAGGAGCTCCTCGAGCTGCTGCGCTCGCGGATCGAGCGCCGCTTCCGGCCTTGAGGCCGGGGGCGGACGCGCGGGCGGGCCCGGGACCGGGACGCTGCCCCCAACGCCGCAGGGCGGTTGGGCGGGCGCGCCCGGCAATTGCCCGACGGGGGGGCGGGCGTCCACGGCGGCGCCGCCGGGCATTGCTTACATCGGAGGAAGCGGGTGCGACCGCCCGCCGCGGAGGCTCCGATGAAGACCTGCACGCTGTGCGCCTCGACCCTCGACGCCGGCGCGAGCGCCTGCCCGAACTGCGGGATCGCCGCGCCGCGGGCGCGGCGGCCGTCCCGGCTCGCCCGCACCGCGCGGGCGAGCGTGGTCGCGTTCGCCGGGCTGGCGGTCCTCGGGGCCCTCGCGCTGCCGGTGCTGGGGCGGGTGCGCGGCGGCGACTGCGAGCCGCACAGCTGGGCGGACTGGCACGTCGCCATGGCGCGCGCGTGCCTCACGCCGGACTACGTCTGCGAGAACATGACCTCCGCCAAGATGCTCGAGGATCCGCAGCTCGCGGCCGAGCTGCGCCACGCGCTCCGCGGCGGCCGCGGCGGGGCGATCGCGCACCTCGACGCGCTCGTGGCGCACGTGCGCGAGGCGTACGGCTGCGCGTCGGGGGACGCCTCCCGCCCGGCGCCGGCGCTGGAGCCGCCGGACCGGCGCCTCCCGCCGGGCCACCCGCCGGTCCCGGCGACGCCGGCGCCGCCCGTCTTCCAGGCGCCCTCGTCGCTCACCATCTAGTCCCCGCGCGGGCACAGGCGGGGCGGAGCAGGCCGGGCGCTGCCGCGGCGGCGGCCGGGGTGCTAGAACGACCGGTGTGGGGGATCCCGTGAACGGTCGCAGCATCCTGCTCGTCGAGGACGACGACGCGATCCGCGAGAGCGTGGCCGAGTGCCTCGACGCCGAGGGCTACGCGGTCGCGATGGTGGAGAACGGCGTGGCCGGCCTGGAGTGGCTGCGCCGGTCCCCGCGGCCGCATCTCGTGGTGCTCGACCTCGTGATGCCGGTGATGAACGGCGCGCAGTTCCTGGAGACCCTCCGCGCCGACCCGGCGCTGCGAGACCTGCCGGTGGTGCTCATGACCGCCGCGCTGCCGTCCGAGCAGCTCCCGGTGCCGGTGGCGGACGGGTACCTCACGAAGCCGTTCGAGCTGGACGAGCTCCTCGAGACCGTGGCCCGCCACGCGCGGCGCCCGTGACCGGGCGGATCCTTGTCGCGGCCGCGGCGCCGGGGTAGACCGGCCCGGTGAACGTCCTCGTCACCGGCGGTACGGGCCTGGTGGGCGGCGCGGTGGCGCGCGCCCTGCTCGCGCGCGGGCACTCGGTGCGGCTGTACGCGCGCGCCACCAGCGACGCGGCGGCGCTGGAGGCCGCCGGCGCGGAGGTGGCCCGCGGCGAGCTGGACGACCGGGCGGCGCTGCGCGCGGCGCTGGCGGGCCGCGACGCGGTGGTCCACTCGGCGGGCGTGGTGGGCTTCGGGCCGGGGCTGGAGGCGGCCCTCGAGGCCGTCAACGTGCGCGCGGTCGAGGCGGTGCTGGGCGCGGCGCTGGAGGCGGGGGTGGCGCGCGCGGTGCTCACCTCGTCCACCGCGGTGATGGGCGGCACCGCCGCGCCCGAGGTGGCCGACGAGGCCACCGCCGGCAACGCCGAGGCGCTCGGGATGCCCTACTTCGTCTCGAAGCTCCGGGGCGAGCGGGCGGCCCGGGCGCTCGCCGCGCGCGGCCTGCCGCTCGTGGTGGTGCGCCCGGCCTACGTGCTCGGGCCGGGCGACGTGCACGGCTCCTCCGCGTCCATCCTGCTCGCGTTCGCGCGGCGCCGCATCCCCGCCTACGTCGAGGGCGGCGCGTCCTTCTGCGACGTCCGCGACGTGGCCGACGGCCACGTGGCCGCGCTGGAGCGCGGGCGCGCCGGCGAGGCCTACGTGCTCGCGGGCCACAACCTCGCCATGTCGGAGATGATCCGCCGCGCCTGCGCCGTCGCCGGCGTCCCGCCCCCGCGCCGCGTCCCGGTGCCGCTGGCGCTCGGGTTCGCCGCGGCGCAGGAGCTGGCGGCGCGCGCCGCCGGCCGGCGGCCGAGGACCAGCCGCGGCCTGGTCCGCGCCAGCGCGCTGTACACGTTCGCGTCGTCGGCGAAGGCCGAGCGCGAGCTGGGCTACCGCGTCCGCCCGTTCGAGGAGATGGTCCGCGACACCTACCGCTGGGCCCTCGCCACCGGAAGGCTGCGGCCGGACACGCCCGAGCTGTCGGCGCTGGCGGGCTAGCGCGCGGCGGCGCCCCGGCGGCTCGCTTCGCGCTCCCGGTCAGGCCTCCGGCCCGGCCGCCCCGTCGCCCTCGCCGGCGCCCGCGCTCGCCTCGCCGGGCGGCGGCGGCACGAGCCGCACCCGCCGCACCACGCGCGGCGTGGCCTCCACCACCTCGGCCTCCGTGCCGTCGGCGAGCCGCAGGCGCGCGCCGCGCTCCGGCATCGCGCCGGCCACGGCGATGACCAGCCCGGCGACGGTGGTGTAGCCCTCGCCCTCGGGCAGGTCGAGGTGGAGCGCGCGGTTCACCTCGCGGATGGGCGCGTCGCCGCGCACCACCGCGGCGCCGCCGGGCTCGACCTCGAAGAGCGGCTGCGGCTCCTCGGCCTCGCCCAGGATGTCGCCGACCAGCTCCTCCACCAGGTCCTCCAGCGTGAGGATCCCGGCCATGCCCCCGTGCTCGTCCACCACCACCGCGATCTGCGAGCGCCGCCGCTGCATGTCGCGCAGCACGTGCACCGCCTTGGCGCCCTCCGGCACGAAGTGCACCGGCCGCACCAGGTCGGCGAGCACGATGAGCTCGCGCTCCCAGGCGATGGCGGCGAGGTCCTTCGCCATCACGTAGCCGATCACGTCGTCGAGCGTGCCGTCGTAGACCGGCATGCGCGCCCGGCCCTCCTCGAGCAGCAGCCGCTTCAGGTCGTCCTGGGTCGCGTCGGCGGGGAGCGCCTTCACCCGGCTGCGCGGGACCATCACGTCGCCGGCGGTGAGGTCGCGGAACGCGAGCGCGCGCGAGGCGATCTCCGCGGTGGGCGCGTCGAGCGCGCCGGCGCGGCCGGCCTCGTCCACGAGCTGCTCCAGCTCCTCGGCGGAGAGGCGCGCCTCGGCGAAGGTGGTGCGGTCGCCGAACGGGCGCAGCAGCAGGTTGGACGAGGCGGTCAGCAGCCACACGACGGGGCGGACCAGGTGCGAGAGGCCGAGCAGGGGCCGGCCGACCAGCAGCGCGTAGCGCTCGGGCGCGCGGAGGGCGAGCGACTTCGGCACCAGCTCGCCGAGGACCAGCGAGAGGAAGGACACGAGCGCGACCACGAGCGCCAGCGAGAGCTGGTGCGCGTACGGTGCGAGCGGCGGGATCCGCTCGAGGACCGGGGCGAGGCGGCCTGCGATCGACGCGCCGCCGAACGCCGCGGCGCTGGCGCCGATGACGGTGATGCCGACCTGCACCGTGGCGAGGAAGCGCTCGGGTGCGTCGCGCAGCCGCAGCACCGCCCCGGCGGCGGCGCGGCCCTGCTCGACGAGCTGCGCGAGCCGCGTCTTGCGCATCGCGATGACCGCGATCTCCGCGCCGGCGAACACGCCGTTCGCGACGACCAGGGCCAGGACGATCAGGATCTCGACGGCTGTGTCGTACAGGTGGCCTTCCCTCCCCGGGGTGGCCGCGCCGGGGCCGCCGCCGCTCGACTCGGTGACCGCGCACGCGCGCGGCCGCGCAGGCGATCGAGGTTCGCCCGGGCGGGGACTCCCCGCGCGCGGAGAAGAGGTTTACCTGAAACGCTCCCGCAGCGCCGCTGCGCCGTGTGCCCGAGTTCCGGGAGGGACCCATGTTCGTCGATGCGCAGGCGCTCCCCGCGCCGGACCCGCGGGCTTTCCCGTCATGGGGCGGGCCGACCGAGCGGCTGCGCTTCCTCCTCGCGTACGCCGTGCTCGCGCCCTCGCGGCACAACACGCAGCCGTGGTGGTTCGAGGTGCGCGGCGACGAGGTCGGCCTCCACGCCGACGGCGCGCGCGCGCTCCCGGAGGTGGACCCGGACGGCCGGGAGCTGGTGATGGCCTGCGGCGCGGCGCTCGCGAACCTGCGCCTCGCCGCGGCGCACTTCGGCCACGCGACCTCGGCGGAGATCATCGGCACGCACCGCCGCGACGGGCTGGTGGCGCGCGTGCGCCTCGAGGAGCACCGCGCGCTCTCGCCCGAGGACGAGGAGCTGTTCCAGGCCATCCCGCGCCGCCGCACCAACCGGCTGCCGCTCGACGGCCGCGAGCCGCCGGAGGGGCTGGTCACCCGGCTGCTGCGCGAGGCGCGCGCGGAGGGCGCCTGGCTGCGGCCGGTGGAGGCGCACCAGCGCCGCGCCGTGGCCGAGCTGGTGGCCGAGGGCGATCGCCGGCAGTGGGCCAACCCGCGGTTCCGCGCCGAGCTGGCCGGCTGGATCCACCGAGCGGCAGCGGCCGCCGCGACGGGATGCCCGCGTACGCGGTGGGGATGAGCGACGCCGCGGCGCGCCTGCAGCCGCTCGTGGCCCGGCTCTCCAACCCGGCCCGCGCCGAGGCCGAGCGCGACCGGCGCCGCACGCTCGCCTCCAAGGCCCTGCTCGTCCTCTCCACCGCGCACGACGGCCTCGCCGAGTGGATGGTCGCCGGGATCGCGCTCCAGCGCATCCTGCTGCGCGCCACCGCGGCCGGGCTCACCGTCGCCTACTTCAACCAGCCGGTCGAGCAGGACGGGCTGCGCGGGCCGCTCCGCGAGGCGGTCGGCGATCCGGGCATGCCGCAGCTCCTGCTGCGGCTGGGCTACGGTCCGGAGGTGCGGCCCACGCCGCGCCGGACGGTGGACGAGGTGCTCCGCCGCCTCGACGCCGTGCCCGTCCGCCCGGCGCCGCTCGTGCTCCGTCGCGCGCCGCCGGTGTCACCGATGGTGCAGCCGGCGGCGGCCGGGGCGGCGGTCGCGCCCGGCGCGCCGGCGTAGCAGGTTGGCGGCGGGCGGGCCGCGCGGGTGCGTCCGCCGCTCCCCCTCCTCCCGCACCAGGGAGCGGGAGGAGGGGGCCTCTATCGACGGCGCCGGAGCCGGAAGAGCCGCGTCACCTCGGCGGCGCGCGCCGCGTGCAGCGGATCGGCGCGGTCGCGCGCACGGGGGTGCGAGGGGCGCGCCTCGCGGACGTCCGCCACCTCCAGCCCCGCCGCCCCCGCCAGCCGCGCCACCTCGCCCGCCGGCCGGAGCCCGAGCCGCTCGGCCAGGTCGGAGAGGACGATCCACGCCTCGCCGCCCGGGGCGAGGTGCGCGGGCAGCCCGCGCACCAGCCGCTCCAGGAACGCGCCGCCCGGATCGTAGACCGCCCGCTCGAGCGGGCCGTGCGCGGCGCCCGGGATCCACGGCGGGTTGCACACGATCACGTCCGCCACGCCCTCCGGGAACAGGTCCGCCTCCACCACCTCGACCCGGCCGGCCAGGCCGAGCCGGGCCGCGTTCTCGCGGGCGCAGGCCACCGCGCGCGGCTCGAGGTCGGTCGCGATCACCCGGGCGCCCGCCCGCGCCAGCACCAGCGCGAGCACCCCGGTGCCGGTCCCGAGGTCGAAGGCGCGCGTGCCCTCGAGCGAACGCTCCGCGGCCGCGGCGGCGACCAGGTCCACGTACTCGCCCCGGATGGGCGCGTACACGCCGTGAAACGGGTGCACCCGCGCCCCGAGCGCGGGGACCTCGACGCCGCGGCGTCGCCACTCGTGCGCGGCGACCAGCCCGAGCAGCTCGCGGAGCGGCAGCAGCGCGGGCCCGTCCGGCGGCGGGCCGAGGGCCTCGGCGCAGGCGGCGGCCACCTCCGGCGCCCGCCGCAGCGCGATGCGCCACCCGGGCTCGACCGGCACGAGCAGCCGCGCCAGCACCTCGTGCTCGAGCCGCATCCGCTCCCGCGCGGCGCGGTAAGCGCCCGCCAGGCCTGCGCCCTTCGGCGCAGGGTGCTCCAGGCGCCGCCCCATGGCCGCGAGGAGCTGCCGGGCGTTGTGGTAGTCGCCGGCGTAGACCAGCCCCTCGCCGCGACGTGCCCGGGCCAGCGCCTCGCCAGCGCGGGTGGCGTCGCCGGCCGGGCCGAGCCGGGCGGGCGGCGGCGCCGAGCCGGAGGCCCAGCGCGCCCTGTGCTCCCCGGTGGCATCCCGCCACACCAGCTCCCGGGGAGGCGCCGCGGCGGTCGGATCGGTGCGCGTCATCGGATCGCGTGCGGTTGAGCGGCCAGGCGGGGGGTGTCTGGATTAAGAAGAGCGCGCCATGTCATCGCCGCCGGAACCCCAGGCGCTGCCCAGCGCGCCCAGCCTCTCCTTCGTCGAAGACCTCTACTACGCGTGGCTCGCCGATCCCAGGTCGGTGGACGGATCGTGGCGCAGGTATTTCGAGGGCTTGCCCGCCGCCCCGGGCGCCGCCCCGGCGCCCGCGTCCTTCCCCCGGCGCCGGCCCGACGGCGCCGCCGGCCCGCAGCCGGCGGCATGCGCGGGCGGCGACGCGGCCTTCCAGGCGAAGGTGGACCGGCTGGTGCAGGCGTACCGCGAGTACGGTCACCTCCGCGCCAGGCTCGATCCGCTCGGCCTGGTCCGCCCCGCCGAGCCGTTCGCGCTCGAGGCGTTCGACCTCGGGCCCGCCGACCTCGACCGGCCCTGCGCCGACGCGGACGGCCGCGGCGACCGCACGCTGCGGGACCTGGTGGCGAGGCTGGAGGAGACCTACTGCCGGACGCTGGGCGTCGAGCTCGCCCACATGCACGACCAGGACCTGCGCGGCTGGCTCGAGCAGCGGATGGAGCGCACGAAGAACCGGCTCTCGCTCGCGCCGGACGTGAAGAAGCTGCTCCTCCGCAAGATCGTGGAGGCGGAGAGCCTGGAGCAGTTCCTGGGGACGAAGTTCCTCGGGGCGAAGCGCTTCAGCGTGGAGGGCGCCGAGGGGTTCGTGGCGCTGCTCGAGTTCCTGGTGGACCGGGCCGTCGGCCACGGCGTCCGCAACGTGGTGATCGGCATGGCGCACCGCGGGCGCCTGAACGTGCTCGCGAACGTGGTCGGCAAGCCGCTGCGCCAGATCTTCGCCGAGTTCCGCGACAACGCCATCGTCAACGCGACCGGCGGCGACGTGAAGTACCACCTCGGCCACTCGACCGATCGCGAGACGCCGGACGGCGTGCTGGTCCACCTGTCGCTCGCCTTCAACCCGAGCCACCTGGAGTGGATCGACACCGTGGTGCAGGGGCGGGTGCGCGCCAAGCAGGACCGCTACCACGACTTCGAGCGCGTCCGCTCGCTGCCGGTGCTGGTGCACGGCGACGCGGCGTTCGCCGGCCAGGGCATCGTGGCCGAGGCGCTCAACATGTCGCAGCTCGAGGCGTACGGCGTGGGCGGCACCATCCACGTCATCGTGAACAACCAGGTGGGCTTCACCACCTCGCCGCGCGACGCGCGCTCCACCACCTACTGCACCGGCCCGGCCCGGATGCTCCAGATCCCCATCATCCACGTGAACGGGGAGGACCTGGAGGCCGTGGCGCAGGCGGTGCTGCTCGCCGCCGACTTCCGCCAGCGCTTCCACCGCGACGTGGTCATCGACCTGTGGGCCTACCGCCGCCACGGGCACAACGAGGGCGACGAGCCGTCGTTCACGCAGCCGGTGATGTACCGCGCCATCTCGAAGCGGCCCACGCTCCGGCAGCTCTACGCCGAGGCGCTGGAGCGCGAGGGCACGGCGACGCGGGCCGAGGTGGACGCGATGGCCGCCGAGTACCGCGCCCGCCTCGACGAGGCGTACCAGGCCTCGGCGCAGATCGCGGTGCAGCCGGGCGCGCAGGAGGCGGGCGGCTTCTGGGCCGGCATCAAGGGCGGCGCGATCACCGGCCCGGAGCCGGAGACCGGCGTGGCCCCCGCGGTGCTCGCCCAGGCGGCCGCCGGGATCACCCAGGTGCCGCAGGGCTTCCACGTGCACCCCAAGCTCGCCAAGGTCCTCGAGGCGCGCGCCGAGATGGGCCGCGGCGAGCGGCCGCTCGACTGGGCCACCGCCGAGGCGCTCGCGCTCGCGACGCTGGCGCTGGAGGGCCGCCGCGTGCGGCTGGTCGGCCAGGACAGCCGCCGCGGCACGTTCAGCCACCGCCACGCGGTGCTCTACGACCACCAGACCGGCACGCCCTACTCGCCGCTCGCGCACCTGCGCGAGGGGCAGGGCGCGGTGGAGATCCGCGACAGCCTCCTCTCCGAGGCCGCCGCGCTCGGCTACGAGTACGGCTACAGCCTGGAGATGCCCGACGCGCTCACCATCTGGGAGGCGCAGTTCGGCGACTTCGTGAACGCCGCGCAGGTGATCATCGACCAGTTCCTCTCGTCCGGCGAGGCGAAGTGGAACCGGCTCTCCGGCGTCGCGCTGCTGCTGCCCCACGGCATGGAGGGGCAGGGGCCGGAGCACTCCTCGGCGCGGCTGGAGCGGTTCCTGGAGCTGTCGGTGGACGACAACTGGTACGTGGTGAACGTCACCACGCCGGCGCAGTACTTCCACGCGCTGCGGCGCCAGGTCTACTCGCCCTGGCGCAAGCCGCTGGTGGTCATGTCGCCGAAGAGCCTGCTGCGGCACCCGAAGGTCGTGTCGCCGCTCGGCGAGCTCGTGGAGGCGCGCTTCCGGCCGATCGTCGCCGATCCCGTCGCAGACCCGAGCGAGATCACCCGCGTGGTGCTGTGCTCGGGCAAGCTCTACTACGACCTCGCCGCCGCCCGCGAGGCGCAGGGCGCCCGTCACGTGGCGCTGATCCGGCTGGAGCAGCTCTACCCGCTGCACGCGGACGAGATCCTCGACGCCATCGCCGCGTTCCGGCCCGGCGCCGAGATGGTCTGGGCGCAGGAGGAGCCGTCCAACATGGGCGCCTGGGACTACGTGGACCTGCACCTCTCGCCGCGGCTGCCCACGCGCCTCGACCTCGTCTCCCGCCCGCCGTCGGCCAGCCCGGCGTCCGGCTCCGCCACGCGGCACAAGCTGGAGCAGCAGCAGCTCGTGCTCGAGGCGCTCGGGGAGCCCGTCTCCCGCATCCACCGCACCGACACGCGCGCCGCCGCGCACGAGCACTGATCCTCCCGGAAGAACACCATGTCCATCCAGCTCAAGGTCCCGAACATCGGCGAATCCGTGCAGACGGCCACCATCGGCACGTGGCTCAAGAAGGAGGGCGAGCCGGTCCAGGCCGACGAGCCCGTCGTGGAGGTGGAGAGCGAGAAGGCCACCGTGGCGGTCCCGGCGCCCGTCGCCGGCGTGCTGCGCAAGGTGCTCCGGCAGGCCGGCGACACCGTCGCGATCGGCGAGGTGATCGCCGAGCTGGACGAGGGCGGCGCCGGCCAGGCCGCCGGCGCCTCGCCGTTCGGCTCCGGCCCCATCCCGGGCGGCACCGTCCCCGCCGCACGCGACGGCGCCCCGGCCCCGGCCCCCGCTCCCGCCCCGGCCGCCCCGGCCGCCGCGCCCGCGCGCGCCGCGCCCCCGGTGGCGCCCGCGCCCGCCGCGCCGCCGCCGGCCGCGCCCGCCGCCGGGTTCCGCGCGCCGCCGTCGGCCCGGCGCCTGATGGCCGAGCTGGGCGTGACGCCGGAGCAGGTGATCCGCAAGGAGGACGTGGCCCGCGCGCTCGAGGCGCGCCCGGCCGCGCCCGCGGCCCCGGCCGTGGCCGGCCCGCGCGAGCGCGTGGTCGCGATGACGCCACTGCGCCGCACGGTGGCTCGCCGGCTGGTGGAGGCGCAGCACACCGCGGCGCTGCTCACCACCTTCAACGAGGTGGACATGTCCCGGGTGCTCGCGCTCCGCGAGCAGCACGGCGAGACGTTCCTGAAGAAGCACGGCGTGAAGCTCGGCTTCATGTCCTTCTTCGTGAAGGCGTCCATCGAGGCGCTGCGCGCCTACCCCGGCGTGAACGGCGAGATCCGCGGCGACAGCATCGTCTACAAGGACCACTACGACATCGGCGTGGCGGTCGGCGGCGGCAAGGGCCTGGTGGTCCCGGTGGTCCGCGACGCCGACGCGCTCTCCTTCGCCGAGGTGGAGACGACCATCGGCGAGCTGGCGAAGAAGGCGAAGGAGAACCGCATCACGCTCGAGGACCTCGCCGGCGGCACCTTCACGATCTCCAACGGCGGCATCTACGGGTCGATGCTCTCCACGCCCATCATCAACCCGCCGCAGTCCGGCATCCTCGGTCTGCACAAGATCCAGAAGCGCGCGGTGGTGGACGCGCACGACCAGGTGGTGGTCCGGCCGATGATGTACGTCGCGCTCTCGTACGACCACCGGCTGGTGGACGGCCGCGAGGCGGTCTCCTTCCTCGTGAAGGTGAAGGAGTGCATCGAGGATCCGGAGCGGATGCTGCTGGAGGTGTGACGCGCGCGCCGCGCGCGGTCACCCACCGTGCATCCCCGCGTCCGGCGCGGGCCGCCCCGCGCCGACGAGCTCGAGCAGCGCCAGCGCGTCGCGGACCGCGTCGCCGCGCAGGTCGTTGTTGAAGTAGACCCACGCGGCGCGCCCGCGCGCCGACCAGCCGAGCAGGTCGCGCGCCACCGGCGCGAGGGCGTCGCGGCCGTAGCGCCCGTGGTACCTGCCGCTCGTGCCGTGGAAGCGCAGGTAGCGCCAGCCGCCGGTCGGGCGCGGGGGAGGGCGGGGCAGCAGGTCGTGCTCGCAGAGCGCGGCGCCGTGCGCGTCCAGCACCGCGCAGGCCTCCTCCACGTACCAGCGCGCGTCCCGCACCTCCAGCGCGTGCCGCCCCGGCGGCAGGCGCGAGAGGAAGCGGTCCAGCCGCTCCAGGTCCGGCTTCATGCCCGGCGGGAGCTGCCACAGCACCGGCCCGAGCTTCGGCCCGAGCGCGGCGAGCGGCGCGAAGAAGCGGTCGAGCCCGCGCTCCGTGTCGAGCAGCCGCTTCATGTGCGTGAGGTAGCGCGAGCCCTTCACCGCGAAGCGGAACCGGGCCGGGACCACCGCCCGCCAGCGCGCCGCCGCCTCCGCGGTGGGGAGCCGGTAGAACGTGGCGTTCAGCTCGACCGTGTCGAAGCGCTCGGCGTAGCGCGCGAGCCAGGCGCGGGCGGGGAGGTCCTCCGGGTAGAGCACGCCGCGCCAGTGGCGGTACTGGAAGCCGCTCGTGCCGATCCGGATCACCGCCGCCCCCCGCCGCGCGCCGGCTCGCCCGCCGGCGCGGCGCCCACCGCGGCCAGGTGCGCGTCGGTGAGCGGCCGGGCGGCGCGCGCGTAGCCCGCCCACGGATCGGCGCCGAGCCGCGCCAGCCGCCGCGGGACGGTCCGCGCCCCCAGCCGCTCCGGCCGCAGCCGCGGGCCCAGCTCGTCCCAGGCCACCGGCACCGACGCCGGCGCGCCCGGCCGGGCGCGCAGCGAGAACGCCGCCACCGAGGTGTTGGTCCGGTTGTTCCGGAGGTAGTCGAGGAGGATCTTCCGCTCGCGCCCCGCGCGCGCGAACGCCACCGTGAACGCGCGCGGCTCGTGGCGCGCCACCGCGGCGGCGAGGCCCCGCGCGAACGCGAGACAGTCCTCCCAGCGCCGCCGCGGCACGAGCGGCGTCACCACGTGCAGCCCCGCGCCGCCGGTGGTCTTCACGAACGCCGCGAGCCCCAGCGCCTCCAGCGCCGAGCGCAGCAGCCGCGCCGCGCGCACCACCTCCGGCCAGGGGACCGCCGGCCCCGGGTCGAGGTCGAGCACGAGCCGGTCCGGCTCCTCCAGCGCCTCCGCGGTCGAGTTCCAGGTGTGCAGCTCGACGACGTCCAGCTGCACGAGCGAGAGCAGCGCCGCGCGGTCGTCCGCGACGAGGTACTCGCCGAGCTTGGTCTTCTCCTGGATGCGCACCCGCCGCACCGCCGGCGGCGCCCAGGTCTTCGAGTGCTTCATGAACCGGCACTCGCCGGAGAGGCCCTGCGGGCAGTGGAACAGGGTGAGCGGCCGGCCCCGCAGGTGCGGCACCATCGCGTCCGCCACCGCGTCGTAGTACCGGGCCACGTCCGCCTTGGTGAGCGCGGCCCGCCCCTCGCCCGGGAACACCACCCGCTCCGCGTGCGAGAGCCGGACGCCCCCGACGATCACCTCGCCGGCCGCCGAGCCCGGCCGGGCGCGCCGGCGCGCGGGATCCCTGGCCGCTGTCGGGGACGCCGGCGCGGAGGCGGCCGCGGCCGGCGGCGCGGCGGCGGCGGGGGCCTCGCGGACCACCTCCGCCGCGCGCTTGTCCTCGCGCAGCCCCTGGAACGACGGGTGGCGCACCTTCCCGTCGCCGGTCCACTCGGTGAACGCGACCTCGGCGACCAGCTCCGGCCGGACCCAGTGCGCGATCCGGCCGAGCGGGCCGGGCGGGCGCGGCGTGAACGGCGGGTCGGCGCGCTCCAGGCGATCCAGGCGCGCGCGCAGCGCGCGCGCCGACGCCTGCGTGAAGCCGGTGCCGACCTTCCCGGCGAAGCGGAGCGCGCCGCCCTCGTGGAAGCCCACCAGCAGCGCCCCGATCCCCTGGCGGCTGCCCTCGGGGTCGGTGAAGCCGCCGATCACCAGCTCCTGGCGGGCCAGGCACTTCGCCTTGGTCCAGGTGGCGTTCCGCCCGGGCCGGTAGGGCGCGTCGGCGCGCTTCGAGACGATCCCCTCCAGGCCGAGGCGGCACGCCTCCCGGAGCACCTCGGCGCCCGGCGCGTCCACGTGCGGCGCGTACCGGAGCACCTCGCCGCGCGCGCCGAGCAGGCGGCGCAGCGCGTCCTTGCGCTCGAGCAGCGGCCGCCGGGAGAGGTCCTCGCCGTCGAGCCAGAGCAGGTCGAAGACGAAGTAGGCGAGCGAGCGGCGCCCGCCGGAGAACGCCTGCTGGAGCGCCTGGAAGCTGGTCCGGCCGCCGGGCAGCACCGCGGCCACCTCGCCGTCGAGCAGCGCGCTCCGCGCCGGCAGCGCCTCGGCGGCGCGCGCCACCTCGGGGAACTGCGCGGTCCAGTCGTTGCCGCGCCGGCTCCACAGCGTGGCGCGCCCGCCCTCCAGCGCGCAGCCGATCCGGTAGCCGTCGTACTTCGTCTCGTGCACCCAGCCCTCGCCCGCCGGCGGCGCCGCCACGAGCGTCGCGAGCTGGGCGCGGTACGGCGGGACGGGCGCGCGGGCCACGTCCTGAAGCTCACCACCCCGGGCGCGCCCGGGCAAGCGGCGCCCCCGGCGGGCGCCGGCAGGGCGGGCGGGCCGGCATCCGGCGAGCGCCGCCGGCGGCGCGGGGCCGTCAGCCGCCCAGCGGGATGTACGTGATCGAGAGGAGCGCCAGGCCGAGCTGCGGCATGAGGGGCTGATCCAGGTTGGCCGCCTCGCCGCTCAGCCGGATCCCGGGCTGGGCGCGCGCCTCCTCCACGCGGCAGTCCACCAGGTTGCCGTTGAACCGGCAGATCTTGCCGGCGGGCGTGGGGAGGCCGGGGCCGGGCTGGAAGCGCAGGCGGATCTTGAGATCGCCGAGGTTCCCGAGCACCGCCAGCTCCTTCCCCCAGCGGAGGAAGTGCAGGTCGGCGCCGGGGGCGGTCAGGCTGCCGTCGCGCCCGGGCTTCAGGATGTAGTTGCGCCCGACCAGCGTGCCGGCCCAGGTGCCGTCCGGCCGCCGGGTCATGTTCACGTGCGGTCCGACCACGCGCCACGCGTTGAACGAGGTGCTCTCACCCCGGGTCTGGATCTCGCCGGTGGGCACGTAGTCCTCCGGCGCCTCGCCCGGCGGCGTCGGCGAGAGCGAGAGGGGCTGGGTGGAAGCGCCCGCGCAGGCGAGCGCGAGCGCGGCGGCGGCGGCGAAGGATGGGCGCATGCCCCGGAGCTTACCTCGCCGGTTTCACTCCGGGGAAGCCCGCCGCCGGCTCGGCGGCGCCGTGGCGCACAGGCGGCGCGGCCCGCAGCCGCCCGCTAGTTGGGGTTCGGGTCGCGGACCTGCAGGTGCTCGGAGGGCGCGCTGACGCCCTCGAGGTACATGATGGAGAGCAGCGCCAGCCCGAGCTGCGGCATCACCGGCGCGTCGAGGTTCGCGGCCTCGCCGTTCAGCCGGATCCCGGGCATCTCCCGCGACTCCCGCTCCCGGCAGTCCACCAGGTTCCCGCGGAACTGGCACATCTTGCCGCGCACCGTGGGGACGCCCGGGCCCGGGTGGAAGCGGACGCGCACGCGCACGTCGCCGAGGTTGCCGAGCACGGCGAGCTCCTCGCCCCACCGCACGAAGTGCAGGTCCGCGCCCGGCGCGGTCAGGCTGCCGTCGGCGCCCGGCTTCAGGATGTAGTTGCGGCCGACCAGCGTCCCGGCCCAGCTCCCGTCGGCGCGGCGGCTCATCTGCACCCGCGGGCCCACCACCTGCCACGCGTTGAACGAGGTGCTCTCGCCCCGCGTCAGCACCTCGCCGGTGGGCGCGTAGTCCACCGGGATCGTGCCCTCGGGGAGCGGCGAGAGGGGGAGCGGCTTCGTGCCCATGCCAGCGCAGGAGAGCGTGAGCAGGGCGGCGGCGACGGCGGGGAGGAGGGTGCGCATGCGACGGAGCTTAGCCCGGCGATTTCACCGAGGGGAAGGAGCCCGGCCCGGCAGACCGGGGGGCCTGTCCACGCGATCAGCGCCGCCGCGGGGCCGGCGGCGCGGCCGTCCGCGGGTCCTCGGGCCAGGCGTGGCGCGGGTAGCGCCGCGAGAGTTCGCGCCGGAGGGCCGGGTAGTGGCGGTCCCAGAAGCCGGCCAGATCGGTGGTGACCTGCACGGCCCGCTGGTTCGGCGCGAGCAGGTGCAGGACCAGCGGGACGCGTCCGCCCGCCGCGGCCGGGCCCTGCGCGAGGCCGAAGAAGTCCTGCAGCCGGCTCTCGATCCACGGCGGCTTGCCGGCCTCGTAGTGGATCCGGACGGTGCGGCCGCCGGGCAGCGTGACCCGCTCCGGCGCGAGCCGCTCCAGCGCCGCGCGCGCCCGCGGCTCGAGCCGGCCGAGCAGCGCGCCCGGCAGGTCCGCCTCGCGCAGCTCCGCGAAGCTCCGCCGGCCGCGGGCGGCCTCGCGCAGCGCCGCGGCCAGCTCCGCCTCGCCCGGCGCGGCGAGCCCCGCCTCCGGCGCGTGCTCCGCCGCGAACGCCATGCGCGCCACGACGGCGTCGAGCGCGCCCTCCGGCGCGAAGGCCCGCGCGCCGCGCGCCAGCGCCTGCGCGGCGAGCGCGTCCGCCACGGCCTCCGGGTCCGGCCGCGCCGCGCGCGCCTCCTCCAGCACGAGGTCGCGGTAGAGCAGCCGCTCGGCCACCTCGACCCGCTCGGCCTGGGCGTTCCACTGGACCGCCTCGTCGTAGCGCAGCGCCTCCGGGAACAGGTCGAGCAGCAGCTCCTGGGTCACCGCGCTCGCGAGCCGCACCCGCGCCTCGGCGGCCCGGGCGCCGGGCGCGCGCCGGTCGCCCCGCCGCGCCTCCGCGTCCACCGCCACCAGCAGCGGCGCCTCGCGCACCACGCTGGCGGGGTCGAGCCGGGCGCTGCCGCCGCCGACCAGCACCACCTCGTCCGAGCCCGGCGCGCGCCGCCGCGCCACGCGATCCGGGTAGGCGGCCAGCGTGGCGCGCAGCAGCGCCGCCTCGCGCGCGGCCACGTCGCCGGCGGCGGGCGGGGGGACGGCCCGCGGGAGCGACCGGGCCAGGCGCTGGAGCTGGCGGCGGCTCCGCTCCACCGCCTGCGCCGCGCCCGGGCTCACGCCCATGCGCCGCAGCCGGTCGGGGTCGAAGCGCGCCCGGGCCGCCTCCTCGAACGCCTGCGCCAGCTCGAGCAGGTCGGACGGGCCGGTGGGCGGGAGCGCCGCCCCCTCCAGCGCGCGCCGCTCGCGCAGGTCGCGCTCGCCGAGCAGCGCCGCGAGCAGCGCGCCGTCGTCCGGCACGCCGCGCGCGGCCGCCTCCACCAGCAGCCGCCCGAGGCGCGGGTGGAGCGGGAAGCGGAGCATGGCGCGCCCGGCGGCGGTGGGCGCGCCGGCGGCGTCCACCGCGCCGAGGTCCGCGAGCAGCGCGCGCGCCGCCTCGAGCGCGGGCGCGGGCGGCGGCTCCAGCCACTCGAGGTCCGCGGCCGCCCCGAGGCCGGCCAGCGCCAGCAGCGTCTCCGAGAGGTCCTCGCGCAGGATCTCCGGGACCTCGAACTCGGGCCGCGCGTCGTGGTCGTGGCGCGTGTAGAGCCGCACCGCGCGCCCGGGCCGCGTGCGGCCGGCGCGCCCGGCCCGCTGCGCCGCCGAGGCGCGGCTGATCTTCTTCACCTCGAGCGTGGGCAGGCCGGACCAGGGCGAGTGCGAGGCGATCCGGGCGAGGCCGGAGTCCACCACCGCCACCACGCCGTCGATGGTGATCGAGGTCTCGGCCACGTTGGTGGAGAGGATCACCTTGCGGCGCGGTCCCGGCCGCACCGCGCGATCCTGCTCCTCCGGCGGCAGGTCGCCGTGCAGCGGCAGCACGTCCACGCCGGCGCCGGCGGCCCAGACGGCGAGCGCCTCGCGGGCGCGGCGGATCTCGGCCGCGCCGGGCAGGAACACGAGCACGTCGCCGTCCAGGCCCTCGCGGTGCAGGCGCCGCACCGCCCGCGCCACGCGCTCCTCCAGCCGCAGGTCCGGCGCCGCCGCCTCCTCCGGCGAGAGGTGCTCCACCGCGACCTCGAAGCGCCGCCCCTCCGAGCGGAGCGCCGGCGCGCCCAGGAACGCCGCCACCGGGCCGGCGTCGAGCGTGGCCGACATCGCGACGAGCTTCAGATCCGGGCGGGCCGTGCGCTGGAGCCGCCGGAGGAACGCGAGCGCGAGGTCGCCCTGCAGGTGGCGCTCGTGGAGCTCGTCGAGCACCACCGCGCCGACGCCGGGGAGCGCGGGCTCGGAGAGCAGGCGCCGGGTCAGGAGCCCCTCGGTCACGTAGCGGATGCGGGTGCGCGGGCCCGCCACCTCGTCGAACCGCACCTGGTAGCCGACCGTCTCGCCGGGCCGCTCGCCCAGCTCCTCGGCCACCCGCCGGGCGGCCATGCGGGCGGCGAGCCGCCGCGGCTCGAGCACCACCACCTCGCCCGCGCCGGCCAGCCCGGCCTCGTGCAGCGCGCGCGGCACGCGGGTGGTCTTCCCCGCGCCGGGGGGCGCCTCGATCACGAGCGAGGGGCCGGCGCGGAGCGCGGCGACGACCTCGGGGAGGAGCGGGTCGATGGGGAGCGGCTGCACCGGCCCCTTCTAACCCGCCGCGGGGAGGAGGAGAACCGTTCCGGGGGCGGCGGGGGCCGCGCTTGACAGCCCCCGGGGCGGACTTACGTGGATGGGCGAGGGCGCGAGGCGGCGCACCGAGTTCCGAGCCCCGCCGCCGCACGCCCGGGCCATCCCGACCACGAAGTGCAGCGCGCGGGCGCGATCCGTCCGCGCGAGGAGGACACGACCATGCTGACCCTGCTGAGGAACCCCGATCCCGGCTTCGCCACGCTCTCCGCCGAGGTGAACCGGCTCATGAACGACCTCGCCCAGCCCGGCGCCCGGGGCTACGGCCTCGCGCCCGCCGCCGACATCCTCGAGACCGAGGCCGGCTTCCAGGTGGTGCTCGACGTGCCCGGGCTCGACCCGGCGGCCATCAAGCTGGACATCGAGAACGACACGCTCACCGTGCAGGCCGACCGCAAGCAGCCCGCGCTCGCCGACGGCGCGACCCTGCACCGGGGCGAGCGCCGCTTCGGCACCTTCTTCCGGGCGTTCACGCTCCCGAAGACGGTGGACGGCGCGAAGGTCGAGGCGCGCTACGACGCCGGCGTCCTGACCGTCACGCTGCCGAAGCGCGAGGAGGCGAAGCCGCGGACCATCGCGGTCCAGGTGAAGTAGCGCCCTCCGCTCCCTGAAGCGCGAAGCCCCTGCCGTCGCGAGGAGGGCAGGGGCTTCTTCGTCTTGTGGCTCCGCTGCGAGCGGGTGGCCCGCTCACCTGAGGGTCCCTCGACTCCGCGCGGGCCCGGTGGCCCGCGCTACGCTCGGGATGAGCGGACGGAGTCGAAGGGCGCCTCTACGCCGGCTCCGGCACCGGCTTCGGCGCCGGCGCCAGCACCGTCAGCACGAGCTTCGCGCCCTCGGCGTCCACGTCCACGCGGACCGTGCCGCCGGCGGCGAGGTCGCCGAACAGGATGCGCTCGGCGAGCGGCTTCTTCAGCTCGTTCTGGATGAGCCGCGCCATGGGGCGGGCGCCCATCTTGCGGTCGAAGCCGTGCTCGGCGAGCCAGGCGCGGCCCTCGGCGGTCAGCTCGATGCGGACCTTCTTCTCCGCGAGCTGCCCCTCCAGCTCCTTCACCATCTTGTCCACCACCCGCAGGATCACCTCGGGGGCGAGCGAGTCGAACGCCACCCAGGCGTCGAGCCGGTTGCGGAACTCGGGCGTGAAGGTGCGCTCGATGGCGTTGCGCGCGTTGCCCGGGTCGGACTGGTCGGTCCCGAAGCCGACGCGGCGGGCGGCCAGCTCGTGCGCGCCGGCGTTGGTGGTCATCACCAGCACCACGTGGCGGAAGTCGGCCTTGCGCCCGTTGTTGTCGGTGAGCGTGGCGTGGTCCATCACCTGGAGCAGCAGGTTGTAGATGTCCGGGTGGGCCTTCTCGATCTCGTCGAGCAGCAGCACCGCGTAGGGCGTCTTGCGGATCGCGTCGGTGAGCAGGCCGCCCTGGTCGAAGCCGACGTAGCCGGGGGGCGCGCCGATGAGCCGGGAGACGGTGTGCTTCTCCTGGTACTCGGTCATGTCGAAGCGCAGGAACTCGACCCCGAGGATGCGGGCGAGCTGCTTCGCCAGCTCGGTCTTGCCGACGCCGGTGGGCCCGGAGAACAGGAAGCTGCCGATGGGCTTCTCGGGCGAGGCGAGGCCGGAGCGCGAGAGCTTGATGGCGCTGGCGATGGCCTCGATGGCCTGGTCCTGGCCGTAGATGACCTTCCTCAGCTCGGGCACGAGGCTCCGGAGCTGCGCCTGGTCGTCGGCCGAGACCGTGCGCTCGGGGATCTTGGCGATCTTCGCCACGACCCGCTCCACGTCGCGGCCGGTGATGCGGCGGTGCCGCCGCGCCTCCGGGCGCATCCGGTCCCGCGCGCCGGCCTCGTCGAGCACGTCGATGGCCTTGTCCGGCAGCTGCCGGTCGTTGATGTGCTTCGCCGACAGCTCGGCGGCGGCCCGGAGCGCGCGCGGCGTGTACTCGACGCCGTGGTGCTCCTCGTAGACCTTCTTCAGGCCGCGGAGGATCTTGACCGTGTCCTCGACCGACGGCTCGTGGACCTCGATCTTCTGGAAGCGGCGGGCGAGCGCGTGGTCGCGCTCGAACGTCTGCTTGTAGTCGTGGAACGTGGTCGAGCCGATGCAGCGCAGCTCGCCCGACGCGAGCGCCGGCTTGAGCAGGTTCGACGCGTCCATCGAGGAGCCGGTGGTGGCGCCGGCGCCGACGATGGTGTGGATCTCGTCGATGAACAGGATGGCGTGCGGGGTCTTCTTCACGCCGGCGATGACGCCCTTCAGCCGCTGCTCGAACTCGCCGCGGAACTTGGTGCCGGCGAGCAGCGCGCCCATGTCGAGCGAGTAGATCGCCGCCTTCTCCAGCACCGCCGGGACCTTCTTCTCGTGGATGCGGAGCGCCAGCCCCTCCACGATGGCGGTCTTGCCCACGCCCGGCTCGCCCACGAACACCGGGTTGTTCTTGCGCCGGCGGCAGAGCACCTGGATGGTCCGCTCGATCTCGGCGTCGCGGCCGATGAGCGGGTCGATCTGGCCCTGCGCGGCGCGCTCGACCAGGTTCACCGTGAACGTGCGGAACGGGTCCTTCACCGGGCGC
Source organism: Anaeromyxobacter sp. Red801 (assembly GCF_049201065.2). Lineage (NCBI taxonomy): Bacteria > Pseudomonadati > Myxococcota > Myxococcia > Myxococcales > Anaeromyxobacteraceae > Anaeromyxobacter > Anaeromyxobacter sp. Red801. Next base: position 3,696,075 of record NZ_CM181236.1, on the reverse strand, counting down.
GGCGCGCCCTCCTCGCCCTCGCCCTCGCCCTCGGCGCCGCCCGGCGACTCCTCGCCGTCCTTGGACACGCCGTGCGAGATGTACTGGAGGATGTCGAGCCGGCGGACGCCCTGCTTCTCGAGCAGGTAGACCGCGTGCGAGCCGCGCTCGCGGGTGATGGCGACGAGCACGTCGCCGGCGTTCAGCTCGGTGCGGCCCGACCCCTGGACGTGCCAGGCGGCGCGCTGCAGCACGCGCTGGAAGGCGGCGGTCTGCTCGGGATCCTGGCCGGCGGCCACCGACTCGAGCGTCCGGTCGAGGTACTCCTCCAGCTCGCGCTCGAGCAGCTTCAGGTCGGCGCCGCAGGCGAGCAGCACCTCGGACGCGACCTTGTCCTTGGTCATGGCGTGGAGCAGGTGCTCCAGCGTCACGTACTCGTGGCGCCTCCGGCGGGCCTCGCCCACCGCGGCCTGGAGGGTCTGCTGCAGCTCCTTGGACACCGTCACCATCGCTACTCCGGCTCGATCGTCACGAGCAGCGGGTATTCCGCCTCGCGCGCCAGGTCCATCGTCTTCCGCGCCTTGGTCTCGGCGATCTCGTAGGGATAGATACCGGCGACCCCCACCCCGTGCATGTGAACGTGGAGCATGATCCGGTGGGCGGACTCCGGGTCGTGGTTGAAGACCGTCATCAGGACGTAATCCACGAACTCCTGCGTCGTGTAATGGTCGTTGTGCAGCAGTACCTTGTACAGCGGCGGGCGCTTCGTCTCCCGCTCCGCTCGCGTCTTGGGGACGACGACCTCCGTATCGCCCCCGGGACGGGTTCGCTCAGCCATGGCCGTCCATTCTAATGCGTCCGGCGGACCCGGCGCGCACCCGGAGGCCCCCCGCGCGCGGTCCGAGGGCTCCCCCGCAGGACCGAGCCGGCTGCTCGCCTTCTGCGCAGACCTCGCCTAGAGGTGGGGAATGCACGCCCTTCTCCTCGCACTCGTCGCCGCGGCCGGCGCCGCGGCCGCCCCGCTCGACCTCGCCCCGGTCCCGGGCCTCCCCAACCTGCTCCAGCTCGGCGTCCCCGAGGTTCCCCCGGAGGTGTCCGCCCGGCTCGAGCAGTACGAGAACGCGCGGGCCGCGGTGCTCCGCGACGTGTCGGCGGACGGCCGGGCCATGCTGGTGACGACGCGGTTCGGCAGCACCGCCCAGCTCCACCTCGTGGCGGCGCCGCTGGGCATGCGCGAGCAGCTCACCTTCGGCGACGAGCCGGTGTCCGACGCCGCGTTCCTGCCCGGCCGGCCGGAGAGCCTGCTCTACCTCCAGGACAAGGGCGGCGGGGAGTTCTTCCAGCTCTACCGCCTGGACCGGCGCACCGGCCGCTCCGAGCTGCTCACCGACGGCAGGAGCCGCCACCAGGACCTGGTGGTGTCGCCCGACGGGCGGCGCTTCGCGTACTCGGGCACCGGCCGGAACGGCAAGGACGCCGACGTGTACGTGGCCGAGGCGGAGCGGCCCGCCGCCGCGCGGCGCGTGGTGGAGGCCGAGGGGAGCTGGTCGCCGCTCGACTTCTCGCGCGACGGGCGCCGGCTGCTGGTGCGCCGCTACCGCGCCGCCTCCGACGCCGATCTCGAGCTGGTGGACCTCGCGACCGGCGCGCGGACGCCGCTGCTCGCCGGCAAGGGCTCGGTCGGCGGGGCCGCCTTCTCCGCCGACGGCAGGGCCGTGTACGCCATCACCGATCGCGGCGCCGATCACGCCGCGCTGGTCCGGGTGGACCTGGCGCGCCCGGCCGCGCCGCCGCGCCCGGTGGCGCCGGGGGTGGCGTGGGACGTGGAGCAGGTGGCGGTGGCGCGCGACGGCACCGTCGCCTTCACCGCCAACGCGGACGGCGTCTCGCTGCTCCACGCCATGGACCCGCGCACCGGGCGGCTGCGCGGCGTGCCGCTGCCCGGCCGCGGCGTCGCGACGATCCGCTTCCCGCCGGGCCGCGGCGACGTGCTCGCGGTCGGGCTGGTGAGCGCCACCTCGCCCTGGGACGCCTGGACCGTCGAGCTCCGCGGCGGCAAGGCGGTGCGCTGGACGCGCTCGGAGGTGGGCGGGCTCGATCCGGCCGGGTTCGTGGAGCCGGAGCTGGTCCGCTACCCCACCGCCGGCGGCGCCGAGGTGCCGGCCTTCCTGTACCGGCCGCGCGGCGGCGGGCGGGCGCCGGTGGTGGTGAACTGGCACGGCGGCCCCGAGGGCCAGCACCGGCCCGCCTTCAGCCCGCTGGTGCAGTTCCTGGTGGCGGAGCTGGGCGTGGCGGTGCTCCAGCCGAACGTGCGCGGCTCCGCCGGCTACGGGAAGGACTGGCTCGCGCTCGACGACGGCGTGCGCCGCGAGGAGGCGCTGAAGGACATCCCGGCCACGTTCCAGTTCATCGCGTCGCGGCCCGACCTCGACGCGGCCCGCGCCGTGGTGTGGGGCGGCTCCTACGGCGGCTACATGGTGCTCGCGACGCTCACGCTGTTCCCGGGCCTGGCGCGGGCCGGCGTGGACGTGGTGGGCATCTCCTCGCTGCCGAGCTTCCTCGAGAGCACGCAGGCGTACCGGCGCGACCTGCGCCGCGCGGAGTACGGCGACGAGCGCGTGCCGGAGGTGCGCGCGGTGCAGGAGCGGATCTCGCCGCTCGGCCGGGCCGGCGCCATCCGCGTGCCGCTGCTCGTCGTCCAGGGCGCGAACGACCCGCGCGTCCCGCGCTCCGAGGCGGAGCAGATCGTCCGGGCGGTGCGCGCGAACGGGCAGGAGGTCTGGTACGTCCTCGCGCTCGACGAGGGGCACGGCTTCAAGAGGAAGGAGAACCGCGACCACGCCGACGCGGTCACCGTCGCGTTCCTGCAGCGGATGCTGGGCGGCGCCCCGCCGGCGAGCGCGCAGCCGGGCGGCGCCCCGGCGCGCTGAGCGCCGCGTCCGGCGGGCCGGCCTAGGACGGCGGGCCCGCCGGCTCGAGCTGCCAGCGCCCGCGCAGCGTCGGCTGCTCCAGCGCGCGGGCGAGCCGCGCCAGGAACTCGGCGCGCGGGACCTCGCGCGCGCCGAAGCGGACCAGGTGCTCGGTCCGGACCTGGCAGTCCACCAGCTCGACGCCCGCCGACCGGAGCCACTCGACGGAGCGCACGAACGCGACCTTGGACGCGTCCGGCGCGTCCGCGAACATCGACTCGCCGAAACGCGGCGCCCAGCGAGACGCCGTACAGCCCGCCGGCGAGCGCGTCCCCCTCCCACGCCTCGAAGGAGTGGGCGAGGCCGAGGCGGTGCAGGCGCACGTAGGCGTCCACCATCTCGGCGGTGATCCAGGTGCCCTGCTGGCCCGGGCGGTCCCGCTCGGCGCAGCGCCGGATCACCCGCTCGAACGCCTCGTCGGCGCTCACGCGGTAGGTGCCGCGCCGGAGCGTCCGCTGCAGCGAGCGGGGCACGTGCAGCGCCGCGGGATCGAGCACCAGCCGCGGGTCCGGCGACCACCAGAGGATGGGGCTCTCCGCGTCGAACCAGGGGAAGATCCCCTCGGCGTAGGCGGTGAGGAGCCGCTCCGGCTCGAGGTCGCCGCCGACCGCCAGCAGCCCGTCGGGCTCCGCGAGCGCGGGGTCCGGGAACGCGGGCTCGCGGGACAGGCGGAAGATGGGCACGCCGGGATTGTAAGCGAGCCGCGGCCCGCACGGCGCGCCGCGCCGGACCGCGCTCGCCGGCGCCGCCGCGCCGCCTCGGAGGCCCCGCGCCGTCAGAACCGGCCGGAGAACGCCACGGTGGGCGGCGTCTTGATCACCGGGTCGCGCGCCGGGCTCCCCAGCCCGTCGAACGCCACCGGGCGGCGCACCGCGGCGTCCTCGCGCGCATCCAGGGTCGCGTGCACCGCGCCGAACGCGGCGCCCACGATGATGCCGATGCCGGCGCCCATCGACAGGTCCCGCTCCCAGTGGTCCCAGTCGTTCACGAGCGCGACGCCGGTGCCGACCAGCAGGCCGCCCACGCCGCCGTAGGCCGCGTCGGTGACGATCGTGCCGAGCGGGTTCCGGCGCTCGCGCGCGTACCGGTCCACCACGACCGGGCTGCCGTACGCGGGCGGCGGGTTCACCACCGTGGTGCTGGGCGGCTGCTCGCCGGAGCCGGTCCCCTGCGGCGGGTTCACCACCACCTGCTGCGACGCCGCCCCGCCGGGCGTGTTGTTGCCCGACGTCGCGGACGAGGACGAGGACGGCGCCGCGCCCGAGCTCGCCGAGGACGGCGCGGACGAGGGCGCCGATGACGACGGCGCCACCCCGGTCCCGCTCGCCGCGGGAGGCGGCGGCTGCGCCGGCGCCTGGGCCGGCGGCGGGGTCGCCTGCTGCGGCGGCGGGTAGTACGGCGGTGGCTGCTGCGCGGGCGCCTGCGCGCCGGCGGCGCCGGACGCCAGCATCGCCGCGACGATTGCCGATCCCCTGTCGAGCCTCATGCCATCCCCCCTCGGGCGCCCTGGGGCGCCGCGTGCCCAAAGCTGGGGCCTGCCCCCGCCGAGGCGCAAACCGGGGCGGGGGCGGGTGGGGGAGGGCTCGCCGCTCAGGAATGAAGCTCGACGAACTTCTTGATCGCCTGGCGAACGGACGCCTGCACCTTCGCCGGCACCTCGGGCATCGGCGCCGCCTTGCAGAGCGCCAGCGTGCGCTGGAGCGAGTCGCAGCGCGACTGGCAGGCCGGGCAGCCGGCCAGGTGCTTCTCCATGTCCGCGCACACGTTCGCGCTGATCTCGCCCTCGAGGTGGCGGGAGAAGAGCTGGACGATGTCCGGGCAGGCGACGCCGGGGCCGGCCGGCGCCTGGGCCGCCGGCGCCGCGGCCGCGGGCGCCTCCGGGATCCCGAGGAGCGGCACCAGCGCCTCGCGCACCGCCACCCGGGCCCGGTGGAGGCGGCTCTTCACCGCCTCCACGCTCAGCCCCATGACCTCGGCGACCTCCGGGGCGGAGAGCCCCTCCACGTCCCGGAGCACCAGCACCTCGCGGTACATGGGGTCCAGGCGGCCGATGGCGGTCTCGAGGGCCTGCTCGATCTGGCGCCCGGCGAGCGACTCGTCCGGCGTGCGCCCCGGGTCGGCCACCTGGCGGGCCTCGGCCCCCGGCTCGCGCTGGTCGAGCGAGGTCTCCTCGGCGGGCGCGAACTTGGAGCGGCGCCGCTTCTTGATGCAGAAGCTCCGGGCGATCGTGTACATCCAGGTCGAGACCGACGACGCGCCGCGGAAGTCCTTCACGGTCCGTGCAGCCGCGAGCAGCGTCTCCTGGAGAATGTCCTTCGCGTCCTCCGGATCCCGGCACATCTTGAGGCCAAAGCGGTAGACGCGCCGCTGGTGCCGCGTGAGCAGCTCGTCGAGCGCTCGACGGTCGCCGGTCCGGGCGCGGTCGATGAGGGTGGCGTCGCTGGTTTCCATGGTGTCGCCGTCCTTCCTAGTCCACCCGCGATCCCCTCACAAGCGCGCGGTCGTCGCGGGCCCGACCGGCGCCGCCGTTCACCCAGGGTGACGCACGCCGGGGCGTGGCCGGCCGGCGGGGGCGCCGTGCACCGATGGCGGAAGAGGTTTAGGGGGCGGGCAAGGGCCTCGCCCCTTTAGAGACCTTCCGTCGGTCGGAGGCGCCGAACAGTTTACGCCCCGGCGCGGGCCCCGGAACGTGGTGCAGCAGGACACGTCTGCCTCGGGGTGCGCGACCCACTCGATGAGCGCACTGTTCACACCGAGATCCAACGCTCTCTTCCGCCTGATCCTCGTCCTCCTGATCGCCGGCGCCGGCGGGACGGTCGCCGCGTTCATGGTGTACTGGCGCGTGCCGTACGGCACCGGCCAGCAGGAGCAGGTGGCGCAGCCGGTCCAGTTCGACCACCGGCACCACGTCCAGGACGACCTCATCGACTGCCGGTACTGCCACAGCACGGTGGACCGGGCGGCGAGCGCGGGCATCCCGTCCACGGAGCTCTGCCTGAACTGCCACGCGCAGGTCTGGAACAAGAGCCCGCTGCTCGACGTGGTGCGCGCGAGCTGGTTCGCGAACGAGCCCATCCGCTGGATGCGCGTCCACAAGCTCCCGGACTTCGTCTACTTCAACCACTCCATCCACGTGAACAAGGGCGTCGGCTGCGTCGAGTGCCACGGCCGCGTGGACCAGATGGCCGCCATCGAGCAGGTGCAGCCGCTGACGATGGGCTGGTGCCTCGACTGCCACCGCGACCCGTATCCCCGCCTCCGCCCGCCGGAGGAGGTCACCAACATGGCCTGGAAGCCGGACGGTGACCCCGCTGCGATCGGGAGGGAGATCGCGAAGAAGTACGACGTCAAACCCCGCACGAGCTGCTACACATGCCATCGCTAGGGCTTCCCATCTACGGACAGAAGCAGGGTGCGGGTCTCGACGCGCGCCGCTGGCGCAGCGTCGAGGAGGCCGCCGAGGCCAGGGAGGTGCCGCCGGGTGAGTTCCCGGACGACGCCGCCGCGGTCCCGGAGGGCTTCACGCGCCGCGGGTTCCTCCAGGTGCTCGGCGCCTCGGTGGCGCTGGCGGGCCTCGAGGCCTGCAAGCCGCCGCGCGAGAACGTGGTCTCCTACGTCCGGCCGCCGGCCGGCGTGACCCCGAGCGTGCCGAGCGCCTACGCCACCGTCGCGTCGCGCGGCGGCTACGCGGTGGGCCTGGTGGTCACCAGCCACGAGGGCCGGCCCACCAAGATCGAGGGCAACCGCGAGCACCCGTCGAGCCGCGGCGGCAGCGACGCCATGCTGCAGGCGTCGATCCTCGACCTCTACGACCCGCGCCGGCTGAAGGGCTTCACCCGCGCCGGGCGCCCGCTCGGGCTCGCCACGGTGCTGCGGGAGGTCTCCGCGCTGGCCCGGTCGCACGCGCAGGACGGCGGGGCGCGGCTCCGCTTCCTGGTCGAGCCGACCAGCTCGCCCGCGGTGGCCGACCTGCGCCGGCGGATCCTGGAGCGCTTCCCGAAGGCCCGCTTCGACGCGTGGGCCCCGGTGGGCGCCGACGCCGGGCGCGCCGGCGCGGCGCTCGCGTTCGGCAAGCCGCTCGACGCCTCCGCGTCGCTGACCGACGCGGACGTGATCCTCTCGCTCGAGTCGGACTTCCTGGCGCTCGAGGGCGACAGCCTGCGGCTGGCGCGCGAGTTCGGCGCGCGGCGGACCGCCGAGCGCATGAACCGGCTCTACGTGGCCGAGTCGGCGTACACCGTCACCGGCGGCGCCGCCGACCACCGCTTCCGCATGCGCTCCGCCGACGTGCTCGGGTTCGGGCGCGCCGTCGCCGCGGAGCTCGCCGCGAAGCACGGCCTCTCGCAGCTCGCGCCGCTCGGCGCGCCGGCCGGGGGCGAGCGCGCGAAGGCGGCGGCGGCGGTCGCGGCCGACCTGGCGAAGGCGCGCGGCCGCTCGGTGGTGCTCGCCGGCGACCGGCAGCCCGCCGCGGTGCACGCGCTCGCGGCGGCGCTGAACGACGCGCTCGGGAACGCCGGCAAGACGGTCGCCTACCGCCCCACCGCGCTGCTCGACCCGGCCGCCGGGCCGGACCGGCTGCGCGCGCTCGCGAGCGAGCTCGAGGCCGGCAAGGTGGACGCGCTGGTGGTGACCGCCTGGAACCCGGCGCACACCGCGCCCGCCGACGTCCCGCTCCGCAAGCTGCTCCCGAAGGCGAAGGACACGATCGCGCTCGCGCTCCGCGAGGACGACACGGTCCGGGCCGCCACCTGGAAGATCGCGGCCACCCACCCGCTGGAGGCCTGGGGCGACCTGCGCGCCGCCGACGGCACCGCCTCCATCCAGCAGCCGCTCATCGCGCCGCTGCACGAGTCGATGAGCGAGCTCGAGCTGCTCGCCGCGTTCCTCGACGAGGGCGACCACGGCAGCTGGCGGATCGTCCGCGAGGGCTGGCGCCGCCGGGCCGGCGCGGCCGGGTTCGACGGCCGCTGGGACGGCTGGCTCGCCGCGGGCGTGGTCGCGGGCAGCGCCGTGCCGCCCGAGGCCGTGCAGGCGGACCTGGGCCGCGTCGCCGAGGCGGTGCGCGCGGTGCCCGCGCCGGGCGCCGGGCTCGAGCTCGGCTTCGCCGCCGACTACAAGGTGCTCGACGGGCGCTTCCTCGAGAACGCCTGGCTGCAGGAGTACCCGCACCCGGTCACCAAGCTGACCTGGGACAACGCCGCGCAGCTCTCGGCCGCCACCGCGAAGCAGCTCGGCGTCGCGTCGGGCGACCTCGTCGAGCTGTCGTGGAAGGGCCGCACGCTCACCGCGCCGGCGCTGGTGGTCCCGGGCCACGCCGACGGGTCGGTGCTGCTCACGCTCGGCTACGGGCAGGCGGTGGCCGGGCCGGTGGGGAAGGGCGTGGGCCACGACGCCTACGCGCTCCGCACCTCCGACGCGCCCTGGTTCGGCGCCGGCGTGGAGATCCGCAAGACCGGCAAGCGGCACGCGCTCGCCACCACGCAGGAGCACTTCTCGATGGAGGGCCGGGCCATCGCGCTCGCGCTCGACGCGCCGGAGCTCGCCCACGCGAAGCACGAGCTGGACGAGCACCGCGGCCCGCAGCCCACCATCCACGAGCCGGTGGACTACTCGAAGAACGAGTACCGCTGGGGCATGGCCATCGACCTGTCGCGCTGCATCGGCTGCGGCGCGTGCACGGTCGCCTGCCAGGCCGAGAACAACATCCCGGTGGTCGGCAAGGAGCAGGTGCTCCGCAGCCGCGAGATGCACTGGCTGCGGGTGGACCGCTACTTCGAGGGCCCGGTCGAGGACCCCGCCTCCGTCTCCCAGCCGCTCGCGTGCGTGCACTGCGAGGCGGCGCCCTGCGAGTACGTGTGCCCGGTGAACGCCACCGTGCACTCGGAGGAGGGGCTGAACGAGATGGTCTACAACCGGTGCGTCGGGACCCGGTACTGCTCGAACAACTGCCCGTACAAGGTGCGCCGCTTCAACTGGCTCGACTGGCACGGGACGCTCGAGCCGACCGAGAAGATGGTGCACAACCCCGACGTCACCGTCCGCGCGCGCGGCGTGATGGAGAAGTGCACCTACTGCACGCAGCGCATCGAGCACGCGCGCATCGACGCGCGCTCGAACGGCCGGAAGATCGGCGGCGACGAGGTGGTCTCGGCCTGCCAGCAGGCCTGCCCCACCGAGGCGATCGTCTTCGGCAACCTGAACGACCCCGGCTCGGCGGTGTCGAGGCGGCACGCGGACGCGCGGCGCTACGACCTGCTGCACGAGCTCGGGACCCGGCCGCGCACCGCCTACCTCGTCAAGCTCCGCAACCCGAACCCCGACCTCGCATGACCACCGCGACCAAGACGATCGAGCGCGTCGATCCGCTCGAGACCTCGCCCGTGCTGGTCGGCCGCCCCGACGACCGGGCGCTGACCGACAGCCTGCTCGAGCCGGTGCTGGGGCCGACGAAGAAGGGCTGGCTGGTGATGCTGGTCCTGTTCGGCGGCGGGATGGCCTTCTGGCTCCTGTCGCTCTACATGACCCTGTTCGTGGGCATCGGGGTGTGGGGCAACAACATCCCGGTCGCCTGGGCCTACGACATCACCAACTTCGTCTGGTGGATCGGCATCGGCCACGCCGGCACGCTCATCAGCGCCATCCTGCTCCTGTTCCAGCAGAAGTGGCGCACCTCCATCAACCGGTTCGCGGAGGCGATGACGCTGTTCGCGGTGGCCATGGCCGGCGCGTACCCGGTCATCCACCTCGGCCGCCCCTGGCTGTTCTGGTGGCTCATCCCGTACCCCGCCACCACGCAGATCTGGCCGAACTTCAAGAGCGCGCTCCCCTGGGACGTGTTCGCGATCTCGACCTACGCCACGGTCTCCTTCCTGTTCTGGTACCTCGGGCTCATCCCCGACCTCGCCACGCTGCGCGACGCGGCCAGGACCCGCGCCCAGCGCGTCGTCTACGGGATCATGTCCTTCGGCTGGCGCGGCTCGGCGCGCCACTGGCAGCACTGGCGCATCGGCTACCTGCTCATGGCCGGCCTGTCCACGCCGCTGGTGGTGTCGGTGCACACCATCGTGTCGTTCGACTTCGCCATCTCGCAGCTGCCGGGCTGGCACACCACCATCTTCCCGCCCTACTTCGTGGCCGGCGCCATCTTCAGCGGCTTCGCGATGGTGATGACGCTGATGATCCCGGCGCGGAAGGTGTTCAAGTTCGAGCACGTCGTCACCGCGCGCCACCTCGACAACATGGCGAAGGTGATCCTCGCGACCGGCCTGATGGTCACCTACGGCTACGTGATGGAGTGGTTCATCGCGTGGTACTCGGGCAGCGAGGCCGAGTGGTTCGCCTTCTACAACCGCGTGGTCGGCGACTACAAGCTCGTCTACGCGATGCAGATCTTCTGCAACGTGGTGGCGCCGCAGGTGTTCTGGGTGCCCGCGCTGCGGCGGAACGTGATGGTGCTGTTCCTCGTCTCCGTGCTGGTGAACTTCGGCATGTGGGCGGAGCGCTTCGTCATCATCGCGGTGACGCTCACCCGCGACTTCATCCCCGGCTCCTGGGCGAACTACACGCCGACCTGGGTCGACTGGGGCCTGCTGTTCGGGTCGATGTCCACCTTCGCCGTCCTGTTCCTCCTGTTCCTGCGCTTCCTGCCGGCCATCCCCATCTCCGAGGTGAAGGAGCTCCGCCGCGAGCTGGAGCACCAGGATCACCACGCGGCCGGGGGCGGGCAGGCGGTGGCGCGGGGCGCGCACGCGGAGCGGGCATGAAGAGCTACGTCCTGGGAGAGTTCGGCGCCGAGGCCGCGCTCCTCGACGCGGCGCGCACGCTGCGCGCGCGCGGCGGGGCCACCCTCGACCTCCACTCGCCGTACCCGCTGCACGGCGCCGAGGAGGCGCTGGGGCTGCGCAAGTCCACCGTGCCGCTGGTGGCGCTGGTGGCCGGGATCACCGGCGCGGTCTCCGGGTACCTGCTGCAGTGGTACACGGTCGGCTACGCCTGGCCGCTCAACGTCGGCAACCGGCCCCCGCACAGCGCGCCCGCGTTCATCCCGGTCACCTTCGAGCTCGGCGTGCTGTTCTCCGCGCTCGCCATCTTCGTGGGCCTGCTCGCCGTCTACTTCGGCTTCCCGCGCGTCCACCACCCGGTGTTCGAGGTGGAGGCGTTCCGCTCCGCCAGCATCGACGGCCTGTGGCTCTCGGCCGAGGTGGAGGCCGGCGACGCCGACGCGGTCGCGGCGGAGCTGCGCCGGCTCGGCGCGCGCCTGGTCTCGGTCGTCCCGGAGGGGAAGTGAGATGACCCGCCGCCTCGCCCTCTTCCTGCCGCTCCTCGCGCTGACCGCCTGCCCGCGGCTCGACCCGATGCAGCGCCAGCAGAAGTACAAGGCCTACCAGTCCAGCGAGTACTACGCGAACGGCCTCGCCATGCGGCACCCGCCGGCCGGCACCGTCCCGTACGGCCCACGGCTCGACCCGGCCGTCGCCACCGGCCGCGGCCCCGACGGCCGCCCGGTGCAGCTCCTGCCGGTGGCGGTGGACGCGAAGCTGCTCGCGCGCGGGCGCCAGCGCTTCGACGTGAGCTGCGCGGTGTGCCACGGCGTGCTCGGCGACGGCGAGAGCCAGGTCGCCATGAACATGTCGCTGCGCCGGCCGCCCTCGCTCCACCTCTACCGCGATCGCCCGGACGGCTACATCTACCAGGTGATCACCGAGGGCTTCGGGCTCATGCCCTCGTACGCCGCCGAGCTCCCGGTGCAGGACCGCTGGGCCATCGTGGCGTACGTGCGCGCCCTCCAGCTCAGCCAGAACGCATCGCTCGACCAGGTGCCGCCCGACGCCCGCGAGCAGCTCCAGAAGGAGGGGCGATGACCCTCACCCCGTACCTGGGCGGCCGGCGCCTCATGACGATGGCCGCCGCCGCCGGCGCGGCGGGCCTCGTCGTCACCGCGCTCGGCGCGGTGGTCGGCGACCCGCGGCGCGTGCTCTACGCCTACCTCGTCGCGTTCGTGTACTGGCTGGGCCTGGCGCTCGGCGCGCTCCTCCTGCTCGGCGCGCTGCACGCGTCCAACGCGCGCTGGCCGGTGGTGCTGCGCCGCTTCCTCGAGCACCTCCCGGCGGTGATCCCGCTGTTCGTGGTGCTGTTCGTCCCCATCCTGCTCGGCCGCGGCCACCTGTTCCCGTGGGTGGACCCGCACGGCCTGGAGGGCGAGGTCCTCCACGCCGTCGAGCAAGAAGCCCTGGCTCAACGTGCCGTTCTTCGTGGTGCGGGCGGCGATCTACTTCGCCTGCTGGATCCTCGTCGCGCACCTGCTGCGCGCCTGGTCCCTGCGCCAGGACGCGGTCGGCGGGCACGACCTGACCCGCCGCCAGCGGGCGCTCGGGGCGGGCTCGCTCCCGTTCGTGGCGCTCACGCTCACGTTCGCGGCGTTCGACTGGATGATGTCGCTCGACCCGCGCTTCTTCTCGACCATCTTCGGCGTGTACTGGTTCGCCGGCAGCTTCGTGGGCGCGTTCGCGGTGGTCATCATCGCGGCCAACGCCACGCGGGTCGATCCGAACCAGTTCGGCGCGCACATGAACACCGAGCACTTCCACGCGCTCGGCAAGTTCCTGCTCGCCTTCACCGCCTTCTGGGCCTACGTCGCGTTCTCGCAGTTCATGCTCATCTGGATCGCGAACGTGCCCGAGGAGGTGCCCTGGTACATCCTCCGCATCGAGGGCGGGTGGAAGGCGGTCGGCGTCTTCCTCGCGCTGTTCCACTTCCTGGTGCCGTTCTTCCTGCTCATGAACCGCGCCATCACCCGCGTCCCGGGCCGGCTGGCCAAGGTCGCGGCCTGGATCCTGTTCGTCCACTGGATCGACCTCTACTGGCTCGTGATGCCCCACCTCGACCCGGGCGGCCCGCGCCCGTCGCTGTGGGACCTCTCCGCCTTCGTGGGCGTGGGCGGCGTCACCGTGGCGTTCGCGCTCGTCCGCATGCGCGGCACGGTGGCGGTCCCGGTCCGCGATCCCTACCTCGAGGACTCGCTGAGGTACCTGCCGCAATGAGCGACCACGTCGAACACGCCCACGGGGTCCGGTCCGAGGAGGACCGGATCGACACCGGCAAGATCATCGCGGTCGGCGTGGCCGCGCTGGTGGTCTTCTTCATCGGCTCCTACGCCGCCATCGCCTACCTGCAGGACCTCCGCGCCTCGCGCGAGGGGCCGCCCATCCCGCCCGAGATCGGCCAGAACAAGATCGGCATGGTGGAGCAGCAGCTGTTCGAGCTCTCGGTGCGCGGCGAGCGCGATCGCACCGCCCGCCGCCAGCGGCTCGCCTCGTACGGCTGGGTGGACCGCGGCGCCGGCGTGGTGCACCTGCCCATCGACCGCGCCATGGACCTGGTGGCGCAGGGGATCCGCCCCATGCCCGCGCCGCCGGTCGAGCCGGTGCCGTCGCAGGCGCCCGACCTCGGGCCGGGCCCGGGAGGCCAGCCGTGACCCGCGCGACGCTCCGGCGCGCCGGGGCCGGCCTGGCGCTCGCGGCCGCCGCGGCGCTGCTCGCCCCCGCCCCGGCGGGCGCCCAGTTCTGGCGCCAGCGCGAGGGCGGCGCGGGGCCCTCGCCCGACGTGCCGCCGGTCGCCCTCGAGGACGTCCGCGTCGAGGAGCGGCTCGGCGCGGCGATCCCGCTCGACGTGCCCTTCACCGACTGGAAGGGCCAGCCCTTCGCGCTGCGCCAGGCCTTCGACGGCAAGAAGCCCGTGGTGGTCGCGCTGGTCTACTACGACTGCCCCATGCTCTGCGGCCTGATCCTCTCCGGCATGGGCAAGGCCATGCGCGAGAACGGGCTCGAGCTGGGCCGGGACTACCAGGCCGTCACCATCTCCTTCGATCCGGAGGAGGGGCCGGCGCTCGCCGCCGAGCGGCGGCGCGGCTACCTGCAGTCGATGGGCCGCCCGGACGCGGGGACGGACTGGCCGTTCCTGGTCGGGACGGCGGAGGCGTCGCGGAAGGTCTCCGACGCGCTCGGCTTCTACTACAAGAAGGACCCCGCCTCCGGCGAGTGGGCCCACCAGGCGGCGATCTTCGTCCTCACGCCGGAGGGGAAGGTCTCCCGCTACCTGTACGGCATCGACTACCCGCCCAAGGACTTCCGGCTGGCGGTCGTCGAGGCCGCCAGCGGCAAGGTCGGCACCAGCTTCGATCGCTTCCTCCTCACCTGCTACCGGTACGACCCCGCCTCGCGGAAGTACGAGCCGTACGCGTTCGGCATCGTGCGCGCCGGCGCGGGCGTGGCGCTGGTGGCCCTCACCGGCCTGATCGCCACGCTGGTCTGGCGCGAGCGGCGGGCCAAGGCGAGGCAGACCGCATGAACGACCTCCTGCGAAGAATGCTGTTCCTCCCCGACCAGGCGAGCGACTACGCGCGCCAGGTCGACGGGCTCCACTACTTCGTCATCATCACCACCATGGTGGCGGCGGCGGGCGTGTTCGCCACCGCGATCTACTTCTTCGTGCGGTACCGCCGCCGGTCCGACACCGACGTCACCCCCCGCGTCGAGCCGAAGGCCATCCACGAGGTGATCTTCGTGGGGCTGCCGCTGGCGTTCTTCCTGGTGTGGTTCGCCATCGGCTTCCCGCAGTTCGCGAAGCTGCAGTCGCCGCCCAAGGACGCCATGGACGTCTACGTCCAGGGCAAGAAGTGGATGTGGAAGTTCGCGTACCCGAGCGGCCCGAACTCGGTGGACGTGCTGCGCGTCCCCGCCGGCCGCCCGGTGCGGCTGCTCATCACCTCGCGCGACGTGATCCATTCGTTCTACGTGCCGGCGCTCCGGGTGAAGCAGGACGCGCTCCCGGGCCGCTACACGCAGACCTGGTTCAACGCCGATCGGCCCGGCCGCTACGAGATCTTCTGCGCCGAGTACTGCGGCCTGGCGCACTCCGGGATGATCGGCGAGCTGGTGGTGATGCCGCCGGAGGAGTTCGACCAGTGGCTCGCCACGCAGGGCCGCGGCGTGGCCGGGTCGCAGGACGGCGCGCCCATCGCCGGCGAGCCGGTGCGCCGGGCGTCCAACGTCATCGAGGAGGGCCGGCGGCTGGCGGGCGAGCAGGGCTGCCTGAAGTGCCACTCGGTGGACGGCACGCGCCACATCGGGCCGACCTGGGTGGACCTCTACCAGCGGAACGAGAAGCTCCAGAGCGGGAAGAGCGTGCAGGCCGACGAGGGGTATCTCACCAAGTCGATGATGGATCCCGCCGCGGACCTCGTGGCGGGCTACCAGAACGTGATGCCGACCTACCAGGGCAAGCTCGCGCCGCCCGAGGCGGCCGCCATCGTCGAATACATCAAGTCCTTGAAGACCCCGGCGGTCCAGAGCGGTCCGTCGGAGGGCCCGGTCTATGAGTCCATCCCACGCAAGTGACGTTCCCGTGTACAACCCGCGGAACTACCTCAACTCGCCCGCGACCGGCCTGAAGTCCTGGCTGCTGACCCAGGACCACAAGCGGATCGGGGTGATGTTCCTGGTGGCGGCGTCGGTGTTCTTCGCCGTCGGCGGCCTGTTCGCCATGCTCATCCGGATCGAGCTGCTCACGCCCGGTCCGACGATCATGGACGCGATGACGTACAACCGCCTGTTCACGCTCCACGGCGTGGTCATGATCTTCCTGTTCATGATCCCGGCCATCCCGAGCGGCTTCGGCAACTTCCTCGTGCCGCTCATGCTCGGCGCGAAGGACGTCGCGTTCCCAAGCTGAACCTCCTCAGCTTCTACCTCTACATGCTCGGCGCGGTGGTCGCGCTCTACGGCATGATCCACGGCGGCGCCGACACCGGCTGGACGTTCTACACGCCGTACTCGACCACCACCGTCACCAAGGTCGTGCCGATCCTGCTCGGCGCGTTCATCCTCGGGTTCTCGTCGATCCTCACCGGCCTGAACTTCATCGTCACCACGCACACCATGCGGGCGCCGGGGATCGGCTGGAACCGGGTGCCGCTGTTCGTGTGGTCGATCTACGCGACCAGCATCATCCAGATCCTCGCCACGCCGGTGCTGGGCATGACGCTGCTGCTGGTGGCGGTGGAGAACGCGTTCGGCTGGGGCATCTTCGATCCGGCCCGCGGCGGCGACCCGGTGCTGTTCCAGCACTTCTTCTGGTTCTACTCGCACCCCGCCGTCTACATCATGGTGCTCCCGGCCATGGCGGTGATCTCCGAGGTGGTCTGCGCGTTCTCGCGCAAGAACATCTTCGGCTACAAGGCGGTCGCGTACTCGTCGCTGGGCATCGCCTTCGTCGGCTTCTTCACCTGGGGCCACCACCTCTTCGTCTCCGGCCAGTCGGCGTTCGACGCGGGCGTGTTCGGCATCCTCTCGATGTTCGTGGGCATCTTCACGGCCATCAAGGTCTTCAACTGGACCGCCACGCTGTACCAGGGGTCGATCGCGTTCAAGACGCCGTTCGCCTACTTCGTCGGCTTCCTGTTCTTCCTGGTGTTCGGCGGGATGACCGGCGTGGCGGTCGCGACCGTGTCGCTCGACGTCCACTGGCACGACACCTACTTCGTGGTGGCGCACTTCCACTTCATCATGGTGGGCGCGACGGTGATGGCGTTCCTCGCCGCGCTCCACTACTGGTTCCCGAAGATCACCGGCCGCATGTACCCGGAGGGCTGGGGGCTGGTGGGCGCGGTGATGGTGATCCTGGGCTTCAACTTCACCTTCATCCCGCAGTTCCTGCTCGGGAACGAGGGCATGCCGCGCCGGTACTTCTCCTACCCGGAGCGGTTCTGGGCGCTGAACGTCGCCTCCACCGCCGGCGCGTCGGTGCTGGCGATGGGGCTCGTCATCGTGCTCGTCTACCTGCTGGTCGCGCTGAAGTGGGGCCCGATCGCCGGCCCGAACCCGTGGCACTCGCGCGGCTACGAGTGGGACACCGCCTCGCCGCCGCTCCCCGAGAACTTCGAGGAGACCCCCGTCTACACGCGCGGACCGCACGAGTACGACGAGGAGTCGTACGCCAACCCTCCACCGGTCGCCCCCGAGCCGAAGCATGCAAGCTAGCCCGCTGGCACACCATTTCGAGAACATCGAGAAGCAGTCGCACGCCGAGCGGCTCGGCATGTGGCTGTTCCTCGCCTCCGAGGTGCTGCTGTTCACCGCGCTGTTCGCGGCGTACGCGGTGTACCGGTACCTCTACTCGGACGCGTTCGCCGAGGCGAGCCGCGCCATCGAGACCTGGTTCGGCCTGGTCAACACCGTCATCCTGGTGACCAGCTCGTTCACGGTCGCGCTCGGCCTGAACGAGGCGGTGAAGGGGAACGGCAGGAAGACCGGGCTCTGGTTCGCCGTGTCGGTCGCCTTCGCGCTCGCCTTCCTCGCGCTGAAGGCGGTGGAGTACAGCCACCACTTCCAGGAGGGGCAGCTCCCGGGCCGCTACTACTCCTTCCACGAGCTGCAGGCGCCGGGCGCGTCGCTGTTCTTCTCGCTCTACTTCCTCATCACCGGCCTGCACGGCGTCCACGTGATCGTCGGCATGACGATCCTGGCGGTGGTGGGGGTGAAGGCGGCGCGCGGCAAGTACACGGCGACGTACCACACGCCGGT
Organism: Anaeromyxobacter sp. Red801; assembly: GCF_049201065.2. NCBI lineage: Bacteria > Pseudomonadati > Myxococcota > Myxococcia > Myxococcales > Anaeromyxobacteraceae > Anaeromyxobacter > Anaeromyxobacter sp. Red801. The sequence continues at coordinate 3,678,548 of NZ_CM181236.1, read as the reverse complement.
CGAGCTGGCCGGCCTCTACTGGCACCTCGTCGACCTCATCTGGATCTTCGTCTTCCCCCTCATCTACCTCGTGTAGGGAGCGACACCTCCATGGCCGACCCCCGATCGATCGCGCACGAGGAGCACCAGGCCACGCACCACGCGCACGGCATGCGCTACGTGGTGGTGTGGATCGTCCTGCTCGTGCTCACCGTCGTCACCTACGCCGCCTCGCGCGTCCACCTGCCCGGCGGCTGGCACGTGGCGGTGGCGCTGCTCATCGCCATCGCCAAGGGCGCGCTGGTGGCGCTGTTCTTCATGCACCTGTGGGATCAGCGGGGTGCGAACCGCCTGATCTTCGTCACCTCGCTCGCGTTCGTGGCGCTGCTCATCGGGCTCACCATCCTCGACAACGCCACCCGGTTCCCGCTCGCGAACCCGCCCGGCAGCGCCGGCGCGCTGCCGTGGGGCGGCGCGGACCGCGATCCGCCGAAGCTCCCGTAGCGCCCGCGCCCGGCGCCTCCGCCCGTCCCGCTCCCCGGTGGCCCCGCGCCGCCGGGGAGCGTCCGTCTCCGGGCCCGCCCGGCCGCCGGCGCGCCCGGCCCGCGCCCGGCGCTCGCCAAGCTCCCCGGCCGCGCCCCGGGCGCTCCGCCCCGCGCCGCTCGCGATCCGGCGGGCGCGTTCGCATCTCTGATGCGGCGCCCCGCGGCGCGCCGGCAGCGGCGGCGCGGCGGGACGCGGGAGCCGCACCTTGCGAGCCATCGGTCACCGCACCTGGGCCATCCCGGAGGGCTACCTGCCGCCCCGGGAGCGGCCGGAGCCCCGCGCGCTGGAGAGCCACGAGGCCGCCTGCGTGCTGAACGCCGGCGACGAGGACGCGCACCTCGAGCTCCGCGTGTTCTTCGCCGACCGCGAGCCGGCCGGGCCGTACCGGCTGACGGTCGGCGCCCGGCGCACGCTGCACCTGCGGCTCGACGACCTGCGCGACCCGGAGCCCATCCCGCGCGGCACCGACTACGCCACGGTGATCCGGTCCGACGTGCCGGTGGTGGTGCAGCACACCCGCCTCGACGCGCGCCGCGCCGAGAGCGCGCTCATGACCACGCTCGCGTGGGCGGCGGACGAGGAGGGCGCATGACGGTCGGCGAGTTCCTGCTGCGGCGGCTGGTGGAGTGGGGCGTCCGCCGCGTGTTCGGCTACCCGGGCGACGGGATCAACGGGATCCTCGGCGCGTTCCGGACGGTGGACGCGCTGCGGTTCACGCAGGTCCGCCACGAGGAGATGGCGGCGTTCATGGCCTGCGCGCACGCGAAGTTCACGGGCGAGGTGGGCGTGTGCCTGGCCACCTCCGGTCCGGGCGCCATCCACCTCCTGAACGGCCTCTACGACGCGCGCATGGACCACCAGCCGGTCGTCGCCATCGTGGGCCAGACCGCGCGCGCGGCCATGGGCGGCGCGTACCAGCAGGAGGTGGACCTGCCCGCGCTGTTCAAGGACGTGGCGCGCGAGTACGTGCAGACGCTGATGGTGCCCTCGCAGGCCCGTCACCTGGTGGACCGCGCGGTGCGCATCGCGCGGGCCGAGCGGACCGTCACGGCCATCGTGGTGCCGAGCGACGTGCAGGGCCTGGACTACGCGCCGCCCCCGCACGCGCACGCCACCGTCCACAGCGGGGTGGGCTGGGAGGCGCCGCGGGTGGTGCCCGCCGACCGCGACCTGCGCCGCGCGGCGGAGGTGCTGAACGCGGGGCGCCGGGTGGCCATGCTGGTGGGCGCCGGCGCGCTCGGCGCCGCGCGCGAGGTCGCCGAGGTGGCCGACGTGCTCGGCGCCGGGGTCGCGAAGGCGCTGCTCGGCAAGGCGGTGCTGCCCGACGACCTGCCCTGGGTGACCGGCTCCATCGGCCTGCTCGGCACCAAGCCCTCCTGGAACCTGATGAGCGGCTGCGACACGCTGCTCATGGTCGGCTCCTCGTTCCCGTACCCGGAGTTCCTGCCGAAGGAGGGCCAGGCGCGCGGCGTCCAGGTGGACCTCGACGGCCGCATGCTCTCCATCCGCTACCTGATGGAGGTGAACCTGGTGGGCGACGCGGCCGAGACGCTGCAGGCGCTCCGCCCGCTGCTGCGGCGCAAGGAGGACACCTCCTGGCGCGAGAAGGTCGAGTCCGACGTGCGCCGCTGGTGGAAGGTGCTGGAGGCGCGCGCCATGAACCCGGCCACGCCGGTGAACCCGCAGCGCGTCTTCTGGGAGCTGTCGCCGCGCCTGCCCGACCGCGCCATCCTCTCGGCCGACTCCGGGTCGTCCGCGAACTGGTACGCGCGCGACGTGCGCCTGCGCGAGGGGATGCTCGCGTCGCTCTCCGGCAACCTCGCGACAATGGGACCGGCGGTGCCGTACGCCATCGCCGCCAAGTTCGCCTACCCGGACCGCGTGGTGGTGGCGCTGGCGGGCGACGGCGCCATGCAGATGAACGGGCTCGCCGAGCTCGCCACCATCTCGCGCTACTGGCGCGAGTGGTCCGACCCGCGCCTGGTGGTGCTGGTGCTCGACAACCGCGACCTCAACCAGGTGACCTGGGAGCAGCGGGTGATGGAGGGGGACCCGAAGCTCGAGGCGTCCCAGGACCTGCCGCCGGTGGACTACGCGGGCTTCGCGGCGTCGCTGGGCCTCGCGGCGGTGAGGATCGAGCGGCCGGAGGAGATCGGGCCGGCCTGGGACCGCGCGTTCGCGGCGGACCGGCCGTGCCTGGTGCAGGCCCGCACCGATCCGAACGTCCCGCCGCTGCCGCCGCACGTCACGCTGGAGCAGGCGAAGGGCTACCTCGAGGCGATCCTGAAGGGCGACCCGGATCGCGGCGCGATGATCGTGCGCTCGTGGCGCGACGCGCTGGAGGGCGTGCTGCCCCACCGGAAGGGCTGACGTGGCGCTCGGCCAGGCCACCGTGGAGCGGGTGCACGCGGCCGCGTACCGCGTGCCCACCGACGCGCCGGAGTCGGACGGCACGCTGGCCTGGGACGCGACCACGCTGGTGGTCGCGGAGGCGGAGGGCGGCGGCGCGCGCGGGCTCGGCTACACGTACGCGGACGCGGCCGCCGCCGCGGTGGTGAACGGGCTGCTCTCGGAGGCGGTGCGCGGCGCGGACGCGCTCGACGCGCCGGCCGCGAGCCGGGCCATGCGCCGCGCGCTGCGCAACGCCGGGCCCGCCGGCGTCGGCGGCATGGCGCTGTCGGCGGTGGACGCGGCGCTGTGGGACCTGCACGCGAGGCTGCTCGGGGTGCCGCTCCTCGCGCTGCTGGGCCGGGCGCGGCCGGCGGTGCCGGCGTACGGGAGCGGCGGCTTCTGCTCCTACGCGCCGGAGCGGCTGCGCGAGCAGCTCGGCGGCTGGGCGGCGGCGGGGTTCCCCGCCGTGAAGATGAAGGTGGGCCGCGACCCGCGCGCGGATCCGGAGCGGGTGCGCGCGGCGCGGGAGGCGGTCGGCGCGGCGGGGCTGTTCGTGGACGCGAACGGCGCCTACGGGCGCAAGCAGGCCCTCGCGCTCGCCGGCGCGTTCGCGGACGAGGGCGTCACCTGGCTGGAGGAGCCGGTGCCCTCCGACGACCTGGCCGGCCTGCGCCTGGTCCGGGAGCGCGCGCCCGCCGGGATGGACGTGGCGGCGGGCGAGTACGGGCACGACCCGGCCTACTTCCGCCGCATGCTCGAGGCCGGCGCGGTGGACGTGCTGCAGGCGGACGCGACCCGCTGCGGCGGGGTGACCGGCTTCCTGGCCGCCGCGGCGGTCGCGGCGGCGTTCGGCGTGCCGCTCTCGTCGCACTGCGCGCCGTCGCTCCACGCGACGCTCATGTGCGCGGTGGAGCGGGCCGCGCACCTGGAGTGGTTCCACGATCACGTGCGCATCGAGGGGATGCTGCTCGAGGGCGCGCCGCGCCCGTCCGGCGGCGCGCTCGCGCCCGACCTCTCGCGGCCGGGGCTGGGGCTCGAGCTCCGCGCGCGCGACGCCGAGCGGTTCGCGGTGGCCTGACGCGGGGTGGAGGGGGAGGGGCGATGGAGCATCCGGAGGCGGGCGGGCGGTACCTCATCCCTGGGCTGGGCCGGTCGGCGGACCCGGCGGCGCGCCTGCGCGCCGAGCGCGAGCCGTACCGGCGCGGCGCGCCGGTGCCCGCCGAGGCCGCGCGGGCGCTGGCGAGCGACCTCGCGCGCGCGGTCGAGGGCGAGGTGCGGTTCGACGACGGCGCGCGCGCGCTGTACGCGACCGACGGGTCCAACTACCGGCAGGTGCCGATCGGCGTGGTGGTCCCGCGCACGGTGGACGACGTCGTCGCGACCGTCGCCACCTGCCGCGCGCACGGCGCGCCGGTCCTCTCGCGCGGCGGCGGCACGAGCCTGGCGGGGCAGTGCTGCAACGTGGCGGTGGTGATGGACTTCTCGAAGTACCTCTGCCGCGTGCTGGAGCTCGACCCGGCGCGGCGCCTGGCGCGCGTCGAGCCGGGGTGCGTGCTCGACGTGCTCCGCGCCGCCGCGGAGCGCCACCACCTCACCTTCGGCCCCGACCCGTCCACGCACAGCCACTGCACGCTGGGCGGGATGATCGGGAACGACTCCTGCGGCGTGCACTCCATGATGGCCGGCCGGACCGCGGACAACGTGCGCCGGCTCGAGGTGCTCACCTCCGACGGCCTGCGCACCTGGGTGGGCGAGACCTCCGACGCGGAGCGCGAGGCGGTGGTGCGCGCCGGCGGGCGGAAGGGGGCGCTCTACGCCGGGCTCGCGGCGCTGCGCGACCGGGTGGCGGGCGAGGTGCGGGCCCGGTACCCGCGCATCCCCCGGCGCGTCTCCGGCTACAACCTGGACGAGCTGCTGCCCGAGCGCGGCTTCCACCTGGCGCGCGCGCTCACCGGCAGCGAGGGCACGCTGGTCACGTTCCTGCAGGCGGAGGTCCGGCTGGTGGACAGCCCGCCGGCGCGCGCGCTGCTCGTGCTCGGCTTCGCGGACGTGTTCGCGGCGGCCGATCGCGTCCCGGAGGTGGCGGCGCTCGGGCCCATCGGCCTCGAGGGGATCGACGAGCGGCTGGTGGAGGACATGCGCCGCAAGCGCCTCCACCCGGAGCGGCTCCGCCTGCTCCCGGACGGCCGCGGGTGGCTGCTGGTGGAGTTCGGCGGCGCCGATCGCGCCGAGGCCGAGGCGAGCGCGCGCCGCTGCATGGACGCGCTCGGCCGCGGCCCGGGCGCCCCCGCCATGAAGCTCTACGACGACCCCGCGGAGGAGGCGATCGTCTGGAAGGTGCGCGAGTCCGGGCTGGGCGCGACCGCGCGCGTCCCGGGCCGGCCGGACGCGTGGGAGGGGTGGGAGGACTCGGCCGTGGCGCCGGAGCGGCTCGGCGAGTACCTGCGCGCCTTCGACCGGCTGCTGCACGGCTTCGGCTACCACGGCGCGCTGTACGGGCACTTCGGCCAGGGCTGCGTCCACACCCGCATCGACTTCGACCTGACCACCGCGCCGGGGATCGCGCGCTACCGCGCCTTCGTCGAGGCGGCCGCGGACCTGGTGGTCTCGCAGGGCGGCTCGCTCTCCGGCGAGCACGGCGACGGCCAGTCGCGGGGCGAGCTGCTGGCGAAGATGTTCGGGCCGCGGCTGGTGGACGCGTTCCGCGACTTCAAGCGGCTCTGGGACCCGGGGTGGCGGATGAACCCGGGCAAGAAGGTGGACCCCTACCGGCTCGACGAGAACCTGCGGCTCGGGGCCGGCTACGTGGAGCTCCGCCCGCGCACCGCGTTCGCCTTCCCGGAGGACCAGGGCAGCTTCGGCCGGGTGGCGGCGCGCTGCGTGGGCGTGGGCGAGTGCCGGCGCGACGAGGGCGGCGTGATGTGCCCGAGCTACCGGGTGACGCGGGAGGAGAAGCACTCCACCCGCGGCCGGGCGCACCTGCTGCACGAGCTGATGCTGGGGGACCCGCTCCGCGGCGGCTGGCGCTCGCCCGAGGTGGCCGACGCGCTGCACCTGTGCCTCGCCTGCAAGGGCTGCAAGAGCGACTGCCCGATGAACGTGGACATGGCCACGTACAAGGCCGAGTTCCTCTCGCACCACTACCGCGGCCGCCCGCGACCGCGCGCCGCGTACTCCATGGGCCTGGTGGCCTGGTGGGCGCGCGCCGCGTCGCTCGCGCCGGGGCTGGCGAACGCGCTGGCGCGCACGCCGGGCCTCTCGGCGCTGGCCCGGCGCGCCGGAGGGATCGCCCCCCAGCGCGCGCTGCCGGCGTTCGCGCCGGTGACGTTCCGGCGCTGGTTCGCGCGCCGGCGCGCGGCGGCGCCGGCCTCCATGGCCGGGCGAGGGCGGACGGTGCTGCTGTTCCCGGACACCTTCACCGACTTCTTCCACCCGGAGATCGGCGTCGCGGCGGTGGAGGTGCTGGAGGCCGCCGGCTGGCGGGTGCGCATCCCGCGCCGGCGCCTGTGCTGCGGACGCCCGCTCTACGACCACGGCATGCTCGACCTGGCGCGGCGGCTGCTCCGGCAGGACCTGGACGCGCTGGCCCCCGAGGCCGAGGCCGGCACGCCGGTGGTCGTGCTCGAGCCGAGCTGCGCGGCGGTGTTCCGCGACGAGCTGCCCAACCTGCTGCACGGCGACCGGCGCGCCGACGCGCTCGCCGGCCGGACGCGGCTCCTCTCCGAGCTGGTGGACGAGGCCGGCGACGGCTTCCCGGTGCCGCGGCTCGACCGCCGCGCGCTCGTGCAGGTCCACTGCCACCACCACGCGGTGATGGGCGAGGAGGCCGAGCGGAGGGTGCTCGCGCGCATGGGCGTCGACGCCGAGGTGCTCGACGCGGGCTGCTGCGGGATGGCGGGCTCGTTCGGCTTCGAGGCGGGCGACCGCTACCGCGTGTCGATGGCGGTGGGCGAGCGCGGCGTCCTCCCCGCGGTGCGGCGCGCCCCGGCGCACGAGCTGGTGCTCGCCGACGGGTTCTCCTGCCGGACGCAGATCGAGCAGGGCACCGGCCGCCGCGGGCTCCACCTCGCCGAGGCGCTGAGGCTGGCGGCGGAGCCCGGCGCCGCCGCGCTGGACGCGGAGGCGTGGGCGCGCGCCCGGCGGCCGCGGCGGACGGCGCGGGACGTCGTCCGCGAGGCGGCGCTCGTCGGCGCGGCCGCGGCCGTGCTCGCCGGGGCCGGCTACGCGGGCAGCGTGGCGAGGACGCGCTCGTAGGCGGCCGCGTCCGCCGCCGAGAAGCAGCAGAACACGGCCCGCTGCACCGGGCCGCCGGCCTCGAGCGCGCGCCGCACCTCGTCCACCGCGATGGGCGTGGCCCGCTCGATGGGGAAGCCGTAGGCGCCGGTCGAGATGGCCGGGAACGCGATCGAGCGGAGCCCGTGCTCGGCGGCGAGGCGCATCGAGGCGCGGTAGCAGGACGCGAGCGCGGCGTCCTCGCCCGCGCCGCCGCCCCGCCACACCGGGCCGACCGCGTGGATCACGTGGCGCGCCGCGAGGCGGAAGCCCGGGGTGATCTTCGCCTCGCCGGTGCGCGCGCCGCCCAGCGTCCGGCACGCCTCGAGCAGCTCCGGGCCGGCGGCGCGGTGGATGGCCCCGTCCACGCCGCCGCCCCCGAGCAGCGAGGCGTTCGCCGCGTTCACGATGACGTCCACCTGCAGGCGCGTGATGTCCCCCTGCACGAGCGCGATGCGGCCGCCGAGCCAGGTCCGGTCCATGCTGCCCTCGTAGCCACGCGCGGCGCGCGCGGCAAGCGGGCGGGGGGAGATCCCTGCGCCGCCGGGCCGCAGGCGCGCGCCGGCGAACGGCCGCACGGAATGCGCGCCGGCCCGGGACGGCCCCGGCGCCGGGCCCGGCGCGGAGCCAGGCGCGGAAAAGCACCGCGGGGCCGCGAAGGTGCGCGGGGATGCGGCGCGGCGCACGCACCGTGCGGGCAGCCGGCGCGCAATTCGTGCACGCAAGGTCGGTTGATTCCCGGGTACGGGAGTTGCTATCCCCCGGACCGGCAAGATGAAGCGCGACCGCATCCTCGTCATCGACGGCAACCCGCTCGACGGGGCCGCCCTCCGGGCAGCCCTGTGCGAGCGCGGCTTCGACGCGGTCGAGGCGTCGAGCGCGGAGGGCGCGCTCGCGCTGGTCCCGAGCTTCCAGCCCGCGGCGGTGCTGGCCGACGTGACGCTCCCCGGCTGCGAGGGAGGCGAGCTGGCCGGCCGCCTGCGCGAGCTGGGGTCCGACGCGGCGGTGGTGGTCGCCGCGCCGCACGACCGGCTGGAGGCCGCGGTCCAGGCGCTGCGCGCCGGCGCGGAGAGCTTCCTGGTCCGCCCGGTGGACGCCGGCCAGGCGCTGGTGGTGCTCCAGAAGGCGCTCGAGAAGCGCGGGCTGCGCCGCGACCGCGCCGAGCTGCGCGAGCGCGTCCGCGCGCGCGCCGCCCTGGTGGGCGCCGCCCCCGAGATGCAGGGCGTCATCGAGCTGGTGCGCCGCGTGGCGCCCACCAAGGCGACCGTCCTGGTGCTCGGCGAGTCCGGCACCGGCAAGGAGCACGTCGCCCAGGCGCTGCACGAGGCCTCGCCCCGCCGCGACCGGCCGTTCGTGCGGGTGAACTGCGCGGCGCTCTCCGAGGCGCTGCTCGAGTCCGACCTCTTCGGCCACGAGCCGGGGGCGTTCGCCGACTCCGAGGAGCGCCACCTCGGCAAGCTCGAGCTCGCCGACGGCGGGACCCTGTACCTGCACGAGGTGGGGAGCCTGCCGCCGCCGGTCCAGGTGAAGCTGCTCCGCGTCCTGCAGCAGGGCGAGATGGAGCGGATGGGCGGCCGGGAGACGCTGCGGGTGGACGTGCGGGTGGTGGCGGGCGCGCAGCACGACCTCGCCGAGGAGGTCCGCGCCGGCCGGTTCCGCGACGATCTCTACTACCGGCTGAACGTGGTGGCGGTGGCGCTGCCGCCGCTGCGCGAGCGCAAGGGCGACATCCCCGCGCTCGTGAACCACTTCCTCGAGGCGGCGGCCCGCACCCAGGGCAGCGAGGTGGTGGGCGTGACCCCGGGGACGCTCTCGGCGCTGTTCGCCTACGACTGGCCGGGCAACGTGCGCGAGCTGGCGAGCGTGGTCGAGCACGCGGTGTCGGTGGCGCGCGGCCGCGAGATCACCGCCGAGGACCTCTCCCCGGTGCTGCACGGCGCGCGGCCGGAGGAGAGCGGCGCCTCGGCCCTCATCCCGGGCGCCACGCTCTTCGAGATCGAGCGCGAGGCGATCCTGCGCACCCTGGAGCAGTGCGGCGGCTCGACCGCGCGCGCCGCCGAGGTGCTGGGCGTCTCGGTGCGGAAGATCCAGTACCGGCTGAAGGAGTACCGGAGCGGCGTCCCCGGGCGCCGGCACCCCGAGCTCGACGACGCCTACGCCGAGGCGCACAAGTAGCGCCGCGCCGCGGTCCGTCCCTCGCCGCGCCTCCCCCACGGGCCGAAAAAAAAGCCGCCCGGCAGTGGTGTGCCGGGCGGCCCCGAGCGCGCGGGGGGTGCGCGCTCTCCCTGGAGATCGGTGCTACCCGGTGTAGACGTGCGCGCTCTCCTCGGCGGTGGGCAGCATGCTCATCCCGAGGTACGTGAACATCACCACCGCGAAGCCGAGCAGGACCAGCCAGGCGGCGCGGTCGCCGCGCCAGCCACGCACCTTGCGCAGGTGCAGGTAGGCGCCGTAGACGAGCCAGGTCACCAGCGACCAGTTCTCCTTCGGATCCCACACCCAGAAGTCGCCCCAGGCGCTCTTCGCCCACACCGACCCGACCAGCAGGCCGACGGTGAGCAGCACGAACCCGAAGCGGATGAGCTCGTAGGTCATCTGCTCGAGGTCGAGCGCCTTGCCGGTGAGGATGGTGCCGGCGCGGAGCGTGGTGAGCCGCTGGAGGAGCGGCACGCGCGGGGCGAGGAGCTGCACCGCGGCGAGCAGCGCCGCCAGCGACACCGCCGCGTAGCCGACGAAGTAGACCACCACGTGCGGCACGAACCAGGCGGACTGGAGCGCCGGCGGCAGCTTCACGATCTCCGCGTCCCACTTGCCCAGCGCGTAGCCGAGCAGCGCCAGGGTGAGGAGCGCGGCGAGCGCGCCGAACACGCGGGTGCGGTAGAGCCGCTCGAAGGCGAGGTACACCACGCCGGTGGTGAACGCGAAGAACACCAGCGACTCGAACAGCGACTTGAACGGCGCGCGGCCCGCCTCGATCCAGCGCTCCACGATGAGGCCGGCGTTGAACGCCAGCGCGGCGCAGAGCAGCGCGGTGGCGGCGCGCCCGACGAACGCGCGGGTGGAGCGCCAGGCGGCGGCGTAGAAGCCCGCGGCGGCCGCGTACAGCGCGCCGGTGGCCACGAAGAAGGGGTGCTCGGCCAGGATGTACTGGAGCATCGCGGTCTCCTCAGGCTGCCTGCGCGGGGGAGGCGGGGACGCCGGGCTGCGAGCGGCGGCGCCCCTTCAGCCGCGGCTCGACGTAGAACATGTAGGCCACGCCCAGGCTGATGAGCGCGAACCCGGCGAACACCCAGGCGACCCCGGGGTCGTGCACCGCCTCCAGCCCGGAGTAGGTCGGGTCCTGCGGGTTGTAGTTCACCTGGTAGAGCGTCCAGCCCGCGAAGGTGACCGGCTCGTTCACGGCCACCACCGTGCGGAGCGACTCGTCGCCCCGCGTGGCGGTGACGGTCGAGAGGAACGCCTTCACCTCGCCGTCCCGGCGCTCGAACACCAGCGCGTGATCGGCGTCGAGGAACAGCGCCTCCGGCCGGTCCGCGGCCATCGTCTTCTCGGCCGGCACGCCGTCGCGCACGGCCTCGAGCTGCACCACCGGCCGCTTCCACTCGGCCGAGGCGGTGGCGGGGACGCGCGTGCGCTGCGCCTGCGGCACGAGCGCGCCGAGCCTCACCGCGCCGCCGGCGAGCGCGAGCCCCTCGGCGAGCGCGACCTCCGACTCGCCGTCGGCGGTGTGGACGATCACCTTCCGCTCGGCGCCGGAGACGAGGAACGCGGTGAGCACGCCCGGCGGGGCGGCGGGGCGCTCCCAGCCGAACACCACCGCGGCGCGGCCGTCCGGGGTGGCGAGGCGCTCGCCCGGCAGCAGCCAGCGCGTCTGCCCCTCCAGCGTGGCCTCCAGCGCCGGCTGCCCGCCCGCCGCGACCGGCGTCACCTGGTCCTGCAGCGTGAAGTCGGGCCAGATCGCCTTCAGGCGGAACGTGTCGCCGCCCGGGAGCAGGTGCTTCGCGAGGTCGGGGTCGAAGCTCGCGGCCAGCTTCCACTGCTTGTGCGTGCCGTGCTCGTCCCGGACCAGCTCCTGGCGGTAGTAGCCGACGCGGTACTCGGTCTCGTAGTTCACCAGGTCGAACCGGTCGAGGCGCAGGTCGAAGCCGAGCGGCGCCGCGCCGCCGGTGTCCATGCCCGCCTTGGTGACGCGCACGTGCGTGGCCGTCTCGCCGCCCGCGTGCAGGTCGATGCGGCCGCGGATCGAGAGCGCGGCCGAGGCGGCGGCGCCGCCCAGCGAGGTGATGAGCCCGAGGTGGCAGAGGAAGAAGCCGGCGTTGCGCGCGCGCAGCGGCCAGCGCTGCGCGGCGGAGGCGATCACCGCCGCCCCGAACAGCGCCATCAGGCCGGCGAACGGCAGGCCGTGGAAGACGTCGTCGAGGTGCAGCCCGAGGATCAGCGGCGCGGCCGCGCCGTAGCGCAGCCGGTAGAACTCGGCCGGCTTCCCCTGCAGCACCAGCGTGCCGATGATCGCGAACACCGCCAGGGCCACCAGCAGCGTGGAGGTGAAGCGGAAGCCGGCGATGGTCGCGCGCAGGCGGCCGGGCGTGAGCAGGGCCACCGCGAGCACGACCGCGCCGGCGATGCCGCTCGCCACCACCAGCGTGAGCGCGCCCGGCGGGACCCAGACCTGGAGCAGCGCGCCCGCGAGCAGCGCGCCGGTGACGAGCAGCGCGGTGAGGCGCACCTCCATCACGGCGGGCGCCTCCGCCACGGCGGGCGCCTCCGCGGCGCCGGCGGGCCTGGGCGTGGAGCGGGTCGGGCTGTCGGTCACGGGCACCTCCTCCGTTGCGGCCGTTCGGCGCGCGCGCACCAAGAGCAATCGTCGTGCCCCGTCCGGATCGGCCAAGTTCCCGGGATTGCGGGCGGACCCGGCCGTCCCTGCGGGTACGCACCGCAGGAAAAGCGACCTTGCCCTGGATCAGCGCAAACGCTGCGTGAGGGCGGGGGAGGCCGTCGCCCCGCCCTCGAGGACCCGAACCGGCGAGGGCCCGCGGCTCTTCCCGGCGGGCGGCCGGCGGCCGGCCCGCCCGCGCGGCCGGCCCGCACGCTCGGTGCGAGGCCGGCCCTCGCCCGCGCCGGCACGCTCCTTACCTTTGGAGCATGCCAAGCGACCGCATCGAGTTCGGGAGCGTCCTCGCCAAGGAGGGCTCCGACAAGAAAGTCTGGCTCATCGTGATCCCGCTCGTCCTCATCGTGGCGGCCGGCGTGGTCTGGGCCGCCGCCACGGTGTCGAAGGCGGACTCGTACCGCACCGAGGCCGAGCGCGCCCAGGCGCAGGTCTCCGAGCTGCAGAAGACCATCGACGAGCGCGACAAGCTCCTCACCCAGGCGCGGGCCGACGACGGGCTGCTCCGCAGCCCGGGCCAGGCCGCCGCGCTCCTGTTCGCGGATCCCAAGGCCAAGGAGCCGACCGAGAGCGGCATCGTGGTGGCGATGCCCGACCAGAAGGCGGTGCGGGTGATCCTGTACGGGCTGGTCGCCCCGCCCCAGGGCGAGGAGTACGTGGTGGCGGCGCGGGCGAAGGACGGCACGCGCAAGCCGCTCGGCCGGGTGATGCCGAGCGCGGACGGCGACGGCTTCCTGCTCGCGAAGGACGTGCCCGAGGGGACCGTGCGCGTGGACCTCGTGCTCGCGAAGGCGGGCGCGGAGGATCTCGCCGACGCGACGCCGCGGGTGTCGGCGCGCCACCCGACCGCCGCGAGCGAGCGCGGCATCCTGGTCGAGCAGCCTGCGCCGGGGGTGCAGGCGCGGCGCGGGCGGAGATAGCCGGCGGGCGAGGCCCGGCGCCGGGCCTCGTTCAGGCGAGGCGGTCCTCGCCGCCGGGCAGGTCGCGCAGCAGGCACTGCGCGGGCGCCTTGTCCGGGCGGACGCGCAGCAGCCGCGCGCCGTGGCGCAGGCGCCCGCCGGCCGCGTGCCGGTAGGCCACCTCCACGACGAGCTCCGGCCGGACCGGGATCCACTCGGTGGAGCGCCCGCGCGCCCAGCGCGAAGGACCGCCCGGCGCCTCGCCGGTGAACCCCGGCGCGCCCGGCGCCGCGAGCGGCTCGAGCAGCGCGGCGAACCGCTCGCGCTGCCGCGGCGCGAGCGTGACGTGCCCCACGTGGTGGAGCCGGCCGTCGGGGCCGTGCAGGCCGAGCAGCAGCGAGGCCGGCGGCCCGCCGCGCTGCCCGCGCCGGAACCCGCCCACCACCGCGTCCAGCGTCACCACCCGCTTCACCTTCACCATGGCGTCGCGCTCGCCGGACGCGTACGGCACGCCGAGCCGCTTCGCGATCACGCCGTCGGTCCCGGAGGGCGTCGCCAGCCAGGCCTCCGCGTCGGCCCGGCGCAGCGTCGCCGGCGACACCGAGAGCTCGGGCGGGAACCCGGGCGCCTCGCGCAGCAGCGCGGCGCGGCGCACCTCCAGCGGCGCCCCACCAGCCGGCGGCCGTCCCCGTCCACGAGGAGGTCGAAGGCGACGAGCCGCGCCGGGGTCTCCCGGGCGAGGCGCTGCACCCGGGACTCGGCCGGGTGGATCCGCTGCAGGAGCGCGTCGAAGGAGAGGCCCAGCCCGGAGGGCACGACGATCTCGCCGTCGAGCACGAGCCTCGGCGCGCGGAGCGAGCGGCCGGCCGCCACCAGCTCGGGGAAGTAGCGGCCGAGCGGCTGGCCTGCCTTGGACTGCAGCACCACCTCGGCATCCTGCTTGAATAGGAGGCAGCGAAAGCCATCCCACTTCGGCTCGAACTGCCATCCCTCGTCCGCCGGGAGCACGTCCGCAAGGCGCGCTTCCATGGGCGGAAAGGGCGGCACCACGGGGAGATCGAGGGGTGGCCAGGCCACGGGAGCGCTCCCATCGACGTTGCAGTCCACAGCCTCCGCGCGCAATCCGCTGCCCGTCGAGGCGGCACGTTGCACGATTACCGGGCGCCCGCGTGCACGCTTTCCGTGCACGGCGGCGCGCGCGCGCGGCGCGCGCATCACGAGTTTCACGCCCGCTGCCTTGACGCGCTCGTCCCGGCTCGGGGACACTCGCCGGTCCATGTCAGAGACGCGGTGCGCGCGCCGGCGGCTGCGGCGCGGCGCCAGGGGATCCCGGCGGGAAGGATCGGTCCCTGGTGCGTGGTCGATGCATCCCGAACATCCATCGAACGGCTCGACCGGCCACGGGCGCGTGCCGGGCTGGTGACGACTTTCCCGTACGACTGAAGGTGAAGATGACCGAGACCGGCTATCCCCCGAAGCAGGGCCTGTACGATCCGCAGAACGAGAAGGACGCCTGCGGCTTCGGGTTCGTGGTGGACATCAAGGGGCGCGCGTCCCACGAGATCCTCGAGAACGCGCTCACCGTGCTCGTGAACCTCGAGCACCGCGGCGCCGCGGGCGCCGAGGCGAACACCGGCGACGGCGCCGGCATCCTCTTCCAGACCCCGCACGCCTTCCTCCGCGCAGAGGCGGAGAAGCTCGGCTTCGCGCTGCCCGCGCCGGGCGCCTACGCCGCCGGCATGGTGTTCCTGCCGCCGCACGAGGGCGGCCGCGCCGCCTGCGTCCGCATCTTCGAGGAGGTGGTGCGCGCCGAGGGCCTCGACGTGCTCGGCTGGCGCGAGGTCCCGACCGACGGCGCCACGCTCGGCCCCACCGCGCGGTCCAGCCAGCCGGTGATCCGGCAGATCCTGATCGGCCGCGGCGCCTCCTGCGCCGACGAGGCGGCCTTCGAGCGCAGGCTCTACGTGGTCCGCCGCCTGGTGGAGAAGCGGGTGAGCCGCTCCGCCATCCCGGGCCGCACCCACTTCTACGTGCCGTCGCTCTCCTGGAAGACGGTCGTCTACAAGGGGATGCTGAACGCCGGGCAGCTGCGCGAGTTCTACCTCGACCTGTCGCGGCCCGAGGTCGTCACCGGCCTCGCCATGGTGCACTCCCGCTTCTCCACCAACACCTTCCCGTCCTGGTCGCGGGCGCACCCGTACCGCTACATCTCGCACAACGGCGAGATCAACACGCTGCGCGGCAACATCAACTGGATGCACGCGCGCCAGTCGATGATGCGCTCGTCGCTGTTCGGCGAGGACCTGCAGAAGATCCTCACCGTCGTGGACACCGAGGGCTCCGACTCGGCCATGTTCGACAACGTGCTCGAGCTGCTCACGCTCTCCGGGCGCGAGCTGCCGCACGCCATGATGATGATGGTGCCGGAGCCCTGGGCGCGGCACGAGGGGATGAGCCCGGAGAAGCGGGCGTTCTACGAGTTCCACTCCTGCCTGATGGAGCCGTGGGACGGCCCCGCCTCGATCGCGTTCACCGACGGCGTGCGGGTGGGCGCGGTGCTCGACCGCAACGGCCTGCGCCCGAGCCGCTACTACGTCACCAGGGACGACCTGGTGGTGATGGCCTCGGAGGTGGGCGTGCTCGACGTGCCCGCCGACCGGATCCTGAGGAAGGGCCGGCTGCAGCCGGGCCGCATGTTCCTGGTGGACACCCGCGAGCAGCGCATCGTCGGGGACGAGGAGCTGAAGGAGCGCATCGCCCGCGAGAAGCCGTACGCGTCCTGGCTGGACCAGTACACCGTCCGGCTCGACCAGCTCCCGAAGCCCGCCCGCGTGATCGAGCCCGACCACGAGACCGTGCTCCGGCGCCAGGAGGTGTTCGGCTACACCGCCGAGGACGTGAAGATGATCGTCACGCCCATGGCGACCGACGGCACCGAGCCCATCGGCTCGATGGGCACCGACACGCCGCTGGCGGTGCTCTCGGAGAAGCCGCAGCCGCTGTTCAACTACTTCAAGCAGCTCTTCGCCCAGGTGACCAACCCGCCGGTGGACGCCATCCGCGAGGAGATCATCATGGCGGTGGAGACCTCCGTCGGGCCGGAGGGCAACCTCCTCGAGCCCGGCCCGGAGTGCGCCCGCCAGCTCGCGCTCCCGGCGCCGGTGATCCGCAACGAGGACCTGGAGCGGATCCGGGCGCTGGACGGCGGCCCCGCCGCGAAGGGCCTGAAGGCCATCACGCTGCCCATCCTGTTCCGCGCCGCGGACGGCGGGAACGGGCTGCGCAAGGCACTCGAGGACCTGCGCTGGAAGGCGTCGGAGGCGATCGCCGAGGGGCACAACCTGCTCGTGCTCTCCGACCGCGGCCACGACGCCGACGACGCGCCCATCCCCTCGCTCCTCGCGGTGGCGGCGGTGCAGCACCACCTGATCCGCGAGGGCACCCGCACCCGCTGCGGCATCGTGCTCGAGTCGGGCGAGCCGCGCGAGGTGCACCACTTCGCGCTGCTCATCGGCTACGGCGCGTCGGCGGTGAACCCGTACCTCGCCTTCGAGACCATCCACGACCAGGTCCAGCTCGGGCTCATCCCCGGGCCGGCCGCCGACGCCGAGAAGAAGTACGCGAAGGCGGTGGCGAAGGGCATCGTGAAGGTGATCTCGAAGATGGGCATCTCGACCATCCAGAGCTACCACGGCGCCCAGGTGTTCGAGGCCATCGGCCTGAACCAGGACTTCATCGACGAGTACTTCACCTGGACCGCGACGCGCGTGGGCGGCGTGGGCATCGACGTGGTGGCGCGCGAGGCGCGGCTGCGCAACGAGCGCGGCTTCCCGCCCAAGCGCCCCATCGTGCACACCAGCCTGCCCGCGGGCGGCCAGTACAAGTGGCGCAACGGCGGCGAGCACCACCTCTTCAACCCGGAGACGGTGCACAAGCTCCAGTACGCCTGCCGCACCGGGAACTACCAGCTCTTCAAGGAGTACAGCGCGCTGGTGGACAACCAGGCGCGGAACCTCTGCACGCTCCGCGGCCTGATGGACCTCGTCCCCGGCCCGCGGCCGGTGCCGATCGACGAGGTCGAGCCGGTGGAGTCGATCCTGCGCCGCTTCAAGACCGGCGCGATGAGCTACGGGTCGATCTCCAAGGAGGCGCACGAGTCCCTGGCCGTCGCCATGAACCGGATCGGCGGAAAGTCGAACACCGGCGAGGGCGGCGAGGACCCGGCGCGCTACGAGAAGCTGCCGGGCGGCGACTCCAAGAGCTCCGCCATCAAGCAGGTGGCCTCCGGCCGCTTCGGGGTCACCAGCCAGTACCTGGTGAACGCGCGCGAGCTGCAGATCAAGATGGCGCAGGGCGCGAAGCCGGGCGAGGGCGGCCAGCTCCCCGGCTCGAAGGTGTACCCCTGGATCGCGAAGGTGCGGCACTCCACGCCGGGCGTGGGGCTCATCTCGCCGCCGCCGCACCACGACATCTACTCGATCGAGGACCTGGCGCAGCTCATCCACGACCTCAAGAACGCGAACCACCGCGCGCGGGTCTCGGTGAAGCTGGTGGCCGAGGTGGGCGTGGGCACCATCGCGGCGGGCGTGGCCAAGGCGCACGCCGACGTGGTGCTGATCTCCGGCCACGACGGCGGCACCGGCGCCTCGCCGCTCACCTCCATCAAGCACGCCGGCATCCCCTGGGAGCTCGGCCTGGCCGAGACGCACCAGGTGCTGGTGATGAACGACCTGCGCTCGCGCATCGCGGTGGAGGTGGACGGGCAGCTCAAGACCGGGCGCGACGTGGTCATCGGCGCGCTGCTCGGGGCGGAGGAGTTCGGCTTCGCGACCGCGCCGCTGGTGGTGCTGGGCTGCGTGATGATGCGCGCCTGCCACCTCAACACCTGCCCGGTGGGCGTGGCCACCCAGGACCCGCGGCTCCGCGCCAAGTTCACCGGCGACCCGGCCCACGTGGTCACCTTCATGCGCTTCATCGCGCAGGAGGTCCGCGAGTACATGGCCGACCTGGGCTACCGGACCATCGAGGAGATGGTGGGGCGCTCGGAGCGGCTGGAGATGCGGCGCGCGGTGGACCACTGGAAGGCGCGCAACCTCGACTTCAGCCGGATCCTGTTCAAGCCGACGGTCCCGAAGCACTACGCGCGCACCTGCCAGATCCCGCAGGACCACGGCATCGACAAGACGCTCGACGCCACCGTGCTGCTCGACCTGGCGCGGCCGGCGCTCGAGGCGCGCCAGCCGGTCCGCGCCACGCTCTCCATCCGCAACACCAACCGGGTGGTGGGCACCATGCTCGGCTCGGAGATCACACGGCGCCACGGCCCGGCGGGCCTGCCCGACGACACGATCCGGCTGCACTTCCAGGGCTCGGCCGGCCAGTCGTTCGGCGCGTTCGTCCCGCCCGGCATGACGCTCATGCTGGAGGGCGACGCGAACGACTACGTGGGCAAGGGGCTCTCCGGCGGGCGCATCGTGGTGTTCCCGCCGCGCCAGGCCGGGTTCGTGCCCGAGGAGAACGTGGTCATCGGCAACGTCGCGTTCTACGGCGCCACCGCGGGCGAGGCGTTCGTGCGCGGCATCGCCGGCGAGCGGTTCTGCGTGCGCAACTCGGGCGTGTCGGCGGTGGTGGAGGGCGTGGGCGACCACGGCTGCGAGTACATGACCGGCGGCCGCGTGGTGGTGCTCGGCCCCACCGGGCGCAACTTCGCCGCGGGCATGTCGGGCGGCGTCGCGTACGTGCTCGACGACGGCGCGTTCGCGCGCCGCTGCAACCGCGAGATGGTGACGCTCGGGCCGGTGGCGGACCCGGACGAGGCCGCGGCGGTGCGGGCGCTGGTGGAGAAGCACGCGGCGCTCACCGAGAGCGGGCACGCCCGCCGGCTGCTCGACGACTGGGCCGGCACGCTGAAGCGGCTGGTGCGGGTCATGCCGAACGACTACCGGCGCGTGCTGGAGGCGCAGGCGCGGATGCGCGAGAAGGGGCTCACGCCGGAGCAGGCGGAGCTGGCCGCCTTCGAGGAGAACACCCAGGACGCCGCGCGCGTGGGCGGGAACTAGACATGGGCAAGCCGACCGGATTCATCGAGTTCCCCCGCGAGCCGAAGCACGAGCGGCCGCCGCTGGAGCGCATCAAGGACTGGAGCGAGGCGCACCCGCCGTACCCGGAGGACACGCTCCGCCAGCAGGGCGCGCGCTGCATGGACTGCGGCATCCCGTTCTGCCACACCGGCAAGCTCATCGCCGGCATGGCGGCGGGGTGCCCGGTGCAGAACCTCATCCCGGAGTGGAACGACCTCGTCTACCGCGGGCAGTGGGAGGAGGCGTACATCCGCCTCGCCAAGACCAACAACTTCCCCGAGTTCACCGGGCGCGTCTGCCCGGCGCCGTGCGAGGGGAGCTGCACGCTCGGCATCCACGAACCGCCCGTCACCATCAAGACCATCGAGGCGGAGATCGTGGACCGGGCGTTCGCGGCCGGGCTGGTGCGCCCGCAGCCGCCGCCGGAGCGCACCGGCAAGCGGGTGGCGATCGTCGGCTCCGGCCCGGCGGGCCTCGCCGCCGCGCAGCAGCTCAACAAGGCCGGCCACGCGGTGACGGTGTTCGAGCGCGCCGACCGGGTGGGCGGGCTGCTCATGTACGGCATCCCGAACATGAAGCTCGACAAGGGGCTGGTGGAGCGGCGGGTGAAGCTGCTCGCCGACGAGGGCGTGCGCTTCGTCACCGAGACCGAGATCGGCCGGCACATCACGGCCGACCGGCTGGTGAAGGACTACGACGCGGTGGTGCTGGCCGGCGGGGCCACGCACGCGCGCGACCTGCCCATCGAGGGGCGCAGCCTGCAGGGCATCCACCTCGCCATGGAGTTCCTGCACGCGAACACGAAGTCGCTGCTCGACTCCAACCTCGAGGACGGCCGGTACGTCTCGGCCAAGGGCAAGCACGTGGTGGTCATCGGCGGCGGCGACACCGGCACCGACTGCGTCGGCACCGCCATCCGCCACGGGGCCCGCAGCGTGACCCAGCTCGAGATCATGGCGCGCCCGCCCGACCAGCGGCCCAGGGACAACCCGTGGCCGCAGTGGCCCCGGGTGCTGAAGACCGACTACGGCCAGGAGGAGGCGAAGGCGGTCTTCGGGCACGACCCGCGCCGCTTCTGCGCGCTCACCAAGCGCTTCATCGGGGACGCGCAGGGCAGGGTGAAGGAGCTGCACCTGGTGGAGGTGGAGTGGGTGAAGGGCCCTGACGGCCGCTCCGGCCCGAAGGAGATCCCGCACACCGACCGGATCGTCCCCGCCGACCTGGTGCTGCTCGCGCTCGGCTTCGTCGGGCCCGAGAAGCCCATGCTGCAGCAGTTCGGCGTGAAGCTGGACGACCGCGGCAACGTGTGGACCGACGAGCACCGGATGACGAGCGTGCCCGGCGTGTTCGCCGCGGGAGACATGGCCCGCGGGCAGTCGCTGGTGGTGTGGGCCATCCGCGAGGGGCGCCAGGCCGCGCAGGCGGTGGACCGGTTCCTCTCGCACGGCGAGACGGTGCTGCCCCCCTGATCCGGGCACGGCGAGGCCCCGCCCGTCCCCGGAACGTTCCGGGGTGGGCGGGGCCGCGCCTCGCCGGCGGCGGCGACTACCGCGCCCCGGACGATCCCTGCTGCTGCGCGCCGCCCTGCACCTCGATGCGGATGGCCTGCGGCTGGCCGCCCTGCTCCGAGTAGGACGCGCGCACCTGCGCGCCCTCCTTCACGTCGGAGATCGAGGCGCGCTTCCCGTCCTTCATCACCGGCGTGTCGGCCCCGACCTTGAGCTTCAGCTCCTGGCCGCCCGCCTGATCGCGCAGCACCAGCTCCTGGCTGCTCGCGCTGACCACCTGGCCCGTCGCGGTCTTCTGCTCGCCGCCCGCCTGGCCGCTCGCGCCCGCGGCGCTGCCGGTGCCGGCCGCCGCGGCGCCGGTCTGCTGCTCCGCCTGCGCGGTCTGCTGCTGGGCGGTCTGCGACTGCTGCTGCGCCTGCTGGTCCTTCTGCTCGGCGGCGCCGGTCTTCTGCTCGGCCTTCTGCCGGGCGTCCGCCAGCTTCTCCTGGGACTCGCGGAGGTCCTTCTGCGCGTCCGCGGCCTGGTCATGCTCCTTCGCGGCCTGCTTCGACGCGTCCGCCGCCTGCTCCTGGCTCCGCTCGGCCTGCTGCGACGCGGTGGCGCCCGGCGCCGAGCCCTGCTTCGAGCGATCGCCCTTGTCCTGGCAGCCTGCGACCACGAGCAGCGCCGCCGCTCCGAGGGCCACGCCCAACCCACGACTCACGTCCATGTCGTTCCCCTCCCGGCGACGTTCAATGGGGCACCGGCGCTCAAGGTGGGAACGGCGGCCGGCGGACGCGAGGGCGGGGCGCGGGGGCGAGCGCCTGCGGCCGCGGGCGACGGCCGCCTGGCGCGCCCGCCGGAGGGGCGGGGCTCCCTCCCTGCCTCGACTCCCGCTCACCCTGAGCGTAGGCGAGCCGACAGGCTCGCCGGAGTCGAAGGGCGCTCGGGATGAGCGCCTTCGTCCGCTCACCCTCGACCGCTCACCCTGTAGGCGAGCCGACAGGCTCGCCGGAGTCGAAGGGTCAGGCGTGCACGCGCCGTGGCGGCATGAGGTGCCGCCAGCGGCTGCCCTCCTCGCGCGCCGACCCGGGTCGCCGCGTGACGATGGGCAGGATGGCGGCCACGAGCAGCATGATCGCGATCACCGGCAGCGCGCCGGAGAACGAGCCGGTGAGGTCCTTCACCCGCGCCACGAAGATGGGGCCGACGATGCCGCCCACGCCCCAGGCCAGCAGGATCCACCCGTAGTTCACGCCCATGTACTTCGTGCCGAAGTAGTCGGCGGTGAACGAGGGCATGGTGCCGAAGCCGCCGCCGTAGTCGAGCAGGACGATCGCGAACAGCAGCGCGACCAGCGGCAGCGAGTGGACGCCGCCCACCGCGAAGAAGATGACCACCTGCGAGCCGTAGATGAGCAGGTAGGCGAGGTTGCGGCCGATGCGATCCGAGATCGCGCCCCAGAAGAAGCGGCCCAGGCCGTTGAACAGCGCGATGAAGCCGTAGACCGCCAGCGCGCTCTCCGGCGACGCGCCGGTGAGCTCGCGCATGATGGGCACCGCGTTCGAGATGAACAGGATGCCGGCGGTGACGTTCAGGAACAGCATCGCCCAGAGCGCCCAGAACTGCGGCGTGCGCAGCGCCTCCGAGGGCGGGTAGTCGCGCGCCACGCGCGCGGCGGGTGCGGCGGCCGGCGCCGCCGAGGGCGCGGCCCCGGGGGCCGGCGCGGCCGCCGCCGCGGCCGGGTTCCGCATGGCGAGCGCGCAGACGCCGCCGACGATGGCGAACACCACCCCCGACCAGAGGAACGTCTGCATCACCGCCGAGACCGCGCCCGGCGACATGGCCGCGGCCGCGTCGCCGCCGTGCCGCGCCGCGAGGACCCGGCCGGCCTCGCGCGACGCCTCGGCGAAGGCGGGGACGTTCTTCAGCAGGTTGTTGTAGATGAACGCGCCCAGGCCGAAGCCCATCACCACCATGCCCGTGCCGAGGCCGCGCTTGTCCGGGAACCACTTCGTCACCGCCGCGACCGGGGTCACGTAGCCGAGGCCGAGGCCCAGGCCGCCGATCACGCCGTAGGTGGCGTAGATCCAGGGCGCCCCGAAGCGCGCCGTCCCCAGCCCGGCGAGCACGTTCCCGAGGCCCCACAGCACGATGCCGGTGACCGCCACCGGCCGCGGGCCGGAGCGGTCCTGCCAGCGGCCGCCCAGGATCGCGCCCACGCCCAGGAAGAAGATCGAGAGCGCGAACGCCCAGGTGGTGGTGGTGCTGGACCAGCCGAACGCCGCGATGAGCGGCTGGGTGAACAGGCTCCACGAGTAGACGGTGCCGAGGCACGCCATGGTGATCGTGCCGGCCACCGCGATGAACCAGCGGTTCGACGTCATGTCCTCCCCCTCCCTCCGCCGGCGGCACCCCCGCGCCGCCGGCCCCGATCAGCCGCCCAGGCCGCGCATCGGCAGGAGCACCAGCCCCGCCCCGGCGTCCTCCATGTGGTGGCGGGGCGCCTTGCGCCAGAGCGCGCCGCGCACCGCCTCCGCCAGCGCGTCGTCCCCGGCGCCGCCGCGGATCATGTCCCGCAGGTTGACGCGGTCCTGGCCGCCCAGGCAAGCCTGGAACCCGCCGTCCGCCGCCACCCGGGCGCGGTTGCAGTCCTCGCAGAAGTTCTCGGTCATGGCGCCGATGAAGCCGACGAGCCCGGTGCGCCCGGCGGCGTCGCGCGCGCGCATGTGCCGCGCCGGTCCCCAGCCCTTCCAGCCGTCCGGCTCGAGCGCGAAGCCCTGCGCCTCCAGCCCGGCGCGCACCTCGGCGAGCGGCACCGGCACCCCGCCGCCGAACGGCATCTGCTCGATGAAGCGCGGGAGCGCGCCGCGGTCCCAGGCGTACCGCACCAGCGCGCCCAGCTCGTCCTCGTTCACGCCGCGCATCACGACCGTGTTGAGCTTGAGCGAGCGGAAGCGGCCCGCCGCGGCGTCGATGCCGGCCAGGATCCGGTCCAGGCGCGCCCCCTTGCCCGAGACGCCGCCGAGCCGCTCCGGCACCAGCGTGTCGAGCGACACGTTCACCGCGCCCAGCCCGGCCGCGCGGAGCGGCGCCACCAGCTCCTCGAGGCGGTGGCCGTTCGTGGTCAGCGCGACCTCCTCGATGCCCGGGGTGCCGGCGGCATCCGCGACGATCTCGACCAGGTCCTTGCGCAGCGTGGGCTCGCCGCCGGTGAGCCGGACGCGCCGGACGCCCAGCCCGGCGAAGACGCGCACCAGCCGCGCGATCTCGGGGCGCTGCAGGAGCGCGTCGGGCGCCTCGTGCTCGGCGGGGGAGCAGTAGGTGCAGCGGAAGTTGCACCGGTCGGTGAGCGACACGCGCAGGTAGCGGATGAGGCGCCCCTGGGCGTCGGCCAGGGCCGGCCCCTTGCGCGGCGCCGCGGGCGCGGTTTCACGGAGCTGCTCCATGCTCGGCGGTCTCCTTGCCCGTGGGATCGATGCCGGGAGGGGACGGCATGCGGGGGCGGGCCCCTTCCTTCCTAGCCAGCTCCGCCGCCCCGCGCCCGGCGCGCTGCAGCTCGAAGGTCGCGTGCGGGTCCCGCGCGGAGGCCCGGCCCGCGGCCACCACCCCGAACCGCAGCGCCAGGGTGCCCAGGAGGGCCAGCGCGCCCGACGCAGCGTGTCGTCGGCGCCAGGCCCGCTCCGGCAGGAGGTCCACCACCGCCGAGGCGAGCAGCAGGCCGCGGGCGGTGCGCAGCAGGAACCCGCCCCGGCCGCGCCGGAGCGCCCGCTCGACGCGCGGCACGGCCGCGGCCTCGCGGTGCAGCGCGCGCGACAGGGCCAGCTCGGCGCCCTTCGCCACCAGGCCGAACCGGTGGGCCATCTCCCCGCCCGGCCCGGGGGTGCGCCACAGGTCGAACAGGGCGCCCGCGCTCACCGCGCCCGAGAACGCGAACAGCACCGGCAGCGTGTTGCGGGTGGCCTGCCAGACCGGCACCGCCGTGTTCGCGAGGAGCACGCCGGTGTAGCCCACCAGCGGCAGCCCGAGCACCGCCGAGCCCGCGGCGGCGACGCCGGCGGAGCGCTCGAGCGCGCGGGGCCCCGCGACGAGCGCGGGCAGCGCGGCCGCGCCGGAGAGCGCGCCGAACCCGGTCAGCACCCAGGTCCCCATGTTCATGGGCGAGGTGGGCCGGAACACGCGCAGCATGTTGAGGAAGCGCGCCGGGCGGCCCAGGTCGCGGACGAGCAGCACCGCGCTGGCCGCGGCCCCGCCCGCCGCCACCAGGCGGCAGCGGCGCACCAGCGTGGCGGTGCCCTCGCCGCCCGCGAGCGACGCCGCGGCGCCGAGCACGGCGGACGCGCCGGCCAGCCCGCCCACGAAGAAGTACGCCGGGATCTCCCAGCGCCACACCGGCTCCTTCAGCACCGGCTGGCCGTAGTAGCTCGGCCCCTCCGGCGCCGCGAGCGCGTCGGCGGGTGGCTCGTCCCAGGCGCGCTCCGCCGGCCGGTCCCGGCCGGCCGCGGGCCCGTCCAGCGCGCGCACCCGCTGCGCCGACCCCTCGCCCAGGAGCTCGCCCAGCCGCGGGTCCACGTTGCGCCCGTCGCGCGGGCGCGCCGACTCGCGGGTGGGATCCGTGCCGGCCTCGTTCATCACGCCCTCCTCGCCGAGAGCACCGCCCCGAGCGCCAGCGCCGCCAGCGACAGCACCCCCGTCGCCATCGCGCGCCAGCTCGCCACGATCTTCGCGGTCGGCACCACGGGATCCGGCGGGAGCCCGTACACCTCGGGCCGGTCGCAGAGCAGGAAGAACGCGTGCAGCCCCTCGGTGCCGGGCTGGCTCTGCGCGCTCTCGCCGTACAGGTGCGCGCCGCCGACGCCGCGGGACCGGAGCTGCTCGACCCGGGTCCGGGCGCGCTCGCGCAGGTCCTCGAGCGGGCCGAACTGGATCGACGCCGTCGGGCACGCCTTGGCGCAGGCCGGCACCATGCCGCCCTCCAGCCGGTCGTAGCAGAGCGTGCACTTCCAGGCGCGCCCGTCGTCCTCGCGCCGGTCCACCACGCCGAACGGGCAGGCCGACACGCAGTAGCCGCAGCCGTTGCACACGTCGGGCTGGATGTAGACCGAGCCGAACTCGGTCCGCAGGATCGCGCCGGTGGGGCAGGCCTCCAGGCAGCCGGCGCGCTCGCAGTGCTTGCAGACGTCGCTCATCATCAGCCAGGAGAACTTCCCGAGCGCCTGCTGCGAGGGCCCGAGCGCGGCCGGCACGTCGGCGAGGTGCGTGGGGGCGACGTCGTGGAGCAGCGACGTCGGGGCGGGCTGGCCGAGCGGCCGGAGCTCCGCGAACGCGCCCGCGCCGGCCTCGATCCCGTCGCGCGGGCTGCCCTGGCCGGGCAGCGGCTCGGTCCGCTCCACGAAGGCCACGTGGCGCCAGGTGGACGCGCCCAGCGCGCCGGTGTTGTCGTAGCTCATCCCGGTGAGCGAGAAGCCGTCGTCGGGGAGCTGGTTCCACTGCTTGCACGCGACCTCGCAGGCCTTGCAGCCGATGCAGAGCGTCGTGTCGGTGAAGAACCCCATCTCCTGCACGGGACGCCTCCTTGCGATCAGCGGGGCTCGGGCGGCTCCACCGGCGGGCTGCGCTTCTTCGCGTGCAGGCCGGGGAGGTCGCGCGGCGCGTGGATCCGCGGCTCGGGCTCGCGCAGCGCGACGCCGTCGGTGACGGAGCGGCGGCCGCGCGCGTGGCGGCCGGAGCGGATGTCCCCGGTGAACGCCTTGGACTCCTGGATGCTGACGTTGGGATCCGCCACGAAGCCGATGAGCTCGTTGGCGGGATCGCCGGTGACCCGGCCCACGAAGCTCCAGTGGTAGGGCAGGCCGATGGTGTGGACGGTCCGGCCGCCCTTCACCCGGAGCGGACGCATGCGATCCGTGACCAGCACCCGGCACTCGATCTCGCCGCGCGCGGTGGTGATGGTGGCCCAGCCGCCGTTGCGGAGCCCGCGCTCGGCGGCCAGCTCGCGCGAGACCTCGCAGAACATCTCCGGCTGCAGCTCGGAGAGCCAGGAGAGCCAGCGGCTCATCCCGCCGGCGGTGTGGTGCTCGGTGAGCCGGTAGGTGGTGAGCACGAACGGGAAGCGCGGATCGCCCCAGGCGGCGTGGTACGGGTTGTCGCGCCGGTGCCACTCCATCCGCGCCGGGTTGCACTGCTGCGGGTAGAGCGGGTTCTCGAGGACCGACTCCTCCGGCTCGTAGTGCGTCGGGAACGGGCCGTCGAGCAGCCCGGAGGGCGCGAACAGCCAGCCCTTCCCGTCGGCCTGCATGATGAACGCGTCGTCGCCGGAGATGGCCGCGGTGCCGCGGGCCCCGGGCGGCGGGCGGTAGGAGGGCGGCCGGTCCTTCACGAAGTCCGGCACGTCGTAGCCGGTCCACTGCCGCTGCTCCTCGTCCCACCAGACGTAGCGCTTCCGCTCCGACCAGGGGCGGCCCTCGGGATCGGCCGAGGTGCGGTTGTAGAGGATGCGGCGGTTGGCGGGCCAGGCCCAGCCCCAGTCCGGCGCCACCCAGTGCTGCTCGCGCTCGGGCCGGCGGCGCGCGGTCTGGTTCACCCCGTCCCGGAAGCAGCCGGAGTAGATCCAGCAGCCGCAGGCGGTGGAGCCGTCGTCCTTCAGCTCGGCGAACCCCGGCACCGGCCTGCCGTCCGCCACGGTGAACCCGTTCACCTCGCGCAGCACCGCCTCGGCGTCGGGGTCCTCCTGCGGGCCGCGGGTGGGGTAGTCCCAGGTCAGCGCCTGGATCGCGCGGTCCTTCGGGTCGGTGGACCCGGCGTACAGCGCCTTGAGGCGCTTGCCCAGGTGGTAGGTGAAGTGCAGCTCGCTGCGGCAGTCGCCGCGCGGCTCCACCGCCCGGTGGTGCCACTGCAGCATGCGCTGCGTGTTGGTGAAGGAGCCGTCCTTCTCGGTGTGCGTGGCGGCCGGGAAGAAGAACACCTCGGTGCGGATCTCCTCGGTCCGCACCTCGCCGCGCGCGATCTCGGGGGCGGTGCGCCAGAACTCGGCGGTCTCGGTGAGCGTGAAGTCGCGCACCACCAGCCAGTCGAGCGCTCGCAGGCCCTTGCGGTGCAGCGCGCCGTGCATCGACCCGACGGTCGGGTTCTCGCCCATCACGAAGTAGCCCTTCAGCTTCCCGTCGGCCATCTCGGACACGGTCACCATGTGCGAGTGGTTCCCGGTGAGGCGCGGCAGGAGATCGAACAGGAAGTCGTTCTCCGGGGTGGCGGCGGTGCCGAACCAGGCCTTGCACAGCGAGACCACGTACTTGCGGAACTCGCTCCACCAGTGCGTGGCCGAGGCGTTGTTGTTCACGTACTGGTCCAGGCCGCGGTCGGGCAGCGACGCGTGCGGCATGGGCAGGTAGCCGGGCAGGATGTCGAACAGCGTCGGGATGTCGGTGGAGCCCTGGATCGACGCGTGGCCGCGCAGCGCCATGATCCCGCCGCCGGGCCGGCCGATGTTGCCGAGCAGGAGCTGCAGGATGGCCGCGGTGCGGATGTACTGCACGCCCACGGTGTGCTGCGTCCAGCCGACCGCGTAGCAGAACGCGCCGGTGCGCTCGCGCCCGGAGTTCCGGCCCAGCGTCTCGGCCACCTTGAGGAAGAGCGCCTTCGGGATCCCGCAGGTCTCCTCCACCATCTCCGGCGTGTAGCGGGCGAAGTGCCTCCTGAGGAGCTGGAACACGCAGCGCGGGTGCCGGAGCGTCGGGTCGGTCTCGCGCTCCAGCATCTTCGTGCCGCGCAGATCGCCGCGGCCGGCGCCCTCCTCGCCGTACACGAGCTTGTGCCCCGCGGCCGGCACCACGCCGTCCACGCCCTGGTACTTCCAGGTCTCCCACGAGTAGGTGTTCGACTCCGCGTCGAAGCCGCTGAAGAAGCCCTCCAGGTCCTCGGTGTCGCGGAAGCCCTCGTCCACGATGGTGCTCGCGTTGGTGTACGCGCGCACGTACTCCTCGAACCACAGGTCGTGCTCGAGCACGTGGTGGATGATCCCGCCCAGGAACGCGATGTCGCTGCCCGGGCGGATGGGCACGTGCAGGTCGGACACGGCGCTGGTGCGGGTGAAGCGCGGATCCACGTGGATGATCGTGGCGCCCCGGTTCTTCGCCTCCATCACCCAGCGGAACGCCACCGGGTGGCACTCGGCCATGTTCGAGCCCTGCACGACGATCCAGTCGGAGTTCTGCAGGTCGCCGGGGAAGGTGGTGGCGCCGCCGCGGCCGAACGAGATCCCCAGACCGGGGACCGTGGAGCTGTGTCAGATCCGCGCCTGGTTCTCCACCTGCACCACGCCGAGGGCGGTGAAGAGCTTCTTGAGGAGGTAGTTCTCCTCGTTGTCGAGCGTGGCGCCGCCGAGGTGCGCGATGCCGAGCGTGCGCCGCACCTGGTCGCCGTGGTGCTCGGCGCCCTCGTCCTCGACCCGCTCCTGCCAGGTCTCGTCGCGCGCCTTCTTCACGCGCTGCGCGACCATCTCCATCGCCTGCTCGAGGGGGATGGCCTCCCAGGACGTGCCGCCGGGCCGGCGGTAGAGCACCTGCTCCAGCCGGTGCGCGCCGGTCACCAGCTGGAACGTGGCCGCGCCCTTCGGGCAGAGGCAGCCCTGGGACACCGGCGAGTCGGGATCGCCCTCGATGTCGACGATCTTCTCGTCCTTCACGTAGACGAGCTGCCCGCAGCCGACCGCGCAGTAGGGGCAGATCGAGCGCGCCACGCGATCCGCCGACGCGGTGCGCGGCGCGAGCGAGCGGGTGCGCGGGGACGCGGCGGTCGAGCCCAGGCCCGACGGATCGCGGCGGCGGAGCTGGCGCAGCACGGGCCAGTCCGAGAGGACGGGGAGCTTCGGCATCGCAGGGATCTCCTGCGATGAACCTCGGTCTCGACCGGTGCCGCGGCAACCGGCCCCGCGCCGTCTAAGGTCCCGTCAGCCCGAGCCGCTCGCCGTTCGCGTAGACGTTCATGCGCTCGCCGCGCACGAACCCGCAGAGCGTCACCCCGGCCGCGCGGGCCAGGTCCGCCGCCAGGCTCGACGGCGCGGACACGCTCGCCACCACCGGCACGCCGGCGGCCGCCGCCTTCTGCACGATCTCGAAGCCGGCGCGCCCGCTCACCGCGAGCAGCGCCGGCGCGGTCGCGGCGCGCGGGCCGGCGCGGCCGGCCCGCAGCGCCGCGCCGACCACCTTGTCCACCGCGTTGTGCCGCCCCACGTCCTCGGCGGCCGCGATGGGCGCGCCGTCGCGGCCCACCAGCACGGCCGCGTGCAGCCCGCCGGTGCGCTCGAACACCGGCTGGCTGCGCGCCAGGAGCTCCATGCCCGCCGCCACGAGCGCCGGCGGGACCGGCTCGCCCGCGGGCAGCGGGCGGATCCGCTCCATGAGGTGGTCGATGGTCAGCCGGCCGCAGACGCCGCAGGCCGCGCTCACCGGGACGAAGCGGCGGCCCTCGAGGATGCGCTCCGGGTCGATCCGCATCCCGGCGGCCGACCGCACGTCCATCACGTTGCCGTAGCCCTCCTCGCCCGGCCGGCCGCAGTGGATGACCGTGCCGACGTCCTCGACGCCGGCGATGATGCCCTCGGCGAACAGGAAGCCGAGCGCCAGGTCGCCGTCCGCGCCGGGCGTCCGCATCGTGGTGGCGAGCCGCTCGCCGTCCACCCGGATCTCGAGGGGCTCCTCGACCGCGAGGGCGTCGCGCACCGCGCCGCCGTTCCGCAGCACCGTCCGCTCCGCCACGGCGCCCGCCGGCGCGGCGGCGCGCTTGAGGGAGGTTTCCATGGCGGGAAGGTAACGGAGCGGCCGCCCAGGGGGGCGGGAAAAGCAAGGAGGTGGGGCGCGCGCCGGGCGGTCCGGTCGCGCGCCCCGGGAGCTGCCGCCGTGACCCGGCAACTCGCGGGCGAAGCTAATCGAGCCGCACGGCGGACGCAGCGGTCCGGACGGGACGTTTTCGGGTCCGTCACATCCGTCCTCCTGGCCGCTCGACGGGCCGTGCTGCTCCGCGGGGCAGCCGGGGCCGCGCGGCTGCGCAAGCGATGCGCGCCGGCGGGCGTCGTGCGTCCGTCGGAGAGCCCGCTTAAGCTAGACCGCTTGCGCGCGAACCCTGCCAGCCCGGCGCCCGATCTCGAGGGCGAGCCGCTCCCCGCCGCGGCGCGCGCCATCGTGGCGGAGGAGGAGGCGCTCCTCGCGACGGTGCAGCGGGCGCTCGCGGCCCGGCTCGCGCCGGCGCGCGCGGAGGGCGACCTGGTCGAGCGCCTGCGCGACCTGCGCGACGAGGCGCTGGAGGCGACGCCCAAGGACCTGCCCACGGTGTTCCAGGAGATGGGGCTGCTGCGCGCGGTGATGGAGCGGGTCCGCCCGGACCAGCTCCCCGACCCCGCCGCGCCGTACTTCGCGCACCTGCGCGTGCACGAGGGCGGCGAGCGGCGCGACTACTTCCTCGGCCGCCACACGTTCGTGGACCGGCCCGCCGGCGTGCGCGTGGTGGACTGGCGGTTCGCGCCGGTGGCCGGGATCTTCTACCGGTACCGCGAGGGCGAGGAGTTCGAGGAGGCGTTCCCGGGCCGGGTCGCGGCCGGCACGGTCGAGGCGCGGCGGGTGGTGGTGGTGGAGCGCGGGGTGCTGACGCGGATCGCGGCCGGCCCGCTCACGCTGGTGCGCGAGGGCGGCCGCTGGCGCGCGCTGGCGGCCGAGGCGGCCGCGCTGGGCGGCGGGGCGGGGTCGGCGGCGCGCGCCGGCGCGCTCGGCACCGGCGCCGGGGCGGCGGGCCGCGCCGGCGCGGCGGACATCACCGCGCTGCTCGATCCGGACCAGTACGAGGCGGTGGCGGCGCCGGCGGACCGGCCCCTGCTCGTGCTCGGCTCGGCCGGCAGCGGCAAGACCACCGTCGCGCTGCACCGGCTGGCCCGCATCGCCTTCGAGGACCCGCGGCGCTTCCCGGCCTCGCGGCTGCAGGTGGTCGTGCCGGAGCTCGGGCTGGCCCGGCTCGCGGCGCGGCTGCTCGAGCCGCTCGGCCTGGAGAAGGCGCCGGTCCGCACCCTCGAGTCCTGGTCGCGCGGCGCGTTCCAGAGCGTATTCGGCGCGCCGCCGCCGCGCCTGTTCCCGGAGACGCCGCCGCTGGTGGCCCGCCTGAAGCGCCACCCGGCGCTGTACGAGCTGCTGCGCCGCCGCCCGCACCTCGCCCGCGAGCGGCCGGCGCTGGCGCGGCTGCGGCGCGAGCTCGGCGACCTGTTCGTCGATCGCGGGTTCCTGGAGGCAGTGGTGAAGGCGGCCGCCGGGACGCTGCCGGCGACCGCCATCGACGAGACGCTCCGCCACACGCGGCTGCAGCTCTCCTCCTCCACCGAGGACCTGCTGGCGGGCGTGGACCCGGAGCGGCTCCAGACGCTGGACGGCAAGGCGGTGGACGAGGACACGCCAGAGGCCGCCGCGGGCACCCTCGACGTCGAGGACCTGCCCATCCTGCTGTTCCTCGCGGCGCTCCGGGCCGGCGCGCCGGCGCGGAAGGCGGCGCACCTGGTGGTGGACGAGGCGGAGGACGTGACGCTCTTCGAGCTGCACGTGCTCGGGCGCCACCTCGCCGGCACCAGCGTCACGCTCGCGGGCGACGAGAGCCAGCAGACCTTCGCGTCCTACGCCGGCTGGCCGCAGGCGCTCGCCGCGCTGGGCGCGCCGGCGGCCGCCACGGTGCGGCTGGCGACGACGTACCGCTGCCCCGAGCCGATCGCCGAGCTGGCCCACGCCGTCCTCGGGCCGATCGCCCCGCCGGAGCGGCCGCGCGCCGGCCGGCGCGGCGCCCCGGTGTCGCGCTTCGACTTCCCCACCGAGGCGCACGCCCACCTGTTCCTGGCGGGCGCGCTGCGCGACCTGGTGGAGCGGGAGCCCGGCGCTTCGGCGGCGGTGGTGTGCAGCGGGCCCGAGGTCGCGCGGAGCCTGCACCGGCTCCTGGCCGACATGCCGGAGGCGCGGCTCGCGCTCGACGGCGCGTTCACGTTCCGTCCGGGGGTGGACATCACCGACGTGGACGGCGTGAAGGGGCTCGAGTTCGACTACGTGATCGTGCCGGACGCCACGGCCCGCGCCTACCCGGAGACCGACGAGGCGCGCCGCCGGCTGCACGTGGCCGTGACGCGGGCCGCGCACCAGCTCTGGATCGCGGCGCCCGGGACGCCCTCGCCGCTGCTGCGCGGCCTGCCGCGCGGCTGAGCGCCCGCGCTGCGGTCCCGGAAGGGGCGGCCGATGCCGAACGGGTAAGCGACCGTTCAGCGGCCGGACTAGATTCGGGGCACCGAGAACCGAATCCGGCTGGCGAGGCGGGCCGAGGCCCCGCGGCGCTCATGACCGGCAGTGAACCGTCCACGCGGGCGCGGCGCGCCCGCCATCACCAGGAGACCGACATGGCCCAGGTCACGCTCAAGGGGAACCCCATCCACACCAACGGCGAGCTGCCCGCCGTCGGCGCCAAGGCGCCGGACTTCACGCTCACCACCGGCGACCTGAAGGACGTCACGCTGGCCGAGTGGAAGGGCAAGCGGAAGATCCTGAACATCGTCCCGAGCCTCGACACCGCGGTGTGCGCGACCTCCACCCGCAAGTTCAACGAGAGCGCGGGCAAGCTCCCCAACACCGTGGTGCTGGTCGTCTCCGCCGACCTGCCGTTCGCGCAGAAGCGCTTCTGCACGACCGAGGGGCTGCAGAACGTGGTCCCGCTCTCGCTGATCCGCGGCAAGCACATGGCGAAGGACTACGGCGTGCTGCTCCAGGACGGCCCGCTGGCCGGCCTCACCGCCCGCGCGGTGGTGGTGCTCGACGAGGCCGACAAGGTCGTCTACCGGCAGCTCGTCCCGGAGATCGGGCAGGAGCCCGACTACGACGCCGCGCTCGCCGCGGCCAAGCAGTAGCCCGAAGGATCACGGGGTTCCCCGCGCCCCGCTCGCCCGCGCCCGCGGGTGGGCGGGGTTTCGTCGTCTCTCCGGGCGCGTGGAACGCCCCCCGGCGGCGTGCGGCGCAACGCTCCGCCCGGACCGGGCACCACGCGAGGTGCGTTGTCGCACCTGCTCGCGGAATGGGAACGTTCCGGCTCCAGGTCTCAGGGGGAGGCGTGGCCCGCTCGCCGCCGCGTGCGGGGTATCACCCACGGTGAGAGAAGACAAGGAGCGGGGCATGAATCGCATCCTGCGGTTGGCCGCGTGTGCGGTCCTGGTGATGTCCCTGGGCGGGCCGCGCGCGAGCGCGTCCTCGTGGATCGACGAGGAGCCCGCCGCCGTTCCCGGCGCCGGCGAGCTGCTGCGCCAGGACGACCGGCCGTTCCCGGCCGGCGAGCGGCAGCGCGAGCTGCGGGCGGCCGCGCTCGAGGCGAGGCTGGCGGGCAAGGCGCCCGGCCGGACGGCGCAGGTCGCGCGCGGGCAGTACGTCGAGCTGGATCGCGACGGCGAGGACGCGGTCTGGACGGTGCTGGGCGAGTTCGCCGACCTGCTGCACAACCAGATCCCGGAGCCGGACCGGGCCGTGGACAACACGACGATCTGGTACCCCGACTTCGACCGCCAGCACTACCTCGACCTGCTGTTCGACGACGCCGCGGGCGCGAACTCGCTGCGCAACTTCTACATCGAGCAGTCCTCCAACCGGTACACGGTGCACGGCGACGTGACCGGCTGGATCCAGGTCCCGGGCGACGCCGCGACGTACGACGACGACCTGGAGAGCCCGCTCGGCGGCAACGCGGTCTGGTACTTCCTGAAGGACGCGGTGAACGGCTGGTACGACGCCCAGATCGCCGCCGGGAAGACGCCGGCCGAGATCGACGCCTACCTCGCGTCCTACGACCTCCGCGACCGCTACGACTACGACGGGGACGGCGACTTCGACGAGCCGGACGGCTACATCGACACCGTCCAGTTCGTGCACGCGGGCGAGGGCAACGAGGCCGGCGGCGGCGTCCTCGGCGACGCCGCGATCTGGAGCCACAGCTGGTTCGCCTTCTACGCCGACCGCGGCGTCACCGGCCCGCCGTTCAACCTCTACGGCGGCATCCGCATCGGCGAGAGCAGCTACTGGGTCGGCAAGTACACCATCCAGCCGGAGAACGGCCACGTCGGCGTGTTCGCGCACGAGTTCGGCCACGACCTCGGCCTGCCCGACCTGTACGACACCTCCGGCGGCGACAACGGCACCGGCTTCTGGACGCTGATGTCCTCGGGGAGCTGGCTCGGCGACGGCACCACCGACATCGGCACCAAGTCCAGCCACATGGGCGCCTGGGAGAAGTTCCAGCTCGGCTGGCTCGACTACCAGGTCGCGTACGCCGGCGCGCGCTCCGTCCATCGGCTGGGCCCGATGGAGACGACCAGCAAGCAGGCGCAGGGGCTGTTCGTGGTGCTGCCGAAGAAGTCGGTGGTCACCGTGATCGGCACGCCGTACGCCGGCTCGTCCTTCTACTACAGCGGCTCGGGCGACAACCTCGACAGCTGGATGTACCGGGCGATGAACCTGCCCGAGGGCGCGACGCTCTCCGCGAAGGTCCGCTACAGCATCGAGCTGGACTGGGACTACGCCTACCTGGTCGCGTCCACCGACGGCGGCGCGACGTGGACCCCGCTCCAGACCAACCTCTCCACCACCACCAGCCCGCACGGCCAGAACTTCGGCTTCGGCATCACCGGCAGCAGCGGCGGCAACTGGGTGGACCTCACCGCCGGCCTCCCCGCCGGCGACGTGATGATCGGCTTCCGGTACTGGACGGACCCGAACACCGGCGGCTACGGGTTCATGCTGGACGAGCTCGCCATCACCGGCCAGCCGGTGGACGGCGCCGAGGCCGATCCCGGCTGGACGTTCGAGGGCTTCCGCATCTCGAGCGGCACCGAGACCAAGCTGTACAACCACTACTACGTCGCGGAGTACCGGCAGTACCGCGGCTACGACGCCACGCTGCGGACCGGGCCGTACTACTTCGGCTACACGAACGATCCCGGCCTGCTGAACCTCGTGGACCACTTCCCGTACCAGGACGGCCTGCTCGTCAGCTACTGGGACACCGCGCAGCGGAACAACCAGACGCGGCTCCACCCGGGCAAGGGGCTCCTCCTGCCCATCGACGCGCACCCGGCGACGCTGTACCGGGTGGACGGGGGCCGCTGGAGCAACCGCATCCAGACCTACGACTCGACGTTCTCGGTCGAGCCCACCGAGGCGATCCCCAACCTCCACCGGAACGGCGTCCTGTCGCCGATCCCGAGCCTGCCCGGCGAGCCGGTGTTCGACGATCGCATCCAGTACTACGACCCGACCAACCCGCAGGGCAGCGTCATGAACCCGGACACCGGGACGCAGCTCCGGATCCTCGGGATCACCGGGACGCTCGGCGGGTTCATGCAGCTGGAGGTGCGGCCGGCGAGGTGACGGCGACCGGAGCGCTCGAGCACCGCTCGTGGTGAGCCCGTCGAACCACGAGCCGGCGCGGGGTGGGCGGGGCGCGGGCCCCGCTCACCCCTCCTGCATGGCCTGGAGCCGCTCCTGGGCGGCCTCCCACTCGGCGTAGCGCGTCTCCAGCTCGGACCGGGCGGCGGCCTGCCGCTCGATGAGCGGCTTCGCGCGCGCGAAGTCCTGGTAGAGCGCCGGGTCGGCGAGCTGGGCGGTGGTCTCCTTCTCCTCCCGCTCCAGCTCGGCGATGCGCGCCTCGAGCCGCGCGATCTCGTCGCGCACCGGCTTCTCGCGGCGGGAGCGCGCGTTGCGCGCCTCGGCCTCGGCGCGCCGGCGCTCCTTCTCGCTCACCGGCGCCGCCGTCCGCGCGCTGCCGTCGCCGGCCCCGCCGCGCGCCGCCCCGGGCGCGCCCTCGGCCGCGCCGGCCGCCTCCAGCTGGCGCTGGTGGTACAGCCAGTCGTCGAGGTTGCCGGGGCAGGGGACGATCCCGCCGTCCTTCACCTCCCAGATCACCGTGGCGAGCTGGTTCAGGAAGCTCCGGTTGTGCGAGACGAACAGGAGCGTCCCGTCGTAGCCCTTCAGCGCGTCGATGAGCGCCTCGGAGGAGTCGAGGTCGAGGTGGTTGGTGGGCTCGTCGAGGACCAGCAGGTTCGCCGGCACGAGCAGCAGCTTCGCGAGGGCCACCCGCGCGCGCTCCCCGCCGGAGAGCACGCCGACCTTCTTCTCCACGTCGTCCCCGGAGAACAGGAAGGACCCGGCCACGCTGCGGACGTACGCCTCGCCGCGGTCCGGGACGAGGTCCCAGAGCGTGTCGAGCACGGTGCGGTCCGGGTCGAGCGTGCCGAAGGTGCGCATGGCGCCGGCCGCGTCCTCCGGGTGCTCGGGCCGCTCGAAGTGGTGCTGCGCGTAGTAGCCGGCGAGCACGCCGTGGCCGAGCTTCACCTCGCCGCCGTCCGGCGCGAGCTCGCCCGCCACCAGCTTCAGCAGCGTGGACTTGCCCGCGCCGTTCGGCCCGATCACGCCCACGCGCTCGCCGCGCTGGATGGCCGCGTCGAGCGAGCGGTAGACCACCCGCGGCCCGAACGCCTTGCGCACGCCCTCGAGCCGCAGCACCTCGCGCCCGGAGCGCGGCGCCTCGGCGAACCGGAAGCGGAGCGTGGCGCGGTGCTCGAGGACCTGCACCTCCTCCATCTTCTCGAGCAGCTTCTCCTTCGACTTCGCCTGCCGCGCCTTGGTGGCCTTGGCGCCGAAGCGCTCGATGAACGCCTCGAGCTGGGCGCGCTTCGCCTCCTGCCGCTCCGCCTGCGCGAGCAGCCGCTCCTCCTCCTCGGCCCGCAGCCGGCGGTAGTCGTCGTGGTTCCCGGCGTAGGCGCGCAGCCCCTCCGGCTCGAGCGCCAGCACCCGGTCGATCTGCCGGTTCAGGAAGTCGCGGTCGTGCGAGATGAGCACCACCGCCTTGCGCGTGCCGCGCAGGAACGCGTCGAACCAGGTGAGCGTCGGCACGTCGAGGTGGTTGGTGGGCTCGTCGAGCAGGAGCAGGTCGGGGTCCTGGAGCAGCAGCCCGGCCAGCGCCGCGCGCATCTTCCAGCCGCCGGAGAAGGTGCGGGCGGGCCGGTCCAGGTCGCCGGGCCGGAAGCCCAGCCCCGCCAGGATCCGCTCGGCGCGGCGCCGGCCGTAGTGCTCCTCGAAGTGGTCCAGCTCCTCGTGCAGCTCCGCCAGCGCCTGCGACTGCTCCAGCTGCTCCTCGGGCGTGGCCGCCGCGGCGAGCGCGGCCTCGGCCCCGGCCAGCCGGTCCTCCAGCGCCGCGCGCCCGGGCACCGTCGCGAGCACCGCGTCCACGAGCGGCAGGTCGGGCAGCTCCGACACGTCCTGCGGCAGGTAGCCCACCCGCGCGCCGCGGCGGAACACCAGCTCGCCGTCGTCGGGCGAGACCTGGCCGGCCAGGATGCGCAGCAGCGAGGACTTGCCGGTGCCGTTCGCGCCGACCAGCCCGATGCGATCGTGCGGCCCGATGGAGAAGGCGGCGCGGTCGAACAGGACCTTCGGGCCGTAGGCGAGCGACAGCCGGCTGGCGGAGACGAGGCTCACGGGGGCGAGGAAGTAGCCCGAAGCCGCCGCCGGGACAAGCCCGGCGGGTCCGCGCCCGCCCTACTTCTCGCGCATGTACGGGTACTCGAAGCGGACCGCCGGGTCGAACGTCTCCTTGATCGCGCGGATCGAGACCCAGCGGTACAGGTTCGCGAGGCTCCCGGCCTTGTCGTTCGTGCCGGAGGCGCGCGCGCCGCCGAACGGCTGCTGGCCCACCACCGCGCCGGTCGGCTTGTCGTTCACGTAGAAGTTGCCGGCGGCGTCGGCGAGGCGGCGGGTGAGGTCGGCGACGGCCTCGCGGTCGCGCGCGAAGATGGCGCCGGTGAGCCCGTACGGCGAGGTGGTGGAGCAGAGCTCGAGCGCCTCGTCGAGGCGGATGTCCGCGTAGACGTACACGGTCAGCACCGGCCCGAAGATCTCCTCCTCCATGAGCTTGAAGTGCGGGTTCACCGTCTCGATGACGGTGGGCTCGATGAAGAAGCCCTTCGAGTCGTCGCAGCCGCCGCCCGCCAGGATCTTGGCCTGCGAGGACGAGCGGGCCACGTCGATGTGCTTGCGGATGGAGTCGAACGCGCCGCGGTCGATGACCGCGCCCATGAACGTGGTGAAGTCCTCCACCTCGCCCATCTCGATCTCGGCCACCATGCCCAGCAGCCGCTCGCGGAGCTGCGGCCAGAGGCTCTCCGGCACGTAGGCGCGCGAGGCGGCCGAGCACTTCTGGCCCTGGTACTCGAACGCGCCGCGGACGAGCGCGGTGGCGGCCGCGTCCACGTCGGCGGACGGGTGTACGAACACGAAGTCCTTGCCGCCGGTCTCGCCCACGATGCGCGGGTACCCGTGGTAGCGCGGCAGGTTCTCGCCGATGGTGCGCCACATCTGCTGGAACACGCCGGTCGAGCCGGTGAAGTGCAGGCCGGCGAGGTCGGCGCTGGCGAGCGCGGGGTCGCCCACCGCGCGCCCCGGGCCGGGGACGAAGTTGATCACCCCCGGCGGCAGCCCGGCCGCCTCCAGCAGCTTCATCACGTGCCAGGCCGAGTAGATCGCGCTCGAGGCCGGCTTCCACACCACCGTGTTGCCCATGAGCGCCGGGGCGGTGGGCAGGTTCGCCGCGATGGAGGTGAAGTTGAACGGCGTGACCGCGAAGACGAAGCCCTCCAGCGCGCGGTACTCGGTGCGGTTCCACTGGCCGGGCGGCGAGACCGGCTGGTCGTGGTGGATCCGCTCCATGAAGTGCGGGTTCCAGCGCCAGAAGTCGATGATCTCGCAGGCGGCGTCGATCTCGGCCTGGTAGGGCGTCTTCGACTGGCCCAGCATGGTGGCGGCGTTCAGTGTCTGGCGCCACGGGCCGGCCAGCAGATCGGCGGCCTTGAGCAGCACCGCCGCCCGGTCGTGCGGCGGCATGGCCGACCAGGTCTTGCGCGCCTGCAGCGCCGCCTCGATGGCGGCCTGGACCTCGGCGGGCCCGGCCTGGTGGAAGCGCGCCAGGCGCTGGCCGTGGCGGTGCGGCACCCGCACCTCGGCGATGCGGCCGGTGCGCACCTCGCGCCCGCCGATGACGAGCGGGATCTCGATCTCGCGCGAGGACAGCTCGGCGAGGCGCGCCTTCAGCGCGGCGCGCTCGGGCGTGCCGGGCGCGTAGGAGAGGACCGTCTCGTTGCGGGGATCGGGGATGCGGAAAGCGCCGTTCGACATCGGTGCCACCCTCCTAGGGCCGTTCGAGCGCGCGCAACATAACCCCTCTCGGTGAATCCTGCCCAGGTCGCGGCAGGGGCGCCCGGCCGGAGACCCGCCGTCGGCGGGCGGGGGCGCCGGAGGTCAGGCGCCGGGGTCGGGGCACATGGGCGGGCCCCGGAACGCCACCGGCGCGGGCGCCGCGGCGCCGTCGCCGCCGGGGCGCGGCGCGTCGCGCGCGTCCAGGGTCCGCGCGCGGGGCCCCCAGTGCAGGCCGACCGAGGTCCCGGTGGTCATGGTGGCGAGCTGGATGGGCAGCATCGCCCAGTAGGCCGGCGCGGCGAGGTAGCCCACCAGCAGCGCCGCGGCGTGCCCCACCAGCGAGAGCGCGAACGCCTTCCACGCGCTCCCCGCCGTCGGCCCGTCGCGCCCGACGAGCAGCCCCCCCAGCACCGCGCCGAGCGGCGGCACGAACAGCGTGACCGCCGCGAGCCCGTAGGCGGCCCGGCGGAAGTTGCCCACCGAGGCGGACACCGTACCGCTGGTGAAGAGCTTGAGGGTGCCGTACGCGGCGAGGACCACCGCCGCGTCGCCGGCGAGCAGCCCCGCGCCGGAGCCGGCCAGCTCCCCCGCGCCGAACGGGCCGCGGTCGAGGACGCGGACGCCGCCCGGGAGCGTCTCGGGCGCGGGCGGCCGGAGGTCCGGCACGCGCAGCTCGCCCGCGGGCTGGGCGGCGAGGAGCACGGCGGCGAGCGCGAGGGTGGGCGCCATCACCGGCACGATGCGGCGCGCGCGCGCCCGGCGGCGCCTCCGGCGGGGAGGGAAGTTGGGGCACGCGCGCGCGCCCGCGGGGTGGACGCCGCCAGCCCTACCGCTCGCCCGCCTCCTCGTCTCCCCCGGCGAGCCCGTACTTGCGGAGCTTGTCGTGCAGGGTGACGCGCGACATGCCCAGCCGCCGCGCCGCCTCGCTCCGGTTCCCGTGCGCGGCGCGCAGCGCGTCCACGATGAGCCCGCGCTCGTACGCCTCCACGCGCTGCTTGAGCGGGAGCGGCGCGCTCTCGGCCGCCGGCGCCTCGGGCGAGCCGGCGGTCGGCTCGCCCGGCAGGAGCGACAGGTCGAGGCCGTCGGGCGGCGAGAGCGCCACCAGCCCCTCGATCGCGTTCTCCAGCTCGCGCACGTTCCCCGGCCAGCGGTGCGCGGCCAGCCGGTCGAACAGCGCCGGCGGGACGTGCAGCGGGGACGCGCCGAACCGGTCGGCGAAGCGCTCCAGGAAGTGGCGCGCCAGCACCGGGATGTCCTCGGGGCGGTCGCGGAGCGGCGGGATGGAGAGGTGGACCACGTCGAGGCGGTAGTAGAGGTCCTCGCGGAAGCGGCCGGCGCGCACCAGCTCCTGCAGGTCGGTGCGTGGCGGCGATCACGCGCACGTCCACCGTGCGGGCCTTCTCGTCGCCCACCGGCCGGACCTCGCCCTCCTGGAGCACGCGCAGCAGCTTCCCCTGCGCGGGCGCGGCCAGCTCGCCCACCTCGTCGAGCAGGATGGTCCCGCCGTCGGCCTCGCCGAACAGGCCCGGCCGCGAGCGCACCGCCCCGGTGAACGCGCCCTTCACGTGCCCGAACAGCTCGGCCTCGGCCAGCTCCGGCGAGAGCGCGGCGCAGTTGAACCGCACGAACGGCCCGCCAGCGCGGCGCGAGGCGCGCACGATCGCCTCGGCCACGCGCTCCTTGCCGGTGCCGCTCTCGCCGGTGATGAGCACGGTGACGTCGCGCGGCGCCACCCGCCCCACCAGCACCGCCAGCCGGCGCATGGCCTCGGAGGAGAAGACCATCGAGCGCGAAAGGGCCAGCTCGCCGGCCAGCCGCTCGTTCTCGTCGGCGAGCCGCACCGCCTCGACCGCGCGGCGCACCACCGCCAGCAGCTCCTCGGTCTCGAACGGCTTCTTGAAGTAGTCGTAGGCGCCCGCCTTCACCGCCTCGACCGCCTGGCGCTCCGAGCCGTGCGCGGTGATCACCACCACGCGCGTGGCGGGGTGGCCGGCGGTGACCTTGCGGAGCAGCGCCATGCCGTCCAGGCGCGGCATGCGGAGGTCGGTGAGCACGAGCGGGAACGGCTGCGCGGCGAGCTTCTCGAGCGCCGTCTCGCCGTCGGCGGCCTCCTCCACCTCCAGCCCCTCCGACGCGAGGATCTCGCGCAGCGTGTAGCGGACGCCGGGATCGTCGTCCACCACCAGCACCCGCGCCCCGCCGCGCCGCTCCGGCTGCTCGCTCATGCCACCGCTCCCGTCCCCGCGCCGGCGGGGGTGGCGGGCAGGGTGAGCTCGGCCACCATCCCGCCGCCCGCGCGCGGGGAGAGGACCAGGTCGCCGCCGTGCTGCCGCGCCAGGGACCGGGCGATGGTGAGCCCCAGCCCCGAGCCGCTCGCCTTGGTGGTGAAGCCGGGGGAGAACGCGGCGTCCCGCACCGCGGGGTCGAGGCCCGGGCCGCGGTCCTGGACCCGGATCCGCGCCCCGCCGCCCGGGGCCGGCGCCGCCTCCAGCTCCACCGCGGCGCCCGCCGGGCTCGCGTCGAGCGCGTTCTGCACCAGGTTCACCAGGATCTGCTTCACCTTCCGCGGATCGCAGCGCGCGCGCACCGCCGCGCCGCGCGCCTCCACCGCCACGCCGCGCTCGCGCG
This sequence comes from Anaeromyxobacter sp. Red801, assembly GCF_049201065.2. Classification (NCBI taxonomy): domain Bacteria; kingdom Pseudomonadati; phylum Myxococcota; class Myxococcia; order Myxococcales; family Anaeromyxobacteraceae; genus Anaeromyxobacter; species Anaeromyxobacter sp. Red801. Next base: position 3,636,137 of record NZ_CM181236.1, on the reverse strand, counting down.
CCAGCCCCTCGTGCAGCGCCGCCACCTCGCGCGCCAGCGCCGCCACGTCGCAGTCGTCCAGCACGAGCGGCACCAGCGGCCGGGAGAAGTTCAGGAAGCCGTCCAGGATGGCCTGCATCCGGCCCACCTCCTGGCGGAGCACCGCGAGCCGCTCGGTGGGCTTGCCCGGGCCGACCCCCTGCGCCAGCAGGCCGGCCAGCCCCTTCACGCTGGCGAGCGGGTTCTTCAGCTCGTGCGCGATCTCGCCGGAGAGCGCGGTCAGCTCCTCGGCCCGCTCGGCGTACGCGCGGAGCGAGTCCTGCTGCGCCGCGAGCGCGCGCCGGAGGATGGCCTCGAACACCTTGCGGCCGGCCCGGCCCGCGAAGGCGATCGACACGAGCACGACGGTGAGGAAGCCGGCGTGCAGGCCCAGGCCCACCGGCGGCGGCCGCCGCGCCGCGCCGCCCAGCAGCTCCAGCTCGAGCGGCGCCGCGCCGGTGGCGCCCAGCACGGCGAACGTCCAGACGGCCAGCACCTGGAAGGCGGTGAGCCAGGCGGACACCGGCGGGCGCACGAAGACGTTCACGATGACCGCGAGCAGCACCGCCACGTAGATGAACGGGCTCCCGAGCCCGCCGGTGGCGGCGGTGAGGGTCATCTGCCCGACCACCGCCGCCACGAGGTTGATCCGGACCTGCCCGGGCGCGAGCCCGCCGCGGCGGCGGAAGCGGACGTACTCGATGATGAAGAACGCCGCGACCGTCACGAGGATCGCCGCGAGCAGCGCCCGCCGCCAGCCGGTGGGATCCACCCACGCCATCCAGGCGCCGGCGGCCAGCACCAGCGGGACCAGCAGCAGGCGCGCGCCGACGAGCTGCCCGAACAGCCGGGACAGCTCCTCGCGCTGGATCTGGTCGTGGCCGGGCGGTGGCATCTGAACGATCCGGGGGGCGGGGCGGCTCGCCGCGACCACCATACGACGGGCGGCGTTCCTGCGCACGGGCGGCGCACGGACGCGCATGCAGGAAGTCGAGCGGACGCCCGCGGGTCACGCTAGATTCGCGCGACCCATGGAACCCGTCGTGGAGATCCGCGGGGTCCGCAAGCAGTTCGGCGGGCTGACCGCGCTGGAGCGCGTGGACCTCGAGATCCGCGCCGGCGAGATCTTCGCCCTGCTCGGCCCGAACGGCGCCGGCAAGACCACGCTCATCTCGATCATCGCCGGCCTGCTCCGGGCCACCGAGGGCGAGGTGCGAGTGCTGGGCAAGGACGTGGTGCGCGACTACCGCCACACCCGGCGCGCCATCGGCCTCGTCCCGCAGGAGATCAACTTCGACCCGTTCTTCACGGTCGAGGAGACGCTCCGCATCCAGGCCGGCTACTTCGGCGTGGAGCTCCGGGAGGAGCGGCTGGTGGAGATCCTCCGCGCGCTCGACCTGCTCGGGAAGCGGACGGTGAACAGCCGCGCGCTCTCCGGCGGCATGAAGCGGCGCCTCCTCATCGGCAAGGCGCTGGTGCACGACCCCAAGGTCCTGTTCCTCGACGAGCCCACCGCCGGCGTGGACGTCGAGCTGCGCCGGTCGCTCTGGGAGTACGTGCGCACGCTGCGCGCCCGCGGGACCACGGTGGTCCTGACCACGCACTACCTCGAGGAGGCCGAGGAGCTGGCCGACCGGGTGGGCGTGATCGACCGCGGCCGGCTGCTGGCGCTGGAGGGCAAGGACGAGCTGCTCCGGCGGCACGGCGCGAAGCGCTCCGGCTGGTGCTGGACGTGCCGCGGGCGGAGGTCCCGCCGTCGCTGGCGGCGCTGGGCGGCAAGCTGGAGGAGGGCGGCGCGGCGGTGGCGGTGGAGGTGCCGGCCGGCGAGGGCTTCGGCCCGGTGCTGCGCGCCGCGGCGGCGGCGGGGCTCGGGGTGAAGGACGTGGAGACCCGGCGCACCACGCTCGAGGATGTGTTCGTCCGGCTGCTGGCCGGCGGGCAGGCGCGGGGGGGCCGATGATCTCGCTCGGGCTGCGGACGCTGTTCGTGAAGGAGGTGCGCCGGTTCCTGCGCGTGCCGGGGCAGACGCTGCTCTCGCCGCTCGTGACCACGACGCTCTACTTCGTGGTGTTCGGCTACTCGCTGGGTGCCCGCCTCGCCGACGTGGAGGGCGTGCCCTACGCGCGCTTCATCGTGCCGGGCCTGGTCACGCTGGGCGTGGTCACGAACGCCTACCTGAACAGCGCCTCCTCGCTGTTCGTGATGAAGCTGCAGGGCACCATGGTGGACCTGCTCGTGTCGCCGCTCTCGTACGGCGAGGTGCTGGCCGGCTTCCTGGGCGCGGCGGTGGTCCGCGGCGTGCTGGTGGGCGGGGTGATGTGGCTGGTGGCCGGCGCGTTCGGCGGGTTCGAGCTCGCCCACCCGCTCGCGGCGGTGGCGCTGCTGGTGCTGGTGGCGGTGGTGTTCGCCGCCCTCGGCGTCGTCACGGCGATCTGGGCCAGCACGTTCGAGCAGGTGAACTTCTTCCCGACCTTCTTCATCACGCCCCTCACGTTCCTGGGCGGCGTCTTCTACTCGATCGAGATGCTGCCGCCGGCGCTCCGGCGGCTCACCGCGCTCAACCCGATCTTCTACATGGTGGACGGGGTGCGGTTCGGGATGCTCGGGATCTCCGACGCCGCGCCGTGGGTGGGCGCGGCGATGCTGGTGGTGCTCGCGGCGATCTCGGTGGGCGGCGCGTACGCGATGCTGCGGTCCGGCTACAAGCTGAGGGGCTGAGCCGCCGAGCCCCTGCCTCTCCCACCTAGGGTGGACGACCCATCCGGAGCTTTTCGGGATCGAATTCGGCCCGTCTTGGGTTTATGCTACGGCGCCCTCAGACCGGGGGAACGCGAAATCTCGATTCACGGAGGTCACTTCACATGCGTCGTCTGTCGGTCGTCCTGCTCACCGCGCTCGCCGTGGCGGGATGCAAGAAGCAGCAGCCCCCGCCCCCGCAGCAGCCCGCCGCCGCCGCGCAGCAGGCCGGCGCGCCCGCGGCCGCGCCCGTGGCGGGCAAGGTCCTCGAGCGCCTCGACGCGCCTCCGTACGTCTACCTCAAGCTGCAGACCGCCAGCGGCGAGGCCTGGGCCGCCGTCCCGCAGTCGGACGTGAAGGTCGGCGCCGAGGTCTCGATCGTCGGCGCCATGCCGATGAACGGCTTCGAGTCGAAGACGCTGCAGCGCAAGTTCGACGTGGTCTACTTCGGCACGCTCGGCGGCGGTGAGGCCGCGGCCGCGCCCGCCGGCATGCCCGGCATGGGCGGCGCGGCGCCGGCCGGCATGCCCCCGGGCATGGGCGGCGGCATGGGCGGCGCCCAGCCCGACATGGCGGCGCAGCACGCGGCCGCCGCGGCGGGCCCGACCGAGGTCGGCGACGTGAAGGTCCCGAAGGCCAGCGGCGCCGACGCGCGCACGGTCGCCGAGGTCCACGCGCAGAAGGTCTCGCTCAAGGAGAAGCCCGTCACCATCCGCGGCAAGGTGGTGAAGTACAACGAGGGCATCATGGGCAAGAACTGGCTGCACCTGCGCGACGGCTCGGGCACGGCCGGCAAGGACAACGACCTCACCGTCACGACCACCGACCGGACCTCGGTCGGCGAGGTGGTGACCGTGAAGGGCACCGTCCGCGTGGACAAGGACTTCGGCGCCGGGTACGCGTACCCGGTCATCGTCGAGGACGCCAAGGTCGCGAAGTAGCTCGACCGTCTCGGCAGGACGCTTGCGGGCGCGGTCCTCCGGGGCCGCGCCCGTCGTCGTTCAGGGGCCTCACCGCGAACATCCGCTCCGAACATCCGCTCGCCCCGGCCCGCCGGCGAACGACCCGCTCCGAACATCCGCTCGCCCTGAGCCTGTCGAAGGGCGAGCGGTGAGGGTCTCGGATCCTCACCACCGCCTCCCATCCACGTCAGGCCGCCACGGAGGCGATCCGGGCGTTCGCGCCGGAGCGAGCACCGCCGCGAATGCCCGGAGCGCCGACCCCGCGGCCCGCTCCAGGACTGGGCCCGCTGGAGGCCAGGCCTCCGCATCGCCGACGCGAGCCGCCCGTCTCCAGCATCAGGCCCGCTGGAGGCAGGCCTCCGCGTCGCCGACGCGAGCCGCCCGTCTCCAGCATCAGGCCCGCTGGAGGCAGGCCTCCGCATCGCCGACGCGAGCCGCCCGTCTCCAGCATCAGGCCCGCTGGAGGCGGACGCTGGATCTCGAGACGGCGAGAAGGACCCGCCCCGCCGGAGGCGGTCCGCGAAGCGGACGCACGAGATTCGCCTCGCGGCCCGTTCCACAAACGGCCGCGCTCGTCTAGATTCCGCCGGTCTTGCCGAGCGACGCCGACAGCCGCGCCCCCGCGCTCCGGGAGGTGGAGGACGAGGTCCGGGATCTCGCCCGCACGGCGGAGCTGGAGGCGCCGGCGGATCCCGCGGCGCGGCGGCGCTGCGCGGAGCGGCTGGAGGCGCTGCGGGACCGGTGGCGCGAGGCGCCGGCGCTATTCGGGCCGGACACGGTGGAGCGGTTGCGCGCGGTGGCGGTCGCGCTGGCCCGCGCCCCCGCGGCCGCGCCGCCCGCGCCCGGCGCGGCCCGGGCGCTGCTGCAGGAGGTGTTCGGCCACGCCGCCTTCCGCCCCGGCCAGCAGGAGATCGTGGACGCGGTGGTGGCCGGGCGCGACTGCATCGGCGTCATGCCCACCGGCGCCGGCAAGTCGCTCACGTACCAGATCCCGGCGCGGCTGCTCGGCGGGACCACGCTGGTGGTCTCGCCGCTCATCGCGCTCATGAAGGACCAGGTGGACGCCATGGCGCGGGTGGGCCTGCGCGCCGCGTTCCTCAACTCGACGCTCTCGCCGGAGGAGCGGCGCGAGCGGGTCCGGGCGCTCCGCCGCGGCGACCTCGAGCTGCTGTACGCCGCGCCCGAGGGGCTGGAGGCGTCGGTCGGCGACGCGCTCGAGGGCACCGCGCTCTCGCTCATCGCGGTGGACGAGGCCCACTGCATCAGCCACTGGGGCCACGACTTCCGCCCCGCCTACCGCAACCTGGCCGGCCTGAAGGCGCGCTTCCGCGCGCCCGTGCTGGCGCTCACCGCCACCGCCACGCGCGAGGTGGTCCGCGACATCGCCGGCCAGCTCGGCATGGCCGATCCGCTGGTGGTGCGCGGCTCGTTCCTGCGCCGCAACCTGCGCATCTCGGCGGTGAAGAAGGGCGAGGGCGTGCGCACCCGCGACGCGCTGCTGCGGCTCGTGCGCGCGCGCCGCGGCCAGAGCGGCATCGTGTACGCGCTGTCGCGCCGGTCGGTGGAGGAGACCGCCGAGCTGCTCCGCGACCACGGCGTGCGCGCCGGCGCGTACCACGCCGGCCTCGACCCCGACGTGCGCGCGCGGGTGCAGGACGAGTTCCAGTCCGGCGCGCTCGAGGTGGTGGTGGCCACCGTGGCGTTCGGCATGGGGATCGACAAGCCCGACATCCGCTTCGTCATCCACCGCGACCTGCCGCGCTCGGTCGAGGCGTACTACCAGGAGATCGGCCGCGCCGGCCGCGACGGCGCGCAGAGCGACTGCGTGCTGTTCTACTCGTGGGCCGACGTGATGAGCTGGGACCGGCTCCTCGACGACGCCGAGCCCGAGGTGGCCGAGCTGCAGCGGCGGATGGCCCGCGCCATGTTCCGCCTCGCCGACGAGGAGGGCTGCCGGCACGAGCGGCTGGTGGGCTGGTTCGGGGAGCGCATCGACCCCTGCGGCGACGCCTGCGATCGGTGCACCGGCGAGGACGTGCTCGCCTCGGCGCCGGCCGTGCCGCGCGGCGCGCGGGAGCGGCGCGGCGGCGAGCGCGGCCGCCGCGAGGGCGGGGGACGCGGGCGGTCGCGCGCCGAGCCCGTCGAGGCCGCCGAGGCGGACGTGGAGCTGTTCGAGGCGCTCCGCGCCTGGCGCGCGGCGGAGGCGAAGGAGCGCGGCGTCCCCGCGTACGTCGTGTTCTCCGACGCGACGCTGGCGGAGATCGCGCTCCAGCGCCCCGGCGGCGAGGACGCGCTCCTCGACGTGAAGGGCGTGGGGCCGCGCAAGCTGGAGGAGTTCGGCACCGCGCTGCTCGCGCTGGTGCGCGCGCACCGCTCATAGGAGCTGCGAGGCGTCGAGCTCCAGCTCCAGCCGGAAGCGGGCGGCCACGTCGGCCTCGAAGGTGGGCGTCGGCGCGTCGTAGGTGAGCTCCGCGCGGACGCGCAGTACGCCGCCGTCCAGGTAGCGCGCCAGGTCCACCCCCGGGGCGCCCTTCACCTCCACGGCGGTGGGGGCGGCGCCGGCCGGCCGCTGGTAGCTGGCCACCGTCACCGGCGCGCCGCCGGCCGGCGGGTACACCGAGAGCACCACCGAGGCGAGGCCGCGCAGGTCGGTGCCGGAGCCCGCCGCGAGGGCGAGGTCCACCTGCTCCAGCCACAGCTCCGCGTCCGCCGAAGGATCCGAGAGGGCGTCCACCTCGGCGCCCAGGTCGTAGCGGAGGTCGGCGGAGAGGCAGCCCGGCCCGCAGTCGCCCACTCCGCCGCCGGGGTACGCGGGGAAGCGCTGCGCGGGGAGCGTCAGCCGGATCTCGGGCACCTCGAGCGTGGCGGTGGCGAGCGGGCCGCAGCCGGCGAGGAGCAGCGTCAGGGCGGGGAGGGCGCGGAGGCGGGCGCGGCGCATGTGCGGTCCTAGAAGAAGTACTGGAGCCCGAGCTTCACCGAGGGGATGAAGGCCGTGACGCGCGGATCGCGGTAGGTGACCTGCGTCCCGCCGGGATCGCCGGTGACCGCGGTGCCGGACGCCTGGGCGCGGACCCAGGCCACCCCGCCGCGGACCGAGAACGCCAGGCCGCGCTGCGAGCCGAGCTCGACGCCGAGGTGCGCCGCGGCCCAGGCGTAGCCGACCTTCTTCAGGAGCGGCTTCACGCCGTCCGGCACGCCGTCGTTCACGTAGCGTGAGATGTCCCCGTCGAAGAACCGCCCGCCCTCCGCCGTGAGCGCGGGCGAGGCCGCCCAGTGCCACGGGACCAGCGCGAGCCCGCCGTGGACGCCCAGGGCGGCGGCGTTCCAGGCCGGGCCGGCGAACGCGCGCAGCGCCGGGACCGGGCGCCAGGCGAGCGCGAGCGTGAGGCCCTCCGGCGCGCCCGCGTCGAGCGACAGGCCGAGCCAGGGGGTCCCGGCCGCGGCGGGCCGGGCCGGGGTCGCCGGCACTGCGAGCCGTGGGGGCGGCGGGAGCGGCACGTCGTCCGGGGCCGCCGCCGCCGGCCGGGTCAGCGTGGGCGGCGGGGGGACCTCGCCGGCGGCGCGCGCGGCGGGCGCCGCGGCGACCGCGAGCGCGAGGAGCAGGGAACCGGAGCGCAGGGCTGCCATGGCGTGCGGCAGGATAGCGTCGGGCGGTGGGCCGACGGAACGTGGGTCGGCCTCGCACCCCGGGGCCCCGCGCGCGCCCGGGCTGGCGTCCGGCGCCGGATTCGGCCATGACTGCCCTCGACATGGCGCTGCCCTCCACGCTCCACCAGCTCGACCTCCAGCTCGCGAACGTCGATCGCGGCGTGGACCGCGCGCTCTCGCTCCGGATCGCGCGCCATCCGTCGGAGACGATGGAGCGCGTCTGGCTGCGCGCGCTGGCGCTCGCGTGGCAGTGGGAGGAGGGCATCGCGTTCGGGCCCGGGCTGTGCGAGCCGGACGCCGCCGACGTGCTGGCGATGCGGCCCGACGGGCGCGCCTCGCTCCTGGTGCGCGTCGGCCGGCCCGCGCCGGAGCGGGTGGCGCGCGACGTGGCCCAGAACGCCGGGGCGCGCGTGGCGGTCCTGTTCGAGGGGCCGCGCAGGATGGAGGCCTTCCTCCAGGAGGCCCGGGAGCTCCGCCTCGACCGCCTGGCAAGGGCGGAGCTGGCCGCGCTCGATCCTGACCTGCTCGGGACGCTCGGGGCGCACGAGGACCGTCGCCTGAAGGCGGCCCTCACCATCGTGTCCGACCACCTGTACCTCGACCTGGCCGGCCGCTCGGTGGACGGGCCCCTGCACCGCGGCGCGTACCCGGAACCCTAGTCCCTACGGCCGGATACCTCGTCGGGGGATTTCCTGGCCCGATAGGCATGCATCCGCGGCCCCGCCCGTTAGATCAATCGGGACCGTTTCGGTCCATGATGGCTCTCACGGTTGCGCGCACGTGGCGCGCCGGCCGGGAGCGCCCGCTCCGGCCCGCGGAGGCCGACCGATGATCAGGCTGTCGAAGCTCACCGACTACGCGATCGTGATCCTCGCGAACCTCGCGAGGGCGGGGGAGGGCACCCTCACCGCCCAGGACCTCGCCGACCGCTCCAAGGTCCCGCTCCCGACGGTCTCCAAGCTGTGCAAGGAGCTGTCGAAGGCGGGGCTCGTGCTCTCGCACCGCGGGCGGCACGGCGGGTACGGGCTCGCCCGGCCGGCCGACGCGATCTCCATCGCGGAGATCGTGGAGGCGCTGGAGGGCCCCATCGCGCTCACCTCGTGCGTGGAGCCCGGCGCGCAGCCCGACGCGTGCGGCCTCGAGGCGACCTGCCCGGCCAAGGCGAGCTGGGACCCCGTCTCCCGCGCCATCCAGGGCGCGCTGCGAGGGCTGCCGCTCTCGTCCATCGTCCTGCAGCACTCCAACGAGCCGAACGATCCGAAGGACGCCGACGCCGTGGACGTCGTCACCCTGGGAGCCCACGTCTCATGAGCACCGCGGAGCAGCTGAAGGAGCTGACCGAGCAGAAGTACCGGTACGGCTTCGTCACCGACATCGAGGAGGACAAGGTCCCGAAGGGCCTGTCCGAGGACGTCATCCGCCTCATCTCGGCGAAGAAGGGCGAGCCGCGGTTCATGCTCGAGTGGCGCCTCGAGGCGTACCGCCGCTGGCTCGGGATGGAGGAGCCGACCTGGGCGAACGTCCACTACCCCAAGATCGACTACCAGGAGATCGTCTACTACTCCGCGCCCAAGCAGAAGAAGGCGCTCGGGTCGATGGACGAGGTCGATCCCGAGCTGAAGCGCGCGTTCGCGAAGCTGGGCATCCCGCTCGAGGAGCAGATGCGCCTCGCCGGCGTGGCGGTGGACGCGGTGTTCGACTCGGTCTCGGTCGCCACCACCTACAAGAAGAAGCTCGCCGACCTCGGCATCGTGTTCTGCTCGTTCTCCGAGGCGGTCCGCGAGCACCCCGAGCTGATCGAGAAGTACCTCGGCTCGGTGGTCCCCTCCACCGACAACTACTTCGCGGCGCTGAACAGCGCGGTGTCTCCGACGGCTCGTTCGTCTACGTGCCGAAGGGCGTGCGCTGCCCGATGGAGCTGTCCACCTACTTCCGGATCAACGCCAAGGACACCGGCCAGTTCGAGCGCACGCTCATCGTCGCCGACGAGGGCGCGTACGTCTCCTACCTCGAGGGCTGCACCGCGCCGATGCGCGACGAGAACCAGCTGCACGCGGCGGTGGTCGAGCTGGTCGCGCTGGACGGCGCGCACGTGAAGTACTCGACGGTGCAGAACTGGTACCCCGGCGACGCCGAGGGGCGCGGCGGCATCTACAACTTCGTCACCAAGCGCGGCAAGGCCATGCGCAAGGCGAAGATCAGCTGGACGCAGGTGGAGACCGGCTCGGCCATCACCTGGAAGTACCCGTCCTGCATCCTGCAGGGCGACGAGTCGGTGGGCGAATTCTACTCGGTGGCGCTCACCAACCACCGCCAGCAGGCGGACACCGGCACCAAGATGATCCACATCGGGCGCGACACCCGCTCGACCATCATCTCGAAGGGCATCAGCGCCGGCCGCGGCCAGAACACCTACCGCGGCCTGGTGAAGATGATGAAGGGCGCCACCGGCGCGCGGAACTACTCGCAGTGCGACTCGCTGCTCATCGGCGACCGCTGCGGCGCCCACACGTTCCCGTACATCGAGGTGCGCAACCCGACCGCCAAGGTCGAGCACGAGGCCACCACCTCGAAGATCAGCGAGGACCAGCTCTTCTACTGCCGGCAGCGCGGCATCTCCGACGAGGACGCGGTCTCGATGATCGTGAACGGCTTCGCGAAGCAGGTGCTGAAGGAGCTGCCCATGGAGTTCGCGGTGGAAGCGCAGAAGCTCCTGGGCATGTCGCTCGAGGGGAGCGTCGGGTGATGCCCAGGAGCTTCGGAGCGTTCCGATCACCGCGCAGAAGCGCCGTGGGCATGTCGCTCGAGGGGAGCGTCGGATGATGCCCAGGAGCTTCGGAGCGTTCCGATCACCGCCCAGAAGCTCCGTGAACATGTCGCTGGAAGGGAGCGTCGGGTAGGCCATGGCCGTGAAGGACGACATCATGCTGAGCATCCAGGGGCTGCGCGCGAAGGTCGCCGATCGCGAGATCCTGAAGGGCGTGGACCTCGAGATCCGCGCGGGCGAGGTCCACGCGATCATGGGGCCGAACGGCTCGGGCAAGTCCACCCTCGCGGGCGTGCTGGCCGGGCGCGAGGCGTACGAGGTCACCGGCGGCACCGCCACCTACCTCGGGCAGGACCTGCTCGCGCTCGCGCCCGAGGCCCGCGCCGCGGCCGGCGTCTTCCTCGGCTTCCAGTACCCGGTGGAGATCCCCGGGGTCGGGAACCTGTACTTCCTGCGCACCGCGCTGAACGCGATCCGCCGCGCGCGCGGCGAGGACGAGCTCGACGCGATGGACTTCCTCGCGCTCGCCCGCGAGAAGATGAAGCTGGTGGACCTCGACCCGGCGTTCGGCAGCCGCTCGGTGAACGAGGGGTTCTCCGGCGGCGAGAAGAAGCGCAACGAGATCTTCCAGATGGCGGTGCTGGAGCCGCGCCTCGCCATCCTCGACGAGATCGACTCCGGCCTCGACATCGACGCCCTGCGGGTGGTCTCGCGCGGCGTGAACGCGCTGCGCCGGGCCGACCGGGCGGTGCTGCTCGTCACCCACTACAAGCGCCTGCTCGAGTACGTCGCGCCGGACCGCATCCACGTGATGGCCGGGGGCCGGATCGTGCGCTCCGGCGGCCCGGAGCTGGCGGACGAGCTCGAGCGCACCGGGTACGCCTGGGTGGACGGCGCGCGGCCGGAGGTGGAGCGCGCCGCCGGCGCGGGGGCGCTGTCGTGACCCCTGCGGAGCAGAGCCTCGCGGCCGCGTTCCGCGGCGGCGCCGGCGAGCCGGCCTGGCTGGCGGACGCGCGCGCCGGCGCGCTCGCGGCCTTCCGCGCGGCGGGCCTGCCCACCACGCGCCACGAGGACTGGCGCTTCACCAGCCTGGCCGCGCTCTCGACGCTATCCCTCGCGCCGGCGCCCGCGCCCGACGACGGCGAGGGCCCCGCGCGCGCGCTGCTCGCCGGCCGGGCCGCGCCCGAGGGCGCGCGGCTGGTGTTCGAGAACGGCCGCTTCCGCCGCGAGCTCTCCACCGGCGCGCCGCTCCCGGCCGGCGCGGTGCTGGGGAGCCTCGCCGACGCGCTCCGCCACGCGCCCGAGGCGGTGCGGCCGCACCTCGGCCGCCTGGCGCGCGTGGACGGGCTCGCGTTCACCGCGCTGAACGGCGCGCTGCTCGAGGACGGCGCGTTCCTGCTGCTGCCCCCGGGCGCGCGCGTCGAGGCGCCCATCGAGCTCGTGTTCGCGACCGGCGCGGCCGGGCGCGCGGTGGCGGTGCACCCGCGGGTCCTGGTGGTGGCCGGCGAGGGCGCCCGGGCCACGCTCGCCGAGGTGCACCTCGGCACCGGCGACACCTACCTCGCGAACTCGGTGACCGAGCTGGTGCTGGGCGAGGGCGCCGAGGTCGAGCACCTGCGCCTGCAGGACGAGGGCCCGCGCGCGTTCCACGTCAGCGCGGTGTTCGCCGAGCAGGCGGCCCGCTCGCGCCTCACCGCGCACGGCCTCGCGCTGGGCGGGCAGCTCGCGCGGAGCGAGGTGCGCGCGCGGCTGGCCGGCGAGGGCGCGGAGCTGGCGGTGTCCGGGCTCTACATGGCCGACGGCGCCCGCACCACCGACGCGTTCACCTGGGTGGAGCACGCGGTCCCGCGCTGCACCACCACCGAGACGTACAAGGGCATCCTCGACGGCCGGGCGCGCGGCGTGTTCGCCGGGCGGATCGTCGTGCAGCCCGGGGCGCAGAAGACCAGCGCCCGGCAGATGAACTCGAACCTGCTCCTCTCCGACGACGCGATCGTGGACACGAAGCCCCAGCTCGAGATCTTCGCGGACGACGTGAAGTGCGGCCACGGCGGCACCGTGGGCCAGCTCGACGAGGCGGCGCTGTTCTACCTGCGCTCGCGCGGCGTGGAGGAGGCCGAGGCGCGCAGCCTGCTCATCTGGGCGTTCGCGGCGGAGATGGTGGACCTGGTGCGGCCGGCCGGCCTGCACGCGCGGGCGCGGGAGCTCGTGGCGGCGCGGCTGCCGGCGGGGCGGAAGGTGCTGGAGGCGGCGGCATGACCACGGCGGAGGCACAGGCGGCCGGCGGGCGGGCGGCGCGGCCGGAGGCGCGCGAGGGCGCGCGCGGCGCGTTCGACGTCGAGCGGGTGCGGGCCGAGTTCCCCATCCTGGCGCGGCCGGTGCGGGGCAAGCCGCTCGCGTACCTGGACAGCGCCGCCACCGCGCAGAAGCCGCGCGCGGTGATCGACGCCGTGCGCCGGTACTACGAGGAGGACAACGCCAACGTGCACCGCGGCGTGCACCTGCTCTCCGAGCGCGCCACCCGCCTGTACGACGGGGCGCGCGTGAAGGTGGCCCGGTTCCTCGGGACCGCCGATCCGCACGAGGTGGTGTTCGTGCGCGGCACCACCGAGGCGGTGAACCTGGTCGCGCAGACGTTCGGGCGCCAGCGGGTGGGGCCCGGGGACGAGATCCTCGTCACCGAGCTGGAGCACCACTCGAACATCGTGCCCTGGCAGCTCCTCTGCCAGGAGAAGGGCGCCACGCTGCGCGCCGCGCCGGTGACCGACGCGGGCGACCTCGACGTCGAGGCGCTCGACCGGCTGATCGGGCCGCGCACGCGCCTCGTGGCGGTGGCGCACGTCTCGAACGCGCTCGGCACGGTGAACCCCGTCGCCGAGATCGTGGCGCGCGCGCACGCGAAGGGCGTGCCGGTGCTGGTGGACGGCGCGCAGGCGGTGCCGCACCTCGCGGTGGACCTGCCCGCCCTCGGGGCCGACTTCTACGCGTTCAGCGGCCACAAGCTGTACGGCCCCACCGGCATCGGGGTGCTGTGGGGGCGCAAGGCGCTCCTCGACGAGCTGCCGCCGTGGCAGGGCGGCGGCGACATGATCCTCTCGGTCTCCTTCGAGAAGACGACGTTCAACGCGGTCCCGCACCGCTTCGAGGCCGGCACGCCGCACATCGCCGGCGCGGTGGGGCTCGCCGCGGCCATCGAGTGGCTCTCGGCGGTGGGGCTGGAGGCCGCGGCGGCGCACGAGGACGCGCTCATCGCCTACGCGCTCGAGGCGCTCCGCGAGGTCCCCGGGATCCGCCTGATCGGCACGCCGCGGCGGCGGGCGGGCGTCATCTCGTTCCTCCCCGGCGACGTCCACCCGCACGACGCCGGCACCATCCTCGACCGCCACGGGGTGGCGGTCCGCGCCGGGCACCACTGCGCCCAGCCGCTCATGCGGCGCATGGGCGTCGCCGCCACGGTGCGCGCCTCGTTCGCGGCATACAGCACGCGGGCCGACGTGGACGCGCTCGTCCGCGGCCTGCACGCGGTCCGGGAGGTGTTCGCGTGACCGCGCCCCGCCGCCTCGCCCAGGGAGCCCGCCCGTGTCGGAGCTGAGCGACCTCTACCAGGAGGTGGTCCTCGACCACGGCAAGCGGCCGCGCAACTTCGGCCCGCTGCCCGGGGAGACCCACCACGCCGAGGGGCTGAACCCGCTCTGCGGCGACCACTTCGTGGTCCACGCCAAGGTGGACGGCGGCCGGCTGGCCGAGGTGCGCTTCGAGGGGAGCGGCTGCGCGATCTCCAAGGCCTCCGCGTCGGTGATGACCGGCGTGGTGAAGGGCAAGACCGCCGAGGAGGTGGACCGGATCTTCGAGCGCTTCCACCGGCTGGTGACCGAGGGACCCGCGCCGGACGACGAGGAGGCGCTGGGCAAGCTGGCCGTGTTCGGCGGGGTGCACGAGTACCCCACGCGCGTGAAGTGCGCGAGCCTCGCCTGGCACGCGCTGCGCCAGGCGCTGCGCGGCGAGGCCGCGCCGGTCAGCACCGAGTAGCGAGCACCACCCGAGGGAGCGCGCCGAGGCACGCAGGAGCGGACATGGATCGCACACCCACCCATACCCACCGTGACGTCGAGGCGCTGCAGGTGCCGAGCGGGCACCTCGTGCTGCTGCCGCAGGGCACCTGGCTCGTCGTGCAGCAGTCGCTGGGCGGCCAGTTCACGGCCATGACCGAGATGGGCGGGCTGGTGCGCATCGCCGGCAAGGACGCCGACGCGCTGGGCGAGGCGTTCGTGGAGGAGGCGCGGCGGTTCGAGCAGGAGCGCACCGCCGCCGCCGAGGGGCCGTTCGAGGAGCAGAAGATCTGGGACGCGCTCGGGACGGTCTACGACCCGGAGATCCCGGCCAGCATCGTGGAGCTGGGCCTGGTGTACGCGGTCGCGGCCGAGCCTGTCGAGGGCGGCCACAAGGTGCGGATCGTCATGACCCTGACCGCGCCGGCCTGCGGCATCGGCCCGGTGCTGGTGGACGACGTCCGCCGCAAGGTGCTGGGCGTGCCCGGGGTGAAGGACGCCGAGGTGGACCTGGTGTTCGACCCGCCCTGGGATCCGTCCAGGATGAGCGACGCGGCCAAGCTCCAGCTCGGCTTCATGTAGCCGCGCGCCGCCCCGCGGCTACGCGTCCACCGCGTACTTCAGCACGGTCGAGGCGATCCGGATCACGTCGCCGTGCCGGAGCGTCTGCTCCTTCACCTGCTTCGAGTTCAGGAACGTGCCGTTGGTGGAGTCGAGGTCCACGAGCACGTGCGCGCCGCCCGACACGAAGATGCGGGCGTGCCGCCGCGACGCCTGGTCGGACCCGATCACCACCGTGTTGCCCTCCTCGCGGCCGAAGGTGACGTCCTCGTCGCCGAGCGGATAGCGCTTCCCCTGCTCGCCGGCGTCGGCGGAGTGGACCACGACGAGCGCGGCCCGGACGGTCTCGGCGCGGCCGGCCTGCTGCGGGGCGCCGCTCGCGCGGGTTTCGTCGAAGTTCATGCCCATGGCGTTAGCACGGGCAGGGGCGGGCGGTGAAGGGGCTGCCCGGGGGCCGCCGTCGCACCTCACCCGCGCTGGCCGAACGGGTGGAACGGGAAGCCGCCCTCCTCGTAGAAGCGCTCGAAGAACTCGACGTAGTGCAGGCGGAGCGCGGCGATGGTCGGCCCCACCAGGCCGAGCGTGTAGTTCACCGCGTGGAGCAGGACGCCGAGCGCGATCCCCAGGCCCCGGGGCTCGAGCGTGCGGGCGACGAGGTTCGCCGCCTCCGCGAGCATCACCGAGGCGAGCCCGAGCGCCATGAGGCGGGAGTAGGAGAGGACGTTGCCGATCCCGAGGACGAGGTCGAGCAGCGCGAGCGGCCCCTCCGCCAGCACCGCGGCGGCGAGGCACGCGCCGGCGGCCCAGAGCGCGGGCGCGAGCACCGCGCGCGGCAGCGCGCCGAGCGCGGCGCCGGCGGCCGCGGCGGCGACGGCGAGCAGGGCGAGCCTGGCGGCGCGGCCGGTGGCCTGGCGCCAGCGCCGGGCCCGCGCGGCGCCGGCCACCCCGAGCGCCATGCCGATCGCCACGTGCACCCCGCCCACCGCGAGCGCCAGCGCCAGGAAGGACAGCAGGGCCTCGCGCCGGTCGAGGAGCAGCGGCCGCAGCCCGAGCGCCGCCCCGAGGCCCCCCAGCGCCTCGCCGTAGAGCAGCCCGAACAGCGCCGCCGACGCGGAGCACCACCCGGCCACCGCCGCCAGGTCCCGGCCCACCTCGCCGCCCCACCGCGCGCGCCGCGCCACCAGGGCGGCGGCCATCCCGATCAGCCCGAAGGCGACGTCGCCCAGCACCAGCCCGAACAGCACCGGGAACGAGATGGCCAGCCACGGGGTGGGATCGATCGAGCCGTAGCGCGGCAGCGACGTGAGCGCGAGGAGCCGCCCGAACGGCCGCACCCGGGGCCGGTTGCGCAGCACCACCGGCACCTCGCCCCACTCGGCCGGCTCGGGCTGCCGCGCGAACACCGCCACCCGGCCGCCGAGCGCCGCGCCCACCTCGGCGCGCAGCGCCGGGACGCGCTCCTCCGGCATGTAGCCGGAGACCACGAACGCGAAGCGCGTGCCGCCGCAGCGGGCCACCGCCTCGCGCCGCTCCACGGCCCACGCGGCCGCCTGCCGCGCCGCGGCCAGCGCCGGGCGGAGCTCCGCCGCGCGCGCCGCCAGCGCCTCGGCGTTGCGGGCCAGCTCCCCCGGGATGGCGCGCCGGCGCGCCGCGAGCAGCGGCAGGAGCGCGGCGATGGGCTTGCCGGCGTAGTCGGCGGGGAGCGCCGTCTCCTCGACCCCGCGCGCCGCGAGCAGCTCGGCCACGGCGGCCGATCGCTCGCGCGGCACGAGCAGCAGCACGCCCGTCCACTCCGCGTCCACGTCCCTCGACCGCACCTCGCAGGCGCCGTCGCAGGCGCGGCGCACCTCCGCCTCGAGGAGCGCCAGCACCGCCGGGTCGCGGCGGAGCAGCACGCCGTGCAGCTCCGGGGCGGGCCCCAGCGCCGGCCCCTGATCCAGCGGGGCCACCGCGAGCAGCAGGCGCGCGAACCGGTCGGTGGCGTCGCGCTCGCGCGCGAGCGCGTCGCGGCGCCGCTCCAGCCCGGCCACGTCCTGCTCGAGCGCCGCGAGCCGGGCGTCGAGCGCGTCGCTGCCGGGCGGCGGCAGCGCCGGGAGCGGCGGCGGGGCGCGCGCGCCCGCCGGGCGCGGCGGGACCGGCGGGAGGCGCGCGTCCAGCGCCTCGATCCGGCGGAGCGCCCCGGCCGCCCGCGCCGCCTCCTCCGGCGCGGGCTCCTCCGGCGGCGCCAGCGGGCGGGTGCCGGCCTCCCGCGCGCGGAGCTCGACCACCGCCTGCGCCTGCAGCACGCCCAGCGCGGCGGGCAGGGCGTCGCGCGGCCCGACCAGCTCCACCCGCGTCATCGGCAGGATCACGGGGCCTCCGGGTCAGTCGCCGCCGCCGCGGGCGCGGACGGTGAGGACCGGGACCGGCGAGAGGCGCAGCACGCGCTCGGCCACGCTGCCCAGGAGCGCGTGGGCCACGCCGCGCCGCCCCTGCGTGCCCATCACCACCAGGTCCGCGCGCGCCTCCGGCACGGTGGCGAGGATCTCCTGCCACGGCGTGCCCAGCTTCAGCACGCCCTTCACCCCGGGGCACTCGCGCTCGAGATCGCGCAGCGTCGCGTCGAGCCGCGCCTGCGCGTCCGCCACGAGCGGCGTGGCGAAGTCGTACGGGATCGGTCCCTCGTCGCGGTAGCCCGGGACCTCGCAGACGTGCACCACGGTGAGCGCGGCGCCCGCCTCGCGCGCGAGCGCCGCGGCGAGCGCGAGCGCGCGGCGGGAGGCCTCGCTGAAGTCGGTCGCGGCCAGGATGCGCGCGAAGGTCGCCATGGGCTCCCTCCCTGCCGAGCGGACCACCGCCACCTCGCCGGGACGATCGTCCCACCGGCGCGGAGCCCCTGCAATGGCGGAGCGGCGCGGGCACGCGGGGCGCGGCAAACGATCGCGGCACGGGCCCCGGGACCGCTGCCCGGGGGGAGGACGCTCGGGCGGAGCGTGCGGATCGCTCGGCCCCTCTCCACCTTGTTCGCCGACGCATGGAAACCAAGGGAGAGCGATCGATGATGCGATGGAATCGTTGGGGTATGGCCGCAGGCCTCGCGGCGGCGCTCGCGTTCGCCGGCCAGGCGGTGGCGCAGGGCGCAGGCGGATCGGGCGGGAGCACGGGGAGCGGCCAGTCGGGCGGCTCCTCCGGCGCCGGCAGCACCGGCAGCGACAGCGGGAGCAGCGGCAGCATGGGCTCCGGCAGCAGCAGCGCCGGCAGCAGCGGCAGCATGGGCTCCGGCAGCAGCAGCGCCGGCAGCGCCACGCGCGGCAGCGACACCGGCAGCGCCGCGACCGGCAGCACCGGCAGCACCGGCTCGAGCGCCTCGGCGCAGGGCTCGGCGAAGGTCTCCAAGGACCTGGACGAAGGGCTGCAGAAGCTCCACGCGGCCAACCTGTCCGAGGTCCAGATGGGCGAGATGGGCGTGCAGCACGCCCAGAACGAGCAGGTGAAGCAGTTCGCGCAGCGCATGGTGGACGACCACCGCAAGGCCGACGAGCAGCTCACCCAGACGTCACAGCAGATGGGCATCGATCTGAACGGCAGCGCGTTCCAGAAGGAGCAGACCAAGGCCCAGAAGCGCCTGGACAAGCTCACGTCCAAGACCGGCGCCGCGTTCGACAAGG
Source organism: Anaeromyxobacter sp. Red801 (assembly GCF_049201065.2). Lineage (NCBI taxonomy): Bacteria > Pseudomonadati > Myxococcota > Myxococcia > Myxococcales > Anaeromyxobacteraceae > Anaeromyxobacter > Anaeromyxobacter sp. Red801. The sequence continues at coordinate 3,617,749 of NZ_CM181236.1, read as the reverse complement.
CCTACATGGCCGACATGGTCGAGGACCACCGGAAGGACACCCGCGAGGTCGGCGCGCTCGCGAAGAAGGCGCGGCAGGGACAGCACCAGGAGCTCGCCTCCTTCCTCGAGCAGACGCACAGCACGCTCCAGGGGCACCTCAAGGAAGCGCAGCAGACCCAGAAGGCGCTGGGCGCGAGCCGCCAGGCGCGGAAGCCGCACGGGAGCTCGATGGGCACCGGCTCGAGCGGCAGCAGCACGACCGGCAGCGGCTCCGGCTCGTCCGGCTCGACCGACACCGGCTCCGGCGGCGCCGCGGGCTCGGGCTCCGGCACGGGCGGCGGCGGCACGCACTGAGGCTGGCGTCACGTGCGAACGGGCCGGGGGCTGCGCGCTCCCGGCCCGTCGTGCTATCCGCGCACCAGGCGGCGGGGCACGCGCACGTCGAACGTCGAGCTGCCGCGCCGCACCTTGAGCAGCACCGAGGTGCCCTCCGGTCCGCGGATCGCGTCGATGGCGCCAGCCATGCCCAGCTCGGCCACCCGGCGCCCATCCACCTCCAGCACCAGGTCGCCGCGCCCCAGCCCCACCTCGGCCGCGCCGCCGCCCGCGATGACCTGCGCCACCGCGAGCCCGTCGCCCGAGGGCGCCAGCACGGCGCCGATGCCGGCCAGGTCCACCCGCGGCTCCTCGCCGTCGGCGGTGGGCCGGAGCCGCACCTCGACCGGTCCGGCGGTGCCACCCGGCTCGACCTGCACGCCGCCCAGCACGCGCGCGTGGTGGCCGGCCGCGGCCACGAAGATCGACGAGCGCGCCGGCAGGCCCGCGAGCGCGAACGTCCCGTCCGCCGCGCTCACCGCCTCCGAGAGCACCGGGAACGTGGACGCCGCCGCGCTGGGCAGCGCGCCCTCGACCGACAGCCGCGCCCCCGCGATGGCGGCCCCGGTGACGTCGTCGCGCACCACGCCGGTGAGGCGGCCGCCGGACTCGAGCGCCGCGTCCACCACCGCCTCGCCGCCGTCGCCGGGGATCTCCACCGCCCGCTCGCCGGACGGCGCGTAGCCGGGCGCGGTGATCACCACCGTCGCCGGCCCCGGGGCGAGGTCGTCGAGCGCGTAGCAGCCCGACGGGTCGATGACCGATCGCGTGCGCTGCGGCACCAGGCGCAGCGGGCCGCGGCGCTCCAGCACCAGCACGGTGAACGGCGCCACCGGCGAGCCCGCCGCCGCGGACCGCACGCAGCCGCGCAGGCGGCCGCCGGCGGCCAGCTCGAGGAGGAGGTCCTTCGCGCCCGGCGCCACCCGGCGGAGCGCCGCCGGGGCGCGCCCCTCGGCCCGCGCCCGCACGCGGTAGGCGCCGGGGTCGAGCGGCGGCAGCTCGAAGCGACCGTCGGCCCCGGTGACGGCCTGGGCCGTGGGCGCGTCGTCCAGCCCGAGCACGCGCTCCGGCGACGCGGTCACCAGGGCGCCGGCGATGGGCCCCGCGCCCCTCGCGACCACGCGCCCCGACACCGGGGCGCGCTCGCCCAGCGGCCGGTGCGCGGGGCCGAGCTCCACGGTGACGCGCCCGTTGACGCGCTCCAGCGGGCCGATGTCGGCGCGCCCGGGGAGATACCCGTCCTTGCGCACCTCGAGCACCGCGCCCTCCGGCGCCGCGAACCGGAACACGCCCCGCGCGTCGCTCGTGAAGCGGTCGGGGATCGGCACCAGCGCCGCCTCTCCCGCCGCGCCGAGCAGCCGGACGCTCGCGCCCGCCACCGGCGCGCCGTCCCGGTCCACGACGTGGCCCTCGAGCTCCGCCGCCGGCGCGAGGTGGATCTCGATGCCGCGCACGTGGCGGCCCGCCGCGGCGTCGAGCTGGACGGGGCTGTGCCCCCACTCCGGCGCGAACGGCAGGAAGCCCGGCGCGGTGACCGCCGCCAGGAACCAGCGGCCCGTCTCCGTCGGCTCGAAGCGGAACGCGCCGTCGGGCCCGGTCCGGACCGACGCGGCCGCGCCCGCGCGCGAGAAGGTCAGCTCCGCGCCCGGCACGCCGGCGCCGGTGCCCGCCGCGACGACCTTCCCCTCGAAGCTGGCCGGACCGGCGTCGGGCGGGGCCGGCGCCGCCGGGGGCACGCGGATGGGCAGGGCGGCCGGCGGCGGGGCCTCGGGCGCTCGCGGCGCGGCGGCGGCCGGGGCCGGGGCGCCGGGCGCGGGCGCCGGCGCGGCCCGGGACGCGTCCTCGTCCGGCGCGCCGCGCCGCAGCAGCGCGGCGGCGAGCAGCAGCGCGAGGAGGGCCAGCCCGAGGGCGAGGAACGCGGTGCGGCGGGGGCTCTGCATGCCGGGTCTGTATACCGCGACCTGTCCTCCGGGGCAGGTGGCACGCCGGGTACGGGCGTGCTAGCACGTTCGCTTTACTGATCGTGACGAGCGGGCGGCGCCGGAGGCTGCCGTGCCTGCGGCGCAACGCCGCCGGGCGGGAGGGCGGGTGCGGGACGGCGGGAGGGGGCGAGGAGCCTGGGGGCTGGCATCGCTCGCCGCGCACGCCGCGCTCGTGGCCGCGCTCGCCTGGCGTCCGGCGCGGCCGCGTCCCCCGCCCGCGCCGGTGATGGTGCTCCTGCCCGGCGCGCCCGCGCTCCGCGCGCCCCCGCAGCCCGTGCCCGCCCGCCCTTCCCGGCGGCAGGCGACGCCGCCCCGGGCGCGCTCCGGCGGGGGACACCGCGGCGTGCCGGTGCCGCGCGCGCTGCCGGACGCGCTCCCCGCGGCCGAGCTCGAGCCGGTGACGCTGGAGGCGGAGGAGGTGCTCCCGCTGGGCGGCGAGCCGAGCTTCGCGGGCGACGGGGTCGGGGACGGGCCGTTCGTCCCCGGGGGCGGGTCCGGCGGGGGCCGCGGCGGCGGCGCGGGCGGCGAAGGTGCCGACGGCGACGCGGGCGACGCCGGCCCGCCCTGGCTCCGCCAGGCGGTGCTGCGCCAGGTGCAGCAGCAGATCGACGGCGACCCGTACCCTCCGGCCGCGGAGCTGATGGGCTGGTCCGGGACGGTGCGCGTCGGCTTCACCATCCTCACCGACGGGAGCGTGGCCGACCTGCGCGTCGTGGAGTCGAGCGGCCACGGCGTGCTCGACCGCGCCGCGCTGGCGGCGGTGCGCAAGGCCGCGCCGTACCCGCGCCCGCCGGTGGACCAGCCGGTGATCTTCCCGGTGGTCTGGTACCTGCCGCCGTGAGCCGGCCCGGCGGCGGCTGGGGCGGCGCTACTCCGCCCGCATCGCCTCGACCGGATCGAGCCGGGAGGCCCGCGCCGCGGGGTAGATGCCGAAGACCAGGCCCGCCGCGGCGGCGGAGCCGAGCGACAGCAGCACCGACCAGAGCGGCACCCGCGCCGGCACGACGTCCAGCTCCCGCGCGACCAGCGCCACCCCGCCGCCCAGCGCGACCCCGATCGCGCCGCCCGCCAGCGCGAGCACCAGCGACTCGACCAGGAACTGCGCCAGGATCCGCTGGCGCCGCGCGCCGAGCGCCATCCGGACGCCGATCTCGCGGGTCCGCTCGGTCACGGAGACCAGCATGATGTTCATCACGCCGATGCCGCCCACCAGCAGCGAGAGCGCGCACAGGCCGAACGTGGCCGCGCCGACGACCTTGGCCAGCCCGTCGAACAGCTCCGCGGCGGTGTCGTTCGAGAAGACCTCGAAGTCGTTCTCGTCGAGGGGGCCGAGCCCGCGCACCCGCCGGAGCGTCGCGACCACCTCGGCCATGGCCTGCGGCACGTCCTCCACGCGCGTGGCGCGGACCGCGAGGTTCGTGCCGCGGGCGCGGCCCAGCACCGCGTCGTAGGCGGTCCACGGGACCGCCACGAACCCGTCGCGCGACTCGAGCCCGAGCACCGTCCCCATCCGCTCGGCCACGCCCGCCACCTCGAACGGCACGCCGCGGATCCGGATCTCGGCGCCCACCGGGTCGGCCCCCGGGAACAGCACGTCGGCGACGCCCGCGCCCACGAACGCCACCCGCCGCGCCAGCGCCACGTCGGCGTGGGTGAGGAACCGCCCGCTCGCGACGCTCACCGCGTTGGTGAACTCGTAGTCCGGCAGGACGCCGAGCACGTCGATCTCGTTGCGCGTGGCGCGCGTCCGCGTGACGACGGCCTCGGGCCGGCGCCCCTGCTCCTCGATCGAGACGAACGCGACGTGGGGCAGGCCGCGGAGCGCCTCGCCCTGCGCGCGGGTGATGTCCTTGCGGCGGGCGTACCGGTGCCAGGCCTCGTGGCCCACCGTGACCATCGGGAACTTCTCCACCCGGAACGCGCCCGCCTCCAGCATGGAGAGCTGGCCGGTCATCTCCAGCCGCAGCCCCTCGGTGAGCGCCATCATCGCCACCACCGTGGCCGTGCCGATGACGATGCCGAGGGCGGTGAGCAGCGAGCGGAGCGGGCTCGACCGCAGCGTGGCGGCGGCCATCCCGACGTCGTCGAGCCAGGAGCGCATCGCCTCCCAGTTCACCACGGCGGGCCCCTCGCGTCACGCCCCGGGTGCGGGAGGCGAGGGGATGGGTTCGCGTGCTCTCAGGCCGCGGCGGCGCGCGGCGGATCGGGGCGGATGGAGAGCCGCAGCGGTCGGCCGGCGCGCAGGACCTGGAGATCGATCTCGCCCGCGCGGGCCAGCACCAGCACGCGCTGCAGGTCGTCGAGCGTCTGCACCGGGCTGCCGCTCGCCGCCACGAGCAGGTCGCCGGGCCGGAGCGCGGCGCGGCCGGCCGGCGCGCCCTCCACCACCTCGAGCACCCGCACCCCGCGCCCGTGGCCGGCCAGCGCGGCGTCGCGCGGCTCCAGGTCCTCGCCGCGCGCGGCGATCCCCAGGAACGGCCGGCGCACCTCGCCCTCGCGCATCAGCACCGACGCCACCCACGCCGCGGTGTGCGCCGGCACCGCGAACCCGATCCCGTGCGCCCAGGGGAGCATGGCGGTGCTGAGCCCGACCACCGCGCCGCCCGCGTCGAGCAGCGGCCCGCCCGAGTTGCCCGGGTTGATCGACGCGTCGGTCTGGACCAGCCCCTCCAGCACCGCGCCGCGCGGCGCCGCCAGGTTGCGGTGCAGCGCCGAGACCACGCCCACCGTGACCGAGCGCTCGAAGCCGAGCGGGTTGCCGATGGCGACGACCAGCTCGCCGACGGAGAGCCGCCGCTCGGAGAGCGCCAGCGCGGGGAGGTCGCGCGCGTCCACCCGCAGCACCGCCACGTCGGTGCGGTCGTCGGCGCCGGCGCGCTCCGCCGCCACCACCCGCGCGCCGGAGAGCCGGACGCGGACCGGGCCGCGGCCCCGCGCGACGTGCGCGTTGGTGAGCACCCAGCCGTCCGGCGCGATCACCACGCCGGAGCCCTGCCCGCCGCCCTGCTCCACGCCGAGGACCGCCGGGGCGGCGCGGGCCACCAGGTCGGCCACGTCGCGCGAGAGCGCCTGCAGCCCGGTCACGCCCGCCTCCCGCGCACGCCCACCGTCACCGCGACCTCGCGCACCTCGCCCGCGCGCAGCACGCGCAGCGTCACCGCCTGGCCGATCCGGTCCTCCGAGAGCAGGGCCAGCAGCTCGCCGGGGTCCTGCAGCGCCTCGCCGCCCACCGACAGGATCGCGTCGCCGAGCAGGACGCCGGCGCGATCCGCCGGGCTGCCCGGCTCGACCCGCGCCACCAGCAGCGCCAGCTCCTCGCCGGTGCGCGCGCGCAGCGCCGGCGGGAGCGGCACCGGCTGCGTGGCGAGGCCCAGGTACCCGCGGCGCACCTCGCCGTGCGAGAGGAGCGACGCCACCACGCGGCCGAGCGTGGCGGCGGGCACCGCCAGCGCCGCGCCCCGCACCAGCCCGGCCGCCGCGACGCCGAGCGCGAGGCCGTCCGCGCCGAGCACCATGCCGCCGGACAGGCCCGGGTGCCGGGCGACGCCCAGCTCCAGCCAGCGGTCGATGCGCCCGCCCATCGGCGCGCGGAACGCCTCGCCGGCGCGCGCCAGCAGGCCCAGCTCCGCGCGCGGGCCGCGCCCCGGCCGCGTCACCACCAGCGTGAGCTGCCCCGCCGCGGCCCCGGCCGCGTCGGCCCAGTCCGGCGGCGCGAGCCCGGGCGCCCGCACCCGCAGCGCGGCGAGGTCGGTGCTGGGATCGCGGCCGATCACCTCGGCGGCGACCTCGTCGCCCGAGGGCAGCCCGACCGTCACCCCCTCGTCGCGCTCGAGCGCGTGGTGCGCGGTGACGATCACGCCGTCGGCGGACCACACCACGCCCGACGCGGACGCGTGGCGCCGACCCTCGACGCGCACCACGTGCGCGGCCGCCGACGCGGTGAGCGCGGCGAGGCGGGCGGAGAGCTGGGCGAGGACGTCGGGGTGCAGGGGCGTGTTGCCGGGGGGCGCGGAGGTCATGGCGGGAAGCTAGGCGGCCCGCGCGCGGCGCACATCGGCGGGAGGGCCAGGGCGCGACCTGGCCGGATGGGCAGGTCGGGGCGGGAGCGTTGCGGGTGCCGCGCTCGCGCCGGCCCGAGCCGGTCGAGGCGCGGGCGGTTAGATCCCGGGGATGGAGCCGCTCCGGGTGCTGGTGGTCTCGGCCGATCCGCTGGCGCGGGCCGGGCTCGCCGCGCTGCTCGGGGCGCGGCCGGAGCTCCGGCTCGCCGGCGAGGCGGAGCCGGCGCGGGCGCAGGCGGCGGCGCGCGACGCGGACGCGGCGCTCTGGGATCTGGGCGCGCCTCCCACCCCTCCGACGCCCCGCGGCGGCGCGGACGGCGGTGGGCTCGAGGCGCTCGCGGCGGGGCTGCCGGTGGTGGCGCTCGTCGCCGGCGAGGCGCAGGCGGGCGAGGCGCTCCGGGCCGGGGCGCGGGGCGTGCTCCACCGCGGCGCCGGCGCGGAGGCGATCGCCGCGGCGCTGCGCGCGGCCGTGACGGGGCTGACCGCGCTCGATCCCGAGCTGGCGGCGGCGCTGCTCCGGGCGCCCGCCGGCGAGGCGGGCGGGCCGCTCACGCCGCGCGAGCGCGAGGTGCTGGCGCTCGTGGCCGAGGGGCTCGGCAACAAGGCCATCGCCGCGCGGCTCGGCATCTCCGAGCACACCGCGAAGTTCCACGTGAACGCGATCCTCGGGAAGCTGGGCGCGGGCTCGCGCGCCGAGGCCATCGTGCGCGCGGCGCGGCTCGGGCTCGTGGTGCTGTGACGCCGTCGCGCGGCGCTGCGCCACGGCCCGGCCGGGCGTGGCGCGCGGCGGGCCGGCGCGAGATCGGCTGGGGTGGGCGCGGCGGCGTCGCGGCGCCCGGGGAGGCTCGGCATGGCGGGGCACGAGGCGGAGGAGCAGGCGCAGGCGGGCGCGGAGCGCGCGGGCGGGATCGAGGCGGTGCGGACGCTGCTGGCGGGGGAGCGGCCGGGGTGCTGTGCACGCTCTCCCTGCGCCACCCGGGGTGGCCGTACGGGACGCTGGTGCCGTTCGCGGTGGCGGCGACCGGCGAGCCGCTGCTGCTGCTGTCGGCGCTGGCGCAGCACACGAAGAACCTGGAGGCGGACCCGCGGGCCACGCTGCTCGTGTTCGACGGCGAGGCGGCGCGAGGGGATCCGCGGACCGCCGCGCGCGCGACGCTGGTCGGCCGGGTGGTCCGGGTGGGCGCGGCGGAGGAGGCGGACGCGGTGGAGCGGTACGCCGCGCGCGTGCCCGGCGCGAAGGGGCTGCTCGCGCTCGACTTCTCGCTGTGGCGGCTCGAGGTGGAGGAGGTGCAGCTCGTGGGCGGGTTCGCGGCGGCGGGGTTCTTTCCGGGGGAGGCGCTGCGCGCGCGGTGAAGGGGGCGGACTGGGAGGCTTTGACGGTGCGGCGGGGGGCGGGGGCGGTGCTGCGTGGCCGGAACCGGGACGGCGCGATCGGCTCGCGAGAGGCGCGAGGGCGGGGCGCTGGGCGCGGGGGGGGGGGGGGGGGCGCGGGCGGGCGTTCTCGTGCGTTTTACGGAGGGCTAAAATCGCGTGCGATGCTTCGTGAATGGACACCGCACTCGAGTTCACGAAGCGTCTCGTCTCGCTGCTCCGCTCGGAGCGTCATGCCATGGCGGAGTTCCTCGTCGCCCTGGCGGAGTTCGACCGGCGGGGGCTGTGGCGGGAGCGCGGGCACACCTCGCTGTTCTCGTTCCTCCGCCGCGAGCTGGGGCTCTCGGCGGGCGCCGCTCAGTACCGGAAGACCGCGGCCGAGCTCATCCAGTGCCGGTCCGGGCGGTGTCCGCGCCGCCTGCGGTGAGGGCGCCTGCCGCGGAGCCGACTCTATTTCGGGCGCCCGAAACCGCCTGTGCCCAGCCGGGTCGAGATCGCGGGTCGTTCAGAGCCCGCTCGCGGTGAGCCTGTCGAGCTGCGAGCGGTGACGCCCGCCGCCAGGCCCAGCTCCGTGGACTGGCTCGACGGCGACCAGGCCCGCATGCACCTCACCGTCTCGAAGACCTTCCTGAAGAAGCTCGACGCGGCCCGCGATGCGCTCTCGCATTCCATGCCCGGCGCCTCCCGCGAGAACGTCCTCGAGGCGGCGCTCGACCGGCTCCTCGCCGAGCGCGACCGGCGCAAGGGGATCACCGCTCGGCCACAGACGAAGCGCCGCCCCTCCAGGCCGGACCGCATCCCTGCCCACGTCCGCCGCGAGGTCTGGAGGCGCGATGGCGGGCGGTGCACCTTCGTCCTCCCGTCCGGCGAGACCTGCGGCTCCACGCACCAGCTCGAGCTCGACCACATCGTGCCGCGGGCGCGGGGAGGGGCCTCCACGGCCGAGAACCTTCGCATCCGCTGCAAGGGCCACAACCTCGAGGAGGCGCGGCGGGCCTTCGGGGACGCGGTGATGGACGGGTACGCGGCGAGACGCCGGGGTGGATAGCCCGATGCGACGGCCGCACCCTGAGTAAACGATCGCTCAGCCTCGGATCACCTTCCGGACCCCGCGGCGCTCCAGCCACGCGGCGGCGCGGTCCCGCTGGTCGCCTTGCAGCACGATGGCGTCGTCCTCCACGCCGCCGCCGCAGCCGAGGGCGCGCTTCAGCGCGTCGGCCCATTCGGCGAGCGGCCCGGGCGCGAGGGCGAGCTTCTCCACCACGGTGGCCTCCTTCCCGCCCCGGCCCTTGCGCTCGAGGCGCACCACGGCGCGCGCGGGGGCGGGGGGCGCGGCCGCGGGCGGTGGCGAGGGCGTGGCCTCCGGCGCCTGCGAGGGGACGTGGTCCTCGGGCAGCCGCGCGCGCAGCTTCTCGAACGCGGCGTTGAACGGGCCGGCGGGCGCGTCCACGGGCGGCGCCTTCTTCTTGCTCACGGCGTCCTCCTCCTCGCGCGGTGGCGAGGCTTCGCGGGCGGGGCCACGAGCCGCTGCGCCTCCTCCACCCAGGCGCCGCCGAGCCGCGCGGCCAGGGCCAGCCCCTCCTCCCACGACGGACCGTCGGGCACGGCCCGCTCGGCCATCCCGAGGAGCCGCGCCTCCAGCGCCAGGTCCTCGCAGAGCCGGCGCGCGGCGCCGTCGTCGAGGCCGCAGGCGGCGAGGAACGCGGCGCGCCGGGACGTCCGCACGCCGGCGCGGCGCAGCCAGGCGCGCTCGGCCTCCGCGGTCTCCGCCTCCTCGGCGGCGAGGCCCATCGATCGTGCCAGCGCGGCGAGCGCGGCGCGCCGCAGCCCGTCGGCGGCGAGCCGGCGGGCGTCGGGCCGGCGGGCCAGCGCGGCCAGCACCTCGCCGGAGGGGACCTCCGCGCCGCCGGGGAGCAGCGTCGCGGCGCGCGCGAGGCGCGTCCGGCGCAGGTGCGCGGGGGGCGGTCCGCCGGCGGGGCGCGGCGGGGGCGGCGCCCCCTGGCGCCGGGCGCGGGCGAACGCGGCCGCGGCGAGGAGGCACGCCTCCGCGTCGGCGCGCTTCACGTCGGGCGCGCGGGGCAGCCGCTCGGCGAGGCGCGCCCGCTCGGCCGGCGCGAGCCGCGCGTCGCGGAGCACGGCGGGCCAGGTGCGCTGCGTGTAGGGGATCGCGGCGGCCGCGGCGAGGACCGCCCGCGCCGCCGACGGGCCGAGCTCGCCCGCGCCGCGCGCCTCCTCCAGCGCGGCCCGCACCTGCACGAGCGGCAGCGTGAACGGCCGGAAGCCGTCCTCGGCGCGCCCGTGCAGCAGCGCCACCTCGCCGTCGTCGTCGATGACGCCGTCGCGGTACCAGCCGAACACGCGCCCGACGCCGACCACCCCGTGCGCCGCCAGCTCCGCGGCCCGGAGCGCGCCCATGCTCGCTCCGCCGAACACCGCCACGCCCGCGTCCAGCGCGGCCAGCACCTCGCGCGGCCACACCGACGGGACCGTGTCGAACAGCCCGTCCACGAGCGCGATGGCGAGCGGCCGCGCCGGCAGCACCGCGAGCAGGTCGCCGGCGCGCGCGGGCGGGAGCACGCGGCAGGGCGCGAGCCGGCGCGCCTCCTCCGCCGGCAGCGAGGGGCCGAGGAAGGCGACGACGTCGCCGGGCCGGAGGCGCGCGGACGCGGGCTTCACAGGAGCTCCGAGAGCAGGAGGCCGGGGGCGACGATCTTCACCACGTGCAGGCCGGGCGGGCCCTCGAGCGCGACGCGCACCGCCGGGCCGAGGCCGGTCGCGCGGAGCCGGGCGGCGATCCGCCGGAGCGCGGCCGCAGGGGACGGGGCGGCCAGCGAGGGCAGCGCGGCCGCCCGGCGCGACGGGCGCACGGCGGCGCACAGCTGCGCGAGCGGCGCGGCCGAGGCGCGGTCGCCGTGCAGCACGTCCTCGCGCGCGCCGTGGATCTCGGTGGCGCGCGACTGGGCGGCCTCGAGGAGCGCCGCGACGAGCGCCTCGTCGCGCCCGGGCCGGCAGGCGTAGCCGGCCGCGAGCGGCACGGGCCCGCCCGGATCCCCGAGGAGCGCGCCCGCCACGGGCAGCCCGAGCCCGCCCGCGCCGCGCCCGGCGGGCGTGAGGTCGAGCAGGTGGACCCGCAGCCCGCGCGCCTCGAGCGACGCCGCCAGCGCCGCGGCGCGCGGGGCGGCGTCCGGCAGCCCGCGGGGATCGATCAGGCGCCGCGCCAGCTCACCCTCGGTGAAGCCCTCGGGGAGCGCCCGCGCCAGCTGGTCGCGCTCCGCCGCCTCGAGCAGCGCGTGCAGCGCGGCGCGGTCCGGGTCCGGGTGCGCGCCCATGCCGTTCGAGGTCCAGGTCAGCACGGCCGGCCCGAGCAGCGGGCCGCCGGGGGGAGGGCAGTACACCGCCTGCGCCGGCACCGCCACCGGCGCGCCGCCCTCGAGCGGCACGCCCTCGCACCAGGCGACGCGCAGCGCCTCCCAGGCCGGGTCCGCGGCGCCGCCGGCCAGGGCGCCCGGCCCGATCACCGCGCCCTCGCCCAGCCGGGCGCGGAGCTCCGCCGCGGACGCCAGCGGCATGGGGCCGGGGCGCTCCGCCGCCCACAGCTCGGCCGCCTCGGCCAGCGCCCCCAGCGCGGCGTCCTCGAACCGCGCGCCCTTGCCGTTGGTGACCTGGAGCACGTGGCCGTCCGGGCGCACCGCGCTCGCCACCTCGACCCCGGTCCGGTCGAGGCCGGTGAGGCGGGCGACGCGTGTCACCCCGAGTGCATGCGTCAGCGTGCCGCGCCGTCCGTCCCGAAGGGGTCGAGGGATCCCGGCCATGCGCCCTTATATCCCGGGCCACCCCTCGCCCGCCCGCGGCGCGGGACCCCTTCTGCCCGAGGTGACATCGATGCCCGAGACGCCGGTCGACCTGGCCCTGGCCCACTACGAGAAGAACGCCGCGAACTACCTGGACGAGCTGAAGCGGCTGGTCCGCATCCCCAGCGTCTCGTTCCCGGGCTTCCCGGAGAACGAGGTGCGGCGCAGCGCCGAGGCCACCGCCGAGCTCCTGCGCCGGCGGGGCTTCGAGAAGGTCGAGGTGCTCGAGGTGGAGGGCGCGCACCCGTACGTCTTCGGCGAGCGCATCGAGGACCCCGCCGCGCCCACGCTGCTCCTGTACGCGCACCACGACGTGCAGCCGGCCGGCGAGGCGGAGGCCTGGAAGACCCCGCCGTTCGAGCCCACCGAGCGCGACGGCCGGCTGTGGGGCCGCGGCGCCGCCGACGACAAGGCCGGCATCATCGTGCACGCGGCGGCGGTGGACTCCTGGGTGCGCGGCGCGCGGCGCATGCCGCTCAACGTGAAGATCGTGGTCGAGGGCGAGGAGGAGATCGGCTCCGACCACCTGACCGCCTTCCTCACCCGCTACCGCTCGCGCCTCGACGCGGACGCGATGGTGCTCACCGACACCGGCAACGTGGACGCGGGCGTGCCGTCGATCACGGTGGCGCTCCGCGGCCTGGTGGTGCTCGAGGTCGAGGTCCGCGCGCTCGAGCAGAGCGTCCACTCCGGCATGTGGGGCGGCCCGGTGCCGGACCCCACCATGGCGCTCGCCAAGATGCTCGCCGCGCTGGTGGACGACGACGGGCGCATCACCATCCCCGGGATCCACGATCGCGTCCGCCCGCTCACCCGCGAGCAGCGCGAGGCCATCGCCGCGCTGCCGGTCACCGAGGAGGACATCCGGCGGCAGGCCCGGCTGCGGCCCGGCGTGCGGCTGCTGGGCGGCCGGCACCCGCTGGAGACGAACTGGTGGCAGCCCTCGCTGGCGGTGAACGCCATCCAGGCGTCCTCGCGCAAGGACGCGCGCAACATCATCAACGACGTGGCCTGGGCGCGCCTCGGTGTGCGCCTGGTCCCGGACATGGACCCGGTGGACGTGCGCGAGAAGCTCGTCGCGGCGCTGCACGCCGCCGCGCCCTGGGGCGTGGAGGTGAACGTCAAGCCGGACACCGCCGGCGCGCCCTGGATCACCGACCTCGGCCACCCGGCGTTCGACGCGGCGTTCCGGGCGCTGGAGAAGGGGTTCGGGCGCCCCGCCCTCGCCATCGGGTGCGGCGGGTCGATCGGGTTCGTGGAGCCGTTCGCCAAGGCGCTCGGCGGCGTCCCGGCCCTGCTCATCGGCGTCGAGGACCCGTCCTCCAACGCGCACTCGGAGAACGAGAGCCTGCTGCTCTCCGACTTCCAGAAGGCCATCCGGAGCGCGATCCACCTCTACGAGGAGCTGGCCGGCGCGCTCCGCCGGTAGCGCCCGCGCGCCCGGCCGGTGCGGCGCGCCGTCCGGCCCGCCGCGCCGCGGCGGGGATGCGGCTATGATGACCCGCCGCCTGCCGTGGCCGCCGCCCGCGCCCGGTGCGCACCCTGAGGAGAGCATGGCCCCACCGAGGAAAGCCGCCGCCGCCCGCACCGAGGAGGCGCGCGCGCTCGAGCGCGCCCGCGACCTGCCCAACGCCCGCACGGCGCTGGACGTGGACGCGCTCCGCCGCGCGTTCGCCGATCACCTCCAGTACTCGCAGGGCAAGGACGAGCACACCGCCACGCCGCTCGACCGCTACTTCGCGGTGGCCTACGCGGTGCGCGACCGGATGATGCGGCGGTGGATCCAGACGCAGCAGACCTACTACAAGGCCGACGCGAAGCGGGTCTACTACCTCTCGCTCGAGTTCCTGATGGGCAAGGCGCTCGAGAACAACCTGCTGAACCTCGGCATCTACGACAACATGCGGTCGGCCCTGAGCGACCTCGGGCTCGACCTGAACGCGCTGCTGGAGCAGGAGCCCGACGCCGGGCTGGGCAACGGCGGCCTGGGGCGGCTCGCCGCCTGCTTCCTCGACTCGCTCGCCACGCTGTCGATCCCCGCGTACGGCTACGGCATCCGCTACGAGTTCGGCATCTTCGACCAGGAGATCCGGAACGGCTACCAGGTGGAGCGCCCGGAGGAGTGGCTGCGCTTCGGCAGCGCGTGGGAGATCCCGCGCGGCGACGCCTGCGTGCCGGTCTCGTTCTACGGGCGCACCGAGCACGGCGTGGACGGGAAGGGCCGGCTCCAGGTGCGCTGGGCGGACGCGCGCCACGTGCTGGGCATGCCGTACGACGTGCCCATCACCGGGCACGGCAACCAGACCGTCAACACGCTGCGGCTGTGGCGCGCCCGCGCGTCGCAGGAGCTGGACCTCGCCGACTTCAACGCCGGCGACTACCTGTCGGCCGTCGAGGAGAAGGACCTCTCCGAGAACATCTCCAAGGTCCTCTACCCGAACGACCTCACCGTGATGGGCAAGGAGCTGCGCCTCCAGCAGCAGTACTTCTTCGTCTGCTGCTCCATCCACGACATCGTCAACCGCCACCTCAAGGTGCACGAGGGCTTCTCCGACTTCCCGGACAAGGTGGCGATCCAGATGAACGACACGCACCCGGCCATCGCGGTGGCCGAGCTGATGCGGGTGCTGGTGGACGAGCACGGGCTGGAGTGGGGCCAGGCCTGGGAGATCTGCGGCGGCACCTTCGGCTACACCAACCACACGCTCATGCCGGAGGCGCTGGAGAAGTGGTCGGTGGACCTGTTCGGCCGGGTGCTGCCGCGCCACCTCGAGATCGTCTTCGAGGTGAACCGGCGGTTCCTCGACGGCGTGCGCGCCGCGCGCAAGGCGGACGAGCCGGCGCTGCAGCGCATGAGCCTCATCGAGGAGGGGCCGGTCAAGCAGGTGCGGATGGCGAACCTGGCGGTGATCGGCTCGCACTCGGTGAACGGCGTGGCCGCGCTCCACACCGAGCTGCTGAAGCGCGAGCTGTTCCACGACTTCAACGCGCTCTGGCCGGAGCGGTTCAACAACAAGACCAACGGCGTGACGCCCCGGCGCTGGCTGCTGCAGGCGAACCCCGGGCTGGCGCGGTCCATCACCGAGGTCATCGGGCCGGGGTGGGTGACCGACGCCGCGCAGCTCCGCGGCCTCGAGCCGCTCGCCGAGGACGCGGGCTTCCGCCGCCTGTTCCGGGACGTGAAGCGCGACAACAAGGAGCGGCTCGCCGAGATCGTCCGCGCCGAGAACGGGATCTCGCTCGACCTCGACTCGATCTTCGACGTCCAGGTGAAGCGCATCCACGAGTACAAGCGGCAGCTGCTCGCCATCCTGCGGGTCGCGAGCGAGTACCTCCGGCTCAAGGAGGACCGCGGCTACGACCCGTACCCGCGCAGCTACCTGTTCGGCGGCAAGGCGGCGCCGGGCTACGCGATGGCGAAGTGGATCATCAAGCTCGTCGGCTCGGTGGCCGACGTGGTGAACCGCGACGTGGACGTCCGCGGCCGCATCGCGGTGGCGTTCCTGCGCAACTACCGGGTGTCGCTCGCCGAGCGCATCTTCCCGGCCGCCGAGGTGTCCGAGCAGATCTCCACGGCGGGCAAGGAGGCGTCCGGCACCGGCAACATGAAGTTCGCGCTGAACGGCGCGCTCACCGTGGGCACGCTCGACGGCGCGAACGTGGAGATCCGCGAGGAGGTGGGCGCGGAGAACTTCTTCCTGTTCGGCCTCACCGTGGAGGAGGTCGCGGCGCTGAAGAAGGGCGGCTACGACCCGTGGGAGTGGTACCGCAAGGACCGGCGCATCAAGCAGGTGCTGGACGCGCTGTCCTCGGGCACGTTCTCGCCCGGCGAGCCGGGGCTGTTCCGGCCGGTGGTCGAGTCGCTCCTCAACGGCGGGGACCCGTACCTCGTGCTGGCGGACTTCGCCGCCTACTGCGCGTGCCAGGAGCGGGTGGAGCAGGCGTACCGCGATCCGGACGGCTGGACCCGCAAGGCGATCCTCAACGTGGCGCGCGCCGGGAAGTTCTCGTCCGACCGGACGATCCACGAGTACGCGACCGAGATCTGGAAGGTGCCGCCGGTGCGGGTGGTGGAGTAGCGCGGCCGGTCCGCGGACCGCGCCAGCCGAACTCGGCCAGCTCCACGCGCCCCTGCGCGTCGAAGCGGACGCCCTCCGCCTCGAGCAGCGCGCGCTGCACCGCCGCGCCCATCGGATCGAGCAGGCTGATCCCGGCCCGCCCGCGCGGGCGCGCCCCCAGCACCCGCTGCCAGGGGACGGCGTGGCGGGTCCCGCGCAGCGCCGCCATCGCGTACCCGACCTGCCGGGCCGCGCCGGGCTTGCCGGCGGCGAGCGCCACCTGCCCGTAGGTCGCGACCCGGCCCCGCGGGATCCGCTTCACCACGCGATAGAACAGCGCCCAGCCGGCCGGCTCCGCCATGCGCGGAGCCTACCACCGCGCCGGCCGCCGCCCGGGTCCCGCACGCGGCGTGCCGGCGCGGGCGTCCGATGCTAGGCTCGGGCCGCGGCGGCGCCGCGGGAGGTCACATGCACGGGGCGAGGTGGGGGGTCATCGCGGCGGTGCTGGCGGCGTCGGGCTGCTTCGACACCGAGCCCTGCCCGGCGCCGCTCGAGGCGTGCGGCGGCATCTGCTACGACCTGCGCACCGACCGGCTGCACTGCGGCGAGTGCGGCAACGCGTGCGGCGGCGGCGAGGTGTGCCTGAGCGGCGCCTGCGTGTCGGATCCCAACGCCGCCTGCGTGAGCCGGTCCGGCGGCGCGTTCGTGACCCTGGGCGTGTGCGGGGACACCGTGAAGGCGTGGATCGTCGCGCCCGACTTCATCAGCCGCGCCGAGGCGCTGGTCGCCGACCCCGCGTCGCCCGGCGCCGCCGTGCCCACGTTCGACCTCCGCGACGGGAGCGACTGCGACGCGCAGTGGAGCTGGAGCCCGTCGCCCGCGACCGCCCGGTTCGCGGATGCCGCGCCCACCTCGTGCAGCGCCTGCCCCAGCTCGGTCCAGGCGGATCCCGCCGGGTGGATCGCCCAGGTGGGCGTGTGGTGCCCCCCGGCGCGGGTCCTCGCGGTCCACAGGCAGTGAAGCAGGCCCCCGGCGGATCCCCAGGCCCGGCCTGGGTGTGGCTGCGGTAATTCGTCCTTCTCGCGCCGGTCCCGGCGCGCTAGCCTCCGGCGCATGACTCACGCGCGCTCCGTCGTCGCCGCCGCCGCGGCCGGCCTCCTGCTCGCCGGCTGCGGCTTCCAGTCCATCCCCCAGGCCGAGAACGCCGTCTCCGCGGCCTGGGCGGAGGTGGAGAACCAGTACCAGCGCCGCGCCGACCTGGTGCCCAACCTGGTCGAGACGGTGAAGGGCTACGCCTCGCACGAGCGCGGCACGCTCGAGGCGGTGATGGCGGCCCGCGCCCAGGCCACCCAGGTGCGCATCCCGGTGGACCAGCTCACGCCGGAGAACCTGAAGAAGTTCGAGGGCGCGCAGGGCGCGCTGTCCTCGGCGCTGGGGCGGCTGCTCGCGGTCTCGGAGAACTACCCGCAGCTGAAGGCGAACGAGAACTTCCGCGACCTGCAGGCGCAGCTCGAGGGCACCGAGAACCGCATCGGGATCGCGCGCCGCCGGTACATCCAGGAGGTGCAGCGGTTCAACGATCTCGTGACCGTGCCGCCCACCAGCTGGACGAACTCGATGATGTACCACAAGCAGCCCAAGGCGCAGTTCACCGCCACCACGCAGGGGGCGGAGAAGGCGCCCGCGGTGAAGTTCTGATGGCGGTCGCCGCCGCCCCGGCCGGCCGCCGCCTGCGCGCGCTCGCGGCCGCCGGCGTCCTCGCCGCGGCGCTCGCCGCCGCGCCGCCCGCCGCCGCCGAGACGGCCATCCCGCCGCTCACCGGCCCGGTGGTGGACGCGGCCGGCGTGCTCTCGCGCGCCGACGAGGAGCGGCTCGCGGCGCTCTCCCGGGCGGCCCGCGGCGCCGAGGGCGGGCAGGGCGTGCAGCTCCAGTACCTGCTGGTGCGCACGCTCGAGGGCGAGCCCATCGAGGACTACTCGATCCGCGTCGCCGAGGCCTGGAAGATCGGGACGCGCGGCAAGGACGACGGCGTGCTGGTGACGGTCGCGGTCGAGGACCGCCAGGTGCGCATCGAGGTGGGCGGCGGCCTGGAGGGTGGCCTCACCGACGTGCAGTCCTCGCGCATCATCCGCGGCGTCATCGCCCCCGCGTTCCGGCAGCAGCGCTCGGGGACGGGCTCTACGACGCCGGCGTGCAGGTCCTGGGGGCGCTGGGCGCGCTGCCGCAGGGCGTGGACGCGCGCCGGGCGGTCCGGCCGCAGGTTCGCGTGCCCTCGCTGTTCGTGCTGCTCCTGTTCGTGGTCGCGTTCGTGATCCGCGTCCTGACCGGCTTCGGCCCGCGCCGGCGCCGCTCGCTGTGGTGGGGCGGCGGCGGGCCCTGGGGCGGCGGCGGGCCGTGGGGAGGGGGCGGCTTCGGCGGGGGCGGCGGCGGCTGGTCGGGCGGCGGGGGCGGGTTCTCGGGCGGCGGCGCCTCGGGGCGCTGGTGAGGAGGCGCGCGTGAAGCTCGAGCTGCAGTTCGACGAGGCGGCCCGCCGGCGCATCGCGGAGGCGGTCGGGCGCGCCGAGGCGCTCTCGCGCGGCCAGATCGTCCCGGTGGTGGTGGAGAAGAGCGATCCGTACCCGGAGGTCCGCTACCGCGGCGCGCTCCTCGCGGCCGCGATCGCCTCCGCGGCGGTGCTGGCGCTGCACCTCCCGGTCACGCTGGCCGAGCTGCCGCTCGTCCAGCTCGCGGCCGGCCTGCTCGGCGCGTGGCTCTCGATGTGGGATCCGGTGGAGCGCCGGCTCGCCGGCGCGCGCGCGCTCGACCAGGCGGTGCGCGCGCGGGCGGTGCGCGCGTTCCACGAGAACGGGCTGCACCGGACCGCGGAGGGCACCGGGGTGCTGGTGTTCGCGTCGCTGTTCGAGCGCGAGGCGGTGATCCTGGGCGACCGCGGCATCCACGAGAAGATGGGCGACGCGGGCTGGGACCGCGCGGTCGCGGCGCTGGTGGCCGGGATGCGCGCCGGCGAGCCGGGGCGCGGCTTCGTCGAGGCGATCGCCCAGTGCGGCGCCCGGCTCGCCGAGCACTTCCCCCGCGACCCCGCCGCCCGGCCGCCGCCGAACGAGCTCGAGGACGCCATCCGCGCCTCGCGCACCTGACGGCGCGGCTCGGCCGGCTCAGCCCTCCTCCTCGCGGCCGAACAGGAGCTGCACGAACGGCTTCTCGTCCGGCGGGGCGAACACGTAGACGTGGTCGCCGGGCTGGAGCACGGTCCGCCCGCGCGCCGCCACCAGCTCGCGGCCGCGGACCACCAGCATCACGGTCGAGCCCTCCGGGAACGGCAGCTCCGAGATGCGCGAGCCGGCGACGGCGCTCGCGGGCTCGACGTAGTACGAGGCGACCTCGCCGCCGAGCTGCTGGGTGGACACGATCTCGAGGACGGCGCGCGGCGGGGGCGGCCCCGCGGTCTCGAGGCCGAGCTTCCGCGCGAGCCAGGCGATGGTCGAGCCCTGCACCACCGTGCTCACCACCACCACGAAGAAGACCAGGTCGAAGACGTGCTCCGCAAACGGGAGCCCGGCCAGCACCGGCGTGGTGGCGAGCATGATGGGCACCGCGCCGCGCAGCCCGACCCAGGAGATGAAGGCCACCTCGCGCGCCGGCATCCGGAACGGCAGCAGCATGAGCACCACCACCAGCGGCCGCGCCACGAACGCGAGCAGCAGGCCGATCGCGAGCCCGGGGCCGGCGACCGCCGCCACCCGCGACGGGAACACCAGCAGGCCGAGGAGCAGGAACATCGCCACCTGGCTGAACCAGGCCATGGCGTCGTGCACGCGGCGCAGGCCGGGCAGGTACGGGAGCTGGCCCGCGCCGAGCGTGATCCCGGCCGCGTACACCGCCACGAAGCCGCTGCCCCACAGCAGCGTGGGCGCGCCGAACGCGAACAGCGCGATCGACAGCGTCAGGACCGGGTAGAGCCCGCTCGCGGCGAGGTGCGCGCGGCGCAGGAGCCAGCGCCCGCCCAGGCCGATGCCCACGCCGGCGGCGAGCCCGACCGCGAGCTGGAGCGCGATCTCCAGCAGGATGGTCCAGCGCACCGGCTCGCCGGACGCGAGGACCTGCGTCACGGCGAGCGTGAGTATCACGGCCATCGGGTCGTTGCCGCCCGACTCGACCTCGAGCAGGTGCGCCACGCGCGGGCGCACCCGCACCCCGGCGTTGCGCAGCGCGGAGAACACCGCCGCGGCGTCGGTGGAGGAGACGATGGCGCCGAGCAGCAGCGCCTCCGACCAGGGCAGGCCGAACGCGCGCGCGCCCAGCGCGGTGAGCGCGGCGGTGCCGGCCACGCCGGCGGTGGCGAGCAGCGCGGCGGGCGCCAGGATCTGGCGCAGCCCGCGCACGTCGGTGCTGAGGCCGCCCTCGAACAGGATCAGCACCAGCGCCACCGTGCCCACCCGGAAGGTGAGGTGGTAGTCGGCGAAGGCGATCCCGCCGACGCCCTCCGAGCCCGCCAGGATGCCCACCGCCAGGAACAGCAGCGCGAACGGGACGCCCAGCCGTCCGGAGGTGCGGGAGGAGAGGACGCTCAGGCCGAGCAGGAGCGCGGTGGCGGTGAGCGCGATGGCGGTGGGGAGCGGCTCGGTCACCCGCCGACCTTAACCGAGGCCGCGCCGCCGTGGGGGCGCGCGCGCACGCCCCGGGCGCGTCAGGCGCCGCCGGGGCGCCGGAAGGCGCACCCGTCGCACAGCGGGTGAACCGGGTGACCCCCCGGACCGGGCGCGACGAACGCCCGGAACGCCGGCGCCGCCCACAGCGCGCCGAGCGGCGCGTCGGCCACCGAGCCGAAGTCGCCCAGCCCGCCGGCGGCGGCGGCGGGGTGCGGGCAGGGCGCCAGGCGGCCGTCGGGGTGGATCCAGGCCTCCCGCCCCGCGAACGGGCACGGGCCGCGCGGCGCCGGCGCGGCGGGATCCGGCGCCAGCTCGACGGCGTTCTCGAGCGCCGGGGCGCGCCCGTGGCGCGCGAGCGCCTCCGCGGCCGCCTCGCGCACCGCCCGCGCCGCGGCGTTCCAGCGCGCGATGGCCCCGGGGCTGCGGCGCAGCGACAGCGCCGCCAGGTCGGGGCTGCGCACCTGGAGCTGGTTCAGCTTCACGCGATCGACGCCGAGCCGCGCGGCCAGCCGCACGATGCCGGGCAGCTCCGCCAGGTTGTCCTCGCGCACGGTCACCTGGAACGAGACGCTGCAGCGCGCGCCGCCGCGCGCCGCGTGCCGGTCGCGCGCGGCCACCAGGGCCCGGACCGCCTCCACGGCTTCCTCGAGGTCGAGGCCCGGCATCACCGCCGCGGCGGTCGCGGGGGTGGCGCCGTTCCAGGAGATCTTGACGTCGCGGCAGGCCGGCACCAGGACCTCCGCCCAGCCGGCGGCGCCGCGGCCGGGGAAGGTGCCGTTGGTGGTGACGTTGCCCCGGATGCCGAGCGCCGCCGCGCGCGCGAGCAGCTCCGGCAGCGCCGGCCAGAGCAGCGGCTCCCCCATGGTGGAGGGGATGAGCTCGCGCAGCGGGCTGCCGCGCCGCTCCTCCAGCACACCGAGCGCGAGCGCCGGCGCCATCCGCCGCGGCGGCGCGCGCGGCCCGCCGCGCGCCCGGGCCGCACCGCACGGGCACATGGCGCAGGCGAGGTTGCAGTCGTCCGGGTCGGTGACGAGGGTGAGCCGCCACGGGCCGGCGGCGCTGGCGGAGCGCGTTGACAACGCCTCCGTTGTAACGGAAAACCATCGGTTCATGAAGACCGCCCGCGACACGCAGAAGCGCTCCCGCCGGCCGGCCGCGGCGCCGGACGCCCGCTCCGCCCCCGAGCCGGGCGAGGTGGCGCCCGCCGGCAAGGACCTGACGCCGGTCGTCGGGACGAACCTCCGCCGGCTGCGCACCCAGCGCGACCTGTCGCTGGAGAAGCTCTCGAAGCTCTCCGGGGTGTCGCGCGCCATGCTGGGCCAGATCGAGCTCGGCCAGAGCGCCCCGACCATCAACGTGCTCTGGAAGATCTCGTCCGCGCTGGGCGTCCCGTTCTCGGCGCTCATCACCGCCCGTAGCAGCGGCGGCCTGCACGTGCTCCGGGCCGAGCACGCCAAGGTGCTGAGCAGCCACGACGGCACCTACTCGTCGCGGGCCCTGTTCCCGTTCGACGAGCCTCGCCGGGTCGAGTTCTACGAGCTGCGCATGGCGCCGGGCAGCGTGGAGCGCGCCGACGCGCACAACCCCGGGACCATCGAGAACCTGGTGGTCGCCGCGGGCGCGGTGGAGATCGAGGTCCCCGGCCGCAAGGAGCAGCTCGGGCCGGGGGACGCGATCGTGTTCCAGGCCGACGCGCCGCACGTGTACCGGAGCCGGGCCGACGTCGAGACGGTCATGTACCTCGTCATGACCTACGCCGACACGGTGGGCTGAGAGCACGTGCCGAGCGCGGCCGTCGCCGCGCGGAGTCGAGGGAGGGTGAACCCGCCCGCGCGCGCCTCCCCCGCCGGCACGACGGGGCGTCGAGGGTCGCGGCGTCGTGGGACGTCGCCGGTCGCCTCCGCCGCCTAGAATCCGCCTCGACCCGCCCTGCGGGTCGGGGGGAGGGGGCGTGGTACCGCGCATCGGCGAGCTGCTGATCCGGCGCGGCGTGGCGACCGCCGCACAGGTGGACGCCGCGCTGCACGACCCGCGCGACCGGCCGCTGCCGCTCGCGTCGAGGCTGCTGGAGGCCGGCGTGGACGAGGGCGCGCTGGCCGCCGCGCTGGCGGAGCGCTTCGGCACGCCGGGGGTGGACCTGTCGCGCACCACCATCGACCTCGACGCGCTCGAGGCGGTGCCGCGGTCGGTGGCCGAGCAGGACCTCATCCTGCCGCTCTCGCTCGAGGGCGGCCGCATCCACCTCGCCATGGCGCGCCCGCTCGACGACCGCGTCGTCGCCGAGCTGCGGTTCGTGACCGGGCGCGAGGTCTCGGTGTACGCGGCGGTCCGCTCGGCGCTCGACCGGGCCATCGAGGGCGCGTACGAGGCGCGCGCGCGGGGCGAGCGGTCCTGGCGCGGCGCGGACGCCGGCCCGCTGCCGGAGCTGGGGGCGGCGTTCCCGGCGGGCGGGCCCGCCGACGAGCCGCTCGACCTGGTGGAGGTGCTCGACGCCGACCTCCTGCCGGACGAGCCGGACGCGGCCGTGCGGATCGAGGTGGGCGCGCCGGAGCCGCTGCCGGAGCGCGCGGACGGCCGGCCGCTGGCGCTGGTGGTGGACGACGAGCCCGAGATCCGCCACCTGGTGCAGCGCACGCTCGAGTCGAAGGGGTGGGCGGTGGAGCTGGCCGCCGACGGCGAGGAGGCGCTGGCGCGGGCCGACGCGCTGCTCCCGGACGTCGTGCTCCTCGACGCGATGCTGCCGCGGCTGCACGGGTTCGAGGCGTGCCGGCGGCTCCGCTCGTCGCCCCGCACGCGCAACGTCCCCGTGGTGATGATGACCGCCATCTACCGCGGCTGGCGCTTCGCCGAGGACGCGCGCGAGAACTACGGCGCGGTGGACTACGTCGAGAAGCCGTTCCGGCTCGACGACCTGGCCCGGCGGGTGGCGGCCGCGCGCGAGGCGAGCGCGTCGAGGCCGCTCGCGCCCGCGCCCGCGGCCGACGCGCGCGTGGCCCGCGGGCGCGCGCTCCTCGAGGAGGCCGGGCCGGGGAGGCCGCGGCGCTCCTCGCGGACGCGGCCCACGCCGATCCGCTCGGCGCCGAGGCGCACCTCCAGCTCGGGCGGGCGCTCGCCGCCACCGGCGACGCCTTCGGCGCGATGACCGCGCTCGAGCGCGCCGTCGAGCTGCGCCCGGCGAACCTGCCGGCGCTGCGCGCGCTGGCGCGGATCTACGAGGAGAAGGGCTTCCGCCGCAAGGCCGCAGGCACGCTGGAGCGCGCCATCGCCGCGGCCGCGGAGGGGCCGGAGCGCGCCGCCCTCCGCGAGGACCTGCTGCGCCTGCTCGCCTGAGCCCCACCGCGGCGTCGCGCTTCACGCGCGCCGGTGCTCGTCCTTCGGGCCGTTCCGGCCCTCGCGCCGGGCAGTCCCCCAGGCCCCGCCGGCCGCCGGCTGCCCGCGCGGCGAGCGGATCGGGTCCTCGCTGCCCGCGAACGGTGCAGGGCGGTCGCCTCGAGCGGGGCAGCGGGCCGGTGCGGAGGACGGCACGCGGGCTGCACCGCCGGCTGCCGTCGGCCGCCCGCCGCTCCGGCGCTCGGGCCGGCGTGTCGTCCTTCTCCTCCGAGGAGCTCTCATGAACCCGTCGGTCGCGGATCTGGCGAAGTCTCTCGCCGACACGCAAACGGCCCTCAACATCGTGTGGACGATGATGGCGGGCTTCCTGGTGATGTTCATGCAGGCCGGCTTCGCGCTCGTCGAGACCGGCCTCACCCGCGCGAAGAACGTGGCCCACACCATGGGCATGAACTTCCTGGTCTACGCGATCGGCATCATCGGCTTCTTCTTCGTGGGCTTCGGCCTGCAGATGGGCGGCGTGGGCGCGGTGTTCGGCGGCGACGCCATCCTCGCGAAGGAGTTCACCGTCACGCTGTTCGGCAGGTCGTTCGGGCTCTTCGGGATGAGCGGCTTCATGCTCCACCCGCTCTCGACCTACACGGCGGGCGTGGCCGCGATGTTCCTGTTCCAGATGGTGTTCATGGACACCACCGCGACGATCCCCACCGGCGCGTGCGCCGAGCGGTGGAAGTTCAGCTCGTTCGTGCTCTTCTCGTTCGTGATCTCGGCGCTCATCTACCCGATCTACGCGAACTGGGTCTGGGGCGCGGGCTGGCTCTCCGCGCTCGGCACCAACTTCGGCCTCGGCCACGGGCACGTGGACTTCGCCGGAAGCTCGGTGGTGCACCTCACCGGCGGCGTGATCGCGCTGGTGCTCGGCAAGATGATCGGGCCTCGCATCGGGAAGTACACGGCGGACGGCCGGGTGAACCCCATCCCGCCGCACAACATCCCGCAGGTCATGACCGGCACGTTCATCCTCGCGTTCGGCTGGTTCGGCTTCAACGCGGGCTCGACGCTCTCCGGCATGGACACCCGCCTCACGGTGGTGGCCGTCAACACCATGATCGCCGGCGCCACCGGCGCGTTCGCCTCGTACCTGTACGTGAAGGCGAAGTGGGGCAAGGCGGATCCCTCCTGGCTCGCGAACGGCATGCTCGCCGGCCTGGTGGCGATCACCGCGCCGTGCGCGTTCGTCTCCGCCTGGGCCGCCGCGCTCATCGGCGCCATCGCCGGCGTGCTGGTGATCCTGGCGGCGGTGTTCATCGACACCAGGCTCCGCATCGACGACCCGGTGGGCGCGTCGGCGGTGCACGGCGTCAACGGCGCGTGGGGCATCCTCTCCCTGGGCCTGTTCGCGAACGGCACCTACGGCCAGGGCCTCAACGGCGTCGCGAGGGGCGTGACCGGCCTGTTCTACGGTGACGCCGGCCAGCTCGTCGCCGAGGTGATCGGCATCCTCGCGAACGTCGCCTGGGTGGCGCCGGTCGCCGCCGCGTCGTTCTGGCTCATCGGCAAGCTGGTGGGGAACCGCATCTCGCCGGAGGACGAGATCGCCGGCGCCGACCTCGGCGAGATGGGCGTGCTGGGCTACGACTTCGGCGGTGCTGCGGTGCACGGCGTCGCGGCGCCGGCGCCGCCCGCGCCGGCGGGCGCCAGCGTGCCCTCGCTCGCCGCGAAGTGATCGGGTCCGCGGCGCGCGCACACTCCCTGGTCGCGCGCGGCGGGTGGGAGCCGTCCCCCGGCTCGGAGTGCCGGGGGACGGCTCGCTCGTCTCCTCCGTCCCTGGCGTCTTCCCGAGGAGGCGTCAGCCGGCCGTCGAGCCCGGCGATCGCCAGCTCCGGATCAGGAACTCCTCCTCGAGCGGCGTCAGGTCGAAGCGCCGCGCCGCCTCGCCGATGGCGGCGGCGCGATCGAGCCTCGCCTCCTCGTGCGCGCGCTCGTCCAGCCAGCGCAGCGCCCGGCGCAGCGATTCACCCTCCGGAAGCAATCCACCCGAGCCCTCGCGCGCCATGGCCGCCCCTCCGTCCGGAGCACGCGGCCATCATGGCAGCGGCGGCCCGCCGCGGCGCGTGCCGGGCGGGGCTGCTGCGTCCTGCCGCGCCGGGGCGGTCGTCGCGACCGGCGCGCGGGCGGCGGCGCGGTCGTGGGGTCGCTGGTGGGCGGTGTGGGGCCGCCCTAGCTTTCCGGCTGGGGGCCCGCGGCGCAGGGGCGGGGAGGGGGCTTCAGGGCGTGCGCTTCGTCGTCTTCGGGCTGACCGTCAGCTCCTCGTGGGGGAACGGGCACGCCACGCTGTGGCGCGGGCTGGCGGGGGCGCTCGCGCGCCAGGGGCACCGGCTCGACTTCTTCGAGCGCGATCAGCCCTGGTACGCCGCGCACCGCGACCTGACGACGCTCCCGGCCGGCGAGCTCGTGATCTACCGCGAGCTGTCCGAGGTGCACGCGCGCGTGGACGAGGCGATCGCCTCCGCCGACGTGGCCATGGTCACCTCCTACTGCCCGGACGGCGTGGAGGCGGGCGATCGGGTGCTCTCCGCCCGCTCGGCGCTCCGCGTCTTCTACGACATGGACACCGGGATCACCCTGGAGCGGGCGCGGCGCGGGCAGCCGGTCGAGTGGCTGGGCCCCCGCGGGCTGCGCCACCACGACCTGGTGCTCTCGTACACGGGCGGCCGGGCGCTCGGCGCGCTGGCGGGGCTGCTCGGCGCCCGGCGGGTCGCGCCGCTCCACGGCTCGGTGGATCCGGAGGTCCACCGGCCCTCCCGCCCGGTCCGCCCGTTCCTCGGCGACCTCTCGTACCTGGGGACCTACGCGCCCTCGCGGCAGGCCGTGCTCGAGGCGCTGTTCCTCGGCCCGGCGGAGCGGCTCCCGGACCGCACGTTCGTGCTCGCCGGCTCGATGTACGACGACCGCTTCCCGTGGCGCCCCAACGTCCGCTACGTGCGGCACCTCGAGCCCTCGCTCCACCCCGCGTTCTTCTGCTCGTCGCCGCTCACGCTCAGCGTCACCCGCGCCGAGATGGCGGCGCTCGGCCACTGCCCGTCGGGCCGGCTGTTCGAGGCGGCCGCCTGCGGCGTGCCGGTCCTGTCCGACTGGTTCGACGGCCTGGACGCGTTCTTCACGCCGGGCGAGGAGATCCTGGTGGCCCGCTCGCCCCGCGAGGCCGTGGCCGCGGTGGAGCTGCCGCGCGAGCGGCTCGCCCGCATGGGCGCGCGCGCCCGCGAGCGCGCGCTCGACGAGCACACCGCCGCCGCCCGGGCCCGTGAGCTGGTCCGCCTGTGCGAGGCGGCCCGCCGCCGCGAGCGGCTGGCGCCGCCGGCGGCCGCCGGGGCGGAGGCGCGGGCCGGGCCGGACGGCGGGACGCGGGGGGCCACGGCGGCGCTCGACGCGGCGGCGGAGGGGCTGGCCGGATGACGTGGGGCATCGTGCCCGCGGCCGGCGTGGGGAGCCGGATCCAGCCGCTCGCGTTCTCGAAGGAGCTCCTGCCGGTGGGGAGCCGCATGGTGGACGGCAGCGAGCGGCCGCGCGCCGTCTCGGAGTACCTGGTGGAGCGGATGCTCCGCGGCGGCGCCGACCGGCTGTGCTTCGTCATCTCGCCGGGCAAGTCGGACATCGTCGAGTACTTCGGCGGCGCGGTCGGCGGCGCCCGCATCTGCTACGTGGTCCAGCCCAGGCCGGCCGGGCTGTGCGACGCGCTGTTCCGCGCGCTGCCGTTCGTGGGGCCAGCGGACGAGGTGCTGGTGGGGCTGCCGGACACGGTCTGGTTCCCCGCCGACGGCTACCGCGCGCTCCCGGGCGGCGGCCTCTCGTTCCTGTGCTTCCCGGTGGACCGGCCGGAGCTGTTCGACGCGGTGGTCGGCGGGCCGGACGGCGCCGTGCGCGAGGTGCAGGTGAAGGCCGCGCGGCCGTCCACCGGCTGGGTGTGGGGCGGCGTCAAGCTGACCGGCGCGGTGCTCGCCGAGCTGCACGCGCTGTTCCTGGAGCGCGGCGAGACCGACGCGTACGTCGGGACGCTGGTCAACGCCTGGCTGGCGCGCGGCGGCGCGGCGCGGGCGGTGCACGCGGGGCGCGCCTACGTGGACGTCGGGACGCTCGACGGGTACCGGCAGGCGCTGCGGCTGCTCCGCGAGGGGCCGCAGCCCGAGCCCGAAGAGGCCGGCGAGGCGCCGGGGATGGGGAGCGGATGACGCGAGCGGAGATCGAGGCGCGCGTGCGCGCGCTCTCGCCGTGGTTCCACAATCTCGAGCTGAGCGGCGTGCGCACGGCGCCTGACCACTTCCTCGGCGACTACCCGGGCCTGGTCTGGCGCGCGATCGCGCCCGCGCTCCCGCAGGACCTCTCGGGCCGGAGCGTGCTCGACGTGGGGTGCAACGCGGGCTTCTTCTCGCTCGAGATGAAGCGGCGCGGCGCCGACCGCGTGCTGGGCGTGGACTTCGACCCGCGCTACCTGGCCCAGGCGCGCCTCGCCGCCGAGATCTCCGGCTTCGAGATCGAGCTCCGGGAGCTGTCGGTCTACGACGTCGCGCGGCTCGGAGAGCGCTTCGACGTGGTGCTGTTCATGGGCGTGCTCTACCACCTGCGCCACCCGCTGCTCGCGCTCGACCTCCTGCGCGCGCACGCGGTCGGCGACCTGCTCGTGTTCCAGAGCATGCTGCGCGGCTCGAACGGCCGGCTCCCGGCGGAGCCCGACTATCCGTTCGAGGAGCGCGAGGTCTTCGACCACCCCGCCTGGCCCAAGCTGCACTTCGTCGAGCGGCGCTACGCGCACGACGAGACCAACTGGTGGATCCCGAACCGCGCCTGCGTCGAGGCGATGCTCCGCTCGGCCGGGTTCGCGCCCGCGCCGGTGCCGGGCACCGAGGTCTACCTGTGCCGCCCGGCCGAGCCGGATCCCTTCGGCGGACCGGTGTACCCGGCGACGCCGCGCGACGGAGGTGCGCCGTGATCGAGGCGGTGATGCTCTGGAACGAGCCGAACAACCTGTCGCACTGGGACTTCGGCGCGGACCCGGGCTGGGGACGCTTCTCGCAGATGGTGCGCCTCGCCGGGGCGGCGGTGCGCGCGGAGCGGCCCGGCCTGACCCGCGTGCTGGGCGGCACCTCGCCCATCGACGCCGGCTTCCTGCGCCTGCTGGAGTCGCAGGGTGCGCTCGCCGAGGTGGACGCCGTCGCCGTCCACGGGTTCCCGCTCGACTGGAACCACTGGCAGATCCACGAGTGGCCGGCCCGGCTCGCCGAGATCACCTCCGCCGTGCGGCTCCCGGTGTGGATCTCCGAGGTGGGCGTCTCGTCGTTCGGCGCGGAGGAGGTCCAGGAGTGGGGGCTCCGCCGCACCGCCGAGCTGCTGCTCGGCAAGGCGCCGCGCATCCACTGGTACAGCCTGTTCGACCTGCCGCGCGCGTGGCCCGCCACCACCCGCCACCGCGAGGCGGAGGGCTCGTCGTACTACCGGCACTTCTACATGGGGCTCGTCCGCGAGGACGGCACGCCCAAGCCGGCGCTGGCGGCGTTCCCCGCGCTCGCGCCCGGCCTGGGGATCTGCCAGTGGTTCCACTTCGAGGACCCGCGCCTCGACGCGGGCGTGCGCTGGCTGGAGGACCTCGGCGTGCGCCACCTGCGCACCGGCCTCTCCTGGGCGGACAGCTACCGGCCGGGCTGGGAGGCCTGGTTCGACCGGCAGATGCGCGCGCTGGAGCCGTTCGAGGTGACGGTCACGTTCTGCTTCACGCCGGAGCACCGCGGGCTGAAGCCGCACCACACCAGCCCGCCGCGCGAGCCGGAGGAGTACGCGGACTTCTGCGCGCGGATGGTCCGGCGCTACGCCTGACCGCGGCCGCGGCCGCGCGCGCGGCCCCGGCGCGAGCCCCCCGAGCGCGACCCGCCGCGCGAGGTCCTGCGCGAGCTCCCGCGCGACGTGCCGCGGCGCGTGCCCGACCGCGACGAGGTCCCGCCGCGGCGCGCGGTGCGGGCCGCCTCCGCGCGCGAGGCCCGGCGGCGCCCCTGCGTCTCGCCCGTGCGGCGCCCGCCCGTCCGGCCGCGCGTGCCGCCGCGCGCGCCAGCCCGCGCGCCAGCCGACGACCGCGCCGATCCCGCCCGCGACGTCTTGCGCGTGCGACTCCCGCCGCGCGCCGACCGCGCGCCGGCGCGTCCCGCCGACGTGCGGCTCCGCGCCCGCGCACCCGACCGCGCCCCGCCGCGCCCGGCGCGGCTCGCCCGCCGCGAGGTCCGGCGCCCGCGCGCCCGCGCGTCCGCCGTCTCCCGGCCGATGAGCTTGTTGAAGTTCGAGCGCTGCCCGCCGGCGGTGGTCTCCTCGTACGTGAACGCGAGGTTCGCCTCGTCGAACTTGCGGAACCAGTCGTCCCACGGGATCCGCTCCAGCTTGCCCTCGCCGCCGTAGCCCGGGAAGTCGATGCGGATGATGCCGGTCTCGTCGCCCCGCTCGGTGCCGCCGACCGACGCCGGCCAGCCCCCGCGCTCCTCCACCCACCTGCGGATCGTGTCGTGATCCGTCGTCGTGCTCGAAACCCGTCCCGCCATGCGCCACCTCCGTGACGCGTACATCCTGCGCACGGCGCCTGGCCGGCGGGAGCCCGCCCGGCCTCCGCGCGCGGGCGCGGCCGCGGCCGCGCTGCCGGGGTGCGCAGGTGGGTCCCGGGCCCACCGCGACGCCCCGGCGGCGCGCGCGACGGCGCTTGCGGCGCCCCCGTCCTGCGGAGAAGATCCGCGCCTCGCGCAAAGGAGATCCACATGACCCGCCTCGCCCTCGCCGCCGTGATCACCCTCGCCCTCGCCGCCCCGGCGGCCGCGCAGGTGCCCTGGGACGCCGCCAAGAAGGCGGCGGGCCAGGCCACCGTCGGGAAGCTCGAGAAGGAGATCAACCGCCGCCTGCTGGAGGAGGGGCGCAAGAACCAGTGCTCCTTCAAGACCGACACCGACCAGCTCGAGCCCGGCTGCGACCAGAAGATGAAGCGGCTCTCGAACGCGCTCGTGGACGCGAAGAAGCGCCTCAACGGCGCCGGCGTGAAGAACTTCAAGTTCGTGGTGTCCGGCCACACCGACACGTCCGGCTCGGCCGCGCACAACCAGGAGCTGTCCGCCCGCCGCGCCGCGGTGATCGAGAAGGAGCTGGTGGCGCGCGGCATCCCGCAGGGCGAGATCGAGTCGGTGGGCATGGGCTCGAAGAAGCCGCTGGTGAAGCCCGACGACACGCCGGCCAAGAAGGCGAAGAACCGGCGCTACGAGCTGCAGGTGAGGCTCTAGCGCTGGCGGACCGGAGGCGATCCCGGCCCGCGCCGCCGCGCGCCGGCGGCCCGCCTCTGCTAGCATCCGGGGCCGTCGGAGGGGCGCATGGACTGGTGGATGTGGGTGCTGGCCGGGATCGGCCTGCTGGTGGTGGAGCTGGTCACGCCGGGCGGCCTGTTCGCGCTGTTCTTCGGCGTGGGCGCGCTGGTGGTCGCGCCCGCCGCGGCGGCGGGCCTGGGCCGCGTCGGGCAGTGGCTGCTGTTCACCGCGGTGTCGCTGGTGCTGCTCGCGACCCTGCGCCGCCGCCTGCAGGATCGGCTGACGCGGCGCCCGGGCGGCGCGGTGGACTCGCTCGTCGGCGAGGAGGTGGTGCTGCTCGGGGACGTGCCCGCCGGCGGCGAGGGCGCCGCCGAGCTGCGCGGCGTGCCCTGGCGCGCGCGCGCGGTCGGCGGGGACACCCTGCGCGCCGGCCAGCGGTGCCGGGTGGAGCGGGTCGAGGGCGTGTTGCTGTGGGTCCGCGCCGCCTGACGGCGCGCACGAGGTCCGGGAGGACGGGATGGAAGCGATGAGCGCCGGCCTGATGATCGCGATCGTGATCGCGGCCTTCGCCGTGTTCGTGGTGGTGAAGACCGCGGTGGTGGTGCCGCAGCAGAACGCGTACGTGGTGGAGCGGCTGGGCCGGTTCCACACCGTGCTCGACGCGGGCTTCCACGTGCTGCTGCCGTTCGCGGACGTCATCCGCTACCGGCACACGCTGAAGGAGCAGGCGGTCGACATCCCCGAGCAGATCTGCATCACCAAGGACAACGTGCAGGTGGCGGTGGACGGCATCCTCTACCTGAAGGTGCTCGACGCCCAGCGCGCGTCCTACGGCATCGCCGACTACTACTACGCCATCAGCCAGCTGGCGCAGACCGCGCTCCGCTCCGAGATCGGCAAGATCGACCTCGACCGGACCTTCGAGGAGCGCTCCCACATCAACGGCATGGTGGTGACGGAGCTGGACAAGGCCAGCGGGCCCTGGGGCGTGAAGGTGCTGCGGTACGAGATCAAGAACATCACCCCGCCGCAGGACGTGCTCGCCGCCATGGAGAAGCAGATGCGCGCCGAGCGGGAGAAGCGCGCGGTGGTGCTCGCCTCGGAGGGCGAGCGCGACGCCGCCATCAACACCGCCGAGGGCAAGAAGCAGCAGGTCATCAAGGAGTCGGAGGCCTCGCGCCAGCAGCAGATCAACGAGGCCGAGGGGCAGGCGCAGGCGATCCTCGCCATCGCGGAGGCCACCGCCGCCGGGCTGCGCAAGGTGGGCGACGCCATCAGCGCGCCGGGCGGCGTGGAGGCCGTCCAGCTCCGGGTGGCCGAGCAGTACGTGGAGCAGTTCGGCCACCTCGCCAAGGTGAACAACACGGTCATCCTGCCGGCCACGCTCTCCGACGTCGGCTCCATGATCGCGGCCGCCATGAACGTGCTGAAGACCGCGCGCGCCGAGGAGCCGGTGCGCAACGCGGCGGTAGCGCCGCCGCGCGCCGGGCCCGCCATGCCGCCGCGCCCCCCGCTGCCGCGGCCCTGAGCGCACGTGACCCGAGCGCCCGCCCCGCCGCCGGCGGGGTGGGCGCCGCGACGGACCGTGCCGGGGCTCGCCGGCGTCGCCATCCTCTCGTGCGGGGAGGGACACGCATGATCACCGCACGAATCTCGAGGCTCGCGCTCGGCGCGGCGCTGGCGCTGGCCGGCGCCGCCGCCGGCGCGCAGACGCCGGGCGTTCCACGCCCGATCCCGCGGCAGCCGGGGGCCACGCCGCCGGCCGCGGCGGCGCCCGGGCAGCCGGCGGCGGGCCAGCCGGCGCTCACCGAGGACGCCCGCAACACGCTCGCCACCCTGCACCTGCGCAACGCGTTCGAGGTGGACGCCGGGCAGCTCGCGCAGCAGCAGGGCGCGTCGCAGGCGGTGAAGGACTTCGGCCGCACGCTGGAGCAGGACGCCCGCCGGGTGGACGGGGAGCTCGCGGCGCTGGTGCGCGAGCGCGGGCAGGACGTGACGACGCTGCCGCTGCCGGAGCACGAGCGCGCCGGGCACCAGCAGATGATGGACCGGCTGCGCGCCGCGCAGGGCGACGCGTTCGACCGCGAGCTGGTCCGCGCCGCCATCGACGTCGAGCAGCGCTACGTCCAGGACCTGAAGACGATGCGCAACCGGACGCCGGGCCAGGACCCGCGCCTGAAGAAGTGGCTGGACGACACCGAGAACGTCGCCGAGGCGCACCTCGCCGCGGCGCGCGCGCTGAAGCGCAGCCAGGACGGGCAGCGCGCGGCGCGCCGTCCGCCGGGCTCGCGCTAGCCGCGCCGGCTGGCCGCGTCGAGGTGCCGGCGGGCATCCTCGGCGCGGCCCAGCCGCGTGAGCAGCCGGGCGGCTGCGCGGTGCGCCTCGGGGAGCGCGGGATCGGACTCCAGGGCGCGGGCGCACGCGAGCAGGGCCTCGTCGAGCAGCCCCTGGGCCTCGAGCGCCGCGGAGAGCTCCACGCCGGCGGGCGCGCGCAGCGCCGGGTCCTCGAGCGCGCGGCGCAGGTGCAGCTCCGCCGCGCGCGCGTCGCCGCCGTCGCGCAGGAGCAGCCGCCCCAGGTGCAGGTGGGCGCCGGCGTGATCCGGCGCGACCCCGAGCGCCTGCCGGTAGGCGGTGCGCGCCTCGGCGGGCGCCACGTCGTGCAGATCGCGGCCCCAGTGGAACCAGGCCTCGCCGTCGAGCGGCCGGACTCCCCGGCCGCGCCGGGCCGCCGCGCGCACCAGCGGCGCCACCCGCCGGGCCAGCTCGCCGATCTCGAAGTCGAGCAGCACCTGCCCCGTCTCCGGGTGCCAGCGCGCGCCGCCGTCGCGCACCACCACGCGCCCGCCCTCGGCGGCCACGTGGACCGACGCGAGCGAGCGGCCCTCCGGGAGCTGCGCCGCGAGCCGCCGCAGCGCGCGGCGAACCCGGGCCGGCCGGAGCCGCGCCTCTACCAGCCCGGCGGCCGCCCGCAACAGCACGAGGTCCTGGAACGAGAAGCGCAGCTCGTTGCGCGGCCCGCGACGCGCCGCCACGAAGCCGGCGCGCGCGAAGCGCCGGACCTCCGCCGGCGGGAGGCCGAGCATGCGGGCGACCTCGCGGGTGCGGTAACCCCACATACGTCCGCCGAGGTTCGCACGCGCGGGCGGATCTGGGAAGCGCGGGCCGCGGGGGCGGGCGGGGGCTGATCACCTGCGGTGCCCGACCGGCTGGAGCGATACCGCGCCATGCGCGACCCGGGCCGGACGCCGGAGCCGTTCGGCGGCCGTGAGCCCGGCGCGCGCGATCCCGGCCCGGCGCGGGCCTTCGTGGTCCAGAAGCACGCGGCGCGGCGGCTCCACTGGGACTTCCGGCTGGAGCTCGGCGGCACGCTGCGGAGCTGGGCCGTGCCGAAGGGCCCCTCCGCCGATCCGTCCGACCGCCGCATGGCCATCGAGGTCGAGGATCACCCGGTCGAGTACGCCGACTTCGAGGGGCTCATCCCGGCGGGAAACTACGGCGCCGGGGCCGTCATCGTGTGGGATCGCGGCGCGTGGTGGCCGGTGGGCGATCCCGAGGACGGGCTGGCGCGCGGCAAGCTGGTGTTCCGGCTGCGCGGCCACAAGCTGCACGGTGAGTGGACGCTGGTCCGGACCCGCGCCGCGGACGGCGGGAAGCGCGAGTGGCTGCTCCTGAAGCACCGCGGCGATCCGTTCGCCGGGCCGGGGCGGCCGTTCCCCGAGGCCTCGGTGCTCTCCGGCCGCACGGTGGAGGAGCTCGCGGCCGGGACGAGCCGGGCCGAGGCGGCCGCGCGCGAGGCCGCGCGCCTGGGCGCCCCGGCGCGCCCGCTCCCGCGGCGAGGGCTCGCGCCGATGCTGCCGGGGGCGCGCCGCGCGCCGTTCGACCGCGCCGGCTGGCTCTTCGAGGTGGCGCAGGGCGGCCGGCGCGTGTCGGCGCGCCGCGAGGGCATGGGGGCGGTGCTGCGCACGCCGGCGGGCGAGGACCTCGCCGCGCGCTTCCCCGAGGTGGCGCTCGCCGTGGGGCTCCTGCCGGGAGATCCGGTGCTCGACGGGGAGCTGGTCGTGCTCGACGACGAGGGGCGGGCCTCGCCGGAGGGGCTCGAGGCGCGCGCCCGCGCGGATCCCTCCGCCGCCGCGGGCGCCGCGCTGCAGCGGCCCGGGACGCTGTTCGCGTTCGACCTGCTGGCCCTGGCCGGGCGCGACCTGCGCGGGCTGGCGCTCGCCGACCGCAAGCGGCTGCTCGCCGCGATCGCGCCCGCGGTCGGCCCGGTCCGCTACGCCGGCCACGTCGAGCGCGAGGGGCGGGCGCTCCACCGCGAGGCGGCGCGCCGGAGCCTCCCCGGCGTGCTCGCCCGCCGCGCCGCGGCGCCCTACCGGGCGGGCCGATCCGCCGACTGGGTCCTGGTGCCGGCCGCGGAAGGCGCGGCGCCGCGCCCGCCGGGGCCGCGCGTCCGGTCGCGGCCGCCGGCGGCGCCACGCTCCGGGCCGCCGGAACGCAGCGTGAATGTGACCCACCCGGAGAAGGTCTGGTTCCCGGAGGACGGGATCACGAAGGGCGAGCTCCTCGCCTACCACCGGGCCGTCGCGCCGTTCATGCTGCCGTTCCTGGCCGATCGTCCGCTGGTGCTCACCCGCTTCCCGGACGGCATCCACGGCCGGAGCTTCCTCCAGGAGGACGCGCCCGCGTGGCGGCCGCCCTGGCTGCGCGCGGTGACGGTGCACGCAGGGGAGGGGGACCGCGCCGTCGAGCACCTCGTGGTGGACGACGCCGACGGCCTCGCCTGGCTGGTGAACCAGGGCGCGATCCCCTTCGACGTGCTGGCGGGCCGCGCCGGCGCCCTGGAGCGGCCGGACTGGTGCGTGGTGGAGCTCGAGGCGGGCGGCGCGCCGTTCGCGCACGTGGTGCGGGTGGCGCGCGCGCTCCACGCGCTCTGCGGCGCCGCCGGGCTGCCGAGCCACGTGAAGACCACCGGGGAACGGGGGCTGCACGTGCTCGTCCCGCTGGGCGGCCAGCTCACCCACGCGCAGGCGCGGACGCTGGCCGAGCTGCTGGCGCGGACGGTCGAGGCGGAGCTGCCGGAGCTCGCCACCACCGCCCGCGCGGCCGCGGCGCGCCGCGGCCGCGTGCACCTCGACTGCCATCGCAACGGCCACGGAACCGCCATCCCCGCGCCCTACACGGTCCGGCCGCGGCCGGGCGCGCCGGTGTCCACGCCGCTGCGCTGGAGCGAGGTGAGCGCCCGCCTCGACCCCGCCCGGTTCACCGTCCGGACCGTTCCCGCGCGCGCGGCCCGGCTCGGCGCGGATCCGCTCCGGCCCGTGCTGACCGAGCGCCCCGACCTGCTGCGCGCGCTCGCGCGCCTGCGGGAGCGGCCGGGTGCGGCCGGCCGGCGCGCCGCGCGCCGCCCGTGAGGCGCCGCACGCCTGCGGATGCGACCCGCTGCCGCGCGCGCCGCGTCCTGGCGCCCGCGCGCGTGTGGGGACAGGTGGCGGAACCCCGCCCGGGGGGCGACTTTGCGGCAATGTGCGGCTCGCCGCGCAATCGCCCGCGCAATGAATGTCGAAGGGAGCGTGGACAATCAATGCGGATGGACTATGTTCCCTCCACACCCGAGGGACACGCCATGCCGAGACCCGCCCGCGAGACCTCCATCGACGCCATCATCCGCGAGACCGCCGACCGCGTGGTCGAGCGGATCTCCGCCGCCATCGCCCGGCAGGTCGGCGAGCTCGTGCAGGACGGGATCCAGCGCGAGATGGCCGCGGGCCGCGCCGGGCGGCCCGTGCGCACCAGCCGGCGCCGCGTCGAGATCACCCGCTGGGTGGCGGACGCGCGCGCGCGCCGCGTGCCGAACTTCGTCATCCAGGCGACCGGCCTCGACACCAAGAAGAAGATCGTGGCCCGCTTCGGCGAGAACGCGGCGTTCGAGAAGGGCAAGCCGCTGCCGCGCGCCCGCGCCTGAGGCCTCAGCGCCGGACCAGGCCCGCCACCAGCCCCGCCCGCTCCAGCGCCTCGACGCCGCGGTCGGCGTCGGGCGCGTCCACCCAGAACCCGACCCCCTGGCGCCGCGCGCGGAACGCGCTCGGCGGCGCCAGGTCCTCCGTCTCGGCGCCGTACTCCAGCCCCGCGCCGCCCAGCGCCTGCTCCACCGCCTGCGCCTCCTCGAGCCGCGCCGCGAGGTAGACGCGCACGATCTCGGTGCCCTCCTCGAAAGCCTCCATCGGGATGCGTGCCATCGGGTTCCTCCGGCGCCAATGTAACCCGCCGCGCCGGGCGTGCCCGCGCTATCCTCCCCCGCCATGACGCGATCCTCCCTCGCCCCCGCCGGCGCCGCCCTCGCGCTCGTGCTCGCGGCCGCGCTCGCCGCGCCCGCCGCCGCCCAGCCGGACGCGGCCGGCGCCCCGCCCGCCGCCGCGGCGTCCCCCCGGGACGCGGCCGCCACCCCGGCGCGCGCGCCGCGCGTGGAGGTGCGCGTCGAGCCCCAGGGCGAGGCGCGCCCGTTCTTCGAGCCGCACCTGCCGACGCCGCTCCGCGAGCGCGGCCCGCGGGGCCTGCTGTGGTGGCAGTGGCTCGCGATGCCGGTGGTCGCGCTGCTCGCGATGGCGCTCGGCTCCATGCTCGGGTGGGGCACGCGCCAGGTGCTCGGGCACCTCGCCGCGCGCACCCGCACGACCTGGGACGACCTGCTGCTGCAGCGCATCGCGAGCCCGCTCACCGCGCTGTGGGCGGTCGGCCTGGTCACCGCGATGCTCCCGTGGCTGGTCCTGCCCGACGGCGCCGCCACGGTGGTGCACCACCTGCTGCGCGCGGTCGCGTTCCTGGTGGTGTTCTGGGGCGCCTACCGCTCGGTGGGCGTCGCGTTCCAGGCCATGGCGCTGGCGCCGCGCACCGCCGCGAACCCGGGGCTGGCCGCGTTCCTCCCGGTCGGCCGCAAGATCGCGAAGGCGGCGGTGGTGGCCATCGGCCTCATCTCCGTCCTGAACGAGCTCGGGTTCCAGGTGGCGAGCCTCCTCGCCGGCCTGGGCATCGGCGGCATCGCGGTGGCGTTCGGCGCCCAGAAGACGGTCGAGAACCTGTTCGGCTCGGTGTCGATCGGCGTGGACCAGCCGTTCCGGCAGGGCGACTACGTGAACGTGGAGGGCGTCACCGGGACGGTGGAGTCGATCGGCATGCGCTCGACGCGCATCCGCACGCTGGACCGGACGCTCGTCACCATCCCGAACGGCAAGCTCTCGGAGATGCGCAGCGAGACCTTCGGCGCGCGCGATCGCATCCGGCTCTCGCTCAACCTGGGGCTCTCCTACGCGACCACGGCCGCGCAGATGCGCGAGGTGATCCGCCGGGTGGACGCGCTGCTGCGCGCGCACCCGAAGGTCCACCCGGACGGCATCGGCGTGCGGTTCACGGCGCTGCTCGACTCGACGCTCAACGTCGAGGTGCTCGCCTGGTTCCAGACCACCGACTGGAACGAGTTCTGCGAGATCCGCACCGAGGTGCTGCTGCAGATCATGGAGGCGGTGGAGGGGGCCGGATCGTCCTTCGCGTTCCCGACCCGCACCGTCCAGCTCGTGTCGGAGGACGGCGCCGAACGGGCGCGGCGGTAGGAGCGGCGCGCAGGCGGCCCTCCCCGCAAAGACGAAGGGCCCGGCGTCGCCGCCGGGCCCTTCGAGATTGGTGGAGCTGATCGGGATCGAACCGACGACCTCTAGAGTGCGATTCTAGCGCTCTCCCAGCTGAGCTACAGCCCCACGAAGACTTCCCCGAGGTCAGGGGACCGCTTCTCTAACGGTTCCGGCCGGGGAGTGTCAAGCACCGTCTGCCCCACCGGCCTCGATGCTATGTTGGTCTCCCCCATGCGCACGCCTGGAAAGCCCCTCACGCCCGCTGAGCTGTCGGCCCTCGAGCACGCCTTCGCCTCCGATCCCGCCTCGGACGCCTACCGTCCCTTGACCGAGGCCTACCTCGCCGCCGGCCGCTTCATGGAGGCGATGGTCGTCTGCAAGAAGGGCGTGAAGGCGCACCCCGACGATCCCGCCGCCAAGGTGCTGCTGGCGCGCGTCTACGCCGAGCAGGGGAAGGATCGGAAGGCGCTCGAGGAGCTCGGCGCGGTGCTCGCGGCGTTCCCCACGTTCGCGGCCGCGAACCAGCTCGCCGGCGTCCTCCACCTCCGGCTGGGTGAGCGGGAGGCGGGCGAGGCGGCGCTGCGCCGCGCCGCCGACGCCGCGCCGAACGACCCCGAGATCCGTGCGCTGCTGGAGAAGCACGGGGTCGCGCCGGCGGCGCCCGCCGCGCCCGCCGCCCCGCCGCGCCCGGCCGCGGGAGCCGCGCCGGCCGCCGCGGGGGGACCGCCCGTCGCGCCGCGCGTCGCGGCGCCGGGCCAGCGCCCGCCCGCCCCCCCGCCGGTGCGTCCGCAGGCGCCGGGCGCGCCGGCTGCGGCCGAGGCCTCGGAGGAGGTGCCGCTGCCGACGCCGCCGCCCGCGCAGGCGAGCGGCGCCGCGTACGCGCAGCAGCTCGCGGAGAAGTACGGCACCCAGACCTTCCAGATCCCGCACTCGCGCCAGCCGAAGCGCGTCGGCCGGGGGCCCATCGTGGCCACGGTGGCGCTCGCCGCCGCCCTGGCGGTCGCGCTGGGCGGCTGGGCGCTCTACAGCAAGGCGCGCAAGGAGCGGATCGAGGCCATCGACCGGCTGCTCCGCGAGACGCGCGAGCTGGTGGACCGCGACGCGTACGCCGCCTACGGCGAGGCGGCGGCGAAGCTCCAGGACATCCTGAAGCGCGACCGCGACGCGCTCGCGGGCCACGCGTTCCTCGCGTACGTGGACGCGATCCGCTGGGCCGAGCACGGCGACGGCGACGCCGTGCGCGACGAGGCGATGCGCCACGTGGACGCGGCGCGGAAGCTCGGGCGCCACTCGCACCTGGTGGCGGCGGAGGCGTACCTGCGCGCGAACTCGGGCGACGCCGCCGGCGCGAAGCAGGCGCTCGACGCGGTGCTGGGCGGCGAGGAGGGCTCGCAGAGCCCGTTCCTGCTCGCGGTGCTCGGCGCGGTGCAGCTGCGCGCCGGCGATCTCGACGCGGCGCGGGACGCGCTCACCCGCGCGCAGCAGGTGAACCCCGGCGACGCCCGGACCGCCTGGCTCCTGGCCGAGCAGTTCCGGCGGCGCGGCGAGGGCTACGAGCTGCAGGCGTCCGGCTACTACGACTACGCGCTGCGGATCCAGAAGGAGCACCTCCCGTCGATCCTGGGCAAGGCCCTCGTGCTCCTCGGCCGCGGCCAGCTCGACGAGGCGGCGCGCGCCGCGGCGCTGGTCCTCGCGCCGCAGGCCGGCGCGTCGAAGCCGCAGCAGGCGCTGGCGCACGCGGTCCGCGCCGGCGTGCTCGCCGCGCACGGCAAGGCCGCCGAGGCCGCGTCGGAGGAGCAGGCCGCCGCCAAGCTCGACCCGTCCAGCCCGGAGATCCCGTGGCTGGTCGGGCAGCGCAAGCTGCGCGCCGGCGACGCCGCCGGGGCGGTGGAGGCGTTCCAGCGCGCGGTGTCGCTCGACGACCGCCGCGTCTCGCTCTACGCCGACCTGGTGCGGGCGCAGCTCGCGCAGGAGGGCGGCGCGCAGCGCGCCCTGGAGACGCTGAAGCGGGCCGTGGCGCGCGTGGGCGAGAGCCCGCGCCTCGCGCTGCTGCTCGGCGACGCCTACCGCGCCGCGGGCGACGCCGACCTGGCGCGCGGCCAGTACGAGAAGGCCATCGCGCTCGGCAAGCCGTTCCCGGACGCGCGCGTGGCGCTGGCGCGGCTCCACCGCGACCGCAACAACGTCCCGGGCGCGCTGGTGGAGCTGACGCAGGCCATCGACGAGTACGGCCAGGGCGGCGCGGGCGGCGCGGCCGCGGCCTACGTCGAGATGGCGGACGTGGAGCGCGCGCGCGGCGCGCGCGCCGAGGTGGTGGCCGACCTGTACCGCAAGGCGCTCGAGAAGGACCCGGCGAGCTGCGAGGCGCTCTGGGGCGCCGGCAAGCTCGAGCACGACGCGAACAAGCTCGCCGACGCCAAGACGAAGCTGGGCGCCTACGCGAAGCTGTGCCCGCGCGCGCCCCACGCGGCCGAGGCCGCGCGCCTCGCCGGCGGGAACTGAGCGGGGCGAAGCGCAATCACGTGCGATCGCGCCGCATTGGCGGCGCGCCGGCATGGGGTCATGGTGTCGCACGTACCCGGACGGTGGGTCCTGGGCAGGCGATGCGGCGTGGCGCGCAGCCCCACCCCCTGTCGCTCGCGCTCGGGATTGTTCGCTCGCGCAGCGAGGTCGACACTGCTCGTGATGATTCAGCGCCTCAAGCAGGCGCTCGGGGGATTCAGTCATGCAGCTCTCGTTGATTCCGCTGGGAGCGTCGGCGATCGCCGCGTTGCTGCTCTGGTCCGGGGACGCGAGCGCGCGGGAGAAGTTCCGGCCGGACGGTGCGAGCCGCTCTGACGGTGTGGCGGACCGCGCCGAGCGTGCGGCGCCCGCCGAGCCCGGCGTGCCCGCTGGCCGCGAGCCGCTCGGCGCCGATGTCCAGGGCGAGCCGCCCGCGGAAGATCGCGCCGGCGAGCAGGGTCAGCAGAACGGCGTCGGCCACGACAACGGCGGCGACCATGGCAGCGGGGTCGGCCAGGGCAACGGCGGGACCCAGGGCACCGGCGGCGGATGGGGCGCGGGCGGTGTCGGCGGCGTGAACGTGGGCGGTGGGGGTGCCGGCAGCGGCGCGGGCGAAGGCGACTCGGGCGGCATCAGCGTCCCCGAGCTGGACCCGGCCGCGGCCGGCGTCATCTCCGCCCTGGTGGTCGGCGGCGGCGTCCTGCTGGCGCGCCGCCGTCGCCGCTGAGCACCGCCGCATGAGCGGGCGCGGGCGTCGCCGCAACGACCTGCGGCCGCGGTCTGCGCACCGCGCGCCTGTGGGCCGGGCTCCGATGGGCGGTGCCGGCGGCGCTGCTGGCCGCGGAGTACCTCGGGCTGTCCTTGCTCGTGGATCTTCCCATGGCCGGCCCGGCGATGGCGCTGGTCCGGCCGCTGCGCATGCTGGGGCCGGTGCTGTTCGGCGCGGCGGCGGCGGGCTGGCTGATCGCCCGCGGCGAGTCGCGCGCCGCCGCGCCCGCGGTCGCGCTCCCGCCGATCCCGGCGTGGCGGCCCTGGCCCGTCCTCGCGCTGCAGGCCTGTGCCTACGCGGTCACCGCGTCCATGGCCGCGGCGCTGCTGCGCCCGGGCGCGCCGCCGCCGTCCCCGGGCGCCATGGCGGGCTTCATCGCCTGCGCGGCGGCCACGGGCCTGCTCGCGCTCCGTTCCGCGGCCCCGCTCCGGTGGCTGCTCGCCGCGCTCGCCCGACGCTGGCTCGCGCCGCTGGTGGCGATCTCGGTGGGCCTGCTCGCCTGGCGCGCGGCGGCCGCGGCGGAGGGGTTGTGGGGGGTGCTCTCGGCGGTGACCCTGCACGCGGCCGGCGCGCTGGCGTCGGCCGCCGGCGCGAACATCCAGGTGGACGCCGCCCGCAGCGTGATCTGGGCGAGCGGGCTGCGCATCGAGATCGCGCCCATCTGCTCCGGCGTGGACGGCGTCGGGCTGGTGGTCCTGTTCCAGGCGGTCTGGATCGCGCTCGCGCGCGGGCGCATCCGGTGGGAGCGCGCGCTGGTGCTCCTGCCGCTCGGTGCCGCGGCCGCGCTGGCCGGCAACGTGCTGCGGGTCGCCGTCCTGACGCGGCTCGCCGCGGCGGGCCGCCCGGACCTCGCGTTCGGCGGCTTCCACTCCAAGCTCGGCTGGGCGTTCTTCATCGCCATCGCGCTCGGCAGCGTCGCCG
This sequence comes from Anaeromyxobacter sp. Red801, assembly GCF_049201065.2. Classification (NCBI taxonomy): domain Bacteria; kingdom Pseudomonadati; phylum Myxococcota; class Myxococcia; order Myxococcales; family Anaeromyxobacteraceae; genus Anaeromyxobacter; species Anaeromyxobacter sp. Red801. The sequence goes on along the minus strand of NZ_CM181236.1, from coordinate 3,574,961 downwards.
TCGCCGAGCGATCGCGGTGGCTGGCCCGCCCCGCCGGCGCGGAGGGCGGCGCGGCCGCGGGCGTCCCGCCCGGCGCGGGCGCGTACGCGGCGCCGTTCGTCGCCACGCTCGCGGCGGCGCTCGTCACCTCGATGCTGGCCGAGGGCGGCGTGGATCGGCTCTACGGGCTCCGCGTCGCCGCGGGCGCCGTGGTCCTGCTGGCCGTCCGGCGCCGGCTCCCGGCGGCGGCGCTCGCCCCGGCGCTGCTCCCGGTCGCGGCCGGGGTGGCGGTGGGCGCGGCCTGGATCGCGCTGGCCGGCGGCGACGCGACGGCCGTCTCCGAGGGGCTGGCCCGGATGGGCCCGGCGGAGCGGGCAGCGTGGATCTCGGTGCGGCTCGCCGGCTCGTGCCTGCTGGTGCCGGTCGTGGAGGAGCTCGCGTTCCGCGGCTTCCTCCTGCCGTGGCTGGTGGCGCCGGGCTTCCGAGAGGTGCCGCCGCGCGCCTGGAGCTGGCCGGCCGCGCTCGGCTCGTCGCTGGCGTTCGGCGCGATCCACTCCGAGTGGCTGCTCGGCGCCGCCGCCGGCCTGGCCTTCGCGGGCGTGCGCCGCTGGCGCGGCCGCCTCGGCGACGCGGTGCTGGCGCACGCGGTCGCGAACGCCGTCCTCGCGGCCGCGGTGCTGGGCGCCGGCCGCTGGGGCCTGTGGGGCGGGTGAGCGGGCCTCGCGCCCGTCAGTCGACGCGGTCGCGCAGGCGGTACCCGACGCCGGGCTCGGTCACCAGCAGCCGCGGCCGCGCCGGCTCGTCCTCGAGCTTCTTGCGCAGCTCGGCGACCTGGACGCGGACGTAGTGCGCCTCGGTCGCGTTCGGCCCCCACACCTCGCGCAGGATCTGGCGGTGGGTCAGCACCTTGCCGGCGTTGCGCGCGAGCATCGCGAGCACCCGGTACTCGGTGGGCGTGAGCCGCACCTCGGCGCCGCCGCGCGTGATCTCGCGGCGGGCGAGGTCGATGCGGAGCGGCCCGACCTCGACCACCGGCGGTCCCTCCGGCGGCGCCTGCGCGTGCCGGAGCGCCACGCGGAGGCGCGCCAGGAGCTCGTTCACCCCGAACGGCTTCGTCAGGTAGTCGTCGGCGCCCGCGTCGAGGGCGGCCACCTTGTCCTCCTCGCGGCCGCGCGCCGACAGCACGATGATCGGCGCGCGCGTCCACTCGCGGAGCCGCCGCGCGAGGTCGATCCCGTCGCCGTCCGGCAGCCCGAGGTCGAGGAGGAAGACGTCCGGGTTGTGGCCGGGCGCGAGCTGCTCCGCCTCGGCGACCGTCCCGGCCTCCTCGATGCGGTAGCCGTGCGCGGCCAGCGCGGCGCGCAGGAAGCGGCGCACCGGCGCCTCGTCCTCGACGACGAGCACGAGCGGGCCGCCGCCGGTCACGCCACCCCCCCGCGCACCGGCGGCTGCTCGCCGCCGGGCTCCGGCGGCGCGGGGGGCGGCGTCAAGACGGGCAAGGTGAGCCGGAACACCGCCCCGCCGCCCGGCCGGTTGGCGGCGGTGAGGCGTCCGCCGTGCGCCTGGGCGATGGCGCGTGCGACCGGGAGGCCCAGCCCGACCCCTCGAACGCCGGGGCGGGCGGCCCGCTGGAACCGCTCGAAGATGCGCTCCTCCTGGCCGGCGGGGATGCCCGGGCCGCGGTCGGCGACCTCGATCACCAGCGTCCCGCCCTCGCGCCCGGCGCGGAGCGCGATCCCCGTCCCCGGGGGCGTGTACTTGGTCGCGTTCTCGAGCAGGTTGACGAACAGCTGCTGGATCAGGATCGGGTCGATCGAGAGCAGCGGGACGTCGTCGGGGATGATGACGTCGATCGGGCGCCCCGCGAGCGGCCGCTCGAGGCGGTTCATGGCGGAGCCGACCACCTCGACGAGCGGGACCCACTCCCGCTTCGGCTCGACCACCCCCGCGTCGAGCCGCGTCATGTCGAGGAGGTTCGAGACGAGGCGCTCCAGCCGCTCCGCCTCCTCCACCATGGTGGTCATCAGCTCCCTCCGGATGATCGGGTCGTCCACGCCTTCGTCGAGGAGGAGCGTGCCGGCGCCGGTGATGGCGGCCAGCGGCGTGCGGAGATCGTGCGAGACGGAGGAGAGGAGCCCGCTCCGGAGCTCCTCGGTCCTCACCCGGAGCGCAGCCCGTCGCGCCTCGTCGGCGAGGCGCACGCGATCGAGCGCGACGGCCGCGTGCCGCCCCAGCGACTCCACGAGCTCCCGCTGCTCCCCGGTGAAGCCCCGCTCGCGCGGGGGCCGGAGGGCGATCACGGCGAGCACGTCTCCGAACGTCCGGAGCGGGAGGCAGGTCACGGGCTCGCCCGGCAGCGTGTCGGTGCCGCGCCCCGCGGGACGCCCGTGCTCGTGCACCCAGCGCGCGACGGCGAGCTCGCCGGTCCCGAGCGACTGGCCGGGGGGCGCGGAGGCCACCGGCTCGAGCGTGTCCCGGTCCCGGGCCAGGAGAAACAGCGCCGCGCACTCGAACGCCTCGGCCACCGCGCGGACGCACGCGGTGCCGACGCCGGTCGCGTCCATGGCCGCGGCCAGCTCCTTGCCGAGCGCGTACACCGCCGCCGTGCGCCGCTCCCGGGCGACCGCCGCCCGCTGCTGCTCGCGGAGGCGCAGGGTGAGCGTCCCGATGACGATGCCGACGCCCAGCATCATCGCGAAGGTCAGGACGTACCGGGCGTCGGTGACGTCGAGGGTGAACGAGGGTGGGACGAAGAAGAAGTCGTAGCAGGCGACCGCGAGCGCCGCGGCGAGGATGGAGGCCCGGCGGCCGCTGGTCAGCGCGACCACCATCACGCCCAGCAGGAACAGCATCTCCACGTCGGGCACGTGGAGCAGCGCGCGCGCCGCCGCCGCCACCGCGGTGGTGACGCCCATCACGGCCGCCGCGCGCAGGTACTCGCGGGCGGGCGTCTCGCCGCCGGGCCGCGCGGGCGCGGCGCGCACCGGTGCGTCGTCCTCGGGGCCGGAGAGGACGTGGACCTCGATCTCGCCGCTGCCGCGGATGATCTCGTCCACCAGCGAGCCGCGCAGCCGGTCGCGCCAGCGCGGGTGGCGGGGCTTCCCGAGGACGATGCGCGTGACGTTCTTCCGCCGCGCGAACTCCAGGATGCCGTCGGGGACGTGGACGCCGGACAGGCGCACCACCTCCGCCCCGAGGGACTCCGCCAGGCGGAGGTGGGCCTCCAGCCGATCGCGGTCCACCTCCGGGAGCGGCGGCCGGCCGGTGGCCTCCACCGCCGCCGCGAACCAGGGGGCCCGGAGCCCTGCGGCGATCCGGCGGCCCGCGCGGACCAGCCGCGCGGAGTCGGGCGCGGGGCCGACGCAGACCAGGACCCGCTCGGCGGTCGCCCAGGCGCGCTGGACGCCGTGCGCCTCGCGGAACGCGAGCACGTCCTCGTCCACCCTCTCCGCCATCCGGCGGAGCGCCAGCTCGCGGAGCGCGAGCAGGTTGCCGCGCTTGAAGAAGTGCTCGCGCGCGAGCGCGGCCTGCTCCGGGATGTAGACCTTGCCCTCGCGCAGGCGCTCCAGCAGCTCCTCGGGCGCGACGTCCACGAGCTCGATCTCGTCCGCGCGGTCCAGGACGGAGTCCGGGACCGTCTCCCGGACCTGCACGTGGGTGATCTGCGCGACGACGTCGTTGAGGCTCTCCACGTGCTGCACGTTCAGCGTCGTGTAGACCTCGATCCCGGCGCCGAGCAGCTCGAGCACGTCCTGCCAGCGCTTGGCGTGGCGCGAGCCCGGGGCGTTGGTGTGCGCGAGCTCGTCGAGCAGCAGGATCCGCGGCCGGCGCGCCAGCGCGGCGTCCAGGTCGAACTCGTCCAGCACGCGCCCGTGGTGCGGGAGGGCGCGCCGGGGCAGGACCTCCAGGCCGAGCAAGAGGCCCGCGGTGTCGTAGCGACCGTGTGTCTCGACCGCGCCGACCGCGACGTCGACGCCCTCAGCCACCAGGTCGCGCGCGACCTGGAGCATCCGGTAGGTCTTCCCCACGCCCGGCGCGAACCCGAAGAACACCTTGAACCGGGCGCCCTGCTCCCTGGCCTCCTCGGCGCGAACCCGCGCGAGCAGCGCGTCCGGGTCCGGGCGGTCCGTCGAAGGTGTCACGGATGGGGCCTCCGCGCCCCCGTCCTCCCGGCATCAATGCCCCGCCCGCAGAGATCGTCAAGCGCGAGGTCGAGCGCGAGGACGTTCACCCTGGGCGCGCCGAAGATGCCCAGGAGCGGCGGCTCGACGTGCCGCTCGACGAGGGCTCGCACCTCGGCGGCGGGCATGCCGCGCGCCTTCGCGACGCGCCGGACCTGGTACAGCGCAGCGGCCGGCGAGAGGTGCGGGTCGAGGCCGCTCGCGGACGCCGTCACCAGGTCGACGGGGACGGGGGCGGGGTTGCCCGGGTCCGAGGCCCGGAGCACGGCGATCCGATCGCGCACCGCCGCCACGAGCGCCGGATTCGAGGGGCCGAGGTTGGACGCCCCCGAGGCGCGGCCGTCGTACGGGCCCGGCGCGGTCGCGGACGGGCGTCCCCAGAAGTAGCGCGCGTCGGAGAGCGGCTGCCCCACCAGCGCGGAGCCGACCGGGGCGCCGTCGCGCGCGAGGACGCTCCCGTTCGCCTGGGCCGGGAAGGCGAGCTGCGCGGTGGCGGTGAGGAGCGCCGGGTAGGCCAGGCCGGTCAGGAGCGTGAAGGCGGCGAGCAGGACGAGCGCGGGGCGGATCACGGGAGCTCCCTCAGATCAGGTGCAGGGCGCCGAGCACGAGGTCCACCAGCTTGATCCCGGCGAAGGGGACCGCGAGCCCGCCCGCGCCGTACAGCAGGACATGGCGCCGGAGCGTCACGCTCGCCGGCGCCGGCCGGAACGCGATCCCCCGGAGCGCCAGCGGGACGAGGGCGATGATGATCAGCGCGTTGAAGATGACGGCCGAGAGGATCGCGCTCTCCGGCGAGCGGAGGCCCATCACGTCCAGCGCGCCGAGCTCGGGGTAGGTGAGCGCGAACGCGGCCGGGACGATGGCGAAGTACTTGGCCACGTCGTTCGCCAGGCTGAACGTGGTGAGCGCCCCGCGCGTCATGAGCAGCTGCTTGCCGATCTCCACGATCTGGATGAGCTTGGTGGGGTTGGAGTCGAGGTCCACCATGTTGCCGGCCTCCTTGGCGGCCTGCGTGCCGGTGTTCATCGCCACCGCGACGTCGGCCTGGGCCAGCGCGGGCGCGTCGTTGGTGCCGTCGCCGGTCATCGCGACCAGGTGACCCCTCGCCTGCCACTCCCGGATGTGCGCGAGCTTCCGCTCCGGGGTGGCCTCGGCCAGGAATTCGTCGACGCCGGCCTCGGCGGCGATCGACGCGGCCGTGAGCGGGTTGTCACCGGTGATCATCACCGTCCGGATGCCCATCCGCCGCAGCTGCGAGAACCTCTCCCGGATCCCGCCCTTCACCACGTCCTTCAGCTCGATCACCCCGAGGGCGCGCGGCCCGTCCACGACGGCGAGCGGGGTGGCGCCGCGGCGCGCCACGCCGTCGGCGATCGCCTGGACCTCCTCCGGGAGGGCCGCGCCGCGGCTCGCCACGAACCGGGCGACCGCGTCGACCGCGCCCTTGCGCAGCGCCCGCTCCCCCACGTCCACGCCGCTCATCCGCGTCTGTGCCGAGAACCCCAGGAACGAGGCCCCGGGCTCGAGCGGACGGCCGCGGAGGCCGTGCCGCTCCTTCGCGAGCACGACGATGCTCCGGCCCTCGGGCGTCTCGTCGGCGACGGAGGCGAGCTGGGCGGCCTCCGCCAGCTCGCGCTCGGAGACACCGTGGGCGGGCAGGAACGCGGCGGCCTGCCGGTCGCCGAGCGTGATGGTGCCGGTCTTGTCGAGCAGGAGGACGTCGACGTCGCCGGCGGCCTCGACGGCACGGCCGGAGGTCGCGATCACGTTCGCCCGGATCATCCGGTCCATCCCGGCGATCCCGATGGCCGAGAGCAGCCCGCCGATCGTGGTGGGGGCGAGGCACACCAGGAGCGCCACCAGCACCGTGAGCCCGACCGGAGCGCCCTGGCCCGATGCCCGGACCGCATGGATGGAGAAGGGCAGGAGCGTCGCCGTCGCGAGCAGGAACACGATGGTGAGCGCGGCGAGGAGGATGTCGAGCGCGATCTCGTTGGGCGTCTTCTGGCGCTTCGCGCCCTCGACCATCGAGATCATGCGGTCCAGGAACGACGAGCCGGCCTCCGCCGACACGCGGACGACGATCCAGTCGGAGAGGACGCGCGTCCCGCCGGTGACCGCGCTCCGGTCGCCGCCGCACTCGCGGATCACCGGCGCGCTCTCGCCCGTGATGGCGCTCTCGTCCACCGACGCGACCCCCTCGACGACGTCGCCGTCCGCGGGGACGATCGCCCCGGCCTCCACGAGCACGAGGTCGCCCCTGCGAAGGAGCGCGGCCGCGACCTCCGCGCGCGCGGCCTCGCGGGACGGGGCCGAGAGGCGGATCGCGACGACGTCTCGGCGCGTCCGCCGGAGTGCGTCGGCCTGCGCTTTCCCGCGGCCCTCCGCCAGCGCCTCCGCGAAGTTCGCGAACAGGACGGTGAACCACAGCCAGAGCGAGACCGCGAGGATGAACGCCGGCCGCCCGTCGCCGCGCCCCGTCGCGAGCGCGTGCAGGAACAGCGCGAGCGTGAAGGCGCTCCCGACCTCCACGGTGAACATGACCGGGTTGCGGAGCATCCGCAGCGGGTGGAGCTTCCGGACGGCGTCGAGCGCGGCGCCGCGCAGGATGGCCGGCGTGGCGAGCGGCGCGGGGGCGGTGGAGGGCTTCCTGCTGGCGGCGGCGTCCATGGCCTACCTCGCGAGGAGCTGCAGGTGCTCGACGACGGGCCCGAGGGCGAGCGCCGGGATGAACGTGAGCGCGCCGACGAGGAGCAAGGTCGCGACGAGCAGGCCGGCGAAGAGCGGGCCGTGCGTCGGCAGCGTCCCGGGTCCGGCGGGGACCCGCGACTTTCGCGCGAGGGACCCGGCGAGCGCGAGGACCGGCAGCATCACCCAGTACCGTCCGACGAGCATCGCGAGCCCGGTGAGGAGCGTCCACCATGGACCGGTCACGCCGAGCCCTCCGAAGGCGGAGCCGTTGTTGTTCGCGGTCGACGAGAGCGCGTACAGCATCTCGGAGAACCCGTGCGGTCCAGGGTTCCCGACCGTGCCGTACGCCGCCGGGATCAGGCAGGCGGCGGCGGTGCCGAAAAGCACCATGGCGGACGGCGCGAGGATGGCGAGGCACGCCATCTTCACGTCGAAGGCCTCGATCTTCTTGCCCAGGTACTCCGGCGTCCGGCCGACCATGAGCCCTGCGACGAAGACCGCCACGATCGCGAAGAGCAGCATCCCGCACAGCCCGGAGCCCACCCCTCCGAACACGACCTCGCCGAGCTGCATCAGCAACATCGGCCAGAGCCCACCGAGCGGCGTGAAGCTGTCGTGCGCGGCGTTCACCGAGCCGTTCGACGCCGCCGTGGTGGCCGCCGCCCAGATCCCGGCGCCGACGGGCCCGATCCGCGCCTCCTTCCCCTCCATGTTGCCGCCGGGCTGGAGCGCGGTGACGGAGGCATCGACCCCGAGCGCCGCCAGCGCCGGGTTTCCGCGCTGCTCCGCCGCGACCGTCGCGACGGTGAGGGGCGCGAGGATCGCGAGCATCGCGGCATAGATCGTCCAGCCCTGGCGCCGGTCCTGCACCAGCGCCCCGAAGGTGAAGCACAGGGCTGCCGGGACGAGGAGGATCGCGAGCGACTCGAGCAGGTCGGTGAGGGGCGTGGGGTTCTCGTACGGATGCGCCGAGTTCGCGCCGTAGTAGCCGCCGCCGTTGGTGCCGAGCTGCTTGATGGCGACCTGCGACGCCACCGGGCCGAGCGGGAGCACCTGCTCGGAGACGCGCTCACCGGTCGCCCCCGGGGACAGGACCGGCCAGCGCGCCTCGGCCGAGAACGTCTGCGGCACGCCCTGCCAGACCAGGGCCAGCGCGAGGGCTGCGGCGAGCGGGAGCAGGAGCCGCAGGGTGATCCGGGTGACGTCCACCCAGAAGCTCCCGAGGCCGCCGGTCGAGCGGGCGACGATCCCGCGCGCGAGCGCCGCGAGCACGGCGATGCCGGTGGCCGCCGAGAGGAAGTTCTGGACCGTCAGCGCGGCCATCTGGACGAGGTGGCTCATGGTCGCCTCGCCGCCGTAGGCCTGCCAGTTGGTGTTGGTGGCGAAGCTGACCGCGGTGTTCCAGGCCACGAGCGGCGCCACCGCCGGAAGGCCGGCGGGGTTCCCCGGGAGCCTCGCCTGGAGCCGCTCCAGGGCGTGGACCGCGAGCAGGCCCGCGGCGTTGAAGATCAGCGCGGCGCCCGCATAGCGGCGCCAGGTCATCTGCTCGGCGGGGTCCACGCCGGCGAGCCGGTAGAGCCCGCGCTCCAGCCGGGCGAGGGGGCCGACGCTCGCCGGACCGTCGGTGGAGAGCACCCGCGCCACGTACGCGCCGAGCGGGACGGCGGCGGCGGTGAGCAGGCCGAAGTAGGCGGCGAGCTCGATCGGCGCGGCGGCGGTCACGACAGCCGCTCCGGGAACAGGAGCGCGAAGCCGAGGTAGCCGAGCAGGGCGACCGTCACGGCGGCGGCGGCGAGGGTGAGCGCGGTCATGGTGGCCTCACAGCCGGTCGAGGAGCGCGACCAGCCCGAACGTCGCGGCGAAGAACGCCAGCGTGAGCCCGACGGTCAGCAGGTCGATCACGTCCGCCTCCTGGCGCGGCGCGCCGCGAAGGCCGAGGCCCACAGCTCCCTCCCGGAGAACAGCGTCCCTGCCGCGGAGAGCCCCAGCTCTCCCTGCGTCCAGGTCCCGAGGTGAGCGAGCGCGCCCGCGATCGGGAGGAGGGCGATCGCGAAGAGGGTCGCGACGACGGCGACGTCCTCCAGCGACCCGTCGCCCGCGGCGGGGCGGCTCGCGGTGCGCGCGGGACCGGGGGCGGCGACCACGCGGAGGTGGGGTGGGACGATGACCACGACGTCTCTCCTTTCGTCCGCGAGGGTAGGCGAACGGCCGTCAGGGCGGGGTCAAGGTGGCGGGCTGCCTCGTCAAGCCGCCGTCAACGGCATGGCATGGGGGTGCGGCGCAGCGGCCCTCGAGCGGCCTTGATGCCGGGTTGATGCCTTCCGGCCACGTCTTGACCCCTCGTTGAGGTGCGCGCCGGCAAGCTCCGGGCATGGCCGCCGGAACACCCGATCGCACCCATCGCGCAGGGGGCCGCGAGCAGGCGGCGCCTGCCGGGACGGCGTCTCGAAGGTTCGCCAGGCTCCGGACGCTCGTCTTCGGCGCGCCGAGGGACGTCCAGGATCCGCGCACCCACCACTCCATCTCGCTCGTCGCGATGCTCGCCTGGGTGGGCCTCGGCGCCGACGGGCTGTCGTCGTCCGCCTACGGTCCCGACGAGGCGTTCCGCGCGCTGGGTGACCACCGCTACCTCGCGGTCGCGCTCGCGCTCGCCACCGCGACGACCGTGCTCGTCATCGCGGTCGCGTACTCGAAGATCATCGAGCGCTTCCCGTTCGGAGGCGGCGGGTACGTCGTCGCGACGGAGCTGCTCGGGCCGCGCGTGGGCGTCGTCTCCGGCTCCTCGCTGCTGGTGGACTACGTCCTCACGATCTCCGTGTCGGTGGCCTCCTGCGGCGACGCCATCTTCAGCTTCCTCCCGCGGGGGCTCGAGGCGTGGAAGCTGCCCGTCGAGGCGCTCGCGATCGGCCTCCTCGTCGTGCTCAACCTGCGTGGCGTGAAGGAGTCCGTCACGATCCTCGCGCCCATCTTCGGCCTCTTCCTCGTCACGCACCTCGTCCTGATCGTGGGCGGCGTCGGCGCGCACCTCCCGGACGTGCCGCGCGTGGCCGGGGAGGTGGGCCACGGGTTCCGCGCGGGCCTGGCCGAGCTCGGCGGACTCGGGCTCCTCGCCATCTTCGTCCGCGCCTACTCCATGGGCGCCGGGACGTACACCGGCATCGAGGCGGTCTCCAACGGCATCCAGATCATGCGCGAGCCGAAGGTGCACACCGCGAAGCGGACCATGGCGTACATGGCGGTCTCGCTCGCCTTCACCGCCGGCGGCATCCTGGTCTGCTACCTCCTGTTCCGCGTCGCGCCCGAGGAGGGCAAGACGATGAACGCGGTGCTGCTCGATCGCTTCGCGGGAGGGTGGAGCCTGGCCGGCGTGCCGGTCGGCCGGGGGTTCGTGGTCGTGGCGCTGCTCGCCGAGGCCGCGCTGCTCGTGGTCGCCGCGCAGGCCGGGTTCATCGACGGGCCGCGGGTCATGGCCAACATGGCCCACGACTCGTGGCTGCCGCACCGCTTCGGCCAGCTCTCGGACCGCCTCACGATCCAGGACGGCGTCCTGCTCATGGGCGGCGCCTCCCTCGCGACCCTGCTCTGGACGCGCGGCGACATCCTGCACCTCGTCACGATGTACTCGATCAACGTGTTCGTGACGTTCTCGCTCTCGCAGCTCGCGATGCTCCGCTACTGGCGGCGGACCCGCGCGAGCGGGCGACGCCGGGGCCTCGCGATCCACGGGGTCGCGTTCGTGCTCTGCCTCGCCATCCTGGTGGGGACCGTCTACGAGAAGGGCGCGCAGGGGGGCTGGATCACCATCCTCGTCACCAGCCTGGTGGTGGGCCTGTGCCTCGCCATCCGTCGCCACTACCGCAGCGTGCAGGCGAACCTCAGGCGGCTCGACGACATCCTCGAGGTGCTGCCGCCGCACCCGCCCGGCCCGCACCCCGTCCTGGATCCGAAGGGCCCGACGGCCGTGCTGCTGGTCGGCGGCTACGGCGGCCTGGGCGTGCACGCGCTCCTCACCATCCAGCGGACGTTCCCGGGACACTTCCGGAACTTCGTGTTCGTGTCGGTCGGCGTCATCGACGCCGCCTCCATGAAGGGGATCGAGGAGGTGGACCGGGTCCGGCTCCGGACGCAGTCCGCGCTCGAGCAGTACGTCGCGCTCGCGCACCGCCTGAAGCTCGCGGCGGACTTCCGGATGGAGATCGGCACCGAGGCGGTCAGCGTGGCGGAGAAGCTGTGTCTCGAGCTCGCCCGCGAGTACCCGCGGAGCGTCGTGTTCGCGGGCAAGCTCGTGTTCCAGCAGGAGCGCTGGTTCCAGCGGCTGCTGCACAACGAGACGGCCTACCAGCTCCAGCGCCGCCTCCAGCTCGGAGGCCTGAACGCGATGGTGCTCCCCGTCCGCGTGCTGGCGCCGGCGTCGCCCTGAGCCCGGCCGCCGCGTCGGCGCGTCGTCGCGCGGCGCGGCCCCCCCCCCGATCGCCCGGGACGCGCATCGACGCGGTGGAGGCGGGCTGCATGCCGGCTGCGGCCGGTGGCGAGGTCGCCCCGCCCGCCGCTCGCCGACGCCGTCTCTTGACGCAGGTGTCGCGGAACCGTCGCGGGCGCAGCGAGCAGGATCGGCTCGCGCGGCGGCAGGGGCCGCGGCGCAGCGGCCCCGACGCCGCACGGAGAATCGACGCATGCACGCACTCGCCGCACTCGCCGCCGCCTCGGCCGTGGCGCTCACTGCCTCGCCGGGCCCCGACTTCGGGACGTTCCGCGACCAGGCCCTGCAGGCCCGCGCGCCGGAGCTGTTCGGCGTCACCGGACCGATCCCGGCCTCGTCCACGCTGAGCATCGCGCCGCAGGTTGCCGAGGCGGACCCGCGCGCGCTCGTCACGCTGGCGCGCAGCCTCCAGGCGCGCGTCGTCTCGGCCGCCCCGGGCCTCGGCGCCAGCATCGACATGATGGCGCTGTGGCCCTCCGACGAGCGCCCGACGCACCTCATCGCCTGCAACGAGCAGGGCGCCGCGCAGCCCGGGCTCCAGCGCATCCGCCTGTCCGACGGCGCGGTCGAGACGATCCTCGCAGGCACCATCTCCTGCGATCCGGTGCGGCGGACGCCCTGGGGCACGATCATCGCGGGGGAGGAGTCCGGCGCCGACGGCTCGCTCATCGAGGTGCTCGACCCGCTCGCCGTCACCGGCGCCACCTACGACCACGCCGCCCGCACCGTCTCCGGCCCGGGCGCGGGCCTCGTCGCGGCGCGGCCCGCGGTGGGCCGGCTCTCCTGGGAGGGCATCGGCCTGCTCCCGAACGGCGTCATGTACTACGGCGACGAGAACCGTCCCTCCCGCGGCACCGCGGGCGGGGCGTACTTCAAGTTCGTGCCCGCCGTGCCGTGGACGGGCGGCCCGGCGATCCGGAGCCTCGACCGGTCGCCGCTCGCCGCGGGCGCGGTCTACGGGCTGCGCCTCGGGCGTCGCAGCGGTGGGACCGACCACGGGCAGGGGACGAACACGGGCCTCGGCAGCTGGATCCCGGTCGCCGCCGCCGACGTCGGCAACCTCCGCGCCGCCGCCGCCGCGCTGAGGCTCACGGGCTACTACCGCCCCGAGGACATCGACCTCGACGGCGCGGCGCTGGCCGCGGGGCGCGTCCGGTTCTGCGCGAACAACACCGGGAACGAGGCGGACGACTGGAGCTGGGGCGAGACCCTCTGCGTGAGCGACGGCACCCTGGGCGAGGCCGCGGCGGGCACCGCCGTCCCCGAGGTGCAGCTCCTCGTCCCCGGCAACCCCGAGCTCGCCATGATGGACAACCTCGCCTGGCAGCCGGGTCGCGGGAGCTGGATCATCCACGAGGACGGCGACGGGCCCGAGGCCGGCCGGAACAACGACCTGTGGGCGTGCCTGGAGGACGGGACGGATCCGGACGATCAGTCGGACGGCTGCATCCGCATCGCGACGCTGAACGACCTGAACGCGGAGTGGACGGGCGGGTTCTTCGACGCGAGCGGCACCCACTTCTACGTGAGCGTGCAGCACAACGTCACCGGCCACGGCGTCATCCTCGACGTGACCGGCTGGCGGTAGCGGGCCGCCGTCGCGCGCCCCGGATCCGCGCGGGGTCCGGGGCCGCGCGGCGGCCGGGCGGGCGCCGTGGGCGCGTCGCGCGCGCCGGGGGCGGCGCGGCCGAGCCACCACCATCGCGTGACCCCACGGCGGCGCGGAATTCGGCGTGACGGCGTGCGTTCCCCTGCTCGTGGCGGGTGCGCGGGATCGCGCACCCCTCCCGCGAGCCCGGCCCCCCCCCACCCGCCGGGCGAGAGGAGCTCCATGAAGATCTCCGCTCCGGCAGCGACCGCGCCCCTGATCGCCTCCCTCCTGCTCGCCGCCTGCGGAGGTGGCGGCGGCGGCTCCACGCCCGGCGCCGGGGCGGCGGGGACCATCAGCGGCGCCGTGGTGCTCGGGCCGGTGGCGGGCGCGAAGGTCCGCGCGTACGCGCTGAGCGGGGGGACGCAGGGCGCGCAGGTCGGCGAGGCGACCACCGACGCGGCGGGGCGCTTCACGGTCGCCATCGGCCACCACGCCGGGCCGGTGATGCTGCTCGCGACCGGCGGCAGCTACGTGGACGAGGCCACCGGCGCGTCGATGGCGCCCGGGGCCGGCGACGCGCTCGCCTGCGCGATCCCGTCCGTCGCCGCCGATGCCGCCACGGCCGGCATCCAGGTCACGCCGCTCACCACCATGGCGCGCGCCCGGGCGGCCGCCATGCCCGGCGGGATGACCGAGGCGAACGTCGCGGCCGCGAACGCGGTGGTGGGCGCGTACTTCCAGGCCGGCGACGTGCTCCGCGTCGCGCCCATGGATCCGACCGCCGCGGGCGCGGGCGCCGGCGCGACGCAGGACGAGCGCGACTACGGGATGGCGCTCGCCGCCATGTCCCAGGAGGCGATGGCGCTCGGGATGACCTCGTCCGCGGGGATGGCGACCGCGATGGCGGCGGACGCGTCGGACGGCGTGATGGACGGGATGATGGGCACGACGCCGGTCTCCATGGGCGGCATGGGTGGGATGAGCGGCGGGACGATGGCGCCGACGGCCGGGACCACGGGCCTCGCCGACGCGATGCGCGCCTTCCTCGCATCGGCGCGGAACCGATCCGGCCTGACCGCGGACGACCTGCAGGCGTGCCTCGGGCAACTCTCGGGCGCGGGCGGGCAGCTGCCCGGCGGCACGGGGCAGGGCGCAGGGCAGGGGATGATGACCGGGACCGCGTTCATGGGCGCCATGTCCGGCGGCACGGTGACGGCGTACGCGGTGAGCGGCGGCGCTCGCGGCCAGGCGCTCGCCGCCGCGCCGCTCGGCGCGTCGGGCGCGTTCAGCGTCGGCCTGGGCGCGTACTCGGGGCCGGTGATGCTCGAGGTGGCCGGCGCGACCTTCGAGGACGAGGCCACCGGGACGTCGATGCCGATGGCGTCCGGCGACGTGCTCACCGCGTGCATCCCGTCGGTGGCATCGGGCGCGACCACCTCGGGCGTGCAGGTGACGCCGCTCACCACCATGGCCCAGGCGATGGCGCAGGGCATGCCGGGCGGCATGACGGCGGCGACCGCGGCGGCCGCCAACGCCGGGATCGGCAGCTACTTCATGGCGGGCGACGTCCTCGGGACGATGCCGATGGATCCGTCGGTCGCGGGGTCGGGGACCGGCGCGACCCAGGACCAGCGCGACCACGGGATGGCCATCGCCGCCATGTCCGAGTACGCGCGGAGCGTCGGGATGACCGGCTCCTCGTCGGCGATGGTGACGGCCATGGCCGAGGACGCGAGCGACGGCGTGATGAACGGGATGATGGGCGGCACCGGCATCTCGATGGGCGGCATGGGCGGCGGCATGATGGGCGGCGGCCCGGGCATGATGTCCGCGACCGCGGGCACCACCGGGCTCTCCGGTGCCATGACCGCGTTCGCCGGCTCCGCCATGAACCGGTCGGGCGTGACGCTCGCGAGCGTCCAGGCGCTGGTGAACCAGCTCGCCGGCTCCACCGGCGCGATCCCCTGAGCGGCCCGGCAAGTCCGCTCGCCCTTCGACGGGCTCAGGGCGAGCGGAGCCGCGGTGGCCGCGCTACGGCGCGGGCGCCAGGTGATAGAGCATCACGTACACGACGACGCCCGTCACCGACACGTACATCCAGACCGGCAGCGCCGCGCGCGCGATGCGGCGGTGATCCGGGAAGCGGGCGCGGAACGCCAGGAACAGCGTCCGGAGCACGAGCGGCGCGGCCAGGGCGGCGAGCAGGGTGTGCGACCCGAGCACGGCCAGGTAGGCCGCGCGGAGCGCGCCGCCGCCGGGGAAGCGGTGCGTGCCGGTCAGCGCGATGCGCGTGAAGTAGCCGACCAGGAACAGCACCGAGCTGCCGCAGGCGGCGAGCATGAGCGCGCGGTGGACGTCGCGGGCGCCGCGGCGGATCGCCACGAAGCCGGCGAGGAGCAGCGCGGCGCTGGTGCCGTTCAGCACGGCGTTCACGGTGGGGAGGATCTCGGCGAGGGTCATGCGCGCGGGGCCCGGCGGGTGGAGAGGACGGCGGCGGCGAGGGCGATCGCCGCGAACGCGGCCAGCACGGCCAGATCGCGCGCGGCGGAGCCGGGCAGCGCGCCCGGGGCGTCGGGCCCGGCCAGGGCGCGGCGCGCGGCCGAGACCGCGTAGGACACAGGGTTCCAGCGCATCGCGGCGGCGAACCCGGGCCGGTCGGCCGGCACCGGGAACATCGCGCCGGAGATCACCCACAGCGGCACGAGCAGCGTCATCTGAACCGCGTGGTAGCCCTGCACGTTGTCGATGAACCAGGCCACCGCGAAGCCGAGGGCCGCGAGCCCCACCGCGGCGAGCGCCAGCGCCGCCACCAGGAGCGGCCAGTCGATGGCGCCGTACGGGAAGCCCGCCGCGGGCGCGAGGAGCAGGAACAGCGCCGCCTGGCTGAGCGCCACGGAGGCGGAGCCGAGCGTCTTGCCCGCCACCAGCGACGCGCGCGAGCCGGGCCCGGCCAGCACGCCCTGCAGGAAGCCGCGGTGCCGGTCCTCGATGACCGAGAGCGTGGTGAAGATCGACGCGAACAGCACCACCATCAGGACCACGCCCGGGAAGAAGTAGGCGAGGTAGCCGGTGCCGCTGCCGGCCATGCGGAACGTGCCGGACATGCCGGAGCCGATGACGAACCAGAAGATCAGCGGCTGGCCCAGGGCGCCGGCGAGCCGGGACGGCTGACGGAAGAAGCGGACCAGGTCGCGGCGCCACAGCACCAGCGCGGTGGCGACGTCGTAGGCGAGGGCCGGGCCGGGCGCCGGCAGCGGCGCGGCGGGGGCGGCGCCGGCGGGCGGCGCGGCGCGGGGGGCGGGTTCGGCGCGGGCCGGGCTCACGCGGCCACCTCCGCGGCGTCCTCGAGCGACGCGCCGGTGAGCGCCAGGTAGGCGTCGGCGAGCGTGGGGCGCCGCAGCGAGACGGCGCGCAGCCGCCCGGCCGGGAACGCCTCGACGATCCGCGGCACCAGCGTGTGCCCGGCCTCGCGCTCGACGTGGACCGCGCCGTCGCGCACGCGCGCGGGGAGGCCCAGCCGCGCGCGGATCTCCGCGGCGAGCGCGTCCGGCGCGTCCGCCTCGACCACCACCACGTCGCCCGGCACCCGCGCGCGCAGCGCCTCCGGCGACTCGCAGGCGACCACCGCGCCGCCGGAGAGCACCGCCAGCCGGTCGCAGCGCTCGGCCTCGTCGGGCCGGTGGGTGGTGAGCACCACGGTGAGCCCCTGGTCGCGCCGGAGCGCCAGGACCTCGTCCCAGAACGCCTGGAACGCGCCGGCGTCGAGCCCGGTGGTGGGCTCGTCCATCACCAGCAGCGCCGGCCGGTGCACCAGCGCGCGGGCCAGCTCGACGCGCCGGCGCATGCCGCCGGAGAAGCGGTCCACCGGCTCGCGGGCGCGATCGGCCAGGCCCGCGCCGGCGAGCAGCGCGGCGATCCGGCGGCGGGCCTCGGCCCGAGGGACGCGGTGCATGGCGGCGGCGAGGCGCAGGTTCTCCTCGGCGGAGAGCTTCCCGTCGAGGCCGGGCGACTGGAACACGATGCCGGAGGCGGCCCGGAGCGCGCGGGCGCCGGCGGGGATCTCGCGGCCGTCCAGCCAGAAGCGACCGGCCGCCGGCGGCAGCAGGCCGGCCAGGATCGAGAACAGCGTGGACTTGCCCGCGCCGTTCGGCCCGAGCAGCCCGAACACCTCGCCGGCGCGGACCTCCAGCGAGACGCCTCGCAGCACCTCGCGCGCGCCGTGGCGGAACGCGACGTCCTTCAGCGCGAGGCGCGCGGGAGCAGCGGCCGGCATGGCGGCGGGGGCGGGCACGTCAGCGCGAGAGGAAGAGGGCCACGAACAGGACGGTCAGGTGGACGAGGGTCCCGAGGAAGAACGTGCGCGCCCAGCGCCCGCCCTCGCGGCCGATGCCGGAGATGGCGTAGGCGGAGAGCGCGAGCCCCAGCACCGCGGCGGTGATCGCGTAGCCGGTGCCGGCGAGGCCCAGCGGCACGAGCGCCAGCGAGGCGGGCAGGAGCAGGATCGTGGTCAGCGCCATCCAGAGCCGGGTGGCGCGCTCGCCGTGCACCGAGGCGAACATGCGCAGCCCGCCGCGCTGGTAGTCCTCGCGGAGGTACAGCGAGATGGCGAGGAAGTGCGGGAGCTGCCACGCGAACAGCAGCCCGAACAGCGCCAGGCCGCCGGCGTCCACGCCGCCGGTCACCGACGTCCAGCCCATGAGCGGCGGGATGGCCCCCGGCACCGCGCCCACGAACAGCGCCGTCGCCGACCGCTGCTTCATGGGCGTGTACACGAGCACGTAGGTCAGGAGCGCGACCAGCGCGAGCAGGGCGGTGAGCCCGTTGGCGGCGAGCGACAGGATCGGGATCGCGAACGCGGGCGCGGCGATGCCCAGCCCGAGCGCCACGAACGGATCGACGCGGCCGGCGGGCAGCGGGCGGTCGCGGGTCCGCCGCATGCGCGCGTCGATGTCGCGCTCGAGGTAGCAGTTGAGCGCGTTGGCGGCGCCGACCACCACCGCGGTGGCGAGGACGGTCAGCACGGCGCGGGCCGTGCCGATGTGGCCGGGCGCGAGCCACATGCCCCCGGCGCAGGTGATCATCACCAGCCCCGAGAGCCGCGGCTTCGAGAGGAGGAGGAGGTCCTTGAGGTAGGCGAGCGGCTGCGGAGCGGTGCGGGCCTGCGCGGTGGCGACGGTCACCGCGAGCACTTAGTCAGGGCTCGGCAGGGGGTCAACGTCGCGTTAGGGGCCTCGCCCGGGTGCCGGGCGCGGCGCGCGCGGATCCATGGCCCGGACGGGCGACGCGCGCCGTGAATTGACGAACCGTGAATCCGGCCGCACGCCCGCGCAGGGGCGCGGCGGCGGCTCAGGGCTCGTCGTCCTCGGCGGCCTCGTCCACGTCGTCCGCGTCGTCCTCGAGGTCCTCGGTGTCGACCTCGACCTCGTCGGCCTCGGGCTCGACCGGGCGGGCGGCCGCCCGCGCCCTGCGCTCGGGCGCCGGCGGCTTCAGGGCCGGGCTCTCGCGCTGGTCCGCCCCGCACTTCGGGCAGACCGGGACCGGCTTCTTCATGTCGTAGAACTTGGTGCCGCACTTGAAGCAGCTGTGCTTGGTCCCGAGGTCCTTGGCAGGCATGTTTCCTCGTCCTGGGCGGAGAGACCGGGCCTTTATCCCAACGAAAGCGGCGGCGTCAAACGGAAATGGCGCCGCACCGCTCGACCGCCGGGGCGGGGCCGCGCTAGAACCCCGCCATGCAGCAGATCCACCGGCTGGAGCGGAAGCTCCTGCGCGCGACGGCAGAGGCCATCCGCGACTTCGATCTCGTCTCCCAGGGCGACCGGATCATGGTCGCCGTCTCCGGGGGCAAGGACAGCTACACCCTGCTCCACCTGCTCATGCGGCTGCGCGAGCGGGCCCCCATCGACTTCGACCTGGTCGCGGTGAACCTCGACCAGGGGCAGCCCGGCTTCCCGGCGCAGGTGGTGGAGGATCACCTCCGGTCGCTGGGCGTCCCGTACCGCATGCTGCAGCGCGACACCTACTCGGTGGTGCGCCGGCTCGTGCCGGAGGGGAAGACCACCTGCCCGGTCTGCTCGCGCCTGCGGCGCGGCGTCCTCTACAACGCCGCCGTGGAGATGGGCTGCACCAAGATCGCGCTCGGGCACCATCGCGACGACCTCGTCGAGACGCTGCTCCTCTCGGCGCTCTACTCCGGGGCGCTGAAGAGCATGCCGCCCAAGCTCCGCTCGCGCGACGGCCGGAACGTGGTCATCCGGCCGCTCTGCTACGCGGCGGAGGAGGACGTCGCCGCGTTCGCCGAGGCGATGCGCTTCCCCATCGTCCCCTGCGACCTGTGCGGCTCCCAGCCCAACCTGCGCCGCAAGCGCGTGAAGCGCCTGCTGGCGGAGCTGTCCGCCGAGCACCCGGCGGTGAAGGGCAACCTGCTCCACGCGCTCGGGCACGTGGTGCCCTCGCACCTGCTCGACCGCGACCTCCACCGCCAGCTCGCCGACGCGACCGGCCGCGATCCCTGGCTCGACGCCGAGGACGAGGAGGCGGAGGACTGCGGCGAGCCCGCCGGCGACGGCGTGGTGTCGCTGGGCGGCGCGCGCGGCGAGCGGTAGCATCCGCGCATGCGCTCCGTTCCCGCCGAGGCGATCCGCACCCCGCGCGACCTCGCGCCGTACCTCGACCACACCGTGCTCGCGCCCGGCGCGACGCTCGACGACGTGCGCCGCGCCTGCGCCGAGGCCCGCGCGCACCGGTTCGCCGGGGTGTGCGTGCGCGCGGACGCGGTGGCGGAGGTCCGGCGCGCGCTGGAGGGCAGCGGCGTGCTGGCGATCGCGGTGGTGGACTTCCCGCGCGGCGAGGCGAGCACCGAGGCGCGGGTGGCGGAGGCGCGCGAGGCGGCGCGGCGCGGCGCGGAGGAGCTGGACCTCGTCGTCCGGCTGCCGGCGCTGCTCGCCGGCCGCCACGAGGAGGTGCTCGACGACCTGCGCGCGGTGATCGGGGCGGTGGCGGTGCCGGTGAAGGTCATCCTCGAGACCTCGCGCCTCACCCGCGACCAGAAGGTCGTGGCGGCGGCGCTCGCCCGCTGCGCCGGCGCCGCCTACGTGAAGACCTCCACCGGGTTCGCCGGGGGCGGCGCCACGGTGGAGGACGTGGCCCTGCTGCGCTCGGTGGTGGGCGAGCAGGTCGGCGTCAAGGCGTCCGGCGGGATCCGCACCGCGGAGGCGGCCCGGGCCATGCTCGCGGCCGGGGCGAGCCGCATCGGCGCCTCCGCCTCGGTGGCGCTCGTGTCCGGCGCCTTCCCGTGACCGCGCCGGGCGGCGCCCCCGCGGTTAGGATCCGGGCATGAACCGCCGCCGCCTCGTCATCCTGGTCGCCGACAGCGCCGGCTGCGGCGCGCTCCCCGACGCCGCCGCCTACGGCGACGAGGGGTCCGACACGCTCGGCAACACCAGCCGCGCCGTGGGCGGCCTCTCGCTGCCGGTGCTGGGCCGGATGGGCCTCGGCCACCTGACCGCCATCCAGGGCGTGCCGCCCGACCCCGCGCCCGCCGCGTTCCACGGGCGCATGGCGGAGCGCTCGGAGGGCAAGGACACCACCACCGGCCACTGGGAGATGATGGGCGTGGTGCTGCGCGAGGGGCTGCGCACGTTCCCGCGCGGCTTCCCGCCGGAGATCCTCGAGGCGTTCGTCCGGGAGACCGGCGCGCCGGGCGTCCTCGGGAACACCGTCGCGAGCGGCACGGTGATCATCCAGGAGCTGGGCGAGGAGCACCAGCGCACCGGGAAGCCCATCGTCTACACCTCGGCCGACTCCGTGTTCCAGGTGGCGGCCCACACCGACACGGTGCCCCTCGAGACGCTGTACGCCTGGTGCCGGACGGCGCGGCGCATCCTCGATCCGTGGCGCGTGGCGCGGGTGATCGCGCGGCCGTTCGTGGGGACGCCGGGGGAGTACGCGCGCACGTACGACCGCAAGGACTTCTCCATGCCGCCGCCGGCGCCGACCGTGCTGGAGCGGCTGGTCGAGGCGGGCGTGCCGGTGGTCGGGGTCGGGAAGATCCCCGACATCTTCGACCGGCGCGGCATCACCGAGGAGATCCACACGGCCGGCAACGCCGACGGCCTGGCCCGCACCGCGGCGCTCCTCGACCGGGTGGACCGCGGGCTCGTCTTCGTGAACCTGGTGGACTTCGACATGCTCTACGGTCACCGCAACGATCCGGCCGGTTACGCGCGGGCGCTGGAGGAGCTGGACCGCGGGCTGCCGGCCATCCTCGACCGCCTCGGGCCGGGCGAGCTCCTGGCGCTCACCGCCGACCACGGCTGCGATCCGACCACCCCGTCCACCGATCACTCGCGCGAGTACGTGCCGCTGCTCGTGCACGCGCCCGGGCGCGGCGGCGGCGACCTCGGCACGCGCGCCACCTTCGCCGACCTCGGGGCCACGGTGGCGGAGTACTTCGGCGTCCGCGCCGAGGTGGGCACGAGCTTCCTCCCCGAGGTGACGCGGTGAGCGAGGCGGGGGTGGCGGGCGCGGCGGGGGCCGGGCGCGGCGCGCCGCACGCGGCCGCGGTGCCGGCGCCGGACGCCGGCCGGCTGGAGCGCGCCCGGTGGGCGGCGGGCGAGGTGCTGCGCGCGGCCCGGCTCCTGGCCGACGACGCGGCGCTGCGCCGGGCGGCGCTGGTGCCGGTCGCGCTGACGGCCGCCGGGTGCGCCGTGTTCGCGGCGCTCACCGCGGCCGGCGACGCGGCGGACGGCGAGGTCACCGGGCCCGGCGCGCTCCACCTGTTCACCGTTGCGTTCGTCGGCCTCGCCTCGATGCCGCCCACCCTCCTGCAGCGCCAGTGGCTCCGGGTGGCGCTCGAGGCGCGCCGCGCGCTCGGCCTGCCCGCCGGCGAGGATCCGTTCGCCGGCCAGGGCTGGGTCCGCCGGGTGGCGCGCGAGTGGGTGAAGGCGCTGCGCCAGGCGGTGGTGGTCTCGGCGGGCCTGTTCCCGGTGGTGGTGGTGCTGTCGATGCTGCCCGGCAGGAAGCCCGTCACCGCGGCGCTGGGCGTCGCCTGGGCGTTCTACTGGGTCCTGGTGGACGCGTTCGAGCTGCCGCTCGAGGCCGTCCCCGGCCCGCGCCGGGGCGCCGGCACGCCCTGGTACGCGCGGGCGCTCCAGCGGCTGGCGGCGGCGCTCTGGGTGCTGCGGCCGTTCGGCTGGGCCGGCCGCGTGCTGGCGCGCCTGACGCGGCCCTGGAACGAGGAGGTCCGCTTCACCGAGCGTCACCCGTGGGAGACCGCCGGCTTCGGCCTGGCCGTCGGCGCGGCGCTGGCGATCCCGGGGGTGGGCTTCTTCTTCCGCGCCATCGGGATCGTGGCCGCGACCTCGCTGAACGCGCGCCTCGAGGGCGACGCCGCCGAGGCGGGGGGCGAGGCGGCTGGCGGCGCGGGGGCGGCGCCGCAGGACGGCGCCCCGCCCGCCGCTCACGCGTCTCCGTCGCCCGGCTCGTCCGCGACGTAGGTCGGGTACACGCCCAGCACCTCCTCGTCGCCGGCGAGGAGCCGGTCCGCGAGCGCCTCGAGCGCCGCGCCGTCCGGCCCCGCGAACACCGCCGCCAGCCGGCGGTCGCCGTCGCCGCCCTCCAGCTCCAGCGCCGGCTCGGAGAGCAGCCGCACGGCGACCCGGGGCGCCGCCCCCGGCACGGTCTCGATCACCACCCCCGCGACGAGCATGTGGACCTCCGTCCGGCTCAGGCCTTGCGGACCGGCTCGATCTTCACCGCGCAGATCTTGAACTCGGGCTGCTTCGACACGGGATCCACCGCGTCGATGGTGAGGCGGTTGCACATGCGCTGCGGGTCGTGCATGTGCACGAACACCGTGCCCGGCCGCGCCCCGTCCACCAGCTTCGCCTGGAACGTCTCGGCGCCGCGCCGCGAGCTGACGCGCACCTCGTCGCCGGTCCGGATCCCGAGCGGCTTCCCGTCGTCGGGGTGCAGCTCCACCACCGACTCGGCGTTCGCGTGGCGCAGCTCCTTGCAGTTCCGGGTCATGGTCCCGGTGTGCCAGTGCTCGATCACGCGGCCGGTGGTGAGGTACAGCGGGTACGCGGCGTCGGTCACCTCGGCCGGCGGCTGCTGCGGCCGCAGCCAGATCACCGCGCGGGCGTCGGGCCGGCCGTAGAACCGGATCCGGTCGGGCGCGTCGGCCGGGACGAGCGGGTCCTCGCCCTTCACGAACCGGCGCTTCGTGCCCGGGTGGCCCTCGGCCGGCAGCGGCCAGAGCAGGCCGTGCGACGCGGCCAGGCGGGCCCGCGTCATGCCGGTGAAGTCGTACGCGGTCCCCTTGCTCAGCGTCAGGAGCTCGTCCCAGGCCTCGGCCGGCCCCTTCCACGGCAGGAGCTTCCCGTGCCCGAGCCGCGCGGCGAGGTCGCAGAGGATGGCGAAGTCCGGCCGCGCCTCGCCGGCGGGGCGGACCGCCTGCTCGAGCAGCTGGTAGCGGCGCTCGGTGCAGCCGTAGACGCCCTCCTTCTCGGCCCACAGCGCCGCCGGCAGCACCACGTCGGCGAGCTCGGAGGTGCGCGTGGGGTGGAACGCCTCGGTGACCACCAGGAACGCCTTGCGGGCCTCGAGCGCCTTCCGGTACCGGTCCAGGTTCGGCAGCGACTGGGCCGGGTTGGTGGTCATCACGTACAGCGCCTTCAGGTCGCCCGCCTCCAGCGCCTGGAACAGGTCGATGGTGGGCTTGCCGTTCTCGGGCTGGATCGTGCCGGGCGGCACGTTCCAGAGCCGCTCCATCTCGGCGCGGTGCTTCTCGTTCGCGATCAGCCGGCCGTAGGGCAGCAGGTGCGAGAGCGCGCCGCCGTCCCGGACGCCGCCGCAGGCGTTGGGCTGGCCGGTGAGCGACAGCGGGGTCGAGCCGGGGAGGCCGATCTTGCCGGTCAGGAGGTGCAGGTTGTGGACGAGGTTGTTCGCCCACACGCCCCGGGTCCGCTGGTTGAGCCCCATGCACCACATCGACGTGGCGGTGCGCCCCTTCTCGCCGAACCAGCGCGCCGCCGTGACGATGTCCTCGGCGCGCGCGCCGGACAGCTCCGCGGCGCGCACGGGCGTGTACGGCGCCAGGAAGGCCCGGTAGTCCTCCCACGCCCTGTTCACGTCCTTGCCCTCGCCGAACGCGACGTGCGCCTTCAGGAAGGCCTCGTCCACCAGCCCCTCGGCGACGAGCACGTTCGCCATCGCGTTCAGGATGGCCAGGTCGGTGCCGGGCGTGAAGGCGAGGTGGAGGTCGGCGATGCGCGCGGTGGGGGTGCGCCGCGGGTCGAGCACGATGACCTTCACGTCCTTGCCGGTCTGCTTCCGGCGGGCCATCCGCTCGAACAGGATCGGGTGCGCCTCGGCCGCGTTCGAGCCGACGAGCAGCATGACGTCGGCGTGGTCGATGTCCTCGTAGCAGCCCATCGGCTCGTCCTTGCCGAAGGTGCTCAGGTAGCCGCCGACCGCCGAGGCCATGCACAGGCGCGGGTTGCCCTCGACGTTGTTCGTGCGCAGGCCGGCCTTGAACAGCTTGTTCGCCGCGTAGGTCTCCTCGGTGAGCCCCTGGCCGGAGCCGTAGAAGCCCACCGCGTTCGGCCCGTGCGCCTCGACGGCCTCGCGGAACCGCCGCGCCACGAGCGACATCGCCTCGTCCCAGCTCGCGCGCACCAGCTTGCCGCCCTTGCGCACCAGCGGGTGCAGGCAGCGATCCGGCGCCGACATGATCTGCGGCAGCAGGAAGCCCTTGAGGCAGAGCAGGCCGCGGTTGTGGTTGTCCCGGTCGCCCTTGACGGCGAACACCTTGCCGTCGCGGACGCCGACGTACAGGCCGCAGCCGGTGCCGCAGTAGCGGCAGACCGACTTCACCCAGCGCTCGCCGCCCTCGGCGGCGAGCGCGTCCACGGGGAGCCCCAGCCCGGCCAGGGCGGAGGCGGCGGCGGAGGCCTTCAGGAAGTCACGGCGCGTGAGAGGCATGGGGTTCTCCTCGGCTGCGATGCTCACCTGGAATGCGGGTTCTCGCCCTCGGCGGTCAGCGCGTGCGGCTCGTGGCAGGCGAAGCAGCCGCCCGGCCCGGCGCGCGCCGGGGTGGGCGATGCGGCCTCGGCCGCGTGGCAGCCCGCGCACCGCGCGCCGGCGACGGAGCGGGTGAAGTCCTTGCCGGTCGAGCCGTGGCAGACGACGCACTTCACCAGCGCGGTGCCGTGCGGCGAGCCCTCCCACGCCCGGACCACCGCGGGCGTGCGGGTCGCGTGGCACTCGGCGCAGTCCTGCACCGCGAGCTGCGCGGCGACGTCGGGGTGGCGCGGCGCCTTGGCGCGGGCGGGGGCGCCCGGGGCCGCGGCGGCCAGCGCCGGGGCGAGGAGGGAAGCGAGCAGGAGCGTGCGCATTCTCGACTCCTTCGAGCGACGGGTGGGACGGCGGGGTCCCCCGCGCGCCGGCCGCCCCGGGGGAGGTGGGGACGGGGCGGCCGGGCGCGGGGACCGGGCTGCTACTTCAGCACCGCGGGGACCACCGGAGGGGCGGCGGGCGCCGCGGGCGCGGGGGCCGGTGCGGTGGAGACGTTCACCACCGCCACGGTCGGCTTGAACGACGGATCGCGCAGCGCGAGCTGCCCCTGGCGCGAGGCGTCGATGGACTCGAACAGCACGCGGGCGGACTCCTGCGGCGCGTGGAAGCCGGTGGAGTTCTCGGCCTCGACGAAGTCGAACAGGAACTGCGCGCGGCGCTGCAGGTAGCGGGCGGTGACCAGCTGGTCGTCGGTCTTGCCCGCCTCGCGCGCGGCCTTGATCTCGCCGATGAGCGCGACGAGGGCGTCGAAGGCCTGCTCGCGGAGCTGCAGGTGCTTGTCCTGGATCGCCTCCACGCGGCCCTTCAGCTCCGCCTCCGGCCACTTGTGGCAGCCCTGGCAGGCGCGGTTCAGGTTCAGCACCGGGCTGCGGACCTGGTGATCCGAGACCTTGGTGCCGCCCACCCGCATGTACGGCATGTGGCAGTCGGCGCAGGCCACGCCGGAGCGGGCGTGGATGCCCTGGTTCCACATCTCGAACTCGGGGTGCTGCGCCTTGAGCGCCGGCGCGCCGCTCTCCTTGTGCACCCAGTCCTTGAACCCGACCTCGTCGTAGTAGCCGACGATCTCGTCGGCCTTGAGCCCCTTCGACCAGGGGAAGGTGAGCCGCTTCTCCGGCCCCTTGAAGTAGTACTCGACGTGGCACTGGCCGCAGACGTACGCGCGCATCTCCTGCCGCGTGGCCATGGTGTTCGGGTCGTAGTCCTTCACGCCCAGCGACGCCTTGTAGGCGCGGATGCCCTCGAGGAAGCCGGGGCGGGTGACGCGCAGGTCCATGGTGGCCGGGTCGTGGCAGTCGATGCAGGACACCGGGTGCTTGAAGTGCTGCTTCGCCTCGGAGTACGGCATCTTGTTGAGCGCCTCGAAGCCCTTGAACAGGTCGCCGTTCCCGAGCTTCTTCATGGGGACGTACACCGACGCGTGGCACTGGCCGCACGTGCCGGGCTGCTTCGCCACCACCTGGCGCTGCGTGAAGAACTGGTCGTCGAGCATGTACGCGTGGCCGCGCTCCTCGCGGAAGTCGGCGGCGAACGCGTAGCCGGCCCACATGGTCTTCAGGCGCGGGTCGGCGTCGGTCTTGGACTGCGCGGTGACGGTGCGCGGGTCGCCGTCGCTCGGCGTGCGCGGCATCGCCTCCGAGCCGCCGTGCTTGGTCCGCACCATGTCGGCGGTCCGCTTGTAGAGGTCGTACTCGATCGGGAAGTTCTTGCCCCAGACGGCGGGATCCTCGGTCTCGTCGGTGAGCTCCACGACGCGCACCACCGGGTTGCGCGCCTCGGCCTTCTTCTGGGCGACGTCCACCAGGACCACGGCGGCGAGGACGGCGGCGAGCGCGAAGACGGCGGCGATCGCGCCGACGACGAGCGCGCGCTTCCTCGGGGACTGGGTCTCGACGGTCATTGCGGGTTCTCCTTGGAGTGCGGCGTGAGGCGGTTGGTCAGCGGAGGTGTCCGACGGAGGCGTGGCAGCGGATGCACGAGACGTCGTCCCGGCCGCCGGTCATGGCGTCGACGATCTGGGCGTGGCAGTGGCGGCACTGGCCCTCGATCACCGCGCTGCTCTCGGCGCGGGCCCGGATCACGTCCGGGAACCCGCCCACGGTGAAGGCCATCGAGTGGTGCCAGCCGTTCTCCGCCTTGACCGCGTACTTCGAGACGGTCGCGGCGGGCGTGTGGCAGTCGTTGCAGGTGGCCACCGCGTGGTGCGCCGAGGCCTGCCAGCCCGCGTAGTGGCCGCTCATCACGTGGCAGTTGGAGCAGGTGGCGGGGTCGTTGCCGAGATAGGACGTGCCCTTCGCGTAGGCGAAGGCGTATCCGCCGACGCCGACCGCGGCGCCGGCGGCGGCCGCGAGGAGGACGACCGGCAGGGAGAGGAGGGAGCTTCCTTTGCGCATGGAGGGGAGCCTCGCGTTCGGGGACGGCGCTCCCTCCTCGCAAGCGCCCTGCCACCACCGCGGGAAGGCCCGCCGGCGCGCAACCCCGCGTGCTCACGGGGTTCGACCCTCCGGCGGCGGGATGCCGCGCCCCACCCGGTCGGATGGGGTACGCCGGACCGTCGGATGCGCGCGTCCGATCCGGCGCCGCGCCGCGATCAAGTCCGCCAGGGGTGAAGGTGCCGCCCGGCGGCGGGGGTGGATTGCAACCGGGATCAATCCGGCCGTGCAGGTCCGGGCGTGCGACGGAGCCGGGCGCGTCCGCGGGCCGAGCCGGGGTTTCCCCGATCCTCGGGCGAGGAGGGCGCGCAGGGCGCTGGCGCAGAGGCCCGCCGCGACGTTCACCCAGGGTTCATTGGCGCGGAGCCATGATGGGGTGTCAATTAGAGCTTTCTCATCGTGTTCTCGTGGAGCGGCCCCGGTGCGGACGGAGGAGGCCCTCGCGGCCGGCCACCCGCTCCTCGCGCCCGGCGAGCGCCAGGCCCGATCAAGGGACGCGACCCAAGCCCGCAACACCCGGGCGGTTTGTGCCCAGAGGCCGAGTGCACCCAGCGTGAATGATCGCCGGGATCCGCCGCGCTCCCGGCGCGGCTCCATGGAGCAATCCCGAGCGCCTTCGGGACTACGGCCGATCAATCATTGGGCAATGTGTCCCCGGCGTTCGGGATGGCCGCTCGCCGGCCGCGGGATAGCTTCGACGGAGACCACGCGCGGGCGGGGCGGTGCGGGCACGGTCGGCGCGGCGGGCGCAGCACCGATGGTCAACGGGGGAGGACACGACGATGACGACGAGGATGCTTCGGCAGTGGGCACGGCTGGCGCTGGTCCTGCTGTCGGTCGGCTGGGCGGCGGAGGCACCGCGGGCGGCGTCCGGCGCGGGCGGCTCGCTCCAGCAGACGCGGGTCTCGCAGGCGCAGCGCGACGCGGCGGCGGCCGGCTCGGGCCTGGTGGTCCAGAGCCTCGACGCCGCCATGGCCACGGCGACCATGGCCGCCCCGGGCTCGGCCCCCCACTACTTCGGGCCGTACGCGAACTACGCCAACAGCCCGCTCCGGCTGGCCGACGCGGCCGTGACGATCGGCGGCGCGGGCGCCGGGGCGGCGGCCACCGCCACCGTGGACCTCGCGACCGGGGCCATCACCGGCGTCACGCTCACGGACCCGGGCGCCGGGTACCTCGCCGACGGGAGCACGACCGTGACCTTCGCGAGCGCGTCCGGCGCGGGCACCGGCGCGGCCGCGACCGCGGTGGTGGATCCGGTCACCGGCGCGCTGACCGCCATCACGCTGGACGCGCCGGGCACGGGCTACGTCACCCCCGGCATCCGCAAGTTCGTGAACGGGCTCCCCGGGCTCGGCGCCGCCCGGGCCAACGACCTCGGCCAGTACATCCCCGTGGCCGTCCCCGACACCACCACGTACCCGGGCTCCGACTACTACGAGATCGCGGTGGTCCAGTACCGCGAGCAGCTCCACTCGGACCTGCCGCCCACGCTGCTGCGCGGGTACGTGCAGCTCGCCACGGCGGTGGTCCCCGGCGCCGGCGTCCCGCTGGTGGGGACCGACGGCCTGCCCATCGCGCTCCCCGGCGGCCAGCAGGCGGTCGGGGTGGACGGTCCGCACTCCCTCGGGCCGGCCATCCTCGCCACCAGGGACCGCCCGGTCCGCATCCTGTTCCGGAACCTGCTCCCCACCGGCCAGGGCGGCGACCTGTTCCTGCCGGTGGACACGACGGTGATGGGCGCCGGCATGGGCCCGGACATGGGCGGCATGGCCGAGCCGGATCCGCGCAACCCGATGTGCGGCATGACCCCGAAGCCGATGGGCTGCTTCGCGGAGAACCGGGCCACGCTGCACCTCCACGGCGGCATCACGCCGTGGATCAGCGACGGCACCCCGCACCAGTGGATCACGCCGGCGGGCGACTCGACCTCGTATCCGAAGGGCGTCAGCGTGAAGAACGTGCCCGACATGCCCGATCCCGGCCCGGGCGCGATGACGTTCTTCTACACGAACCAGCAGAGCGCGCGGCTCATGTTCTACCACGACCACGCGTGGGGCATCACGCGGCTCAACGTCTACGCCGGGGAGGCCGCGGCGTACGTGATCTCCGACGCGGCCGAGGGCGCGCTGATCGCGAACGGGGTCATCCCGGGCCCGGACGACACGCTGCCGCTCATCGTGCAGGACAAGACGTTCGTGCCGCCCGAGCCGCAGCTCGCCGCGCAGGATCCGACCTGGGATCTCGCGCGCTGGGGCGGGCTGGGCAGCCTCTGGGTGCCCCACGTCTACATGCCGGCGCAGAACCCCGGCGACGCGAGCGGCGTGAACCAGTTCGGCCGCTGGGCGTACGGTCCGTGGTTCTGGCCGCCCACGTCCAGCATCGACTACCCGCCCATCGCGAACCCCTACTACGACCCGGCCTGCGATCCGAGCGCCGGCTGGTGCGAGCCGCCGCTCGTCCCGGGCACGCCCTGGCTGTCCATGGGCATGGAGGCGTTCAACGACACGCCGCTCGTGAACGGCACCGTCTACCCGACGGTCACGCTCGAGCCGAGGTCGTACCGGCTCCGCATCCTGAACGCGGCGAACGACCGCTTCTTCAACCTGCAGCTCTACGTGGCCGACGCGAGCGGCACCGAGGTGGCGCTGAACGCCGGCGAGGTGCAGGCGGCGCTGGCCGATCCGGCCGGCGTGTTCCCCACGCCCGACACCGCGCTCAGCCCGCCCGGCCCGAGCTTCGTCCAGATCGGCACCGAGGGCGGCTTCCTGCCGTCGCCGGTGGTGGTGCCGCCGCAGCCCATCACCTGGGTCACCGATCCCACCGTGTTCAACGCGGGCAACGTGGACAAGCACGCGCTGCTGCTCGGCCCCGCCGAGCGCGCCGACGTGATCGTGGACCTGTCGGCGTTCGCCGGGCAGACGCTCATCCTGTACAACGACGCGCCCGCCGCGTTCCCCGCGCGCGACCCGCGCTACGACTACTACACCGGCAACGCGGACCTGACCTCGACCGGCGGCGCGCCGTCCACGCCGCCCGGCTTCGGCCCGAACACCCGCACCATCATGCAGATCAAGGTGAGCGGGAGCACCCCGGCCGCGCCGTTCGACCTGGCGGCGCTGCGGGCCGCGTTCGCGCACAAGCCGGACGGGACCGGCGTGTTCGAGGCCTCCCAGCACCCCATCGTCGTCGGCCAGGAGCCGTACAACGCCGCGCTCGGCACCGCCTTCCAGGCGAACGGCCCGCGCGCCGGCCTGGTGCAGATCTACGACGAGCTCTTCGCGTTCGACACCGTCTCCGGCGTGCCGCTCACCATGCCGCTGCAGCGCAAGGCCATCCAGGACGAGATGGGCGAGGCGTTCGAGAAGGAGTACGGGCGCATGAGCGGCAACCTCGGCCTGGAGGCGCCCAACGCGCAGGCGGGCCAGCAGCAGAACCTGATCCTGTACCCGTACGTCAACCCGGCCAGCGAGCTCCTCGACGGCATCGTGCTGCCGCCCGGCGTGGACGTGACCCCGATCACCACCGCGGACGACGGGACGCAGCTCTGGAAGATCACGCACAACGGCGTGGACACCCACCCCATCCACTTCCACCTGTTCGACATCCAGCTCGTCAACCGCGTCGGCTGGGACGGCATCGTCCGCCGGCCGGACGCGAACGAGCTCGGCTGGAAGGACACGGTGCGGATCAGCCCGCTCGAGGACACCATCGTGGCGATGCGGCCCGTCGTCCCGAAGCTCCCGTTCGGCCTGCCGCACAGCGTCCGCCCGCTCAACCCGATGATGCCGCTCGGCTCGCCGGACGGCTTCAACAGCGTGGACGCGAACGGCAACCCGATCAGCCCCGCGCTCACCAACGTCATGACGGACTTCGGCTGGGAGTACGTGTGGCACTGCCACATCCTCAGCCACGAGGAGATGGACATGATGCGGCCCATGGCCGTCTCGGTCGCGACGTCCCTGCCGTACCCGCCCACCGGCGTCACCGTCACGCCGGCCGCCGGCGGCGTGGACCTCGCCTGGATCGACGCCACGCCGGTGGACTACGCCGGCACCGCGACCTGGGGTGACCCGTCGAACGAGATCGGCTTCCGCGTGGAGCGGGCGCCCATCGGGAACAACGGGAAGATCGGCGCGTACGCCGCCCTCGGCACCACGCTCGCGAACCACCCCCGGTTCCGCGACGGCACCGCCGACCCGGCGCTGACCTACAGCTACCGGATCGTGGCGGTGAACGCGGCCGGCGAGTCGGTGTCGGCCCCGGTGGGCGGGCCGGTCCCGGCCCCGCCGCAGGCGCCGACCAACGTGGTCGCCACCCTCGCGGCCGGTCCGTCGGTCGCGCTCACCTGGCGCGACAACGCGACCAACGAGGCGTACTTCGTCCTGGAGCGCTCGGTGGACGGCGGGAGCTTCGCGTACCTGTCGGCCCCGCCGGCGCGCAGCAACACCGGCACGGTGACGTTCACCGACCCCGCCGTGTCCACCGGGCACACCTACCAGTACCGGGTGAGCGCGGTGAACGGGGGTGGCTCGTCGGCCTCGGCGGTCTCGAACGCCGTGACCGTCGTCAGCCCGCCGCTCGCGCCCTCCGGCCTGGCCGGCACCGCGGTGCGCTCCGGCAAGAAGGCGAACGTCACGCTCACCTGGGTGGACGGCTCGACCGACGAGACCGGGTTCGAGCTCCAGCGCGCGACCAACGCCTCGTTCACCGTGGGGCTCAACACCAGCACCCTGCCGGCCAACACCGTCACGGTGACGCAGACCGGCCTGTACCGCGGCGTCACGTACTCCTACCGGATCCGCGCCGTGAACGGCGGCGGGGCGTCCGCCTGGTCGAACGTGGCGACCGTGATCACGCCGTAGCCGCCCCCGCGCCGCCGGCGCCGGCCCCCGGGCCGCGCCGGCGGCGCCTCCCCCTCGCTCCACCCGGCCCGCCGCGGGCCGCCCGCCGGAGGTCGCCGTGAGCCGCACGCAGCGCACCCTGCTCGCCGTCCTCCTCGTCGCGTTCGCCGCCGGGCTCGCGCTCCTCGGCGTCTTCGCCGACCGGGACCCCCGCGGCCTCGCCGCCGGCCCGGCGGTCGCCCCGCCGACCGTCGCGGCCGTGCCCGAGCCGTCCGCGCCGGGCGTCGCGCCGGCGCCCGCGCCCGCGCCAGCGCCACCGGCCCCCGCGCCCGGCACCGCGGCGCTGCGGCCCGGCGGCGTGGATCGCTCCCCGCAGCGCGCCATGCCCGCGCAGCGCCGGCACGCGCTCGCCTCCTTCCGCCGCGAGCTCGCCGGCGGGATGGCGGCGCTCCGGCAGCGCGCGCAGCGCTGCGCCCCGCCCGGCGGCGCCGGGGCGTCGGTCCTGGTGGCGCTCGAGACGGTGGAGGGCGGCATCCGCGTGCTCGACGCCCGGGCGCAGGCCCCCGGCAGCGCGACGGAGGCGGAGGTGTCCTGCGCCCGCGCCGCGCTCGCCGGCCAGGTGCTCCCCGCGCCGAGCGCCGAGCCCGGCCGCCGCTGGCAGCTGCCGCTCCCGCTCGTCCCCGGCGCCTGAGCCGTGCGGCGGCGTGCCTCGGCCCGCGCGGTGCGCCGCCGGGCCCGCCGGGCCGGCGTAGCGTGATCGTCGGAGCACCGGCCCGGGAGGCGATCATGATCGGCATCACGCGCTCGATCGCGATCCGGGCTCCGGCGGAGCGGGTGTTCGCGCACCTCTCGGAGCCCGGCAACCTGCTGGAGATCTGGCCCAGCCTGGTGGCGGTCCGGAACGCGACCGTCGGCGACGACGGCCGGCACGCGTTCGACTGGACCTACCGGATGGCCGGCCTGCCGTTCCGCGGCCACTGCGACACCACCGCGGTCGTGCCCGGCCGCAGCCGCGAGGACCACAACAGCGGCGGCATCCCCAGCACGTTCCGGTGGAGGTTCGAGCCCGCCGGAGAGGGGACGAACGTCGAGCTCGCCATCGAGTACGAGGTGCCGGGGATCGTGCAGATCGTCGCCGGCGCCGCGCTGCGCGCCATGAACGAGCGGGAGGCGGACACGCTGCTCGCGAACCTGAAGGCGAGGATGGAGGAGGGCGGGGGCGCGGCGGGGCGCGGTGGGTGAGGGGCAGGGCTTCGACGGCGTGGGGCTTTGGAGGCGGGGAGGTGAGGAATGGATGCCCGCTCGTGGTGAGCCTGTCGAACCACGGGCGGTGGGGGGGGAGGTTGCGGCGGGGCGGGCGGGTTGGAGGGCTTCGAAGGTGCGGGGGTGGGGGGGCTTTGAAGGTGCGGGGGTGGTCAGGGGCGGGGCCGCTCGGCCGGGACCGGGGCTGCGGGATCGGCTTGCGAGAGGCGCGAGGGGGAGACGCGGGGCGCGGGGGGGGGGAGCGCGCGGGGAACGGTCGGAAACGGCTCAGGACATCGCTGACAGTTCCAGGCCGGAATCGGCGAGGTCATCTGCCCAATCAAGAACGATCGCCAGGTGAAGCGGCGATGGCCGCTGCACCGGCGCAGCCGCGCGAGCGAACGCTTGCGACCCGCACGGACAGTGGATCGGCGCGAGCCCTGGGATTAACATCTGCCCAATCATGTTTGCGGCTCGCCAGCTCCGGTTCCGGCTCCCCGCCCCTCGAGCGCACGGGGGGCGCCGGCGTGGTGCGGGGCGGGAAGCCGACGGGTGCTCGTGCCGGCGTCTCGCACCACGGACGTCCCGAGGTCACCGCGACGACGCCGGTCCACGTCACGCTGCGGCTCCTGCCGCACGTCTGGAACCTTCGCAGCCGGCGCTCCCTGCGCGTCGTCGAGGCGGCGCTCTCGGCGGTCCGGAATCGCCTCACCTTTCGCGTGGTCCACTTCTCGCTGCAGGGCAACCACCTCCACCTCCTCGTCGAGGCGGACGGGGCGGCGGCGCTCTCGGCGGGCATGCAGGGGCTCACCATCCGGCTGGCGAAGGGGCTCAACCGCATGATGGCGCGGCGCGGGCGGGTATTCGCCGACCGGTACCACGCGCACGTGCTCCGCACGCCGGCGGAGGTCCGGCACGCGCTCGCGTACGTGCTGCTGAACCACCGCAGCCACCGGGCTCGCGCGGGCGAGCGGGCGGGGAGGGGAACTGTGGATCCGTACTCGTCGGGCGCGTGCTTCGAGGGGTGGCGCGAGGCCGTGGCCCGGGCGGACGCGCCGGGCGTGACCGCCCGGCCACGCACGTGGCTGCTCGCGACGGGGTGGCGGCGGAGGGGGCTGCTCTCGGTGGACGAGGTCCCGGCTCAGTCGATCGCGACGGTGTTCACGGCGTAGCAGGAGAGGGCGAGGAGGCTCGTCTTCTGCCACTTGCGGGCGGGGTTGGACAGGAACCGCAGCCCGTACCGCTGGCCCTCGGGCAGCGCCTGGATCCGCTGGATCCAGTGGATGAACGCCTTGAAGCCGGAGGAGTTGCAGAACTCGAGCTCGCGCAGGTCCACGCGCACGGCGCGCTCGCCCTTCTTCACCACCTCGTCGTGCACGGCGTCGAGGAACGGGTTCAGCACGGTCGCGGGGTTGACGGTGCTGATGGTGCCGCGGAACAGCACCCGGGTCCCGAGCGGCTCGGTGGCCATGCTGGCGGAGTACTTCTCCTCGGACACCTGGAACGGCGTGGCGCGGCCGCCGGGCTGGAACGCTGCGGTCATCGGGAACCTCCGGAGGTCTGTAGCGGGGCCGGGCGGAGCCGCCCCGACGCGTGGACGGTCATGCGCCCGCCGGTGCGGCTCACGGACAGCTCGAGCTGCGCCTCGAAGCGGACGCGGGCGAGGCCGAGCCCGCCGCGCTGCGCGGTGGGGGTGTCGTGCATCGCCTGCAGGTAGTGGCGGAGGGCGTCGGGCTCGCCGTTCATGCGGGCGACCCGCTCCTCGAGCGCGTGGTACTCGGCGTCGGTGCAGCGGTTGGTCACGGCCACGGCCACGCGGTCGGCCTCGGGCTCGACCTCCAGCGTGAGCTCGACGTCGTCGTCGTGCGAGTGGGGCACGGCGTTCTGCATCAGCTCGTGCACCGCCAGGGCGAGCTGCGCCTCGCGGTTGTCGGTGGTCCCGGCGCACGCGCAGAACGACTCGACGAACCGGCGGATCTCGTCGATGAAGACCCAGGGCGGCTTCATTCGCAGCGTGAGATAGACGGGCGTCCCTCCGCGTCGGGCATCAGCGGTCGTCATTCTTGCGCCTCAGCACCACCGTTGTCATGTCGTCTTCCTGCGAGGCGGCGAACGCCTCGACCGCCGAGAACACGGTCCCCAGCGCCTGCGGCGCGGACGCGCCGTGCAGGTCGCCGAGCACCTGGGCCAGCCGGTCCTCGCCGAACAGCTCCCCGCCGGCGGCGGGCGCCTCCAGCATGCCGTCGGTCACCAGGCAGAGCAGCTCGCCGGGCCCGACCTGGAACTCGTACTCGGTCACGCCGGGCGGCACGCCGGCGGTGAGGCCCACCCACGGGCCGGGCGAGTCCACCACCTCGACGGCCCCGGGCCCGCGCACCACGAAGATGGGCTGGTGCGCGCCGGCGGCCACGAACCGCCCGTCGCCGACGTGGCGCGCCGCCATCAGCGTGAGGTAGTCGTCGCGGCCCATGCGCCGCCGCACGTTCTCGTGGACCACCCGGTTCACGGCGGCGATCACGTGGCGCGGCGAGCAGCGCGGGTCCTCGGCGATGGCCCCGTACGCGGCCGCCTGCGCCATCATCATCACCAGGCCGGAGTTGATCCCGTGCCCGGAGACGTCGCCGACCAGCACCCAGAAGCCGTCCTCGAACGCCAGGATGTCGTACAGGTCGCCGCCGACGTCGTCGGCGGGCTTCATCCGCGCCGCCACCTCGTAGCCGGGCACGGCCGGGCTGACCGGGAGGATGGCGGTCTGGATCTGGTGCGCGATCTGCACCTCGCGGCGCAGCGCCTCGGTCCGCTGCAGCTCGTCGCGGGAGCGCGCCACCTCCTCGACCATCACGTTGAAGGAGCGGACCAGGTCGCCCAGCTCGTCGCGGTACTCCGCGTGGACGCGGGCGGTGAGGTCGCCGCGCGACACCCGCGCCATCGACGCGGAGACGTCCACCAGCGGGCGCGAGGCCTGCCGCACCGCCGCGACGCCGGCGCCGGCGGCGGCGAGCAGCACGCCCGCGTAGAGGAGGCCGAGCACCACGCGCAGCCAGGTGAGCTTCCCGTACGCCACCCGCTCCGGCACCAGCATGAGCGTGGCCCAGCGCGGCGCCGCGGCGGCGGCCAGGGTGCGCACCGCCAGCGCCGGCTCGCCGCCGGCCGGCTCGAGCCGCTCCAGCGTGCCGGGCGCGCCCGCCGGCGCCGCCAGCACCGGCGCGAGCGCGGCCGCGTCGATCCCGGGGGTGGAGAACGTCAGCGCGCCGGCCGCGTCCGCCACCACCGGCCGGTAGTCGCCGTCGCGGCCGCTCACCTCGCCCAGCAGGCGCGCCAGCGCGTCGCGCGTCACCGCCCCGACCACGTAGCCGCACAGGTCGCCGGCGAAGTCCTTCACCGGCGCGGTGAGGACGAGCGCGTTCCCCTCCGGCGCGCCGCGCAGGAGCCTCGCCAGCGGCACCACGTCGGCCACCGCGTCGCCCTGGCCGGCGCGCGCGAGGCCGGGCAGGTCCACCACGATGCCCCGCATCTCGCCGAGCGCGATGCCGCGGGGCGCCGCGCCCGGCGCCGCGCGCACCGCGGCCCGGATCTCGCCGTCCGGCGCGAGCAGCGCGGCCGCGCCGATGGCGCCGCCCTGGTCCTGGATGGTGCGGCGCAGGTAGTCCTCGGCGAACTTCGGGTCGCCGCTGTCGAGGCTCATCTGCATCGCCTCGGCCTCGGCCCAGTTGCGCACGGTGAGCGCGCGCTCGCCCTGGAACCGCACCACCGCCTCGTGCACCTCCTTGGCGCGCGCGGCGAGGTGCGAGTGGACCGCGTCCACCACCACCGAGCGCGCCACGCGCTCGAACGCCACCGCCGCGGCCGCCAGCGCGAGCGCCAGCAGCGCCACCGTCGCCACCAGCAGGCGGAGGCGCAGGGACGTGCGCGTGCGCTGGGCCACGAACGCGAACACGGTTAGCCCCCGTAGCCCTGCTGCACGGCGTGGAACTTCAGGAAGTCGTAGATGAGCTGGGCCTGCTCCTCGTTGATGGCGGAGTTGGGCCGGCGCAGCATCCGCTTCATGTAGCGCTTCCACTCGGTGGCGCTGAACCGCGCGTTCACCGAGCGCGCCAGCGGGTGGCACTTGGCGCACTTCACCGAGAACACCTGGTACTTGCGCTGCTGGTCCTGCGGGTACTGCGAGACGTCGATGCGGTCGGGGCCGCCGTCGCGCGGGTCCGGCGGCGCCTGCGGGGGCTCCGCGGCGGCGATCAGCGCGGCGAGCGCGGCGGCGAGCGGGAGCGCGGGCATCAGAACGCACCTCCCATCCCGACGTGGTACGAGTGGAAGTCCTCGAAGTCGGTGGTGTCCCAGTACTCGTAGGAGAGCTTCACGAACACGCCCTGCGCCGGCGTGACGACCAGGCCGCCGGTGTAGCGCTGGATGCGGCTGTCGATGGAGAGGTCGGCGGAGGCGCCCGGCAGCGGCGCGCCCTTCCGGCGCAGCTCGTCGAAGCGGTAGACGACGGCGAGGTACCGGCCCAGCGGGTGCTCGAGCTCCCCGTACCAGCCCTCCTTCTCGAACCAGTCGTCCACCAGGCCGTAGCGGTAGCCGCTCGCGGCGGGGTCCAGGTCGGTGCGGCGCGCCGCGTACTCGCCGCGCGCGGTGAACGGGCCCAGCCGGAAGGACGCGTCCACGCCCCACATCAGGTACTTCAGCTTCGCCTCCTTGTCGTAGCGGCCCCCGGTGAACGAGCCGCCCAGCGTGGCGTCGCCGATGAACGCGTTCGCGTCGGCGGAGTACGTGAGCGCGAGGCGCGCCCCGCCCGCCAGCTCGCGGTTGTTGTCGGAGTAGGAGCTGGTGCGGAGCGCCATCCAGTCCACGTCGTTCGAGCCCTTGAGGCCCGCCACGCCGTAGAGCCCGTACCAGACCTGCAGCCGCTCCCCCATCCACGCCACGCCGTAGGCGAGCGCGCCGGTGTCGCTGTACGGCATCGGCACGATGCCCAGGTTCATGGCGGTGCGGGCGCCGTACGCCATGCGCCCCATGTCGTAGATGAGCGGGGCCGAGGCGGGCTTGTGGCCGGAGGGGTCGGCGCGCTGCGAGTACTCGCCGAACGGCACCAGGATCCGGCCGGCCTGCACGTTGAACCAGGTCTTCGGCGTGTACTCGAGGGCCACGTGCTCCATCTCGAACCCGTGGCAGCTCGCGCACGCCTTCGCGGTGAACGAGAGGTCGTCGTGGATGTCCACGCCGACCTTGAGCGAGGCGTCCAGCGTGAGCCCCTGCGGCGCGCCCCGGCCCACGCTGCGGTCCGGGATGCCCCAGTAGTCCACGTAGGCGGAGCCGGACACGATGACGCCGTCGCCGGCGCGGGCGGCCGCGGCGGCCGCGAGGAGGCCGGCCGCGAGCGCGAGGCGCGCGGCGAGGCGGTGGGCGCGAGGGCGGGGGTGGCGTTCAGTCATTGGGCGCTCCGACGGCGATCCACGCCTCGATGGCCTGGATCTCGGCCTCGTCGAGCAGGGTGTCGCCGGTGGGCATGGGGGTGGGCACGCCGCCGACGTCGCCGGCGGTGCCGCGGAGCTTCAGGACGAGGTAGCTGCGCTCGGGCGCGCCCGGCTCGACCAGCATGAGCGCGGGGGCCTGGATCGACGGGACGTCCACGAGCTGCCCGTAGGCGAGCTCGCGGTCGAGGGAGGTGGGCGCGGTCGGCGGCGGGTTGCCGGAGTGGCAGGCGGTGGTGGCGCAGCGCGGGACGAGCACGTCCCCGGCGATGGACGAGAACGTTCCGGGGACGGCGCCGCCGCCGGGCAGCGGCTCGCCGACGCGCGGATCGGCGCCGCAGGCGGCGAGCGCCGAGGCGAGCACGACGCCGAGCGCGAGCGGGGGCGTGCGCGTCATGGGCGGAGCGGGAACTGCGCGTCGTTGGGGTCGTCGGTGACGAGCGAGCGGCGTAGCTCCACCGTCCAGGTGCCGCCGGCCCAGCGCGCGGCGGCGGTCACGTCGTCGCGGTGGAGCCCGGGGGGCTGCAGCGCCACGGCGGGGATCCGGGTCCCCTCGGCGGGCACGGTGACGGTGTCGATGGGCACGGCCAGCGGCGCGCCACCGCTCACGAACAGCACCGCCGGGTTGGAGGCGAGCCCGCCCTCGCCCATCCACTTCGGCGAGGCCGGCGTGAGCCCGTCGGAGTTGGTCTGCGTCATCGAGACGCTGCACGGGGGGCTGCGGCCGGTGAGGCAGGCCTGCGCGCAGGCCGGCGGGTCGGGGCAGTCGCCGTAGATGCGGGTCTCGTTCCAGAACTGGTCGTCGGCGAGGCCGAGCGGCCCGGTGCGCGCGGCGCGCCACGTCCAGCCGTCCACCAGCTGGCCCGCGCCGCCGGTGTGCATGCTGAAGCGCTGCGACCGGACCGGATCGGTGAAGACGCCCAGGTTCTCCTTCACGTGGCAGCCGGCGGCGCAGCCCACCGCGTCGTGCGCCTTGAAGTTCGCCGCGTCGAACGAGAGGAACAGCTTGTCCTCGTCGAGGGTGGCGTCCTGCGCCCAGGCGCCGGCGGTCCAGACCCAGGGCCGCCAGGCGCGGCTCTCGGTCGGATCGCTCCAGCGGAACAGGAACCAGACGTACCGGTCGTCGTAGGCGACCCGCACGCGGATGCGGTCGATGCCGTAGTCGTAGCGCGGCACGCGGGTGCACGGCTCGCCCGCCACGCACACGCCGCGCGAGACGAAGTAGCCGGTGTACTCCTCGGTCCACTGCGCCTCGGTCATGCCGATGATGGCGCCGGGCGAGACGAGCGGGATCTCGCTCTCCGGGAGGCCGGCCCAGTCCGAGGCGTCGCCGTCCACGGTGGGCGGCGAGGCCACGCGGCGGGCGGTCACCGTGCTCGCGCCCGGCTTGCCGGACAGGAACGCGATCTTCACCGAGCCGGAGGACTGCGGGATGCTGCCGCCCGAGTTCACCACGCCCACGCTGAACCAGGCGTCCGCCGGCGCGTGCGTGAGCTCCGGCGCCTCCAGGCAGCCTCCGAGCAGCACGAGCGCGGCGAGTCCCCCTGCGCGACCGATGCGCATGCCCCCTCCATGGCCGCGAGGGTTCCCCGCCCCCGCGCGCCAATTCGATGCAATGAGCGCGCATGCTAGGGGCGCAATCCATGTGGGTGTCAATTTCTCGAAGTGCGCAATACGGTGGGTGATTTCACCCACCCGCCCGCGAACTTTGCGCACGGTGCAGAGCCGCCCGGAGTCGCGGAGGAATTACGCGGCGGCCACGGACGCACCACGCACGCGGCGTGAATGCGAGGTTTCGGCACCCCTGGGGACGAGGCGGGCCGCCGGCCCTAGTGCGGCTCGCCGAGCGCGTGACGCAGCGCGTGCAGCACGTGCGCGGCGATCTCGGGGACGCCGGCGCCGCGCGCCACCTGCGCGAACACCACCGGTCCGTCGCCGCGCATGCGCGCCGCGTCGCGCGCCATGACCTCGAGGTCCGCGCCGACCGCGGGCGCGAGGTCGGTCTTGTTGACGACGAGCAGGTCGGCCTGCGTGATCCCCGGCCCGCCCTTGCGCGGCACCTTGTCCCCGCCCGCCACGTCGATGACGTACACGGTGAAGTCCGCCAGCTCGCGGCTGAAGTGCGCGGCGAGGTTGTCGCCGCCGGACTCGCAGAAGAGCAGCTCGGGACGGTGGGCCTGCGTCAGCGCCTCCAGCGCGAGCAGGTTCGCGGTGACGTCCTCGCGGATGGCCGCGTGCGGGCAGCCGCCCGTCTCCACCGCGCGGATGCGGTCAGCCGGGAGCGCCTGGTGGCGCACCAGGAACTCGGCGTCCTCGCGCGTGAAGATGTCGTTCGTCACCACCGCCAGCGAGTGGGCATCGCGCAGGAGCCGGCACAGCGCCAGCACCAGCGCGGTCTTGCCGCTGCCGACCGGGCCGCCGACGCCCACGGTGAACGCCCGCCGGTGCAGGTCGCCGCGCGCGCGCGGCGCCTCGCGATCGCCGAACGCGCCGGGGCCGTCGGCGGCGCCGTGGCCGGAGTGGAGGAGGAGGGGAGCGGTGTGCATGGTGGTCAGCTCTGGAAGAGCCGCGAGTAGAGGCGGTCCTGGTGGGACTGCAGGAGATCGAGGAGCGGCGACGCGGCGGTGGCGTCCTCGGGCGTCCCGGCCGCGCAGGCCGCGAGGACGGCGTCGGCCACGGCGCCGGCGCGGAGCAGCAGCCCCTGCGCCTCGAGCGGCCCGGCCAGGCCCAGGCGCACGCCGGCGGACACGATGCCCCGGGCGACGACGAACAGGTGGAGGCGGCAGGCCTCGTCCTCCGTGGCGCCGAGCCGTCCGAGCAGCGCGCCCCAGGCCGGCGCGAGGTGGCCGGCCAGCGCGTCGCGCCGGACCTGGTCCTCGAGCGCGGCGGCGGCGGGGTGGAGCGCGCTCGCGGCCCGGAGGAGCGCCCACCCCTGGGCTCGGCTGGCCCGGTTGGCCACCGCGCCGGGGGTGGCGGCGTCGCAGCGCGCGTCCAGCGGGGCGAGCCGCTCGGGCGTGCGGGCCGCGGCGGCGACGAACGGCAGCGCCAGCGCCCCCGCCTGCCAGAGCGCCTCCTCGACGAACGCCGCCAGCCCCGCCGCGCCGCGGCAGCGGCCGAGCTGCACGGCCGCCTCCAGCCCGCCGGAGTGGGCGAAGCCGCCGGTGGGCATGGCCGAGTCGGCGAGCTGGAGCGCGAGCCAGGGCGTCATCAGAACAGGAAGTAGCGCTGCGCGAGCGGGAGGCGGGCGGCGGGCTCGCAGCGCAGCAGCTCGCCGTCGGCGCGGACCTCGTAGGTCTCGGGATCGACCTCCATCCGCGGCAGGGCGTCGTTGAGCCGCATGTCCCGCTTGCCCAGCCCGCGGCACCCCCGCACCGCGGCGAGGCGCTTCGAGAGCCCGTACCCGTGCACCGCGCCGTCCTCGAGCGCGGCGCCCGCGACGAACGCGACGCAGGTCGCGCCGAGCGCCCGGCCCAGCGCGCCGAACATGGGCCGCGCCAGCACCGGCTGCGGGGTGGGGATGGACGCGTTCGCGTCGCCCATCTGCGCCCAGGCGATCGCGCCGCCCTTCAGCACCAGCTCCGGCTTCGCGCCGAAGAACGCGGGCCGCCAGAGCACGAGGTCGGCGAGCTTGCCCGGCTCGACCGAGCCGACCTCGTCCGCGAGGCCGTGCGCGACGGCGGGGTTCACGGTGTAC
Source organism: Anaeromyxobacter sp. Red801 (assembly GCF_049201065.2). Classification (NCBI taxonomy): domain Bacteria; kingdom Pseudomonadati; phylum Myxococcota; class Myxococcia; order Myxococcales; family Anaeromyxobacteraceae; genus Anaeromyxobacter; species Anaeromyxobacter sp. Red801. The sequence continues at coordinate 3,532,284 of NZ_CM181236.1, read as the reverse complement.
TTCGCGACGTACCGGCGGATGCGGAGGTTGTCGTGGTCGCCGCGCTCGCCCGGGAGCCGGCCCCGCTGCTGCCTCAGCTTGTCGGCGGTCTGCCAGGTGCGGGTGATCACCTCGCCGACGCGGCCCATGGCCTGGGAGTCGGAGCTCATCATCGAGATGGCGCCGAGGTCGTGCAGCACGTCCTCTGCGGCGATGGTCTCCCCGCGGATGCGGCTCTCCGCGAACGCCAGGTCCTCCGGCAGCGACGGGTCGAGGTGGTGGCAGACCACCAGCATGTCGAGGTGCTCGTCCAGCGTGTTCACCGTGAACGGGCGCGTCGGGTTGGTGGAGGAGGGCAGGACGTTCGGCTCGCCGCACACGCGGATGATGTCCGGGGCGTGCCCGCCGCCCGCACCCTCGGTGTGGAAGGTGTGGATGGTGCGGCCGCCGAACGCGGCGATCGAGTCCTCGGCGCAGCCCGACTCGTTGAGGGTGTCGGTGTGGATGGCCACCTGGACGTCGTGGGCCTCGGCCACGCGGAGGCACGCGTCGATGGCGGCGGGCGTGGTGCCCCAGTCCTCGTGGAGCTTCAGCCCGGCCGCGCCGGCGCGGAGCTGCTCGGCCAGCCCCTCCGGCGAGGAGGCGTTCCCCTTGCCGAGCAGGCCCACGTTCACCGGCAGCGCGTCGGTGGCCTGGAGCATGCGCGCCACGTTCCACGCGCCCGGCGTGCAGGTGGTGGCGTTCGTGCCGGTGGCCGGGCCGGTGCCGCCGCCGAGGAGCGTGGTGACGCCGCTCGCGATGGCCTCGGCCGCCTGCTGCGGCGAGACGAAGTGGACGTGCGTGTCGATGCCGCCCGCGGTGAGGATCAGCCCCTCCCCGGCGATCACCTCGGTGCCGGGGCCGACGATCATCCCGGGCGTCACGCCCGCCATGACGCCGGGGTTCCCCGCCTTGCCGAGCGCGGCGATGCGCCCGGCGCGCACGCCCACGTCGGCCTTGAAGATGCCGGCGTGATCCACCACCAGCGCGTTCGTGATCACGAGGTCGAGCACCTGCCCGCTCGGCGCTCCCGCGGCCTGCCCCATCCCGTCGCGCAGCACCTTGCCGCCGCCGAACACGCACTCGTCGCCGTAGGTGGTGAGATCGCGCTCCACCTCCAGCACCAGCGCGGTGTCCCCGAGGCGGAGCCGGTCCCCGGTGGTGGGACCGTAGATCTGCGCGTACTGCCGGCGGTCGATGGTCCGGGACATCTCAGCGCTCCTCCTCGTGGGCGAACCCGCGCCGCCGCGCCTCGTCCACCGCGCGCCGGCGCCCCTCCTCCGTCACGGGCCCGGGGGCGAGCCCGTTGCCGCCGCGCACCACGCGCTCGCCCGCGATCTCGACGAGCTGGACCGTGCGCGTCTCGCCCGGCTCGAAGCGCACCGCCATGCCCGCCGGCAGGTCGAGGCGCCGCCCGTACGCGCGCCCGCGGTCGAAGCGGAGCAGCCGGTTCGCCTCGGCGAAGTGGTAGTGCGAGCCGACCTGCACCGGCCGGTCGGCGAGGTTGGTGACGCGCAGCGGGATGGCCTCGCGGCCGGCGTTCAGCTCCAGCACGCCGGGCGCGGGCAGCAGCTCGCCGGGCTCGGCCTCCTCCGGCCCGGCGCCGGGGGGCGCCGCGAACGCGGCGCGGGGCGGCACCGGCAGGAACGAGCCGTGCAGCGCGAGCGCCAGGTCGCCGTGCTCGGCGGCGATCGGGTGGTGCACGGTGACGAGCTTCGTCCCGTCGGGGAAGGTGCCCTCCACCTGCACCTCCGGCACGAGCGCAGGGACGCCGGGCAGCACCTGGCGGCGCCCCAGCAGCCGGCGGCCGACGTCCATCAGCTCGGCGACGGTCCGGCCGTCGCGCGCCAGCTCGAGGAGCTGCGTCGCGATGAGCGCCACCGCCTCGGGGTGGTTGAGCCGCAGCCCGCGCGCGAGCCGCTTCTGGGCGAGCGCGCCGGCCTGGTGGAGGGTGAGCTTGTCGAGCTCTCGCGGGGTGAGGTGCACGGGGCCTCCTGCGGTCAGGGGGTACGGGCGAAGGGATCGGCGCCGGCGGCCGCCTCGAGGAACGCGAGCCGGGCGCGCAGGAAGGAGAGGCCGGCCTCGACGGAGCGGGCCGCGAGCCGGAGGAGGAGCCCGCCGGCGAGCGGGCTGGCCGCGGCGAGCACCTCCGCGCCCGGCGCCACGGGCGCGCGCTCCAGCTCGGCCAGGAGCGCCGCGGCAGCGCCGGCCGCCGCCGGGCCCAGCAGCACCGCGGTGGCGAGCAGCTCCACGTCCGCGAGGCGGGACGCGATCGGCGGCCCCTCGCCCGCGACGAGCCGCAGCCCGTCCGCGAGCAGGAGCCGCCCGCCGGCCGAGATCTCGACCCGCGTTCGCACCTCGGCGAAGGCCCACCGCTCCCCGCGCGCGGCGCGGCCTGCGGTCAGCGCGTCGAGCCAGACCAGGCTCGCGTCCGGCGCGAGCGCGAACCGCTGCGCCTGGAGGAGGCGCGCGCCCGCGAAGCAGCTCACCGGGTGCGGGACCGCCGCGAGCAGGCCGCCCGGTCCGACGCGCGCGTCGAGGCGTTGCGAGGCCGGGGTGCCGCGCGGCGAGCGGTACACCTTGGTGCCGGCCTGCGTGGACAGGAGCGCGGCGCTGCCCGCGCCCACGTCCACCTCCAGGGCCACGTCGTCGCCCGCCACGAGCCCGCCGCCGTGGCTCGCCATCACCACCCAGGCGGCGCGGCCGCGCGGCACCGGGGACAGGAGCTGCAGCGGGCTCGTCGCGGCGCAGGCCACGAGCGCGCTCGCCCCGTCGACGCGGGCCGTGGCGAGCCGGCCGTGCCCGGGCCGCTGCCCGGGATCCGGGCGCGGCAGCCCGCGGATCGCGCAGCCATCCGCCGGGCGCGCGGGGCTCGGCTCGGAGATCGGGCATCCCATGGTGGCCCGGGGCGTCGATGCACGCCGCGCGCCAGGGGCCGTCCCGCTACCGGTAGTCCTCCCGGCTCAGCCCGTACGCCTTCATCTTCTCGTACAGGTTCCGCTCCGCGATGCCGGCCGCGCGGGCCACCTCGCCGATGCGCCCGCGCCGCTCCTTGAGCAGGCGCGTGAGGTACTCGCGCTCGAAGCGCTCCACCAGGCGCTGCCGGGCCTCGAGCAGCGGCAGCGAGGTGTCCACCGGGACGCCGGCGTCCGGCCGCGGCGTCACCGCGGCCCCCGCTCCGAAGATGGGCGCCACCGCCGCCCAGCCCATCAGCACCGCGCGCTCGCACAGGTTGCGCAGCTCGCGCACGTTGCCGGGCCACGGGTAGGCGCGCGCCGCGGCGAGCAGGTCCGGCGGCGGCACCGGCGCGGTGCGGCCGTAGCGCTGCGCGAACGAGCGCAGGAAGTGCTCGAGCAGGGCGGGCAGGTCCTGCGGCCGCTCGCGCAGCGGCGGGAGGCGCAGCGGGATGACGTTCAGCCGGTAGTAGAGGTCGTCGCGGAAGCGGCCCTCCTGCACCAGCGCGTCCAGGTCGCGGTTGGTGGCGGCCACGATGCGGACGTCCACCTTGATGGGATCGCGCGCGCCCACCCGCGTGATCTCCTGCTCCTGCAGCACGCGCAGCAGCTTCGCCTGGATGGCGAGGTCGAGGTCGCCCACCTCGTCGAGGAACAGGGTGGACCCGTCGGCCTGCTCGAACCGCCCGATCCGCCGCGCCACCGCGCCGGTGAACGCCCCCTTCTCGTGGCCGAAGAACTCGCTCTCCATCAGGTCCTTCGGGATGGCGGTGCAGTTCACCGCCACGAAGGGCTTGTCGCGCCGCGGGGAGCGGCGGTGGATGGCGCGCGCCACCAGCTCCTTGCCGGTGCCGGTCTCGCCGCGCAGCAGCACGGTCGCGTCGGCCGGCGCCACCTGCTCCACCATCGCGAACACCTCGCGCATGGCCGGCGCGCCGCCCACGATCTCCTCGAACCCGGCGGCCCGCTCCAGCTCGCCGCGCAGGCGCAGGACGTCGCGCCGGGCCCGCTCGTGCGCCACCGCGTGGCGCAGCACCAGCGCCAGCTCGTCGAAGCGGAGCGGCTTGGTGAGGTAGTGGAGCGCGCCCTTGCGCATCGCCTCCACGGCCGTCTCGACCGTGGCGTGCGCGGTGACCAGCACGACCGGCAGCGAGGGCCGCAGCGCGTGGACCCGCTCCATGAGCGCGATGCCGTCCAGGTCTGGCATCTTCAGGTCCGAGACCATGGCGAGCGGGTCGGACTCCGCCAGGCGCGCCAGCGCCTCCGCGCCGGAGGAGGCGACCAGCACCTCGAAGCCCTCCAGCGTCAGGTTCGCGCGCGCGACCTTCCGCGTCCCGGGATCGTCGTCCACCACCAGGACCAGCCCCTCGCCGCCCGTGCTCACGCGTCCACCTCCGACGCCGCCGCGGCCTCGACGAGCCGCCGCACCGGGAAGCGGATCGCGGCCACGGTCCCGCCGCCCTCGCGCCGGCGGATCGCGAAGCGGGCCCGGTGCTGCTCCACCGCGCGCGTGACCACCACCAGGCCGAGCCCGGTGCCGGTCGCCTTGGTGGTCACGAACGGCCGGAGCACCTCGTCGAGCTGGTCCGCCGGGATCCCGCAGCCGCGGTCCAGCACCTCCACCACGATGGTGCCCTCGCCGCCGGACGCCTCGAAGCGGCTCGCCAGCGTGGGCGGCTCCGTCCCGCCGGCGTCGAACGCGTTCGCGAGCAGGTTGACCAGCGCGTCGGTGACCATGGGCGCGTCCACGTCCAGCACCGGCAGGTCCGGGGCCAGCTCGAGCCGCACCGCGCCCGCGGGCAGCCCGCGGGCCAGCGCCGCCTTCTGGGCGGCCTCCTTGAGCAGCCGGTTCACCGACACCGGGGCGAGGTGCGGCTCGGCCGGCCGCGAGATCTCCAGCAGCTCGGAGATGAAGCGGTTCACCCGCTGGACCTCGTCTCCGATGAGCCCGGAGTACTCGGCCACCTCCGCGTCGCCCTCGAAGCGCCGGCGCAGGTACTGGGCCGCGCCGTCGATCGCGTTCAGCGGGTTGCGCAGCTCGTGCGCCACCTGCGCCGACATCTGGCCCAGGCCGGAGAGCCGCTCGGCGTCGAGCAGCCGCCGCTCCAGCGTGCGCCGCTCGGTGATGTCGCGGATCACCATGACCGTGCCGAGGTAGCCGCCGCCCGCGCCGGCCACCGGCGCGTAGGTGGTCTCGAAGCGCCCCTCCCGCTCCTTGATGATCGAGTGGGCCGGCCCGGCGTCGTCGCCGCGGCGCAGGTACCCGAGCACGCGGTCGAGCATGCCGTGGCTGGCCTTCGGGTGGCAGTCCTTGATCGGCCGGCCGGCGCCGTCGGTCAGGTTCCGGAGCGCGCGCCCGGCCTTGTTCACCAGCGCCACGCGATCCTCGGCGTCGATGAAGATGACCCCGTCCACCATCGAGTCGAGGATGGCCTGGAGCCGCTGCAGGTCGGCGGCCCGGGCCTCGCGCGCGGCGGTGGCCTCGTCCAGCGCCTCCGCCAGCTTCGCGGTCCGCTCCTGCACCCGCGACTCCAGCTCGGCGTGGGTGCGCTGCACCTCCTCGGCCATGCGCCGGAGCGCGCCGGCCAGCACGCCCGCCTCGCCCGGCGCGCCGGGCGGCCGGGCCGCGAGGTCGCCGCGCCCGAGCGCCTCGGCGAAGCGCGAGAGCTGGCGCAGCGGCGCCACCAGCGTGGTGCGGAGCACCAGCACCACCGCCAGCGACACCGCGGCGAGCGCCATCCCCACCAGCGCGGCCATCCGCACGGTGGACGCGGCCAGGCGCGGCCCGAGGCCGCTCACGTCGAGCGACACGTGCAGCGCCCCGTTCACCGCCTGCTCGCCGTGGCAGCCGCGGCACGACGCCGCGTTCGCCACCGGGCGGGTCACCGTGAGCCGGGTGTCGGTCCAGCGCAGGGAGGGGCCGACCTCGAGCCGCTCCGGCCCCTCGCCGGCCCGCAGCCGCACGCGGCCCTGCGCGTCGGCGAGCGACACGCCGGCCACGCCGCCCGCGCGGCCGACCGCGCCGAGGATCGCGGCCATGGTGTCCGGCCGGTGCTCGGTCATGGCCTCGGTGAGCGACCGCTCCAGCGCCTCGGCGATCGCGCCGGCGCGCGCCTCCAGGAGCGCGCGCTCGGCCTGCGCCTCCTCGCGGCGCAGCGCGGCGCCCGCCACGACGGACACCGCGGCCGCCACCAGCAGCAGGAGCAGGGTGGTGCGGCCGGTGATCCCGAGGGAGAGGAGGCGCATGCGCCGCGAGCGTAGCGCGTGGCGGCCGGGGCGGGGAAGGCCGGCGCGGCCGGCGGCGCGGCGCGGCGCCGCGGACGGAACGGCCCCTCCCGCCGCAGGGCAGGAGGGGCCGGGGCGCGGCGCGGCGGGGGGAGGGGGTCACCGCCGCGTGGCGCGGAGGGCCTCGTCGAAGTCCTCCTTGATGTCCTCGATGTGCTCGATGCCGAGCGACACGCGGATCTGGTCCGGCGTCACGCCGGACGCCGTCTGCTCGGCGTCGGAGAGCTGCTGGTGGGTGGTGGAGGCCGGGTGGATCACCAGGGTCTTCGCGTCGCCCACGTTCGCGAGGTGCGAGGCGAGCCTCACCGAGTCGATGAACGTCTTGCCCGCCTGGAAGCCGCCCTTCACGCCGAAGGTGAAGACGCCGCCGAACCCGTTCCGCAGGTACTTGCGGGCCCGCTGGTGGAAGGGGTGCTCCTCCAGGCCGGTGTAGTTCACCCAGGCGACGTCGGGGTGGCCCTTCAGCCAGCGCGCCAGCGCGAGCGTGTTCTCGCCGATGCGCTGCACGCGCAGGGAGAGCGTCTCGACGCCCTGCAGGAGCAGGAACGCGTTGAACGGCGAGAGCGCCGGGCCGAGGTCGCGCAGCCCCTCCACCCGGGCTCGCAGGACGAACTGGATGTTGCCGAACGGGCCCTTCGGGCCGAACACGTCGTTGAACACCAGGCCGTGGTAGCCGGGGGACGGCTCGGTGAAGAACGGGAACTTGCCGCTCCTCGCCCACTCGAACTTGCCCGAGTCCACGATCACGCCGCCGATCGAGGTGCCGTGGCCGCCGATCCACTTGGTGGCGGACTCCACCACCACGTCGGCGCCCCACTCGATGGGCCGGCAGAAGTAGCCGCCGGCGCCGAAGGTGTTGTCCACCAGCAGCGGGATGCCGTTGTCGTGCGCGAGCGCGGCGAGCGCCTCGAAGTCGGGGACGTTGCCGGCCGGGTTGCCGATGGACTCGACGTAGATCGCCTTGGTCTTGCCGTCGATCGCCTCGCGGACGGCGTCCACCTCGGCGCCCTCGACCAGCTTCACGTCGATGCCGAGCCGGGGGAGGGTGACCTTGAACTGGTTGTACGTGCCGCCGTACAGGTTGCTGCTCGAGACCACGTTGTCGCCCGCCTGCGCGAGGTTCGTGATGGCGAGGAACTGCGCGGCCTGGCCCGAGGACGTGGCGAGCGCGGCGACGCCGCCCTCCAGCGCGGCGATGCGCTTCTCGAACACGTCGGTGGTCGGGTTCATGATCCGCGTGTAGATGTTCCCGAACTCCTTCAGCGCGAACAGGTTCGCGCCGTGCTCCGCCGAGTCGAACGTGTAGGACGACGTCTGGTAGATGGGCACCGCGCGGGCGTTCGTGCCGGGCGCGGGCTCCTGGCCGGCGTGGACCTGCAGCGTCTCGAAGCGGAGCTTCCTGTTCGGGGGGATGGCCATGCGTTCCTCTGGGCGGGGCGGTCCGTTGAGTTAGACGGACATCCTAAGAAGCGGACGCGCGGGATGTCAAGCCGGCCGGGAGGAATGCGGCGATGGAGGGGTGCGCATGGCTGGGTGTCCGTTATGGCGGACGACGGCCGGGCGCCCCGTCCCGCGGCCCGGAAGCGCATTCGCCGCGTGCCCGGGATCGGTCTACATTCGCGCGGCACCAAGCGACCGGAGGACCCAGCCCTTGCCCGACACCCAGCCTCGCAACGTCCCCGAGCTCTTCCTCGAGCGCGTCGGCCTCACGCCGGACGCCGAGGCCTTCCGCCACCCGGACGGCGCGGACTGGCGCAGCCTGACCTGGGCGCAGACCGAGGCGCGGGTGCGCGCGATCTCGGGGGGCCTCCGGGCGCTGGGCGTCCAGTCGGAGCAGGTCTGCGCCATCCTGGCGGGCACGCGCATCGAGTGGGTGCTCGCGGACTTCGGCATCCTCTGCGCCGGCGCGGCGACGAGCACCATCTACCCGTCCTCCACCGCGGACGAGTGCGCGTACATCCTCTCCGACTCGGGCGCGGTGGTGGCGTTCGCCGAGGACGCCCTGCAGGTCGCGAAGCTGGCCTCGCGCCGGGACCGGATGCCGGCGCTCCGGCACGTGGTGGTGTTCGACGGGGAGGGCAGCGCGGACGGCTGGGTGACGACGCTCGCCGACCTGGAGGCGCGCGGGCACGCCTGGGACGCGGAGCACCCCGGCGCCTTCGAGGAGACGGCCGCGTCGGTGCGCCCCGACGCGCTCGCCACGCTGCTGTACACCTCCGGCACGACCGGCGTGCCCAAGGGCGTCGAGCTCACGCACGCGTGCTGGGTGTCGCAGTCGGCCTCGGTGCAGGCCTCGGGCATCCTCGATCACGGCGACGCGGTGCAGTTCTTCTGGCTCCCGCTCGCGCACTCGTTCGGGAAGATGATCGGCACCGCCCAGCTCCGGATCGGCTTCCCCACCGCGGTGGACGGCCGGGTGGACCGGATCGTCGAGAACCTCGGCGTGGTGCGCCCGACGTTCGTGTGCGCGGTGCCGCGGATCTTCGAGAAGGTGCACAACAAGATCCTCTCGAACGCGCGGGACGGCGGCCCGGTCAAGGCGGCGATCTTCCGCTGGGCCATCGACGTGGGGCTGCAGGCGTCGCGCGCGCGGCGGGCCGGCCGTCCGCTCGGGACGGTGCTCCAGGCGCAGCTCGCGGTGGCGGACCGGCTGGTGTTCCACAAGGTGCGCGAGCTGTTCGGGGGCCGCCTGCGCTTCTTCGTGTCCGGCTCGGCGCCGCTCTCCCGCGACATCGCCGAGTTCTTCGACGCCATGGGCGTCGTGATCCTCGAGGGCTACGGGCTCACCGAGTCGTCCGCGGCGACGCACGCGAACCTGCCCTCGAAGCGGAAGATCGGCTCGGTGGGTCCCGCGTTCCCGGGCATCGAGGTGCGCATCGCCGAGGACGGCGAGATCCTGATGCGCGGCCCCTGGATCATGCGCGGCTACCGCGGCCTGCCCGAGCAGACCGCCGAGGCGCTCGACGCGGACGGGTGGCTGCACACCGGCGACGTCGGCTTCGTGGACGCGGACGGCTTCCTGTCCATCACCGACCGGAAGAAGGACCTCATCAAGACCTCCGGCGGCAAGTACGTGGCGCCGGCCGAGCTCGAGTCCAAGCTGAAGGCCATCTCGCCGTTCGTCTCGCAGGTGCTGGTCCACGGCGACCGGCGGAACTTCGTGACCGCGCTCGTCACCCTCGACGCCGACGCGATCGGCAAGTGGGCGGCCGAGCACGGCCACGCCGGCGAGCCGATCTCGGCGCTGGCGCGGCTCCCGGAGGTCCAGGAGCTGCTGCAGCGCCACGTGGACCGGCTCAACGCCGGGCTGCCCCGCTTCGCCACCGTGAAGAAGTTCGCCATCCTGCCGCGCGAGCTCTCCGAGGCGGAGGGGGAGGTCACCCCGTCGCAGAAGGTGAAGCGCAAGGTGGTCGAGCAGCACTTCCGCGCCGAGATCGACGCGATGTACGGCGGCGAGCCGCCGCGACCCTAGGTCAGCGCGCGGGCGCGGCGGGGCCGTCCGCGGCCGCCTGCTCCAGCCGCGCGAGCGCCTCGCGCGCGCCGTCGAGCAGCGCCGGGTCGTCCACGCCGGCGCGGCGCGCCCAGTCCAGCGTCTGCTCGTAGGCGCTCGCCGCCTTCGACGCCAGCACGGCGACCTGCCCGCGCAGCTCGGCCCGGTAGGCCTCGGCGCGCGCCGCGTCCAGGCCGGGCGGGAGCGGCGCCTCGAGCAGCTCGCGGCGCAGCCCGTCGTACAGCTCGCCCACGCGGGCGCCGGCCGCGACGGCCCAGCGGGCGTCGCCCAGGCGGATGGCGCGGAGGTACTCGCCCTGGGCGGAGAGGAGCGCCTCCGACTTCCGCTCCAGCGCGCCGTGCAGCGCGTCCGCGTCGCCGGTGGACGGGTCGAGCCGGATGGCGGCCACGCGGTCGCGGTACAGCTCGCCCAGGTAGTACTGCGCCTGCGCCGCGAAGTACGGCTCGAGCCGCTCCGCCGCGGAGGCCTCCTCGAACCCGGCCACCGCGAGCCGCAGCGACCGCTCCGCCTCCCCCTCGCGCCCCGCGTCGCGCTCCACCACCCCGCGCAGCGCCAGCGCGCGGACCCGCGCCGCCGGCTCCAGCCCGGGCCGCCCCGCCAGCGCCGCCAGCGCGGCGGCGGCCTCGTCCAGCTCGCCGAGGTGGTACCGGCACTCGGCCGCGCCGAACTCGGCCTCGAGCGCGCCGGCCGCGTCGCCCGGCCCGGCGGCGCGCGCGCGGAAGCGCTCCAGCGCGAGGCGCCACGCGCCGGCGCGCTGGTAGGCGAGCCCGGCGCGGAGCCGCGCCTCCGGCGCGCGCGCCGAGGCGGGCCAGGCGTCGGCGAGGCGCGCCCAGGCCGCGGCGGCCCGCTCGAAGTCGCCGGCCTGGGACGCGGCCGCGCCCAGGGCGGCCAGCTCCTCCTCGTTCTTCCCGGCGAGATCGCGCTCGGCCGGGCCGGGCGCCGGCTCGCCCGGCGCGAACGCGACCTGCTCGGCCGCCGGCGGCGCGCGCCGCGCGCCCGCGCAGGCCGCGGACAGGGCCAGCGCGAGGAGGGCGAGGCGGCGCATCACGCGGCCACCGCCTGGAGGTGGACCGTGCGCCGGCGCGGGCCGTCGAACTCGCAGAGGTACACGCCCTGCCAGGTCCCGAGGAGCGGCGCCCCGTCGCGCACGATCACCGTGGCGGAGGAGCCGACCAGCGAGGCCATCACGTGGGCCGGGCTGTTGCCCTCGGCGTGCCGGTAGCGCCCGCGCGCCGGCGCGTCCGGGATCGCGTTCTCGAGCGCGAGCAGGAGGTCGCGCCGCACGTCGGGGTCGGCGTTCTCCTGGATGGTGATCCCCGCGGTCGTGTGCGGGCAGTAGACCAGCAGCAGGCCCTCGCGCAGGCCGGCGGCCGACACGGCGCGGCGCACCTCGGCGGTGAGCTCCACCAGCTCGCGTGCGGCGTGGGTCTCGATCTCGAGATCGGGCAGGCGCATCCGGCACATAGTAGACGGCCGATCGTGAATCGGGAACCGTCGCCGCCCGGCGCGAGCCGGCCGGGGCGCCGTCGCGATCACAGCCGGTCTGCCATCCGGGCCAGGCCCGCCAGGTCGTGCACGTCGCCCTCGAGGCGGGGCACCAGCGCGTGCGCCGCGCCGACCCGGGCGAGGAGCCCGGCGAGCGAGCGGCGCTCCGCGGCCGCCATCGCCTGGTGCTCGGCCAGGGTGGCCGCGAGCCGCGCGCCCAGGTCGGGCGCGCTCGCGGCGGCGGCGGCGAGCGGCGCGGCCAGCTCGGCGGCGCCCGGCAGCGGCGTCGCCGCCGGCCACAGGTCGGGGGTGAGCCGGTTCACCACCAGCCCCGCCACCGGCATCGACTCCGCGTGAAGCCGCTCGTGGAAGGCCAGCGCCTCCTCGATGGCGGCGGCCGCCGGCGACGCCACCAGCACGAACCCGGTCTCGGGGCGGGCGAGCATGGCGCGCACCTCGCCGGCGCGCTCCTTGAAGCCGTCGTACATGCCCTGGAAGCCCTGCAGGAAGTCGCCCAGGTCGGACAGGACCTGCTGGCCGGTGAAGCGCGCCAGCGTCTTCGCCACGTAGCCGCCGCCGAGCTGCGCCAGCCGCAGCCCGAACCGGCCGGCCCCGAGCGCGGGCGCGAGCAGCGCGCGGGCGGTCTCGTTGCCCAGGAAGTCGAGGATCCGGTCCGGCGCGTCCAGGAAGTCGAGCGCGTGCGCGGTGGGCGGGGTGTCGAGGACGATGAGGTCGTAGTCGCGGTCGGTGGCGAGCTCGTAGAGCTTCTCCATCGCCATGTACTCCTGCGACCCGGCCAGCGCGGCGGACATCTGCTGGTAGAGCCGGTTGCGCAGGATGCGCTCGCGGCGGGCCGGGTCCGGCGCGTGGCGCGCCACCAGGTCGTCCCAGGTGCGCTTCACGTCGAGCATCATGGCCCACAGCTCGCCGCGCGGGCGCAGCCCCGCCTCGGCGAGCTTGTGCTCGGGGACCCGCGACTCGACGTTGCCGAGCGTGGCCAGCCCGAGCGCGTTCGCGAGCCGCCGGGCCGGGTCGATGGTGCAGACCAGCACCTTGCCGCCCTCGAGCGCGCGCGAGAGCGCCAGCGCCGCCGCGGCGGTGGTCTTGCCCACCCCGCCGGCGCCGACGCACACCGCCACGCGGCGGCCGCCCAGGCTCTCGCGCACGGTGGTCACGGCCGCGCCTCCGCGGGCGGCGCGGCCGCCAGCGCCGCCGCGATCTCCCCCACCGCCGCCGGCCCCCACTCCACCACGGGGAGGAGCGGCAGCACGGTGGTGGGCAGGTCGAGCGCGGCCCGGGCGCGCACCAGGTACCGCCCGGCGGCCTCGGCGCGCAGCGCCTGGATCCGGCCGGCCTCGGCGGCGGGCCCGAGCGGCGGCGGGGCGGCGGCGAGGCGGGCCAGCTCCGCGGCCTCGCGCGCGTCGAAGCGCGCCGGCGGCATGGCGTTCACCACCAGCGCGGCCACCGCCATGCCCAGCTCGCCGCGCACGAGCCCGTCGAGCTCGATCACCTCGTTGACCGGCATCTCCTCCGGCAGCGTGACCAGCGCCACGCCGGTGCGCGCCGGGTCCACCAGCAGGGCCTGCATCCACTCCGCGTCATGGCGCAGCGGGCCCGCCGGCACGGTGTCCACCAGCGCGGACGGGACGCGCAGGAGCTGGACGGCGTGGCCGGTGGCGGGCGCGTCGAGCAGCACCAGGTCCCAGCGCGGCCGGCCGCCGTCCTCCGCGCGCACCTCGTGCAGCACCTTGCCGAGCATCACCAGCTCGGCGAGCCCCGGCACCATGCGCAGGAAGTAGCGCACCAGCCGGTTCTCGAAGACCGCCTCGTAGATGGTCCGGAACTTCAGGACCATGAGGCCGTACTCGCGCATGGCCTCGTGCGGCGTCACGTTGACGGTGAAGATCCCGGGCAGCGCCTCCCGGACGAAGGGCCCCGAGGCAGGCGCGCCGAGCAGGGGCGCGACCCGCTCGCGGGTCGCGTTCACCTCGCACACCAGCACGCGCTTGCCCGCGCGGGCGGCGAGCAGGGCGAGCGCGGCGCAGACGGTCGTCTTGCCCACGCCGCCCTTGCCGGTCACGACGAGCAGGCGGCGGTCGAGCAGGCCGAGGGAAGCCACTGGGCTTGACAAGCTATCGAGGGGAAAGGGACAAGTCCACACACGATGATCCTCGACGACGTGCTGCGGAATCCCGTGCTGAAGCGCGCCCTCGCCGCCGGCGAGGAGCAGGTGGGCCGGGTGGTCGGGAAGCTGCTCGCCAGCGACCGGGCCGGGCGTGGGCTCCAGTCGCTGGTGAGCTCGGCGCTGCAGGCGCGGAGCACGTTCGATCGCGGCGTCCGGCAGGCGCTGCACGCGGCCAACCTCCCGTCCCGGGACGACGTGGCGGCGCTGAAGCGCAAGCTCGAGGAGCTCGAGGAGATGATCGACGGGCTCTCGGAGCGCGTGGACCGCGGCGGCCCGGACCGCGGCGGGCCCGGTCCGGAGTAGCGCGCCGGCGGGGGGACGTGGCCGGCATGCGGCGGATCGCGTTCATCAACGAGAAGGGCGGCACCTGCAAGACCACGCTGTGCGTGCACGTGGCGGCGCGGCTCGCGGCGCGCGGGCTGCGCGTGCTGGTGGCCGACTGGACACGCAGGGGCACGCCGGGAAGTCGCTCGGCGTGGACGTGCGCGGCCTCGCGCCCACCATCCACGAGTGGCTGCTGGACGACGCGGTGCCGCTCGAGCAGGTGGTCCGGCCCACCGCGGTGGCCGGCCTCGACCTCCTGCCCGCGAACAAGGACCTGGCCGGCTTCCCGGTGGCGGTCGCGCCGGCGGCCGACCGCGCCGAGCGGCTCGATCGCCGGCTCGCCTCGGTGGCCGGGGGCCGCTACGACGCGGTGCTGATCGACGCGCCGCCGTCGCTGTCGCTCGTGACCGACAACGTGCTGCGCGCCGCGCGCGAGCTGGTGATCCCGGTCGCGCTCACCTACCTCGCGCTCGACGGGTGCGCCGAGATCGTCCAGAGCCTGGAGCGGCTCCGCGCCGAGCGCGGCGCGGCGCCGGCCATCGCGCTGGTGGTGCCGACGCTGTACCGGAAGACGCAGCTCGCCGACGAGATCCTGGCGAAGCTGCGCGAGCGGTTCCCGGCGGAGCTGTCGCGGACGGTGCTGGGGTGGTCGGTGAAGGTGGACGAGGCCCAGAGCCATGGCCGGACCGTGTTCGAGCACGCGCCGCGGTCGAGCGGGGCGGCCGCGCTCGCCGCCATCGGCGACGAGGTGCTGGCCCGCGCGCCGGCCCCGGCCGGCGTCACGGCAGCGGCGGCCCGAGCGGCCGGCTCCTGACCAGCTCCAGCACCAGATCGCGGAACGCGCTCACCTTGCGCGGGACGTGGCGCGAGGCGGGGCTCACCACGTACAGGTTGCCGCCGCTCCGGACCAGGCGCGGCAGCACGCGCACCAGCGTCCCCGCCGCCAGGTCCTGCTCCGCCATGAACGAGGGCAGCAGCCCGATGCCGGCGCCGGCCCGCATCGCCTCGCGCACGAACAGCAGCTCCGGGCACAGGATCCGCGAGCGCGGCGTCACCTCCACCGTCCCGCGCGGCCCCTCCAGGCGCAGCTTGCGCGCCTGCGTCCCGAACGTCACCCAGTCGTGCGCCTCGAGCTCCGCCTCGGCGCGCGGCGTCCCGCGCCGCGCCAGGTAGAGCGGCGAGGCGAACAGCTGCAGCTGCACCGGGGACGCCTTCCGCGCCACCAGCGTCGAGTCCTTCAGCCCCGGCGCCACGCGCAGCGCGACGTCGAAGCCCTCGGCCACCAGGTCCACCAGCCGGTTGCTCAGGTCGAGCTCCACCGAGACCGCCGGGTAGCGGAGCGTGTAGCGCGTGGTGAGCTCGGCCAGGAAGAAGATGCCGATGTCCACCGGCGCGGTGACGCGCAGCAGCCCCGACGGCTCCTCCTCGCGCTCCGGCAGCTCGCCGAGCGCGCTCTCGAGGCCCTGGAGCAGCGGCGCCACCCGGTCGTACAGCCCGGTGCCGGCCGCGCTCAGCGACACCTGCCGCGTGGTGCGGAACAGCAGCTGCACCCCGAGCTCCTCCTCGAGCCGCGCCACCGCGCGGCTCGCCGACGACTTCGGGATGCGCAGCTCGCGCGCGGCGGCGGAGAAGCTGGCGGTGCGCGCGACCGCGGCGAACACGCGGAGCAGGTCCAGGTCCATCGTTCCTCCAACGCAACACTCATTTGTCCGGCCGCGCATTGCGCCGCCATCGGAACGGTATCAGATTCTCCCCGTCAGCGAGGAGCCGACCCGCGAGAAACGCGCGGAACCGTCACGAAACGAAGCAGAAAGGAATCCGAAATGGCCACCACCCCCTGGACCGTCGACGTCACCCACTCCGCCATCCACTTCTGGGTCCGCCACATGGTCATCTCCAAGGTGCACGGCCGGTTCGCGAAGTGGACCGGCACCCTGGAGCTCGATCCGCAGGACCTCACCGCCGCGAAGGTGGACGTGAAGATCGACGCCGCCTCCATCGACACCCAGGTCGCCGACCGCGACGCGCACCTGCGCTCGGCGGACTTCCTCGACGTCGCGAAGTACCCGGAGCTCACCTACCGCTCGCGCCGGATCGAGAAGGCCGGCGACGGCTACCGCGTGGTGGGCGACCTCACGCTGCACGGCGTGACGCGCGAGGTGACGCTGGACGCCGAGTTCGCCGGCATCGGCAAGGACCCCTGGGGCAACGAGCGCGCCGGCTTCTCGGCGAAGGCCGCGCTCGACCGCAAGGAGTTCGGCCTCGCGTGGAACGCGGCGCTCGAGACCGGCGGCGTGCTGGTGGGCGAGAAGGTGGAGATCACGATCGAGCTCGAGGCGGTGAAGCAGGCCGCGAAGCAGTCGGACGCGGCGTAGGCCGCGGGAGGGGAGGCGCGATGGAGCGGCAGCGGGGAGCGGGGCGGCGGATGCCGGTGCTGTTCGTGGGGCACGGCTCGCCCATGAACGCCATCGAGGACAACCGGTGGAGCCGCGCGTTCCGCGGCCTCGCGCCGCTGCTCCCGCGGCCCCGCGCCATCCTGGCCGTGTCCGCGCACTTCGTCACCGCCGGCAGCGTCCTCACCGGCCAGGCGCGGCCCGAGACCGTCCACGACTTCGGCGGCTTCCCCGACGCGCTCTACCGCGTCCGCTACCCGGCCCCGGGCGCTCCGGAGCTGGCGCGGCGCGCGGCGGCGCTGGTCGCGGGGGACGGCGCCCGCGTGGTGGACGGCTGGGGCCTCGACCACGGCACCTGGAGCGTGCTCGTGCACCTGTTCCCGGCGGCCGACGTGCCGGTGGTGCAGCTCTCGATCGACGCGGAGCTGGACGCCGCCGGCCACCTCGCGCTGGGCCGGGCGCTCGCGCCGCTCCGCGACGAGGGCGTGCTGGTGATGGGCAGCGGCAACCTGGTGCACGACCTGCGGCACGCCTTCGCCGCCTGGCGCCGGGGCGACGCCGCCCCGCCGGCGTGGGCGGCCCGCTTCGACGCGGACGCGGCCGCCGCCCTGGAGCGGCACGACGCGCGCTGGCTGGTGGACGCGATCGCGAGCCCGGAGGGCCGGCGCGCGCACCCCACGCCCGAGCACTACCTGCCGCTGCTCTACGCGGCGGGCGCGGCGGGGGCGGACCCGGTGCGGTTCCCCATCACCGGGTTCGACATGGGCTCGCTGTCGATGCGCGCCGCGCTGTTCGGCTAGGCGGCCGGGGCGCTACTGCGCCGCGGGCGGCTCCTGCGGCGGCGGCGGGGGGCGATCCTCGCGCGCGGACTCCTCCAGCTTCCGCTCCAGCTCGTGCAGCCGCGCGGTGATCTCGTCGAGCTGCCGGCGCACCTCGGACAGGCTGGAGACGCCGTCCACGGCCGCGCGCACCCGCTCGTCCACGCGGCGCTGCAGGGACGCCATCGCGTCCTGCGACGCGGCCATCAGCTCCTTGGCCCGGTCGCTGGTGGCCTGGCTGCGCGCCATCAGGTGCTGCACGCGCTGCTCGGCCGCGGCCCGGACCGCCTCGACGCGCCCGCGGAGCTCGGCCTGCGTCCCCACCACCAGCCGCTGGGCCACCTCGCCGCCGTGGCGGATGAGGTCCCGGAGCGTCTCGAGGCTCATCTTGGAGGTCTTCTTCTCTCCTCGAAGATGATCTGCGCGAGGGTGATGGAGGTGAGGTCCTCCTTGGTGCGGTTGTCGATGATCTTGACCTCGGCACCGCCCTTGATCATCTCCGCGATCTCGTCGAGCGTGACGTACCGGGACTCCACGGTGTCGTAGAGCTTCCGGTTCGTGTACCGCTTGATGACCTTGGGCTCGACGCCGGCGGCGGTGGTGTCCGTACCTTCGGTGTGCTGGTCGTTCATCGCTCCATCCGCGGCGGTAAGTGTGCGAAACTTCGGGCATTGTTCCTGCGGTTGCCGCTTGGTGTCAAGCGGCATGACGGTGTAACGTCCTGCCGGCGCCCCGCATGATCGCCCACTGCACCCACTGCCAGGCCAAGTTCCGGATCGCCGACGAGAAGATCGGCCCGCGCGGCGCCAAGGTGCGCTGCTCGCGGTGCAAGACGGTGTTCGCGGTGCGCCGGCCCGACGCGCCGCCGGCCGCTGCGCCGCCGGAGCCTCGCCCGGCGCCAATCCCGCCGCCCGGCCCGGCGCTCCCCGGCCCGGCCGATCCCTTCGCGGAGCCCGCGTTCGCCGCGGCGGGGCCGGACCCGTTCGCCGCCGACCCCTTCGCGCCGCCTGGCCCGGCGGCCCAGGACCGGTCACCGGAGCCGTTCGGCCACGATCCGTTCGCCGGCACAGGGCCCGGCGCGCCGCCCGCCGATCCGTTCGCGCTCGAGACGCCGCCCACCGGCTTCCCGGGACCCGGGGGCGCGGATCCCTTCGCATTCACCGCCGGTGATCTCCCGTCCGCGCCCGGGCTTGCCGGCGGCCCGGCCGATCCGTTCGCGCCGGCCCCGGACGCCGGAGACCCCTTCGCCGCGGCGCTCGCCGGCGCGGCCGATCCGTTCGCCGCGTCGGTGTCGCCGCGCCGCCGCGCCGCCCCCGCCGAGCTCCCCGCCGGCCTGGCGGCCCCTGCGCCGGGCGCCGCGCCGGGCGGCTCGTCGGCGCTGCCGCTCACCGATCTCTCCGACCTGCTCGGCGACGCGCCCGCGCCCGCGCCCGCCGCCCCGCCGCCGCTCCCCGCGCCGGCCGCGCTCGCGCCGGAGCCGCTGCCGCCCGCGGGAGGCCTCGATCTCGCGTTCCCGCCCGAGCCCGCCGGCGGGCCGCCGGCCGGCCTCGCGCTGGAGCTCGCCGGCCCCTCCGAGCCGGACGCGCCGCTCGACGCGCCGCCGCCGCCGCCGTCCATGGACCTCGATCTCGCCGGCGGGCCCGAGCTCGGCCTGCCGGGCGGGCCGCTGCCCGGGGCCGACCTGGCGCTGGAGGAGCGCTCCACGCCGGCGCCCGCGCGGCTGGACGAGCCGCCCGCCGAGGACGATCCGTTCGCCCGGGCCGCGTCCTGGGCGCCGGGCGCGGACGCGGGTCCGAACGAGCTCTCCTTCGCGGATCGCGGCGAGGAGACGCTGGCGCTCGCCACCGAGCCCTCCGGGCCGCTGGAGGCGCCGCCTCCGCTCCCGCCGGAGCTCCCGCGGCCGGCGCCCTCCCGGGCGGCCGCGCCCGCCGAGGCGCCGGCGGAGGCGCCGGCGCGCGACGCCCCGCGGGCGGCCGGCCCGCTCGGCGGGCGGCTGCGCTCGGTGGCCGTGAACGCCGCGGCGCTCGCCGCGCTGCTCCTGGTGGCGCTCGCGTTCCGGGTGGCCTGGCGCGGCGACGCGCCGCTCGAGCCGGGCGCGTTCCGCCCGTCGTCGGTGCTGGGCGCGGTGGGCGTGGGCGAGCGGGCCGCCGGGCCGCTCGCGGTGGCCGAGGTGCGCAGCGGCCTCTACGACCGCGCGCGCGGCGGCCCGGTGCTGTTCGTGCGCGGCAAGGTCGTCTCGCGCGCGCCGTCGCCGGTGGCCCGCGCGCGCGTGGAGGTGGAGCTCGTGCGCGACGGCCAGGTGATCGCGCGCGGCACCGCGCCGGCCGGTGCCGTGGCGACGCCGGAGGAGCTGCACGGGGCCGGCGGGGCCGCCGAGCTCGAGGCGGTGGTCCGCGCCGTGGCGGCGCGCGCGCCCGCCCGGATCCGCCCCGGGGAGTCGCTGCCGTTCCTGGTCGTGCTGCCGGACGCGCCGGACGACCTCGCCGGCGCCACCGTGCGCGTGACCGCGGTGGGCGGCGTGGAGGCGGCGGCCCGATGACCGCGGGCGCGGCGCCCGGGCCGGAGACGGACGCCCGCGCGCTGATCCGCCGGCTGGCCGCGCTGGAGGAGGGGCCCATCCGCGCCCGCGCCGCGGCCCGCGCGCTCGGCGCCACCGAGCCCGCGCGGGCGGCCGAGCTGATCGCCGCGCTGGCGCGCCACGGCGCGGGCGAGGCCCGGGGCGCCATGGCGGCGGTCGGCCAGGCGCTGCGCGATCCCGAGCCCGACCTCCCCTACGCCTGGCGCGCCGAGCTGTACGCCGCGGCCGCCGAGCGCGGCCTCGCCGAGGTCACCGGGCTCCTGGTGGCCCCGCCGCCCCGCGCGCCCTGGCGGCCGCCGCGCGACAAGGCCGACGCGCGCCTGGCGCACCTCACGCTCGGCCACAAGAAGGCGCTGGCGCGCGCGCACCGCGATCCGGACCTGCTGGCGCGGCTCGCGGCGGAGGGCGAGCCGACGGTGGTCCGCGAGCTGCTCCGCAACCCGCAGCTCACCGAGCCGTTCGTGGTGCGGATCGCGGCCCGGCGCCCCTGCCGCCCCGAGACGCTGCGGTGCGTGGTCGAGTCGCCGCGCTGGCGCACGCGGACCGCGGTGGCGCTCGCGGTGGTGCGCAACCCGTACGCCGAGACGGAGCTGGCGCTGAAGCTGCTGGCGGTGCTGCCCGGCGCCGAGCTGGCGGAGGTGGCCCGCGACGGCGCGCTGCACCCGCTGGTGCGCGCCGTGGCCGCGCGGCTCGTGGCGGGGCGCGCCGGGTGAGCGCGCCGGCGCCGCGGTCAGGGCCGCGGCGGCTCACCCGGGCCGCGGTCGCCGCGCACGGCCCCCCGGAACCCGCGCACGGCCCGGCCCAGCGCGTCGCCCAGCGCCGGGATCCGGGTGGCGCCGAAGACGAGCAGCGCGACGAAGGCGACGATGAGGAGCTCGGTCATCCCGGGGTTCCGTGCGCGCGCCGCGGCGATCCCGTGGCGGGCGGCGCGCTAGGATAGTCGCGCGACCCTCCGGGCGCCAGGCGGCAAGGCGCCCGGCGGCGACGGGGCGCAGGAGCCCGACCCCGGCATGCCCACCCCGAACCGCAGGGCCCCGCGCGCGGCCGGCCGCCCGCTGGTGCTCGGCCACCGCGGCGCGAGCGCCGACGCGCCCGAGAACACGCTCGCCGCCTTCCGCCTGGCCCTGGCGCAGGGCGCCGACGGGGTGGAGCTGGACGTGTGGCGCTGCCGCACCGGCGAGGTGGTGGTGGTGCACGACGAGGACACCGGGCGGGTGGCGGGCCCGCGCTTCCGGGTGGACGCCACGCCGCTCGCCGAGCTGCGCGCGCTCGACGTGGGCGCGTGGAAGGGCGAGCGGTTCCGGGGCGAGCGGATCGCGACGCTGCCCGAGGTGCTGGAGGCGCTCCCCGGCGCGGTGGTGAACGTGGAGCTGAAGTCGCGCGGGCGGGACCTGCGCCTGGCCGAGGCGGTGGCGCGCGACGTGCGGCGCGCCGGGGCGGAGGGGAGGGTGATCGCCTCCTCCTTCGACTACCGGCTGGTGGCCGCGTTCCGGCTGGCGGCGCCCGAGGTGCCGGTGGGGCTGCTCTTCGAGCCGGGGCACCGCTGGCGCCTGCGCACCGCGCTCGCCGCGCGGCTGCTGGGCGCCGCCGCCGTCCACCCCGACGCCGCGCTCGTGACCCCGGCGCGCGCCGAGGCCTGGCGGGCGCGCGGCCTGGCGGTGAACGCCTGGACGGTGGACGCGCCGGACGAGGTGGCGAGGCTCACCGCGCTCGGCGCCGCCGCCCTCATCACCAACGTCCCGGGCCGCACGCGCGCGCAGGTCCGCGCGCTGACCGGCCGCTAGCGCATCGCCGGACGCGCGCGGGATCCGCGCCGGGGCGGGCGCAAGCGACATGCTGCCGCACCCGTGGAGGCCGGGCGCACGGCCGTCCGGGTGAGCAAGTATCGCCCGCCGTGACCGACCTCCTCGCAGCCCGCGCGCTCTTCGGCACCTCCCTCGCCTTCCACATCGTCTTCGCCGCCGTCGGCGTGGCCATGCCGCTCTTCATGGTGCTGGCCGAGTGGCGCTGGCGGCGCACCGGCTCGGAGGTGCACCTCGAGCTGGCGCGCCGCTGGGCCAAGGGCACCGCCATCCTGTTCGCGGTGGGGGCCGTCTCCGGCACCGTCATCTCCTTCGAGCTGGGGCTGCTCTGGCCGCGGTTCATGCAGTTCGCCGGGCCCATCATCGGCATGCCGTTCTCGCTGGAGGGCTTCGCGTTCTTCGCGGAGGCGATCTTCCTCGGCATCTACCTGTACGGCTGGGGCCGCGTCGGGCCGCGCCTGCACCTCGCCGCCGGGTGGGTGGTCGCGGCGAGCGGCGCCACCTCCGCGTTCTTCGTGACGCTCGCGAACGTCTGGATGAACGTGCCGGCCGGCTTCGAGCTGGGCGCGGGCGGCGTGGCGGCCGGCGCCGCCGGCATCGACCCGTTCGTCGCCATGTTCCCGCCCGGCTGGCAGCACCAGGTCATCCACGTCCTCATCTCGTGCTACGCGGCGACCGGCTTCGCGGTCGCGGGCATCCACGCGTTCATGCTGCTGCGCGAGCGGGACAACCCGTTCCACCGCGCCGCGCTCCGCATCGCGTTCGGCGTGGGCGCGGTCGCGGCGCTGCTGCAGCCGGTGTCGGGCGACTTCTCCGCCCGGCAGATCGCCACCACCCAGCCGGTGAAGCTCGCCGCGCTGGAGGGGCACTTCCGGACCGAGCGCGGCGCGCCGCTGCGCATCGGCGGCATCCCGGACGAGGAGCGGCGCGAGACGCGCTTCGCGCTGGAGATCCCCTACGGCCTCTCGCTGCTCGCGTTCCACGACCCGCACGCGGAGGTGCGCGGGCTGGAGGCGTTCCCGCGCGACCGCTGGCCCAACACGCTGCTCGTCCACCTCGCCTTCCAGGTGATGGTCGGGCTCGGCTCGATCATGGCGCTGCTCGCGGCGACCTGGGCCGTGCTCCGGGTGCGCGGCCGCGAGCCGGGGCGCTGGCTGCTGCGCGCGCTGGTCGCGGCCTCGCCGTTCGGCTTCCTGGCGCTCGAGGCGGGCTGGCTGGTCACGGAGTGGGGGCGCCAGCCGTTCACGGTGTGGGGCGTGCTGCGCACCGCCGACTCGGTGACGCCGGTGACCCACCTCGCGGTCCCGTTCATCGGGTTCATGGTGCTCTACGTGTTCCTCGCGGTGGTGGTGGTGGCGCTGCTGTGGCGCCAGATCGCGAAGAGCCCGCGCGCCGTCGCGCTCGGCCCCGGCGCCGGGACGGCGGCGGAGGTGCGGCGATGACGCCCGCCGACCTGCTGGGCGGGGTGATCCTCGCCGCCGCGGTGCTGTACGCGCTGCTCGGCGGGGCGGACTTCGGCGCCGGCATCTGGGACCTGCTCGCCGGCGGCCCGCGCAAGAAGGAGCAGCGCGCGCTCATCGAGGAGGCCATCGGGCCGATCTGGGAGGCGAACCACGTCTGGCTGATCCTGATCGTGGTGCTGCTGTTCACCGCCTTCCCGCCGGCGTTCGCGGCCATCACCATCGCGCTGTTCGTGCCGCTCATGCTGCTGCTGGTTGGCATCGTGCTCCGCGGCGCGGCGTTCACCTTCCGCACCTACGACGCGCCCGAGGACCGGGTGCAGGCGCGCTGGGGCCTCGTGTTCTCCGGGTCATCGGTGGTGGCGCCGCTCACCCTCGGCGTGATCGTCGGCGCGCTCGCCTCCGGGAACCTGGGCGCGGCCGCGCGCGGCGAGGCGCCGTTCGCCTGGGCGGCGCCGTTTCCGCTGGCGGTGGGCGCGTTCGCCGCCGCGCTGTTCGCGTACGTGGCCGCGGCGTACCTGGCGGTCGAGGCCGGGGGCGCGCTGCGCGAGGACTTCCGGCGCCGCGCCATCGGCGCGGGCGTGGCGGTGTTCCTGACCGCCGCGCTGTCGGCCGCGCTCTCCTGGCGCGAGGCGCCGCTCGTCTTCGCCGGCCTGACCCGGCGCGGCTGGTCGATCCCGCTGCACCTCGCCACCGGCGCCGCGGCGATCACCGCGTTCGCCGCGCTGTACCGCGGGCAGGTGCGCCTGGCCCGCGCCGCGGCGGTCGCGCAGGTCACGCTCATCGTGCTGGGCTGGGGCGCGTCGCAGTACCCGTACCTCGTGGTGCCGGATCACACGCTCGCGTCGGCGAGCGCGCCGCGCGCCACGCAGGTGCCGGTGCTCTGGGCGCTCGCCGCCGGGGCGGCGCTGCTGTTCCCGGCGCTCTACCTGCTCTTCCGCGTCTTCAAGGGCGAGCGGCCGTTCGCCATCCTCGACCGCGACCGCCCGCGCTGACGCCGCGGGGCGGCGCCGCTACACCGGGATCCGGCCGCGCAGGTCGGCGGCGCGGTGCGGCCCCTGCTCCGCCACCAGCGCGCGGGCGGCGTCCAGCTTGCCGAACGCGCCCCAGGTCATCACGCCGCGCACGCGGCCGTCGGCGAGGTAGTAGACGACGCCCCGGCGGAACGGCTCCTGCCAGTCGGCCACGACCTCGAGCCGCGCGTCCACCAGGCCGACCGCCTCGTACCCGAGGTCGAACAGGTCGGAGTAGAAGAACGGGAGGTGGCCGTAGACGACGTCGGCGCCGGCCATGGCGCGCCCGGCCGCCTCGCCCATCTTGTTGGCGTTGTCCTCGTGCTCGACGCGGACCAGCCGGCCCAGCGCAGGGTTCCAGAAGCGCGCCACGTCGCCCGCGGCGAACACGTCCGGATCGCGGGTGCGGAGCGACGCGTCCACCACGATCCCGTCGTCCACGTCCAGCCCGGCGCCGCGCGCCAGCGCGTCGTTCGGCACGATCCCCAGCCCCGCCACCACCAGGTCCGCCCGCAGCTCGCCCGCGCCGGTGCGCACCGCGAAGCCCTCGCCGCGCCGCTCCACGCCGGAGATCCGCACGCCCGGCAGCACCTCCACCCCGTGCTCGGCGTAGTAGCCGTTCAGGTGCAGGCCCAGGTCGCGCGGGAAGGTCCGCGCGCCGATGGTCTCCTCCGGGAACGCGAGCGTCACGCGGTAGCCGGCGTCGGCGAGCGCCGACGACACCTCCGAGCCGATGAAGCCGCCGCCGATCACCACCACCCGCCGCCCGGCCGGGAGCGCGCGCAGGCGGCGGAAGTCCGCCACCGTGCGGAAGTGGATCACCTCGTCCGGCGCGCCGGGCAGCCGCCGCGGCGCGCCGCCGGTGGCGAGCAGGAGCTTGCGGTACTCGATCGCCTCGCCGCCCTCGAGCTCGACCCGGTGCGCGGCGCGATCGATCGCGGTCACGCGCACGCCGGCGCGGAGCGTGGCCCCGTCCACCTCCGGCAGCCAGATCGAGCCCTCCTCCTGCCCGCGCCAGAGCGCCTTGGAGAGCGGGGGCCGGGCGTACGGCCGCTCCGGCTCCTCGCCGAGGATGGCGATGGAGCCCCCGCCGTCCGCGAGCCGGATCCCCTGGGCGGCGGCGTGCCCCGCCATCCCGCCACCGACGATCACGTAGTCGAAGCCGGCCATCCCGTCCTCCCGGCGCGGCGCCGCCGGGCGCCGCTGCGAGCCACTTCTAGTGGATGCGGCGGCGCGGAGCGCGTTACGGGAGGGCCGGGGGCGTCCGGGGGCTAGCGCCGGCCGGCCACCGCCAGCCGGAGGTCGGCGGTGAACGCCTCCACGTCGGCGGGGGTCACGTCCCAGGCGCACATGAGCCGGACGCCGCCGGAGCCGATGAAGTCGTAGAAGCGCCAGCCCCTGGCGCGGAGCTGCGCGGCGGCGTCGCCCGGCAGCGTCGCGAACACCGAGTTGGCCTGCACCGGCTGGAGGATCTCCACGCCCGGGACGGCGCGGAGCGCCCGCTCCAGCAGCGCGGCCATGGCGTTGGTGTGCCGGGCGTGGCGCAGCCAGGCGCCGCCCCGGAGCATGCCCACCCACGGCGCCGCCAGGAAGCGCATCTTGCTGGCGAGCTGGCCGGCCTGCTTGCACCGGTAGTCGAAGTCCGCCGCCAGCGCCCGGTCGAAGAACACGATCGCCTCGCCCACCGCCATGCCGGCCTTGGTGCCGCCGAAGCAGAGCACGTCCACGCCCACCTTCCAGGTGAGGTCCTTGGGGGCGACCCCCAGCGCCGCGACGGCATTGCCGAAGCGCGAGCCGTCCATGTGGAAGCGCAGGCCGTTGGCGCGGGCGCGCTCGCCGATCGCGCGGAGCTCGTCCACGGTGTAGAGCGTGCCCAGCTCGGTGGGCAGCGTCACCGAGACCACCCGCGGCTTCGGGTAGTGGATGTCGGTGCGGCGCCGGACCATGTGGTCGATGCCGTCCGGCCGGAGCTTGCCGTTCGGGCCGGGGAGGGTGAGGACCTTGGTGCCGTTGGAGAAGAACTCCGGCGCGCCGCACTCGTCGGTCTCGACGTGCGCCGTCTCGTGGCACAGGATCGAGTGGTAGGACTGGCAGAGCGCCGCCAGCGCGAGCGAGTTCGCGGCGGTGCCGTTGAACGCGAAGAACACCTCGCAGTCGGTCTCGAACGTCTCGCGCAGGAGGTCCGCCGCCTCCTGCGTCCAGCGGTCGTCGCCGTAGCCCGGCGAGTGGCCCACGTTCGCCTCGGCCATGGCCGCGAACGCCTCGGGGCAGATGCCGCCGTAGTTGTCGGAGGCGAAGTGGCGCAGCGGGCCGGAGGGGGCGGGGGACGCGGGGCGGGACGGGGTGCCGGGGTTCATGGCGGCGGACTGTACGCTTTCGCGGACGACTGTCCAGAACTTCCGTTTTAACGGATGAGGCCCGGCGGTCAGGCGCGGTACGGCCGCACCGGCGCGATCTGGGCGGCCAGCTTCTCCGGCGCGATCGCGGGCAGCCGGCAGGCGCCGCGCTCGCACACGTACGCGGTGGCGCGCCCGCCGGCGGCGGCCTTGCCGGCGGCGATGGCGGCCACCGCGCCGAGCCGCGCCAGCCCCTCGCCCTCGGGCGCGCCGGTCAGGGCGCGGCTGGGCAGGAACGTCCGGCGCAGCACGTCCACGAACGGCCCGGGATCGCCGCCCTCCGGCCAGACCAGCACCACCTCGCGCACCGCGTCGCCGGCGAAGTCGAGCGCGAGCAGGAGCTCGGACATGGCCAGCGGCTGCTCGGCCAGCGTGCGCGCGTGGTGCCGCAGGGCGCCCTCCGCGGCGCGCCGCCAGCGCGGGTCGGAGGTGAACGCCTCGAGCCGCAGCGCGTTCAGCGCCGCCACCGACGCGCCCGACGGCTCGGCGCCGTCGTGCGTCGGCTTCTCCCGCGCGAGCAGCCGCTCGTGATCGGTGGCGGACTGGAACCAGCCGCCGCCGCCGGGATCGCCGAACAGCCGGTCCTGCGCCTCGGCCAGCTCCACCGCCGCCCGCAGCCAGCGCGGGTCGAAGCTCGCCTCGTGCAGGTCGAGCAGCCCCTGCACCAGGAACGCGTGGTCCTCCAGGTAGGCCGGCACGCCGGCGCGGCCCGCGAGCCAGCTCCGCTGCAGCCGCCCGCCCTGCACCATGCGCGTCAGCACGAAGTCGGCGGCGCGGGCCGCCGCGTCCACCCAGCGCGGCTCGGCCAGCGCCCGCCCGCCGAGCGCCAGCGCCGAGATGGCCAGGCCGTTCCAGCCGGCCAGGACCTTCTCGTCCCGCAGCGGGCGCGGCCGCCGCTCGCGGATCGCGTACAGCGCGGCGCGGTCCGGCGCGAACGCCTCCCACGCGTCCTCGTCGGGCGCGGGCACGTGCAGCACGCTCCGGCCCTCGAAGTTCCCCTCCGGGCGCACCCCGTGGAACCGGAGGAACGCCTCGGCGCGGTCGCCCAGCGCCTCGCGCAGCTCGGCCTCGGTCCAGGTGAAGAACCGTCCCTCCTCGCCCTCCGAGTCCGCGTCGGTGGCGGAGTACAGGCCGCCCTCGGGCGAGGTCAGCTCGCGCAGCAGGTAGTCCAGCGTCTGCCGGGTCACGCGCGCGAAGTCGCGGCGGCCGGTGACCTGCCAGGCCTCGGCGTACGCGACCGCCAGCAGCGCGTTGTCGTAGAGCATCTTCTCGAAGTGCGGCACCAGCCACTCGGCGTCGGTCGAGTAGCGGTGGAACCCGCCGCCCACCTGGTCGTGCAGGCCGCCCGCCGCCATCCGCTCGAGCGTGACGGTCGCCATGCGGAGCGACCGCTCCTCGCCGGTGCGCCGGTGGTGCCGGAGCAGCAGGCGGACCGGGACGTTGGAGGGGAACTTGGGCGCGCGGCGCAGGCCGCCGTGGCGCTCGTCGAAGCTCCGCTCGAGGAGCGTCACCGCGTGCTCGATCGGCTCCGGCCCGGGCACCTCGGCGGCGGCGGGCCCGGCCGGCGCGAGCGCGGTGCGCACCGCCTCGACGAGCGCGCCGGTGGCGGAGCGGATCCGGTCCGGGTCGCGCGCCCACAGGTCGGCGATCTCGTGCAGGATCGAGAGGACGCCGCGGGCCGGCCCGCGGACGCCGTCGCGGGGCGGGAAGTAGGTCCCGCCGAAGAACGGCTCGCGGTCGGGCGTGAGCCACACGCTCATGGGCCAGCCGCCCGAGCCGGTGAGGAGCTGGACCGCCGTCATGTAGACCGCGTCCACGTCCGGCCGCTCCTCGCGGTCCACCTTGATGGCCACGTAGCGCTCGTTCAGGACGCGCGCGATCTCCTCGTCCTCGAAGGACTCGCGCTCCATCACGTGGCACCAGTGGCAGGTGGAGTAGCCGACCGACAGGAACACCGGGCGGCCGGTCCGCCGCGCCTCCTCGAACGCCTCGTCGCCCCAGGCCCACCAGCTCACCGGGTTGTGCGCGTGCTGGAGGAGGTACGGGCTCCGCTCCAGCGCGAGGCGGTTGGTGAAGCGCGGCGCGGCGCCCCCGTGGCCTGCCGCGGCATCGGCGGCGACCGCCTCGGCGAGCCGGCGCGCGAGCGCGTCGGGGAACGGGGCGGCGCCGGGGAGGGGCTCGAGCATGCCCGGGGCTTAACCGGCCCGGGCGCGCGATTCACGCGCGACGCGGCGCGGGGGCCTGGCTCACGGCCAGGCCCGGCCCTTGCCGGCGATCGGCCCGCGCTGCGGGTTGACCACGCAGAAGCGCTGCCCGGTGGGCGCCTCCATCACCCACCACCGGTGGACGAACCCGACCCGCTTCGCGCCGAGCGCCTCCAGCCGCTTCACCTCGGCCTCGAGGTCGTCCGACTCGATGTCGAGGTGGACGCGGCTCGGGTGATCCACACGCTGCACGAGCACGACGGGCTCGCCGGCGGCGTCCTCCAGCGCGCGGTAGCCCGGGCTGCCGGGATCGGGCGGCTGGAGCGGCCTGCCCAGCGCGGCGCTCCAGAACGCAGCGGCCCGGTCCACGTCCCCGTCCTGACAGTCGATGACGATGCCGACCAGCCGGCTCCGATGCATGCGCGCTTCCCTCCGGCGGAGGGGTCTAGGCGGGGCGCGCGCTCGGCGGAAGGCGCCGGGAGGGTCCGTCGGGGCTCAGAACAGCTCGTCCAGGGCCCGCGCGATCCGCTCCTCGATCTCGCGGCGCATCTGGCGCGCGGCCTGGACGGTCTCCTCGATGGCCGCCTGGAGGTCGCCCGCCGGGCCGCCCGGGATGACGCGCAGCGCGTCCCGCCCCAGCCGCGGCGGCCCTGCCGGCTCCGCGCCGGCGCGCCCGCCGCGCAGCAGCTCGAGCCTCGGTTGCGGTTGCCGGGGCGGATCGGCCGCGTCGCCCATGCTCCGAAGCTAGGCACGCGCCGCGGCCCGGCGCAGCGGGCCCCCGGGCCCGCGCCCGGGTCAGCCCTTCACCACCGCGAGCGGGTCGAGCCGGGCCACCAGCCGGGAGATGCCCGCCCCGTCCATCACGGCCACCACCTGGGCCACGTCCTTGTACGCCTCGCTCATCTCCTCGCCGAGGGTCTTGCGCCCCCGCGCGATCACCTCGATGCCGCGATCGGCCAGCTCCCGCGCGATGGAGCGGCCCCGGGCGCGTCGCAGCGCCTCGCCTCGCGAGAGGAGGCGCCCCGCGCCGTGGCACGAGCTGCCGAACGTGTCGCGCATGGCCTTGTCGGTCCCGGCGAGGACGTAGGAGTACCGCCCCATGTCCCCGGGGATGAGCACCGGCTGGCCCACCTCGCGGTACGGCGCCGGGACGCGCGCGTCGCCGGGGCCGAACGCGCGGGTGGCGCCCTTGCGGTGGACGAGCACCCGCCGCACCCCGCCGTCCAGCTGGTGCTCCTCGAGCTTGGCCACGTTGTGGCAGACGTCGTAGAGCAGCCGCGCGCCCAGCTCGCGATCGGAGACGCCGAGCGTGTCGAGCAGCGCCCGCACCGCGAGCCCGGTCATCACCTGCCGGTTGGCCCACGCGAAGTTCGCCGCCGCCTGCATGGCCGCGAGGTAGCGCCGCCCCTCCGGGCTGCCGATCGGGGCGCAGGCGAGCTGCCGGTCGGGCAGGGCGGCGTAGTCCGGGCCGTAGGACGCCAGCCGCGGCGCCAGCTCCGCGAGCGCCTCGTCGCACACCTGGTAGCCGAGGCCGCGCGAGCCGGAGTGGATCTGGACCACGAGCTGCCCTGGGAACAGGCCGAACGCCTCGGCCGCGGCGGCGTCGTGGATCCGGGCGACCCGGTCCAGCTCGAGGAAGTGGTTGCCGCTGCCCAGCGTGCCGAGCTGGTCGCTGCCGCGCTCGCGGGCCCGCGCGCTCACCGCGGCGGGATCCGCGCCGGCGAGCCGCCCGCCCTCCTCGCAGCGGTCGGCGTCGTCCGCCGCGGCGCGGAAGCCGCGCGCCACCGCCCAGCGCGCCCCCTGCGCCAGCACCTCGTCCAGCTCCCGCGGCGTCAGCCTCGGGATGGCGGCGCTCGCGCCCACGCCGGTGGGGACGTCGCGGTAGATCCGGGCCGCGAGCGCGTGGAGCCGCGGCCGGAGCTCCTCGGCGTCGAGGCCGGTGGTGACGACGCGCACGCCGCAGTTGATGTCGTAGCCCACCCCGCCCGGCGAGACCGCGCCGTGCTCCGCGTCCACCGCGGCGACGCCGCCGATGGGGAACCCGTACCCCCAGTGTACGTCCGGCATGGCCAGCGACCAGCGCAGGATCCCGGGCAGGTGGGCCACGTTCGCCACCTGCTGCAGCGCCGGGTCGTCCGGGGCCGGCGGGCCCGGGGAGTAGACGCGCCCCGGCACCTTCATCCCGCCGTGGCGCGGGATCTCCCAGAGGTCCCCCTCGATCCGCCGCAGCGGCACGTGCCCGCCCTGGTGCGCCGTCATCGCGTCCCCCCGCGCCCGATCAGATGTCCAGCACCGCCTGCGCCACCCAGCCGCCGCCCTCCGGCTCGAGCCGCGCCGCGTGCCAGGTGACCGCCTTCACGTCCGCGCCCTCGGCGTGCAGCGCCGGGTCCCAGCGCGCGAAGCCGACCACCGCCTCGGCGCCGGCCTCGCTGCAGGCGGTGACCTCGACGGCCGCCGGGATGCGGCGGGCGGAGACGAAGCGCCAGAGCAGCTCGCGCAGGAGCGCCACCGCGGTGCCGGCCAGCCCGGGCCCGCCGCGCACCGCGAGCCGCTCCTCCTCGCCCTCGACCGGCGCCGGGCCGCCGCCGGCGAGCAGCGCGCCGAGGGCCAGCGCCAGCCGCGCGAGCGCCTCCTCCGCGGTGGCGCCGCGCACGCGCACGCCCACGTCGGCGACGTGGCCGAGGTCCTCGTACGGCTGGGGCAGGGCGAGCCGCATCGCCCCGAGGATAGCAACGCGCGCGGCCCGGGGCGGGCGGGACGGCGGGTGCGCCGCTACGCGGCGGCGCGCTCGGCGAGCGGCACGATGCCGCGGGAGGAGACCCGCAGGAAGCGCCCGAGGAGCGCGATGGCGACCGCGGTGAGGCCGAAGCAGAAGCCGCCCCACAGCCCGACCACCCCGTGACCGAGGGTGAATCCGAGCAGCAGCGTCGCCGGCAGGCCGATCAGCCAGTGCCCCGCGAGGTTGGCGAGGAAGGTGAAGCGGGTCTCGCCGGCGCCGCGCAGGACGCCCGCGCCCACCGCCTGCAGGCCGTCCGAGAGCTGGAAGATCGCCGCGACGCGCAGCAGCGGGACCGCCAGCGCGAGCACGCCCGGGTCGTCGGTCATGATCCGCCCGATGACGCCGGGCGCGAACGTGAAGGCGAGCGCGGGCACGAGCATGATCGACGCGCCGCCCGCGAACGCGCACAGCCCCGCCCGGCGGGCGCCGGCGCGCTCGTGCGCGCCCACCGCGAGCCCCACCCGCACGCTGCCCGCGTCGCCGAGGCCGACCGCCATGGTGAAGGTGAGGCTCGCCACCGAGAGCGCGATCTGGTGCGCGCCGAGCGCCTCGGCGCCGAGGCGGCCGGCGAGGAAGCTCACCAGCGAGAAGAAGCCGACCTCGGCGAACATGTGCAGCCCGACCGGCCCGCCCACCCGGACCGCGGTGGCGAGCGCGGCGCGGTCCGGGCGCGCCAGCCCGGCCGGCCGGGGGCCGCCGAGCGACACCGCCCGCGTCGCGCGGACCAGCACGAGCGCCTGCAGCGCGATGCAGAGGCTGGTGGCGATGGCGGCGCCGGCCGCCCCGAGCGGCGGCACCAGCCGGAGCGGCCCGGTCCACGCCGGCAGGGACGCGCCGCCGAACACGAGCAGCAGGTCGGCGGGGACGTTCAGCAGGTTCGCGCCCACCGTGGCCACGACCATGGGCCGGCCCAGCCCGTGCGCCTGCAGGTAGGCGCGCGCGCCGAAGTAGTAGAGGAAGAAGAACAGCCCCGGGAGCCGCCACCAGATGTACGGCCCGGCCTGCGCCGCCACGTCCGGCGCGATGCCGAGCGGCACCAGCGCCGCCGGGATGAGGGCGATGGGGATCGTGAACGCGGCCGCCAGGATCGCCGCGAGCCACGCCGCCTGCCAGAGCAGGTGCCGCGCGCGCCGCTCGTCGCCCGCGCCGATCGCCTGCGAGATGAGCGGGTCCAGCCCGTGCATGATCCCCATGCCGAGCACCGCGACCGCGAAGAACAGCGAGGCGCCGAGCCCGGTGCCGGCGAGCGGCACCGCGCCGGCGCGGCCCACGATGGCCGCGTCCACCACGCCCATGAGCGCCTGGCCGCCGTGCGCCAGCGACAGCGGCAGGGCGAGCCGGAGGAGCGCGCGCAGCTCCGCGCGGATCGGTGGGACGGCCGGGGACATGGGGGCGCGCAAGATACCCGAGGTGCGGGGTCGCTGCACGGGCGCCGCGCCGGCTCGCCGCGCCGGCCCCCGGGCGACGGCCCGCGCCCGTCGCGGGACGAGCCTTTCGGGTGACCCGTTACGGGGGGCATCGAATTCCAGTCTCCGTCTGCAGGGTTCGCGCTGCGAGCAGGTTTGGGGCTCGACGGCCGGGTTCCGATCTGCTTACTTCGCGCCCTCCTTTCCTCCGGATGTCCCAGATCCCCTCACCCAACGACCCCCCGTCAGCCGGCGCCGTGCCCACGTCCGGCGCCCCGGCCGGCCCCAGCGCCACGCCGGCCCCGTCGCCCACGGCCGGCTTCTCGCTGCCCGAGCACCGGCCGCCCCCGACCGGCAAGGCGCTCGCGGCGCTCGCCGTCGGCGCGCTCGGGGTCGTCTACGGGGACATCGGGACGAGCCCGCTGTACTCGCTGAAGGAGTGCTTCGGCGGGCCGCACGGCGTCCACCCGACCGACGCGAACGTGCTCGGCGTCCTCTCGCTGGTGTTCTGGGCGATGACGTTCGTGGTGACGTTCAAGTACATGTCGTTCGTCATGCGCGCGGACAACCGCGGGGAGGGCGGGATCCTCGCGCTCATGGCGCTGGTGGGGAAGACCGAGACCACGCGCCTCGGCCGGCGGGTGCTGCTCATGCTGGGCCTGTTCGGCGCCGCGCTGCTCTACGGCGACGGCATCATCACCCCGGCGATCTCGGTGCTGGGCGCGGTGGAGGGCGTCGCGGTCGCGGCGCCGGCCATGGAGCGGGTGGTGGTGCCCGCCACCGTGGTGATCCTGGTGTTCCTGTTCCTGTTCCAGAAGCAGGGCACGGCCAAGGTCGGCGCGGTGTTCGGCCCGGTCATGCTGGTGTGGTTCGCGACCATCGCTGTGCTGGGCGTGCGCGGCATCCTCCACGACCCGAGCATCCTGCGCGCGCTCGTGCCGACGCACGGGCTGTCGTTCTTCGCGCGGAACGGCTGGCACGGGTTCCTGGTGCTGGGCGGGGTGGTGCTCGTCATCACCGGCGGCGAGGCGCTCTACGCGGACATGGGTCACTTCGGGAAGCGCCCCATCCGCGTGGCCTGGCTGGGCTTCGCCATGCCGGCGCTGCTCGTCAACTACCTGGGGCAGGGCGCGCTGCTGCTCCACGACCCCGGCGCCGCCCGCAACCCGTTCTACCTGCTCGCGCCGGAGTGGGCGCTCTACCCCACCATCGCCATCGCCACCGCGGCGGCGATCGTCGCCTCGCAGGCCCTCATCTCCGGCGCGTACTCGCTCACGCAGCAGGCCATCCAGCTCGGCTACTCGCCGCGCGTCACCATCCGCCACACCTCGCAGCGCGAGATCGGCCAGATCTACCTGCCCGAGGTGAACTGGATGCTGGGGACCGCCTGCGTCGCGCTGGTGCTCGGGTTCCAGACCTCCTCCCGCCTCGCCTCCGCGTACGGCATCGCGGTCACCGGGACGATGATCGTCACCACGCTCCTGTTCCACCGGGTGATGCGCGACCGCTGGGGCTGGGCGCGCTGGAAGGCCTGGCCGCTCACGGTGCTGTTCCTCACGGTGGACGCGTCGTTCTTCCTCGCGAACGTGGTCAAGTTCCGCGACGGCGGCTGGTTCCCCATCGCCGCCGCGGCGCTGGTGTTCACGCTCATGTCCACCTGGAAGCGCGGCCGCGACGCGCTGGCGCTCATGCTGAAGGACGCCGGGCTCCCGCTCGACCTGTTCATGGCCGACGTGGCGCGCCGCAAGGTCCAGCGCGTGGCCGGGACCGCGGTGTTCATGACCTCGAACCCGGGCGGCGTCCCGCCGGTGCTGCTGCACCACCTGAAGCACAACAAGGTGCTGCACGAGCGCGTGATCCTGGTGTCGATCCTGGCGCACGAGATCCCGTTCGTGGCCGAGGCGGAGCGCGTGAACGCGCGCGAGCTGGGCAGCGGCTTCTACCAGGTGATCGCGCACTACGGGTTCATGGAGACGCCGGACGTGCCGGCCCTGCTCGACTCGCTCCCCCGCCGCGAGCTGGCCGGGCCCCGCCTCACCATCGTCCCCATGGAGACGACCTACTTCCTCGGGCGCGAGACGCTGCTCCCGAACGGTCCGTCGAACATCCCGACCTGGCGCAAGCGGCTGTTCATCGTGATGGCCCGCAACGCGCAGACCGCGAGCGCGTTCTTCGGCCTGCCGCCGAACCGCGTGGTGGAGATGGGCGCGCAGATCCAGCTGTAGCGCCGGGGGTCGAGCCGCATGCGCTGGCCGAACGCCCTCCGCTCGCTCCGCCAGCGCGACCTGCGGCTGTTCTTCGCCGGCCAGACCGTGTCGCTGGCCGGCAACTGGATGCAGTCCGTCGCCCAGGCCTGGCTGGTGTGGCGGCTCACCCGCTCGTCCCAGATGCTCGGCCTGGTCAACTTCCTCGGCCAGGTGCCGGTGTTCCTGTTCAGCGTCTGGGCGGGCTCGCTCGCCGACCGGTACCCGCGCCGGCGGATGGTGCTGCTCACCCAGAGCAACGCCATCGTGCAGTCGGTGCTGCTCGCGGCGCTCACGCTGGCCGGCGCGGTGCAGCCCTGGCACGTGATGGTGCTCGCCGCCATGCTGGGGCTCACCTACGCGTTCGAGATCCCGGCCCGGCAGGCGCTGCTCGCCGACATCGCCGGCAAGGACATGCCCAACGCGATCGCGCTCAACTCGTCGATCGTGAACGCCGCGCGCGCCGTCGGCCCGGCGCTGGCCGGCGTGCTGGTGGCGGCGCTGGGCGAGGGGGTGTGCTTCGGCCTGAACGCGCTGTCGTTCCTCGGGACCTACTACGCGCTCTGGGTGATGCGGCCGCCGCCGCAGCCGCCGCCCTCGCTCGGGCACCGCGCCCACCTGCTCGAGGGCATCGCCTACGCCGGCCAGACCGCGCACGTGCGCGCGCTGCTCGCGCTCCTCACGGTCTCGAGCTTCTTCGCCATGCCGTACCAGACGCTGCTGCCCGCCATCGCCGCCGACGTGCTGCACGGCGGCGCCTCGCTGTACGGCGCGCTCCTCGCCGCGGCCGGCGTCGGCGCGCTGGCCGGCGCGGTCCGGCTGCTGGTGCGCCGCAGCCTGCGCGGGCTGGGGCGGATCGTGGCGCTCGGGACGACGCTGCTCGGCCTGGGCGTGCTCGGCCTGTCGCTGTCGCGCCACCCGGCGCTCAGCGCGGCCGCGCTGCTCGTCACCGGCTTCGGCTTCGTCACCCAGACCGCCGGCACCATGACGCTGCTCCAGGGGCTCGCGCCGCCGGAGATGCGCGGGCGGGTGATGGGCCTGTTCTCGATGCTGTTCATGGGCGTGACGCCGTTCGGCTCGCTGGCGGCCGGGTTCGTGGCCCACCGGGCCGGCGTGCCGCGGACGCTCGGCGTCTCGGCCCTGGTCGTGCTCGCCGCCAGCGTCGCGTTCCACCTCGCGCTGCCGCGGCTGCGCAAGGTGGTGCTCGCCGAGCACCCGACGATGTTCCCGCCGGTCGCGAGCTGACCCGGAGCGGCCCGCGCGCCCGGCGCTGGACGCCGGTTCAGGCTGTGCTACGGTGCCTCGCGTGATCGTCCTCGGCATCGACCCCGGCTCCCGCCGCTGCGGCTACGGGGTCGTCGCGCGGGAGGGGGCCCGGCTGACGGTGGTCGAGTCCGGGGTGCTCGTCCCGGGCGATCTGCCCATGGCCCAGCGGCTCGGGCGCATCCTCGACGGCCTCGACGCGCTCATCGCCCGGGCCCGGCCCGCGGAGGCGTCGGTCGAGGCGGTCTTCTCCGGCGCCTCGCCGCGCTCGGCGCTGGTGCTCGGGCAGGCGCGCGGCGTCGCGCTCGCCGCCGCCGCGCGGGCCGGGCTCCCCGTCTTCGAGTACGCGCCGTCCGAGGTGAAGCTCGCCTTCACCGGCAACGGGCGCGCCGGCAAGGACCAGATGCTCCGCACCGCCCGCATGCTCCTCGGCGCGGCGCCCGGCCTCTCCGACGAGGCCGACGCGCTCGCCATCGCCGTGTGCCACCTGGCCCGGCGCGCCTTCGCGGTCCCCGCGGCCGGCGCCGGCCGCGCCGCGGCGGCCCGGGCGGCCGCGGCCCGGCTCCGCCCCTCGCGGCGCGATCACCGGGGGACGCCGTGATCGCGCGCCTGGCCGGGCGGATCGCCGAGAAGCGCGACGACCACGCCATCGTGGACGTGGGCGGGGTGGGCTACCTCGTGCACCTGTCGCAGCTCTCGCTGGCCTCGCTCCCGCCGCCGGGCGAGCCGGCCGCGCTCCGCGTCTACACCCACGTCCGCGAGGACGCGCTCGACCTGTACGGCTTCGCCACCGAGGACGAGGAGGCGGTGTTCCGCGCCCTCATCGACGTGAAGGGGGTGGGCCCGCGGGCGGCGCAGAACATCCTCTCCGGCATCGAGGCGCGCGAGCTGGCGCAGGCGGTGGCGCAGGGCGACGTGGCCCGGCTCACCAAGGTCCAGGGCATCGGGAAGAAGACCGCCGAGCGGCTGGTGGTGGAGCTGAAGGACAAGCTGGTGGCGCTGGCGCGCGCCGCCGGGCCCGCCCGCGCCGGCGCGGGGGCGGACGTCCTCGACCAGCTCCGGACCGCCCTGCTCAACCTGGGCTACCGGCCGCCGCAGGCCGAGGGCGTGGCGGAGGCGCTGCGCGACTCGGCCGAGGGACGGGCGCTGGACGAGCTCCTGCGCGAGGCGCTGAAGCTGCTGCGCGGGTAGGGAGCGACCATGACCGTGAAGCCGCTCCGCGAGGTCACCCCGAAGCCTTTGGAGGGCGAGGAGCGCCTGGAGCAGTCGCTCCGCCCCGCCACCTTCGACGACTACGTCGGCCAGGCGAAGATCGTCGAGAACGTGAAGGTGTACGCCGCCGCGGCCCGCCAGCGCGGCGAGTCGCTCGACCACGTGCTGCTCTCCGGCCCGCCCGGCCTGGGCAAGACCTCGCTCGCCCACATCCTGGCGCGCGAGCTGGGCGTCACGCTGCACGTGACGAGCGGCCCGGCGCTGGTGAAGAAGGGCGACCTGGCCGGCCTGCTCACCGCGCTCGCCCCGCGCGACATCCTCTTCATCGACGAGATCCACCGGCTCTCGCCCGCGGTCGAGGAGGCGCTCTACCCGGCCATGGAGGACTACCGCTTCGACGTGGTGCTCGGCGCCGGCCTCGGCGCCCAGACCATGGAGATGAAGCTGGAGCGCTTCACGCTGGTCGGCGCCACCACGCGCACCGGCCTGCTGGCGAGCCCGCTGCGCGACCGCTTCCCGATCCAGGAGCGGCTCGAGTACTACGGCCCGGCCGAGCTGAAGGAGATCGCGGTGCGGGCCGCGCGCAAGCTGGGGCTGCCGGTGGACGAGGAGGGCGCGGAGGAGCTGGCGCGCCGCGCCCGCGGGACGCCGCGCATCGCCATCCGGCTGCTGCAGCGCGCCCGCGACTTCGCGCAGGTGGAGGGGGACGGGCGGCTCACGCGCGAGGTGGTGGACCGCACGCTGCGCCGGCTGGAGGTTGACGCCCGCGGGCTCGACGCCATGGACCGCCGCATCCTGGCGGCGGTGATCGACACGTTCGGCGGCGGGCCGGTGGGCATCGACGCGGTGGCCGCCGCGGTGGGCGAGGAGTCGGGCACGCTCGAGGACGTGTACGAGCCGTTCCTGGTGCGCGAGGGCTACCTGGCGCGCACGCCGCGCGGCCGGGTGGCGCTGCCCGCCGCGTACGCGCACCTCGGGCGCGACCGCCCCGGCGGCAAGCAGGGCTCGCTGGTCTGACCGCGGCCGCGCGGCCTACCAGCTCACCCGGCGCGCGCGCCACGTCGGGCGCCGCCCGAGCAGCCGCACCAGCAGCCACCCCGCCACGAAGCCGCCCACGTGCGCGAACAGCGCCACCCCGGTGTTGCCGCCGAAGAAGATGGAGAGGACCTGCAGCAGGAACCACAGGCCGATGAAGAAGGCGGCCGGCACCGGGATGATGCGGATGAAGATCACGATGACGACCAGCGTGGTCACCCGGGCGCGCGGGAACAGCACCATGTAGGCGGCCAGCACGCCGGCGATGGCGCCGCTGGCGCCGACCATCGGGACCTCGAGATCGCCGGTGGCCGCCGAGGCGACCACCTGGACCACCGCCGCGACGACGCCGCAGGCGAGGTAGAAGAGCACGAAGCGCCCGCGCCCCAGCGCGTCCTCGACGTTGTTCCCGAAGATCCAGAGGAACAGCATGTTGGAGCCGACGTGGACCAGGCCGCCGTGCAGGAACATGGCGGTGAAGACGGTGAGCGGCGGGGGCACGAGGTCGCGCGGGTAGACGTCGGAGAACGTCAGGATCTCGAACGGCACCACGCCGCCGCGGAGCGCGGTGTCGCCCAGGCGCCCGGCCAGGTACTCCATGAGGCGACCCGAGGCGAGCGCGTCGGGCAGCGCGAGCACGTCCACCTGCCACAGGAACGCGAGCACGTTCGCCGCGATGAAGAGCAGGGTGACCGCCGGTGTGCGTTCGGTGGGGACGTCGTCGCTGAGCGGGATCACGTGGGCTCGCCTCGGCCGGCAATGCTATAAGGCCGCCCGCCCACCCGGTGACCCGATCGTCCGCTCTGACATCCGTGTCGTGCCGGTGTCGCTCGGAGGACGGGGTTCCGACACCCTCGCGGAGCGGCCTGACCCGGCCGCGGGAGGGTGCGGCGAAAAGGCTCGGTAGGAACGAGGGGTTAGCGGCGGTGCCGCCGCCCCATGAAGTGCCCGGAAATCGGGTTGATTGGCACGTCGATTGCTCGGAAGGGGGCCGCCCGGGCGACGCGCCCAGAACGGACTTGGACATGGCTTCCTGGAATCAGCGAACGGTCGCGAAGCGGGTCTCCTGCACGGGGGTGGGCCTCCACTCCGGCCGGCCCGCCACCCTGACGCTCGCGCCCGCCCCGGCCGACGCCGGCATCACCTTCGTCCGCATGGACCTCGGCGTGGAGATCCCCGCGCGCAACGAGCACGTGGTGGACACGATGCTCTCGACCTCCCTCGGCCGCGGCGGCGCCCGCGTGGCCACGGTCGAGCACGTCATGGCCGCGCTGCACGGCATGGGCATCGACGCCTGCCGCGTCGAGGTGGACGGTCCGGAGATCCCCATCCTCGACGGCTCCGCCGCGCCCTTCACCTGCCTGGTGCAGGAGGCCGGCGTGAAGGTGCTGCCCGCCGGCAAGCGCTACCTGGTCGTGGACCAGCCGGTCGAGATCCGCGACGGCGACAAGCTGGCGCGCCTCGAGCCCGCCGACGGCTTCTCGGTCTCCTTCACGGCCGACTTCGGCCACCCGCTCATCACCGACCAGTCGTTCCAGGTGAAGCTGGGCGAGCGCGCCTTCGAGCGCGAGGTGGCCCGCGCCCGCACGTTCTGCTTCCGCCGCGACATCGAGAAGATGCAGGCGATGGGGCTGGCCAAGGGCGGCAGCCTCGAGAACGCCATCGTGGTGGACGAGTTCTCGATCCTGAACCCCGAGGGGCTCCGCTTCCCGGACGAGTTCGCGCGGCACAAGGTCCTCGACGCGATCGGCGACCTGGCGCTGTTCGGGATGCCGGTGGTGGGCGCGCTCGTGGCGGTGAAGAGCGGCCACGCCATGAACCAGGCGCTCGTGAAGAAGGTGCTCGCCGACCCCGCCGCGCACCGCGTGGTCCGGGTGACCGGCGAGGCCGACGCGCCGGCGCTCCGCGCCAAGGTGCCGGCCCTCGCGATCCACGAGGGCTCCGCGGCCTAGCCGCCGCCCTCGTCGGCCGCCCCGCGCGCACGCGTTGGGGTGCTTCCGCCCGGGCCGCGCCACCGCGCAGCGCCGGGCGGTACGCTTCCGGGGTGGACCTCGTCCCCCGCCCGCTGCCCGCCGCGCCGCCCGCGATCCTCGACGCCGCCGGCGCGCCGTGCCTCGGCGCGTTCCGCGGCACCGTCGCCTCCGCGGCGCTCCGGCCGCTCGCGCGCCCCGGCCTCGCCGGCTCGGTCGCGCACCTCGCGCGCGCGAAGCGGTGGGTCTACGTGTTCGCGGCGGGCGAACGGGCCGCGCTCGGGCTGGCGGTGGTCGAGGCCGGGTGGTTCGCCGGCGCGTTCCTGTGGGCGCTGGACCGGGCCGCCGGGCGGATGCTGGCGGAGCGGCGCGGCTCGGGCCTGCCCGGGGTGAACGCGCGGGTGGACGAGCGGCCGTGGGGCGGCGCGAGCTGGCGCGGCGGCGGCCTGGAGCTCCGGATCGCGGGCGCGCCCGGCGCGCTCCGGGTCGAGGGGGCCGGCCGCGGCGGGCTCGCGCTGGACCTCTCGCTCGACGCCGGCGGCGCCCCCGCCCCGCTCACCGTGATCGCGCCGGTGCCCGGCGCCGGGCCGCGGCTCACCGAGAAGCGGGCGGGGCTGGCGGCGCGCGGCGCGGTGCGCCTGGGCGGCCGGACGCTGCCGCTCGACGGCGGCTCCGGCGGCGCGGACTTCACCGCCGGGCTGCTCGCCCGCCGCACCGACTGGCGCTGGGCCTTCGCGACCGGGCGCGCGGCCGGCGGCGCGCCGGTGGGGTTCAACCTGTGCGCCGGCTTCGGCCTCCCGCCCGGCGACGCCGCCGAGAACGCGCTGCTCGCCGCCGGCGGGCCGCACGCGCTGCCCGCGGTCGCGTTCGCGTTCGACCC
Source organism: Anaeromyxobacter sp. Red801 (assembly GCF_049201065.2). Lineage (NCBI taxonomy): Bacteria > Pseudomonadati > Myxococcota > Myxococcia > Myxococcales > Anaeromyxobacteraceae > Anaeromyxobacter > Anaeromyxobacter sp. Red801. The sequence continues at coordinate 3,491,070 of NZ_CM181236.1, read as the reverse complement.
GGCGCGCCCGCTCGACCCCTGGCGCGTGGAGAGCGCGGGCGGCGCGGTGCGCCTCGCGTTCCGGCCGGAGGCGGTCCACCGCGAGGACGTCGCGCTCGGCCTGGTGCGGACGCGCTTCGCGCAGGTGGCGGGGACGTTCGAGGGGGTGCTCCCCGCGCCCGGCGGCGGCGCGCTGGCCGTCGCCGGGCTGCCCGGGGTGGTCGAGGATCACCGCGCGGTCTGGTGATCAGCGCATGGGATCGTGGTGCGGCTCGCCCGGGCGGATCTCGCCCCGCCAGCCGCCGGACTCGACGCCGCGCTCCTCGACGTAGCGCTTGAAGCGCTCGAGGTCGCCCTCCACGCGCCGCGACACCACGCCGAGGACGTCGCCCACCTTCTCCACGAAGCCCTGCGGGTCGTACTCGAGCGCGAGCGTCACGCGGCAGCGCCCGTCGTCGACGGGGGTGAACGTCACGACGCCGCGGTTCACCGCGCCGCGGGTGTGCCGCCAGGCGATCTGCTGGTCGGGCATCTGCTGCACGATCTCGGCCTCCCACTCCTCGCGCTTGCCGCCGATCTTCGCGACCCAGTGCAGCGTCCGCTCGTCGAGCTGGTGCACCGCCTCGACGCCCTCCATGAAGCGCGGGAACTCCTCGAACTGCGTCCACTGGTCGTACACGGTCCGTACGGGCCGGTCGACCTCGATGCTCTTCTCCACGCGTGCCATGTCGTCCTCCTCGTACCCGCGAAGCTAGGCACGGACCGGGGAGGCGTCCCGGCGGGCGCGGCGGCGGGCGGCCGGAGGGACCCGGCCCGCCCACCGGGACGTGCGCTCGCGCACCGCCGGCCGAGGTGCACCGCGCCGGCGCGGCGCCGGGTGCGGGGCGTGGCCATCCTCGTGGACGTGCGCGCGGTGCGTGAGATCGAGGGCGGGGAGGCGGGGCGCAGGTGGGAGCGCCCGCTCGCGCTGGGCCAGGGCGCGTTCTACGCGGCCACCGGCGCCTGGCCGCTCGTCCACATGCCGAGCTTCGTGGCGGTCACCGGGCCCAAGCTCGAGCCCTGGCTCGTCCGGACGGTGGGCGTGCTCGTCGGCACGATCGGCGGCACGCTGCTCTCCGCCGGCGCGCGGCGCCGCATCACGCCCGAGGTCCGGTGGCTCGCGCTCGCGAGCGCGGCCGGCATCGCGGCGATCGAGCTCTGGTACGCCGGGCGGCGCCGCAGGATCGCGCCGGTGTACCTGCTGGACGGCGCCGGCGAGCTGGCGCTCGCGGCCGCGTGGGTGGCGCTCGGGGCCCGGCGGCGGGTTCGCGGCGGCGTGGCGAGGGTGGGTGGAGGCGGAGGCCGGCCGCACGGCCGGGAGGAGGAAGCGCGATGACGGGGAGCTGCGAGGTCTGCGGGAACGAGTACGACAAGGCGTTCGAGATCACTGCCGGCGGGAAGCGGCACGTGTTCGACAGCTTCGAGTGCGCCATCCAGGCGCTGGCGCCGCGCTGCGCGCATTGCGGGTGCAGGGTGATCGGGCACGGCACCGAGGCCGGCGGGCGCATGTTCTGCTGCGCGCACTGCGCCCACCACGCCGGCGCGCACGAGATCCAGGACCGGGTCCAGTAGTCGGGCCGCCGCCGCGGCGGGGCCCCGCGCCGCCTCAGCGGGCGCGGGCCCCGGCCGGCGCGGCGCGCGCCGGGGGTGGCCGCAGGTACCGGTCCACCACCGCCCGCCGCACCAGCGCCACCGCGAGCGTGCTCGCCGCCGCCGCGGCGGCCTTGCGCAGCACGCTCGGCTCGGCGCCCACGCGCTGCGGGTGATCGAGCAGCCGCGCCAGCGCGCGCCGCGCCTCGCGCGCGCGCACCGACGGGCGCTGCCGCTCGGAGCGGGCGCGCACCGCCATCGCGACCAGGCCGCCGATGACGAGCGCCGCGGCGCTCGCCGCGATCGCCACCGCCACCGGGTGGCGGCGCGCCTGCAGCCCGAGGTCGAAGAGCTCGCTCCGGCGGCGGTCGAGCTCGCCCACCAGCATCCCCAGCTCCCCGCGCAGCGCGTCGATCTCACCCGACACGCGGCGCACCTGCCCGTCGGCGCCCGGCGTCATGCCACCTGCTCCTTCGCCCAGCGGACGCCGTCCTGCAGCGACCGGCGGGTCGTGTCGAGCGGCTTGCGCACGCGGCGCCCCCAGCCCCACAGGCCGGCCGCGGTGCCGGCCGCGAGCACCACCGCGGCGACCACCAGCGCCGCCGCCCAGCCCGGCAGCAGGCCCGCCTCCATGAGCGCCAGCACCACCGCGGTGAGCAGGAGCTGCACGGTGAAGATCCCGCACAGGCCCGCCACGCCGAGGCCGCTCGCCATCTTCGCCTCGGCCCGCAGGTCGGCCCGGAGCTCGGCCTTGGCGAGCTCGACCTCCTTGCGGGCGAGCGCGCTCGCCTTGCGCGCCAGCTCCGACACCAGGTCGCGCGTCGGCAGCTGGCGGATCGCCTCGGTCGCGCCGCCCGGGTGCACGGGTGGGACATGCGTGGGCCGGCCGGGCCGGTGCTGCGCGGTCATGGCTCTCTCCCCCGGCGCGGTGAGTGCGCGCGCCGAGGACAAGGTGCGACCGCGGCGCAGGAGGCGCCACGCGCCGGAGGCGTGCGGCCGCCGCGGCGACGGGGTCGCGGGGCGCCGCCGCCCGGGGGCTCAGGCGCCGGCCGCCCGCTCGAGCTCCGCGGGGGCGGGCAGGCGCTGGCGCAGCGTCAGCACCGGGGCGAACAGGTCGCCGACGCGCTCGACCCGGCGGAGCACCGCCCCCGCCTCGAACACCAGCCCGCCCGCGTCGCCGGTCCGGGCCGCCTTCTCCACCTCGGCCCAGCGGAGCGGGGTCGAGACGGTGGGCCGCGGCCGCGCCCGGAGCGAGTAGACGCAGACGGTGGTCTTGTGCGGGTCGTTCTGGCTCCAGTCCACCAGCACCTTCCCGCCGCGGAGCGCCTTCGCCATCCGCTCGACCACGAGCTGCGGGTGGCGCCGCTCGAGCAGGCGGGCGACCGCGTGCGCGAACGGCTTCGTGTCCGCGTACGTCGCGCCGGAGAGCGGCACGTACAGCTGCATGCCCTTCGAGCCGGAGCTCTTCGGGAAGGCCTCCAGGGCGAGCGCGGCGAGCAGCCGGCGCAGCAGCAGCGCCACCTCGCAGCACGCGAGCAGGTCCGCGGGCGGGCCCGGGTCGAGGTCGAACACGAGCGCGGTGGGCCGCTCCACGTCGTCCACCAGCGACAGCGAGGGGTGGAGCTCCAGGTCGGCGATGCTGGCGAGCCACACCAGCGAGGGCAGGTCGTCCACCACGCAGTAGTCGATGTAGTCCTGGTTGCCCTCGCTCCAGATCGCCTCGGTGCGGAACCAGTCCGGGCGGTGGCGCGGGCAGCGCTTCTCGTAGAAGTGCGGGCCGTCCACGCCCTCCGGGTAGCGCTTCAGCGTGAGCGGCCGGTCGCGCAGGTGCGGCAGGAGCACGGGCGCGACGCGGCGGTAGTAGTCCACCACCTCGCCCTTGGTGAAGCCGGCCTCCGGGTAGAAGACCTTGTCGAGGTTGCGGAGGAGGATCCGCCGCCCCTCCACCTCGACCTCCACGCCCTGCTGCGCGCGCGCCATCGATCACCCGCGCTTCTTGCGCGACGCGCGCGCGGCGCGGGGCCGGGCCGCCGTGCGGGCCGCGGCCGCCGCGGCGTGGCGCCGCTCGCCGCGCGCCGGCGCCTCGTGCTCGCCGTCCCGCCGGCGAGCCGCGGCCAGGCTGGCCGAGAGCGCGTCGGCGAGGCTCACCACCTCCGCGCCGGCCGGCTCGGCGGTGGGCGCCTCGATGGTCTGGCCCTCGGCCTTGCGCTCGATGAGCTCGAGCACCCGCTCGCGGCGCAGGTCCGGGTAGCGCTCGGGCTCGAACGGCCCGGAGAGCGACGCCACCAGCTGCTCCGCCATCTGCAGCTCGCGCGAGGACGGCTCGCCCGCCTCCGGCAGCTCCAGCGAGGCCGGCGAGTCGATCTCGTCGGCGCGGTTCATGGTGGAGAGCGCCAGCGCGCCGCCGGCCGCCGGGCGCACGCAGCAGAGCGACTCCCGGGTGCGCAGCACGGCGGTGGCGATGGCCACCTTGCCCGCCTTGCGCATGGCGTCTCCGAGCAGCCGGTACGCCTTCGCCGCGCTGCGGTCTGGCACGAGGTAGTAGCTCGCCTCGAAGTAGGCCGGGTCGATCTCGGAGAGCTCGACGAAGTCGTGGATCTCCACGGTGCGCGTGGCCTTCGGGTCGAACGCCTCCAGCTCCTCGCGCGTCACCGTGACGTAGCGGCCGGGCGACACCTCGTACCCCTTCACGATGTGCTCGTAGGGGACCTCCTTCTCCTCGCTCGAGCAGAAGCGGCGCAGCTGGATGCGGGCGCCGTCCGCGTCGTGCAGCATGTGGAACCGGACCTCCTTCTGGTGCACCGCGGTGTAGAGCTTCACCGGGATGTTCACCAGGCCGAAGGTCAGCGCGCCGCTCCAGATCGCCCTCGCCATCGGGATGCCTCCGGACGAACGTTCCATCCCCCGGCCGGCGCCGGCAACGCGCGCGGGCGAGGGACGGGGTTCACCTGGGCTGGTGATAGCCCCAGCTTGCGAGGAGAGGAGGGGACCATGAAGGGCGAGCCCAAGGATCGGCCACGCAAGGACCCCGGCAAGGCGCCGCGCACCGACCTCCCGCCCAGGCGGGAGCCCTACGACGAGGGGTACTTCGGCACCGGGGAGGAGGAGGGCGTGGAGCGCGAGCGGCAGGCGCCCGAGCCCGGCCGGGATCGAGGGCGCGAGCGCTAGGGCGGATGCCCCCTTGGCCGGGCCGGCGCGCTGCTGCATGCTGCGCGCCGATGGGGGCCCGCGTCGACGTCGCCGATCTCCGGGGGTGGGGCCGGCTCGCGTTCGACGCGACGCTCGGCGTGACGGCGGTGGTCGAGGCGATGCACCACAACATCGCGCGCGGGCCGTGGTTCCTCGACGCGCCGGGGAGCGCGCGCACCCGCGGCCTCACCGGCCTCGTGTACGGCGCAGTCCGGGGCGTGACGCGGCTGGCGGGGGAGGGGTACGACGCCGCGGTCTCCCGGCTCCCCGGCCGCGCCGGGGCCAGCTCGGCCGGGCGCGAGGCGGTGCTCGCCGCCCTGAACGGCGTGCTCGGGGATCACCTCGCCGCCACCGGGAACCCGCTCGCGATCCCGATGCGGCTGTGCTTCGAGGGCAGGCCGGTCGAGCTGGAGCGGGCGGCGCTGGCGGAGGCGATCCCGGGGGCGACCTCGAAGGTGGTGGTGCTCGTGCACGGGCTCTGCACGAACCCGCAGCGCTGGTGCCGCCGCGGCCACGACCACGGCGCCGCGCTCGCGCGCGACCTCGGGTACACGCCGCTCTACCTGCACTACAACAGCGGCCTCCACGTCTCCACCAACGGCCGGGCGTTCGCCGGGATCCTGGAGGCGCTCCAGCGCGCCTGGCCCGTCCCGCTGCGGGACCTCACCGTCCTGGGCCACAGCATGGGCGGCCTCGTCGCGCGCAGCGCCTGCCACCACGGGACGGCGGCCGGGCACGCCTGGCCCGAGCGCCTGACGAACGCGATCTTCCTCGGGACGCCGCACCACGGGGCGGCCCTGGAGCGCGGCGGCAACTGGGTGGACGTGGTCCTCGGCGTCAGCCCCTACACCGCGCCGCTGGCGCGCGTCGGGCGGATCCGCAGCGCCGGCATCACCGACCTGCGCCACGGGAGCCTGCTCGACGAGGACTGGCAGGGCCGGGATCGCTTCGCGTCGTGGCGCGATCCGCGCCGCCCGGTCGCGCTGCCCCCCGGCGTCCGGTGCCTCGCGATCGCCGGGACGAGCGCGCGCCGGAGGAGCGCCGCGGCCGACCTCCTCGGCGACGGGCTGGTCCCGCTCGCGAGCGCGCTGGGCCGGCACCGGGACCCCGCGCGCACGCTCGCGTTCGGGGCCGGGGGCCGCGCGATCGCGCGCGGCGTGGGCCACCTCGACCTGCTCTGCGATCCGGGCGTCTACGAGCGCGTGCGCCGGTGGCTCGCACCCCAGCGCCGGGCCGGCGGGCCGGCTACCAGCTCCCGAACCGGCGCCGCGCGTCGGCGGTGAGCGCGTCGCGGTGCTTCGGGTGCGCCACGGCGATGAGCGCGGCGGCGCGCTGGCGCAGGTTCTTGCCGAACAGGTCGGCGATGCCGTGCTCGGTGACCACGAAGTGGACGTGCGCGCGGGTGGTGACCACGCCCGCGCCCGGGCGCAGCACCGGGACGATGCGCGACTCGCCGGCGGCGTTCGTGGAGGGCAGCGCGATGATGGGCTTGCCGCCCTCGGACAGGGCCGCGCCGCGGATGAAGTCCATCTGGCCGCCCACCCCGGACACCTGCCGCTCGCCCACCGAGTCGGCGCACACCTGGCCGGTGAGGTCCACCTCGATGGCGCTGTTGATGGCGGTGACCTTGGGGTTGCGGCGGATGACGGCCGTGTCGTTCACGTAGGCGATGTCGAGCATCGCGACGAGCGGGTTGTCGTCCAGGAAGTCGTACAGGCGGCGGGTGCCGTGCGCGAACCCGGCCACGATCTTGCCGGGGTGGACGCGCTTCGCCTCGCCGGTGATGACGCCCTTCTCCACCAGGTCCACCACGCCGTCGGAGATCATCTCGGTGTGGATGCCGAGGCGGTGGTGGTCGCCCAGCGCGGCGAGGGTGGCCTGCGGGATGGCGCCGATGCCGAGCTGCAGGCAGGCGCCGTCGTCCACCAGCTCGGCGCAGTGCCGGCCGATGGCGCGCTCGACCTCGGTGAGCGCGCGCACCGGCGCCTCGTGGATGGGCTCGTCCACCTCCACCATGTAGTCGATCGCGTCCACGTGGATGAGGCCGTCGCCGTGGGTGCGCGGCATGCGCGGGTTCACCTGCGCGATCACCGTCCGCGCGGTCTGCACCGCGGCGCGGCTCACGTCCACCGACACGCCCAGCGAGCAGAAGCCGTGGCGGTCCGGCGGCGAGACGTGCACCAGCGCCACGTCGAGCGGCAGGATCCCGGAGCGGAAGAGCTGCGGCACCTCGGAGAGGAACACCGGCAGGTAGTCGCCGCGCCCCTCCTCGATGGCCTTGCGCACGTTGGGCCCGACGAACAGCGCGTTCACGCGGAAGTGCCGGGCCATCTCGGGCGCGGCGTACGGCGCGTCGCCCTCGGTGTGGATCGAGACGATCTCGACCACGCTCAGCTCGGGCGCGCGCGCGGTGAGCGCCTCGATCAGCCGGCGCGGGGCCGCGGCGACGCTGTGCACGAACACCCGGTGGCCGGACTTGACGACCGAGACGGCCTCCTCGGCGGAGACGATGCGGCTCATCGGCAGGGCTCTCCTCTCGAGCAGGGTCGGTGCGGCGCGCCAGTGTACCAGCGGGGGGCGCGCCTTTGCACCCGGGCCGGTGCCCCACCGCCGTCCTGGGCGCGGCGCGTCAGGAGCGCATGTCCCAGGCCAGCTTGACGGCCAGGGCGAGCGTCACCAGGACCACCGTGCGCCGGACCAGCGCGTCGCCGCGCCGGACCGCGAGGTGCGCGCCGATCCACCCGCCGGCCAGCTGGGCGGCCGCCATGGGCACCGCGATCCGCCAGACCACCACGCCCTTGATCGAGAACAACGTCACCGCGGCCAGGTTGGACGCGAAGTTCACCACCTTCGCGCCGGCCGAGGCGTGCGCCAGCCCGTCGCCGAGCAGCGCCACGAACGCGACGATGAGGAACGTGCCGGTGCCCGGGCCGAAGAAGCCGTCGTAGGCGCCGATGGCGACCGCGATGGCGCCGGCGACGAGCGGCGCCGCCGGGCGCCGCGCGCCGTCCGGGCGGGCGGGGGGACCGCGGCGCAGCCCGACGAACAGCGCGGCGGACGCGAGCAGCGCCAGCACCACCGGCCGCAGCGCGGCCGGGGGCACGAGCAGCACCAGCCCGGCGCCGGCGAGCGAGCCGGCCAGCCCCAGCGGGAAGGTGAGCCGCGCGCGCCGCCCGTCCACCATCCCGGCCCGCGAGAAGCGCACCAGCGCCGCGAACGAGCCGAACACCGACTGGCCCTTGTTCGTGCCGAGCGCGAGGTGCGGCGGGAGCCCGGTCCAGAGCAGCGCGGGGAGGGTCAGCAGCCCGCCGCCGCCCGCGATGGCGTCCACCACGCCCGCGAGCAGGGCGACGGCGGTGAGCGGGACGAGCTGTGCGAGGCCGGCCTCGGGCATGGCGCGCGGTTCTACCACGCGCCGGCCCGGGCGCGCGGTTCACCGTGCGTTGCGCTCCACCGCGTCGATGAGCTCGCCGAGGCCGATCGGCTTGTAGAGGATCTCGCGGGCGGTGAGCGGCGCGCCGTCGAGCCCGCGGCTCGCGGTCATCACCACCACCGGGATGTCGCGGAGCCGGTCGTCGCGGAGCTGCGCCTCCCGGAACTGCCAGCCGTTCATCTCCGGCATCATCAGGTCGAGCAGGATGAGGCTCGGGTCGCCGCCGTGCCGCAGGTAGTCGAGCGCCTCGCGCCCGTTCTCGAACAGGCGCGGCTCGTACCCCTCCTCCTCGAGCAGCTCGCCGAGCGTCTCGCGGAGGTCGGGGTCGTCGTCCACGACGACGATGGTTTCGTGGTGGTCCGCCATGTGCGCTCGACTCGTAAAGCCCCGGGCGGCGGGCCGCAACGTCCCGGCCCCGCGCGTCGCGGTCCCGCCTCTCAGGGTGGCCCCTGCCGGCGCACCCGGCACGTCCATCGAGCACGGGACGGGGGGACGGGCGTGCGCCTCCCGCGTGGGTCGTCGGTGCCGCCGGACGCGCACGCTCGGTTCGGTTAGGCTCCCCGCGTGGAGCCGCTCACCGCCCTGGCCCAGTCGCTCGGCCTCGCGTTCGCGTCGGGGATCAGCGCGTACGCGGCGGCCGCGTTCGTGGGGCTCGCAGGCCACCTCGGCTGGATCGGCCCGCTGCCCGGCGCGCTCGGCGTGCTCACGGACCCGTGGGTGTTCGGGACGGCGGGCGCGCTCGCGCTCGTCGAGGCGCTCGCCATGCTGGTGCCCGGGATCGCCACCGCGTGGGAGGCGGTCCACACCGCCATCCGCCCGTTCGCGGCCGCGGCGCTCGCGGTGCTCGCCACCTGGGGCGAGCCGCGCCTCGCGGTGGTGGCCGCGCTGCTCGGCGGCGCGCTCGGCCTCGCCACGCACGCGACCAAGCTCGGGCTGCGCGCCACCATCGACACCTCGCCCGAGCCGGTGACGAACGCGGCCGCGACCACGGGCGAGCTCGGCGTGGTGGCGGCGCTCGCCTGGGCGATCTGGGCCCACCCGTGGATCGCGCTCGCGGCGGCGCTCGTGCTGCTCACCGCGCTGCTCTACGTCGTGCGGGCGCTCTGGCGGACGGTCGCCCGGGCCATCGCGGCGCTGTTCTCGCCGCCGACCGCGCCGGGCTCCTGACGCGGCCCCATCGGGAACGCGCGCCGGGGCAGACGCGCGGGGCGCTTCCGGGGCAGAACGGGCGGACCATGGCGACGAAGACCCGTTACTACGTGGCGGCCACCCTGGACGGCTTCATCGCCGACCCGGACGGTGGCCTGGGCTGGCTGATGGCGTTCAACGACGCCGAGGGCGTCGAGGCGGACTACCAGGCGTTCGTCGGCGAGGTGGGCGCGCTCGCGATGGGCGCCGCGACCTACGAGTTCGTGCTGGGCGAGGGCATGGCGTGGCCGTACGAGGGGCGGCCGACGTGGGTGTTCACGCACCGTGCGCTGCCGGCCATCCCTGGCGCGGACCTGCGCTTCACCTCGGCCGCCGGCGGCGCCCTGGACGCGGTGCACGACGAGATGGTCCGGGCCGCCCGGGGCCGGGACGTCTGGCTGGTCGGCGGCGGGAAGCTCGCGGCGCAGTTCGCCGCGCGCGGCCTGCTGGACGAGGTGCAGGTGTCGGTCGTGCCGGTGGTGCTCGGCGCGGGCGTCCCGCTGCTGCCGGCGGCGCTGCCCGGGACCCTGGCGCTCACCGAGCTGAAGCGCTTCGGGCGCGGCCTGGTGCAGCTCCGCTACGCGGTCCCGCGCGCCGGCTGAGCGACGCCGCGCGCGGCGCGCTCGTGGGCGAGCAGCCACCGCTTCCGGTCGAGCCCGCCCGCGTAGCCGGTGAGGCTCCCGTCCGCGCCGATGACGCGGTGGCAGGGGATGGCGATCGCGATCGGGTTCCGGCCGTTCGCGAGCCCCACCGCCCGCGCCGCGCCCGGCCGGCCCAGCGCCGCCGCGAGCGCGCCGTAGCTGCGGGTCTCGCCGGCCGGGATGCGGCGCAGCTCGGCCCACACCAGCCGCTGGAACGGCGTGCCGCCCGGCTCGAGCGGGAGGCCGTCCAGCGCGCCGAGGTCGCCCGCGAACCAGGCGCGCGCCCGCGCGGCCAGGCCGAGCGCGTCGCGGCCCACGCGCAGCGCGAGGTCCGGGCCGAAGCGCCGGGCCAGCGCCGGGCGCAGGAGCGGGGTGTCCCCCAGCTCGAGCGCGAGGAGCGCGCGCCCGTCCGTGACGAGGTGCACCGGGCCGACGGGGGACTCCACCACCACGTGCTCGAGCGTCATGACCGCCTCTCCTTCCTCTTGGGTGCGCGGGCCGCCGCGGGCGCGCGGGGCCGCAGGGTCGTCCACAGGTGCAGCGCCGCGTACGCGCGCCACGGGCGCCAGCGCTCTGCCCGCCGCAGCAGCTCCCCGGGCGCCGCCCGCCCGCGGCCGCGCAGGCCGCCGAGCGCGGCGAGCAGGCCGAGGTCGCCCTCCGGGAACGCGTCCGGCTGGTGCAGCGCGCGCATCGCCACGTACTGCGCGGTCCAGCGGCCGATGCCGGGCAGCGCGTCGAGGCGCGCCACCGCGTCCTCCAGCTCGCCGCCCGGCGCGAGCAGCGACGGATCGTCGCGCACCGCGCCGCCGATCGCGGCGAGCGTGGCGGCGCGGGCGCGGGTCAGCCCGAGCCCCTCCAGGTCGGCGCCGGCGAGCGCCTCCGGGCCGGGGAACAGCCGCGACAGCGCGGGATCGCCGGAGTCCACCGGCGCGCCGAGGCGCGCCGCGAGCCGGCCCGCCAGCGTCCGCGCCGCGGCGACGCTCACCTGCTGCCCGAGCACCGCGCGCACCACCAGCTCGAACGGCTCCCAGGCGCCCGGCACGCGCAGGCCGGGCCGCGCCGCGACGAGCGGCGCGAGCAGCGGATCGCCGGCGAGGTGCGCGCCGATCGCCCCGGCGTCGGCGTCGAGGTCGAGCAGCCGGCGGAGGCGCTCCACCGCCGGCGCGATCGCCGCCACCCGCGGCAGGCGCAGCGTCGCGACGAGCCCGCGGCCCCGCGGATCGGGCCGGACCTCGACCGTGCCCGCGGCGCCGTCGAGCGCCACCGTGCGGCGGTACGCGCCGTCCGCCACCTGCTCGACGCCCGGGATCGCGCGCGCGCCCAGGAACTCGAGCAGCGCCGGCCAGTCGTACGGGGCGGTGTGCGGCAGCGCGATCGCGATCGCGCCGTCCGGCGGCGGGGCGGACGCGCCGCGCCGCAGCGCGCTCGGCGGGCGCCGGAACGTCCGCCGCACCGCCTCGTTGAAGCGGCGCACGCTCCCGAAGCCCGCCGCCGCGGCCACGTCGCCGAGCGGCAGGGCGGTGTCCGCGAGCAGCCGGCGCGCCAGCAGCACGCGCTGCGCCTGCGCGATCCGGACCGGCGGCGCGCCCACGTGCCGGGCGAACAGGCGGCGGAGCTGCCGGCCGCCCACGCCGACGCGCTCGGCGAGCGCCTCGACGTCGTCGCCCTCGCCCCACGCGCCGGCCGAGATGAGCGCGAGCGCGCGCGCCACCGTGTTCGCCGTGCCCCGCCACCCGGCCACGCCGGGCGCGAGCTCCGGGCGGCAGCGCAGGCAGGGGCGGAACCCGGCGGCCTGGGCCGCCGCCGCGCTCGGGTAGAACGCGCAGTGCTCCCGGCGCGGCGTGCGCGCCGGGCAGATCGGGCGGCAGAAGATGCCGGTGGACAGCACCGCCGTGAAGAAGCGGCCGTCGAACCGCGCGTCGCGGGCGACGTGGGCGCGCCAGCAGGCGCCGGCGTCCAGGCCGGGGACGGGCGGCGGTGGGGCGGGGCGGGGCATGCGCGGCATCATGGCGGGGTCCGGGCCGCCGCGCTCGCCGTTTTCGGACCTCGATGCGGCGGCCCCGCGGCCGGCGCGCGTCAGCCGTCCACGCGCTCGCCGTCGAACCAGGCGCCGCCCTCGGGCCGCGCGGTGAAGCCGGCCAGGTAGCGGCGCTCCTTCGGCCCGCCCGGCGCCGCGCCCGCGAACAGGCCCACCTTGCCGGAGTCCGGGTACACGGTGATGTCGGTGGGGAGCATCGTGGAGAGCGCGAGGTACTGCAGCGGTGCGGCGCCGTCGTTGCGGAGCTGGTGCGCGGCGGCCGGGCCGGCCGGCAGCGCCACGTAGTCGCCCGGGCCGACCCGCACCTCGGCGTCGCCGAGGCGCAGCAGCCCGCTCCCGGCGAGCACGAAGATCGCCTCCTCGTTCGCGCAGTGGAAGTGGTGCGCCCAGGCGGTCTTCCCGGGCGGCAGCTCCATGTGGCTGCAGCCGAGCTGCTCGCCGCCGCTCCCGGCGGACAGCTGGCGGCGGCGGAACGCGAACCGCGTGCCCTGCTCGGTGACGGTCTGGGGGATCTCGGCGACGTTGACGACGTGCGGGTGCCGGCGCGTGGGGCTCATGGCGTCTCCTGCCCGAGGGCGGTGGGGACGCCGAGCTTACCGTCGGTCCCCCCGCGGCCGGCGCGCCACGCCGCGCCGCGCCCCGAGAAGGCGATCCCCTCGTCCCGGAGCGATGGAGGCTCCGGGACGAGGGGCGTCGCCCAGCGCCGGGGGCGCGCGCCGCCCGGACCTCGCTGCCGCCCGCGCGGCGGTCGCGACGTCGGGGGGCGGTCAGGCGCCCGGGCGCGAAGGCCGCGCAGCGACCGCGCCGCTTGGGGAGCGCGGGTCCGCTGCGCGAACCCTCACCACTCTTCCTTCTGCTTCTCGATGAGCTGCTTGAAGTACAGCTCCGGGTTCGTGAGCTTCTTCACCTCGGCGGCGGAGTACCCGAGGTCCCGGAAGTCGAGCACGCCGTTCACGCCGTGGCAGTTCACGCAGTTCAGCGCCTTCGACTTCGTGACCAGGTGGTTGCTGCCGAAGTAGATGGTCTGCCACCCGGGCACCGCGGCCTTCGCCACCGCGGCGGGGTCCTTCATCCCGAGCGTCCGCGCGGCGGACTCGACGCCGGCGCGCGTGTCGCCGTTCGCCATCGGCGGCGCGAAGTCCATGGAGAGCAGCTTCCCCGACTTCGCGTCGTAGAACGCCTTCCCCATGTAGATCTTGAACGGGTAGATCTTGCTCTTCCCGTCCTTGCGGCTGCCCTTCGGGCCGATGAAGTGCGGCTCGTTGCGGACCGTGTGGTTGTACCAGGCGTAGACCGGGACGGTCTCGTTCGCGTCCTTCTTCAGCGTGGTCGGCTCGTAGAAGCCGTCGCCGCCCTTCTCCCAGACCGTGAAGTCCTTCGCCACCGCGCCGCCGGTGCGCGGGATGTGGCAGGTCTGGCAGGCGATCTTCGCGGTGTGGCGGTTGTAGTCCGCGCTCTTGTGCGGCTTCTCGCCGTGGCAGCCGTCGCAGGACACCCGCAGGCCGTCGTTCGCCCAGTTGTTCGGGTCGAAGCCGGTGGGGATGCGGTGGTCCTTCGCCTGGTGGCAGTCGACGCACACCATGCCCTTCGCCGCGTGGGCGTCGGTGTCCTTCGTGAAGGAGAAACCGCGCTTCACCAGCACGCCGCCGCCCGCCGTCTCGTGGCAGGTCATGCAGTTCTTCACGGTGGGCTTGCCGATCGCGAGCGCCGCCTTGGTGCTGCGGTCCTGGCCCATGACCACGCGGCCCTGCTCGTCCTTGTACGGCTTGCGCTGCCGGAAGTCGTACTCGGTGGAGTGGCAGACCAGGCAGTCCACCGCCGCCTCCGCCTCGGGCCCGGTGCTGCCCACGTCGTTCAGGTGGTTGCCGGGGTGGCAGGTGTTGCAGCCGGTGAACTTGGACTTGCCGTCCGCGTTCTTCGGGATCTCCTTCAGGTTGTTCACGATGTCGTTGCCGTTGCACATCGTGTAGATGCGGTTCTTCATCCCGTATTCCTGCTTCGGGTCCAGGTTGTCGACGTTGTCGACCTTGGAAGCGTGCTTCCAGTGGACCGTGCCCAGGAACTCCTTCGCCTTGCCGGGATGGCACTCCTCGCAGGTGGACGGGCCCTTGTAGCCGTCCTTCTCGATCTGGCTCCGGCCCGGGTGCTCCGCCGCGAAGGCCCCGGGGGCCTGGAGCAGCGCGACCAGCGCGGAGGCGACTGCCGCCGAACGTCTCATGGTGTGGTTCCTCGGTCGGGGGGACGAGGTGGGAGGGGGAGGCGGCGCGCCGCGATCAGCAGCCGGCCGTCTTGCGGAAGTAGGTCGAGAGCTTCTTGCCGTCCTTGACCTCGTACTTGCACCGGATCTCGTCGCCGTCGACGATGCGGTGGTCCTTGAACTTGTCGAGCGTGAGGTCGTCCTCGACGACGATCTCGACCAGCTCCTCGGTCTTGACGTCCTTCAGGACGACGGTCGCGGTCTTCGCGTCCTTGCCCGCGAGGTCGATCTTGGTGATGACGCCCACCATCTTCGTCTCGTCGGCCCGGGCGACGCCGCTCAGCGCCACCAGGCACATCGCCAGCTGGACGACCGCGACCACCACTGCGAGAGCCTTCTTCATCGGGATCTCCTTGGAACGGGTGCTGCTGCTGCGGGGAGGGTTGGTGCCTTCAGCGACGGGAGCCAGGTGCGGGCGGGGCGGGTTCGGCGTGCGACGAAAGGCCGCGCGCGGCGGGGGACGGACCTCGTCCACCCGCCGCGCGCGCGTGACCTAGAAGCGGACCTCGAACGTGCCGTAGAAGTCCTGGGCGGTCTTCACCGGCGGGAGCATCTGCGCGTTCATGGGGCTGGCCATCAGCTCCGAGACCTTCACCGGGGCGCCGATCCAGTTGTTGCTGCCCGTGTACTGGAAGTCGTAGTACTGCCAGCCCACCTTGAAGAACGCCTTGCTCACGAAGGACGAGATGGCCGGGAGCGGCAGCTCCTGGATCAGGTACGCCTCGTAGACGTTGCCGCGGGTGCCGAGCTTGCTCGTCCACATGTCGTCGGCGGCGGGATCGAACGGCATCCAGTACTTCGAGCCGTAGTTGTACTCGCCGCCGATCTTGGTGCCGGCGGGCAGGTCGTAGCGGACGCCGACGTACGCGCCGTAGCCGGTGCGGTCGGAGGTGTCCGGCCCGCTGGTGAGCAGGCCGGCGCCCGAGTCCATGCCGCCGAGCAGCAGGTGCTTGCCGTTCGGGTGGGTGATGCTGACGCCGCCGCTCGCGAACGAGGTGAGGCTGCCGGGGCCGATGCCCTTCAGCGTGCTGAGCAGGCCCACGCCGTACCAGTCGATGTCGCCGAGCTCGACCGACACGTTGTTCGGGTCGTCGAAGATGTTGAACCCGCGGTTCCACTGGAGGTCGATGCGGAGCGGGTCGGTGTCCACCGGGACGACCTGCACGCCGAGCATGTCGGTGTCCTTCAGGTCGTTCGTGTTGCTGTAGCCCGCGTCGAAGCCGCGGCCGTAGCAGAGCTTCGCGAACGCGCCCGGGAGCGCGTCGATCTCCGGCGCCCACCCCAGCGTCATGCCGTCGAACGCGTAGTCCACCAGCAGGCCGGGCACGCCGCCGTTGCCGGGGCGCTCGCCGTTCTGCCGCACGTGGGTGGGCAATCCGCCCGTGGACGGGCGGCGGCCGACCGAGAACCAGACCGGCTGGTCGAAGATGTTGCTCCAGGTCGCGAACACCTGGTCCACCCGGAGCGCGTTGTCGCTCGGGACGTGACCGATGGTGCCGTCCAGGATCGACATGCGATCCGCGAAGAAGCCGGCGTTGGTCGCGTCGGCGGTCTGCATGCCGCTCGTCTTGTTCATGAGCAGGCGCGTCGTGACCGTGACGTTCCGCGTCGCCTTGGCCTTCAGGTTCAGGCCGAAGCGGTTCGTCATCAGCGTGCCGTTCTCCGGGTCGAAGCCGGGCATCGCCACCGGCATCGAGGTCGGCCCCATGTACTGGTAGTAGGCCGGCACCTCGCCCTTCAGCGAGTCGAGGCGGAACCGGTAGTCGCCGCTCACCGTCAGCCACTTGCTGAGCGACTTCTCCTCGTCCTTCTTCACCTGCTGCTTGAGCGCCTCGAGCTCCTTGGCCAGCTCGTCGATCTTCTTCTGCTGCGGATCGGGATCGGCGGCGCGGCCGGCCAGCGGCAGCGCCAGGGCGGCCAGTGCGGCCCCGGTCACGAGGGTTCGGATCAGCTTGCGCACGAGAGATCTCCTGTTCGGTGGATGGCCGCACGGGCCTCGCTCATGCCCTCTGCGGGACGCGTGCCCACGGGCGGACCACGTGATTCCGCGGGGTTGCGTCGAGCGCGGCCGTCGCTGCGACACGGAACGTTTCAGCGCGACGAAACACCGCGTTTCGCGTTGCGACGCGGCATGCCAACCTGCGGCACATGAGCGCACCGGAACATGGCAGCGACGTCGCGTTCGCCGCGGTGAACGCGGCCTTCGGCTCCCTCGGGCGCGTGTGCATGGCGCTCGACGACCAGTTCCGCGTGCGGCACGTGTCGTCTCGCCTGGACGTGCTGCTCGGGGAGGGCGCCGCGGCGCGGACCGTCGGGACGCCGGTGGAGGCGCTGCTCGGCGCGGAGCTGTTCGGCGAGGACGGCCCCATCCGCCAGGCGCTGCTCGGGGGCGAGAAGCGCGAGGGCTGGCGCGCGCTGCTCCGCGCCGGCGACGGCGCCTCGCACCTGCTGTCCGTCACCGCCGCGCCGCTCCAGCTCGACCCGCACGGCGTCTGCGCGCGCGACGCGCGCTACCTGGTGGTGCTCCGGCCCGCGGAGGAGGAGGTGGGCGACGCCGCCGCCGCGCTCGCGACCACCGGCATCATCAGCCGCTCGCGCGCCATGGGGCGGGTGATGCGCCTCGTGGAGAGCCTGCAGTACAGCGAGGCCTCGGTGCTCGTCACCGGCGAGAGCGGCTCGGGCAAGGAGGTCCTGGCGCGGCTCGTCCACGCGCACTCGCCGCGCCGGAGCGGGCCGTTCGTGGCGGTCAACGCCGCGGCGCTGCCGGGCGACCTGCTCGAGAGCGAGCTGTTCGGCCACGTGCGCGGCGCGTTCACCGGCGCCACCCGCGACCGGCCCGGCCGGTTCGCCGCGGCCGCCCAGGGCACGCTGTTCCTCGACGAGGTCGGCGACCTGCCGCTGCACCTGCAGGTCAAGCTGCTGCGCGTCCTCCAGGAGCACACGTACGAGCGCGTCGGCGAGAACCAGCCGCGCCGCGCCGAGGCCCGCATCATCGCGGCCACGAACCGCGACCTGCGCCGCGCCGTCGCCGAGGGGACGTTCCGCGAGGACCTGTACTACCGCCTGCGCGTCTTCCCGGTGGAGCTCCCCCGCTCCGCGAGCGGCGCGAGGACATCGAGCCGATGGCGCAGCTCCTCCTCTCCCGCGTCTGCGCGCGGGCGGGCCGGGCGGTGCGCTTCTCGCCGGACGCGCTGCGCGCGCTCATGTCGCACTCCTGGCCGGGCAACGTGCGCGAGCTGGAGAACGCGCTCGAGTTCGGGGTGACCGTGTGCCGGGGCCAGACGCTGCAGCCGGAGGACCTTCCGCCGGAGGTGCTCGCCGGGAGGACGCCGGAGCACGCCCCGGCGCGCGCCGTCGAGCCGGCGGACGCGCACGACCGCGCCACCATCGAGGCGGCCCTGCAGGCGCACCGCTGGAGCCGCGCGGAGGCCGCGCGCGCCCTCGGGCTGTCGCGCAGCACGCTCTGGCGGCGCATGCGCTCGCTCAACATCGGGTGAGCCCGGCGCGCCGCCGGGAAGCGGCTTGAGCGCCGCGGGCGGAGGGGCTACACCTCGGCCCCGCCCCATGCCACGCCTCGCCCCCGCCACCGCCCGGCACCACGGGCGGCTCGCCGTCCTGCTCGCCGCGCTGTCGGCGCTCGGCCCGTTCTCCACCGACGCGTACCTCCCGTCGTTCCCGGAGATCGGCCGGGTGTTCGGCGCGCCGGCGGTGCTGGTGCAGCAGACGCTCACGGCCTACATGGTGCCGTTCTCGGTGATGACGCTCTGGCAGGGCGCCATCTCCGACGCGCTGGGTCGCCGGCGGGTGACGCTGGTGATGCTGGCGCTGTTCGCGCTCGCCTCTGTCGGCTGCATGCTCTCGTGGCGCGTCGAGGCGCTCGTGGCGTTCCGGGCGCTGCAGGGCGCGACCGCCGGGGCGGGCATGGTCATCGGCCGCGCGGTGGTGCGCGACCTGCTCGACGGCGCCGAGGCGCGCCGGCTCATGAGCCGCATCGCGCTGGTGTTCGCGATCGCCCCGGCGCTCGGGCCGGTGGTGGGCGGCTGGCTGCACGTGTGGCTGGGCTGGCGCGCGGTGTTCGGCTTCCTGGCGCTGTTCTCGGCGGCCCTGTGCGCCTGGTGCTGGCGCGCGCTGCCGGAGACGCTGCCGCCGGCGCAGCGGCGGCCGCTGCAGGTCCGCTCCATGCTGCGGGGCTACCGCGAGGTCCTCTCGTCGCGCGCGTTCCTCGCGCTGGTGGCGGGCGTCACCTGCAGCTTCTCGGCGGTGTTCCTGTACATCGTGTCCGCGCCGGTGTTCCTGCTCCGCCACCTCGGCGTGGGCGAGACCGGCTTCCTCTGGCTGTTCGGCCCGATCAGCGGCGGCATGATGATCGGCAACTGGGCGTCCGGCGCGCTCGCGGGGCGCATGACCAACCAGCGCACCGTGGCCTGGGGGTTCGGCGCCATGGCGGTCGCCGCCCTCGCGAACGTCCTGTTCCACGCGCTGCACGCGCCCGCCCTGCCGTGGAGCGTGCTGCCGCTCGTCGGGTACGTGCTCGGCACCTCCCTCGCGATGCCGTCCCTCACGCTCATGGCGCTCGACCTGTTCCCGGAGCGGCGCGGGATGGCGTCCTCGTGCCAGGCGTTCATGCAGACGGCGGGCAACGCCCTGGTGGCGGCGGCGCTCGCGCCGCTGCTGTGGGGCTCGGCGCGGACGCTCTCGCTCGGGATGGCCGGCGGGCTCGCGGTGGGCGCGGTCGCGTTCGCCGCCTACGCCGCGATCCGCCCCCGTGAACCCGCGCGGGAGCCCGAGCGCCGGGCGGCCTGACCGAGCCGACCGGGCCCGCGCCGTGCTATGCCTCCGCCGCGTGGCCGCTGCGGCGTCCGCGCCGCCCCCGCCGCACGGGGGGCGGGGAGGGTGCGATGGCGAGGAACCCGCGCGCGGTGGACCCGGCGCGTGTCGTGATGGCGGGCCCGCTCGACTGGGGAAACCTGCTCTTCTTCCTCGAGCTGTCCCGCAGCGGCAGCCTCGCCCGCGCGGCGAAGCGGCTCGGGGTGGACCGCAACACCGTCGGCCGCCGCGTGGCCGCGCTCGAGGACGAGCTCGGCCTGCCGCTGTTCGAGCGCGGGCCGCAGGGGTGGGCCTGCACCGCCGCGGGCGAGGAGCTGGCGGCGCTCGCCTCGCGGGTGGAGGAGGACGTCCTCGCCATCGCGCGGCACGCCGACGCCCGCGACCGCACGCCGGCCGGGACGGTGCGGCTCACCACGTCGGTGCCGGTGGCCAGCCACCTGCTCGCGCCGGCGGTGCCGTCGCTCCGCGCGCGGCATCCCCGGCTCCTCCTGGACGTGTCGGCCGACTTCCGCAACTACGACCTCACCCGGCGCGAGGCGGACCTGGCGCTCCGGCTCGGCCGCCCCAGCGACGCCGGCCTGGTCGCGCGCAAGCTCGCGTCGGTCGCGTACGGCTTCTACGCCTCGCCCGCGTTCGCCGCGGAGCGGCGCGGCCGGATGGACCTGGCCCGCGACCCGGTGCTCGCCTACGAGGGCGCGACCTCGCCGCAGGAGCGCTGGATGGACGATCTCGCGCCGGCCCGCCTCGTGGCGTTCCGCTGCAACACCAGCCTGGCGCTCGCCACCGCCGCGCGCACCGGGCTCGGCGCGGCGGTGCTGCCGTGCTTCCTCGCCGACGGCGACCCGGCGCTCGTCCGGCTCGACGGCCCGGAGCCGCCCTCGTACGACCTGTGGCTCCTCGTGCACGGCGACCTGCGGCGCGTCCCGCGGGTGCGCGCGGTGATCGAGTGGGTGGACGCGGTGGTGGACGAGGCGCGCGACCTGCTCGCCGGCACGCGCTGACGCGTCCGCGCCCGCCCGCCCGCGCGCCTGCCGCGTGCGCAGGTGGCGGGGCCAACGGGGGAGGGGCTGGCCGTGGACCCCGGCGGCAGCGTACAACTCCCTGGCAGCAACATCGCGCCGACCTCCGTTCGCCTCGAACGGTCGCCCTCGCGAAGAGGAGCGACCATGGACGATCTGTCGGCGGGCACGCTGGTGCGGCATGCAACCCTCGGCCTCGGGCGCGTGGTGGCGCTCGAGCCGACCGCGGTGCACGTGTTCTTCCCCGCGGGCGAGTCGCGCTTCGCCGCGAAGCTCCGGCTGCCGGACGCGCGGCGCCTGCTGAGCCTGGAGGCCGCGGGGCACGATCCCTGGCTCGAGGGGCTCACCACGTTCGCGCTCGACGCCGGGACCCGCCGGTACGCGCTCGCGGCGAGCTGGATCACGCATGAGCAGGCGGTGGCGCAGTTCACGGCCGCGTGTCCCGGGGGCTTCGCCGGCGAGGCGTACCTCGCGCCGGGCGGCCGCGCCGGCGCCTGGCGCGCGGCCGGCGCGGAGATGCAGGGCGCGTTCGGGGACGGCACGGCCGCGGCGCTGCTGGCCGACGGCGACCACCGCGCGCTGGTCGAGCGCGCCCTGCGCGTGCTGGGGAAGGCTGCCGCCGTCCCCGGCACCGTGGACCTCGAGGAGGCCGAGGCGGCGCTCGCCGACGAGGCGACCGCGCTCCCGTTCTTCGAGGCGCTGCTCGCGGTGCTGGCGGTGCCCTCGCCGGCGCGCGCGCGGTTCGAGCGCCTGTTCGCCGCCGCGGGCGCGCTGGGCGACGGCGCCGTGGCGTGGCCGCTGGCGACGGCGTTCCCGTTCGTCGCCTCCCCGGCGAAGCAGGTGTTCCTGTCGCCGAAGGTCGCCTCGGCCGCCGCCGACCGCCTCGGCTTCGACCTGCGCCTCGACGCGGCGCCGGCGTGGAGCGCCTACGCGGCGCTCCGGACGTTCTCCGACGGGCTGCTGGAGCGCCTCCGTCCGCTCGGCGCGCGCGACCTCGTGGACGTCGAGTCGTTCCTGCACGCGGTCGCGACGCGGCGCGCGGGCGCGACGGCCGGCCGGCCGAGGGCGGCGCGCCCGTCCGCCGCGCGGCCGAAGCCGGCGCGCTGAGCCGCCGGGCGGCGCCGGCCCGATGGGGCGGGGACGCCGTGCGCAACGTGCAGGGGTGCGCCGGCTCCGGCACGCCGTCCTCGGCACCGATCGCGACCTGTCGGATCCCCGGGTGCTCGACCGCGTCACGGTCGGCGTCCTCACCGCCTGGATCGCGATGGGCGGCGACCTCCTCGGCTCCTGCGTGTACGGGCCGGACGTGCTCGGCCGCGCCAGCGGCGGGCACCGCGGCGTGCTGGTGGTCGCGGGGCTGGGCACGCTGGCGACGCTGGCGATCCTCGCGCTCGCCTACACGCGGATGGTCGTGCACTTCCCGCACGGCGGGGGCGGCTACACCGCGGCCCGGCACGCCGCGGGCGAGCGGGCGGCCCTCGTGTCCGGCGTGGCGCTGGTGCTCGACGCGGGGCTCAACGTCGCGGTGTCGGTGGTCACCTGCGTCGAGGCCGCGGCGGCGGTGCTCCCGGCGGGCTGGGCGGCGGCGCGGCTCCCGGCGTCGCTGGCGCTGGTCGCGCTGCTCGCGGTCGCGAACCTGCGCGGCGTGAAGGAGTCGGTGGCGCTGCTCGCCCCCATCCTGCTCGCGTTCGTCGGCTCGCACGTGCTGGTGCTCGGGGCGGCGCTCGCGCAGCGGGCGGGCGCCATCCCCGACGCGGTCGCCGCCGTGCCGGCGGAGCTCTCCCGGCTCGCCGGCGAGCGCGGCGCGGCCGGCGCGCTGGGCACGGTGGTGCGGGCCTACGCGATGGGGGGCGCGATCTACACCGGCCTCGAGGCGATCTCGAACGGCCTCCCCATCCTGCGCGAGCCCAAGGTCCGCACCGCGCGGCGGACCATGCTGCTCCTGGCCGGCGTGCCGGCGCTGCTCATCGGCGTGATCCTGGCGGGCTACCTGGCGTTCGACGTCCGGCCCGTGCCGGGCACGCCCATGAACGCGGCGCTCTTCGAGCGCGTCGCGGCGGGCCTGGGCGGCGGGGCCGCGGCCCGGCTGGCGGTCGCGGTCCCGCTGCTCGCCGAGGCCGCGCTCCTGCTCATGGCGGCGCAGACCGGGTTCGTGGACGGGCCGCGGATCCTGGGCGCGCTCGCCACCGACCGGTACCTCCCGCGCCGCCTCTCGCGGCTCGACGGGCGGCTGGTGCCGGCGCCGGGGATCCTGCTGGTGGCGATCATCGCGGCGTCGGCGACGGTGCTCACGCGCGGCGAGCTCGAGCCGCTCCTGGCGGTGTTCGTGACGAGCGTGTTCGTCACCTTCGGCGTCAGCCAGTGGGCCATGCTCCGCCACGCGCTCCGCCGCCGGCTGCTGCGCGCCCCGTGGCGGGCCGACGGGGCGCTGCACGGGGTGGCGCTCGCGCTCTGCGCGGTGATCCTGGCCGGCACCGCCGCGAGCTGGCGCGCCGGAGCGGCCGCGACGCTGCTGCTCGTCGCCGCCGGCGCCGCGCTCGCGCTCGCCATCCGGCGCCGCTACGACGCGGTGGCGCGGGCGGCCGAGGTGGCTGCCGCCCGGGCCGCCCCGGCGGCGGGCGCCGCGCCGCGGCCCCCGCCCGCGCTGACGCCGGACGCGCTCGTCGCGCGGGAGGCGCCCATCGCCGTGCTGGTGCTCGGCGAGCGCACCGCGCTCGCGCGGGTGGCGCTGGCGTGGCTGGGGCGGCTCTCGGCGGGCCTGGGCGGCGTCATCCTGGCCGGCGCGTCGCTGGTGGACGCGGACGCGGTCCAGGGCGAGGAGCGGCTCCGCGCCCGCGAGCGCGAGCGCCGGCAGGAGCTGGAGGCCGTCGCCGAGGACGTGCGGCGCGCGGGGCTGCCGGCGGCGGTCGCGCTGCGCCGCGGCGCCGACCTGCTCGACACCACCGCCGCGCTCGTGGCCGAGCTCATGCGGGATCGACCGGCGCCCAGCGTGGTGGTCGGGTTCCGATCGCTGCCCGACGGCGCGGCGGTGGATCCGCTGCTGCGCGAGGACTTCGCGGTCCGGCTGCAGGCGCGGCTGCAGCGCGCGGGGATCCCGATGGTCGTCGTCTCGGTGCCGCTGGAGGCGTGAGGCGCGGGGTCGCCCGGTCGCCTCGCGAGCGCCCGCCGGTCGATCCCGGGGCAGGCGCCGGTGACTACCCTGTAGGCCGCGGGGCGCGAAGGCGGCGGCCTCGCGGAGGGGGGAACCGCCATGCGGCGTGCCATCGCCCTGGCGCGACGCCGCAGCACGAGGGCCGCCGCGTGCGCGGCGCTGGTCCTCGCCGCGGCGTGCGCCCGCAACCCGGCCACCGGCGAGCGGCAGCTCTCGCTCGTCTCCAAGGACCAGGAGATCGCGCTCGGGAAGCAGGCGGCCGAGCAGGTCCGCGAGACCATGGGCCGGTACGACGACCCGGAGCTGCAGGCCTACGTCGAGCGGGTCGGGATGCGCATCGCGAAGGGGTCCGAGCGGCCCGAGCTCCCCTGGAGCTTCACCGTCATCGACGATCCGGCCGTGAACGCGTTCGCGCTGCCGGGCGGGCCCGTGTTCGTGACCCGCGGCCTGCTCACCTACCTGACCTCGGAGGCGGAGCTGGCCGCGGTGCTCGGCCACGAGATCGGCCACATCACCGCCCGTCACTCCGTCGAGCAGCTCTCGAAGGCGCAGCTGGCGCAGGTGGGGCTCGGCGTCGGCATGGTGGTGAGCGAGGACCTCCGCCGCTTCGGCCAGGTGGCCGGGGCCGGGATGCAGCTCCTCTTCCTCAAGTTCGGCCGCGACGACGAGCGCCAGGCCGACGCGCTCGGCTTCCGCTACATGGTCGAGCAGCGGTACGACCCGCGCCAGATGGCGGCGGTGTTCCGCACGCTGGAGGCGGTGTCGGCGCGGGAGGGCGGGGGTCGGGTGCCCGGCTGGCTCTCCACCCACCCGGATCCGGGCGACCGCGCCGAGACCGCGGCCAAGCGGGCGGCGAAGATCGAGGCCCCGGACCGGATGGAGGTGGACCGCGAGCAGTACCTGGCGAAGGTGGACGACGTCGTGTTCGGCGAGGATCCGCGCCAGGGCTACCTGAAGGGCGACACGTTCGTGCACCCGCAGCTCGGGTTCCAGCTCACGCTGCCGCAGGGGTGGAAGGCGCAGAACACGGCCGCGGCGCTCGTCGCCGTCAGCCCTCGGCAGGACGCGGCGCTCCAGCTCACCGCCGCCGGCAAGGCGTCGCCGGAGGAGGCGGTGCAGCGGTTCTTCTCGCAGCAGGGCGTGCGCCCGGTCCAGGCGGCGCCGCCGCCCGTGCCGCACGGCGGCGCGGCGCGCTGGTTCGAGGCCGCCACCGAGCAGGGGAACGTGGGCGGCGTGGTCGCGTTCGTGCCGGCGGGCGGCACCACGCTGCAGATCGTGGAGTACGCGCCGGCCGAGCGGCTCCAGGCCGCGGCGGACACCTTCCAGCGCGTGCTCGCGAGCTTCGGCCCGGTGACCGATCCGGCCGCGCGCGCGGTGCAGCCGGCCCGCCTCGACGTGGTGAAGGTGCCGCGCGACATGTCGCTCGCCGACTTCGCGCGCGAGTTCCCCTCGACCGCGCCGCCCGAGGTGCTCGCGGCCCTGAACGGCGTCGCGCCCGGGGGGACGCTGCGCGCGGGCCAGGCGGCGAAGCGGGTGGTCGGCGGCAGCCCGGAGCTGGTGTCCGGGCGCTGAGAGGGCCGGGGCGGGCGCGTCCTGGGAGGGCCTTGATCCGGCGCGGCCGCCGCGGCAACGGAGCCGCGGCGCCGGAGCGCGCGGCGCGAGAGGAGCGAGATCATGTGCGAGCACCTGGAGGCGGCGGGGAGGCGGCGGGCGGCCGTGCAGCCGCGGACGCAGGGCTGCGAGGAGTGCCTCGCGTCCGGCGACCGCTGGGTCCAGCTCCGGCTCTGCCTCACCTGCGGGCACGTCGGCTGCTGCGACAGCTCGCCGAACCGGCACGCCACCCGGCACTTCCACGAGACCGACCACCCGGTGGTGCGCTCGTTCGAGCCGGGCGCGGACTGGGCGTGGTGCTACGTGGACGAGGAGATGGCCCAGGGCGTGCGCGGGTTCCCGGCGGAGTCGCCGGCCGGGCACCCCTGACGCGGGGTGCGCGGAGACGCCGTCGCGGTCGCATGCCGCGCGCCGGCCCTGGCCGGCGGGCGTATGCGTGAGCGATGCCCGCCCGATCCGCGCGGCCCGCCACGCGCAAGGTCCGCCTCCCGCTCGCGGAGGTCTACCGGCTGCTCGAGCCCGGCCCGGTGGTGCTCGTCACCACCGGCGGCCCGGGCCGCCCCGACGTCATGACCATGTCCTGGCTCACGATGATGGAGTTCGAGCCGCCGCGGGTCGGGTGCGTGATCAGCGATCGCAACCACACGTTCGGCCGGCTCGTCGCCACCCGCGAGTGCGTGATCAACGTCCCGACCGTGGAGCTGGCCCGGCAGGTGGTCGGGTGCGGCAACGTCTCCGGCCGCCGGGTGGACAAGCTCCGGCGCTTCGGCCTCACCGCGGTCGCCGCGACGAAGGTGGGCGCGCCGCTCCTGGAGGAGTGCTGGGCCCGCCTGGAGTGCAGGATCGCCGACGACCGGCTGGTGGAGGAGTACGGGTTCTTCGTGCTCGAGGTGGTGGCCGCGTGGATCGACCGCGCGCGCGAGGACCCCCGCACGCTCCACCACCGCGGGCGGGGCGTGTTCGCGGTGGACGGCGAGCTCCTGAAGCTCCCGTCGCGGAAGAAGTGATCCGCCCGCACCCGAGGCGCGGGCGGCGCGCCGCCCGTCCGCCCGGCCCCTTCGCTTGCCGCCGCGAAGGGGCGGCCGCAGGCTCAAGGGTGCTCCGGGCAGCCGCCGGGGGGAACGCCATCCGCGTCCCCCGCGTGGCAGCGGGGCGGAAGGAGACGGCACATGCCGGAGAAGGCGACGGAGCGGCGGGCGAAGGCGGCCCTGCGCCGGGGGAAGAAGCCCACCACCGCGGCGGGCGAGTACGTGCGCGAGGAGATCGAGCACGTGCGCCGCGGCAAGCACGGCGCGCGTTCCACGAAGCAGGCCATCGCGATCGGGCTCTCGAAGGCGCGCCGCGCGGGCATCCCGCTGAAGCCGCCGAAGAAGGGGCAGGCGTCGCGGCGGACCCGCCGCTCGGCCGAGGCGGCCTACGAGGTCGGGCAGCGGAAGCGGAAGCCGCGCGCGCCCTCGCGCCGGCGGAGCACCGCCTCGAAGGGCGCGCTGGAGCGGGAGGGCAAGTCCGCCGCGTCCCGGCGCGCGCTCTCGTCGCAGGCGCGGCGCTCGGCGTCCCGGCGCCGGTCGCGGCGCTGATCGGGAGCCCGAAACGAAGAAGCCCGGCCGAAGGGCCGGGCTTCTCGCGTCGACGGAGCGACGGATGCGCGGTTAGATCGCGCGGACGTTCGCCGCCTGCAGGCCCTTCGGGCCACGCGTCACGTCGAACTCGACCTTCTGCCCCTCGGCGAGCGTGCGGAAGCCGTCGGCCTGGATGGCAGTGTGGTGGCAGAACACGTCGTCCCCGCCGCCGTCCTGCGTGATGAAGCCGAAGCCCTTCGCATCGTTGAACCACTTCACGGTACCGGTAGCCATTACTGTGTAGACTCGTTTCTTCTCAATTTTCGCGGGCGATGAAGAACCGCCCGGTCCCCGCCTGGAGTTGGGATGGGGAGCCGCGTGTGTACACTTTATCCTGCGTAAAGTCGAGCCCCCTCTTTCGCGCGCCGGGCCCGAGCCCCATGCTGGGGGGGGGGGCGCGCGGCGGCGTGACCTGCACATCCCGTCGCATCCCCGACCGAGATCGGGCCTGTCCCTCCACCCCCGGCTGGAAGCGGGCGGCGCGCTGCGGGAGGCTTCGGGAGGTGCTCCGGATCGCCCACCTCTCCGACCTGCACGTGCTCTCGCCCCGCGGGACCGAGTGGCGGCGCATCCTCTTCAACAAGCGCATCACCGGCTACGTCAACCTGCTCCGCCAGCGCGGGCGCGTGTACCGGCGCGAGTACCTCGCCGCGGTGCTCGCGGCCGCCGCGGCGCACGCCGATCACGTGGTGGTGACCGGCGACATCACCAACCTCGCCCTGGAGCGCGAGCTGGAGGAGGCGCGCGCGC
The DNA here is from genome assembly GCF_049201065.2 of Anaeromyxobacter sp. Red801. Lineage (NCBI taxonomy): Bacteria > Pseudomonadati > Myxococcota > Myxococcia > Myxococcales > Anaeromyxobacteraceae > Anaeromyxobacter > Anaeromyxobacter sp. Red801. The sequence continues at coordinate 3,463,739 of NZ_CM181236.1, read as the reverse complement.
TGCTGGACGGGGTGGCGCGCGCAGTCGAGGTGACGGTGGTCCCGGGGAACCACGACGTCTACCTGCCGTCGATCCAGGACGGGCGCCGCTTCCCGCACCACTTCGGCGCGTTCCTGCGCGGCGACCTCCCCGACCTCGCCCGCGACCTCCCGGCCGGCCCGTTCCCGTGCGTGAAGCTGCGCGGCCCGGCGGCCATCATCGGGCTCTCGAGCGCGGTGCCCCGCCCGCCGTTCGTGGCGAGCGGCCGCCTCGGCGAGGCGCAGCTCGCGGCGCTCGAGGCGGTGCTCGCCCACCCCGAGGTGGCGCGGCGCACGCCGGTGGTGCTGGTCCACCACCCGCCCGTGGACGGGAGGATCCGGGCGCTCCGGCTCCGCGACGGGCTGGTGGACGCGGACCGGCTGCGCGCGGTGCTCTCGCGGCTCGGCCGCGGGCTGGTGCTGTTCGGGCACCTGCACGCGCGGGTGCGGTGGCGCCTGCCCACCGCCGCCGGCGCGCTCCAGGTGATCGGCGCGAGCGGCGCCGCGCTCGACCACCCGCACCCGCGCGTCCGCGCGGGCTTCAACGCGTACGAGCTCCGGGACGACGGGAGCCTGGCGGCGGTGGAGGCGCACGTGGTCGCGCCCGACGGGCGCTCGGTGGAGCGGGTGCCGTTGCCGCAGGCGGAGGCGGGCGCATGAGGTACCGCCGCGTGCTCGCGCTGGTGGAGCAGGGCGCCGACGCCGGCCCGGCGCTCGGGGCCGTCCGCGCGCTCGCGCCGGCTGCGGAGTCGCTGGGCGTGGTGGCGTGCCCGCCGCCGCGGCCGCGCCCGTGGCTGCCGGGGCCCGCGGCGCCCGCGCCGGCCGGCCTCGCGGACGCCGCGTGGCTCGATCGCCTGCGGCAGGACGCGGCGCCGCTCGCGCCGCGGCTGGCGATCGGCGCGGTGCCCGATCTCGATCCCGCCGCGCTCGCGGCGCTCGCCGGGGACCGCGAGGTGGACCTGGTCGTCGCGGGGCCGCTCCCGGCGGCGGGCGGCGCCGCCCTCTCCGCGCTGCGCCGCCTCCGGCCGGTCGCGGTCGCCTGGGTGCCGTCGGCCGCCGCCGCGGCGGCCGCGCAGGCCCGCGGGCCGGCGCGGGAGCTGCTCTGCGTCGCGCCCGGCGAGCGCGCCCGCGCGGCGCTCGCGGCCTTCCTGCGCGACCACGGGGACCCCGCCCAGCGCGTCACGCTCCTGTCGCTCGCGCCGCCGTCGCGGGACGAGGTCGCCGTCGCGCTGGAGGTCGCCGGGATCCGCGCGCCGGTCGAGCTGGCCGGCGGCTTCGGGGCCGGGACGTGGCGGACGCTCGAGACCGTCGCGCGCGAGCGCCGGCTGGACCTGGTGGTCCTCTCGCGCTTCCCCGGCGCGCTGCTCCGCGGCGCGCCCTGGCCGGCGCCCGTGCTGGTGCTGCCGCCGGCCGCGCCGGTCCGCTCGGTGCTCCGGCGGCCGCTGGACGTGCCGGACCTGCTGGACGGCGGCGGCCCCGTCCGGCTGCGCGTCGGCTACGCCTACGGCCTCGGGCGCAACCCGCCGGTCGAGGACCAGGAGCTGGCGCTCGTGTCGGACGGCCGCGTCGTCGCGCGCGTGCGCACGTGCGGCGGCGAGGCGGAGCTGCCCGCGGGCCTGGCCGCCGGCTCGATCGGCGTGTTCCGCGCGCGCGACGCCGAGGGCCTCGACCCGGTCGCCGCGGTGGAGCGGCAGGTCGCGGTGCTCCGCCCGGGCGCGCTGCCGCTCCTGCCGTTCGACGCCGAGCTGGGCCCGGAGGACCTCGCGCTCCTCGCCGGCCTGCAGGGCGCCGAGCCGCTCGCGGTGCGCCTGCGCCCGACCCGGAGCTGCCACCTCGTGCGCGAGCGGCTGTGCGCCGCCGGGCTCGCGCCGCGCGTGGTGGACGCGAGCGCGGTCCTGGACGAGGGCGAGGCGGCGGACGTGGGCGAGGCGCACGACGCCGTGCGCCTGGCGCGGGTGGGCGGCCGCCTGCGCGCGGCCGGGTTCCCGGTCGCCGCGATCGTGCACCGTGGACCCCATCCGCCCGCCGCGATCGGGTTCGAGGCGCTGGAGGCGCACCAGCTCGCCGGGCGCGCGTGGCGCGCGCCGCCGCCCGCGCCGCGCCCCGGCTCGCTCGACGCGCGGCTCGACGCGGCGACGGCCGCGCCCGCGATCGAGGGGAACCGCGTCGAGCTCGAGCTCGAGAACGCCACCGCCCGCCGCTGGCTGCTCGAGGCGATCCGCGGCGCGCGCCGGACGCTCCACCTCCAGGTCTACCTGGCCACCGACGACGACGCCGGCCGGCGGGTCGAGGCGGCGCTCGCTGGCGCCGGGCGCCGCGGCGTGGCGGTGCGCGTGCTGGTGGATTCGCTGCACGGCCTCCACGGCTCCTTCGGCCTCGAGAACCCGCTGCTCGCTCGGCTCGCCGCGCGCCCCGGCGTCGAGGTGCGGGTCTCGCGCCCGGTGGCGGCGGTCCCCAGCGTCGAGGACCTGAAGCGGCGCGACCACCGCAAGCTGGTGGTGGCCGACGGGGCCGTGGCGCTGGTGGGCGGCCGGAACCTCGCGCACGAGTACTACACCGGCTTCGACGAGGTCCGGGTCGGGCCGCGGACGCCGTGGCGCGAGGTGCCCTGGCTGGACGGCGGGGCGCGGGTGCGTGGGCCCGCCGTCGCCGCGGTGGAGCGCGCCTTCCTGGAGGCGTGGACCGGGGCGGGCGGCGCGCCGTTCGAGGTGACGGAGCCCGGCGCGGCCGGCGCGGAGCGGGTGCGGGTGGTGGTGCACCGGGGGCTGCGGGACGCGAGCACGCTCGAGGCCTACCTGGCGCTCGTCGAGAGCGCGCGCTCCCGGCTGGTCGCGGTGAACGGGTTCCCGCTGCTCCTCGAGCTGGAGCACGCGCTCGCGCGCGCGCTGCGCCGCGGCGTCCGGGTGCAGGTGCTGTTCGGCGAGGTCACGCCCACGCACGGCGGCGAGCCGTTCGAGGGCCCCTGGGCCACCGCGCGCACCGCGGCCACCTGGCTGGTCCACTCGCGCATCGACACGCTCGTGGCGGCGGGGGCCGAGGCGTGGCTGCTCGCCGTCCGCGACGTGCCGGGCTGGTCGCCGGAGCTCGGGCTGGTGCGCCCCCACGTGCACGCGAAGGCGATGATCGCCGACGGCCGCGCCTGCGCGGTGGGGAGCGCGAACCTGGACGTCACCGCGAGCTACTGGGAGGACGAGCTGCTGCTCGTGGTCGAGGACGAGGCCGTCGCCGGCGCGTTCGAGGCGCGGGTCCAGGCGCTCCTCGCCGGCTCGACGCGCGTGGACCGCGGCGACCCGGCCTGGCAGCGGCGCGTGCGCGCGCGGGACTGGGCGCGGCACTGGCCGGGGATCCTGTCGATCTGAGGCAGGGGCTGCGGGCCCGAGCGCCGCCGTGGCTACCGGAGCACCGGTTTGAGGTCCACCACCGGCGTCCCGTCGATGGCCTCGATGGGGCCGATGCGCAGGCGGTGTGGCTCCACCGCGCGGACCGTCACCGGGTGCAGGCCGAGCGGATTGGGCCGATCCGGCGAGCGCGTGGCGAACACGCCGGTGAGCGGGTTGCGCGGATCGCCGCGCGGGTGGACCCGGAGCACCGAGCGATCGCCGCGGTGCAGCCAGGTGACGACCACGAGCGCGTCGCCGGCGGCGATGCCGTCGAGGCCGTCCGCGGCCCACGGGTGCACCTCCAGCCAGGCGTCCGGCGCGCCCTCGGAGCCCTGCCTGGGCGCGTCGCCGCGGGCGGTGATCGCCGAGCGGATGACGCCGATGGGCCGCAGCAGCGGCGCGTCGGCACCGGTGTCCGGTGTGGTGACCGTCATGCGCAACCTCCGGGGGCGCGGCCCGTCGCGGGTCGCGTGCGCTCCATGGATAGCTGCCGGGCTCGCCCCCCGCAGAGGGCAACGAGGTGGGGCACTCCACCGCCTGCCTCCGCGGAGGCGCGCCACCTCGACGCCGGGTCTGGTATGGGCGTGGGGCCTGGCGCCAGCCGGTGCACGGAGGGAGACGGCAAAATGCGAAACCGCTCATGGGTCGTGGCGCTCGCCGCGCTCGCTTGCTCCGGCTCGGGCGGCTCGTCGGGACCGCCTCCGGAGGTGCCCCAGGCATCAGCGCCCACCTTCTCGCCGCCGGGTGGGACCTACGCCTCGGCCCAGCAGGTGACCGTGTCCACCGCCACCCCGGGCGCCACGGTGCGCTGCACCCTGGACGGCAGCGAGCCCACGGAAGTGTCGCCCGCGTGCACCTCGGTGGACGTGGTGGAGACGACCACCGTCCGCGCCATCGCCCTCGCGCCCGGGTACGCGAGCAGCGCGGTCGCGAGCTCGACGTACACGATCGACGCGGCTGCGCCGTCCCCAGCCGAGCCGCCGACGTTCTCGCCACCTGGCGGGGTGTACGCCTCGGCGCAGCAGGTGACGGTCGCGAGCACCACCCCGGGCGCCACGGTGCGCTGCACGCTCGACGGGACCCAGCCCACGCCGGCCACGCCCGCGTGCGCCGACCCGGTGACGATCTCGGTCTCCGCGACGCTCCGGGCCATCGCGACCGCGGACGGGTTCGCGGCGAGCGCGGTGCGCTCCGCCGCGTACACCATCCAGGCGCAGCCGCCGCCCGTGGATCCCACCGTGGCGCAGCAGCTCGAGGCGCTCGCCTCGAAGCGCCAGCTCTTCGCGCATCAGAGCGTCGGGAACAGCATCCTCTACGGCCAGAGCGGCCACGCCGGGCTCGACGCGCTCCTCCAGGCCAACGCCGCCGCCGGCGTGGCGGTGGTCTACGAGCCGGCGAGCGCCGACGGATCGGCGTTCCCCGCCGGCGGATGGGCCGACACCGCCATCGGGACGAACGGAGATCCGGTGGGCAAGGTGAACGACTTCGATCACCAGGTCCGGGTGCGGTTCGGGGGCGCGCTGGACTTCGTCGCGTTCAAGTTCTGCTTCACCGACATCTGGAACGCGACCGACGTCGCCGACACCTGGGCGCGGTACCAGGTGGTCATGGACGCGCTGGAGGCCGACTTCCCGGGCCGGGTCATCCACTTCACGGTGCCGCTCATGCCGGACGTCACCGACATCGAGGGGAACACCGCCCGCGAGCAGCTCAGCGAGCTCATCCGTGCGAGGTACCGGCCCACCGGGCGCGTGTTCGACCTCGCTGACCTGGAGGCGCACGACGCGCAGGACAACCTGGTCACGCTGGGCGGCGTCCGCGCGCTGGCGCTCGACTGGAGCGGGGACGGTCACTTCGACGCGCACCTGAACGACGCGGGCGCGGACCGGGTGGCGCGAGCATACGTCGCGTTCATGTACGCGGTGGCGATCGGCGCCGCGCGCTGAGCGCCGGGACCCGGTGTGGCGGGGGAACGATGCGACGGATCGGCTGGATGCTGACGGTGGCGGTGCTGGCGTGCTCCGGCTCCGGGACGAGCGGCCCGGGGTCCGGCGGCGGCGGGGACGGCGGTGGCGGCGGCGACGCGGCCACGCTCACGGAGCAGCTCCGGGTGCTCGCCACGAAGCGCCAGCTCTTCGCGCACCAGAGCGTGGGCGCGAACATCCTGTACGGCGGCGCCTGGGACGGGAGCGGCGGGCTGCAGCGCATCCTGCGCGACCACCCCGAGGGCGGCGTCGTGCTGGTGAGCAACCCGGCGGGTCTCGCGAGCATCCCTGCGGGCGGGTGGGCGGAGGTGGAGCTCGGCACGAACGGCGATCCCATCGGGAAGATCGACGAGTTCGATCGGCTCGTCCGGACCACCTTCACGGGCGGGCTCGACCACGCGGCCATGAAGCTCTGCTTCGCCGACTTCGCGGAGTCCACCGACGTGGCGCCGATCTGGGCGCGCTACCAGTCCGTCATGGACGCGCTGGAGCGGGACTTCCCGGGCCGCATCGTCCACTGGACCGTCCCGCTCACGTCCTGGGTGCAGGGCGGGGCGAACCTGCGGCGGGAGGCGTTCAGCCAGCTCGTCCGCGCCCGCTACGGCCCGACCGGCCGAGTGTTCGATCTGGCCGCGATGGAGCAGCGCGACGCGCAGGGGAACCTCGTCGTGATCGACGGGATCCCGGCGATGGCGCCGGACTGGAGCCTCGACGGCGGCCACGTGAACGACGTGTTCGCGAACCGCGTCGCGACCGCGTACATCGGGTTCATGGCGGCGATCGCGACGCGGTAGGCGGCCCCGCCGGCGCTCAAGGGCACTGCAGCATCGCACGCACGTCCGCGGCGGCGGCGCCGAGCGGGCCCGCCTGCTCGGGCCCGAGCTTCTTCCCGGTCTGCGCGGCGACCGCGTCGGCGAAGGACGCGAGCGCGTCGCAGGCGTCGGGGACGTCCTGTGCATCCAGCGCCGCGAGGACCGCGGCGAGCTTGGCGGCCAGGCTGATCGCCGTGCCGCGCGGCAGCACCATCCCGGCGAGCGTCGAGACCAGCTGCTCGATCTCGGCCGTCGGCGCGGTCTTCCAGAGGACCGCGTGCGTGGGCCCGTAGGCGAAGTCGTCGCGCGGGACCAGCGGGACCAGCTCGGACCAGCCTGCGACCCTGCCCAGCGAGTCGACTGCGTTCGCCCGGCCCTTCAGGCCGTCCAGCCCCCAGTAGCCGAGATCGACCATCCCTCCGTCCGCGGTCCAGGTGAACGCGTGCTGCGGATGATCGTCCCACAGCGAGCTCCAGCCCACCACCTGCCCGCCCGGATTCACGGCGCGCGCCACGGTGTGGGTCCCGCCGAGCGTCCCGAGGTCCACGCAGCCACCTGCCGCCGTCCACAGGATCGAGCGCACGCGGGCCACGCCGAGCGAGCTCGCGACGACGTGCCCGCCGTCGCCGAGCGCGAGGACGTCGTACAGCGTGCGTCCGCAGGAGAGCACGACCGTGCCGGCGGTCTCGGTCCAGGAGAAGATCCCGGGCGAGTCGTCCGGGAGCGTCGTCATCCCGGCCACCTGGCCGGCCGCGTTCACCGCGATGGCCGCACCGGCGCCGAGGTCCACCCTGCCGCCCGCCGCCGTCCACGAGAACGCGCGCCTCGAGCCGTCGGCCTGCTCGGTCCACCCCACCACCTGGCCCGCGCCGTTCACGCCGAGCGCGTCGCTGCGGGTCCCGGCGCCGAGGTCCACCATCCCGCCGGCCGGGGTCCAGGAGAACGCGTGCCAGGAGCCGTCCCCGCGCTCCGACTGCCCGACCACCTGGCCGGCGCCGTTCATGGCCCGCGCCTCGCTCTGCGCGCCTCCGAGCGTGCCGAGGTCCTCCATGCCGTCCGCCGCCGTCCACCGGAAGGCGTGATAGGCGTCGCCCGGTAGGTACGCGCCGCCCGCGACGTCGCCGCTCGCGTTCACCGCCACCGCCTCGCTGAAGGCACCTCCGAGCGTGCCGAGGTCGGCCATGCCGTCCGCCGCGGTCCAGCGGAACGCGTGGTGCGCGCCGTCGGCCCGGAGCGAATTCCCCGCGACGTACCCGGCGTCGCTCAGCGCGACCGCCTCGCTGGACGCGCCGCCCAGCGTCCCCAGGTCGATCATCACCGGAACTCCCTGCGCCGCAACGCTCGAGCCGATGCACGAACAGCAGCACGCCACCACCATCCGAATGCCAGGCGTCATGGGCCCCCCCGGACCGGCGCCGCCGCGATGCCGCGCTCGCCGGGGACGCCCGGCGGCCGGCGCGTGCGCGCCCGCCGAGAGGCAAGCACTCCGAGTGCGGACGTTCAACCGAACAGGAGGGGACGGTCGAAGGCGTTCCCTCCTCCCGGCGTCGAGGGCGCGCGGGACGCGACGGTCCGGCCGCGCGCGGCGACGCACGCCGGGGGGGAACCCGCCCGTGGACGCCCCGGGGGCGCGGCAGCGCCGCACGCGCGCGGCTGTCACGGACGCCGGCGCGAGCCCTCTCAACGGGGGGGGAGCGCCGAGGACACGCTTGAAGCCGATCGCCGTCGCCATCACCTGCCTGCTCGCCGCCTCGGCCGTCGCCGCGGAGCCGGACCCGGCCCGCGCGGACGCCGTCGTGGCCGTGCGGACCCCGCGGCCCATCGCGCTGGACGGGCGGCTCGACGAGGAGGAGTGGGCCGCCGCGCCCGCGTACAGCCGGTTCGTCGAGAGCTTCCCGAACCCCGGGCTGCCCGCGAGCTTCCGCACCGAGGTCCGGGTCCTCTACGACGACGCCATGGTGTACGTAGGCGTGATCTGCTTCGACCCGCAGCCCGGCGCCGTCGTGCGCCAGCTCGCGCGCCGCGACACCGACACCACCGCGGACCGCGTCGAGGTGGCCATCGACTCGGGCGGGGGCGGGCGCACCGCCTACGTGTTCACCGTGAACGCCGCCGGTGTGCTCCGCGACCAGCTCGTCTACGCGGACGTGAACACGACGGACAGCTGGGACGCGGTCTGGGACGCGGCCGTGGCGGACGACGCGCGCGGCTGGTCGGTCGAGCTCGCCATCCCGCTCCGGCAGCTCCGCTTCTCGTCGGCGCCCGAGCAGCAGTGGGGCTTCGTGGTGCGCCGGCACGTGCCGCGGACGCACCAGGTGTTCGGGACGGTGCTCGTGCCCCGCGAGGCGAACCCGCTCAACCCGGGCAACCTGGTGGTCTCGCGGTTCGGCCGGCTGGAGGGGCTCTCGGAGCTCGCCCCGCCGCGGGGCCTCGAGCTCCTGCCGTACGTCGCCGCGCGCGCCACGGTGCGCCCGCAGTACTCGGACCCCTCCCGGCCCGATCCCCGGCTGGTGGACCCGCTCGTGGACGTCGGGCTCGACCTGAAGTCGCCCCTCGGCTCGGGCCTCACGCTCACCGGCGCCATCAACCCCGACTTCGGCCAGGTCGAGAGCGACCAGGTCATCCAGAACCTCCAGAACTCGGAGCCGTTCTTCCCCGAGAAGCGGCCGTTCTTCATGGAGGGGCTCGACGTGTTCGAGCCGGTGGGCAGCGAGTACGGCGCGCAGCAGCAGCTCTTCTACTCCCGTCGCATCGGCCTCGACGCCCCCATCCTCGGCGCCGCCAAGGTCACCGGCAGCGTGCGCCGCGGGCTCGAGCTCGGCGTGCTCGACTCGGTGGTCATGGGCGCCGGGAACGCGGCGCTCGTGCCGCTCGGCTACGGGAACCCGGATCCGGCCGCGCTCGCGCCGGTGGAGCAGGACCCGGACCGCAGCTGGCGGTTCCGCCTGCGGCAGCCCTTCCGGCTCGGCCCGGAGAACGCGCTGCCGTCGGCGCACCCGGTCAGCACCAACTACTTCGCCGCCGTCGCCCGGCAGCGGCTCGGGGGGCGCGCCACCGCGGGCGCCATGTTCACCGCGGCGACGCCGCTCGAGCCGCGCTGCCGGCGGCGCGAGTTCGCCACCGAGGATGACTACCGGGCGGCCGGGTGCGCGTCGCGCGGCTCCAACGCGCTCGGGCTGGACCTCACCGTGCCGGGCGACTGGGGCGGCTTCGCGCAGGTGGAGGCCTCGCAGGCGGTGGGCGGGCCCGAGGGCGGGCGCACGCTCCGCGACGGCACGGTGCTGCGGGCGGGCGATCTCGGGTTCGGCGGCCACATGCGCTGGGGCAAGCTCGGCGGCGAGCCGTGGCGCTTCGAGGTGCAGTACCTCTACGAGGACGCCAAGCTCGATCTGAACGACGTCGGGTACCAGCCGCTCTCCGACTTCCAGTGGGTGGACCTGGTCGGCCGCTACGTCCGGCCCAACGGCTTCGGCCCGTTCCACTCGTTCAGCGCCGACAGCACGCTCGACGTCAACTGGGACGCCGACGGGAAGATGGCGCGGAGCCTCAACTGGTGGACCTCGGCGAAGCTCCAGCTCCCCGGGTACGAGGAGCTGAGGGTGCGGCTCAACGTCGAGCACCCGCAGTGGGACACGCGCGAGATCGCGCGCTCGGGCATCGCGTTCGAGCGCACCGGCCACTGGTACGTGACCGCGAGCCTGGCCTCGGACCCGCACCGCGAGCTGCAGGGCAAGGTCGAGGTCGTCTACTTCCGCACCATGGACGAGGGCCCGTTCGGCCCATCGAGCGGCTGGTCCGGCTCGCTCACCGGGAGCTGGCGGCCGCACCCGCGCCTCGAGACGAAGCTCGAGGCGGGGTACGAGCACAAGCCGCAGGGGCCGCGCTGGCTGGAGACGCTCGCCGACGGCACCGCGGTGTTCGGGGTGCAGGATCCGCGGTTCGTGTCGGTGACCCTGCGGCAGCAGCTCGTGTTCACCCCGCGGCTGAGCGCGCAGCTCTACGCGCAGGCGTTCAGCTCGGCCATCCGCTGGGGCGACACGTTCTACGGCGCGTCGGTGACCGGCCGCCGGCGCGTGTCCTGGGCCGATCTCGCGCCGGTCCCGTACGCGGGCGATCCGGCCTCGCACGACGCGACCGTGAACCTGAACGCGGTGGTCCGGTGGGAGTATCGCCTGGGCTCCACGCTGTACGTCGTCTACACGCGCTCACAGAGCGAGCTGCCCGCGCGCGACGGGGACGTGCCGAGCGGCCTCGGCTCACCCGACCTGTTCCGCGGCCGGGCGGTGGACACGTTCCTGGTGAAGTGGAGCTGGTGGCGGGGCGGGTGAGCGTCCGGCGCGGAGGAACGGCGGCATCCGGCCGCAACCCTTCGATGGCGTGGACGCGGCCGGGACACGGACACACCGTCGAGGCGTGTCGCCCGCCGCGGGCGGACCCGCAAGCGAGCGGCTAGGCCGGCGTCCCTCCCCCCCGGGTCCGCCGGCCTCTTCGCGTCCTCCGCCCGCGCTCAGCGGGTCGCCTCGCCGAGCAGGACGCCGCGCAGCCAGCGCGCCGTCTCCAGGAACGACGGGCCGTCGTGGATGAGGTTCCGGCCGCGCTCGACGGTCGAGGTGACGATGCGGTCGCCGAGGCGCCTCGCCCAGCCGCGCGCGGCGGCGAGCGCGCGCGCGTCCACCGGGTGCTCGGGCTCCTGGAACACCACCAGCCACTCCGGTGCGCGGCGCTCCACCTCGCCGAGGTCGAGGGGGGCGTACGCGAACGGCTCTTCGCCGAAGAGGTTCTCGGCGCCGGCGAGCTCGAGGACGTCGTGCACGAACGCGCGGCCGCCGAACCTGCGCGGGTGGGCGCCGAACCACAGCTCGGCGTAGACGCGGGGCCGCGGGGCCGGCGCGCTCGCGACCAGCGCCGCGGCCCCGGCCTCGATCGACGCGCACAGGGCGCGCGCCTCCGCGAGCCGCCCGGTCAGCGCGCCGAGCGCGACGGCGTTCTCGAGGATCCCGAACCGGCTCTGCGGCACCGGGAGCAGGTAGGCCGGGAGCCCCTCCGCGGCCAGCCGCCGCGCCAGCGGGAGCTGGACTCCGTCGGTCACCACCACGAGGTCGGGGGCGGCGGCGCGGATCGCGGCAGGGTCGGCGCGCACGTAGTCGCCGACCACCGGCGCGGCGAGGCCCGGGACGTAGCGCGCGCAGTACGGCGAGACGCCGACCACCGCGGCGCCGGCGCCGACGGCGAACAGCGTCTCGGTGGCCGACGAGACCAGGCTCACCACGCGCCTGGCCGGGCCGTCGAGCGTGAACGTGTTCCCGAGGACGGGGCTCGTCACCTTCACGGCGGGGCCCCTCACGCCGGCCCCGCCGCGTGCTCGTGCCCGAGGTGCCGCCGGAAGAAGCCGTGGAACCGGTGCGGGAAGGACGCGCCGGTCAGCACCATGAACGGGCAGAGATCGTGGACGGGCTCGACGCCGCTGGCGCGGCACAGGGCCAGCGCGCCCGGCGTGGCCGAGCCGGCGCCCGCGCCGCGGTGCAGCCAGATCCGCCGGATGCCGGCGCGGAGCGCGTCGCCGACCACGGCCTCGGTCGCGGAGCGCGGGGTGACGATGATGGCGGCCTCGGCCGGCGGCTCGACGTCGGCGAGGGAGGCGAAGGCGAGGCGGCCGTCCACCTCGGCGAGCGCCGGATTCACGGGGACGGCGTCGTAGCCGCGGGCCACGAGCTCGCGGAACAGGTAGCGGCTGAAGTCCTTCTCGTCGCGCGACACGCCGGCGACGGCGATGCGGCGCACGGCGAGGATCTCGCGGGCACGATCGACGGGGAGCGTCATGGCGGTCCTCCTGGCGCCTGTCTACACCCGCGGCGCGTGCGGCGGGGCACCGGATTCTCGGGGACGCCCGATCGATCGGCGCCGCCGCACGCCGAGGGAGGATGCGCCGCCCTGGTCGCCCGGGACCGGATGGGAGGTTTCGCCGAAGGTGACGGAGCTCTCGGCTAGAGTTGCCGGGGTGCGAGGGCGCGGTCGCGCCCGGCCGGAGGAGCGATGGGGCGTGGGCGCTGCGACCAGTGCGGGGAGGAGCACGAGGAGCTGGAGCCCGGCTTTCACCGGCCGGACGCGGTGTTCGCGGTCCCGGAGGAGGAGCGGGCCGACCGGGTCCGCGAGTCGGATGACCTCGTCTCCATCGACGGCGAGGCGTTCTTCATCCGCTGCGTGGCGCCGATCCCGGTGCGCGGGCGCGAGGAGCCGTACCGCTGGGGCTTCTGGGTGAAGGTCGCGCGGGAGGACTTCGAGGCGTACCGGCGGACCTTCGACGGCGGCGCGCCCGCCGACCACCCCGGGTTCCGGGGCACGCTCGCGAACCAGTCGCACGTCCTCCCGCCCACCCTGGGCCTCGAGGTGCACGTCCACCTCGGCCGCGGCCGGCAGCGGCCCAGCCTCATGCTGCTGGACGGCTCGCACGTCCTCACGCGGGCGCAGGAGATCGGCGTCGTGCCCGCCGTGATCCGCGCCTGGTCGGAGCGTTGCGCCCACGGCGCGCCCGCGGCGCCGCCGGACGAGTCGGAGCCGGAGCCCGCGCCCACGCTGGAGGAGGAGGGCTGGAGGCTGCTCCATCCCGGCGAGGTGGGACGCGTGGCGGAGGCGCTCGCGGCGCCACCCGCGCCGGGCGACCTCGTGAAGGCGTCGTTCGCGTTCCTCGCCGCGGGGCCGCACGGCGAGCTCACCGAGCGGACCGAGCACATGTGGGTCCAGCTCGACGCGGTGCGCGAGGACGGCTGGTGGGGCGGGACGCTCGACAACCAGCCGTTCGTGCCCGGCCCGCTCGCGGCCGGCACGCGGGTCTGGCTGCGCGCCGAGCACGTGCTCGCGTTCCTCGCGGGCGCGCCGGCCGCACCGGGCGCCGGCGAGGCCGGCGCCCAGCCGGCGGCGAAGGGGCGCGTCAGCAGCCTCCGCCGCTGGCTCCGCCGCGTGCGCGGCGACGCGTGAGGGCGGGCATCGGCCCGGGGGGCGGCTGCCTGCCGACCTGAGCGGGCGTCTCCCGCGCGGCTCCACGTCCGTCGTGGCCAGGTCAGTCGAGCAGCGTGAACGTCACGACACGGCTGACCCCGTCCGGCATCACGACGTGCAAATCAAAGGTCCCGGAGCCCAGGCGCTGCGTCGCGAGCTGCAGCACGTACTGCATCGCGTCCGGGTCATAGCGAAATGCGCCGGTCGCGAGCTTCATGGTCATCGAGCCCCCATCCGCGTGCGCGCTGATGAACGCGCTCGCAGCGAGATCGGCGATCCGGGCGCTGGCCCCGGTGAGCTGGAACTTGACCGGAATCGTGCTCCCGAGGCGGAGCATCGCGATGGCGTCTCTTCGGAGCGGAGGAAGAACGCCGCTCCACGAGAACGAGACGTTCACACGGAACGACCCCGTGCCGACGTTTCCCGCAGCGTCCGTGGCCAGGCAAGTCGTCTCCGTCGTGCCCGGAGGAAACAGCGATCCCGACGCTGGCTCGCAGATCGGCGTGAGGGCCCCGCTCCCCTCGTCCTCGGCGGAGACGACGTAGGTCACGATGGCTCCCTGGGAGCTGGTGGCGCTCACCTGGAGGTCGTCCGGCACGAGCACCAGCGGCGCCTCGAGGTCGTCGAAGCGCGCCGAGACCGTCGTGGCGCGGTCCACCAGCACCTCGCAGCCAGCGACGCCGTCGCAGGCGCCGGACCAGCCGACGAAGGTCGATCCCGGGTCCGGAACGGCCGTGAGGGTCACCAGCGTCGGTGCGTCGAACGGCGCGGCGCACGTGGCGCCGCAATCGATGCCGCCGGGCGACGAGACGATGGTCCCGGCCCCGCTTCCGGTTCGCTCGGTCGTCAGGTACGCCCACGTCATCAGGAGCCGCCCCGCGACGGGCAGCAGCTCCCCCAGGCCACCCCATCCCGTGCGCCCGGCATGCGCGACGAGCGAGGTCCCGTGGCCATCGCTTGCCAGGTCCGCGGCAGCGGCCTGTGCGGTGACGACCTGGTCCTCCGCGTCGAGGACGACGCCGTCGGCGCTGATCCTGCGCTCGACGATGGAGTCGGAGGTCGACCACAGCGCGACGAAGTGTAGGCCGTCGTGCGCGATCGCGAGGCCGGGCTGCTGGAGGACGGCGTCCGTCACCGGGAACGACGAGGGATCGAAGCCGGTCGCGCCCGGGTCGAGGGTGGAGGCGGCGATGCGGTACTCGCACCGCGGAAGGCTGAGGTCCCGGGAATCACGCCACAGCACGACGCAGGCCCCGTCGGCGCACGCGATGCTGGGCGCCGGGCCGGACGTGCAACCGACAAGGTAGCTCGTGCCGGCATCGGCGATCGCGAGCCCCGGCGAGTCCAGCGCTACCCCGGCGCCGTCGACCCGGGCGGCGAAGACGTCGCCAGAGCTCCACACCAGGATGAAGCGGGCGCCGTCGAACGCCACGGCCGGCTCGAACGCTTCGCTCGTCGCGAGGTGGTCGGTGTCGACCGGCTGGAGGAAGTCGGCGCCTCCCAGAAGGGCGGCGCGCAACCGTTCGCCCCCGTGCTCCTGCTCGTCCCACGCCACGAGCACGTTCGTCCCGTCGAACGCGGTGGAAACCCGTGGCGGCGAGAGCCGATCACAGGCGGCTCCGCAGAACGGGCACGTCTCGGAGTCGGAGATCAGCAGCTCGGCGGGATCGACGAGGCTTCCGTCGGCCCCGACGCGTCGCGCGAGGACGTGGAGCTTGCTCCCGCTGCTCGGCATGCACTCGGGGGTGGCATTGAAGCGGTACTCGGCCCAGGTGACGAGGAAGTTCGTGCCGTCGTGGATCACGTCCAGCGTGTAGGCGCCGGGCGGCGCCACCGGGATGCCGTCGGCGTCGATCACGGTGCCGTCCAGCGCCACGCGCGACGCGACGATGCCCCGCCCGTCGATCCATGCGACCAGGTACCGAGCTCCATCGAACGCCACCTTGGCGCCGCTCCCCGGCCAGGCCACGTCGATCCCGATTTCCGGAGAGACGACCGGATCCAGGACCGCCGGGAATCGCGACGCATCCAACGTCGCCGCCGGCACGGTGAGGACGATGTGTCCTCCCTCGAACCTGGCGGGCACCGGCGTCGCGCGACCGGTCGCATCGATCCAGCTCGCGTGACCATATCGGAAGGGCAGGTCGTCTCCGCGACCCTGGAAGTGGAGCCCCGTGCGTGTCTCGGCGCGGAACGCGGCACCGCCCACGCGCACGCGCACCGAGAGATCGCCTCCCCCCGCGGGCCGACCGGCGAACTCCCAGGACTGCTCGAGGCCTGCCTCCCCGTTCTCGATCCGTTCGACGACGCCGCCGCGGGCGAAGGACAGGCCACCTGCGCCGTCGGCTCGCGCGCCCGATGGACGGCCACCGATCGGCGTGCCACCGCGGGCGATCTGCACGGTCTCGAGCTCGAGCGCCGCGTCGGAGCCCTTGACCCGCGGGCGGACGGTGAAGGTCCCATCGCCGCGCGCGTCCACCGTGTACAGCCGATGTCCGCTCGTGAACCCCGTTCCCTCCGGCGAGCGCTCGAAGACGCTCGCGCGCGCGAGCTGCGCCACGCGCAGCGCGGAGGACGGGGACGAGACGACGGCGCTCTCCACGCACGCGTCGCCGCTGGTCCCACAGGCGGCGAGCGCGACGGCGAGCGTCACGAAGGTCGACGTGAAGCGGCTCATGCGACTCCCCCTGGGGTCGCACGCTGGGACTCACGCATGAACGCCCGGTGCGACGCGCGGGGCCCAGAGCAGCACCCCGGCCATCGCGACCGCAATCGACAATCAGGGGTGCGTGGAAGTGACTAGGAGTGCTCATGTACGGGGCTCACGGGACCTGCTCACCCCCGGTTCACCCGGAGCCGCCTCGGCAGCACCACCCGCCGCGCGCCGCAGGCGGCCGCGTGGCGTTCCAGGCAGGCGAGGAGGTCCGCGCGATCGAGGCCGGCGCCCGGCTCCACCCACACCGCGCGGACGCGGAGCGCGCCGTCCCGCACCGCGCCGTCCAGCCGGCCCACCAGCGCGTCGCCCTGCAGCAGCGGGCACACGTACCAGCCGAAGCGCCGCAGGTGCGCGGGGCGGTAGACCTCCCAGGTGTAGTCGAAGCCGAACGCGGCGCGGACGAGGCCGCGGTCCCAGAGCAGCGGATCGAGCGGGCCGAGCAGGCGGACGCGGCCGTCGGGCGGCGGGTGCCGGCGGCTCGCGAAGCCGCGCGGCGCGAGGAACGTCCGCCGCGAGCCGGCGACCTGGACGGCCTCCACCGCGCCCTCGGACACGAGCGCCTCCGGGATGCGCGCGCGGCGCGCCGGCTCCAGCATCGACCAGGTGGAGCCGCCGGCGGTGGAGAGGAGGCCGGCGGCCTCCACCCGCTCGACCACCGCCCAGCGGTGGAACGCCTCCGCGCGCCGCGCCCGCGACCGGCCGCGCGGGTGGACGCGCGCCCCGGCGGTGCCCGGCAGGGCGCGCTCCGGGACGTCGTAGACCTTGCCGCGCGCGGAGCGCCCGCACACCACCACCTCGCAGCGCGTCTGCAGGACCTCGAGCGCCATCTTCTCGGCCCGCGGCGTGCCCTTCCAGCCGCTCCAGTCGAGCCGCTCCACCGGGCCGTGGTCGGTGAGGTCGTCCGCGGCCACGGGGCCGCGCGCCCGCACCTCCTCGAGCACCTGCTCCACCACCCCCGGCGGGAGCCGCCGCAGCCGCTCGGCGTGCGACCACCACGGCGCCTCGATCGCGAGCTCGTCGCGGTACCAGGGGAAGGCGCCCGCGGGGAGGAGGCAGCGCTCCTTCGCGAAATGCTCGAACGCGTGACCGGGCAGGAGGTGGCGGTACACGTCGCCCTTCGCGATGCCGTCCACGCGCGCCAGCGCCACCAGGTCCGCGTTGGTGCCGAGCGGATCGAGCGGGTCGAGCTGGATGCAGCGCAGGCGCTCGAGCAGCGCGCGGACGCCGTCCGGGCCGGCCGGGAGCTCCGGCGCGCGGAGCAGGTGGTGGCCGACGAGGAAGGCGCGGGCTTCCGAGGGGGTGAGGGTCGTCATCCGGGTCGCCGCATCCTGGACCTCGGGTATGACGCCCGGCGGGCGGACGCGCGAGCCGATCGCCCGGCGGGCCGCCGCTCAGAGCGCGTGAATCCATCCCCGGACCGAGCCAGGCGGTCGAGACGCGAGCAGCGCGAGGCGCGACGACCGAGCATGCCCCGAGGCATGTGAGGGAGGAGCAACGACGCGATGCGACGCGGATCGGCCGCCGCGGCGACGGGAGGGGATGGGTTCACGTGCTCTCAGGCCCGCCGGGGGACGAGGCGGACGCTGGGCGCCTTCACCATCGCGGTGACCTCGCGGCCGGCGACGAGCCCGAGGCGCTCGGCGCTGGCGCGGGTGACGAGCGCGACCAGCCGGACGCCGACGTCCACGGTGATCCGGACGAGCGGCCCCTCGTCGCGGCGCGCCGCCACCACGCCCGCGAGCCGGTTCTGCGCGGAGGTGGCGTGCTCGCCATCGTGCGGCTCGAGCACCACGTCCTCGGCCCGGACGCAGGCGTACGCCTCGTCCTCCACGCCGCCCGGGTCGAGGGCGACGAGCTCGGCGGCCCCGGCGCGCACCACGGCGAGGCCGTCGTGGCGGCGGAGCAGGCGCGACGGGAACACGTTCTCCGTCCCGACCACCCGGGCCACCTCGGCGTCCACCGGGGCCGAGAAGACCTCGTGGACGGGGCCGACCTGGCGCACGGTGCCGTCGAGGAGCACGGCCAGCCGGTCGCCGAGCGCGAGCGCCTCGGTGCGATCGTGGGTCACGACCACGGCCGGCACGCCCGAGGCCTCCAGCAGGTGGCGGAGCTCGCCGCGGAGCGCCTCGCGGGTCGGCGCGTCGAGCGCGGAGAGCGGCTCGTCGAGCAGCAGGAGCCGCGGCCGCGGCGCGAGCGCGCGGGCGAGCGCCACCCGCTGGCGCTGGCCGCCCGAGAGCTGCCCGGGCCGGCGCGGCAGCAGCTCGCGGATCCCGATCCGCTCCGCGACCTCGGCCACGCGCGCCGCCCGCGCCGCCCGCGGCAGGCGGTGGAGGCCGTACCCGACGTTCGCCGCCACCGAGAGGTGCGGGAACAGCGCGTGGTCCTGGAACAGCAGGCCGATCCCGCGCGCCTGGGGCGGGACGAACACCGCCGGTCCGCGTCGAACCAGGCCTCGCCCCCGAACGAGATGGCGCCGGCGTCGGGCCGGTCGAGCCCGGCGAGCGCGCGCAGCACCGTCGTCTTGCCCGACCCCGAGGGCCCGAACAGCACGGTGACGGCCTCGCGCCCGAGCGGCCAGCTCGCGCGCGCCCGGATGGTGGGGCCGCGCGGGAACCGCCGGACGACGTCGAAGGTCAGCGCTCGTTCCATCGGAAGGCCGGCCGGCGCTGGAGCGCGTAGACGAGCGTGAGCACGCCGAAGGAGATCGCGAGCAGCAGGCCCGCGGTCCGGTGCGCCGCGGCGTACTCGAGCGCCTCGACGTGGTCGAAGATGGCGACCGCCAGCGTGCGGGTCTTGCCGGGGATGTTGCCGCCCACCATGAGGACGACGCCGAACTCGCCCAGCGTGTGCGCGAAGCTCAGCACCGCGCCGGCGAGCACGCCCGGCCAGGCGAGGGGCAGCGTCACGCGCAGGAACGTCCCGAGGCGCGAGACGCCGAGCGTGTGCGACGCCTCGATGAGCCGGCGGTCCACGCCGGCCAGCGCCGCGGCGAAGGGCTGGACGGCGAAGGGGAGGCTGTAGAGCACCGAGGCGACGAGCAGCCCGGCGAAGGAGAACGGGAACGGGTGGCCGGCGAGGGCCTCGAAGGCGCGGCCGGCCGGGCTCCGCGGGCCGAGCCCGGTGAGCAGGTAGAAGCCGAGCACCGTGGGCGGGAGCACGAGCGGGAGCGCCACCACCGCCTCGACCAGGACCTTCCCGCGGAAGCGGCTCACCGTGAGCCACCACGCGAGCGGCAGCCCGACGGCGAGCAGGACCAGCGTGGTGAGCCCGGCGAGCTTCAGCGAGAGCGCGAGCGCGGCGGCGTCCATGGCTACGGGAGCCCGTACCCGTACTTCGCGAGGACGGCGCGGCCCTTCGGGCCGGTCAGGAACGCGAGGAAGGCGCGGGCGAGCGCGGGGTCCCGGGCCGTCCGGAGGACGACGCCGGACTGCGCGATGCCGGGGACGAGCGCCTCGGGGACGGGCACCGCCCTGCCGGCCGCGAGCTCCTTCCCGAGCGCGAGCGAGGAGGGCAGGAACGCCACGTCGGCGGCGCCGGTGCTGGCGAACTGCGCCGCCTGCCCGACGCTGGTGCCGAGGACGAGCCGCGGCCTCACGGCGTCCCAGACGCCGGCGGCCCGCAGGGCCTGCTCCGCGGCGCGGCCGAACGGGGCGAGCGCGGGGTTGGCGATCGCGATCCGCCGCACCCCGGGATCGGCCAGCGCCGCCAGCCCGCGCTGCTCGAGCGGCACCGTCGAGCCGGGCGGGAGCCACACCACCAGCCTCCCGAGCGCGTAGACCTTCTCGTCCGCGGCGTCGGCCAGCCCCGCGGCGATCACCTTGGCCGGGTAGTCGCGGTCGGCGGAGAGGAACACGTCGAAGGGGGCGCCGTTCCGGAGCTGCGCGAAGAACGCGCCGGACGCGCCGAAGGTGAGCGCCACCCGGACCCCCGGGCGCTCGGCCTCGAAGGCCTGTCGCAGCTCCTCGGCTGCGGGCTTGAGGTTCGCCGCGGCGGCGACGGTGAGCGTGGCCCCGGGCGCCTGCGCCCGCGCGGGCGCGGCCGCGAGGAGCGCCGGGAGCGCGACGGCGAGCAGGCTGCGGCGGATCACGGTGGCACTCCGGATGGGACGAACGGGTAACAACAAGCAACCCTATACTCCGCTAAAGCCGCATACGGCAACCAGCGTCGGCCAGTCCGGTTCGCCAGGCGCCGCCGCGGCTGCTAGAGTCGGGGGCGCGCATGCCCGATCAGCTGCTCACGACCGCCGAGGTCGCCGAGGTCCTCCGGGTCCACCCGAAGCACGTGTACCGGCTGCTGAGGCGCGGGCTCCCCGCCCGCCGCGTCGGCGCGGAGTGGCGCTTCTCGCGCGAGGACGTGCTGGCCTGGTCGGGCGGCAGGGCGGCCGAGGCGCGCAGCGAGACGCCCGCGCCCGCCGCACGGGGCGCGCTCGACGCGGCCCCCGCGCTCGTCGCCGCGAACGGCGACGTGGCCGTGCTCTCGCTGCTCGCGCTCGCCGCGGCGCAGGGGCCGCCGCTCCTCGGCTTCGTGCAGGCCGACATGGCCGAGGCCGCCGACCTGCTGCGGCGCCGCGCGGTGCTGGCGGCGGGCGCGCACGCGGGCGGGTTCCCGAGCCACGTGGGCGACGACCGGGTGGCGCGGATCCACCTCGTCACGCGCGAGATCGGGCTCGTCCACCCGCCGGGCCGGCCGGTGACGCTGGAGGAGCTGCCCCGCCGCCGGCTCGCGTCCCGCCCCGGGAGCGCCGGCGTCCGCAGGCACCTCGACGAGGCGCTGCGCGCCCGGAAGCTCGACCCGGCGCGCGCCCACCGGAAGGCGCTCCTGCTGCGCTCGCACCTCGAGGTCGCGCTGGCCGTGGCGGCGGGGCGCGCCGACGTGGGGCTCTGCTCGCGCGCGTGGGGGGAGCGCGCCGGGCTCGCGTTCCTGCCCATCGCCACCGAGCCGTACGGGCTGATCGTGAAGGCGTGCGACCTCGGCGACGCGCGCGTGGTGCGGCTCTGCGAGGTGGCGCAGGGCAGGGCGTTCCGCGCCGAGGCCGGCGCCATCCCCGGCTACGACGTCGAGGGCGCGGGCGACATCCGCTACGACGCCTGAGCCATCGCGCCGGCGGGGCGTGCGCGAGCGCCGGAAAGGGAACGGCCGCGACCGGCGGAGCCGATCGCGGCCGTGAGGCGATCCGCGGCGAGGGCTAGTTGCCGGACGGGACCTTCCCCTCGACGCCCTTCACGTAGAAGTTGATGGCGCCCTTCCACGCGTCGTCGGCGACGGCGTCCTTCGCGAGGACCTCCTTGCCGGCGTTGTCCACGAGCGGGCCCTTGAACACGGCGACCGCGCCGGTCTTCAGCCCCTCGCGCGCGGTCTCGAGCGCCTGCTGGACGTCGGCCGGGAGGAAGGAGGCGGGCTTGACGTAGTCGATCATGCCCTCCTTCACGCCCCACTTCGTCACCTCGGTCTTCCAGGTGTTGTCCATCGCCTCGCGGAACGACTTCTCGTAGTAGACGGCCCAGTTCAGCGCGACCGAGCCGAGGTGCGCCTTGGGCGCGAACGCGCTCATGTCGCTGTCCCAGCCGAAGCCGAGCTTGCCGTTGCGCTCGGCGGCCTGGAGGACGGCGGTCGAGTCGGTGTTCTGCAGCAGCACGTCGGCGCCCTGGTTCAGCAGCGACTGGGCGGCCTCGGTCTCCTTGGGCGGGTCGAACCAGGAGTTCACCCACACCACCCGCGTCTTCACCTTCGGGTTCACGCTCTGCGCGCCCAGGGTGTACGCGTTGATGTTGCGGAGCACCTCGGGGATCGGGAACGAGCCGACGAAGCCGAGGGTGTTGGTCTTCGTCATCTTGCCGGCCACCACGCCGGCGAGGTAGGCGCCCTCGTAGAACTTCGCCTCGTAGACGCGCAGGTTGTCGGAGGTCTTGTAGCCGGTGGCGTGCTCGAAGCGCACCTCCGGGTTGTCCTTCGCCACCTTCACGATCGACTCCATGAAGCCGAACGAGGTGGCGAACACGAGCTTGTTGCCCTGCGCGACGAGGTCGCGGAGCACGCGCTCGGCGTCGGGGCCCTCGGGGACCTTCTCGACGAAGGTGGTGGTGACCTTGTCCGCGCCGAGCTTCTCGACCGCGGCGCGGCGGCCGAGGTCGTGCGAGTAGCTCCAGCCGGCGTCGCCGACGGGGCCGACGTAGATGAAGGCGGCCTTGAGCGGCTCGGGCTTGGCCGGCGCGGGCGCGGCGGCGGGCGCGGGCGGCGCCTCCTTCTTGGAGCAGGCGGCGAGCGTCGCGCCGAGCAGCAGCGCGCCGAGCGCGATCCGGCGGGTGAACGAGCGATTCATGGTGTCGATCTCCCCCTTGTCAGGGTCTGGATGACTGCGGGTGCTTCGGGTGCGGCTTCAAGCGCCGGGGAAGAACGGCTTCCCCAGCGAGGCGGGCATGTTGAGCCGGATCCACAGCGGGTTCCGGGAGATGAGCGCGAGGACGGCGATGGTCGAGACGTAGGGCAGCATCGCCATGAACTGGCTCGGCACGTGGACGCCCCGCGCCTGCAGGTGCAGCTGGAGCATGGTCACGCCGCCGAACAGGTACGCGCCGAGGAGGATGCGGGCCGGCCGCCAGGTGGCGAACACGGTGAGCGCCAGCGCGATCCACCCGCGCCCGGCCACCATGCCCTCCACCCACAGCGGCGTGTACACGACCGACAGGTACGCGCCGGCGATGCCGCACAGCGCGCCGCCGGTCACCACCGCGGCGAAGCGGATGCGCCGGACGCCGTAGCCGAGCGCGTGCGCGGACTGCGGCGACTCGCCGATGGCGCGCAGGAGGAGGCCGGCGCGCGTGCGGTAGAGGAAGTACGCCGCGGCCGCGACGAGCGCGATGGCGAGGTAGACCACCGGGTGGTGCCGGAACAGCGCCGGCCCGGCGAACGGCAGGTCGGCGAGGAACGGCACGCGGTGCGGCGGCTGCTCGCCGAGCTGCTTGCCCACGTAGCCGATGCCCACGAACGCCGAGAACCCCGAACCGAACAGGCTCACCGCCAGGCCGGTCGCGTACTGGTTGGTGTTGAGCCACACCACCAGCCAGCCGAAGACCGCCGCCACCGCGGCGCCGCCGGCCGCGCCCGCCAGGAAGCCGAGCCACTCGCTCCCGCCGTCGTGGGCGGCCGCGAAGCCGGCCACCGCGGAGACGAGCAGCATGCCCTCGGCGCCGAGGTTGACCACCCCGGCGCGCTCGTTGAGCAGCAGCCCCAGGCCGGCGATGGCGAGCGGCGTCCCGGCCGCGAGCGTCGCGGCGATGAGCAGGGCGAGCTCGTTCACGGCGCGGTCCTCCGGCTCCAGCCGACCAGCCGGAGCCGGTGGTGGATGAGCGTGTCGCAGGCGAGCAGCGAGAGCAGCAGGATGCCCTGGAAGACGCCGCTCACCGACGCCGGCAGCCCGACGCGCGACTGCGCGAGCTGCCCGCCGATGACGAGCGCCGAGAGCACCACGCTCCCGAGCAGCGCGCCGATGGGGTGGAGCCGGCCCACGAACGCGACGATCACCGCGGTGAAGCCGTACCCGCTCGCCACGTGCGGCGTGAGCTGGCCCATGGGGCCGACCGCCTCGAACGCGCCGGCGATCCCGGCGAGCCCGCCGGAGAGGAGCAGCGTCGTCCAGATGGCGGAGCTCGCCGAGAAGCCCGCGTAGCGCGCCGCGGCCGGCGCGGGGCCGCCGATCTGGAGGCGGACGCCGCGGTAGGTCCGGAACATGAACAGCCACATGAGGATCGCCGCGACCAGCGCGAAGACGAAGCCCCAGTGCAGCCGCAGGCCGGGCACGATGCGCGGGATCTCGGTGGACGCGGAGAAGTTGACCGTCTGCGGGAAGTTGAAGCCGCGCGGGTCCTTCCACGGCCCGAACACGAGCCACGAGAGCAGCAGGTCGGCGACGTACACCAGCATCAGGCTGACGAGGATCTCGTTCGCGTGGAACCGGTCCCGGAGCAGCGCCACGATGCCGGCCCAGGCGGCGCCGCCCGCGGCGCCCGCCAGCACCACCAGCGGGAAGAACGCCCAGGGCGAGAGCGCGAGCTGCGCGTTCGTCACCCACAGCGCCAGCCCGCCCCCGGTGATGGCGCCCATCAGGAACTGCCCCTCGGCGCCGATGTTCCACACGTTGGCGCGGAAGCACAGCCCGAGGCCGAGCGCGCACAGGATGAGCGGCGTGCACTTGAGCCCGAGCTCGGTGAGCGCGCGCGCGCCGTTGAACGGCTCGAACAGGAACATCGAGAGGACGCGCCCCGGCTCCTTGCCGAGCGCGAGGAACAGCAGGCCGCCCAGCGTGACCGTCACGGTCAGCGCGATGACCGGCGACAGCACGCTCATCGCGAGCGAGGGGGTGGGGCGGACGTCGAGGCGGATCACGCGGGCCCTCCGGCGACGGCCTCGGGGCGGCCCGGGCCGCCCGCCCACAGCCCGCTCATCCACTCCCCGATGCGCTCGACGGTGGCGTCGGCGGCGGGCAGGGGCGGCGAGAGGCGGCCCTTCGCGATGACGTGGAGCCGGTCGGCGAGCGCGAACAGCTCCTCCAGCTCCTCGGAGACCACCAGCACCGCCGCGCCGGCGTCGCGCAGCCGGAGCAGCTCGGCGTGGATCTGCGCGGCCGCGCCGACGTCCACGCCCCAGGTCGGCTGCGCGACCACGAGGACCTTCGGCACCGCGTCGAGCTCGCGCCCCACGATGTATTTCTGCAGGTTGCCGCCCGACAGGCTCCGCGCCACCGCGCCCGGGCCGGCGGCCTTGACCCAGTAGCGCCGCAGCACGCCCGACGCCTGGTCGCGGAGCGCGGCGCGGTCGATCCAGCCGAACGCGCGCAGCGCCTCCTGGCGGGTGAGGAGCATGTTGGTGGCGAGCGAGAGCGACGGCACCGCGCCGCGCCCGAGCCGCTCCTCCGGGACGAAGTGCAGCCCGCGGCGCCGGCGCCCGGCCGCGCCGGTGCGCCCGATGGGCTCGCCGAACAGCCGGATGGCGCCCGCGTCCGCGCGCGGGTCCTCGCCCGAGAGCGCGGCGAGCAGCTCCTGCTGGCCGTTGCCGGACACGCCGGCGATCCCGACGATCTCGCCCGCGTGGACCTCGAGCGACACGTCCTCGAGCGGGACGCCGAAGCGGTCGTGGCAGGGGAGGGCGAGCCGCTCGACCGAGAGCGCCACCGGGCCGAGCTTCGCGGCGCGGCGCTCGAGCCGCGGCGGCTCGGCGCCGATCATCATGCGCGAGAGGCTGGCCGTCGTCTCCTGCGCCGGGTCGCAGGTCGCGACCACGCGGCCGCCGCGCAGCACCGTGCACGCGTGGCACAGCTCCAGGATCTCGTCGAGCTTGTGGCTGATGTAGAGGATGGAGCAGCCGCTCGCGGCGACCTGGCGCAGCGTCTCGAAGAGCTTGTCCACCGCCTGCGGCGTGAGCACCGCGGTCGGCTCGTCGAGGATGAGCAGCCGCGGGTCGGCGAGGAGCGCGCGGACGATCTCGACGCGCTGCCGCTCGCCCACCGACAGCACGTGCACCGGGCGGAGCGGGTCCACGTCGAGGCCGTACTCCGCGGCCTTGGCGCGGATCCGCTCGGTGACGTCGCGCAGCGCCACCTTGCGCGAGAGCCCGAGCCACACGTTCTCGGCGACGGTGAGCGAGTCGAACAGCGAGAAGTGCTGGAACACCATCGCGATGCCCAGCGCCCGCGCGTCGTGCGGGGTGCGGACCTCGGCCGGCTGCCCGTCCCAGAGGATCTCGCCGGCGTCGGGGGCCACCGCGCCGTAGACCACCTTCATCAGCGTGGACTTGCCGGCGCCGTTCTCGCCCAGGACGGCGTGGATCTCCCCCGGCGCGACGGTGAGCGCCACGTCGTCGTTCGCGACGACGTCCCCGTAGCGCTTGGTGACGTGCCTCAGCTCGAGGCGCGGAACGCTCACGTGGGCCCCTGGTCCTTCGCGCCGCGCTGCCGGATCGGCGAGACGAACCGGTAGTCGATGTCCCACGGGAAGTAGATCCACTTCTCCTGGCGGAACTCCTTCACGAACGTGTCCACCACCGGGCGGCCGAGCGGCTTCGCGTACAGCGTGGCGAAGTGCGCCTTCGGGAGCTTCTCCCGCACCGCCGCCGCGGTCCGGCCCGTGTCCACCAGGTCGTCGATGAGCAGCCAGCCCTCGCCGTCCCCCGGGACCGTCTTCAGCCAGCGCAGCTCGCCCTGCTTCGCCTCCGCGCCGCCCGTCTCGGCGGCGCCGTAGCTGACCACGCAGACCGTGTCGATGAGGCGGATGTCCAGCTCGCGCGCCACCAGCGCCGCCGGCACGAGGCCGCCGCGCGTGATGGCGATGATGCCCTTCCAGTCGCCGAGCTCGTGCAGCACGCGCGACAGGTAGCGCGCGTCCCGGTGCAGCTCGGGCCAGGAGATGACGATCTCGTCCTGGTACGGACCGGGCCCGGATCCGGCGTGGACCTCGCCCTCCCCGCTGCCGGGAGGGCCCTTCGTCGCGTCTGCCGCCATGGCACCTTGTACTGGAAGGGGCTGACGCAGGGGAGGGGGAATTCACCTCCCCGGATCTACTAGGGATTTCGGGGCGCTACGGTGCCGGTTCGTACTCCTCGATCGGCCGCACCTCGCACTCCCCCTCGAACCCAGGCCAGTGCTTCCGGTGGAGCTCCATGAACTCCGTCGCCACGCGCAGCGCATCGGCGCGCGTCGCCGTCTTCAGGACGGCCCAGCCGCCGATGACCTCCTTCGCCTCGGCGAACGGTCCGTCGGTCACGGCGAGCTTGCCGTTCGCGAGCCGGACCCGGAACCCGTCCTTGCTGGGCAGGAGGCCGCCCGTGTCCACGAGCACGCCGTCCTTGAACGAGCGCTCGATGAACTGGCCCATGGCCTCCATCATCGCCTGCGGCGGCGGTCCGGCGCGGTACGACTCGGAGCTTCGCATGAACGTCAGGTACTTCATGGCAGTGCACCTCCGGTGGGAGTCTGACCTGGCGACGAACGAGCCCGGGCCGGATCGACATGACGCTCCGAGAGGGCACGATCCAGGTTCCGAGCCGTTTGCGGCCCGTGCGGGGCAGCGTCCGCGAGCGGGCAGGGTGTACGGTCCCGGCGCTCGTCCGGACCGGTTCGCCAGGCCGGGTCGAGCCGAGGAGTGCACGCCGTGGAGCACGACCCGCCCAGCCCGTCGGACGCCGAGGCCTTCGAGCAGGGCCGCGAGCCGCTGCTCGTCACGCGCCTCGAGGCGCACGCGCGGCGCGCCGCCGCCGGGACGCGGCGGGCGAGCGGCGGCTTCGCGCACCCGTACGCCGTCGTGGTCCTCCTCACCGCCGGACGCTCGCGGGTGGACCACGCCGGCGCGCTCGAGCTGCGGCCCGGCGACGTCCACGTCATCCCGCCCGGCGACCCGCACTCGTCGGCGCGGTTCGAGGGCGCCCAGGGCTGGGGGATCGCCTTCTGGCCCGAGCAGTCCGGCCACTCGCTGCGGCTCTTCTCGCAGGTTCGCGGCGGATGCCACCCGGTGCTCCGGCTCCCGCCCGCCGGGCGCCGCCGGCTCGAGCGGTGGCTGCGGGCGCTCGAGGACGAGGCCGCACGCCGCGAGGAGGGCCGCGACGAGGCGCTCGCCGCGCTGCTCCGCCTCGTCCTGCTCGAGCTGGTCCGCGCCAGCGCGGCCACGCTGCACCCCGGGACCGAGGCGTCGAGCCTGGCGCGCCGGGCGCTCGCGTTCGTGGAGGGGAGCGCGCTCCGCCCGCTGTCCTTGTCCGACGTGGCGCGGGCGGTGGGGCGGACGCCGGCGCACGTCGCCACGGTGGTGCGGAGCGAGACCGGGCGGACCGTCGGGGAGTGGATCCTCGCGCAGCGCATGGCCGAGGCCCGCCGCCGCCTGCGCGCCACCGACGGATCGGTCGAGGCGATCGCCGGGCACGTGGGCTACGCCGACGTGACGCACTTCATCCGCCAGTTCCGCCGCGTGCACGGCCGGACGCCGGCGCAGTGGCGTCGCGCGCAGGGCCACCCCCAGGCCGGCGCGCGCCGCCCCTGAAGCCGCGCCGATCTCGCCTGAGGCGCCGCACGCCGCGGCGAGCGATCAGCGCGGGCCGTCGCCGCGCGCCGCGGCCAGGTACGCCGCGTAGGCCTCGCGGTACCAGGCGCGGAGCGCCTCCGGCGGGATCCCGCGGCGGGAGAGGCTGGCGTGGAACCGCGTCAGCTCGGCGAGGTCCTCCGGCGAGCCCGGAGCCGGCGCGCGATCGGCGAGGCCGCGCTTCGCGGACAGGCGAGCGCTCACCGCGATGTCGATCTCGTCGCGGGTCGGCGGCGTGCCGTCCTCGTGGTCCGGGAGCCACCAGCACGGCCGCGCCTGCACCAGCGAGAGGTAGAGCCCCTGCGCCGCCTGCGCGAGGTCGGCCGGGCTCCCGCCGTCCGCGCCGTCCGCCTCCCACCACGCGCGGCTCGCCGGGCTCTGCTGCCGCGCCGCGAGCAGCGCGTCGTAGTCGGCCTGCGAGAACCACGGGTACAGCCGGAGCAGCTCGGGGTGATCCGAGAGCGCGAAGCTCGGCGTGGTGGTCCCCGTCGCGACCTCGTCCGTCATTCGCGGCGCCCCGGCCCGGAGCTTAGGCCGCGGGAGGGGGCGAGGCCACCTCCCGGCACGCGGTGCGTCGCTGCGGCGCAGGCGCCGTCGCGAGGGCGGTCGCACCTCGAGGGCGGAGCGCGCGCGGGCGCGGGGCGCGCCCGGCGGCCGCACCCCGGCGTCCGCGCCGCCGCGCGCGCACGGCCCGGTACGATCGCGCGGGAGGGTGTGCCATGGCCCGCTCGCTCGTGGTCCGCTGGACCCGGCGGTGCCTGCTCGCCGCCGGGACGGCCGCGCTCGCCGCGCTGTCCGGAGGTCCGGCCGCGGCCCAGCCCGGGATGCGGATCGTCTACGACAAGGTCGAGACGATCTCGAACTCGGCCTCCGGCACGCCGGAGGTGAAGGTCACGCGGAGCACGCTCACCGTGCGGCTCGCGCCCACCGCGCTCGCGGTCCGCGACGGCGACGTCGAGCAGGTCTTCGACTTCCTCGCCGCGCGGGAGCTGGCGGTCGATCACCAGGCCAGGGAGGCGGGCGAGTTCTCGCTGTACGCGGTGCCCGCGTTCCGGGAGCGCGAGCTCGAGAACCGCAAGGCGCTGGCCAGGATGATGGCGGTCATCGGGCGCGACCAGGACCTGGCCGACGCCGAGGTGGAGCTCGGGATGCGGATGGATCCGCCGGCGAAGGCGAAGCTGAAGGAGCGGCGCCGCGACGGGGCGCGCGTGTTCACGATCAACGGCCGCGAGGTCGCGTCGTTCGTGGCGGCGGCGCGGGCGGTGCCGCCCGAGCTGGTCGCCTCCCTCTCGCGGCTGTACCTGTACGGCGCGGCCGTGCACCCGCTGGTCCGGGCGGAGCTGCTGAAGGAGCCTCGCCCGCCGGCGCGCCTCGAGTTCTCGTGGCAGCTGGTGCAGGAGCGGACCACCGTCGCCTGGACGCTGCGCGAGATCGTGGACGAGCCGTTCGACGCGCGCGCGGCGTGGGCGCCGTATCCGTCGAAGCCGCTCCGGGACGAGGAGGTCGTCGCGCTCGCGGGCCGCGTCCGTGCCCGGGAGGCAGGCACCCCGCCGGCGGCCGCGAGCTACCTCGAGCGCGCCGAGCGCCTCCTCGGGGAGGGGCGCGGCTTCGAGGCGTTCCTGGTCGCGTTCGAGTCCCGGCTCGCCGGCGCCGACGCGCCCGACGCCCTGCTGCGGAGGTGCGGCGACGCGGCGCGCGGCGACGCCCGCATGCAGGCGCTGGCGCGGTCGATGGACATGGAGGCGAAGGATCCCAAGGGCGCGCTGGCCCTGCTCCTGCCGCTGGAGACGGACGGCCTGGAGGGCGGCGAGGTCCTGCACGTGCTCCGCGCGAACCAGCACCTCAGGCTCGGGCAGGGCGACGCCGCGCTGAAGGCGTTCACGCGCGCGCTCGGCGCCAACCCGTTCCTGCTCGGCGCCTGGATGGACGCCGGCCAGCTGTTCCTCGAGGGCTACGACACGCCCTCGGCCTGGACGTGCTGGGACGCCGCGCGCGCCCTCGCGCCGGGGCACCCGATGCTGAAGCGCGTGGACGAGCTGGAGGCGTCGCTGCGCCGGCGGCGGCCCGAGTACTTCTAGCCTCGCCGCCCGCGCTCAGCGCCGCGCGCCCGGAGGCTGCGGCTCGTCGAAGTGGCGCGTCTCCTGGCCCACCTCGACCTCGCCGTAGCGCAGCCGCCCCGTCCGCTCGTAGACGTGCAGCACCGCGCCCGGCGCGGTCTGCCGGATCTCCACCAGGCGGAACGCGAGCGGGAGGGCGCCGCCGCCGAACAGGCGCTTGCCGGTTCCGAGCACGACGGGGAACTGCCAGATGCGCAGCCCGTCCACGAGATCGTGGCGGAGCAGCGTCTGCAGGAGGTCGAAGCTGCCGTGCACCTGGAGCTCCCCGCCGTCCTGCGCCTTGAGCCTCGCGACCTCCCCGGCGACGTCGCCGCCCAGCAGGTGCGAGTCGTTCCAGCGCAGCTCGGTGAGCGTCCGCGACGCGACGTACTTCGGCCGGCCGTTGAGCGCCGCCGCAGCCTCGTCCGCCGGGTCGGTGACGTTCGGCCACGAGGCCGCAAAGAGCTCGTACGTCTTGCGCCCCAGCACGAAGGCGCCGGCGCGGTTCGTCCACTCGGACATGAGCCGTTCGAACGTCTCGTCGAAGTACGGCACCAGCCAGCCGCCGTGCGGGAACCCCCCGTCGCGGTCCTCGTCCGGTCCTCCCGGTGCCTGGACGACGCCGTCCAGCGTGGTGAACGCGCCCGCGATCAGCTTTCGCATGGTCCCGCTCCTCTCAGGGTCGAAGGGCCATAGCCGGGCGGCGCGCAGTGCACCGGGCGTCCAGCCCCGATACCCTGATCGGGTCGTCCGCCGGCGGAGTGGACGACCAACACGGTGCGTGATGTGCTGGCCGGCATGCCCAGGCTGCTCGTCCCCGCGCTGGCACTCGCCCTCGCGTGCTCCCACTCGGCTTCCTCCCCCGCGCCGCGCTGCGACCTCGAGGCGGCCGCGGCAATTCCGGCGGGGGCAGAGGTCCGCTGGAGCGTGGCCGGCGAGCAGAAGCCGAGGACCACGCCTGACCAGTGCTTCCTGCGGAGCTTCCGGCCGCCGCCCGGCTTTCGCGTACTGAAGGGCGAGTGGCTGGCCCAGTTCGCGGTTCTCGCGGACGGCCGCCTTGCGGGCTTCCAGCTGCTGCCGGAGGACCCGCCGGAGCTCGCCTGCGCCGTGTGGCAGACGTTGACCGGCTGCGGCTGGACGCCGGGCCGCGACGCAGCGGGCCGGCCGACCGCGTTCTGGGTCAAGCTTCCGATGCGGATCCGGTGAGGAAGCTGGCAGGCCCGTTCAGCCCTCCGCCATGCCGGTGAACGGCGCGCCGTCCAGCAGCCAGGTGAGCCCGTCCGGCGCGCGCCCGAAGACGGTCAGGTGGCCGCCGTGGACGCAGCGGAGGTGGTGGAACGCGCAGAGCGCCACCTGGTTCTCCGCCTCGTCCCCGCCGCCGTGCGAGCGGAACAGCACGTGGTGCGAATGGGCGGCGCGGTGGCTGCAGCCGGGGACCTGGCACCAGCCCAGGTCGCGCTCCCGCACGCGCTCCGAGCGGCTCGGCGGGCGCCTCAGCACGTGCTCCCACTGCCCCAGGAAGTGCGCGGCCAGCACGGCGAGGCAGCTTCCGGCCGGAACGAGGCGGCCGACCCTCTTCCGGACCGTCTCGAGCGCCGCCGCGAGGAGCACGGCCACCCGGCGGGGCAGCGGCACCGAGACCTTCCGCTGCGCACGCAGCTGCCGCTCCCGCTCGCCCTCGACCGCGCGGCGGAGCGCGACGCAGGTCATGGCCTTCGCCCGCGGGATCCAGGCCGCGATCTCGCCCTCCGGCAGCCGCGCCAGGATCCGGCGCCGCTCGTAGGAGACCCCCTGCCGGCGCGCCTCGCGGAGTCCCGCCGACCTCGCCAGCCGCTCCTCGTGCTCCGCCCGCTGCTCCACCGCGCGCGGCGGCAGCCGCAGCCGCTCCTCGACGTAGTGGCGGAAGCTCGCGAACCCGAGGCGCAGGTGCATGCCGCTCCGGCGGACCGCGTACGCGCACGCGCCCATGACCTCCTCCAGCGTGGCCCGCGCCGCGGCGAGCTCGCGGAGCGTCCGGTCGATCTCCTGCGCGGTCGCGCCGTCGTCGAAGCGCACCTCCGGCGCCGGCCAGTCCGCGACCGGCGCGAGCAGCGGCCAGCGCTCCGGCTCGGCTTCGAGCGCGGCGCGCCGCGCGCGATCGCCCTGAACCGGCCGCAGGAACTCCGGCCCCAGCGGGCGCGCGCCGTCGCGATCGCCGTCGGTCGAGAACTCCGCCAGGTACTCCTGCGCCAGCGCCTCGAGCCGCTCGGCCCGGGTCGAGCCCGGCATGCTCCGCCCCGCCGCCTCCAGCGCGGCGTCCACGACGAGCCGCTCGTGCTCGGGCAGCTGCGTGCGCAGCGTCACCCACGCCTCCTCGTCGGCGTCGTCGCCCGTACGCCCCGCCTGCCGGACCGCGTCCTCCAGCTCCCGCACCGTCTGCCGGGCCGCGCGCTCCACCCAGAACGCCTCCGCGTCCCCCGTCGCCACCGCGAGCACGGTCTCCGCCGCGCGGAGCCCGACCCGCCCCGCCCGCAGCGCCTCGTGCAGGCGCGCGCGCGTGCCGAGCCCGTCCCCGAGCCGCGCCAGGCCCTCCGCCGCGCGCTTGCCGATCCCGAGGACCTCGCGCGCGTAGTCGTCGAGGTGGTAGCCCAGCGCCGCGAGCCGGTCGCCCCGGCGGAGCGCCGCCAGCCCCTCCGCGATCGCGACGTCGATGGCGCCGTGCCCCCGCGACGCCCAGGCCAGGATCTGCTCGCAGTCGTCCGCCTCCGGCTCGCCGCCGCGGAACCAGCGATCAGCTCCGCGCGGCTGTACGGGAGCAGCTCGCGGAGCGGCAGGAACGCGTGCTCCGCTCCGGCGGTGCCCGGCAGATCCGCGGCCCCGAGGCCGGCGATGGGAGCGGCATCCATGCGCGAACTGTGGCACGCGCCTCTGACACTAAACGTGAACCCGGATGGGCGTATCGCGCGCCGCTCGCACCGCTCAGGCGACCAGCTCACCGCCGCGGCCGCAGCGGCACCCAGGTGACCTCCGGCGGCAGCAGCGCCTCGACCACGCGCGCGTCCGGACGGAACGAGCGCGCGGGCAGCAGCGCGGGCGTGGAGATGCGGTCCATGCGGAACATGCGGGGCAGGCCGGTGTCCACGTCGCGGCCGAGCAGGTACCAGACCGGCGGCATGATCGAGAGCCCGTGCGGCTCGACCTGGCGCGCCGTCGGGCGGCCGTTCCGGTCTCGATAGCGGAACGCGAGCGCGACGCCGCGGCGGACGGCCTCCTCGAACAGGTGCAGCAGCTCGGGCGCGACGGGTGCGAGCCCCTCGCGCACGCGCTCGCTCGCCCTCGGCCCGACGAAGATGCGCCCGCAGAGGTCGCGGAGCTCGCGGGCGCGCTCCGCGGGGAGCGACGCGAGCAGGCGGGTGAGGGCATCCTCCGCGCGCCGGCCCCACGGCACCTCGGCGACCGCCCGCGCCAGCCGCGCGCCGAGCCAGAGCGCGACGATCTCCGGCACGCCGAGGTGGACCGCGACCACACCGCGCGCGCCCTCCAGCCGGACCCCGCCGCCGGGCCCGGACTGCCCGGTGATGGGCATGCCCCGCTCGCGCAGCAGCGCCAGGTCGCGCCGCACCGTGCGCGCGCTCACCCGGAGCCTGGCGGCGAGCGCGTCGACCGTGGTCTCGGCCGACGCGCGGAGCAGATCGGCGAGATCGAGGAGGCGGGCGGCACGGACGGGCATGGCGGAGCTCGGCTCGGGCGATTCACCCGCAGGATGCGGACAGGTTCCGACAGGGATGAGCGGTACCCGATGGACCATGTCCACGTCCACCCCCATGCACGTCGTCCTCGGTGCCACCGGCCGCGTCGGCTCCGCGGTCGCCGGCGCGCTCCTCGATCGCGGCGAGCGGGTCACGGTCGTCACCCGGGATCCGCGCCGGGCCGAGTCCTTCGCCCGCCGCGGCGCCGCCGTCGCCGTCGCCGACGTCCGCGACGCGGACGCGCTCCGGGCCGTGCTCCGGCGCGGGCAGCGCGCGTTCCTCCTCATGCCGCCCGCCGACCCGGCCACCGACACCGTCGCCGAGGAGCGGCGCACCATGGCGGCCATCGCGCGGGCCGTCGAGGGCGCCGGGCTGGAGAAGGTCGCGGTGCAATCCACCTACGGCGCGCAGCCCGGCGACGGCCTGGGCGACCTCGGCGTGCTCCACGCGCTCGAGCAGGCGGTCGCGGCGACGGGCGTCCCCACCCGCGTGGTGCGCGGCGCCTACTTCATGAGCAACTGGGACTTCGCGCTGGAGACGGCGCGGCAGACGGGCGAGATCCCCTCGCTCCTCCCGGCCGAGCTCGCGCTGCCCATGGTCGCGCCCGTCGACCTCGGGCGCATCGCGGCGCGGTGGCTCGTCGACGACGAGGATCACGCCGGCGTGCACCACGTCGAGGGTCCGGCCCCGTACTCCGCCGCCGACGTCGCCCGCGCAGCCGCCGCCGCGCTCGGCCGCGACATCCGGGTGGTCGAGACCCCGCGCGCGCAGTGGGTCGCGACGTTCCGGGCGCTGGGCTTCTCGCCCTCCGCCGCGGAGTCCTACGCACGGATGACCGCGACCGTGGTGGACGGCGCCATCGAGCGGCCGAGCGCGCCGGCGCGGGGCCCCACCACGGTCGTCGAGTACGTCGCCGCGCGGCTGCGGCAGCAGGGGGCGCCGCCCCTCACATCGAGATCGAGCCCTTCCTGAACTCGCTCCGGCGCAGGTGGACGTTGATGCAGACCGGCCGGCCGGCGCGCGCCGCCTCCCGCGCGCGGTCGAGGACCTCGTCGATCCGGCCGTCCTCGGTGAGCAGCAGGCCGACGCCGCCGTAGCCCTCGGCGACGCGGTGGTAGTCGCAGCGCGC
This sequence comes from Anaeromyxobacter sp. Red801, assembly GCF_049201065.2. Taxonomy (NCBI): domain Bacteria; kingdom Pseudomonadati; phylum Myxococcota; class Myxococcia; order Myxococcales; family Anaeromyxobacteraceae; genus Anaeromyxobacter; species Anaeromyxobacter sp. Red801. The sequence continues at coordinate 3,428,821 of NZ_CM181236.1, read as the reverse complement.
GAGCACGGTGCCGACGTCGTCGCCCAGCATGTCCACCTGCTCCCGCGCGATCTGCTGCCAGGAGCCGTCGTTTCCGATCACCGCGATGGGCGCGAGGCCGTGGCGCGCGAAGGTGTCGAACTCGGCGAGGCTGTAGGCGCACGAGCCGTCCCCGTACAGCAGCCACACCTCGCGGCCGGGCCGGGCGAGCGCGGCCGCGGTCGCGAAGCCGCCGCCGACGCCGAGCGTCCCGAAGACGCCCGGGTCGAGCCAGGCGAGCGGCGCGCGCGGGCGGAGCGTGTAGGCGGCGGTCGCGACGAAGTCGCCGCCGTCCACGACCAGCGCCGCGTCGTCGGCCATCTTCTCCTCGAGCCGCAGCAGGAAGCGCAGCGGGTTCACGAGCTCGCCGGCCGCCTCCGCGCCGGCGGCGATCTCGCGATCGCGCGCCGCCTCCCGCTCGCGGAGCGCGCCGAACCAGGCCTCCCGTGCCTGCGGCTTGCCCGCCTTCGCGGCCAGCGCGACGAGGAATTCGCCGGGGTGCATCTCGACCGCCACGTCGGGGCTGCGGTTCTTCCGCAGCTCCGCCGCGGAGAGGTTCGCGGCCCCGATGAAGGCGCCGCGGCCGAAGCCGCGGCCGTAGCCGAGCCGGAAGTCGAACGGGAACCCGGCCACGACGACGACGTCCGCCTCCTTGAGCGCGCGCCCGCGCGCGTGGCGGAACTGGAGGGCGTCGCGCCGGCCCAGGAGCCCGCGCGCCATCCCGCCGAGGTAGACCGGGACGCCGAGGGCGCGCACCGCGGCCGCGAGGCGTGCGGGGTCCTCGCAGCCCGCGAGCGCCTGGCTGCCGAGGATCAGCACCGGACGCTCGGCGCGCGCGAGCCGCGCCGCGATCCGTCCGACCCCTCCGGAAGTGCCTCGCCGCAGGTCGAGCCGCTCCGCGAGCCGCGCCGGGAGGTCCTCGAGCGACGGCAGCGCGGGCGCCCGGAACTGCCGCGCGAGGTGCGCCTCCAGGTAGAGCCGCATCGCGGTGCCGGCGACGCCGCCCACGCGGTCCGCCCCCGACTCGCGGCGGTAGAGGTCGCGGACGAGGGGCTCGTCGTAGAGCAGGTCCACCGGGACCTCGACGAACACCGGCCCGGGCACGCCGCCCTGCGCCAGCGCGAGCGCGCGCTCGAGCGTGGGGCGGAGTCCACCGACGGTGGTGACGCGGGTGGCCCACTTGGCGATGGGGCGCATGAGCGCGAGCTGGTCGATGTCCTGCAACGCGCCGCGGCCGCGGAGCAGCGTGGCGGTGGCGCCGCCGAGGAGCACCACCGGCGACTGCGCCAGGCGCGCGTTCTCGAGCGCGGTCACGGCGTTGGTGACGCCCGGGCCCGCGGTCACGGCGGCGACGCCGGGCCGCCCGGTGAGACGCGCCATCGCGTCGGCCGCGAACACCGCGTTCGCCTCGTCGCGCATGTCCACCACGCGCAGGCCCAGCCGCTTGGACTCGACGAGGATGGGCGAGATGTGGCCGCCGCACAGCGTGAAGAGGTGGCCCACGCCGGCGCGCTGCAGCGCCGCCGCGATCACCGCGCCTCCGTTCCTGGCCTCCGCCATGGATCCTCCGGGCCCGGGGCGCCGCGGCGCCCACCGCCTCGCGGCGGACGCTACCATCCGGCCGGGACGAGCGGTGGGCCCGCGACGTGGCCTGGCGGGGGGGTGCCAACGGCCCGGCGCGGACGGCGCCACCGCGTCCATTGACCGCGGGTGTTCGCGGCGCGACCACGAGCGACCGGTGGCCTCGCCGCGCGGCCGCGCCGCGTCGAAGCCCGCTCGCGCCTCGCGTTTGCGGGCGGAGGCTCTCGCGGGTAGGATGCCTCGCCGTGAGGTGGCTGCTCGTCGCGATCCTGGTGCACGGGTTCGTCCCCGGCCTCGCCGAGGTCGGCGAGGCCGTCGTGCACCTCGCGCGGACGGGGCACGTGGCCCACACGCCCGCGGATCACGGCGACCTCGGCGACCAGGGGGCCGAGCACGGCTGCGGCGCGACCCAGCACCACTGCGCGTGCTGCGCGACGCAGCTCGTCGTCCCGGCGCGCGAGCTGGTCGTCGTGGCCGTCGAGACCGGTCGCTCGCCGTCGGCCGAGCCCGCCGAGCAGGCGCCTGCCACGCGCGAGCCCGCGCGTCCGTTCCGCCCGCCGATCGCCTGACGTCGTGACGCGTCCTCGCGCGAGCGGGCCCGCCTGCGCCGGCGCGGCTCGCGCGTCCCCGGCCGCCGCGCGAGCGCGCGGTCCGGCCGAACGTCCCACGTCAGGAGCACCGCTTGTCTGCACATGTTCGATGGGCGTGCGCGCTCGTGCTCGCGTACGCGGCGCCCGCGCCCGCTGGAGCGGCCGCGCCCGCCCCGGCGTCCCTTCGCTGGGCGGACGTCACCGCCGCGCTCGATCGCGACCCGCGCGTCGCGGCGTCGCGGTCGCGCGTCCGCGCCGCGGAGGGCGCGCTCACGGCGGCACGCACCCCGCCGAACCCCGAGGTCGAGGCGACCGCCGGCCGCGCCGAGGCGCGCGACGGGGCGGCGCGCCGGAACGAGTGGGGCCTCGCGCTCACCCTCCCGCTCGACTGGCTGGCGAGGCGTGGCCCCGAGGTGGACGCCGCCCGCGCCACGGTGGACGAGGCGGCGGAGGAGGCCCGTGCGCTCCGCGCCGAGGTGACCGCGGAGCTGTGGCGGCTCTACGTCGGGGCCGCGTACGCGCAGGCCGAGGTGGAGACGCTCGAGACCACCGAGCAGCAGGCCGACGCGCTGGCGCGCCTGGTCCGCCGGCGCGTGGAGGCGGGGGAGGGGCGGCCGGTCGAGGTCCCGCGGGTGGAGCTCGAGCTCGAGCGCGTCCGGAACCAGGTCGACGCGGCGCGCGCGATCCGGGACGGCGCGCTCGCGCAGCTCGGCGCGTGGCTGACCGTCCCGGTGCAGCACGTGGAGCTCCCGCCGCCGCCCCCGACGCTCGACCCTGGCAGCCCGCCGCTCGACGCGTCCAGGCACCCGCGGGTCCGCGCCGCGCTGGCGCGCGCCGAGGCGGCCAGGGCGGAGGCCTCCGCGGCGCGGCGGTCCCGCGTCCCCGCGTTCTCGGTGGGCGGCTTCTACACGAGCGAGCTCGATCGCGAGGCGGTGGGCGGGCGCCTCGGGGTCGAGCTGCCGCTCTGGGACTGGAAGTCCGGGCGCGTCCGCCGCGCCGAGGCGGCGGCCGCCGCGGAGGCGAGCCGCGCCGACGCCGAGGGTCGTGCCCTCGCCGCCGCGCAGGCCGACGCCGTCGCCGCCTGCGGCAAGGCCCGCGCGGTCGCGGACCGCCAGAAGATCCGGATCCTCCCCCGCGCCGAGGAGTCGGCGCGCACGCTCGAGCGGACGTTCCAGCTCGGCGAGACGGGGATCCTCGACGTCATCGACGCGCGGCGCGTGCTCCTCGAGGCGCGCCGCGAGTACCTCGCCAGCGCCCGCGAGCGAGACGTGGACTGCGGCGCGCTCATCCTGCTTTCCGGCCGGGAGCTGCCGTGAACCGTCACCTTTCGAAGCGGGTCGTCCTCGCCGTGGCGATCCTCGCCGTGGCATGCCGTGGGGGTGGAGACGCCGGCGCCGAGCGGGCCGCGGGGCAGTCCGCGGCCGCCGGCCACGAGCCGGGCGCGGGGGCGACGGCGCCGCCGCACGCCGGCCACGAAGACGCGACCGGGGACGGCCACGGCCACGGCCACGGCGGCGACGAGCCGTCGGACCTCGACCGACCCGTGGACGAGCTCCTCGCGCTGAGCTGCGAGCACGGAAAGAAGACGTTCGAGTGCGACGAGTGCCGGTACGAGGTCGGCGTCGTGCGCGTGCCCGCGAAGCTCGTGGACGGCGGCCTCGTCCGGAAGGCGTCCGCGGCGAGGCGCCGGGTCGAGGCGCCGGTCGCGCTCACCGGCGAGGTCCGGTTCGACGAGCGGCGGGTCGCGCACGTGTCGCCGCGGATCGAGGGCACCATCCGCACCGTCCACGTCTCGCTGGGCGAGCACGTCCGGCGCGGCCAGGCGCTGGTGGAGCTCGAGAGCGTCCAGGTCGGCGAGGCCGAGAGCGACTACCTGGCGGCGCAGGCGTCGCTCCGCCTGGCGCGCGCCAGCGCCGAGCGGCAGGAGCAGCTCCGCAAGGAGCAGATCTCCTCCGAGAAGGAGCACCTCGCGGCGCGCCAGGAGCTCGAGACGGCGCAGATCCGCGCGCGGTCGGCGGAGCAGAAGCTCGCGCGCCTGGGCGTCGCCACCGCCGATCTGGAGCGGCTCGGCGCCGCCGGGCGGCGGGCCGGCGGCGGGGGCCTCGTCGTCCGAGCGCCGGCGGACGGCATCGTGCTCGAGATGCACGCCGTGCCCGGCGAGCTGGTGAAGCCGGACGAGAGCATCGTGACGGTCGGGGACGTGTCGTCGGTGTGGGTCTGGGCGGATCTCCACGAGGACCAGCTCGGCCGCGTGCTCGACGCGCAGCGCGGCGGGAGGCTCCGCGCCGAGATCGGCGTGAAGGCGTTCCCCGGCGCGATCTTCCCGGGGACGGTGGAGTTCGTCGGCCCGTCCATGGATGAGCGGACGCGCACGGTGAAGGTGCGCGTCACGGCGGCGAACCCGGACGCGCGGCTCCGCGCGGGCATGTTCGCGAGCGTCCGCGTCTTCCTCCCGGGCGAGGAGGAGGCGCTCGCGGTCCCGGCCGCGGCGCTGCTCTCGGACGAGGGCCGCTCGTTCGTGTTCGTCCACCACCACGGCGACTACTGGATCCGCCGGCCGGTGGAGCCGGGGCGCAGGTGGATGGACTGGGTCGAGGTGAAGGACGGCCTGCACGGCGGCGAGACCCTGGCCGCCGACGGCGCGTTCCTCCTGAAGTCGGACGTCCTGCGCTCGAAGATGGGCGCGGGCTGCGCGGACTAGGGGTCCGAGCGATGCGCATCCTCGAGTGGCTCCTCAAGAACCGCCTCCTCGTCCTGGGCGTCACCGCGGCGCTCTCGGTGGCGGGGTGGATCGCCTGGACGCGCCTGCCCATCGACGCGTTCCCCGACGTGACGAACACGCAGGTCATGATCCTGACGAAGGCGCCCGGGCTCGCCGCCGTGGACGTCGAGCAGCGGGTCAGCTTCCCCATCGAGCAGGCGATGCGCGGGCTCCCCCGCGTCACGCAGGTGCGGTCGCTCTCCAAGGCCGAGCTGTCGCAGGTGGTGGTGGTCTTCGAGGACGGCGCCGAGACCTACTGGACGCGGCAGCTCGTGTTCGAGCGGCTCGCCGGCGCCCGCGAGGCGCTGCCGCCCGGCGTCGAGCCGGAGCTCGGGCCCATCTCCACCGGGCTGGGCGAGATCTTCCAGTACACGCTGGAGGGGGACGGGCTCTCGCCGATGGAGCTGCGGACGATCCAGGACTGGATCCTGGCGCCGCAGCTCCGGCCCATCCCCGGCGTCAACGAGGTGAACAGCTTCGGCGGCGAGGTGAAGCAGTACCAGGTCGTCGTCCACCCGGACCGGCTGGTGAAGTACCGGCTCGGCGTCCGCGACGTCTCGGAGGCCATCGAGCGCTCGAACGGGAACGCCGGCGGCGGCGTGGTCGTCGCCGGCTGGGAGCAGACCTACCTGCGCGGCGTCGGCCTGGTGCGCGATCTCCCCGACATCGAGCGCATCGTGCTCGGCGCGTTCGACGGGTCGCCCGTCTACCTGCGCGACGTGGCGGACGTGGTCATCGGCGCCGAGCCGCGGCAGGGCGCCGTGACCCGCGACGGCAAGGGCGAGGCGGTCGCGGGCATGGTGATCATGCTGAAGGGCGCGAACGCCAGGGACGTCGTGGCCGGGGTGAAGGACGCCATCGAGGCGGCCCGCGGCACGCTCCCGGAGGGCGCCCGGATCCGCGTGTTCTACGACCGGACCTCGCTCATCGAGGCGTGCATCGAGACGGTCGTGGACGCGCTCCTGCAGGGCGGGATCTTCGTGATCCTGGTCCTCTTCCTGTTCGTGGCGGAGCTGCGGACGGCGCTGGTCGTCCTGTTCTCCCTGCCGTTCACCTTCCTGGTCGCCTTCATCGTGATGGGCTGGGCCGGCCTCACCTCCAACCTCATGTCGATGGGCGGCCTGGCGTTCTCGGTCGGCATGGTCGTGGACGCGTCGATCGTGGTGGTCGAGAACGTGAGGCGCCACCTCGCCGAGGACCGGGAGCGCGGCCGGCAGGAGGTGGTCGCGATGGCGGTCCGGGAGGTGGCCCGGCCGGTCGCGTTCTCGGTGCTCGTCATCGCCGTCATCCTCGTCCCCCTGTACGCGCTGCAGGGCGTGGAGGGGAAGATGTTCGCCCCCCTCGCGACCACGCTGCTCATCGCCCTGCTCGTGTCGCTCGCCGTCGCGCTGACGGTGATCCCGGTGCTCTCCGCGACCATCCTGAAGCAGGAGCCGGAGCGCGAGCTCAGGCTGGTCCGCCGCTTCCACGAGGGCTACCTGCGCCTGCTCCGCCGCGCCGTCGCCCGGCCGAGGCGCACGCTCGCCGTGAGCGGCGCCGTGCTCGTCCTCTCGGCCGCGCTCGTCCCGCTCGTCGGGACGGAGTTCATGCCGCCGCTCGACGAGGGGTCGATCGCGATCAACGTGGTCCGCCTGCCGAACGCGTCGCTCGCCGGGTCGGTGAACGTGGCGAGCTACCTGGAGCAGCGGCTCGGGGAGTTCCCGGAGGTCGAGACGGTCGTCTCGAAGACCGGCCGCGCGGAAATCTCGGAGGACCCGATGGGCCCCGAGCAGACGGACGTGTTCGTGATGCTGAAGCCGCGGAAGGCGTGGGGCACCGGCCGAGACAAGGCGGAGCTCGTCGAGGCGCTCCGGAGGGAGCTGTCCGACGTCCCCGGGTTGCGCTTCTCGTTCTCGCAGCCGATCGCGCTGCGGGTGAACGAGCTCATCGCCGGGGTGAAGAGCGACCTCGCGGTCAAGGTGTTCGGCCCGGACCTGGAGGTCCTGAAGGGCTTCGCCGACCGCATCGGCGCCGCGGTGGGCGGGGTGCCCGGCGCGGGCGACGTGAAGGTCGAGCAGGTCTCGGGCATGCCGCAGTACGACCTGGACATCGACCGCGAGGCGGCGGCCCGGTACGGCATCCGCGTCGGCGACGTGAACGACACCATCGAGACGGCGATCGGCGGCCGCGTCGCGTCCACGCTCATCGAGGGGCAGCGGCGGTTCGCCATCACGGTGCGGTTCCCCGAGGACAGCCGCGACGACATCGACCGGATCGGCCGCCTCCTCGTGCCCGGCCCGGACGGCGCGCGCGTGCCGCTCGCGCAGCTCGCGAAGGTGAGGCTCGTGGAGGCGCCGGCGCAGGTCAGCCGCGAGAACGGCATGCGCCGGGTGGTGGTCGAGGCCAACGTCCGCGGGCGCGATCTCGGAGGCTTCGTGGACGACGTGCGCGCGCGCATCCAGGGCATCGAGCAGGAGCTGCCGCCCGGCTACTACCTGCGCCTCGGCGGCCAGTTCGAGAACCAGGAGCGGGCCATGCGGCGGCTCGCGATCGTCGTGCCCGTCGCGCTCGGGCTGGTGTTCCTGCTCCTCTACCTCGCGCTCGGGTCCATCGCCCACGCCGCGCTGGTGCTGCTCAACCTGCCGTTCGCGCTCGTCGGCGGCGTCGTCGCGGTGGTCCTGTTCCGGATGCCGCTCTCGGTCTCGGCGGCCGTCGCGTTCATCGTCCTGCTCGGGATCGCCGTGCAGAACGGCGTGGTGCTGGTGGCGTTCTTCAAGCAGCTCCGCGAGCGCGGCCTCTCGGTCGCCGAGACCGTCGAGCAGGGGTGCAACCTGCGGTTCCGGCCGCTGCTCATGACCGCGCTGACGAGCTTCATCGGGCACCTGCCCATGCTGTACGCCACCGGGTCCGGGGCGGACATCCAGAAGCCGCTCGCGGTGGTGGTGATGGGCGGGCTGGTGACGTCCACGCTGCTCACGCTGCTCGTGCTCCCCACGCTCTACGCGGTGCTCGCGGGGCGGCGGGCGGCGCGCGCGGGGTGAGCGCCCGGCAGCGGCGGCCGCGGACCGCGGGCGGAGGTCAGGCCTCCACGGGCTGCGGCGCGCCGAGGGTCCGCAGGTGGCGGTGGTGCGCGGCCACGGCGGCCCAGAGCGACGGCTGCGCGCGGTAGGGCAGCCCGTGCGCGCGGCACGTCTCCTCCACGATCCCGGCGAGCGCCGGGTAGTGCACGTGGCAGACGCCGGGGAACAGGTGGTGCTCGACCTGGAAGTTCAGGCCGCCCAGGTACCACGCGAGCACGCGGCTCGTGCGGGCGAAGTCCACCGTCGTCCGGACCTGGTGCTCCGCCCAGCCGGTGGACATGAGACCGTCCGCGCCGGGCGCGCCCGGGAACTGCGCCTCGGGCACCGCGTGCGCGAGCTGGAACACGGCGGCCATGACGACGCCGAGCACGAGCGAGCCGAAGACGAAGAACGCCACGGGCCAGGCGCTGCGGTGGACGGCGACCGGGACCACGACCGCCCAGGCGAGGAACGTGGCCTTGCCCGCGACCACCGCGGCGAGGTCGCGGCCGCGGGGCCTCGGGAACCGGGTGCCGGCGATGGACCCGCGGACGAGGTCCACGACGTCGTCCACCAGCCACCACTTGAGCGAGAGCGCGCCGTACAGCGGCCAGGCGTACCAGCCCTGGAAGCGGTGGAGCGCGCGGCGGCGCTGCGCGGGCGAGAGCCGGAGGAACGGCTCGGCGTCCACGTCCGCGTCCAGGCCGGCGACGTTGGCGAAGGAGTGGTGCTGCACGTTGTGCTTGAAGCGCCAGACGTAGGAGCTCGCGCCGATGAAGTCGAGCGCGAGCCCGACGACGCGGTTCACCCGCGGCGACCGCGAGTAGGCCCCGTGGTTCGCGTCGTGCATCACCGAGAAGCCGATGCCCGCGGTCGCGAGCGCGATCGAGACGGTGAGCCCCGCCGCGAGCCACGGCGACGCGTCTCCGAAGGCGAGGAGCAGCGCGTAGGACGCGGCGAACCAGGCGAAGATCGCGACCGTCTTCAGGTGCATGGCGAGCCCGCCCTGCGCGGCCACGCCGGTGCGCGCGAAGTACGCGGCGGCGCCGCGCCTCAGGTCCGCGTGGAAGCCGTCGTCGCGGGGGAAGCGGGACCGGTGGGCGGGCGCGTTCATCGCGAGAGCCTGCGGGCGGGATGTCACCCGCGCGTCATGGCGGACGGGGGCGACCCAGCTGCGCCGTGGAGGACGCCCCGGCCCGGCCCGTCCTGCCGGAGCCGCCCCAGGAGCGCGGTGAGCTCCGGGCTCGCGCGCTCCGCCTGCCACACCAGCGCCACGCGGTGCGTGAGCGCGGGCTCGCGCAGCGGGACGAAGCGCGTGTTCGACGGCCGCTTTCGGGCGAAGGACCGCGCCGCGAGCAGGATGCCCTTGCCGCGCGCGACCAGGATCGGGCAGCTCTCGTCCGGCCGCTTGGTGAGGATCCGGTAGCGGATGCCCGCCGCGCGGAGCGCCCGTTGCTGGCTCTCGTACAGGTGGGCGTGCTCGTGGCGCGGGTGGACCACGAAGGTCTCGCCCTCGAGGTCGCGCAGGCGGAGCGCCCGGCGCCGCGCCAGCCGGTGCGTGGCCGGCAGCAGCACGCCGATCGCGTCCTCGGCGACCACCCACCGCTCGAGCCCCGGCGCGTCGCCCTCGGCCGTCTCGACGCAGACCGCGTCGAGCCGCCCGAGGTGCAGGTCGCGGAGCAGCCGCTCCGGGACGCCCGAGGTGAGCTCGACGCCCGGTCCGCTCGCGGCGCCCTCGAGGCGCGCGATCCGCTCCGGGACCCAGGTCGCGAAGCCCGCGGTGGAGAGCCCGAGCCGGAGCGGCCGCCCGGAGCGCTCCCCGCGCTCGCGCACCCGGGCCTCGAGCGCCTCCACGCGCTCGACGACCGCCGGACCCTCGCGGAAGAGGAGCGCGCCCGCCGGCGTGAGCGAGACGGCCCGGGTGCTGCGCTCCAGCAGGCGGACGCGGAGGTCGCGCTCGAGCCCGGCGATGAGCCGGCTCAGCGGCGGCTGGCTCATGTGCAGCCGCTCCGCCGCGCGGCGGAAGCTCAGCTCGGAGGCCACCACCAGGAACGCGCGCAGCTCGCGGAGGTCCATCCGGCGGTGATACCGATCCGGTATCAATCCGGCAACCCGAATCGCAATGCGCGGAGGGCCGCCGCCGCCGCATGACTCCGGCCCACCGCGCGGGTCCCGCCGGCCCGCGCCGGAACCGAGGAGGAGAACCCATGCCGCTGCCCGTCGAAGCCCTGTGGACCTGCGCCGTCCTCGCCATGGTCGTGAGCGGGACGTCCTTCACCATCACCGGAACGGAGATCTTCGAGCCGCTGCGGAGGTTCCTCTCCGCGCGGAGCGAGTGGCTCGGCCACCTCACCGCCTGCTTCTACTGCACGAGCCACTGGGTCACGTTCCTGCTCGTGGCGCTGTGCCGCCCCGTCCTCGTCTCGACCGGGTTCCTGCCCGTGGACCTCGCGATCAGCGCGTTCTTCGTGGTCCAGCTCGCCGCCTACCTCACCGGCCTGCTGTTCAAGTCGTACTCGGTCATCATCCCGGTGAAGGCCGCCATGCAGCAGGCGATGGGGGCCGCGAAGGCGGCGCACGCGGCGCCGCAGGCGGCGAAGGTGAGGCTCGATGTCGCTCGCTCCGAGGAGGGGGGGCGGTAGCGCCAGCCCGGGACTGGGCGCGACGATCGGCCTACCATGGCGTCGGAGTCGGCAGGTCGCTCGGTTCGCGATTCGTCCAACCGGAGGACGCGCTCCCATGTCAGCCCCCACGTACCGTGGAAGGTCCCGCGGGTTCACCCTCGCTCCACTGCTCCTCGTGACGCTGCTCGGCGCCTGCGCGCAGACGACGGCGCGGCGGGCGACGAGCGTCGTCAACTACCTGTATCCGGCCGGACAGCCCGAGGCGGCCCAGCCGTCCGTCCCGAAGCTCACGCTTCCGCTCAGGGTCGGGATCGCCTTCGTCCCGCCCGCGGCGAGCGAGGTGACGCAGGCGGCGTACGTCGGCGACCGCGACGCCGCCGCCCCCGAGACCGAGCGGGTCCGCCTCATGGAGACGATCGCCGCGCACTTTCGCGAGCGGCCGTACGTCAAGTCGGTCGAGATCATCCCGACGGCGTACCTGACGCCCGGGGGCGGGTTCGCGAACCTGGACCAGATCCGGAACATGTTCGGCGTGGACGAGATCGTCCTCATCGCCTTCGACCAGGTGCAGTTCAAGGACCAGGGGATGGCGACGCTCACCTACTGGACGCTCGTCGGCGCGTACGTCGTGCAGGGGGAGAAGCACGACACGCGCACGCTGATGGACGCGGTCGTGCTCGACATCCCGAGTCGCAAGCTCCTCTTCCGCGCGCCCGGGACGAGCGTGGTGAAGGGCCGGTCCACGCCGGTGAACGAATCGGAGGAGCTGCGCCAGGACCGGCAGCACGGCTTCAAGCTCGCGACGGCGGAGCTGATCACGGCGCTCGACGCACAGCTCACCGCCTTCCAGGAGCGCCTGAAGGCGCAGCCCGACGAGGTCAAGGTCGTGCGCACCGCGGAGTACGAGAAGCGCGCCGCGGCCAGCGGCGGCGGCGCCGTCGATGCGGCGACGCTCGCCATCCTCGCGGCGCTCGCCGGCGGCGCCCTGGTCGGCTCGCTGCGGCGGAGGCGCTCGGGGGCGCGGTGATGCGGCGCTTCCCCTGGGTCACCGCCGCGGTGCTCGCCCTCGCCCTCGGGGCGTACCTCGTGCCGTCGCTGGGCGAGCTGCTGATCCTCGACCGCGCGCGCGTCGCGAGCGGCGAGTGGTGGCGCGTGCTCACGGGCAGCGTCGTGCACTTCTCGGCGTCGCACCTCGCCGCCGACGCCCTCGCGTTCGGGATCGCCGGCGCGATGCTGGAGCGCCGCGGCCGCACCAGCTTCGCGACCCTGGCGCTCGCGTCGGCGCTCGCCGTCGGCCTCGCCGTGCTCTGGCTCCAGCCCTCGCTCGAGCGCTACGCCGGGCTGTCGGGGATGGCCTACGCCGCGATCGTCGCGCTCGCGCTCGCAGGGCTGCGCGAGCCCGGCACGATGGCGACGCTCTCGGGCATCGCGCTCGTGGCGTGCGTCGCGAAGCTGGCGTGGGAGCTCTCGACGGGGCGGATGCTCCTCGTCGGCGCGCCGCCGGGCGTCGTCACGGTCCCGCTCGCCCATGTCGCGGGCGCGATCACGGCGGTCGCCGTTCCGGAGCTGATGCGCCGGGGGAACTGGCGCCGGGGGAACTGGGGGAACTGGTGCCGGAGTCAGCCGGCAACCGTCGGCACATCGGACGCGCCGCGGACGACGGTCCGTCCGACGGACGCCTCGTCGCGAGAGGTCCCCATGACCGTCAGGTCGGGTCGCCGGCGTCGTCTACCCGCCGGTCACCCGAAGCCTCCACCACACCACCGGCGCGAACAGCAGAACCAGCGCGACCACGCCGATGGCGATGCGGAGGACGGAGAAACGCGCGGGCGAGATGCGCTTGCCGAGCTCCGGGAGCCGCTCACCCATGCGCTCGAGCAGCAGGACCGCCGGAGGTGCCAGGATCGCGAACGCGATCCACCCACGCCAGGTTCGCGGCAGGTCAGGGAAGAAGTAGATCAGCGCCGCGACGAGTCCGATCGCCCAGGCGCCGAGGAGGGCGAGGACGCGCGACCGCCACGTGGAGCGCCGGATCAGCACCACAGGTGGAGCATATCACGGAACGTGCGGCCCCCGCCGGCGCCGCACCCCTTCACCCCATCCCTCGGTGGGCACTCGGTGGGCACTCTCGGTGGGCACTGCTCGGTGGGCACTGGTGCCGGAGTCAGCCACCGACCGTTGGCACCTCGGCCGCGCCGCGGACGAAGGTCCGTTCTACGGACGCCTCGTAGCTAGAGGCCCCGTGGAACGTCACGTCAGATCGCTGGTATCCCATTTGCGTAGCGCCCGGGCATGGCCCGCATCCCGCGCTTCGCGCTGGTGGAGCGCGACTCGAGCAATCACTGCACCTGGCGGGCGCACGACTTCGAGCACGTTCTCGAGGTGACCGGCGCGAGGGATAAGTTCCTCGAGCTGCTCGGTCGGTACAAGGACAGGTACGGGGTCGAGATCAACTCGTACTGCCTGATGGGCACGCACCCGCACGTCACGTGCACGACGAGGCGCGACCAGGAGCAGTTCAGCCGTTTCTGGCAGGTGGTGAACGGGCAGTTCGCGCGCTGGTACAACAAGCGACGCGATCGGCGTGGCCAGGTGGTGATGGAGCGCATGCGTTCGCCTCGCATTCAGGCGGAGGGCGCCCATCAGCTGACGGTGATGCGGTACGGCGACCTCAACCCGGTCCGCGCAGGTCTGGTGAAAAGTCCGAAGGACTGGAAGTGGTCGAGCTACCGTCACTATGCGTTCGGTGAGCCGGATCCGCTCATCGACGACGCGCCGGAGTACCTGGCGCTAGGCAACAACGGGCCCCAGCGCCGGAAGGCGTACCAGGCGCTGTTCGCGCTGCCGCTCTCGGAGTCGCTGCGCACGAGGCGGATCGACCTGGTCGAGTATCCGTTTGTCGGCGACGCCCACTGGGTGATGCATCGCCTCGACGAGGCCGGGCTGTCGCCGCCGGACTGACGGGCATTCGTCTGCACATAGACGCGCCGAAATCCACCGGCTCCGGGCGACCTGGGGCGGAGAGTGAGCATTCCATGGTTCGCGTCCCACGGTCGGAAGAAGGCGGCCGTGCTTTCTCTCGTGACCGAGTGACGTGATGATCGGAGGTTGGTGCTCCGGTCAGGCGCACTTCGTCACGCCATCGGTGGGGCCTTAGCAAACGCACGTCCTACGCCCACGGGCTTCAACCTACTGATTCGTGGCGCGCTTTGCTCCGGCACCGAGTCCCGAGTCCGCCGAGTCCCGGTGCTTTGCTCCGGCACCGAGTCCCCCGGCACCCGCGCGACTCCCGATGCGTTGCGGCGCGAAGAGGTTGGGGGTTGCTGGGAAGATAATTACCATGGTAACCAACAGGCGCGATCGGGACACAGGACCCGATCGTCACCCCAGCGGTCCAGGAGGTCATCGTGAAGCAGATCGACATCGGGCGCGCCGCCCTCGTCCTCATCGAGTTCCAGCACGAGTGGGTGGCGCCGACCGGGAAGCTTCAGCAGCGGCTGATCCGCGACAAGGAGGCCTTCCGCTCGGCCGTCGCGGCCGCCGGGGAGCTGCTCGCGCACGCCCGCGAGCGCCGCTGGATCATCGCGCACGCAGGGCTCTCGTTCGCTCGCGACCCCGGCTACCTCCTGTTCGCGGGCGGCCGGGGCAAGCTCGGTCTCGGAGGCGCGATCCCGCACGCCGGAACCTGGGGCGATGAGGGCTCCCGGTTCGTCGAGCCCTTCGTCCCGCGGGAGGGCGAGTTCGTCGTGCAGGGACGATCCGGAGCGAGCGTGCTCAAGAACTCCACCCTCGACCCGTTCCTGCGCAACAACGACGTGAGGACGTTGCTGCTCTGCGGCTTCGCGACGCACGTGTGCGTCGAGTCGTCCCTGCGGGAGGCGCACGACCTCGGCTACGAGGCCTACGTCGTGAGCGACGCGTGCGCCGCGTTCGAGCGCTCCCAGCATGAGCACGTGCTCCAGCACGTGGTGCATCACTTCGGCGACCACGTGACGAGCGCCGAGCTCCGCGCCGTGTGAGCGCCGCCATGTTCTTCCTCAAGGAACTCCCCACACGCCAGGTCCTCGAGCGCTACCACGCGAGCTTCCCAGCCATGCAGGTCGACACCATCGACCGCGCCCTGCGCATGCTGCGGACGGCCAGCCTGCTGTTGCGGGAGCTCGAGGCCTACTTCGCCACCCACCGACTGTCGCAGGCGCGCTTCCTGGTCCTCGTCGTGCTCGATCGCGAGGAGGACCGGGACGGGCTGCGCATCAGCCAGGTGGCCGAGCGCATCGACGTCGCGCGCCCGGTGATGACCCGGACGCTCCAGTCGCTCTCGGCAGCGGGGCTGGTCCGGTTTCGCGAGGACGAGGCCGACGCGCGGAGTCGCCACGTCCTCCTGACCGCGAAGGGCCGGCGGCGTCTCCACGACATGCTGCCCGGCTACTACAGGACCATCGACGCGTTCATGAAGGTGCACGATGCGGCGGGGTGACCGTGTCCGGAGGCCGGGGCCGAACCACGGAAGTGATGCGCCGGTGCGGACGGCGAAGCTCACCGCGATCGACGCCGTCGGCGCCGGGATCCCCGGCGTCTCCCAGGCGACGCTTGTCGAGGGCGGGCGGCTGCTCTTCCTCTCGGGACACGTCCCCCTGCGTCCCGATGGCGAGATGGCGGGTCCATCGCTGGAGGATCAGCTCGAGCAGACCTTCCGGAACCTCGAGCGGACGCTGCACGCGGCGGGCGGTGACTTCTCCTGCGTCGCGCGCATCACCATCTACGTGCGCGATCTCTCCAGCCACGAGCTGCCGGTCATCCGTGCGGTGCGCGACCGCCACGTCGCCCCCGCGCGGCCGCCGGCGAGCGCGCTGCTCGGCGTCGCCGAGCTCTACCACCCGGACGTCAGGGTCGAGATCGACGCGATCGCGGCCGTGGGGTGACGGCGGGGAGCGCCGAATGGTGCCGAGGTCCCAGCGATGTCGGCTCAGTCGAGACCGAACGTCGCGCGTGGCCACCTGTTCGCCGCATGGGCCCGTCCTCAAGGCCGTTCGCTGGTTCGTGCGGGGGCCGCGCCTCCAGGCGCCTCCGGATGACGACCGAAGTACTCACGGAGAGCAGCGCGGCGATGCTGGGAAGGACAAACACCAGGCTGATCACCGCTCCGATCCGTGCGGCGAGCAGGCGCAAGACGGCGTGCCAGCGCCGGAAGGCATACCAGGCGCTGTCCGCGCTGCCGCTCTCCGAGTCGATTCGCACCCGCCGGGTCGAACTCGTCACCTTCCCATTCGTGGGCGAGGCACAATGGGTGATGTGTCGGCTTCAGGCAGCCGGGCTGCCCCCGCCGGACTGAGCCCACGGGCGATATGCGGCGCTGCTCGGCGCCGCGCTCACGGCGCCAAGCCACTGATTCAGCCAGTGCTCTGCTCGGGCACCGCAGTCCGAGTCGCTGATTCGGCTGCACTTTGCTCCGGCACCCTTGTCCGGACCCCGCGAACTCGCCGGAGTTGAAGGGCGGCGCGGATGCGGACCCGACGGTCCTCGGCACGAGGCCCGTCAGAACTCGCCCTGCGGGTTGCGGCCGTCAGACCGCGACGTAGAATGTCGGTGGGTCTGCTGCCGACCCATCGATGTGCTCCGAACCGCCTGGACCGGCGGAGCGGAGAAGCGGGTTCCCGCGAGGCGGCTGGATGTAGTGAGCATCTCACCCGACCACCCCGGCCGGTTGAGGTCCAGGCTCAACGCCGGAGAAGGTTCGGTCAGATGTCTCGCACGTCGCGCGCGCGGAAGCTCTCCGCGCTGACCAACATCAAACACCAGGAAGCATTTCAGCACCTCAGCCGGCTCAACCTCGGCCCCCGGGACGAGAAGGAGTACGTGAACTCGCTTGGCGGCGGCGGGGTCGTTCACCGCCAGACCTGCGCCTGCGCGCTCCAGTTCTTCACGCTGACCCGCAACGCCGCCCTGTGCCCGCGCTGCGCGAAGGCTGCCCCGAGCGTCGGCCCCGCCGAGGCGGCGCAGCAGATGAACCACCAGTTCCGGGAGATGATGGACAAGGCGAACCCCGCCCAGCGCCTCCAGGAGATGATGGACAGGGCGAACCCGGTCCGGCACCTCCAGGAGATGATGGACAGGGCGAACCCCACCCAGCGCCTCCAGGAGATGATGGATAGGGCGAACCCGACCCGGCACCTCCAGGAGATGATGGACAGGGCGAACCCGGTCCGGCACCTCCAGGAGATGATGGATAGGGCGAACCCGACCCGGCACCTCCAGGAGATGATGGACAGGGCGAACCCGGTCCGGCACCTCCAGGAGATGATGGACAAGGCGAACCCGGCCCGGCGCCTCCAGGAGATGATGGACAAGGCGAACCCGGCCCGGCGCCTCCAGGAGACGATGGACAGGGTGAACCCGGCCCGGCGCCTCCAGGAGACGATGGACAGGGTGAACCCGGCCCGGCGCCTTCTGAAGATGGAGATGCTGGAGAGGGCGCACTCCGCCCGAAGCGTTAACAACATCATGTCCGCTTCGGACCCGGCCCGGCGCCTCCGGGAGATGAAGGTGGCGGAGAAGGCGCACTCCGCCCGGAGCCTTCAGGAGTTGATGGACGCGGCGGACCCCGAGAAGTCGAAGTAGCGCCGGTACGTGGCCGGGTGCGCCGCTCCATGCGGCCCACCCGTGCCATGACGGCTTCTCACCCTCGACGGCGCGCGACCAGCGCCTGGAGGTCGGCGGGGTGGACCCGTACCGCCGACCCGATGCGGACCGCCGGAAGCTCGCTACGCTCGACCATCGCGTAGACGGTGGCGCGGCACACGCCGAGCCGGTCGGCCACCTCGCGCACGGTGAGGAGCTTCTCGGGCAGCACCACCCGGACACCGGCCTCGAACCCGCCCTCCGAGGCGTTTCCACCGGTCGGTAGGGTTTCCGTAGGGCGCGCACCCGAATCCGGAAAAGGCGAAGGCCGCAGAACCCCCGGTTTCCCGAGTGACTCTGCGGCCTTCAGATGGTCGGGGCGACTGGATTTGAACCAGCGACCACTTGCACCCCAAGCAAGTGCGCTACCAGGCTGCGCTACGCCCCGGGAACTGCGGGGACGGTCTAGGTAGCACCGCGAAACCCTTGGGTCAACCGGGATCCGGCGGGACGGACGGGCCCTGCCTCCCCCGGTGGCGGGCGGGGTGTCCGGGTCACTTCACCAGGGCGGACACCTGCTTGAACTCGGGCGTTCCGGCCTGGTGGAGGAGGTCGAAGAGCGCGGTCTCCGCCGTGGTGACGATCGCGCCGGCCTCGCGGCACAGCTCGAGGCCGACCCGGCGGTGCTCCTCGGTGCGGCTCGACACGGCGTCGGCGCAGACGTGCACCTCGTAGCCCATCTGCACGAGGTCGCGGGCCGTCTGGAACACGCAGACGTGCGTCTCCATCCCGGTGATCACGATCTGCCGGCGGCCGGTGGCCTCCAGCGCGGCGGCGAAGGCGGGGTCGGCGCCGCAGGAGAAGTGCACCTTCGCGAGCGCGGGGGAGGGGAGCAGCCGTGCGAGCTCGGGGACGGTCGCGCCGAGGCCCCTGGGATACTGCTCGGTCGCGAGCACGGGCACCCCGAGCACCTTCGCCCCCTCCACCAGCGCGGTCGCGTACTTCACCACCCGCGCCAGCGCCTCGGGCGGCATGGCGGGGGTGAGCCGCTCCTGCACGTCCACGAGCAGCACGGCGGCGGTGCGGCGGTCGAGCTTCACGGTTCGTGACATGGCGGCGGGCTCCTCGGGCGGGCGGGGCGGGCGGGGCTCGGCACGGCGAGACGACGACGCCCCGCGCACCATGCGGCACGCGGGGCGCGGGACCGGCGTCGCCGGCGGCGGCTACTTGCGGAACCGCGACAGCTCGGCGGTCAGCTCGCCGAGGGACGGGAACGTCTTGTCGGGGTGGATCGTCGCCAGCTTGGCGTAGTTCTGCTCCTCGGTCTCGGTCCGGTTCGGATCCGGGACGCAGCAGTCCACGGGGCACACCGCGGCGCAGGCCTCCTCGCCGTGGAACCCCACGCACTCGGTGCAGAGGTCGGGGTTGATGACGTAGATGTCGTCGCCCTGGCTGATGGCGCTGTTCGGGCACTCCGGCTCGCACGCGCCGCAGTTGATGCATTCCTCGGTGATGAAGGTGGCCATGGGACTCTCCTCGGCTTCCGCCGCTGGCGTGTTCGAAGACGCTCGATGCTACCGCCCGCGAGCGGATTCCGCCTAGGGCCAATCGCCTCGGCGTGCGTCCCTGGCGGGCGGGAACGAAAAGAGCAGCGCCCACGGGGCGCTGCTCCTCGTCAACACGCCTGTGCCGCGGGACCTTCCGCGGCGGCCGCGGCTACTTCACGCAGCAGTCGACCGGGCAGACGCCCGCGCACGCCGGCGAGTCGTGCTGGCCCTGGCACTCGGTGCACTTGGCCGCGTCGATGACGTAGATGTCGTCACCCTGGCTGATGGCGGTGTTCGGGCACTCGGGCTCGCACGCGCCGCAGTTGATGCACTCCTCGGTAATCTTCAGGGCCATGGTCTTTCTCTTCCTCTCACAAGCGCCCGGCGGGCGGGTGGACGGGGACGCTTATCCGATCCCGGGCGGGGTCGAGTCAAGTCCAGGCAGCGGAAATTCTTAGGGAAAAATCGGACCGTTCCGGTCGACTTGGTCCCGGGATCAGGACCGGTCCGGTCCGTGATCCCCGGCGGCGGCGCGCACGTGGCGGCGATCCTCCTCGACCTCCGCGGAGATGCGGGCCATCACCGACAGTGCAGCGCCGAGCAGCCCGGCGGCGCCGGTGGCGAGCAGGCCGAGCAGCCGGTCGCGCCGGGCGGCGGCCATGTCGAGCGCGAGGGTCCTCCGCCGGTCGAGGGCGATCCGCTGCCGCTCGGCGTGCTCGCCCTGGAGCGTCTGGACGAACGCCCGCCCGGCGTCGCGCGCCTCGGCGTCGGCGGCCTGGAGCGCGCGCTCCAGCGCCGCCATCCGCCAGGTCGCGTGCAGGGCGACGCCGAGGCCGGCCAGGGCCACCGGGACGCAGAGCAGAAGGATCTTGATCCTGGACATTGTCGGCTTGACTGCCCTGCGCGAGCCGCAGGATACCGGGCGCCGGAACCCCCGGCAAACGGACCTCAGCTTACACATGGCCAAGCCCTACGACCCGAAGGACTTCTACTACCGCAAGGCGAAGAAGCAGGGCCTCCGCGCCCGCTCGGCCTTCAAGATCGAGGAGATCCTCCACCGGCACCGCCTGCTCGGGCGGGGCGACGCGGTGCTCGACCTGGGCGCGGCGCCGGGCGGGTTCCTCCAGATCCTGGCCGAGGCGGTGGGCGAGAAGGGCGTCGCGGTCGGCGTGGACCTCGAGCCCATCCGCAACCTGGGCAAGCGCTGGGTGCGGACCGCGATCGTGGACCTGCTCGCGCCGGACGCGCTCGACAGGATTCGCCTGCTGCACGAGGGCCGCTTCCGCCTGGTCACGAGC
Organism: Anaeromyxobacter sp. Red801; assembly: GCF_049201065.2. Lineage (NCBI taxonomy): Bacteria > Pseudomonadati > Myxococcota > Myxococcia > Myxococcales > Anaeromyxobacteraceae > Anaeromyxobacter > Anaeromyxobacter sp. Red801. The sequence continues at coordinate 3,408,746 of NZ_CM181236.1, read as the reverse complement.
GACATGGCGCCGAAGACCATCGGCATCAAGGTGACCGACGAGGCGCGCTCGCTCGAGCTGGTGCGGATGGCGCTGTCGGTCGCGGAGCAGGTGCTCGTGCCGGGCGGCGCGTTCGTCGCGAAGGTGTTCATGGGCGGCGACTTCCCGGCGCTGAAGCGCGAGCTGCAGGGGCGCTTCGGGGCGCTGCACGTGATCCGGCCGGAGGCGGTGCGCGAGTCGAGCTACGAGGTCTACGTGCTCGGCACGGGCTTCCGCGGCCGCGCCGCGGCGGTCGAGCCGGCCGCGGCGCCGGAGCAGCCGGCCGCGCCGGAGAGGCCGGCCGTGGCGGCGAAGGCCGCATCGGGGAAGAAGCCGGCCGCCGCCGCGAAGAGCGCCGCCGCGAGGAAGCCTGCGAAGAAGCCCGCCGCGCGGAAGCCGGCGGCGAGGAAGCCGGCCAGGCGGGCGTGAGCGGCGCGCGGTTCGGCGTCCAAATCTCGGCCGGGATCCGCTAGTCTGCCCGGCGCCATGCAGAACCTCCTCGAAGCCCTCGTCCCGCGCAGCCTCGTCCACGACCAGACCCCCGGCCTCCAGGCCCGCCTCGCCCAGGGCCCCATCACCGGCTACGTCGGCTTCGATCCCACCGCCGACTCGCTGCACGTGGGTCACCTGCTCGCGGTCATGTCGCTCGCGTGGCTCCAGCGCTGCGGCGGCACGCCCATCATCGTGGTGGGCGGCGGCACGGGCATGGTCGGGGACCCGAGCGGCAAGCGCTCGGAGCGCCCGGTGCTCTCGGTGGAGGAGATCGACCGGAACGTGGCCGCGATCCGCGCGCAGCTCGAGCGCTTCGTGTCGTTCGAGGGCCAGAACGCGGCGCGGGTGCGCAACAACGCCGACTGGCTCCGCTCCATCGGCCTGATGGAGTTCCTCCGCGACGTCGGCAAGCACTTCACCGTGAACTACATGCTGGCGAAGGACTCGGTGAAGGGCCGGATGGAGAGCGGCATCTCGTTCACCGAGTTCTCGTACCAGCTCATCCAGGCCTACGACTTCTGGCACCTGTTCCACGCCGAGCAGTGCGAGCTGCAGATGGGCGGCAGCGACCAGTGGGGCAACATCACCGCCGGCGCCGAGCTGGTCTCGCGCAAGGACGCGGCGAGCGTCCACGGGCTCACCTTCCCGCTGCTCACCACCGCCTCGGGCACCAAGTTCGGCAAGACCGAGGGCGGCGCGGTGTGGCTCGACCCGGCCCGGACCTCGCCCTACAAGTTCTTCCAGTTTTGGCTCAACACCGACGACCGCGACGTGGAGCGGCTGCTGAAGTTCTTCACGTTCCTCTCGCTGGACGAGATCGCCGCGCTGCTCGCCGAGCAGGCGCGCGACCCGGGCAAGCGCCCGGCGCAGCGCCGGCTCGCCGAGGACGTCACCTCCCGCGTGCACGGGCCGGACACCACCCGCAGCGTCATCGAGGCGAGCCGGATCCTGTTCGGCGGCACCGACCTGCGCGCCGCCGGCGCGGAGGTGCTCGACGTGCTGGCGGGGGAGATCCCGTCCGCCACGGTGACGGGCGACGAGCTCGCCGCGCTCACCGCCGCCGACCTCCTCGTGAAGGTCGGCCTGGCCGCGTCGAAGGGCGAGGTCCGCCGCGGCGTCGCGCAGCGCGGGTTCTCGCTGAACGGCGCGGTGCTCGAGTCCGGCGACGCGAAGGTGGCGCCCGGCGAGCTGCTCGCCGGCGGCTACGCGCTCCTGCAGAAGGGGAAGCGGAACTACGCGCTCGTGAAGGTGGGCTAGCGGGCGCGCCGCCGCGTCCGGCCGGAGCTCACTCCTCGAGCTTCTCCTGCACCCGCGCGATCGACCGCGCCTTGCCGGTCGCGTCGTCGAGGTCCACGATCGCGCCCTGCAGGTAGACCTCGCGGCGCGCCGGCTCGAAGCCGACGGGGCGCTGCGTGAGGAAGCGCTCCAGCACCAGCTCCTTCCGCACGCCGATGACGGAGTCCCACGGCCCGCACATGCCGACGTCGGTGACGAAGGCGGTGCCGCCGGGGAGCACGCGCGCGTCGGCGGTCTGCACGTGCGTGTGCGTGCCGAGCACCGCCGAGACCTTGCCGTCGAGGAACCAGCCCATGGCGTTCTTCTCGCTGGTCGCCTCGCAGTGCATGTCCACCAGGATGCAGGTGACGCCCTCGGCCCGGAGCGCCTCGACCTCGGCGAGCGCCGTGCGGAACGGGTCGTCGAGCGTCTTCATGAACACGCGGCCCTCGACGTTCACCACGCCGAGGCGCCGGCCGTCCGGCGTGGAGGCGATGCCACGCCCGCGGCCGGGCGAGCCGGGCGGGTAGTTGGCGGGGCGCAGGAGCCGCGAGCCGGGCGCGTCGAGGTAGGGGACGATCTCGCGCTTCGACCAGATGTGGTTGCCGCTGGTGAGCAGGTTCACCTCGGCCGCGAGCAGCTCGTCGGCGGAGTCCGGGGTCACCCCGACGCCGCCGGCCGAGTTCTCGGCGTTCGCCACCACGAGGTCGATCGCCTCGCGCACGATGAGGCGGGGGACGATCCGCTGGATCGCCTGGCGGCCGGGCTTGCCGAACACGTCTCCGAGGAAGAGGACTTTCAAGGTCGGGGATCCCTCGCGCGCGGAGCGCGCCCAGTCAACCGCTTTCTCGCTCGAACCGGAGCGTCCGCGCCTCGGTCACGAGCGCGTCGAGCACCGCGTCGTGCGGCTCGCGCGGGAGCGCGTCCACCACCTGCACCTCGAAGGCGACCCCCACGCGCGCGGCGCGCGGCATGGCCGCCAGCGTCGCGTCGTAGTAGCCGCCCCCGCGCCCGAGCCGCAGCCCGTCGAGCGAGAACGCCACCCCGGGCAGCACCACGCAGTCCACCTCGCCGGGCTCGACGAGCGGCGCGTCGTCCGGGGGCTCGAGCGCGCCGAGCGGGCCGCGCACCAGGTCGAGCGGCGTGCAGCGCGCGAAGGCGAGGCGGCGATCGCCGGCGCGGACCTTCGGGAACACCGCGCAGCCGCCGCCGGGCCGCACGTGCTCCGCGAGCGCGAGCACGTCCACCTCGCCGCCGAGCGGCGCGTACAGCGCGAGCGTGCGGGCGCCCGCGACGAGGTCGAGCGCCTCGAGCCGGGCCACGATGCGGCGGGATCCCTCGGCGCGCGTGTCCTGGTCGATGCGGGCCCGCGCGCCGACGAGCGACCTGCGCAGCGCGCGCTTGCGGTCGGAGGGGATGGCGGGATCGCTCACCGCGCCGGTTCTCCCCTCGGCCTGGACAAAAAAAGCCCCCCGCGTGGGCCGTGTGGCCCGGTTGTTTGAACCTGTATTTCTACAGGTGGGGCACCCGGTGCACCAGCGCCCGTAGGCTTCTCCCTCGCTTCAGGGAGCTTGCTCATGGACGTGGGCGGGCACTCCGCTTTGGACAAAGTCGGCCCAAACGACTCGAGGCCAATCACGAACCCGGCAGGGGGTACAGCTCAAGCGCGCGGTCAAAGAGCTAACCCCGCGTAACTCCGCGGTGTTTTACGTGATGATCCTAGGCGCGGAGGGCGAGGCTGTCAAGCCGTGTGGAGGGCCAGGCGGGGGCGCCGCCCGGCGGCAGAAAGGCCTGATCTCGGGCCCGTCCGCCGGGCCGCCGGCCTGCGCGCGCATTCGCCACGGGGCGACCCCGTTCACATGCCGTGCGTACGTCCCGCGGCCCGCCTCCCGGCCCGGGTCCCGTGCGCGCGGGCGCCCCCGCCGCGGCCGGCGTGCTGTAGAACAGCGGCCCGATGGCGACCGCGCTCGAACGCTTCCGCATCCAGGGGCTCATCGGCCGCGGCGGCATGGCCGAGGTCTTCCGGGCGGTCGCGCTCGAGGGCCCGCTCGCGGGCCAGACCGTGGCGCTGAAGCGGCTCCGGCCCGACCTCGCCCGCGACCCCGGCTTCGTGGCCCTGTTCGAGCAGGAGGCGGCCGTCACGCGGCGCCTGCGGCACCCCGGCATCGTCGAGGTGCTCGAGACGGGCGTGGCCTCGGGCGCGCCGTTCATCGTGATGGAGTACGTGGACGGGCGGAACCTGAAGGAGATCCTGGCCCGCTGCGCGGAGCGCGGGATCCTGCTCCCGGTGGACTTCGCCGCGTACGCGGCGCAGGTGCTGGCGGAGGCGCTCGCGCACGCGCACGCCGGGGTGGACGCGGCCGGGGCGCCGCTCGGCATCGTGCACTGCGACGTCTCGCCGTCGAACGTGTTCGTCTCCCGGCTCGGCGAGATCAAGCTGGGCGACTTCGGCGTGGCGCTCACGCCCGGCGCGGCGGGCGCGCCGGGCCCGGGCGCGCTCGGCAAGGTGCAGTACCTCTCGCCCGAGCAGCTGCGCGGCGAGCGCCCCACGCCGGCGTCCGACCTGTTCGCGCTGGGCGCGGTGCTGTTCGAGCTGCTCACCGACCGCCCCGCGTTCCCGGGGCGCGACGTGAACGAGGTGGGCCGGCGCGTGCTGGCGGGCGAGGCGCGCGCGCCGTCGTCGCTGCGGCGCGAGATCCCGCCGGCGCTCGACGCGCTCGTGCTCCGCTGCCTCTCCCGCGACCCGGCGCGGCGGCCGGCCAGCGCGGCCGCGGCGGCGGCGGAGATCGCGGCCCTGTACGACCCGGCGGTGGGCACGCCGCTCGCGATCGCGGCGGTGGTGCGGGGGCTGTTCGGGGCGGCGTAGCGTCCGCTACGCGGGGCCGGCGATGGCGCCGCGCACCCGCGCGGCGAGCGGCGGCACGATCCGGAGCGCCGCGTCCACGTCGTCGGCGGTGGTGGTCCAGCCGAGCGAGAGGCGCAGCGTCGCGCGCGCGTCCGCGTCGGAGAGGCCGAGCGCGAGCAGCACGCCGGAGGGCCGGGTCGAGCCGGAGTGGCACGCGGAGCCGGCGCTCGCGCACACGCCCTCGAGGTCCATGGCCATGAGCAGCGCCTCGGCGTCGCAGCCCTCGAGCGTGATGGAGAGCGTGCCGGGCAGGCGCGGGGCGCCGGCGCCGTTCACCCGCGCGCGCGGCACCGCGGCGAGGAGCCCGGCCTCGAGCCGGTCGCGGAGCGCCGCCAGGCGCGGGCCCTCCTCGGCCACCGCGGCGACGGCCGCCTCCAGCGCGGCGGCCAGGCCGGCGATGCCGGGCAGGTTCTCGGTGCCGGCGCGGCGGCCGCGCTCCTGCTCGCCGCCCAGCACCGGCGCGAGCGGCAGCCCGGGCGCGACCCACAGCACGCCGGCCCCGCGCGGCCCGCCGAACTTCTGCCCGGTGAGCGCCACCAGGTCCGCGCCGAGCGCGCGCACGTCGAGCGGGATCTTCCCGGCCGCCTGCACCGCGTCGCAGAAGAACGGGGCGCCCGCGTCGCGCGCCGCGGCGGCGAGCGCCGGCACGGGCAGCACCACGCCGGTCTCGTTGTTCGCGCGCATGGCGCAGGCGAGCGCCACGTCCGGCCCGAGCGCGGCCCGGAACGCCTCCGGGTCCACCTGGCCGCGGCGGTCCACCGGGACGACCGTGAGCGGCGTGCCGGCCCGCTCGAGCGCGCGCGCGAGCGAGAGGACGCAGGGGTGCTCCACCGCCGTGACCACCAGCCGCCGGCGCCCGGCGGGCGCGGCCCCGAGCACGCCCCGGATCGCGAGCGCGGCCGCCTCGGTGGCGCCGGAGGTGAACACGATCTCGGCGGGCGCCGCGCCCACCGCGCGGGCCACCCGCTCCCGGGCGCCGTCGAGCAGGTCGCGCGCGGCGCGCCCGGCCGCGTGGACCGAGCTGGGGTTGCCGAACACCTCCAGCGCGTCGCGCACCGCGGCCCGGGCCTCGGGCCGCATGGGGGTGATGGCGTTGTGGTCGAGGTAGATCACCGGCGCGCTCCGGCCGGCCCGGCAGGGCAGGGCTAGACGAGCTTCTTCGGCTTGCGCGCGCGCACGCCGAACGCGTCGAGGAAGTCCTTCACGACCTCCTCGCGCAGCTTGCGGTTCGCCGCGGCGCCGAGGCCCTTCACCGGCAGGCGCGCGCCGGCCATGGTGCCGTGGCCGCCCGCGGAGCCGCCGCGGGCCTCGATGACCTCGCGGATGAGCCGCCCGGCGTTCATGCGCCGGTCGGTGGTGCGCACCGAGAAGAACAGGGCGTCCTCGTACTGCGCGAACGCGAGCGACCACTTCATGTCCTCGAGGTACATGAAGCGCTCGGCGATCTCCGCGACCATGTCCGGCGTGTAGATGGTGCCGAGATCGCAGATCACCACCTCGCCGTAGACCTGCGCCCGCTCGATGGCGGTGTGGTAGAGGCGGAAGTAGTCCTCGGGCAGCAGCGGGTGCTCGATGGCGCCCAGCGCGTCCTTGTCCGTCATCGGGAACAGCCACAGGTACGCGTCCACGTCGGTGGGCGTGGTCTGCCGGCCCAGGTCGCGGGTGTCCGCCTTGATCCCGTAGAACAGCGCGGTGGCGAGGCCGGCGGGCACCTTCAGGCCGCTCGCGCGGAAGTACTCCGCGAGCACGGTGGAGGTGGCGCCGATGGGGCCGCCCACGTCGGCGATGGGCGCGAGGTGCGAGTCGGGCCGCTCGGGGTGGTGGTCGATGACCACGTCGGGGAAGTGGCGGGCCGGGAGCGAGTGGTTCCCCTGCTCCGGCTGCGTGTCGACCATGCAGATGAGGTCGTAGTCGTCGAAGACCACGCGGGCGATGGGGACCACCGGCAGCTTCAGGACCTTGATGAGCGCGCGGTTCTCGGCGCGCCCCACGATGCCGCCGTAGGCGACGATGGCCTCCACCCCGGCGAGCTTCTCGAGCAGGTAGGCGAGCGCGACGCCCGCGGCGATGGAGTCGGGATCCGGGTTGTCGTGCGTGAGGATGAGCGCGCGCTCGTGCGAGCGGGCGTACTGGATGAGGCGATCGAGCTTGGCGCGGGGCGACTCGCCACCGCGAGGGTAGAGCGTCATCCGGGCGGCGCGGACCTCCGGGCGGGTCCGCGGTTTCTGCGGCTCGTCGGGCGGCTGGCGCATGGGGAGGTGGACCTTCATCGGCGTACGAGGCCGCGGAGGACCTCGATGTTCTCCTTGAATCGCGACTCGGTCTCCACGAACCCCGGGATCTCCGCGAAGCGGGGGTCGTTCACCAGGTGGCGGAAGGGGCCCAGCCCCATGGCGCCCTGCCCGATGTGCTCGTGCCGGTCCACCCGGCACCCGAGCGGCTTCTTCGAGTCGTTGAGGTGGAACGCGCGCACGTTCGAGAGGCCGACCACGCGGTCGAGCTCGTCGAAGGTGCGGTGGTATCCCTCCTCGGTGGTGAGGTCGTAGCCCGCGGCGAACAGGTGGCAGGTGTCCACGCAGACGCCGGTGCGGCGGCGGGCCGCGCCGGGGATCGCCTGGCGGATGGCCGCGATCTCCTCGAACCGCCACCCCAGGCTGGACCCCTGGCCGGCGGTGGTCTCGACGAGGAGCTTCGCCTTGCCGGGGACCTTCTCGAGGGCGCGCTGCATCCCCTCCGCGACCAGCCGGAGGCCCTCGGCCGCGTCCTCGTTGCTGCCGGGGTGGAAGATGAGCCCGGCGATGCCGAGCCGCTCGCACCGGTCCAGCTCGTCGGCGAGCGCGTCCCAGCTCTTCTTCCGCAGGTCGCGGTCGGCGGCGGCGCTGTTGATGAGGTAGGAGGAGTGGGCCGCGACCGGCTTGCGGGTGCGGCGGGCCTCGCCCTGGAAGCGCTTCACCTCATCGGGCTCGAGCGGCTTCGCCGCCCAGCCCCGCGCGTTGCGGGTGAAGATCTGCAGGCAGTCGGCGCCGTCGGCCTCGGCGCGCGCGAACGCGGTCGAGACCCCACCGGCGATGCCTTCATGTGCTCCCAGGAGCATAGGGGGGCGTAGCTATACAATAGCCGGCCCCCGCCCCGCCATGCTCGGACGGCCGGGGGCGGGGGGAGCCCCAAAATCCAGTGCTGTCGGCAGGTTGCACGCCGACCGTGCGCCCGGAGCCCCCCGCTCGCCGGGCGCCGGCGCACAGGGGAGGCCCATGTGCGCCACCCAACCGGGGCATACGCCCTGCCGCGAGCGGTCGCCTAGCGGGCGGCCTTCCGGGCCCGCGGCGCCTCGGCGAAGTACTTCTCGGCCTGCGACAGGGCGTTGTCGAGCGCCTCCATCGTCAGGTCGCGCAGGATGGTGTCGGGCAGGCGCAGCGACTCGTAGTACCGCTGGCGGTCGGTCGCGTGGACGATGACCGGCAGCTCGTACCCGGCGTGCAGCAGGACGAGGTTCGCGAGCAGGCGCGCCACGCGGCCGGAGTTCTCGGTGAACGGGAACACCTGCATGAAGCCGTGGTGCAGCTTGCAGGCCTGCTGGATCGGGTGCGCGTTGCGGAAGTCGGCGCCCTCGGTGGCCTCGAGCAGCTTCTGCAGGGCGGGCTGGATCTTCGCCGGCTGCGCGATGTCGTGGAAGTACGCGCGGTGGAGCGGCATGTCCTTGCGGTACTCGGCGACGCTCCGGCCCTCGATCCCGTGGCCGAGCGTCTCGTACAGCTTCTTCACCGTGGTGAGGTTGAGCTTCGGCTTCTTGGCCGCCGCCTCCTCGCGCACCAGGTCGAGCGCCACCTTGTGGTTGCGGATCTCCTGGAGCGCGCTCACGAACGTCACGTCGGCGAGCGGCGCGTTCGCGAGCGCGGTGGCGAGCTCCTGGCTCGAGTACACGACGCCCTCGAGCGCGTTCTCGTGGTAGAGCCACGACAGCTCGTACCGCGCGAGGAAGTCCTGGACGATCTCCGGATCGCCGCGGAGGCGGTCAGCGAGATCCTCCATGCGATCGTCGATGTCGACGTATCGGGTCCGCATCTTGGGTGCTCCTCTGCGCGAGGGGGATCGGCCCGGGGCGGTCAGCGCACGGAGCCGGTCGAACCCTTCGGCATCTCAGGCGATTTCCTTGGTGGGCCCCACGGAAAGTCCGGGGAATCTAGCCGAATCGTTCGCGAAAGGTCAACGGAATTGCCCTTCGGCGGATGGAACCGGCCGGGGGGGAGGTTTGTTCCGTCCCCCGAGCGCGCGAGGGCCGTCCTCCGGGGGCAACCGCCCGGAAAACGGCCCTCCTGTCGGCAGGATGTGTGATGGCTCGCCGGCGGGAGCCCTGTTGGGGCCCGGCGAAGCGGCGCAGGTCCCTAGTAGGGCGTGAGCCACTCGCGGTGCTTCGGGTCCGCGCCGCCGACCGCCTTGAAGAACGCCTCCGAGATGCGCTTCGTCACCGGCCCGGGCTCGCCCTTGCCGATGCGCCGGTTGTCGAGCTCGCGGACCGGGGTGACCTCGGCGGCGGTGCCGGTGAGGAACAGCTCGTCGGCGAGGTAGGCGGTGTCGCGGGTGAACTTCTCCTCCTTCACCGGGATGCCCAGGTCGGCCGCGAGGCGGAGGACCGCGTTGCGGGTGATGCCGTCCAGCACCGGCGAGGAGAGCGGCGGCGTCTGCAGCACCCCGTTCTTCACGATGAAGACGTTCTCGCCCGAGCCCTCGGCCACGTACCCGTCGGCGTCGAGCAGGATGGCCTCGTCGTAGCCGGCGAGCGCCGCCTCGCGGGTGGCGAGGAACGAGTTCACGTACTGGCCGGACACCTTGGCGCGCACCATCTGGCCGCCGATGTGGAGGCGGGCGATGGACGAGACCTTGGCGCGGATGCCCTTCGCCATGCCCTCCTCGGAGAGGTAGGCGCCCCAGGGCCAGGCCGCGACGAGCACCTGCACCGGGTTCGGCGCGCCGACGCCCATGGAGCCGGCGCCGAAGAACGCGAGCGGGCGGATGTAGCCGGCCTTCAGGCCGTTCGCCTTCAGCACCTCGACGCAGGCGCGCTCGACGTCGGCGGGCGAGAACGGGAGCTCCATGAGCATGATGCGCGCCGAGTCGAACAGGCGCTGGATGTGCTCGCGCAGGCGGAACACGCCGAGCCCCCGCCGGCCTGCTCGTAGGCGCGGATCCCCTCGAACACGCCGATGCCGTAGTGGAGCGCGTGGGTGAGGACGTGGACCTTCGCGTCCTCGAAGGCGACGAGCTTTCCGTCGAGCCAGATCCTGTCCGCCTTGATCATCGTGGCCCTTCCGAGGTTGGTGGGAGTGGGTCGACGAAGATGCCCCAACGGGCCGCGGGATTCAATCGCACCGTGCGCGGGGGCGCACGGCGGGTGGAGCGCGGGCGCGCGGTCAGGCGAGCGGCGGGAAGGGCCGCACCATGCGCGCGACGAACGGCATGTCGGGGTGCAGCTCGGCCTTGCCGGCGTGGATGGCGTGCCGCAGCTCCTCCTGCGACGGCACGATCTCGACCGGCGAGAGCACCTTCTGGAAGGAGCGGTGGTGGTGCGCGAACGGCCGGTTGCGCGTGACGTTCTGCGCCGCGAGCTGCTCCAGGCCGAACCAGAGCGGCTGGGAGAGCTTCGGCGCGAAGCCCTCCAGCGCCAGCACGAACGCGTTTCGCGTGCCGATGGCGCCGCGCTGCACCGTGGACCAGGCCGCCCGCGCCGGGAGGTTGTCCACCAGCCCGCCGTCCACCAGCCGGAACACGTCGTGCTTCTCGAGCAGGGCGGCGAGCAGGCGGTGCATGCGCTCGTCGTCGCGCAGCACGTCGTAGTGGATGACGCCGGGGAGGGCGGAGGAGAACCCCACCGCGTCGATGGCGTCGAACGCGTGGGTCTCGGCGTCGGCGCCCAGGTAGATGCGCGCGAACCGGTCGCGCTGCACGATGAGCTCGCCCACCGCCTGGAGCACGTCGGAGAACATGCGGGTGAGCGCGCTCGGGCGCGGCGCGCGGGCGTCCAGGTCGAGCAGGTGCTCGTAGTAGCCCGGGTCGCGGGGCAGGGCGCCGTTGCGGATCCCGGTGACCGCCACCACCAGCGGCACGGCCAGCTGGCCGAGCGTGAGCGGGTGGCCGTCGGGGCCCTTCAGGAACTCGCCGATGGCGGCGCGCAGGTACAGGCGCAGCGCCGCGGGCAGGCCGTAGCGGTTCCCGGTCTGGAGGAAGCGGAACAGCGTGCGGAAGGAGAGCCCACTCAGCGCCTCGTCCACGTCGTCCGGGTTCCAGCGCGCGCGGCGCGCCCGGAACAGGAGCAGCACCGAGCCCATGCTCGTGCCGGCGAGCAGCCGCGGCACGAGGCCGTACTGCTCCAGCAGCGCGAACGCGCCCAGGTACGACCAGGCCACGCCGCCGCCGCCGCCGCACACCAGCACCAGCGCCTTCTCGCAGACCTCGCGGTCGAGCGCGCCCGGCGCGAGCCGCCCCTCCGCCGCCGCCACGGCCCGCGCCCGGAACGCGCGGGCGCGCAGCGACAGGTTCGGCACCATCCCGGTCGCCGCGGCGCGGTCCGGCCCGCCCGGCGCGAGCAGGGCCGAGACGAGCGGGCGGACGTCCTCGCGGAACGGCGCGAGCGCCGGCGCGACGTCCACCTCGCCGCCGTCCTGCGCGCGCACCCGGCCGACCCGCGCCAGGTTGAGCGCGTAGCGCAGCGCCGCCTCGTCGCGCTCGGACAGCCACGCGGGCGTGCTCACCACCGAGCGGACCAGCGCGGCCTCGGCCTCCTCGAACGGGCGGATGGCCTCGTGGTGGAGGTCGAGCGGGTCTTCGGGCGGGACGGGGCGCATCGGGGGCGCGCGCATTCTACGCCGCGGCCCCGACGCCCCCGTACCCCACCTCGGCGCACCCGGCCGCCGGGCGCGGGCGCGGGCTAGCGGACGACGTCCTCGAACGCCTGGCGCACCGCCGCGGTGACGCGCGCGTACTCCGCCAGGAAGCGCGCGCCCGGCTCCGCGCCGTAGTAGCCGAGCCGCCGCGCGAGCTGGTGCAGCGGCGGCCCGCTCGCGGGCAGGTGGTCGATGGTGAAGTCGTGGACGATGCGCAGGCGCAGCTCCACGTGGCGCAGGAACTCGTACCCGCGCGCGAGCGCCTCGTGCTCGGCCTCGCGCAGCAGGCCCGCGGCGCGCAGCGCGCGGAGCGCGACCGGCGTCGAGGGGGTGCGGATGGAGGGGTGGTCGTGGCCGTGCGCGAGCTGGAGGTACTGCGCCGCGAACTCCACGTCCACCAGGCCGCCGCGCCCGGTCTTCGGGTTCTTCCCGTGCGACGCCTCGCGCGACAGCTCCGACTCCATCCGCTCCCGCATGCGCCGGATCTCGGCGGCGAGCGCGGCGGGGTCCTCGCGCCGGCCGTACACCGCCGGCACGATGGCGCGCGCGTTCACGTCCTCGAACAGCGCGCGGTCGCCGGCCACGAAGCGGGCGCGGAGCAGGGCCTGGCGCTCCCAGAGCTGGCTGCGCACCGCGCCGGCCGCGCCGTCGCGCGCGACGCCGCCCGGGAGCGCCTCGCCGGTGTGGTAGCGCACGAAGCCCTCGGCCCCGATCACCAGCGCGCCCTGGTTGCCGGAGGGGCGCAGGCGCGTGTCGATCTGGTAGAGCCGCCCCTCGCGCAGCGGCATCTGCAGGAACGACATGAAGCGCTGCGCGAGCCGGGCGTAGCGCTCGAAGCCGGGCTCGGCGCCGCCGGGGTAGAGGAAGATGAGGTCGAGGTCGGAGTGGTAGCCGAGCTCGCGCCCGCCCAGCTTCCCCATGCCGATGACGCAGAGCCGCCCGGGCGGCAGCACGCCCTTGGCGCGCGCCTCGTCCTCGGCCAGGGTGAGGCACGCCTCCAGGCACGACTCGGCCAGGTCCGAGAGCTGGCCGGCGACGCTGGGCAGGTCCACGGTGCCGGCGATGTCGTGGATGGCGACGCGCAGCACCTCCTCGTTCTTGTAGCGGCGCAGCTCGCCCAGCTCGTGCTCCAGCAGGTCGTCGAGCGGCAGCGTGCGGTCCACCGCCGCGAGGCGCTCGCGCACCTCGGCGCGGAGCTCGTCGAGCGCCTTCTCCAGCACCACCTGGTCCTCGCGGAGCAGCAGGTCGATGAGCTCGGGGTGGCGCAGGAAGCGCTTGGAGAGGAAGTCGGAGGTGCCGAACAGCGAGAGCAGCAGCCGGGCGATGCGGCGGTGCTCGGCCAGCATCTTGAAGTACGGGTCGGGGTTGCGGAGCGCGGCGGCGAAGTCGGCCAGGTGCGAGAGCGCCTGGTCCGGATCCGGCGTGCCGAGCGCGTCGGCGAGGAGCGACACGGCCGCGGCGGGGTCGCCGAGCGGCGAGAACGGCGTGCGCCGCCGCGCCATCGAGTCGATGGCGGCGATGGCGCGGTCCGGGTCGGCGAGGCCGCGGCGGGTCGCGATGGCGGCGCGGCGATCGGCGGGCACGTCGGCGTCGGCCAGCAGCGCCAGCTCGGGATCGAGCGGGGCGGCGCCGGCGCCGGTGCCGAGCAGGCCGGCGAAGTGGCGGGCCACGCGCTCGCGGTGGTCGGAGAGCACCGCCTCGAACGCCTGCTCGGAGGCGTACCCCATGGCGCGGGCCAGGCCGGTCCGCTCGCCGGGCGGCGGCAGGCGCTGCGTCTGCGCGCCGTCCACCATCTGGACGCGGTGCTCGGCGCGGCGCAGGAACAGGTACGCGTCGGCGAGCTCGTCGCGGTCCTTCGCCGGGACCACGCCGGCGAACAGGAGCCGCTCCAGCGCCGGCAGCACCGCGCGCTCGCGGAGCGGCCGGCCCTCGTCGCGCCCGCCGTGCAGGAGCTGCAGCGCCGAGACGAAGAACTCCACCTCGCGGATCCCGCCGCGGCCCAGCTTCAGGTCGTCCTTGCCCTCGGCGCCGGCGCGGGCGTCGATGCGCGCCTTCATCGCCTGGATCTCCGCCACCACGTCGAGGTCCAGGCTGCGCCGCCACACGAACGGCTCGAGGTGCCGGACCAGCTCGTCGCCCACCGCGAGGTCGCCGGCGCCGGGGCGCGCCTTCACCAGCGCGTTGCGCTCCCAGGTCCGCCCGAACGCCTGGTAGTAGTACTCGGCCGCCGGGATGCTGTTCACGATGGGCCCGCTCCGGCCGTCCGGCCGGAGGTTCAGGTCCACCCGGAACACGAAGCCGTCCTCGGTGGGCTTGGCGATGGCCTCGGTGACGTGCTCGGCGAGCTTCGCGTAGTAGGCGAAGTGCGTGAGCGGCTTCGGCCCGTCGGTCTGGCCGTCCTGGCCGTAGACGTAGATGAGGTCGATGTCGGAGGAGAAGTTGAGCTCGCGCGCGCCGAGCTTGCCCATGGCGATGGCGCAGAACCCGGCGCCGGCCTCGCGCCCGGCCAGGCCGGCCGGGGCGCCGTGGCGGGCGCGCAGGAGCCGGTCGTGGAAGCGGATGGCGGCGTCCACGCAGGCGCAGGCGAGCGCGGACAGCTCGGCGGTGATCTCCTTCACCCGGGCCCGGCGGAGGTCGCGGAGCGCGATGCGCACCACCTCGCGCGCGCGCAGCCGCCGGAGCAGGCGGTGGAAGCCGTCCACGTCCTCGGGCTCGAGGCGGCGTGCGGTCCGGGAGAGCACGCGGCGCAGGTCGGCCTCGGTGCGCGGGCGGAGCAGGTGCGGCGAGCGGGCGGCGCGGCGGAGCAGCCGCGGGTCGCGCGCGAGCAGGGCGGAGACCAGCCGCGAACCGCCGCAGAGGAGCGCGAGCGCCTCCAGCAGGTCCGGCTCGGCGGGCAGCGCGCCGGCGCCGTCCACGTACCGCTCGATGCCGGCGAGCGCCAGGTCGGGATCCGGCGCGTAGGCGCACGCCTCGCGCACCGCGGCGATCCGGCCGGGGAACTTCTTCTCGAGGCGGGCGAGCCGCTCCTGGGACTCCGGGGCGCGGGGCTCGAGGGGTGGCAGGCCGGGGATGGCGTGCGAGGTGGGCATCGGCCGGCCATCATAGCGCCGCGCCGGGGCGCACCCCGCCGGATGCGCACGCCGCGCTGGCCGGGCGCGCCCGCGCCGCGCTACCTTCCGCGGATGCGCACCCTCGTGCTCGCGGCCGTCCCCCTGGCGCTCCTCGCCGCCTGCTGCACCGACGGTTCACCGGCCTCGGCGCCGCAGCCGTCCGCCGCTCCGTCCGCCGCGCCGCCGGCCGCGGCGGGGCGGGGCGACGCGGGCGCGCCCGGGGCTCCGGTCCGGGCCGGGCCCGGCGAGGCCGGCGCGGCCACCTCGGCGCCGCCCGCGCGGGCGCACGCCCCGGCGCCGGCCGGCGCGTGCCGGCGGACCGGCTGCGCCGGGGAGCTGTGCGCCGCCGAGGACCTCGTCTCGCCGTGCATCATGAAGCCGGAGTTCGCCTGCTACGTCGCGGCCCGCTGCGAGCGCCAGGCGGACGGCGCCTGCGGGTGGACCGACGAAGCGGCGCTGCGGCGCTGCCTGTCCGAGAAGCGGGCGGAGCAGCCGGCGGACCGGATCCAGTAGGCCGTCCTCAGGCCTCCGCGTCGCCCTCGCCCGCCTCGTCGGCCTCCTCCCTCGGCGGCGCGCGGCCGGCGCGGGAGAGCCCGTGCTGCTTGATCTTCTTGTGCAGGTTGGTGCGCTCGACGCCGAGCGCCTGCGCGGCCTGGGTGATGTTCCAGTCGTGCTCCTCGAGCCGCGCCAGGATGTAGTCGCGCTCGACGAGGTCCCGGAGCTCCTTCAGCGGCACCTCGCCGTACCGCGACAGGTCCGCGGAGCCGGGCGGCGGGGGCGGCGCGGCGCGCGGGCCGACCGTCTCCGGCACGTCGGCGGAGGTGATGCGCTCGCCGCTCATGATCACCATCCGCTCGCACACGTTGCGGAGCTCGCGGACGTTGCCCGGCCAGCGGTGCTGCTTCAGCCGGTCGTAGACGTCGGGCTCCACGGGCTTCGGGCGCAGGCCGTTCTCGCGCGTGGCGAGCTGGAAGAAGCGCTCCGCGAGCACCGGCACGTCCTCGAGCCGGTCGCGCAGCGGCGGCACGGTGAGCGGCACGACGTTCAGGCGGAAGAACAGGTCCTCGCGGAACGTGCCGTTCCGCACCTCCTCCTCCAGGTCCTTGTTGGTCGCGGCGATGATCCGGACGTCCACCGTGAACGCCTTCTCGCTGCCGACCCGGACCACCTCGCCGGTCTGGAGCGCGCGGAGCACCTTCGCCTGGGCGGACAGCCCCATGTCGCCGATCTCGTCGAGGAACAGCGTCCCGCCGTGCGCCACCTCGAACTGGCCGCGCCGGCGCGCCGCGGCGCCCGAGAAGCTGCCCTTCTCGTGGCCGAACAGCTCCGACTCGATGAGCTCGGACGGGATGGCCGCGCAGTTCACCTTCACGAACGGCCCGTCGGCGCGCCTCGACTGCCGGTGGACCTCGGCCGCCACCAGCTCCTTGCCGGTGCCGGACTCGCCCAGGACCAGCACGCGGCCGCTGGTGGGCGCCACCTTGCCGATGTCGTCCCGCAGCTTCCGCATGGCCGGGCTCTCGCCCAGCATGTCGTCGGAGAAGCGGCGCTCGCGCGCGGAGAGCGCCTGCACCTTGCCCTCGAGGTCCCGGCGCGAGAGCGCGTTGCGCACCGAGACGAGGACGCGGTCGCGGTCCACCGGCTTGGAGAAGAAGTCGGTGGCGCCGCGCTTCACCGCGTCCACCACGTCGCTCGTGTCGGCGTGGCCGGAGATCATGATGACCGGCAGGTCGCGCCACAGCTCGCGGGCGCGGGAGAGCAGGGCCAGGCCGTCCATGCCGGGGAGGCGGATGTCGAAGACGCCCAGGTCCACCGGCTCGGCCTGGAGCACCTCCAGCCCCTGCTCGGCGCTCTCGGCCTCCAGCACCGCGTAGCCCTCGGCCTCGAGCACCATCCGCAGCGTGCGCCGGATGTTCCGCTCGTCGTCCACCACCAGGATGTTCGCCTTGGTCGGGTCCATGCGCGCGCGATCATAGGCGACCTCGGCCCGGGACGCCCGCGCCGCGCGCGGTGGGCCGCCGTCACACCTCGGCGGGCCGGGCCAGGATCACGAGCGAGCGCGCCTCCACCTGGACCGCGCCCCGGGCCTCCACCGGCCCGTGCCGCCCGTCCGGCTCGGCGCAGGTGTCCTCGAGCACCAGCCACCGCCGGCCCCACTCGACCGCCGGGAGCACGTAGCGGACCGGCTCGTGGTGCGCGTTGAGCAGCACGAGGAGCGTGTCGCCCACGATCCGCTCCCCGTGCTCGTCGGGGCTGGCGATGGCGTCGCCGCCCAGCAGGAACGCGACGGACCGCGCGAACGGCTCGGCCCAGTCCGCCTCGGTCATCTCGGTGCCGTCCGGCCGGAACCAGGCCAGGTCCTTCACCGACGAGTCCCACAGCTGCGCGCCGCGGAAGAAGCCGCGCCGCTGCAGCACCGGCTGCGAGAGGCGCAGGCGGATCATGCGCCGGGTGAACGCGAGCAGCGCGCGGCGCCGCTCGTCGAGGTCCCAGTCCACCCAGGCCAGCTCGTCGTCGTGGCAGTACGCGTTGTTGTTGCCGCGCTGCGTCTTCCCCATCTCGTCGCCGGCGGCGATCATCGGGATGCCCTGCGAGACGAGCAGCGTCGCCATGAGGTTCCGCTGCTGGCGGTCGCGCAGCGCCAGCACCGCCGGGTCGTCGGTCTCGCCCTCCACGCCGCAGTTCCAGGAGAAGTTCTCGTCGGTCCCGTCGCGGTTCTCCTCGCCGTTCGCCTCGTTGTGCTTGCGGTCGTAGGAGACGAGGTCGCGCAGCGTGAACCCGTCGTGCGCGGTGACGAAGTTCACGCTGGCGTAGATCTTCCGGCCGGCGGGCTCGTAGAGGTCGGCCGAGCCGGTGAGCCGGTAGCCCATCTCCGGCTGCTGGTCCCCGTCGCCCTTCCAGAAGCGGCGCACCACGTCGCGGTACTTCCCGTTCCACTCCGACCAGATCACCGGGAACGCGCCGACCTTGTAGCCGTCCGGCCCGACGTCCCACGGCTCGGCGATGAGCTTCACCTGCCGCAGCACCGGGTCCTGGTGCACCGCGGCCAGGAACCGCGAGGCCTCGTCGAAGGTCTCCGGGTCGCGCGCCAGCGTGACGGCCAGGTCGAAGCGGAAGCCGTCCACGTGCATCTCGGTGACCCAGTAGCGGAGCGAGTCCATCACCAGCGCCAGCGTCTGGGGCCGGGTGAGGTCGAGCGAGTTGCCGGTGCCGGTGTAGTCGGCGTAGTACCGCGGCGCCTCGCCCGCGAGCCGGTAGTACGTCCGGTTGTCGAGCCCCTTCAGCGAGAGCGTCGGGCCGAGGTGGTTGCCCTCGCAGGTGTGGTTGTAGACCACGTCGAGGATCACCTCGAGGCCGGCGCGGTGCAGCGCCTTCACCATGCCGCGGAACTCGTTCACCTGCTCGCCCGGGCCGCGGCGCGCCGCGTAGCGCGGCTCCGGCGCGAGGTACGCGAGCGTGGAGTAGCCCCAGTAGTTGCGCAGCCCGCGCTGGAGCAGGAACGCGTCGTCCACGAACGCGTGCACCGGCAGCAGCTCGACGGCGGTCACGCCCAGGCGCGCCAGGTGCTCGAGCGCGGGCGGGGAGGCGAGCCCGGCGTACGTGCCGCGCAGCTCCGGCGGGACCTCCGGGTGACGCATGGTGAAGCCGCGCACGTGCAGCTCGTAGACGACGGTGCGGTGCAGCGGCGTGCACGGGGGCCGGTCGCCCTCCCAGTCGTAGTGGTTGCCCACCACCACCGCGCGCGGCACCCACGGCGCGGAGTCCTCGGGGTCCGGGGTGAGGTCCTCGTCCGGCGCGCCGCGCCGGTAGCCGAACACCGCGCCGCGCAGGTCGGCCTCGCCGGTCAGCTCGCGCGCGTACGGGTCGACGAGGAGCTTGGCCGGGTTGTAGCGGTGCCCCGCCTCCGGCTCGTAGGGCCCGTGCGCCCGGTAGCCGTAGGGCGTGCCCGGGCCGATGCCGGGGAGGTAGGCGTGCCACACGTGGCCGGTGCGGGCGCCGAGCCGGAGGCGCCGCCGCTCGGTGGCCGGCTCGGCGGGATCGTACAGGCAGAGCTCGACCGCGTCGGCGTGGCGCGCGTAGACCGCGAAGTTGGTGCCCTCGCCGTCGAACGCCGCGCCCAGCGGGTAGGGTCGGCCAGGCCAGGTGCGATCGCCGTTCATGGGGCCTCCGTCGCGGCCTCCACCACAAGATGGGACCCCCGCGGCGCGCCCGCCAGGACGACGGAGGGTCCGGGTGGGGGCCGTGCCTCAGCGCGCCGCGGCCGGCGCCCGCCCGATGCAGAAGTAGCTGAACCCCTGTTCGCGCATCTCCTCGGGCTCGAACACGTTGCGCCCGTCGAACACCACCGGCGCGCGGAGCAGGGCCTTCATGCGCTCGAAGTCCGGGTTGCGGAACTCGCTCCACTCCGTGACGACGAACAGCGCGTCGGCCCCCTCCAGCGCCTCGTACGGCCCGGGCGCGAACGTCACCCGCTCGCCGAAGCGCCGCCGGGCGCGGTCCATGGCCACCGGGTCGTACGCCTGCACCCGCGCGCCCTTGCCCAGCAGCCCCTCGATGACCTCGACCGAGGGCGCCTCGCGCATGTCGTCGGTGCGCGGCTTGAACGCGAGCCCCCACACCCCGAAGACCTTGCCGGCGAGATCGCCGAAGTGTCGCACCGCGCGCGCGAGCAGGTGGCGCTTCTGGCGCTCGTTGGTCTTCTCCACCGCGCGGAGCAGGTCGAGGTCCACGCCGTGGCGGCGGCCGGTGGCGAGCAGCGCCTTCACGTCCTTGGGGAAGCAGGAGCCGCCGTAGCCGATCCCCGGGAACAGGAACGGGTAGCCGATGCGCGTGTCCGCGCCCACGCCGCGCCGGACCTGCTCCGCGTCGGCGCCCACCTTGTCGCAGAGCAGCGCGATGTCGTTCATGAACGAGATGCGCGTCGCGAGCATCGCGTTCGCCGCGTACTTCACCATCTCCGCCGAGCGCGGCTCCATGAACAGGATGGGCCGCTCGGTCCGCACGAACGGCGCGTAGAGCTCGCGCATGATCCGCCGGGCGCGGTCGCTGCTCGCGCCCACCACCACGCGGTCCGGCCGCTGGAAGTCCTCGAGCGCCGCCCCCTCCTTCAGGAACTCGGGGTTGGAGACCACGTCCACCTCGAAGCGGGCGCGGCGGGCCATGATCTCCTGGATGCGCCCGGCGGTGCCGACCGGCACGGTGCTCTTGGTCGCGACCACGGTGTAGTGCTTCACCGCGCGCGCCACCTCCTCGGCGGCCTCCATCACGTGGCGGAGCTCGGCGTCGCCGTCCTCGCCCTCGGGCGTGCCGACCGCGAGGAACACCACCTTGGCGCGCCCGGTCGCCTGCGCCAGGTCGGTGCCGAAGCGGAGGCGCCCCTCGCGCAGGTTGCGCCGGACCAGCTCCTCCAGCCCCGGCTCGTAGATCGGCACCTCGCCGCGCTGGAGCCGCTCGACCTTCCCGGCGTCGGTGTCCACGCAGCTGACGTCGTTGCCGGACTCCGCGAGGCAGGTCCCGGTGACCAGCCCCACGTACCCCGCGCCCACCACCGCGATCCGCATCCATCCCCCTCGGCCGCTAGCCCGGATCCTCCTGCGCCACCCGCTCGCGCCGCCGCGCCGGCGCCCGGCGCCGCGCCGCGCGCTCGCGCGCCTCGCGCACGTGGGCGGCGAGCGCCTCGGCCCGGTGGGCCGCGGTGTGCTCGGCGAGGACGCGCCGCCGCGCCCGCGCGCCCACCGCCCGGCGCTCGTCCTCCGGGAGCCGCTCCAGGATCGCGAGCGCGTCGGCGGTGGAGCGGGCCAGCAGGAGCTCCCGCCCGGGCGCGAACACGGTCTCGATCCCGGGCCACGGGTCGGACACGATCGGCGTCGCGCACGCCGCCGCCTCGAACAGCCGCACCGACGGCGACCAGCCGGCGCGGACCATGTCGGCGCGGGTGACGTTCAGCGTGAAGCGCTGCGCGGCGTAGAACGCGGCGTGCTCGCCGGGCGCGAGATGCTCGATGCGCCCGACGTTGGCGGGCCAGTCGAGGCCGGGCGGGTACTGCGGGCCCGCCACCACGAAGCGGCGGCCGGGGCGGCGCCGCGCCGGCTCGAGCAGCAGCCGCTCCAGCGCGGGCTGGCGGTCGGCGCCGTAGGTGCCGACGTAGCCGAGGTCCCAGCGCGGCGCCGCGCCGGGCGCGGCGGCCGGGCGGTGCACCTCCGGGTCGGCGCTGCAGTAGAGCGCCCGCGCGGCGGGCGCGCCCAGCTCGCGCTCGATGCGCGCGAGCATGGGACCGCCGGTGAAGGACAGGTACAGGTCGAAGCCGGGCACGAGCGCCGGGGTGAGGTACTCGCACTCGCCGCGGACGAGCCGGGCCACCGTGACCGGCGTGTCGATGTCGTAGAACGCGGTGACGCCGCGCGCGAGCTCCTGCACCAGCGCGCCCACCTCCACGCCGTCCGGCACGTACGAGCCGACCACCGCGAGGTCCGCGCGGCGGAGCGTCTCCCCCAGCCGCTCGCGCAGCTCGGCCACCGACCGGTACAGCTCGAGCCGGCAGAACGCGGGGGCGGCGAGGTCGCGGTTCGCGGCGTACCAGGGCACGTCGCGCTCCAGGAACGTGACGCGGTGCCCGGCGGCGGCGAGGGCGCGGCACAGCGCGCGGTAGGTGGTGGCGTGCCGTTGCCCCAAGACGACGTGATGGAGAGCCCCACGAACACCACGTCGAGCGCGCCGGCCGTCATTCGGCCCAGCCCTGGGCGAGGGCGCGCTCGGGGGCGGGCCGGACGCCGGGCACCCCCAGCGCGGCCTCCACCACCTCGGCGCGCTGCGCGTAGGTGTGCTCGGCGAGCACCCGCCGGCGGGCGGCGGCGCCGACGCGCCGGGCGCGGGCCGCGTCCAGCCCGTCCAGCAGCGCGGCCACCTCGTCGCCGTCGCGGGCGACCAGGATCTCCTCGCCGGGCGCGAGGAACCGCTCGATCCCGTCCCACGCGTCGGTCACGATGCAGGCGCCCGCGCCGGCCGCCTCGAACACGCGGGTGGCGGGGGAGAAGCCGTTCGCGGCCATGCTGTCGCGCGAGACGTTCAGCACCGCCCGCGCGGTGGAGTTCCAGGCGTTGTGATCGGCGGTGCCCACGTGGCCGGCGCGCCGCACGTTCGGCGGCACCGCCCGGTCCTGCCAGCCCGCCCCGCCGAGCAGGAACCGCCGCCCGGGCAGGGCCGCGGCCGGGCGCAGGAAGAACTCCTCCACGCGCGCCTCGCGATCGGGCAGGCGGTTGGCGAGCAGCGCCAGGTCGGCCTCGAAGCGCGGGTCGGGCGCCGCCGGGTGGTGCGTGGCGGGATCGAGCGCGTTGTAAACCGGGACGCAGCGCCGCGCGCCGCACGCCGCGTAGGCGCGGACCACCGGGTCGCCTCCACCATACGTGAACACGAGGTCGTACCGGGGCACCAGCGCGCGGAACGGGTCGGCCGGGTCGGCGGCCAGGCGGGCCAGCGTGGCGGGCGCGTCCACGTCCCAGAACGCCACCCGGTTCCCCGGCCGGCGCAGCCCCGCCACCCGCGCCTCCAGCAGGGCGTCGTGGACGCCCACCCCGCTCGCCTTCACCACCAGATCCGCCCGGGCGGCCTCCTCGAGGCAGCGCTCCAGCGCGGCGGGATCCCCCGGATCCCAGACCACCGAGCGCGCGTACGGTGGATCCGGGATGTCCCGGTGCCGTTGACGGTCGAACGCGTCGGGCTCGTAGAAGGTGAGCGCGTGGCCGCGCGCGTGGAGCGCGCGGGCGAGCCCGCGGTAGTAGGTGGCCGCCCCGTTCCAGTAGGCGGACACCAGGCTCGAGGCGAAGAAGGCGATCCGAAGCCGTTCGGGCATGGGTGTGACGGGCGGCCTCCGGGCCATCCGCTCGACGAAATGTAGGTTGTCGATCCCCCGCCCGCAGTCTGCGCCGAGGGACCGGGCGTCGCTCGGCGCTGCGCCGCACGCCCGGGGAGCGTTCCCCCGCGAGGCGTGCACGTTGCCCGGTCACGCACCTGTCCGCACGTTTCGCGAGGAGGGCCGCCCTTCATGCCCGGGGGACGGAGCGGAGGGCGGGCCCAGGGACGGCACACGCATGAGCGGACGGAGGATCCTCATCACCGGCGGCGCGGGCTTCATCGGGTCGCACCTGGCCGACCACCTGCTCGCGCACGGCCACGCCGTGCGCGCGCTCGACGTCCTTTCACCCCAGGTGCACGGCCCGGGCGCGGCGCGCCCCGCCTACCTCGCCCGGGAGGTGGAGCTGCAGGTCGGCGACGTGCGCGACCCGGAGGCGGTGCGCCGCGCGCTGCGCGGGGTGGACGCGGTGGTGCACCTCGCCGCGGCGGTCGGCGTCGGCCAGAGCATGTACGAGGTGGAGCGCTACGTCGGCGTGAACGACCTCGGGACCGCCACCCTGCTCCAGGCGCTCATCGAGCGCCCGGTGGAGCGGCTCGTGGTGGCGTCGTCGATGAGCCTGTACGGCGAGGGGCTGTACCGCGACGCGCGCGGCCGCCCGGTCACCGCGGAGCGGACCCGGGCGCAGCTCCTGGCGCGGCGCTGGGAGCCGGCCGGGGAGGGCGGCGCGGCGCTCGAGCCGGTGCCGACGCCGGAGACGAAGCCGCCGGCGCTCGCGTCGATCTACGCGCTCTCGAAGTACGACCAGGAGCGGATGAGCCTGCTGGTGGGCGAGGCGTACGGCATCGCCACCGTCGCGCTGCGCTTCTTCAACGTGTACGGCACGCGCCAGGCGCTCTCGAACCCGTACACCGGCGTCCTCGCCATCTTCGCGGCGCGCTACCTCAACGGCCGTCCCCCGCTGGTCAACGAGGACGGCCTGCAGCGCCGCGACTTCGTGTCGGTGCGCGACGTGGCCGAGGCCTGCCGGCTGGCGCTGACGGTGCCGGGCGCGGCCGGGCAGGTGCTGAACGTCGGCAGCGGCCGCAGCTTCACCGTCCTCGAGGTGGCCGAGCGGCTGGCCTTGGCGCTGGGCCGCGAGGAGCTCCGGCCCGAGGTGACGCAGCGGTACCGCGTGGGCGACATCCGCCACTGCTTCGCGGACATCTCGCGGGCGCGCGCCGTGCTCGGCTACGCGCCGGCGGTGGCGTTCGACGACGGGCTGGCGGAGCTGGCCGGGTGGCTGGAGGGCCAGATCGCGCACGACCGGGTGGGCGAGGCGAGCGCGGAGCTGGCCGCGCGGGGGCTGTCGCTGTGATCGCCGAGCGCGTGCTGGTGGTGGGCGGGGCGGGGTTCATCGGCGCGAACCTCGCGCACCGGCTGCTCTCGTCCGGGACGCGGGTGCGGATCCTCGACAGCCTGGCGCGCCCGGGGGTGGAGCGGAACCTGGCCTGGCTGCGCGCCACGCACGGCGATCGGCTCGAGGTGATCGCGGGCGACGTGCGCGACCCGGGCGCGGTGGCGCGCGCGGTGGAGGGCGCGGCGGCGGTGTTCCACCTGGCCGCGCAGGTGGCGGTGACCACCTCGCTCGTGGACCCGGTCCAGGACTTCGAGGTCAACGCGCGCGGCACCCTCAACGTGCTGGAGGCGGTGCGCCGCCAGGACCCGCCGCCCTTCGTGCTCTTCACGTCCACCAACAAGGTCTACGGCGCGCTCGAGGACGTGCTCCTCGAGGTCGCCGGCCGGCGGTACGCTCCGGTCGATCCGGGGCTGCACCGCGGGATCTCCGAGGCGCGGAACCTCGCCTTCCACTCACCGTACGGCTGCTCCAAGGGCGCCGCCGAGCAGTACGTGCTCGACTGGGCGCGCACCTACGGCGTGCCCGCCACCGTGTTCCGGATGAGCTGCATCTACGGGCCGCACCAGCTCGGCACCGAGGACCAGGGCTGGGTGGCGCACTTCCTCATCCAGGCCATGGCCCGGCGGCCCATCACGCTCTACGGCGACGGGAAGCAGGTGCGCGACATCCTGTTCGTGGAGGACCTGCTCGACGCGTTCCTGGCGGCGCGCGAGCGCCCGCGCGAGGTGGCCGGGCGCGCCTTCAACCTCGGGGGCGGGCCGGACAACACGGTGAGCCTGCTCGAGCTGCTCGAGCTCGTCGAGGCGCTGGAGGGCGTGCGCCCCCGGGTGACGCTCGAGCCGTGGCGCCTCGCCGACCAGCGCTGGTACGTGTCCGATCCCTCCGCCTTCGCGGCGCTGGCCGGCTGGGCGCCGCGCACCGGCGTCCGGGAGGGCGTGGGGCGTCTGCACGCGTGGCTCGCGGCGGCGGCGCGGCCGCAGCGCCCGGCCGCGCTCGGGGAGGCGGCGACCTAGATGGCCGCGCGCATGCGCGCCGCGGTGCTGGCGGGCCCGCGGCGGATCGAGCTCGCCGAGGTGGAGCGGCCCCGGCCCGGGCCGGGGCAGGTGCTGGTGCGCCTGCACGGCTGCGGCGTGTGCGGCTCCAACCTGGCGCCGTGGCAGGGGCGGGCCTGGTTCACCTATCCGTTCGCGCCGGGCGTGCCGGGCCACGAGGGCTGGGGCGTGGTGGAGCGGCTGGGCGCGGGCGTCGAGGGGCTGGTGGAGGGGCAGCGGGTGGCGCTGCTCTCCGGGGCCGCCTTCGCGGACTACGACCTCGCCGCCGCCGACCGCGTCCTGCCCATCCCGGACGGCGTCGCCGGCGCGTTCCCCGGCGAGGCGCTCGGCTGCGCGGTGAACGTGTTCCGCCGGGCCGCCATCGCGCAGGGCGACACGGTGGCGGTGGTGGGGGCGGGCTTCCTCGGGCTGGTGGTCCTCCGCCTGGCGGCGCTGGCCGGGGCGCGGGTGCTGGCGCTCTCGCGCCGGGAGACGTCGCTCGGGCTGGCGCGGCGCTTCGGGGCGGACGAGGCCATCTCGACCGGCGATCCCGGGGCCGCCGAGGCGCGCGTCCGGGATCTCACCGGCGGGCGCATGTGCGAGGTGGTGGTCGAGGCGATCGGTTCGCAGGAGGCGCTGGACCTCGCCTCCCGGCTGGTGGCCGAGGGCGGGCGGCTCGCCATCGCCGGCTACCACCAGGACGGCCCCCGGACCGTGGACATGCAGTCGTGGAACTGGCGCGGGATCGACGTCGTGAACGCCCACGAGCGCGATCTCGCGGTGCAGCGGGAGGGGGTCCTCGCGGCGGCGCGGCTGGTGGCGGAGGGGCGGCTCGATCCCGGGCCGCTCTACCGGAGCTTTCCGCTCGACCGGCTCGCCGACGCATTCCAGGCGATGGAGGAGCGGCCGGACGGCTTCGTGAAGGCCCTCGTCACCCCATGATCGCGTACCCATCGGCCGGCCCGGCGCGCCCGCGGCTCGGCTTCCTCGGCGTCGGCTGGATCGGCCGGCACCGCCTGCGCGCCATCCTCGAGTCCGGCGCGGCCACCGCCGCCGCGCTCGCCGATCCGAGCGCCGCCGCGGCCCGCGAGGCCGCCTCGGCGCTGGACGGCTGCCTGGTGGTGCCCGACCTCGACGCGCTGCTCGACCTGGGCGTGGACGGGGTGGTCATCGCCACGCCGTCGGCCCTGCACGCGGAGCAGGCGGTGCGGGCGCTGCGGCGCGGGGTGGCGGTGTTCTGCCAGAAGCCGCTCGCGCGGACCGCGCCGGAGGCGCGGCGGGTGGTGGAGGCGGCGCGCGCCGCCGACCGGCTCCTCGGCGTGGACCTCTCGTACCGCCACGTGGCGGGCATGGACCGGGTGCGCGCGCTCGTCGCGGAGGGCGCGCTCGGCGAGGTGTACGCCGCGCACCTCTCCTTCCACAACGCGTACGGGCCGGACAAGTCCTGGTTCTACGACGCGCGCCTGTCCGGCGGCGGCTGCCTGGTGGACCTCGGGATCCACCTGGTGGACCTGGCGCTCTGGACGCTGGGCGGTCCCGGGGTGGACACGGTGAGCGCGACGCTGCGCTCGGGTGGCAAGCGGCTGCGCGGCCGAGAGAGCGGCCTCGTGGAGGACTACGCCGCCGCCCAGCTCGAGCTGGGGAACGGCACCGCCGTGCAGCTCTCCTGCTCGTGGCGCCTCTCCGCCGGCCAGGACTGCGCCATCGAGGCCGCGTTCTACGGCACCCGGGGCGGCGCGGCGCTCCGCAACGTCCACGGGTCCTTCTACGACTTCCTGGTGGAGCGCTTCCACGGCACGCGCCGCGAGCTGCTGGCCGCCCCGCCCGACGCGTGGGGCGGCCGGGCCGCGGTGGCCTGGGCGCGCGCGCTCGCGGCGGGCGGCCGCTACGACCCGGCGGTCGAGTCGATCCTCGACGTCCAGGCCACCCTGGACCGGATCTACGAGGCGTGACCGACCGTGAAGATCCTCCTGCACGCCGACGCGGTGGGGGGCGTCCTCACCTACGCGCTGGAGCTCGCGGCGGCCCTGGCGGCCCGCGGCGCCGCGGTGGTGCTCGCCACCGAGGGCGGCCCGGTGCCGGAGGGCGCGCGCCGGCGGCTGCGCGCCGTCCCGGGGCTGGTGCACGAGGAGGCCGGCTTCCGGCTCGAGTGGATGGACGAGCCCTGGGACGACGTGGCCCGCGCCGGCGAGTGGCTGCTCGGGATCGAGCGGCGCGAGCGCCCGGACGTGGTGCACCTCGGCGCGTTCGCGCACGGCCGCCTCCCGTTCCGCGCGCCGCGCCTGGTGGTGGGCCACTCCTGCGTGGTCTCCTGGTACGAGGCGGTCCGCGGCGAGTCGCCCCCGCCGGCATGGGACCGCTACCGCCGCGCGGTGCGCGAGGGCCTCGCCGCGGCGGACGCGGTCGCCGCCCCCAGCGCCGCCATGGCGCGCGCGCTGGCGCGCCACCACGGCCCGCTGGCGCCGCCGGCGGTGATCCCGAACGGCCGCGACCCGGCGCGCTTCCCGCCCGGCGAGAAGGCGGCGCTGGTCATGGGCGCGGGCCGCCTCTGGGACGAGGCGAAGGGCGCGGCGGCGCTGGCGCGGGTCGCGCCCAGGCTCCCGTGGCCGGTGGCGATCGCGGGCGAGGCCCGCGCGCCCGGGGGGACGGATGCGCCGCCGCCCGGGCCCGCCACCGGCGATCCGACCCCGCGCGCGCTGCCGCCCGGGCCCGCCCACCTGCTCGGGCGCCTCGAGGAGGCGGACCTCGCCGCCTGGCTCGCGCGCGCGGCGGTGTTCGCGCACCCCGCCCGCTACGAGCCGTTCGGCCTGGCGGTGCTGGAGGCGGCGCTGGCGGGGTGCGCGCTGGTGCTCGCCGAGCTCGAGAGCCTGCGCGAGACCTGGGACGGCTGCGCCGAGTGGGTCCCGCCCCGGGACGACGCGGCGCTCGCCGCGGCGCTGCGCAGGCTCTGCGGAGATCCGGGGCGGCGCGAGGCGCTCGCCGTCCGCGCCCGGACGCGCGCGCTCCGGCTCGGGCCCGGCCCGATGGCGGACGCGTACCTCGACCTCTACCGCGGGCTCGCCGCCCGCGCCGGAGCCCGGCCGTGAAGATCGCGCTCTTCGTCCACTCGCTCCGCTCCGACTGGAACCACGGGAACGCCCACTTCCTGCGCGGGGTCGCCTCGGAGCTGGTCCACCGCGGCCACGCCGTCACCGCCTGGGAGGCGCTCGGCGCCTGGAGCGCGGAGAACCTGGTGCGCGACCACGGCGCCGCGGCGCTCGAGGCGTGGCGCGAGGCCTACCCGGAGCTCCCGGTCCGCACCTACGCGCCCGGCGCGCTCGACGCGGCCGAGGCGCTGGACGGCGTGGACCTGGCGCTCGTGCACGAGTGGAACGACCCCGAGGTGGTGGCGCGGGTCGGCGCCGAGCGCGCCCGGCGCCCGTCGCTCCGGCTCCTGTTCCACGACACGCACCACCGCGCCGTGACCGCGCCCGGCGAGCTGGCCCGCTTCGACCTGTCCCGCTACGACGGCGTGCTCGCGTTCGGCGAGGCGCTGGCCGGGATCTGGCGCGCGCGCGGCTTCGAGGGGCGCGCCTTCACCTGGCACGAGGCGGCCGACGTCCGCCGCTTCCACCCGCGCGCCGGGGCGCCGGAGGGCGACCTGGTGTTCGTGGGGAACTGGGGCGACGAGGAGCGCACCGCCGAGCTGGACGAGTTCCTGCTCGGGCCGGTGCGGGCGCTCGGGATCTCCGCGACGGTGCACGGCGTGCGCTACCCGGACGCCGGCCTGCGCGCGCTCGCCGCCGCCGGGATCGCCTACCGCGGCTACCTGCCGAACCACCGTGCCCCGGAGGTGCTCGCGCGCCACCGCGTCACCGTGCACGTGCCGCGGCGGCCGTACGCCGAGGCGCTGCCGGGCATCCCCACCATCCGGCCGTTCGAGGCGCTCGCCTGCGGGGTCCCGCTGGTGAGCGCGCCGTGGCGGGACGCCGAGCGGCTGTTCCGCCCCGGGGTGGACTTCCTGGTCGCGCGCGACGGCGCCGAGATGGCGCGCCACCTGCGCGCGGTGCTGTCGGAGCCGGGGCTGGCGCGGGAGCTGGCCGCGAACGGGCTCGAGACCGTCCGCGCGCGCCACACCTGCGCGCACCGCGCCGACGCGCTGCTCGCCATCGCGGCGGGGCTGGGGTGAGCGCCGCCGCGCCGCCGCCGGCGCCGGGCGGGCACGAGGCCCGGGCCGCGGCGCGCGCGCTGACCGTGCTCGCGGTGGCGGCGGGGTTCGGCTTCCTGTGGGTGGCGCGCGACCTGCTCGTGCCGACGGCGCTCGGCGTCACGCTGGCGCTCTCGGTCCACCCGCTGGTCGCGGCGCTGGAGCGGCGCGGGCTCTCGCGCACGCTCGCCGCGATCGCGGGCACGCTGCTGACGGTGGCGGTGCTCGCCGCCATCGGCTGGGTGCTCTGGGATCGCATCGCCGCCTTCGCCGACGAGCTGCCCGGCTACGAGGGGCGGCTCCGCGAGGCCGCCGCCGGGATCCGGCGCCACGCGGCGCACCTTCAGGCGCAGTCCGAGCAGCTGGTCCAGACGCCGCGCCGCCCGGGCGAGGTGAAGGTGCAGGAGACGGTGCCCTGGGCCACGCTGCTCGTCGGCACCGCGCAGGGCGCGCTCACGCTGGCCGGCCAGGCGACGGTGGTGGTGTTCGTCCTGTACTTCACGCTGGCGGAGGGACCGCGCTTCCGCGCGAAGCTGCTCGCCCGCGCCGAGCGCCGCCCGGGCGGGCGGGCCCGGGTCCTCGCCGCGCTGGAGGAGCTCCACCGCGACGTGGAGCAGTACATGCTGAACCGGGTGGCGCTGAACGCGATCCTGGGCCTGGTGACCTGGGGCGTGTACGCGCTGTACGGGCTCGAGCACGCCGCCATCTGGGGGATCACCACCGCGCTCCTGCACTTCATCCCGTACGTCGGGCCGGCGCTGGGCCTGTTCCTGCCCGCCGCCATGGCGCTCCTGCAGTACGGCACGGTGAAGGACGTGGCCCTGGTGGCCGCGATCTACCTCGCCCTCGTCAACGTGCAGGGGAACGTGGTGGACCCGGTGTTCCTCGGGAAGCAGCTGCGGCTCTCGCCGCTGGTGGTCTTCCTCGGCTCGCTGTTCTGGTTCTGGCTGTGGGGGCCGGTGGGGCTGTTCCTGGCGGTGCCGCTCCTCTCCACGGTGCGGATCGTCTGCCGCCACCTGCCGCGCTACCGGGTGGTCGCGACCTTCCTCGCCGGCTGACCGGGCGGGCGTGCGCGCGCCCGCCCGCGCCGGCCACGCCCCGCGGGAAGACGCCCGGGCGCCGGCGGGTTCCGGGGGGCGTGACCACGACCGCTGCCGCCCAACCCTCCGGCCGCGCCGGGCGCCGCCGGGGCGGGCTGCTGCGCGCGGCCGAGTTCCTGGTCCCGTTCCGCCTGCCCATCGCCGGCATCCTGCTGGTGGCGCTGACGCTCGCGGGCGTGAACGCGGCCGAGCCGCTGGCGCTGAAGCGCATCTTCGATTCGCTCGCGCTGGCGCGCGGCTGGGACTCGCTCGCGCTCGGGCAGGGCGGCCGCCGCCTGGGGGAGGGCATCCTCGCCCTGGTGGTGCTGGGCCTGCTGCGCGAGGCGTTCGCCGCCACCTCGAACTGGCTCACCTGGCGGACCCGCATCGGCATCCAGTACCGCCTCACCGAGGCCACCGTGGAGCGCCTGCACCGGCTCCCGCTCACGTTCCACCGCGCCGAGGGCGTCGGCGCGCTCATGACCCGGCTCGATCGCTCGATCCAGGGGCTGGTGGGCGCGCTCTCCGACCTCGCGTTCAACGTGGTGCCGGCCGCGGCGTACCTGGTGCTCTCGGTGGTGGTGATGCTGCGGCTGGAGTGGCGGCTGGCGCTGCTGGTGCTGGCGTTCGCGCCGCTCCCGGCGCTCATCGCGCGGCTGGCCGCGCCCATGCAGACCCGCCGCGAGCGCACGCTGCTGGACCGCTGGGTGCACATCTACTCGCGGTTCAACGAGGTGCTCTCGGGCATCGTGACGGTGAAGAGCTTCACCATGGAGGAGGCGGAGAAGCGCCGCTTCCTCGACGAGGTGAACTCGGCCAACGAGGTGGTGATCCGCGGCGTGGGCGTGGACGCCGGGGTGGGCGCCGCGCAGAACCTGGTGCAGATCGCGGCCCGCGTGGCCGCGCTGACGCTGGGCGGGGTGCTGGTGCTGCGCGGGCAGATGACCGCCGGCACGCTGGTGGCGTTCCTCGGCTACGTGGGCGGCCTGTTCGGCCCGGTGCTGGGCCTCGCCGGCGTCTACAAGACGCTCCGCACCGCGCAGGTGTCCGTCGAGGAGGTGTACGCGATCCTCGACGCGCAGGACCTGCTCGGCGACGCGCCGGACGCGCGCGAGATGGTGCGCCTGCGCGGCGACGTGCGCTGGGAGCGCGTGCGCTTCGCCTACCCGGGCGGCGGCCCGCCGCTCCTCGACGGCGTGGACCTGCACGTCCGCGAGGGCGAGCGCGTCGCCATCGTCGGCCCGTCCGGCTCGGGCAAGTCCACGCTGGTGTCGCTGGTGCAGCGCTTCTACGATCCGACCGAGGGCGTGGTGCGCGTGGACGGCATCGACGTCCGCAAGCTCAAGCAGGTGGCGCTCCGGCGCCAGATCGGGGTGGTGTTCCAGGACTCGCTGCTGTTCAACGAGTCGGTCCTCGCCAACATCGCCTACGGCCGGCCGGGCGCCACCCGCGCCGAGATCGAGGCGGCCGCGCGCGCCGCCAACGCCCACGACTTCATCGTGCGGCTGCCCCAGGGCTACGACACGGTGGTGGGCGAGCGCGGCAGCCGGCTCTCGGTGGGCGAGCGCCAGCGCGTCTCGATCGCGCGCACGCTGCTGAAGCAGCCGGCGATCCTCATCCTGGACGAGCCCACCTCGGCGCTCGACGCCGAGTCGGAGGCGCTGGTCTCGGAGGCGCTGGCCCGCGTCTCCCGGCGCCGCACCACCCTCGTCATCGCGCACCGCCTCTCCACCGTGGTGGACGCGGACCGGATCGTGGTGCTGCGCGAGGGGCGCATCGTCGAGCAGGGCCGGCACGCCGAGCTGGTCGCCCGGGGCGGCCACTACGCCAGCCTGGTGGCGAAGCAGACCCGCGGGATGTTCCCGCTGGCGGCGTGACGGGGCGGCGCGCGCCGGGGGCCGCCGGCGCGCGCCCGCCGAGGCGCCTAGAACCCCGCCGGCTTGCCCGGCTCGAGCACCCGCACCTCGGCCTTGCCCTTCAGCGCCGCCCGCAGCTCCTCCGGCGTCCCCGCGATCGCCGGGAACGTGCCGAAGTGCATGGGCACCACGGTGCGGGGCCGCACGTAGCTCACCGCGATCGCGGCGGCCTTCGGGTCCATGGTGAAGTGGCCGCCGATGCAGGTCAGCATCACGTCCACCCGGCCGAAGCGCTCCGGGAGCTGCTTCATGTCCTGCGTCAGGTCGGTGTCGCCCGTGTGGTAGATCGTCGGGCCGCCCTTCACCTGGATCACGAAGCCCATCGGGTTTCCGCCGGGGTGCACGGCGCCCTTGTCGTCGGCGAACCCGGAGCTGTGGACCGCGGCGACCATGGTGACCGCGGCGTCGCCGGCCTGGATCGTGCCGCCCATGTTCCCGAGCGTCTCCATCCCGGCCTGGTCCTTCGGGTAGCCGGCCGCGACGAGCGAGCTCCCCAGGTCGAAGTTGGTGATGAGCTTCGCCCCGGTGCGCTTCGCGATCGCGATGGCGTCGCCCACGTGGTCGAAGTGGCCGTGGCTGACGAGGATGTAGTCCACCTTCGGGAGCTTCCCGGCGAGGCCGGGCTCGGGCGCCTTGGGGTTCGAGAGCCACGGATCGATGGCGAGCACGGTGCCGCCGGGCGTCGTCACCACGAAGGCCGCGTGGCCGTACCAGGTGACCTCGGTCTTGCCGCGCGCGGCCTTCGGCTGGGCGGAGGCGGCGAGGGGCGCGGCGGCGAGCGCCGCGAGGGCGAGCGCGGCGAGGCGCGCGAGGGGGCGTGAGGCGGACGGCATCCGGGGCTCCTTTCGATCGCGCCCGGGGCGGGCGCGGACGAAGCGGTCTTCTAGCGCCCCGGTGGGCAGCGGGGCGGACTCGTTCGGGGATGTAGGCATCACCCTGCGTGAATGCCCCTGGGCGGCGCCGCGCCGGGCGAGCGCGAGCGCGGCCTTCCGCCCACGGGCCGCACGCCAGCCCGCACGCGGGGTGTGCCCCCGAGCCGGCGCACCTGTCGCGCTTACCGGATCGCCCGCGTCGAAGTTACAGGCACGGCCGGGGATCGAGGCTCGACGCCGCCGCCGGCGTGCGATCGGCGGCGATCCCGGCGCGGGCACGGGGGTTGCTGGGGCGGGACCGGGCCACGAGCCTTCCCACCCTGGACGAGCAATCCCACCCTGGAGGAGAGATGAACCGACCGAGCACCGCGAGCAGCACCCTCGACCAGTACCTCCGCGAGATCAACCGCGTCGCGCTCCTCACGGTGGAGGAGGAGCGGCGGCTCGCCCGCCAGTTCCGCGACGAGGGGAACACCCGCGCCGGCCACCGGCTGGTGGAGGCGAACCTCCGCTTCGTGGTGAAGGTCGCCTTCGAGTACCGGTCCTACGGGCTGCGCATGGCCGACCTCATCCAGGAGGGCAACATCGGCCTGATGAAGGCGGTGCAGAAGTTCGATCCGGACAAGGAGATCCGGCTCATCTCGTACGCGGTGTGGTGGATCCGCGCCTACATCCAGAACCACATCCTGAAGTCGTGGTCGCTCGTGAAGATCGGCACGACGCAGGCGCAGCGTAAGCTCTTCTTCTCGCTGGCCCGCACCCGGCACGAGATCGAGCGGCTCACCCCCGGCGCCGGCCTGGCCGAGGAGGGCATCGACGTCGCGCTCGTCGCCAAGAAGCTCCGCGTGCGGCCGAGCGACGTGGTCGAGATGACCCAGCGCATGGAGGGCCGCGACCTCTCGCTCGACGCCCCGGTCGCCGACGGGACCAGCACGCACCTGGAGTTCACCCCCGCCGACGGCGAGCCGCAGGACGAGGAGCTGGCGCGCGCCGAGGAGGACGCGCTGCTCGCCCGCCGGGTGTCCGAGGCCATGGGGCGGCTCGACCCGCGCGAGCGGCACATCGTCGAGGCGCGGATCATGGGCGAGGGCAAGGAGACGCTGCGCGACCTCGGCCACCACTTCGGCTTCTCGCGCGAGCGCGCCCGCCAGCTCGAGATCCGGGCGCTCGAGAAGCTGCGCCGCGACCTCGAGCCGGTGGCCGACGAGATCGGCTGGCCGGTGAGCGGCGCGGAGGCGGGCGGCGCCGACTGACCGCGGCGCCCTGGCGTCCGCCCGCCCCTCGACGGGCTCGGGGCGAGCGGATGATCGTGGGATCGGCTACCCGCGCTTCACCGCGAAGGGCGAGAACGCCTGCCGCTCGGGCATGAGCTCGAGCGCGTTCACGTTCACGTGCGGCGGGCGGCTCACGCACCAGAGGATCGCGTCGGCCACGTCCTCGGGGCCGAGCGGCTGCATGCCGTGGTAGACCTGCTTCGCCTTCCCGGCGTCGCCGGAGAAGCGCACCAGCGAGAACTCGGTCTCGACCATGCCCGGCTCGACCGAGGTCGCGCGCACGCCGGTGCCGATCAGGTCGGCCTTGAGGTTGAGCGTGAACTGCCGCACGAACGCCTTGGTGGCGCCGTAGACGTTGCCGCCGGGGTACGGGTAGGTGCCGGCCACCGAGGCGACGTTCACCACGTGGCCGCGGCCGCGCTCGACCATGCCCGGCAAGAGCGCCCGCGTGACCACCACCAGGCCGGTGCAGTTCGTGTCGATCATCGTCTGCCACTCGTCCACCGAGGCGCGCTGCGCCGGCTCGAGCCCGAGCGCGAGCCCGGCGTTGTTCACCAGCACCTCCACCTCGCTCCAGGCGGCGGGCAGGGTGGCGAGGCTCGCCTCCACCGCGGCGCGGTCGCGCACGTCGAGCACGAGCGGGTGGACGCGGCCGGCGTGGCGCGAGGCGAGCGCGTCGAGGCGATCGGCGCGGCGGGCGGCGGCGACGACGCGCGCGCCGGCGCCGACGAGCGCGTCCACGCAGGCCGCGCCGATCCCGGAGGTCGCGCCGGTGACGAGGGCGAGGCGGTCGGTCAGGTCGTAGGGCATGGCGCGGATTCTAACCGCGCGCCCGCCCGTCCGCGCCGGTCGATTCGCCCGCCGGGGCGAGCGGCAGCGCGACCGTGAAGGACGCGCCGCCCCCGGGCCGCTCCCCGGCCTGGATCTCCCCGCCGTGCTGCAGGACGATCTTCTTCACGATGGCGAGCCCGAGGCCGGTCCCGGTGCCCTTGGTGGTGAAGTAGGGGTCGAAGATCCGCTCGCGCAGCTCGCGCTCGATCCCCGGCCCCTCGTCCGCCACCGTCAGCACCGCCCGGTCGCGGGTGCGCGCCACCCCGAGGTGGACGC
Organism: Anaeromyxobacter sp. Red801; assembly: GCF_049201065.2. Lineage (NCBI taxonomy): Bacteria > Pseudomonadati > Myxococcota > Myxococcia > Myxococcales > Anaeromyxobacteraceae > Anaeromyxobacter > Anaeromyxobacter sp. Red801. Next base: position 3,373,355 of record NZ_CM181236.1, on the reverse strand, counting down.
GGGCGCGCCCGGGCCGCGCCGCCTCGATCGCGTTCGCGCACAGGTTCGCCAGCACGCGGCGCATCAGCGCGCGGTCGAGCCCCACCGGGCAGCTGGGGCTGGCGCGGACCACGTCCACGTCCGCCGCCTCGGTGACCTGCGGGCTGGTGCGCACGAACTCCTCCACGAACTCGCCCAGGTCGGACGGCTCGGGCCTCACCTGCGGCAGCTTGGCGAAGCCGGAGAACTCCTCCACCAGCCGCTGCAGCGTGCCGATCTCCTCGCGCACGATCTCGCCCGCGTCCGCGAGCAGCTTCCCGAAGGCCGCGTCGCCGCCCGGCGTCGCCTTCCAGCGCGCCTCGAGCTGCTGGAAGGCGAGCTGCATGGGGGTGAGCGGGTTCTTGATCTCGTGGGCGAGCCGGCGCGCCACCTCCTGCCACCCGGAGATCTTCTCCAGGTACACGATGCGGTCGCGGCTCTCGCGCACCTCGCGCACCATCGCGTTGAACGCGCGCGCCAGCCCGGCCACCTCGTCGGCGTGGCGGCCCGGGTCCACCTGCACCGAGAGGTCGCCGGCCGCGAGCCGCCGGACCGCGCGCACCAGGTCGGACACGCGCCGGGTGGTCCGGCGGGCCAGCCAGAACCCCACCCCGGCGGCCACCACCGCCCAGGCCACCAGCAGCAGCCCGAACGCGCGCACGTAGCTGCGGCGGATCTCCGCCTGCAGCCGCTCCACGTTCTGCACCAGCTCCGCCAGCTCGCGGGACTCCGCCACCTCGGCGAAGTAGCGGGCCTCGATGGCGAACACGCACTCGAGCTGGCCGCCGCCGGGCAGGCCCACCCGCGCCGGCGCCTCGCGCCACTCGCCCTCGGGGTTCGGCGCCTGCGTCTCCGCCTCGCTCACCACCTGGCCGTCGCGCCCGGTCCAGATCACCCGCCGCAGGCGCGGGGTCCGCTCCAGGGCGCTCGCCAGGTAGGCGGAGCCGGCGGCGGGGTCGCGCGGGAGCCCGCGGGCGAGCGCGCGCGCCTGCTCGGCGTAGAGCGCCTTGCGCGCCTGGAACAGGTCGCCGTAGAGCGACGGGATCGACTCCAGCCGGTCCACGACGCGCGGATCGAGCCCGAGGGTCAGGTTCTCCTGGGCGAGCCGGCCGGCGAGCAGGATGGCGCCGAGGGGCGGGAGGCTGGCCGCGATCACCAGCGCGAGCGTGATGCGCGCCTCGAAGCGCGACATGCGCAGGTGGCCGAGCAGCCGGCGCAGCCGGCCGGGCGCGGCCGCCGCGGGCGCGCGGGCGGGGCGGGGGCGGCTCATCGGGCGCCCACCTGGGCGAGCGTGAACGGGGCCGAGCGGAGCAGGTGCACGTCGGTGCCGGGGTCCGGGTCGCGGAGCAGGAAGCTCGCCACCGCCCCGAGCACGCTGCGCGAGCCGCCGCCCCCGCCGCCGCCCGCGCGGGCGCCGGCGGTGGGGTTCGCGATGTACTCGCGCGTCCGCTGGAGCTGCTCCCGCGACACCGGGTTCACCTCCACCCGCGCCTCCACCACCAGCGGCCCCGGCGGCAGGGCCCCCACGGCGCCCAGGTCCACCTCGCGCGCGTCGGACAGCAGGCGCCGCAGCGCGGCGTAGTCGGGCAGCACGCGCCGCGCGCCCGCGGGCGTGCGCCAGTCCTTCACGGTCACCGCGTAGGTCTCCTCCCAGACGTCGAACAGGATCTCGACCACCTCGCCGTAGAGCGCCGCGGGCGGGCCGCCCTCCTCGCGCGACACGGTGACGTAGATGGCGACGAGGTTGGTGAGGCCGTTGCCGAGCTGCTTCTCGAGCGCCGCGGGGAACACGGCGGAGAGGTCCAGGGTGGCCTGGAGGTGCCCGCCGCGGACCCACAGGCGCGCGGGCAGCGGCGCGGGCGCGGCGCGGGCCGGCGGGGCCGCGAGCGCGAGGGCGGCGAGCGCCAGGCCGGCGAGCACGGCGCGGCGGGCGCCGCGCGGGGGCGCGAGGGGGATCACAGGAAGTTGTCCAGCGCGTAGCCCAGCGAGGCGTTGAAGGTGCCCACCGGCGTGTCGAGGCGGAGCGCCACGTCCGCCGAGAAGGGCAGGTCGGACACCGAGGTGCGGCCGCCGCCGGGGCGCGCCGCCGACCACACGCCGCGCGCGCCGATCGCGAGGTAGCCGCGGTGGAAGAAGCCGCCCCGCGACCAGAGCGGCACGGCGTACTCCAGGCCGGCCATGCCGAGGACCGCGTCGTAGCGCGAGTCGGTGGAGAAGTTCAGCTCGAGCGCGCGCCCGAGCGCCGGCCCCACCGTGAAGTACGACCAGTCCGCGGCGTAGAAGCGCTCGAAGAACGGCGCCGAGCCCTGGGCCGCGCCGGCCGCGAGCTGGAGCCGGAGCCTGCGCCCGAGGAGCGCGTACGCGGTCTCGAGCTGCAGCAGGTACCGGCTGTACTCGTAGTCGCCGCCGAGCAGCGCCGAGCCGAAGGTGACCTGCGCCACCCCGCGGAAGCCGTCGGTGGGGAAGAAGAAGTCGTCACGCGTGTCGATCTCGTAGGTGCCGGTGAGCGCGGAGAGGTCGGACCAGCCGTACAGGATGGCGGGGCCCGGCCCGCGCGCGGCCGCCAGCGCGGGCGAGTCGTCGATGGCGCTCGCGTGCAGGCGCTCGTAGCGGTACGTCGCGAGCAGCCGCTCGAACGGGCCGGGGCGCATGCCGAGCGTCACCTCGCCGGCCGCGCGCTGGTAGCGGATGCGCGGGGCGCGCCCGTAACCGGAGCGGTACGCCTCGCAGTCGGGGTCGTCGCAGGTCAGCTCCTCGCCGCGCAGGAACTGGCCGGACACGCCGAACACGAGCGGCGGCAGCCGCCGCGGCGTGAGGTCGGGGGCGAAGAAGCCGCCGCGGAGCGCGAAGCGGGACGGGTCGTCCGACCGGCCCGACGGGGACCCGCCGTACACGAACGCGCCGGAGAGCCCCATGCCGCGGCCGAGGAAGTTCTGCTGGGACAGGCCGAGGCCGCCGTAGAACGGCTGCGGGCCGGTCGAGCCGAACACGAGGTCGCTCACGATGAGCGTGTTGCGCTCGGTGACCTCGATGACGAGCACCACCAGGCCGCGCTCCGAGCCGCGCTCGACGCGCGTCTCGACCCGCGAGAACCAGCCGAGCTGCAGGAGCCGCAGGCGCGACAGGAGCACCCGCTCGGTGTCGAGCACGTCCCCGGGCGCGACCAGCAGGTGGCGCCGCACCTCGGCCTCGCGCGTGTGCGTGAGGCCGCGCAGCTCGATGCGCTCCAGGTGGTAGCGGCGGCCGAGCGGGCCGGGCTCGGCGCCGGCGTCCGGCGCGGGGGCAGGGGCGGGCGCGGCGGCGGCGGGCGCCGGGCCGGGGGCGGCGGCCAGCAGCGCGAGCGCGCAGAGCGTGGGGAGCGCGGGCATCGGGCGGCGAGTCTACCGAAAGACGCGCGGCCGCGGTCCGCATTCACCACCGCCGGCGTCGCGGCCGGGGGGCGACGTCAGCGCCGCTCCTGCTCCCGCCGGAACGCCACGTACCCCTCCACCGCGGCCGCGTCGAGCGGGTCGGCGGCGAGCGCCGCCTCCCACGCGGCCCGGGCGGCCTCGACGTTCCCCAGCTTCCGCGCCACCTGGGCGCAGGCGAGCTGGCGGCGGGCCTCCCCGGCGCGGGCGGGCTCGGCCTCGTGCAGCTCGCGGCGGCGCGCCTCCCGGAGCGCGTCCGGGACGCCGGCCGCCAGGCACCGCCGCACGCCGCGCCAGTTGCCGGCGCGGGCGTCGTGGGCGAGGCGCGGGGCGGGGGTGGCGAGCGCGCCCTGCGCGAGGTCGAGGCGCGCGAGCAGCGCGCCGCTGCGCGTGGCGTGGTCGGGCGCGAGCGGCCGGGCGCGGAGCGCCTCCAGCTCCTCGCGGAGCGCGCGCGCCGCCCGGCGGACCTCGGGGAAGTCGGCGTCGGGCGGGAGGCCCAGCAGCGCGTACGGCCCCTCCGCGGCGCGCCGCTCCAGCACGTCCAGGCGCGCGCTCGCGCCCCCTGCGCTCGGCGGCGGCGAGGTCGGCGCCGGCTCGCGGCGGAGCGCGTCGGCGAGCGCCGCCACCGCGGCGCGCGCGCCGGGCGCGAGGTCCACGAGCTGCAGCGCGAACCCGGGCGCCATCCGGAAGGCGGCCGCCTCGGCGCGGGTGACGTGGCGCACCACCTCGGCGGCGAGCACGAGCGGCGACCGCAGCGACGCGTGGGCCAGCTCGACCTTCACGCGCGCGAACAGCGGGGGCAGGTCGTCGTCGGCGCGCAGGTACAGGCCGGCGCGGGTGAGCTCCACGATGGGGAGCCGGCGCGGCACCGGCCCGGCGCGCAGGATCGCGGTCAGCTCGGGCTCGGCGCGGGCCGGCGCCGGGGCCGGCGCGGGGGCCGGGCGCGCGCGCTCCGCCTCGTCGCCGCGGCGATCGGGGGCGGCGGGGGCCGGGACCGGACCCGGCGGCCGCACCAGCCGGGCCGCCGCCGGGCGCAGCGCCTCCGCCATCGCCGTCATGTCCTGGAAGCGGTCGCCCGGCGCCTTGGCGAGCGCGCGCAGCACCGCGGCCTCGAGGTCCGGCTCGAGGTCCGCGAACGCGGACGGCGGCGGGGGCGGCTCGCGCAGGTGCGCGAGCAGCAGCTTCTGCACCGGGCCGGAGTCGAACGGGCGGCGCCCGGCGAGCAGCTCGTACGCCATCACGCCGAGCGCGTACACGTCGGTGCGCGGGTCCACCGGCCCGCCCTCGCACTGCTCGGGCGCCATGTACTCGGGCGTGCCGATGATCGCGCCCGAGCCGCCGGTGGCGTGGCCGGTGGCGCTGCGCAGCTTCGCGATCCCGAAGTCCACCAGCTTCACGAAGTCGGGGCGCCCGCGGCGCGGCACGAGGAACACGTTCTCGGGCTTGAGGTCGCGGTGGACGACGCCGCGCTCGTGCGCGCACTGGAGCGCGTCGCAGAGCTGCAGCAGGACCTGCAGCGCCACCGAGCGGGGCAGCGGGCCGCGGGCGAGCCGCTCGGCCAGCGTCTCGCCGTCGAGCAGCTCCATCACGTAGTAGCGCCGGCCGGACGGCAGCGAGGCGAGGTCGTACACCCCGACGATGTTCTCGTGGCCGATGAGGTTCACCGCCCGCGCCTCGTCGTAGAAGCGCTGGACCAGCTCCGCGTCGGCGGCCATCGACTCGTGCAGGAACTTGATCGCCACCCGGCTGCCGATGACCGGGTGCTCGGCCAGGTAGACCGTGCCCATGCCGCCGCGCCCGAGCATGCGCACGATGCGGAAGCTGCCGACCTGCGCGCCCACCAGCGGGTCCGCGCCGGCGTCCGGCGGCGGCGCGGCGGCGCACCCGCCGAACACGAGCGTGCGGGCGGCGGCGTCGGCGGGGGTGCAGGGGTCGGACGGCGCGTGCGGTGCTCCGCAGCGCAGGCAGGCGGTCGCGCCCGCGGACTCGTGGACCTTTCCCGGTTCCTGCAATGAGCCCCCGCGGTTTGCACGTTCAGCCTAGCAGAGGGCGCAGGCGGGCCGTGCCCCGCGCAGGGGGGACAGATCGGCGCGCGACCCGTCGCGCCCCCCCGAAACCACTTGCCCCACCGTGCGAACATTGATTCAACGAATCCGAGCCATGCCCGACCTCAGGAAGATGACCGTGGAGAGCCTCCGCGCGCTCGCGCGCAAGGTCCTCGGCCCGGGTCACTCCCGGCTGAAGACCAAGGCGGAGCTGGTGAGCGCGCTCGAGGAGGCCGGGGCCGGCGAGCCGGCCCGGGCGGCGCCCGGCGCGTCGAAGGCGGCACCCAGGGTGAAGGGGGCGAAGCCGGGGCCGGGCGCGCGGGTCCGCGCGGCGGCGGGACGGGCCGTGAAGGCCACCGGCGAGGCGGTGCGCGCGGTCAAGCAGGCGGCGGGCGAGGTGGCCCGCGCGGGCGCGAGGAAGCCGGCCGGGAAGGCCGCGGAAAAGGCGGCGGAGGCCGGCGCGCCGGCCGCGAAGCCCCGGTCCGGCGCGGCGGCTCGCGCGGCGCGGGCGGGCGCCGGGGCGGCCATCGGCGCGGTCGTCGGCGCCAGGGCGGGCGCCGCCCCGGCCCGGGCGCGCAAGGCGGGCAAGGCTGCGACCGCGGCGGCGGCCGTGGCGGGCGCTGCGGTCGGGGCGGCGGTGGGCGCCGCGGCCGGGGTCCGCGCCGGGCGGCGGAAGGTCACGGCGCGCAAGCGCGCCGCCGTCCCCGACGCCGAGGGCTTCTTCGTGGCGAGGGTGCGCGGCGAGGACGCCGTCCGCGACGCCCCGCACCCGCTGGTCGAGCCGGAGCCGGAGGACGAGGAGGCCGCCGCCGAGGAGGGCGAGGGCACGCCCTCCGGCGCGCCCGCGTACGACGAGGGGCTTGGGGAGCTGCCCTGGGGCTACGGCGACGATGCGTTCGTCGCGCTCCCCCGCGACCCGCACACGCTCTTCCTCTACTGGGACTGGTCCGGCGACACGCTGGACGCCGCGTTCCAGGGGCTGGAGCACGGGCGCTCGCAGCTGTGGGTCTTCGCGCGGAGCGGCGCGGGCTGGGAGCGCGTCCGGGTGATCGACTTCGCGCTCGAGTCGCGCGGCTACTACGTGCACGACCTCGAGCCGGGGCGCGCCTACCGCGCCGAGATCCACGTGGTGGACCGGCGGGGCGCCGAGCGCCTGCTCGCCCGTCCGTCCAACCCGGTGGGCCTGCCGCCGATCGGCCCGTCGGGCGTGGCGGACGACCGGTTCGTGCGCATCCCGTGGGACATGCCGCTCGGCCGCCTGCTCGGGCCGGGCCACGCGGGCGGCCCGTTCTCCGACGAGGTGCGCGCGCTGCTGGCGCGCCTGTCCGACTGGTCGCGCTTCGGCAGCGCGCCGGTGTGGGGCGGGAGCGCGGGCGGGATGGGGGGGCGGCCGTCGTCCCCGACCGCGGCGCCGTCGTCGCCGGGCCGGCCCGTCGAGCCGAGGGAGAAGTAGATGACCGACGTGCGCGGCTACGTGGCGCTCCAGCTCCACGCGCACCTGCCGTTCGTGCGGCACCCCGAGTACGACGACTTCCTGGAGGAGGACTGGCTCTACGAGGCCATCTCGGAGACCTACCTCCCGCTGTTGCAGGCGTTCGACCGGCTCACCGACGAGGGCGTGCCGTTCCGCGTCTCGATGACGATGACGCCGCCGCTCGTCGCCATGCTCCGCGACGAGCTGCTCATGTCGCGCTACGCGCGGCGGCTCGACAAGCTGTGCGAGCTCGCGGACAAGGAGGTCCACCGCACCCGCAAGGACGCGACGTTCCACGGCCTGGCGCTCCACTACCAGCAGGAGTTCCGGGCGCTGCGGGGGCTGTTCGGGGATCGCTACCGCCGCGACCTGGTGGGCGCCTTCAAGCGCCTGGAGGATGCGGGCCGGCTCGAGATCGTCACCTGCGGCGCGACGCACGGGTTCCTGCCGCTCATGCAGGAGTACCCGGAGGCCGTGCGCGCGCAGCTCGCGGTCGCGGTGGCGCACCACCGCCGCCACTTCGGCGGGGATCCGGCCGGCATCTGGCTGCCGGAGTGCGGCTACTTCCCGGGCCTCGACGCGTACCTGGCCGAGCAGAACATCCGCTACTTCTTCGTGGACACGCACGGCATCACCGACGCCACGCCGCGCCCGCGCTACGGCGTCTACGCGCCGGTCTACACGCCCACCGGCCCGGCCGCGTTCGGGCGCGACGCCGAGTCCTCGATGCAGGTGTGGAGCGCCGAGTCCGGCTACCCGGGCGATCCCGACTACCGCGAGTTCTACCGGGACGTGGGCTGGGACCTCGACCTCGACTACGTCCGGCCGTACATCCAGCCCACCGGGCAGCGGAAGAACGTCGGCATCAAGTACTTCCGGATCACCGGCCGGACCGCGCACAAGGAGCCCTACGACCCGGGCCGCGCGCGCGAGCGGGCCGCGCAGCACGCCGGCAACTTCATGTTCAACCGCGAGCGGCAGATCGAGCACCTCGCCTCGCGGATGGGCGGCGTTCGCCCCATCGTCGTGTCGCCCTACGACGCGGAGCTGTACGGCCACTGGTGGTACGAGGGGCCGATGTTCATCGACTACCTCGTGCGGAAGACCGCCTACGACCAGCGCGTCTTCCGGCTGGCCACGCCCGGCGACTACCTGCGCGAGAACCCCGAGCAGCAGCTCGCCACGCCGCCGCTCTGCTCCTGGGGCGCCGGCGGCTACGCCGGCGTGTGGCTGGACGGGTCGAACGACTGGATCTACCGCCACCTGCACAAGGCGGCCGAGCGGATGATCGCGCTGGCGCGCGACCACAAGCAGCCCACCGAGCTGGAGCGCCGCGCGCTCTCGCAGGCGGCGCGCGAGCTCCTGCTGGCGCAGTCGTCCGACTGGGCCTTCATCATGAAGACCGGCACCATGGTGGACTACGCCATCCGGCGCACCAAGGAGCACGTGCTCCGCTTCACGCGGCTCCACGACCAGCTCCGCGCCGGCCGGATCGACGAGGGGTGGCTCGCCCACGTCGAGCAGAAGGACAACATCTTCCCCGAGATCGACTACACGGTGTACGCGCCGCGGTGACGGTCGCGCGCCGGCCGGAGCCCGTCGGCCGCCGGTCTTCGCGATCGCCCTCGGGCGCGGCCGCGGCCGGGCGCATCCCGCGTTGACGCCCCGCGCCGACCCGACTAGCCTCCCCCGCACGCAGCTCCCCGGAGATTCCTCCGAGGATCCGAGAGATTCCGCACCCGATGGCCGACGAACTTGGAACGACCGAGCGCGAGATCATCGCGCAGCGTCTGAAGAAGGCCGAGGCGCTCCGCGCCCTCGGCGTGAACCCCTTCGGAAACGGCTGGCAGCCCCGCCACCTCGCGGACGAGCTGCTGCGCCGCTACGGCGACCAGCCCGCCGAGGAGATCGCGAAGGACCCGGGCGACTGGTCGCTCGCCGGTCGCGTCCTCGCGGTCCGCTCCTTCGGAAAGGCCGCGTTCCTGCGCGTCCGCGACCGCTCCGCCGAGCTGCAGGTCTGGGTGAAGAAGGACCGGGTCGGAGACCAGGCGTTCGAGGTCTTCAAGCTGCTCGACATCGGCGACATCGTGGGCGCGGAGGGCCCGGCCACCCGCACCAAGACCGGCGAGCTGACGCTGGAGGCGCGGTCGTTCACCATCCTCACCAAGGCGACGCGCCCGCTGCCGGAGAAGTGGCACGGCCTGACCGACGTGGAGCAGCGGTACCGCCAGCGCTACGTGGACCTGGTGGTCACGCCGGGCGTGCGCGAGGCGTTCGTGAAGCGCGCCCGCATCGTCTCCGGCATCCGCCGCTTCCTGGACGCGCGCGGCTATCTCGAGGTCGAGACGCCCACGCTGCACAAGCCGGAGGAGGCGGGCGGGGCGGCGGCGCGGCCGTTCGAGACGCACCACAACGCGCTCGACCTCGACCTGAAGCTCCGCATCGCCACCGAGCTGCACCTGAAGCGGCTGGTGGTGGGCGGCCTCGACCGCGTCTACGAGATCGGCCGGATCTGGCGCAACGAGGGGATCGACCGGCGCCACAACCCGGAGTTCACCTCCATCGAGTTCTACCAGGCGTACGCCACGCACGAGGACCTGATGCGCCTCACCGAGGAGCTGATGCACCAGCTCGCGGTGGAGGTGACCGGCGGGCCGGTGGTGACGTTCCAGGGCCAGGCCATCGACCTGACCCCGCCGTACCCGCGCGTGTCCATGCTGGAGGTGGGCGCGCGGGCGCTGGGGCTGGCGCCGGACGACGCGCTGGCCGGCCGCGGGCTGGCCGAGGCGCTCTCGCGCGCCGCCGCCCGGGAGAACGACTCCGAGGACGCCTGGAAGCTGGAGCAGGCCGCGAAGAAGACGCCGGGCGAGGCGGTGGCGCTCGCGTTCGAGATCTTCGGCGAGCCGCAGCTCCCCACGGACCGGCCCGCGTTCGTGGTGGACTTCCCGCTGGAGACGAGCCCGCTCTCCCGCCGGCGCGACGCCGACCCGCGGCTGGTGGACCGCTTCGAGCTGTTCGCCGCCGGGATGGAGCTCGCGAACGCGTTCTCCGAGCTGAACGACCCGGCCGACCAGCGCGCGCGCTTCGAGGCGCAGATGCGCGCCAAGGCCGCCGGCGACGAGGAGGCCATGCCCTACGACGAGGACTTCGTCCGCGCGCTGGAGCACGGCATGCCGCCCACCGCGGGCGAGGGGATCGGCATCGACCGCCTGGCCATGCTCTTCACCGACTCCGCGTCGATCCGCGACGTGATCCTGTTCCCGCTGCTGAAGTCCCGCGACTGACCTTGTCCGATCCCGTCCCGCACCGGCCCGGCTCCGAGCCCGGCCCCCGTCCGGCGCCGGCGCCCGGCGCCTCCCACGACGGCGCCGCGCACCCCGTGCCGCCGGTCTTCTCCTTCGCCGCGTTCGCGCTGGTGCTGGTCGGCGTGTTCGGCGCCGCCGCGCTCGCCCCCGTGGCCCACGCGTTCTTCGGCGACCGGCTCGGCCTGCCCACGCCGCTCGCGAGCGGCCTGGCCGCGCTCGCCGGCGCCGCGCTCGGCGGCGCGTTCGGCGCGGCGGCCGCGCGGGTGGGGCGGCGCCTCGCGTTCTACGAGCTCTCCGCCGCCACGCTGCTGTGGACCGCGGTGGTCGCGGTGCTGGTGGGCGTGCTGCCCCCCGGCGTCCGCGGCGCGGTGGGCGCGATCCAGGCGCTCGAGGCCCAGGGCACGCTGGTGGTGGTGCTCGGGCTGCTCGGGGCCGGCCTGCTCTCGGCGGTGGCGGTGTTCGCGGGGGCGAGCCTCGCGTACCTGCTGGCCGGCGCGGGCCGGGTGGACGCCTCGCTCTCCTACGAGCTGTTCGTGGCGCGCAGCCACCTGAAGCTCTCGCCGAAGGCGCTCGCGGCGCTGTTCGCGGTGGTGGTGACCGGGCTGCTCCCGGGCCTGCTGCTCGCGCTGGCCTGGTCGCTGGTCCGCGACGCGCGGGAGCGGCGCGCCTACCGCCGCGGCGAGCTGTTCCACCGCCCGCGCATGCCGGCCACGCTGCTCATGACGCTCATCTCGATCGGCGGCGTCGCCATCGGGGTGTGGGCGCTCACCGTGGTGCTCTCGGTGATGAGCGGCTTCGAGGCCGACCTGAAGAAGAAGATCCTGGGCCACACCGCGCACGGCATGGTGCTGAGCTACGGCCAGGACGACTTCGGCGACTGGCGCCGCATCCGCGAGACGGTGCTCGGGGTGCGCGGCGTCGAGGCGGCCACGCCGTTCCTCTACAACGAGGTGATGCTCTCCACCGGCCAGAACCTGACCGGCGCCATCCTGAAGGGCATCGACGTGAAGACCATCGGGTCGGTCACCGACCTGCCCGCGAGCGTGCAGGACGGCCGGCTGGAGTGGCTGGACGCGCCGGCGGAGATCCCGCTGCCCCGCGACGGCGGCGACCCCGGGAGCGCGGCGCCGGAGCGGCCGCGCCCCGGCCGCCCGCTGCCCGGCATCGTGATCGGGCGCGAGCTGGCGCACGCGCTCCGGGTCTTCGTGGGCGACCAGGTGAACCTGGTGTCGCCGTTCGGCGACCTGGGCCCGGGCGGGCCGCAGCCGAAGAGCCGGCCGTTCCGCGTGGCGGCGGTGTTCTACAGCGGCATGTACGAGTACGACTCCAAGTTCGCGTACATCTCGCTCGCCGAGGCGCAGCGGTTCTTCGGGGTCGAGACGGTCACCGGGCTCGAGGTGAAGGTGCGCGACGCCGACGCGGCGCGCTCGGTGATGGGCCGGGTGGTGTTCGCGCTGGGCGGCTGGCCCTACCGCGCCAAGGACTGGGGCGAGCTGAACCGCAGCCTCTTCTCCGCGCTGCAGATGGAGAAGGTGGTGATGGCGGTGATCCTCGGCTTCATCGTGCTGGTGGCGAGCTTCATCATCGTCGCCACGCTCATCATGCAGGTGCTGGAGAAGCGGCGCGAGATCGCGGTGCTGAAGTCGATGGGCGCCGGGGTGCCCAGCGTCATGAAGATCTTCGTGGTGGAGGGCGTGGTGATCGGGGCGGTGGGCACGGTCTTCGGCCTGCTGCTCGGCCTCGGCACCTGCCTCCTCATCGACAAGGTCGGCATCCCGCTCGACCCGGGCGTCTACTACATCTCCAACCTGCCGGTGCTGCTCGACGGCGCGCAGTTCACGCTGGTTGGGCTGGCCGCGCTCGCGCTCTCGTACCTCGCCACCATCTACCCCGCCACCAAGGCGGCCCGCCTCCACCCGGTGGACGGGCTGCGGGACGAGTGATGCAGGCCGCGCCGCTCATCCGCATCGAGGGCCTGGGGAAGACCTACCTCATGGGCGAGAAGCGCCTGGAGGTGCTCCGCGGGATCGACCTGGAGATCGCCGCGGGCGAGCTGGTGGCGCTCACCGGCCCGTCCGGCGCCGGCAAGAGCACCTTCCTGCACCTGCTGGGCGCCCTCGACGTGCCCACCCGCGGGCGGGTCCTGTTCGAGGGCGAGGACGTGTTCGGGCGCGGCGAGGACGGCCTGGCCGCGTTCCGGAACCAGACCATCGGCTTCGTGTTCCAGAGCCACCACCTGCTGCCCGAGTTCACCGCGCTGGAGAACGCCATGATGCCGGCGCTCATCCGGCGGGTGGCCCGCGGCGAGGCCCGCCGCCGCGCCGCCGAGATGCTGGAGACGGTCGGCCTGGGCGAGCGGATGGAGCACCGGCCCGGCGAGCTGTCCGGGGGCGAGCAGCAGCGCGTCGCCCTGGCCCGCGCGCTGTGCCTCCAGCCGAAGCTCCTGCTCGCCGACGAGCCGACCGGCAACCTCGACCCGCAGACCGCCGAGGGGATCCACGCCTTGCTCGCAGACCTGAACGTCCGGATGGGAATCACCGCGGTGGTGGTGACGCACAACGAGCGGCTCGCCGCGGCGCTGCCGCGCCGCCTCCGCCTGGTCCAGGGACGGCTCGCTTGACGCGCCCCGCGACCCCCGCCCCGCGTCGCCCGGCGACGGGGCAGGCCACGGCGCAAGAGTGTTTGAGGTTTTCCAGGGGCCGGTTTAGATTCCGCGGCTCCGTGACGCGCCACCTGCTCAGCGTCCCCGTCCTGCTCGCGGCGCTGCTCCTGGCCGCTGCGCCCGCGCTCGCGCGCGGCGCCGACGCCGTGCTGTCCGACGTCCGCATCGAGGGCAACCGGCGCGTCGAGGTGGACGCGATCCGCGCGACCATCTCCAGCAAGAAGGGCGAGCCGCTCGACCCCAAGAAGGTGGACCAGGACCTGCGCGGCATCATGCGCCTGGGCCTGTTCTCGGACGCGACCGCCGAGCTGGAGGGGCCGGAGGCGTCGCCCGTCCTCGTCTACAAGGTGGTGGAGCGGCCCACCGTCCACGAGGCGAAGATCGTCGGGAACGAGGCGCTCTCCAAGGACGACCTCAAGGACACCGTCGAGCTGAAGCCCTACGCGGTGCTCGACCTTGCCGTCGTCCGCAAGGACGTGAAGAAGATCCAGGAGAAGTACGTCGAGAAGGGGTACTACCTCGCCGACGTGACCTGGAAGGTCGTGGACCTCCCCGACAACCAGGCGGACGTGATCTACACCGTGGACGAGAAGGCCAAGGTCCAGGTGAAGGAGATCCGCTTCCTCGGGAACGACCACGTCCCGAAGGACGACATCACCCCGTTCATGCAGACGCAGGAGGGCAACCTCCTGTCGTTCCTGAACTCCACCGGCACGTACAAGGAGGAGGCGTTCCAGCACGACCTCCAGTCCGTCCAGGCCGTCTACATGGACAAGGGCTACGTGACGGTGAAGGTGGGGAAGCCGTCCGTCGCGCTCTCGCCGGACCGCCGGTTCCTCTTCATCACCATCCCGGTGGAGGAGGGCGAGAAGTACGACATCGGCAAGGTCGAGTTCAGCGGGCAGCTCCTCGACCGCGAGCCGGTGCTGAAGCGCATGGTCCGCACCAAGACCGGCGACCTGTTCATGCGCTCCAAGGTGGGCGCCGACATCTTCGCCATCGGCGACCTCTACAAGGACATGGGGTACGCCTACGCGAACGTCACCCCGCTGACGAACACCGACCCGAAGCGCCGCATCGTGGACATCAACTTCGAGGTGCAGCCCGGCCCGAAGGTCCACTTCGAGCGCATCGAGATCATCGGCAACGACAAGACGCGCGACAAGGTGATCCGCCGCGAGCTGCGGATCTACGAGGGCGAGCTCTACAGCGGCACCGGGATCAAGGCGTCGAAGCAGCGCATCACCGCGCTGGGCTTCTTCGAGACGGTCGAGATCACCACCAAGAAGGGCAGCAAGGACGACACCATCGTCGCCACGGTGGAGGTGAAGGAGAAGGCCACCGGCACCTTCCAGGTCGGCGCCGGCTTCTCGTCCTACGAGAACTTCATCCTCACCGGCCAGATCTCGCAGAACAACTTCTTCGGCTGGGGCCAGACGCTCTCGCTGCAGGTGCAGTGGTCGTCGATCCGCCAGCTCGGGCAGATCCAGTTCGTCGAGCCGTACTTCCTCGACACGCGCTGGACGTTCGCCTTCGACCTGTACGCGACCGAGGGCTACTACACGACGTTCACCCGGCGGGCCATCGGCGGCTCGATGACCTGGGGCTACGAGCTCTCCGGCCTCTACCCGTGGTGGTCGTTCGCGCGGAAGCTCGACGACCTGCGCCTGTTCGCCACCTACACGAACGAGTACGTGTCGGTGTCGGCCTCCGACTCCGGCCTGCTCTACGCGAACCAGTTCAAGTCCGGCACCACCAGCGCGCTGCGCCTCTCGCTGCAGTGGGACAAGCGCGACAACCGCCTGTTCCCGTCGCGCGGCTGGTTCGTCTCCACCAGCGCCGAGGCCGCCCCGCCGTTCATGGCGCCGCAGTGGGCGTTCGGCCAGAACGTGAACCTGTTCACCCGGTACGCGCTCGACGCGCGCTGGTACCGGCCGGTGTTCCTCGGCCTCATCGCCCGCGCCAAGCTGACGCTCGGCTACATCCGCAACTGGGACGCCTCGCACCAGGTGCCCATCTCCGAGCTGTACTACGTCGGCGGCATCAACTCGCTGCGCGGCTACCGCTACCTCTCCATCGCGCCGGCGGAGGACGTGGGCCGCTCGCGCAACCCGTCGTCCGCGCTCTACCCGCTGGCGGTCGGCGGCGACAAGCAGCTCGTCCTGAACCTCGAGCTCGAGTTCCCCATCGTCGAGAAGGTGGGCGTGCGCGGGGTGCTGTTCAGCGACATGGGCAACGCGTTCGCCCGCGGCAAGTTCTCCGATCCCGACGTCCCGCTGTCGCTCTACAAGTCCGTCGGGTTCGGCTTCCGGTGGTTCAGCCCCATCGGCCCGCTCCGGTTCGAGTGGGGCATCCCGCTGAATCGCCGCAAGGACAAGCTGACCGGCGAATACGTCGATCAGGCGCTCGACTTCCAGTTCACCATCGGCAACTTCTTCTGATCCACCGAAGGACCCGCCATGCGCACTCTCGCTCGCCTCTCCCTGCTGGCCCTCCTCCTCTCCGCCACCGCCGCCCGCGCCGAGGCCAAGTTCGGCTTCGTGGACCTGCAGCGCGCCATCCGCGAGGTGGACGAGGGCAAGTCCGCCACCGCCGTGCTGAAGAAGGACTTCGACGAGAAGCAGAAGGTCATCGACCAGAAGAAGGCCGAGTTCGACAAGCTCAAGACCGACTTCGACAAGCAGGCCGTGGTCATGGCCGACCAGGCGAAGAAGGACAAGGCCGCCGAGCTCGACCGGAAGGCGATGGAGCTGCAGCAGCTGTTCGTGCAGCTCCAGAAGGACCTGTCGCAGCGCGAGGGCGAGGTGATGCGCGGCATCGTGGACAAGATGACCGGCGTCATCCGCGAGATCGCCGAGGCGGACGGGTTCACCATGGTCTTCGAGCGCAACGACGCGGGCATCGTCTACGCGCCGCAGTCGCTCGACCTCACCAACGAGCTGGTCCGCAAGTACAACGCCCGCTTCGGCGCCGGGAGCAAGGCCGGCGGGCAGGCGAAGAAGGCCGAGCCGGCCAAGCCGGCCGCCGGGAAGAAGTAGGCGCGGCCGTGGCGTCCTACACGCTCGCGGAGCTCGCCGCCCGCGTCGGCGGCGAGGCGGAGGGCGACGGGAAGCTGCGGCTCGAGGGCATCGCGCCGCTCGAGGAGGCCACCGCGGCGGAGGTCTCCTTCTTCTCGAACCGCAAGTACCGCAAGGCCTTCGAGGCCTCGCGCGCCGGCGCGGTGGTGGTCGAGCCGGACGAGCAGGTCCCGGCCGGCCGCGCGGTGCTGCGCGTCGCGAACGCCTACCTCGCCTTCGCGAAGATCTCGACGCTGTTCCACCCGCCGCGCGAGGCGGTGCCGGAGGTGGCGCCGACCGCGGTGATCCACCCGACCGCCCGGGTCCACCCGAGCGCGCAGGTGATGCCGCTCGCGTGCGTGGGGCCGGACGCGCAGGTGGGCGCCCGGACCATCCTGTTCCCGGGCGTGCACGTGGCCGACGGGGCGCGGGTGGGCGAGGACTGCGTGCTGTACCACAACGTGGTGGTGCGCGAGCGCTGCGCCGTCGGCAACCGCGTCATCCTGCAGCCGGGCTGCGTGATCGGCTCCGACGGCTTCGGGTTCGCGTTCGACCCGGAGGGCGAGGGCAAGGGCCCGCGCCACTACAAGGTCCCGCAGGTCGGGAACGTGGTCGTCGAGGACGACGTGGAGCTGGGCGCGAACACCTGCGTGGACCGCGCCACCCTCGGCACCACGCGCATCGGCCGCGGCGCCAAGGTCGACAACCTGGTGCAGATCGCCCACAACGTCGAGGTCGGCCCGCTCTGCCTGCTCGTCTCGCAGGTGGGCATCGCCGGCTCCACCAAGCTCGGCATGGGCGTGGTGGCGGCCGGCCAGGTCGGCATCGTGGGCCACCTCCACATCGGCGACGGCGCGAAGATCGGCGCCCAGTCCGGCGTGTCGAGCGACCTCGAGCCGGGCGCGGCCGTCTCCGGCTCGCCGGCCCGCCCGCACGCGGAGTGGCTGAAGAGCGTGGCGGCGCTCGAGCACCTCGCCGACATGCGCAAGGAGCTGCGCCAGCTGCGCCGCGAGGTGGAGCGGCTGCGCGCCGACGCCGGCGAGGACGAGCCATGACCGAGACCGCGGAGCGCAAGCCCATCCTCGACGTGGTCGGCATCCAGAAGCTGCTGCCGCACCGGCCGCCGTTCCTGCTGGTCGACCGGGTGGTCGAGTTCGAGCCGAACAGGCGGGTGGTGGCGCTGAAGGGCGTCACCATGAACGAGCCGTTCTTCCAGGGCCACTTCCCGGCGCAGCCGGTGATGCCGGGCGTGCTCATCCTGGAGGCGCTGGCCCAGGCCGCCGCGCTGCTCGCCACCATGTCGATGAAGCCCGAGGAGGTGAACGACAAGATCACCTACCTCATGGGCATCGACGGGGCGCGCTTCCGCCGCCCGGTGGTGCCGGGCGACCGGCTCGAGCTCGAGGTCGAGGTCACGAAGCACAAGGGCGCCGTGTGGAAGCAGCGCGGCGTCGCGCGGGTCGACGGCCAGGTGGTCGCCGAGGCCGAGTTCATGGCGATGCTCGCCGACCGCGAGCAGTAGCAGAGCACCGAGGAGCACGGGCGTCATCATGGCCATCCACCCCACCGCCATCGTCGAGGCCGGCGCGCAGGTCGATCCGTCCTGCGACATCGGCCCCTACGCCGTGATCGGCCCGCTGGTGCGCATGGGCCCCGGCAACTCGGTCGGCCCGCACGCGGTCGTCACCGGCCGGACCACGCTGGGCGCGTCGAACCGGATCTTCCCGCACGCGGTCATCGGCGGCATCCCGCAGGACCTGAAGTACCGGGGCGAGGACACCGCGCTCGTCATCGGCGACCGCAACACGTTCCGCGAGTTCGCCACCGTGAACCTCGGGACCGCCGGCGGCGGCGGGGTGACCCGCATCGGCTCGGGCGGCCTGTTCATGGCGAGCAGCCACATCGGCCACGACTGCAACGTGGGCGACGGCGCCATCATCGCGAACTCGGTCGCCATCGCCGGCCACGTGCTCATCGAGGACCACGTGCACTTCGGCGGGCTGTCCGCCTCGCACCAGTTCTGCCGCGTCGGGCGGCTCGCGTTCGTGGGCGGCATGACCGGCGTCGCCATGGACGTGGCGCCGTACTGCACGGTGGCGGGCGCGCGCGGCGAGCTGGCCGGCCTGAACACCATCGGCATGCAGCGCGCGGGGATGACCGAGGAGCAGATCGGCCGCGTGAAGCAGGCGTACAAGATCGTGTTCCGCTCGAGCCTCGGCCTCGCCGAGGCGATCGCGCAGCTCGACGCGGAGCTGGCCGGCCACCCCGAGACCGACCACTTCATCGCCTTCCTGAAGGGCTCGCAGCGCGGCATCACGAGGTAGCGGTGGCGACCATCGGCCTCATCGCCGGCGGCGGGCGGTTCCCCCTCCTGTTCGCGGAGAGCGCGCGCCGTGCCGGCCACCGCGTGGTGGCGGTCGCGCACAAGTCCGAGACCGACCCCGAGCTGGCGAAGCAGGTGGACGCGATCACCTGGGTGAAGCTGGGGCAGATCGGCCACCTGCTGGAGGGGCTGCGCGCCGGCGGGGCGAGCCAGTGCGTGATGCTCGGCTCCATCACCAAGAAGCGCTTCTTCGCCGACGCCATGCTCGACGCCACCGGCGTGCGGGTGCTGGCGCGCGTGGCGGTCCGCTCCGACGACAACCTGCTGCGGGCCATGGCGCGCTTCCTCGAGGAGGAGGGCGTCGCCATCACCGACCCGACCCCGTTCCTCGCCGACCGGCTCGCCCCGGAGGGCGTGCTGGGGCGGCACCAGCCGACGCCGGAGGAGCTGGAGGACGCGCGCTACGGGCTGGAGCTGGCGCGCGGCATCGGCCGGCTCGACCTCGGCCAGACCGTGGTGGTGAAGGACCGGGTGGCGCTGGCGGTCGAGGCGCTGGAGGGCACCGACGCCTGCATCCGCCGCGGCGGCGAGCTGGCGAAGTCCGGCGGGTTCGTGGTGGCGAAGGCGGTGAAGCCGAACCAGGACCGCCGCTTCGACCTGCCCGCGGTCGGCCCGGACACGGTGGTGTCGCTGCGCGAGGCGCGCGGCCGCCTGCTCGCGGTCGAGGCGGGGGCCACGCTGGTGATGGACCTCCCGCGCATGGTCGAGCTCGCCGACAAGGCGAAGATCGTGCTGCTCGGGCTGCGCTGATGGCCTGGGCGCGCGACGAGGGCGGCGCGGCGGTGCTGGAGCTGCTGGTCCAGCCGCGCGCCTCCCGCACCCGCGCCGTGGGCGAGCACGACGGCCGGCTCAAGATCCAGCTCGCGGCGCCCCCGGTGGACGGGGCGGCCAACGCCGCGCTGGTGGAGTTCCTGGCCGTGGCGCTGGGGGTCCGGCGGGCCGACGTGGTGCTCCTCCGCGGCGAGACCGGTCGGCGGAAGACGGTCCGGGTGGCCGGGATCACCGCCGCGGCCGCGGTTGCGGCCCTGGCGTCCTGACCCGGCCGCCCGCACGGCCGGCCGCCCCCGGTCCCCGGGCGCCGGGGGGCGGGGGGCGGGGAGGGCCCGCCGGCGGGTCACGGGAACATGGACCCGAACGGTGTGTGTTTCGAGGGGACCTGGACTAAGATGGCGGCCCCCATGACCCACCCATTCCTCGCCGCGTGCCGTCGTGAGCCCGTCGACCGCGTTCCCGTCTGGATGATGCGCCAGGCCGGCCGCTACCAGCCGTCCTACCGCGCCGTCCGCCAGAAGGTGAGCTTCCTCGAGCTGTGCCGCTCGCCGGAGCTCATCGCCCAGGTGACGGTCGCGCCCATCGACGAGTTCGGCTTCGACGCCGCCATCCTGTTCTCCGACATCCTGGTCCACCTGCCGGCCATGGGCCTCGACCTCTCGTTCGAGAAGGGCGAGAAGGGCAAGGGCGACGGCGGGCCGAAGATCGGCAACCCGGTGCGCACCCGCGCCGACGTGGACGCGCTGCGCGTGCCGGTCCCGAAGAAGGACCTGCCCTACGTGCTCGACGGCGTGCGCGCCATCCGCACGGCGCTCGCCGACCGCGTGCCGCTCATCGGCTTCGTGGGCGGGCCGTTCACGGTGGCGAGCTACGCCGTCGAGGGCGGGAGCCAGGGCTTCACCCGGCTGAAGACCATGCTGTACGCCGAGCCGGCGACCGCGCACGCGCTGTTCGAGAAGCTCACCCAGGCCGCGATCGTGCAGATCGAGGAGCAGGTGGCGGCCGGCGCGCAGGCGGCCCAGATCTTCGAGAGCTGGCTGGGCGAGCTGGCCCGCGAGGACCTCGAGGAGTTCAGCTTCCCGTACCTCGCCCGCATCGCCGAGGCGGTGCGGAAGACCGGCGTGCCGTCGATCCTGTTCTCCACCGGCACCACCGCGCACCTCGAGCGGATGGCGAAGCTCGGCTACGACGTCATCTCGGTGGACTGGCGCATCCCCATCGACGAGGCGCGCGCCCGGCTGCCGGGCGTGGCGGTGCAGGGCAACTACGACTCGACGCTGCTCCTCGGGCCGCGCGAGGTGGCGGTGGCCCGGGCCCAGCAGCTGCTCCGGGCGGCCGGGCCGACCCCCGGTTACATCTTCAACCTCGGCCACGGGATCCAGGTGGGGACCCCGACCGAGAACGTGAAGGCGGTGGTGGACGCGGTCCACGCCTTCGGGTGGAAGTGAGGCGATCGGCGTGATCCAGATCCCGTCCACGCAGCTCATCAAGAAGTACGACCGGCCAGGGCCGCGGTACACCAGCTACCCGACCGCGCCGGAGTGGACCGAGGCGTTCGGGCCGGCGCAGTACGTCGAGCACCTGGCGCGCGCGAACCAGCAGGGCGGCCCGCTCTCCATCTACGTGCACCTCCCGTTCTGCCGGGAGATGTGCCGCTTCTGCGGCTGCAACGTGGTGGCGACGCACGACCGCACGCGCGCCGACGCCTACCTCGACGTGCTCGAGAAGGAGGTCGCGCTGGTGGCGGCGAAGCTGCCCGACCGGCGCGCGGCCTCGCAGCTCCACTGGGGCGGCGGCACGCCGACGTTCCTCGACGAGAAGCAGCTGGTGCGCTGCCACGACATCCTGGCGCGCCACTTCACCTTCACGTCCGACGCCGAGAAGGCGATCGAGATCGACCCGGCCATCACCACCCGCTCGCAGATCGAGGTGCTGGCGAAGCTCGGGTTCAACCGCATCTCGATGGGCGTGCAGGACTTCGACGCGCGGGTGCAGGAGGTGGTCGGGCGCATCCAGGGCGAGAAGGAGACCGCCGACCTGGTGCAGGCCGCGCGCGACAACGGCTTCAAGGGCGTCAACCTCGACCTCATCTACGGGCTGCCCTACCAGACGCCGGACACCTGGAAGAAGACGCTCGAGCGCATCCTCGCCATCCACCCGGACCGCATGGCGGTGTTCGGCTTCGCCTACGTGCCGTGGTCGAAGCCGCACCAGCGCCTGCTGCCGCAGGAGGCGCTGCCGAAGACCGAGCAGCGCGTCGAGCTGTTCCTGTCGGCGGTGGAGGCGTTCACCGGCGCCGGGTACCGGCTCATCGGGCTCGACCACTTCGCGCTGGAGTCGGACGAGCTGGCGGTGGCCCAGAGCGGCGGGTACCTGTACCGCAACTTCCAGGGCTACACGGTCCGCCCGGCCGACGACACCGTGGCGTTCGGGATGACCTCGATCTCGGACATCGGCGGCGCGTACGCGCAGAACGCGCACAAGCTGAAGGACTGGGAGGCGAAGGTCGACGCCGGGGTGATCCCGGTGGACCGCGGCGCCTCCATGTCCGCGGACGACGTGATGCGGCGGTTCACCATCAACCGCGTCATGTGCCTGCTCCGCCTCGACCTCCGCGAGATCGCGGAGAAGTTCGGGCCGGAGGGCCGGGCGGCCATCGAGGCCGACCTGCGCGCGGGCGTGAAGGAGCTGGAGGACGACGGGCTCGTCACGTTCGACGGCGACGTGCTGAAGGTGACGCCGCTCGGGCAGCTCCTGGTCCGCAACGTGGCCATGCTGTTCGACGCCTACCTCAAGAAGGAAGGCGGCAAGAAGCAGTTCTCGCGCACGGTGTAGCCGCGGGCGCCGACGCGCCGCCGCCGGGGAGCCGCATGAGCCACACCGCCGTCTTCCTCATGAACCTCGGCGGGCCGAGGAACCTCGCGGAGGTCGAGCCGTACCTCTACGAGCTGTTCTCCGACCCGCTGGTGATCACGGCGCCGTTCGGCCCGTTCCGCAAGCCCATCGCGAAGCTCATCTCGCGCACGCGCGCGCCGTCGTCGGCGGAGAAGTACCAGCTCATCGGCGGCAAGTCGCCGCTGGTGGAGGGCACCGAGGCGCAGGCGCGCGCGCTCCAGGCCGCGCTCGGCCCCGGGTACTCGTGCCACCTCGCCATGCGCTGCGGGCACCCCAACACCGAGGAGGGCGTCCGCGACGCGCTCGCCGCGGGGGCCACCCGCGCGGTGGCGCTGCCGCTGTACCCGCAGTACGCGAACGCCACCACGCTCAGCTCGCTGCTGGAGCTGCGCCGGCTCTGGCCGAAGGATCGCCCGCTCGCCGAGGTCTGCACCTGGCACGACCACGAGGGCTACCTGGACGCGTCGGCCGCCGCGCTGCGCGAGACGCTGGAGCGCGTCCCCGCCGCGCTGCGCGGCCGCACGCGGGTGGTGTTCAGCGCGCACGGCCTGCCCATGAGCCAGGTGCGCAAGGGCGACCCGTATCCGAAGTACGTCGAGCACTCCGCCCGCGAGACCGCGCGCCGCGCCGGCGCCGCCGACTGGCAGCTCACCTACCAGAGCCGCGTCGGCCCGGCGAAGTGGCTCGGCCCCGACACGGTGAAGTACCTCGAGGCCAGCGCGAAGGACCTCGCCATCGTCGCCGTGCCCATCGCGTTCGTCTCGGAGCACCTCGAGACGCTCTACGACATGGACATCCTGGCGAAGGAGGCCGCCGAGAAGGCCGGCGCCGCGCTCTACCTGCGCGTGCCCGCGCTCGGGGTCCGCCCCGACTTCATCGCCGCGCTCGCCGGCGTCGTGCACGAGGGCGAGAAGGCGTCGCGGACGGTGGCGGCGTAGGGGCGCCGGTTCCGGCGGCCGACCCGCCCGACGCCGCCTCGTCGGAACCCGGGCGCGTCGTTTCATTTCATGCGCCTGTGCCCAGCCGGGTCGAGGCCGCGGGTCATTCAGAGTCCGCTCGCAGTGAGCCTGTCGAACTGCGAGCGGTGGAGCCTGGCGCGAAGCCCAGCTCCGTGGACTGGCTCGACGGCGACCTGTCCCGCGGCGCGCGCGGTCGCCGTGAGACCGACGTGCGGCCTCCCGGCCCGCTCACGCCGCGTTCAGCCGGTGCAGCACCTGCTTCAGCAGCTCGCGGTCGGGCTGCGCCTTCAGCGCGGCGAGCGTCACCCGGCGCGCCTCCGCCACCTCGCCCAGCGCGGCCTCGGCGAGCGCCAGCACCGCGGCGGCGCGGCCGCCGTCGGGGGCGAGCGAGAGCGCCTTCCTCGCCTGCCGGCGCGCCTCCTGCGCCCGCTCGCCGGGCGGGAGCGCGGGATCGTGCAGCGCGGCGAAGCCGAGCATGGCCAGGTACTCGGGCTCCCGCGGGTTCCGCTCCACCGCCTCGCGGAACGCGGCCAGCGCGTCGGAGATGCGCCGCGCGCGCAGCGCGCGCTCGCCGCGCTTCAGCGCGATCTCCGCCGCCACGTCGATCCCGGGGCGGCGCACGCCGGACAGCTCGTAGCGCAGCATCAGGAACGACAGGTACGCCTCGCGCTTCTCGGGGGTGGACAGCACCTTGTACGCGGCGGTCACCTTGTCCTGCACCGCGGCGAGCAGGTCCTCGAGATCGCCCACCTCGAACTGCGCGAACGCGTCGGGGTGGAAGCGGCCGGCGACCTCGCGGTAGGCGGCCTCGATCTCCGCGGGCCCGGCGGAGATGTCCACCCCGAGCGCGCGGAAGTAGCTGCCGGGCAGGATCTGCAGCGCCGCCTGGCGCACCGCCTCGGCGCGGTCGGCGGGCAGGGGGCGGCGGCGGGGCGGGGCGGGCGCCTTGCCGTACACGGCGTCGCCGGCCTCCGGCGCCTCGTGGAACGCCACCGCGCCCACCATCGACAGGAACCACAGCAGCGTGAGCGCGTCGCGCAGCTCGGTGCGCCGGGCCTCCAGCCAGTCGCGCATGCGGGTCCGGCCGTCGATGGAGACCGCCAGGCGCAGGTCGCCGCTGGAGAGGCCGGCCGCGGGGAGGACCTGCTGGAAGTCGCCGGTCCGCACCGGGTACGCGTCGGTGACCGCGCGCAGCGCCTCGGAGAAGTGCCGCGCCGGGATGCCGCCGCGGGCGCCCTCGAGGATCGCGCGCAGCGGGAGCACCGGCGTGGCGTGGACCTCCCCGGCGAACTCGCCGCCGGCGTGGAAGCGCCACCGGCCCTCGCGCGCGCCGACCGCCCGCGCCACCAGCGCCTCCAGGTGCGCGCGCAGCGCCGCCGAGAGCGGCTCGCCGGGCTCGAGCACGCCCGCCGCCACCAGCGCGGCGCCGGGGCTGAGCCCGCTCGCCATCCCCTCCACCGCCGCGCGCTGCGCCGCCGCGTCGATCCGCCCGGCCTCGCGCAGCCAGCGCAGCAGCGCGTCGGCGGGGTCGTCGGACTGGAGCGCCACCGGCGCCCCGCGCTGGAAGAAGATCCGCTGCGCCGGCCCGGCCGGCTGCTCCAGCACCAGCACCCCCTCCGCCGCCGAGCGCCAGATCTGGTGCAGCAGCCGGGCCACCACGCCCGGCCGCACCTCGCCGCGCGCGGCGGGCGCCCGCGACAGCACCAGCGCCGCGCCCCGCAGCCGGGCGCGCGCGGCGGCGGCGGCCTGCGCCACGAGCTGCTGGACCTTGTCCACCAGCTCGCGGCGGGTGGGATCGGCCACGTAGGCGTTCGGCTTCAGGGGGAGCACCGCGGCGAGCCCGCGCGCCTTGCCCAGGTGCTCCTTGTCCGCGATCACCAGCAGCGCGCGGGGATCGGCGGCGCGGAGCTGCTGCGCCAGCGGGCCGGCCGGTCCCGCGGCGAGGTCCGCCGCGAGCACGACCGCGTCCGCCCGCTGCGCGGCGTACAGCTCGAACACCTGCTGGGGGTCCTCGGGGGCGACCGCCTCCAGGCCGGCGTCCGCGAGGCTCCGGGCGACGAACTCGCGCGTGGCCGGGTGTCCCTCGGCGACCAGGATGCGTGGCACGCGCCGATTGTACGTGCCTTCCCCGGCCGGACGAAGATCTCCGGGCGCACCGCGCGGGCCGGCGCGCCGGGATGCTAGACTCGGCGGCCCCGCGCCATGAAGGATCTCCTCCACCCCCGCCATCGCGCCGCGCTCGACCGCTTCCTGGGCGAGGGGGCGCGCCGCCCGGTCCTGCTCGCCTTCGACTACGACGGCGTCCTCGCCCCCATCGTCAAGGATCCCTCCGGCGCCCACATGCGCCCCTCCACCCGCGCGCTCCTGGCGCGGCTGGCCAGGCTGTATCCGGTGGCGGTGGTCTCGGGGCGCGCCTGGCGCGACACCCACCGGTTCGTGGGCGACGTGGTCCCGACGGTGGTGGGCAACCACGGCTTCGAGCTCGGGCACCCGGTCCCGGTCCCGGCCCGCGTGCTGCGGACCGTGCGCGGCTGGCGGCGGCAGCTCGAGGCGGCGCTGGACGGGGTGCCGGGCGTCCACTTCGAGGACAAGCGCTCCACGCTCGCGATCCACTACGGGCTGGGGCGGGCGTGGCGCCGCTCCGAGCAGGCCGTGTACGAGGCCGCCAACCAGCTCGCCGGCACCCGGCTCATCCCCGGCAAGAAGGTGCTGAACGTGCTCCCGCACGACTTCCCGTCGAAGGGCGACGCGGTCCGCGCGCTGCTCGCGCGCCTCGGCTGCGACGCGGCGCTCTACGCGGGCGACGACGTCACCGACGAGGATGCGTTCGCGGTGGGCGAGCCGCTCGTGTTCGGCGTGCACGTGGGCCGCGGGCGCACGCTCGCGCCCTGGTGCCTGCGCACGCAGGAGGACGTGGACGCGCTGCTGCAGCGGCTGGTGGAGGCGCGCGCGGGGGTGCGGCCGCTGCGGCGGGCGGGGCGGGCGCGGTGAGCCGGCCGAAGCCACCCGGCGCCGGCGCCACCGGCGACCTGTTCGCCCGCGCCGCGGAGCGGGCCGCGGCCGAGCGCGCCCACGCCGAGCGCGTCAGCGCGGAGCGTTCCGACGCCGAGCGCGTGAGCGCGGAGCGTTCCGACGCCGAGCAGGCCCGCGCCGCCGAGCGCGAGCGCGCCGCGGTGGAGCGGGCCCTGCCGCGCCCGTACACCGTCCGGGAGCTGACCCGCGCGCTGAAGATCGCGGTCGAGCCGCGCTTCCGCGACGTGTGGGTGGCGGGCGAGGTGGCGAACCTGCGCCGGCAGGCGAGCGGCCACGTCTACTTCTCGCTGAAGGACGACGACGCGGTGATCGGCGCGGTGATGTGGGCCTCGCAGGCGCGCCGGCTGGCCTTCGCGCCCGCCGAGGGCCTGGAGGTCCTGGCCCGCGGCTTCGTCGAGATCTACCCGCCGCACGGCAAGTACCAGCTCGTGGTGCAGGAGCTGGAGCCGCGCGGGGCCGGGGCGCAGGCGCTCCAGCTCCAGCAGCTCAAGGAGCGGCTCCAGGCCGAGGGGCTGCTCGATCCGGACCGCAAGCGCCCGCTGCCGTTCCTCCCGGCGCGCGTCGGCGTGGCCACCAGCCCGACCGGCGCGGCCCTCCGCGACCTCCTGCGCGTGCTCCACGCCCGCTTCCCCTCGGCGCCGGTGCTGATCGCGCCCTGCCGCGTGCAGGGCGAGGGCGCGGCCGCGACCGTGATCTCCGCGGTGCGCGCGCTCTGCCGCGCCGGGGTGGACGTCGTGGTGGTGACGCGCGGCGGCGGCTCGCAGGAGGACCTCTGGGCGTTCAACGACGAGCGGCTGGCGCGCGCCATCGCCGCCTGCCCGGTGCCGGTGATCTCGGCCGTCGGGCACGAGGTGGACGTCACCGTTGCCGACCTCGTCGCCGACGTGCGCGCCGCCACCCCGACCCACGCCGCGCAGCTGGTGGTGCCGGTGCGGGACGAGCTGCTCGAGCGGGTGGCCGCGCTCCGCGCGCGGCTGGTGCGGGCGGAGGCCGGCGCGGTGGAGGGGCGGCGCCGCACGCTGCGCGCGCTCCGGGCCGAGCTGGCCGACCCGAAGCACCTGCTCTCGCGCGAGCGCCACCGGCTCGACGACCTCGCCCACCGGGCCGAGGCGGCGGTGCGCGGTCCGCGGCGCCGCGAGCGGGCCGCCCTGGACGCCCTGCGCGCCCGCCTGGCCCGGCTCGAGCCGCGGGCACGGGTGCGCGCGCTCCGGGCACGGATGGAGTCGGCGACGCGCCGCCTGGGGGGCTGGCAGGCGGCCTACTTCCGCCGGGAGGCGATGCGGCTCGAGCGGCTGGGGGCGCGGCTCGAGCCGGCCAACGTCGCGAAGCTGCTGGCGCGCGGCTTCGCGCTCGCCCTGCGCGACGGGCACCTGCTCCTGCGCAGCGCCGACGCGCAGGTGGGAGACGCGGTGCGGCTTGCCCTCGCGGAGGGCTGGCTCATGCTCGCATCACCGGCCGGGATGCAGGAGAGGACCCATTGCCGGGCCGGGCGGCGCCCGCGGGGGAACCCGAACGGCCCGGCCACGGCGGGGAGGCCGTTGACCCCCCTTTGCGGCGTCGTTAAGTAAGGAAATCGCGGAGGAAGCGTGAGCGAGGCGAGCGAGGGTCGAGCGGAGACCGAGGCGGCGGGCGCCGCGGAGCCTTACGATGCGCTGGTGGCGCGCCTGGAGCGCGTCGTCGGCGACCTGGAGTCCGGGCAGCTCACGCTGGAGCAGTCCATCGAGCGGTTCGCGGAGGGTGTACGGCTGGCGAAGGAGGCGTCGCGGAAGCTGGACGACGCCGAGCGCCGGGTGGAGCTGCTGGTGCGCGGCGCGGACGGGGACGACGAGGCGGTTCCGTTCGAGCCGGAGGGCGGCCGGGGCCCGTGAGGCGATGACGGCCGAGCCACGCATGCGCAAGCCGAAGGTCATCATCGTCGACGACGACCGCGACACGCGCGAGATGCTGACGCTCGCGCTGGAGCTGGAGGGGTTCGACGTGGGCCAGGCGGCGAACGGCCTGCGGCTCATCTCCGCCATGCACGTGGACCGGCCGGACGTGATCCTGCTCGACGTGATGATGTCGTGGATCGACGGGTTCGAGCTGTGCCGCGCCATCAAGAAGAACCCGACCTTCGGGGACATCCCGGTGATCTTCATCTCGGCGCGCAAGAGCGCCGACGACGAGCGCGCCGGCATCGAGGCCGGGGCGGTGGACTACTTCCCGAAGCCCCTCGACATGGACCGGCTGGTCGCCCGGATCCGCGAGATCCTCGACCAGCGCGCCGGCGCGGTTCCGACCCCGGCCTAGGCCCCCCCGCCGCGCCCCCGGCCAGCGACGCCGGCGGGCGATCCGGCCGCGCCGCTTGTGCTAAAAGGTCCGTCACCTTGACGACCCCCTTCCCGATCGAGGCGTACCTGCGCAGCGTGGCGGAGCGCGTCGAGCCGCGCCTGGCCGCGCTCGCCGACGCGCGCGCGCCGGGCGGCCCGCGGCGGCTGGTGGAGGCGATGCGGTACGCGCTGCTCGGCGGCGGCAAGCGCATGCGGCCGGCGCTGGTGCTCGCCGCCTGCGAGGCCCACGGCGGCGACGCGTCCGACGGCTCGCTGGCCATGCGCTTCGCGGTGGCGCTCGAGGCCATCCACACCTACTCGCTCGTCCACGACGACCTGCCGGCCATGGACGACGACGACCTGCGCCGCGGCCGGCCCACCGTGCACCGGGCGTTCGACGAGGCCACCGCGGTGCTGGTGGGGGACGGGCTGCAGTCGCTCGCGTTCGCGCACCTCCTCGCCTCGCCCGACCCCGCTGCGGCGCCGCTCGCCCGGCTGCTCGCCGAGAACGCGCAGCTCATGGTGGAGGGGCAGGCCCGCGACATGGCCGGCGAGCACGCGCGCCTGGGCGAGGCCGAGGTCATGGAGCTGATGCGCACCAAGACCGGCGCCCTGCTCGCGGTCGCCGTCGCGGGCGGCGCGCGCTGCGCCGGCGCCTCCGCCGAGGCGGTCTACCCGGTGGGCCTGAAGCTCGGGCTCGCGTTCCAGATCGCCGACGACCTGCTCGACCTCACCGCCGACGCGGCCACGCTGGGCAAGCGCGCCGGCAAGGACGCCGCCGCCGGGAAGTCCACGCTGCACGCGGTGGTCGGGGTGGAGGAGGCCCGCCGCCGCGCCGAGGCGCTGCTCGCCGAGGCGCTCGCGGCGCTCGAGCCGCTCGGGCCGCGCGGCGAGGCGCTCCGCGCGCTGGCGCGGTTCGTCCTCGCCCGCAAGAAGTGATGGAAGGAGAGGAGACCCCATGGGCCGCCTGCTGGACACGATCGACTCGCCCGCCGACCTGAAGAAGGTTCCGGTCGAGCAGCTCCCCGCGCTCTGCCAGGAGATCCGCGAGCAGATCATCCAGACCTGCGCCCGGAACGGCGGCCACCTCGGCTCGTCGCTCGGCGCGGTGGAGATCAACGTCGCGCTGCACCACGTCTTCGCGTCGCCGCAGGACAAGCTGGTCTGGGACGTGGGCCACCAGGCCTACGCGCACAAGCTGCTCACCGGCCGGCGCGAGGCGTTCCGCACCATCCGGACCGAGGGCGGCCTGGCGGGCTTCCCCGAGCGGCACGAGTCGGCGCACGACGCGTTCGGCGTGGGGCACGCGTCCACCGCCATCAGCGCCGCGCTCGGCATGATCGAGGCGAAGCGCGTCACCGGCGAGCCGGGCAAGGTGGTGGCGGTGGTGGGCGACGGCGCCATGACCGGCGGCGTGGCGTTCGAGGGCCTGAACCAGGCCGGCTACCTCGGGCGCAACCTGCTGGTGGTGCTGAACGACAACGAGATGTCGATCTCGCCCAACGTGGGCGCGCTCTCGGAGTGGTTCTCGAAGAAGTTCGCCTCGCGCACGTACAACCGCTGGCGCCGCCAGGTGAAGGAGTTCCTGGAGAGCGTGCCCAAGGGCCCGGAGGCGATCGGGATCATCCGCCACGGCATCAACGCCACCAAGGCGCTCGTCACCCCCGGCATCCTGTTCGAGGGGCTCGGCTTCCACTACGTCGGCCCGGTGGACGGCCACGACGTGAAGGGGCTGGTGGAGACGTTCCAGAAGCTCGCCGTGTTCGACGGCCCGGTGCTGCTGCACGCCATCACCACCAAGGGCAAGGGCTACCACCCGGCCGAGTCGGACAAGGCCACCCGCGGCCACGGCCTGTCCTTCTTCGACGTCGCCACCGGGAAGCCGGTGAAGAAGTCGCCCGGGGCGAAGGCCTACACCGACCTGTTCGCCGAGGCGCTCTGCGAGGAGATGGAGCACGACCCGCGCGTCGTGGCCATCACCGCGGCCATGCTGGAGGGCACCGGGCTCATCAAGGCGAAGCAGCGCTTCCCGGACCGCACCTACGACGTCGGCATCGCCGAGCAGCACGCGGTCACCTTCGCGGCGGGCCTCGCCTGCGAGGGGATCCGGCCGGTGGTGGCCATCTACTCGACGTTCCTGCAGCGCGCATACGACCAGATCATCCACGACGTGGCGCTCCAGAAGCTGCCGGTGACGTTCGCGCTCGATCGCGGCGGCCTGGTCGGCGCCGACGGCAAGACGCACCAGGGCGCGTTCGACCTCGCCTACCTGCGCTGCGTCCCGGGGCTGGTGCTCATGGCGCCCTCGGACGAGAACGAGCTGCGCCACATGCTGCACACCTCGCTGCAGCACGACGGCCCGGCGGCCCTCCGCTACCCGCGCGGCGCCGGCGAGGGGGTGGCGCTCGAGCCCGCGCGCGTCCTGGAGATCGGGAAGGGGCGGCTGGTGCGGAACGTGCCGGGCAAGCCCGACGTCTGCGTGGTCGCGGCCGGCACCACGCTGAAGCCCGCGCTCGCGGCGGCCGAGGCGCTCGCCGCCGAGGGCGTCGCGGCCACGGTGATCGACCCGCGCTTCGTGAAGCCGCTCGACGAGGAGCTGGTCTGCGCCGAGGCGGCCCGCGCGAAGCGGGTGGTCACGGTGGAGGAGGGGTGCCTCGCCGGCGGCTTCGGCACCGCGTGCCTGGAGGCGTTCGAGCGCCGCGGGCTGCTCGAGGCCGGGCTGGGCGTGCGGCGCCTGGGCATCCCCGACGAGTTCATCACCCACGCCGAGCAGGCGAAGCAGCGCGCCTGGGTGGGCATCGACGCCGACGCGATCGCCGCGGCCTGCCGCGCCCTGGTGGGCGACCGCAAGGCGCGCGGCGTGGCGTAGGCCGGCGGGGCGCCGGTGAGCGCGCTGCAGGGCGCAGCCCCGAAGCAGCCGGTCGCGGTCGCTGACCGCGCGCCGCCAGGCGCGCCCGCGGGGACCTCGCGCGAGCCCGCGAACGCGGGCGCGCGGGGTCACGGGCCCCGCGCGGCGGGGTGGGGCCCCGCGGAGCTCCGCTCCGTGGGGCGGGGCGCAGCCCCGTGAAGAGAGAACGGATCGATCTGCTGCTGGTCGCCCGCGGCCTGGCCGAGTCGCGGACGCGCGCGCAGGCGCTGGTGATGGCCGGCGCCGTGGTGGTCGGCGAGGCGCGGGTGGACAAGCCCGGGCAGCTGGTGGACCCGGAGGCGCCCATCCGGCTGAAGGACGGGGCCGCGCCGCAGCGCTACGTCTCGCGCGGCGCGCTCAAGCTGGAGAAGGCGCTCGACGTCTTCCCGGTGGACCCGCGCGGCCGGACCTGCGCCGACCTGGGCGCCTCCACCGGCGGCTTCACCGACCTGCTCCTCCAGCGCGGCGCCGCGAAGGTGTACGCCGTCGACGTGGGCTACGGGCAGCTCCACCCGCGGCTGCGCGCCGACGCGCGGGTGGTGGTGCGCGAGCGCGAGAACGCGCGGCAGCTCACGGCCGAGGCGCTGGGCGAGCGCGTCGAGCTGGTGGTCGGGGACCTGTCCTTCATCTCGCTGCGCCTCGTCCTCCCGGCGGTGAAGGCGATCCTCCGCCCGGGCGGCCAGGCGGTGCTGCTCGTGAAGCCGCAGTTCGAGGTGGGGAAGGGCGAGGTGGGGAAGGGCGGCGTGGTGCGCGACGACGCCAAGCGGCGCGCGGCGCTGGACGGGATCGCCGCGGCCGCGGTCGAGCTCGGGTTCGAGGTGCTGGGCCACGCCGAGTCGCCCATCGAGGGGCCGGCCGGCAACCGCGAGTGGCTCCTCGCGCTGCGGCTTCCCTGAGGGCGTCCGCCGCCTCGGAGGGGCTGCGCCCCGGCGCGCGACGCTCCGCCGGGGCCTCGCACGAGCGGCCTGCCGCGCAGGCGTTCCGGCGCCGCGCAGGCCCCGTCGCGCCTTGACGCTTCGCGTTCCTTCTGCTACCTACACGCCGACATTTTCGCGCCCGGGTTCCGCCGGGTTCCGAAAGTGGGCCGCGGTCGCCCACTTTTTCTTTTTTCAGGGGTCCATGACGGGCATCGGTGAACAGTCCATCGCGGAGCAGGTGCGGAGCCTGCTCGAGCCGGTGCTGGAGCGCGACGGCTACGAGCTCGTCGAGGTGGAGTGGGCGCGGCTCGCGGGCCGGTGGACGCTCCGGGTGTTCATCGACAAGGCCGGCGGCGTCGGGATCGACGACTGCCAGGCGGTCTCGAAGACGGTGGAGCCGATCCTCGACGTGGCCGACGTCATCGAGCCGGCCTACGACCTCGAGGTCTCCTCGCCCGGGCTCGACCGCCCCCTGCGCAAGCCCAGGGACTTCGACCGCTACGCGGGCCAGCGCGTGCACGTGAAGGCGTACGGCCCCGTCGCCGGGACCGCGCCCGGCTCGCCCGCCCGGAAGCACTGGACCGGCGTGCTGAAGGGCTTCCGCGACGGCGCCGTCGAGCTCGACGTGGACGGCGTCCTGCACCGCGTCCCGCACGACCAGATCGCGAAGGCCAACCTCGAGTACGACGTCGAGGGCGACCTCCGAAGGAAGGACTGATCCATGCAGCAGAACGTCAACCTGAACCTCATCCTCGACCAGGTCGCCAAGGACAAGGGGATCGATCGCGCCAAGCTGATCGAGATCCTCGAGGAGGCCATCGGCAGCGCGGCCAAGCGCCACTTCGGCCTCGAGCGAAACCTCAAGGCCCGCTACGACGAGGAGAAGGGGCAGGTGGATCTGTTCCAGGTCCTCACCATCGTGCCGGATCCCACCGAGGAGGCGCCGCTCGCCGACCCGGTGAACATGGTCCCGGTGGCGGTGGCGCACGAGAAGGGCATCGACGTGGAGCCGGGCGACGAGCTCGACTTCCCCATCTACTACCGCGCCGAGGACGAGGCCGAGGCCCGCGCGCAGGACGAGCAGTGGGGCGACCTGCTCAAGCTGAAGACCTACCGCCGGTCGTTCGGCCGCATCGCCGCGCAGACCGCGAAGCAGGTGATGATCCAGGGCACCCGCAACGCCGAGCGCGAGAACGTCTTCAACGAGTACAAGGACCGCAAGGGCGAGGTCATCACCGGCATCGTCCGCCGCTTCGAGCGCGGCAACGTCATCGTGGACCTGGGCCGCGCCGAGGCGGTGCTGCCGGTGCGCGAGCAGGTGCCGCGCGAGAGCTACCGCGCCGGCGACCGCATCCAGGCGTTCGTGATGGACGTGCTGCGCGAGTCGAAGGGGCCGCAGATCATCCTGTCCCGCGCCTCGGTCGAGCTGCTGAAGAAGCTGTTCGAGATGGAGGTCCCGGAGATCGCCGAGGGCGTGGTGGTGATCGAGGCCGCCGCCCGCGAGCCGGGCGGCCGCGCCAAGATCGCGGTCAGCTCGCGCGACTCCGACGTGGACCCGGTGGGCGCCTGCGTGGGCATGAAGGGCAGCCGCGTCCAGGCGGTGGTCCAGGAGCTCCGCGGCGAGAAGATCGACATCGTCCCCTGGGACGAGGATCCGGCCCGCTTCGTGTGCAACGCCCTGGCGCCGGCCGAGGTCTCCCGCGTGCTGCTCGACGAGCAGAACCGCGCCATGGAGATCATCGTCCCGGACGACCAGCTCTCGCTCGCGATCGGCCGCCGCGGCCAGAACGTGCGGCTCGCCTCGCAGGTGACCGGCTGGAAGCTCGACATCAACTCCGAGTCGCGCGTGAAGGAGATGCGCGAGTTCGCGACCGAGAGCTTCGGCGCCATCGGCATCCCCGAGCAGACGCAGGAGATGCTGTACGCGCACGGGTTCCGGAAGGCGCAGGACGTCGCCAACGCCGCGCCCGAGATGCTCACGCAGTTCCCCGGCTTCACCATGGACATGATCCCCGACCTGCAGAAGCGGGCCCGGGAGCAGTCCATCGAGGACGCCGAGAAGGAGATGCGGCTGGAGCAGGAGCGCGAGGCGGCCCGGATCGCCGAGGCGCGCCGCCACCCCGACACGCTCACGCAGGAGGAGCGCTTCGCGCGCGTCCGCGGGGTGGGCGAGAAGACCATCGAGCAGATGAAGCTGGCCGGCTACCCCACGGTCGAGACGGTGCACAACGAGGCGGACGTGAACCGCTTCGCCGACTCCACCGGCCTCGGCATCAAGAAGGCCCGCCAGATCAAGCACGCCGTGGGCGTGTACCTGGAGGAGGAGGCCAAGCTCCGCGCCGAGCTCGACGCGGAGAAGGCCCGGCAGTCCGGCGCGGAGGGCGCGGGCGCTTGAACGAGCCCGTCCGCACCTGCATCGGCTGCGGCGCGAAGGCGCCCCAGCGCGAGCTGGTGCGGCTCAAGGTGATGGGAGATCGCGTGACGGTGGATCGCGAGCAGCGCGGCGGACGGGGAGCCTGGCTCCACGCCGCTCCTCCCTGCCTCGAGCGGGCGGCGAAGCGGCGCGCCTTCGCCCGGGCCCTCAGGGCCGAGGGCGTCCGCGCGGACGCCGAGACGCTCCGGGTCGAGTTGACGGGAAGTGCCCGTAAGGATTAGGAGTCTACGCAATGTCCAAGAAGCGGGTCCACGAGCTCGGGAAGCAGCTGAAGGAGCAGGGCATCGAGCTCTCCAACCAGGAGCTCGTCGAGAAGCTCCATGCGCTCGGTTACCTCGAGGTGAAGAGCCACTCGTCGTCCCTCGAGGACGATCAGGCCCACGCGGCCTACGAGAAGATCCTGGCCGAGCGGAAGCCGAAGCCGGCGCCGGTGCGCCCGGCGGGCCCGGGCTTCGTGGTGCGCAAGCGCGCCCACGTCGAGCCGCCCACCGTCACCGCCCCCGCGGCGCCGCCGCCGGCCGAGCCGGAGTACGCGGAGCCGGAGTACGCGGAGCCGCAGTACGCGGAGGCGCAGCAGGCCGAGCAGGGCTACGAGCCCGCGCCGCAGGAGGCGCAGCCCGAGGCCGCGCCCGCGCCGGTCGCCGCCCCCGAGCAGCCGGCGGAGGCCGCGCCGCTCGCCGCCCAGGCCGCGCCGTCGCCCGGCGCCCAGGCCGAGGCGCCCGCCGCGCCGCAGGCGCAGCCCGCCCAGCCGGCGGCGCCCGCCGCGCCGCCCGCCCCCACCGCACAGCCGTCGGCGCCGCCGCCCGCGGCCGCGCAGCCCAGGCCGCCGCAGCCGTCCGCGCCCGCCCGCCCGCCGCCCGCCGGCTACCGGCCGCCGCCCGCGCCCGGCGCGCGCCCGCCCGTCTCGGCCGCCCCCGGCGCGCCCGCGCAGCCCGGCGCCGCCGGGCAGCCGCCGCGCCCGCCGGTGGACCCGCGCACGCTCCGCCCCACCTCCACGCAGGCCGTCGTCATCTCGCGGCCGCTCGTGCCGGTGCGCCGCGTGACGCCGCCCACCTCCGCGCGCCAGCAGTTCCCGGTGGCCCCGGGCCCGCGCGCGCTCGGCGAGGTCCGCGAGCTCAAGGTCGTCCCCGGCTCGCTCGGCCGCGAGCGCGAGTTCATCGACGTCTCGCGCGACAAGCGCCGCGGCCGCCAGCCCGGCCGGCCCATCTCCGAGGAGCAGGCCAAGAGCCTGAGCGGCAAGGAGCTGCTCCAGGCCGCCATCAGCGATCGCGCCTACATCCCGATCCGCGGCAAGAAGAAGAAGCCGACCAAGAAGGGAGCCAAGACGCAGATCACCGAGAAGGCCGAGCACAAGAAGGTCATCCGCATCGAGGAGTCGATCTCCGTCTCCGAGCTCTCCCAGGTGATGGGCGTGAAGGCGTCCGACCTCATCCGCAAGCTGATGCAGATGGGGAAGATGGTCACCATCAACGCGCAGATCGACGCCGACACCGCCGCGACCCTGGCGCTCGAGCACGGCTACACCGTCGAGAAGAAGGGCTTCGAGGTCGAGGAGTTCATCCCCGAGGTCGAGGTGGACGAGTCGAAGCTCGTCATCCGGCCGCCGGTGGTGACGGTGATGGGCCACGTGGACCACGGCAAGACGTCGCTGCTCGACGCCATCCGCCAGGCCGACGTGGCCGCCGGCGAGGCCGGCGGCATCACCCAGCACATCGGCGCCTACTCGGTGAACACGCCGCAGGGGCCCATCACGTTCCTCGACACCCCCGGCCACGAGGCCTTCACCGCGATGCGCCAGCGCGGCGCGCAGGTGACCGACCTGGTGGTGCTGGTGGTGGCCGCGGACGACGGCGTGATGCCGCAGACGGTCGAGTCGATCAAGGCGGCCAAGGCGGCCGGGGTCACGATCCTCGTGGCCATCAACAAGGTCGACAAGCCCGGCGCCTCGCCCGAGCGCGTCATGCAGCAGCTCACCGAGTACGAGCTGGTCGCCGAGCAGTGGGGCGGCACGACCATCATGCTGCCGGTGTCGGCCCGCACCAAGCAGGGCATCCCCGAGCTGCTCGAGTACATCGCGCTGCAGTCCGAGGTGCTGGAGCTGAAGGCGAACCCGGACAAGCTCGCCGCCGGCCGCGTCATCGAGGCCAAGCTGGAGAAGGGGCGCGGCCCGGTCGCCACCGTGCTGGTCGAGGAGGGCACCCTCCGCGTCGGCGACGCGCTGGTCACCGGCGTCCACTTCGGCCGCGTCCGCGCCATGATGAACGAGCGCGGCGAGCAGGTGGACGACGTCGGCCCGGGCTATCCGGTCGAGGTGCTCGGCCTCTCCGGCGTGCCGGTCGCGGGCGACGAGTTCGACGTGGTCGAGGACGAGAAGGCGGCCAAGGAGGTCGCCCAGCACCGCGCCACCAAGCAGCGGCAGAAGGAGCTCGGCGGCGTCAAGAAGGCCACGCTCGAGGACCTGTTCGCGAAGTCCAAGGCCTCCGGCCAGAAGGTGCTCAACCTGGTGGTCAAGGCGGACGTGCAGGGCTCCTCCGAGGCCGTCAGCCAGGCGCTGGAGAAGGCGGCCACCAAGAAGGTGGGCGTCAAGATCCTCGAGTCCGCCGTGGGCGCCATCACCAAGTCGGACGTGCTGACCGCGGCCGCCGGCAACGCGGTGATCGTGGGCTTCAACACCAAGCCCGAGAGCGAGATCGAGAACATCGCCAGCCAGCAGGGCGTGAAGATCCTCCTGTTCGGCATCATCTACGAGGCGGTGGACCGGATCCGCGAGGAGATGGCCGGCCTGCTCGAGCCGATCATCAAGGAGAAGCCGCTCGGGAAGGCCGAGGTCCGCCAGGTCTTCAACATCCCGCGCGTGGGCCAGATCGCCGGCTCGGCGGTCACCGAGGGCGTGGTGAAGCGCACCGGCCACGTCCGCGTGGTCCGCGACCGCAAGGTGGTCTTCACCGGGAAGATCGGCTCGCTGAAGCGCGTGAAGGACGACGTCCGCGAGGTCGCGCAGGGCTTCGAGTGCGGCATCGGCGTGGACGGCTTCTCCGACGTGAAGCAGGGCGACATCCTCGAGGTGTACGAGCTCGAGGAGATCCGCCCGTCGCTCGACTAGGGCGTCGCGGGGCGGGGCCTCCGGGCGCCGCCCCGCGCCACCTCGCCGGGATCGCGCCGGCCCCCGCGGCCGCGCGCCCCGGCCCCGCGCCCGGGCCAGGGCACGCGCCGGAGGCGCCATGTTCGTCGGAGTCCTCAGGCTGACGCTGCACCTCCCCGAGCCCGGCTCGCTCAAGTCGAAGCGGCACCTGATCCGCTCCGCCCTGGACCGGGTGCGCGCGAAGTTCAACGTGTCGATCTCGGAGGTCGCCGAGAACGACCTGTGGCAGCGGAGCGTGGTGGGCGTGGCCGCGGTCGGGAACGATCACGGCTTCGTGAACGAGGTGCTCGACAAGGTGGCCGACTTCGTCGGCTCGATGCACGGCGGGCAGATCCTGGTCACCGCGCGCGACATCGAGATCGTCCCCTACGGCGACGGCATCGGCGAGGGCACCATGCGCACGCTGGCGGAGGCCGAGGGCGCGCCGTCGTGGGGCGACGAGGGCGCCCGCGAGCAGGAGCCGCGCTTCCCGAGGCCGAGGCCGCGGCCGCGCGAGGAAGACGAGCACCAGGACGAGGGAGACGACGAGCCGTGACCACCCACAACCGCCCCGCCCGCGTGGCCGAGGAGTTCCGGCACGAGCTCTCCGCGCTGCTGGCGCGCGGCCTGAAGGACCCACGCATCACCGGGTTCGTGACCGTGACCGGGTCGAAGATGTCGCCCGACCTGAAGGAGGCCACGGTGTACGTGTCCATCCACGGCGACGAGCGCGTGCGCAAGGACACCTTCGCCGGGCTGCAGGCGGCCGCCGGCTTCCTGCAGCGCGAGGTGTCGCGAGCGCTGCGGCTGCGCAACACCCCGCACCTGCGCTTCGTCTACGACGAGTCGGTGGCGCGCGGCGACCGCATCGAGCGGCTGCTGCGCGAGGCGCGCACGCAGGGGCAGGAGCCCGCCGCGGACGTCGAGCCCGCCCCGGGCGCGGCGCCGGACGACGAGGCCGAGGAGTAGCGGCCGCGTGCGCCCGGGCGTGCTCGTGGTGGACAAGCCCGCCGGCCCCACCAGCTTCGAGGTGGTGCGCCGGATCCGGCGCGCGCTCGGCGCCGCGCGGGCCGGGCACGCCGGCACGCTCGACCCGGCCGCCACCGGCGTGCTGGCGGTCTGCCTCGAGGACGGCGTGAAGCTGCAGCAGTTCCTCTCCGACGGCGACAAGGCCTACGACGCCACGGTGGCCTTCGGGGCGGCGACGAGCACCGAGGACGCGGACGGCGAGGTGACCGCGCGCGGCGACGCCTCGGCGCTGACCGAGGACGCGGTGCGCGCCGCGCTCGCCGGCCTCACCGGCGACATCGAGCAGGTCCCCCCGATGTACTCGGCGGTCCGGGTGGGCGGGCGGCGCCTGCACGAGGCGGCCCGCGCCGGGGAGACGGTGGACCGCACGCCGCGGCGGGTGCGCGTGCACGCGCTCGAGCTCGGCGCGCTGGACGCCGCGCCCGGACCGGACGGCCTGCGGCGCGCCCGGGTGGCGGTGCGCTGCGGGAAGGGCACCTACGTCCGCACGCTGGCCGCCGACCTGGGCCGTGCGGTCGGCGTGCCCGCCCACCTGGCGGCCCTGCGCCGCACCATGGCGAGCGGCTTCGACCTGTCGCGCGCCATCGGCCTGGAGGACGCCGAGGCGCTCGCGCGCGAGCACGGCCGCGAGGCGCTGGCCGAGCGGGTCGTGCCCATGGCCGAGGCGCTGGGCACGCTCGCCGCGATCCGGCTGGGCGAGCGGGAGGCCTGGGATCTCGTGCACGGGCGCCCGGTGGCCCGGCCGCCCGGAACCCCCGGGATGGTGCGCGCGCTCGCGCCGGACGGTCGCCTGCTGGCGGTGTGCGCGCCGGGCGAGGGCCGCCTGCGCACCCTGCGCGTGTTCCTGGGCCCCTCCGACCTCCGGGCGGGCCCCGCCCAGAATCGTTGACTCCCCCGCCGCGATCGCTTAAGACCGCGCATTCACGACGCTCACTGCGGCCCGAGGCGCGCGCCTTCGCCCCCGCGGCGGTGAGCGGAACCGACGAAAGGAAGAAGCTATGGCGCTCGTCCAGGACAAGAAGCAGGAGCTCGTGCAGAAGTACAAGCGGCACGAGAAGGACACGGGCTCTCCGGAGGTGCAGGTCGCGCTGCTCAGCGAGCGGATCGCGTACCTCACCGAGCACTTCAAGACGCACAAGAAGGACCACCACAGCCGCCGCGGCCTGCTGAAGCTGGTCGGCCAGCGCCGGCGCCTGCTCGACTACCTCCGGACCATCGACCAGGGTCGATACAAGACGCTCATCGACCAGCTCGGCATCCGCAAGTAGCGGGGGTCGGGACGGCGCCCCGGTCGAACGGCCGGGGCGCTGGCGCTTCCGGGAACGGGGGCGCCGCCGCAGTGTGAAGTGAACGCGCCCGCAGGACCGGGCCGCGCGAGGGACGCCGAGGGCGCTTCCGTTTCCGACTGGGCCGCCTCTCCACGGAGAGGCGGCGGAGTGAGGAACAGAGGCACCTTCGAAGGCCCGAGGGCGAACCGGCCCCGCGGGACCAGCGGGACGATCGCGGCCGCAGCGCGGCCGGCGCGTCCCGAGGAAGGTGC
This sequence comes from Anaeromyxobacter sp. Red801, assembly GCF_049201065.2. Lineage (NCBI taxonomy): Bacteria > Pseudomonadati > Myxococcota > Myxococcia > Myxococcales > Anaeromyxobacteraceae > Anaeromyxobacter > Anaeromyxobacter sp. Red801. Next base: position 3,333,089 of record NZ_CM181236.1, on the reverse strand, counting down.
ACATGACGCCCATCCAGAAGACCGCCACCGTCGGCGGCAAGGAAATCCTGCTCGAGACCGGCAAGGTCGCGAAGCAGGCGCACGGCTCGGTCTGGGTCCGCCTCGGCGACTCGATCGTGCTCGTCACCGCGGTCTCCGCCGCGGAGAAGAAGGAAGGCATCGACTTCTTCCCGCTGACGGTGGACTACCAGGAGAAGCTGTTCGCCGCGGGCCGCGTCCCCGGCAGCTTCTTCCGCCGCGAGGGCCGCCCCACCGAGAAGGAGACGCTCACCTCCCGCCTGGTGGACCGCTCCTGCCGCCCGCTGTTCGCCGAGGGCTACTCGAACGAGACGCAGGTCATCGCGACCGTGATCTCCTTCGATCAGGAGAACGACACCGACGTGCTCGCGCTCACCGGCGCGTCGGCGGCGCTCCACATCTCGGACATCCCGTTCGGCGGCCCCATCGCCGGCGTGCGCGTCGCCCGCGTGGGCGGCCAGCTCGTCGCGAACCCGACGCTGGCCCAGCGCGCCGAGGCCGACCTCGACGTGGTGATGGCGGCCTCCCGCGACGCCATCGTGATGGTGGAGGGCGGCGCGCAGGAGGTCTCCGAGGCGGTGATGATCGAGGCGCTGCTGTTCGGGCAGGCCGCGGTCCAGCCGCTGCTCGACGCCCAGGACGCGCTCCGCGAGGCCACCGGCAACAAGCCGCGCCGCGCCTTCGACCCGCCCAAGAACGACGTCGAGCTGCGCGCCAAGGTGAAGGCGCTCACCTGGGAGAAGGTGAAGGAGGCCTACGGCCGCAACGAGAAGCACGACCGCTACGGCCGGCTCTCCGAGATCAAGAAGGAGCTCCTCCAGGCCCTCAAGGAAGAGGCGGCCGGCGACGCGGCGAAGCTCGCGACGATCGCCCTCCGCGAGAAGGAGATCAAGGGCTACTACGAGGACGTGAAGTACGAGTACATGCGCAAGATGATCACGGATGAGCGCCGCCGCATCGGCGGCCGCGGCATGGCCGACATCCGCAAGATCACCTGCGAGGTGGGGCTGCTCCCGCGCGTGCACGGCTCCTCGCTCTTCACCCGCGGCGAGACCCAGGCGCTGGTGGCCACCACGCTGGGCACCGCCGAGGACGAGCAGCGCGTCGAGATGCTCACCGGCATGGTCTTCAAGAAGTTCATGCTGCACTACAACTTCCCGCCGTTCTCCGTCGGCGAGGTGAAGTTCCTGCGCAGCCCGGGCCGCCGCGAGATCGGCCACGGCGCGCTGGCGGAGCGCGCGCTCCGCGCGGTCATGCCGCCCGAGGACGCGTTCCCGTACACGGTCCGCGTCGTCTCCGACATCATGGAGTCGAACGGCTCGTCCTCGATGGCGTCGGTGTGCGGCGGCTGCCTGTCGCTGATGGACGCCGGCGTGCCCATCAAGGCGCCGGTGGCCGGGATCGCCATGGGCCTCATCAAGGAGGGCGAGAAGATCGCCATCCTCTCCGACATCCTCGGGGACGAGGATCACCTCGGCGACATGGACTTCAAGGTGTGCGGCACCGCCGCGGGCATCACGTCGATCCAGATGGACATCAAGATCGGCGGCGTGACCCGCGAGATCCTCGAGCAGGCGCTCTCGCAGGCCGCCGACGGCCGCAAGCACATCCTGGGCGAGATGGCGAAGGCGCTCTCCGCGCCGCGCGGCAGCATCAGCGCCTACGCGCCGCGCATCACGACCATCAAGATCCGGCCGGAGCGCATCAAGGACATCATCGGCCCCGGCGGCAAGACCATCAAGGACATCACCGCCCGCACCGGCACCTCGATCAACATCGAGGACGACGGCTCGGTCTCCATCGCGTCGCCGAACCAGGACAAGGTGGAGGAGGCGATCAAGATGATCCGCGGCCTCACCCAGGAGGCCGAGGTCGGCCGGATCTACCTGGGCACGGTCCGCAAGATCGCCGAGTTCGGCGCCTTCGTGGAGATCTTCCCGGGCACCGACGGCCTCATCCACATCTCCGAGCTCTCCGACAAGCGCGTGAAGAGCGTCTCCGACGTCCTCTCCGAGGGCGAGGAGGTGATGGTGAAGGTCATCTCGGTGGACCGCTCCGGGAAGATCCGCCTCTCGCGCAAGGAGGCCCTCGCCGACACCGCCAAGAAGGCGGAGGGCGGCGCCGAGGCCCCCAAGGGCGAGCCGGCGAAGTAGGCACGCGCCGGGGGCCGCGAGGACGCCGATGCCCGTGACCGTCCGAGTCCGCCGCGTCGGCAACCGCGGCCCCCCGCTCGATCTCCCCCGCTACGAGAGCGCCGGCGCGGCAGGCCTCGACCTGCGCGCCGACGAGCCGTTCGCGCTCGCCCCCGGCGAGCGGCGGCTGGTCCCGACCGGCCTCGCGCTGGAGCTCCCGCCCGGCCACGAGGGCCAGGTGCGGCCGCGCTCCGGCCTGGCCGCGCGCCACGGCGTCGGCATGGTGAACGCACCGGGCACCATCGACGCCGACTACCGCGGCGAGGTGGGGGTGATCCTGGTGAACCACGGGCAGGCGCCGGTGGCGTTCGCCCGCGGCGATCGCATCGCCCAGCTCGTGATCGCGCCGGTGGTCCGGGCCGAGCTCGAGCTGGTGGACGCGCTGAGCGACAGCGACCGGGGCGCCGGCGGCTTCGGCTCGACCGGCCAGTAGCCCCACGGAGGACGCCATGATCCCGCGCTACACCCGGCCCGACATGGGCCGCATCTGGACTTCCGAGCACCGCTTCCGCATCTGGCTCGACGTGGAGCTGGCCGCGTGCGAGGCGATGGTGCGCCTGGGCGAGGTGCCGCCCGAGGACTTCGAGGCGCTCCGCAAGGCGTTCGACGGCTTCGAGTTCTCCGCCGCCGACGTGGCCCGCATCGACGAGATCGAGCGGACCGTGAAGCACGACGTGATCGCCTTCCTCACCTTCGTGGAGGAGAAGGGCGGCCCGGCCGCGCGCCACCTGCACAAGGGCATGACCTCGTCGGACGTGCTCGACACGACGCTGGCGGTGCAGCTCCGCGACGCGAGCCGGCTGCTGCTCGCCGGGGTCGACCGCGTGCTCGCCGCCGTGCGCAAGCGCGCCTTCGAGCACCGGCTCACGCCGATGGTGGGCCGGAGCCACGGCATCCACGCCGAGCCGATCACCTTCGGGCTGAAGCTCGCCGGCTGGTACGACGCCTGGACGCGCCGCCGCGCCGCGCTGGCCCGCGCCGCGGACGGGGTGGCGGTCGGCAAGATCTCCGGCGCGGTGGGCACGTTCGCGAACGTGGACCCGCGGGTGGAGGCGTTCGTGATGGAGAAGGTCGGCCTGCAGGGCGGGGAGGGCGCCGCCACGCAGGTGGTGAACCGCGACCGGCACGCCGAGCTGTTCACCGCGCTGGCGCTCTGCGGCGCCACCCTGGAGCAGCAGGCGGTCGAGGTCCGGCACCTGCAGCGCACCGAGGTCCGCGAGGCGGAGGAGCCGTTCACGGCCGGCCAGAAGGGCTCCTCGGCCATGCCGCACAAGCGCAACCCCATCCTCTCCGAGAACCTCACCGGCCTGGCCCGGCTGCTGCGCGGCTACGCGCTCGCCGCCATGGAGGACGTGGCGCTCTGGCACGAGCGCGACATCAGCCACTCCTCGGTGGAGCGGGTGATCGGGCCGGACGCGACGATCGCGCTCGACTTCGCGCTGCACCGGTTCGCGGGCATGATCGAGAACCTGCGCGTCTACCCCGAGCGCATGCGCGAGAACCTGGACCTCACCGGCGGCCTGTACGAGGCGCAGCGCGTGCTGCTGGCGCTGGTCGGCAAGGGCGTGGCCCGCCAGCAGGGCTACGTGTTCGTGCAGCGGAACGCGATGAAGGTCTGGGAGGAGAAGGTGGACTTCCGGACCGCGCTGAAGCGCGACCCCGACGTGAGCCGCCTGCTCACGGCGGAGGAGGTCGACGCCTGCTTCGCGCTCGACTACCACCTGAAGCACGTGGACACCATCTTCCGCCGGGTGTTCGGCGAGGCCTGAGGCGCGCCGCGCCGGGGAGGACCCGCGCATGCTCCGCCTGGAGGAGTCGGTCGGCGCGCTGGACGTGACCTCGCGGCTGGCCCGGCCGCGCGCGCTGGCGGTGCTCGCGCTCGTGCTGCTCGGCGCCGCCTGGGCGGCCCGCGCCGCGCTCCCGGCGCTGGCCGGCGCGCTGGCGGTCGCCGCGGCGCTGCTGGCCATCCTGGGCGGGCGGGCGGTCCGGGCGCGCGTGGCCGGCGGCATCGTCTCGGTGCGCCCCGCGGCGCCGTTCGCGGCGGCGGTGACGCGCCCGCTGGCCGCGTACGGCACGGCGGCGGTGGAGACCGTGGCGGACGCGCGCCGCCGCCGCGCCGAGTCGCTGGCGCGGGGCTACGCGGCGCGCGCCGGCGCCGAGCTCCCGAGCTGGCTCGCCCCGCGCACCACCCCGGGCACGCACGACCACCTCAGGCGCATCGTGCTGCTGCCGGTCGGCGCGGGCGAGCCGCTGGCGGTGACCGCCTGGCTGCCTCCCGAGGACGACCTCGAGCCGCTGCGCCGCGCCCTCGCCGCGCGGCTCGCCTGACGTCCCCGGCCGCGCCTCAGCGCCGCGGCAGCGTGAAGCGGAACGTGCTCCCCGCGCCGAGCTGGCTCTCGACCTCGATGCGCCCGCCGTGCGCCTCCACGAGCCCCTTCGCGATCGAGAGGCCCAGCCCGCTGCCGCGCCGCGAGCCGCTCTTCCAGTAGCGGTCGAACACGTGCCGGAGCTGCGCCGGGGCGATGCCTGGCCCGTCGTCGCGCACCTCCACCCGCGCCTCGGCGGGCGCGAGCGCCGCGCGCACCGTGACGTGCCCGCCGCGCGGGGTGAACTGGAGCGCGTTCCCCACCAGGTTCGAGAGCACCTGCAGGACCCGCTCGCGATCGCACGGCACGGGCTCGCGGGCGCCGGCGGTGTCGGCGGCGAGCGCGACGCCGCGCTCCAGGGCCAGCGGCGAGAGCCCGGCCAGCGCCTCCTCCAGCACCGCGTCGAGCGGCTCGGGCCGGGGCTCCACCACCAGCCGGCCGGCCTCGATGCTGGACAGGTCGAGCAGCTCGCGGATGAGCCGGTCCATCCGGGCGGCCGAGCGCTGGATGGTCTCGGCGTGCCGCCGCAGGCGGGGCGCGGCGCCGGTGCGGAGCAGCAGCGCCGAGGAGAGGTAGATCGCCTCGAGCGGGTTCTTCAGGTCGTGCGAGACGATGGCGAGGACGTCGTCGCGGGCGCGGATGGCCCGCTGCGCCTCGTCGTAGAGCCGCGCGTTGTCCATGGCCACGCCGGCGCGGCGGCCCAGCTCCTCCGCCATGGCGAGGTCCTCCGGGCCGTAGCGGCGGTCGGCGCGGCTGGCCACGAGGGTGATGGTCCCGAGCGTGCGGCCGCGGGCCGACAGCGGCACCACCATCGCCGAGCAGGTCTCGAGCGCGCGGTCGGCGGCGAGCGCCTCGGCGTCGCGCCCGCCGCCCTCGAGCAGGGAGGCGGGCAGCTCCGGGTACAGCTCGGAGCGCCCGGTCCGCATCACCGCGGGCGCGCCGGAGGGCGCGTCCGGTCCGGGCGGGAAGCGCCGGTGCCAGGCGGCGGACAGCTCGGCGCGCGCCGGGTCCACGTGGGCCACCACCACCGGCGGCGCGCCGCCGGCGAGCCCCTCGGGCAGCTCCACCCAGCACCAGTCGGCCACGCCCGCCACCGCCAGCCGCGCCACCGAGGCGAGCGTCTCCTCCCAGTCGAGCGACGACGCGAGCAGCGCGCTCGCCTCGCCCAGGAACGCCGCCCGCCGGTGCGCGCCCTCCGCCTCCGCGCGCGCGGCCCGCTCCGACTCGTACAGCCGCGCCCGCGCCAGCGCCTGCGCCGCCACCCGCGCCAGCACCGCCAGGAAGATCCGCTCCTCCTCGTCGAAGTGCCGCCGCGCGTGGAACACGAGCGCGAGCGCGCCGAGGCAGCGCCCCTCCGCCTCGAGCGGCACCGCCGCCAGCGCCAGGTCCGGGAGCCGCTCCAGCCGCGCGGCGCGCGGGAAGCGCTCGGCCAGCTCGCGGCGGCTGTTCAGGAAGTGCGCCTCGCCGGCCACCATGCTCGCCGCCACCGGCCCCGCGCCGCGCTCCAGCGGCAGGAGCTCCAGGCGCGCCCGGTCGCCCTCCGGCAGGCCGGCCGCGTGGACGAGGCGCGCCACCCCGCTGGCGCGCTCCACCAGCCACAGCGCGCCCTCCTGCGCGGCCATGGCGTCGAGCGTCCGCTCGACCAGCGCGCGCGCCACGTCACCGCGCGTGACGGCGCGAGACAGCGCGGCGGTGATGGCCTGGAGCTGCGCCGTCCGCGACGGGTGGCCCGCCGTGGGGGCGTGGGGGAGGGGCGCCTGCGCCCGGCCCTGGAGCCCTGCGCGCATCGGAGCGCCACATAGCCCGCCGCGCCGGCGGGTGCCGCGCGCGCGGCCCGGGCAATCGGGGTGCAGGGTGGGCGCGGGCGGCCGGGGGATCGGCCGCCGGAGCCCCGGCGAGCCTCAGGCGAGGTGACCCGTCGCGCGGAGGTTCCGCTCGATGCGGGCGGCGACCGAACCCACCTCGGACGCGAACGTCTCGCCGGTGAGCTTCTCGAAGACCTCGATGTACTTCCGCGCCAGCATCACCCGCACGTCGTCGGTGAGCGGGGGCGGGGTGCCGTGCCCGGAGAACCCGTGCTCCTTGATGAGCCACTGCCGGATGTTCTCCTTGTCCAGCATCTCCTGGTCCTCGCCCCGCGCGAAGCGCGCCTCGTAGCCGTCGGCCACCCAGTAGCGCGAGCTGTCGGGCGTGTGGATCTCGTCGATGACGACCAGCTTGCCGTCGGCGATGCCCATCTCGTACTTGGTGTCCACGAGGATGAGGCCGCGGGTCCGCGCCCACTCCTGGCCGCGCTGGAACAGCCGCCGCGCCACGGCGGTGGCCTCCTTCCAGACGTCCGGCGCCACCAGCCCCTGCTTCAGGAGCTCGTCCTCGCCGATGGGCTCGTCGTGCTTGCCGTACTCGGCCTTGGTCGAGGGCGTGATGATGGGCTCGTCGAAGCGCTGGTCCTTGCGCAGCCCGGCCGGCCAGGCGATGCCGTAGTCGGCCTTGCCGGCCTGGTAGTCGCGCCAGAGCGAGCCGGTGATGTAGCCGCGGATGACGATCTCGATGGGCAGCGCCTTGGCGCGCTTCACCACCATCACGCTCGGATCCGGCACCTCGACGATGTGCGTCGGCGCGATGTCCTTCACCTTGTCGAACCAGAACGCGGTGAGCCGCGACAGCACCTCGCCCTTGAACGGGATGGTGCCGAGCACGTGGTCGAACGCCGAGATCCGGTCGGTCGTGACCATGACGATCCGGTCGCCGCGGCTGTAGTTGTCGCGGACCTTCCCCCGGTACAGCTCGCCGAGACCGGGGAGGTCGAGCTGCCGGAGCGTGTGCGGGAGCTGGGCCCGCAGCTTGTCGTCGGGGATCATGGGCGGGATGTTATACGTGGCGGGCGCACATGCACCCGGGAAAAATCCGCCTCGTGCTCCACCGGCCGCAGAGCGCCGACAACGTCGGCGCCGCCGCCCGGGCGATGAAGAACTTCGGCCTGTCCCGCCTCGTGGTGGTGGCCCCGGCGGCGTGGGGCGGGCCGCCGCGGACCCCCGGAACGGGCGCGGCCACCGCCCGCGACGACGTGCTCGCCCGGGCCCGGCGCATGGCCCGGAAGGCCTCGGACCTGCTCGACCGGGCCGAGATCCACGACGACCTCCGCTCGGCCATCGGGCCCGCCACCTGGGTGTGCGGGACGACCTCCCGCGCGGTGGAGGGGCGGCCCTGGCTCGAGCCGCGCGGCCTGGCGGCCGAGCTGGTCCGGCGCTCGGCGCAGGGGGAGGTGGCGGTGGTGTTCGGGGAGGAGCGCCGCGGGCTCTCCGACGCCGAGCTGGAGCTGTGCCAGGCGGTCTGCACCATCCCGACGGCCGCCGCCTACGACTCGATGAACCTGGCGCAGGCCGTGGCGGTGATCGCGTACGAGGTGGCGCGCGCGGCGCCGCCGCCCGGCGCGGCGCCCGCGGAGGCGCCGCCCGGCCGCGGCGGCGACGCGCCGGCCCGCATCGAGACCGTGGAGGCGCTCTGGGCGCGCGCGCAGGCGGTCCTCGGCGCCGCGGGGTACCTGAACCCGCAGAACCCGGAGCACATCCTGGCGGACTTCCGGCGGCTGCTCGCGCGCGCCGACCCCACGCAGCGCGAGGTGGAGCTGCTCCTCGGTGCGCTGCGATCGCTGGAACGGGCGCTGCGGCTGCCGCCGCGGGGCGACGGGACGGCCTAGGCGGCCGGCGCGGCCTCGGCGCCCTGGTTCTTCTTCCGCGACTTCTTCCAGGCGGTGAAGTGCTCCTCGCACAGGCCGTGCTGGAACACCTTCTTCTTGCACTCCGGCTTGGAGCAGGCCACCCAGCGGGCCGGCTTCGCCTCGAGCTCGCCGCGGCGGAACTTCTTGTAGTGGAAGAAGCAGAGGCCCTTCGCACGGTACGCGCGCTTGCAGCCGGCGATGGTGCAGCTCTTCTTGCCGCCGCCCTTCGGGGCGGGGGCCTTCTTCTTGGTCTTGGTGGTCGTCTCGGCCATAGAGGGGCGGTGGTTACCAGACCCGCGGCCGGAGCGCAACAGCGCGGGGGCCGCGGCCGGCCCGGATCACTCGCCCAGCACCTGCCGCGCCTCGGCCCGCGCCTGCTCGTGCACCGGCACCTCGGCGAGCAGCACCTTCTGCGTCCGCTCCGGGCTGCCGGCGCGCCGCAGGCGCAGCTCCACCTCGCGCCCCACGCCGGCGGTCGAGACGTACCAGCGCAGGCGCGAGGGGGTGTGCACCACGTGCCCCTGGATCGACGTGATCACGTCGCCCACGCGCAGCCCCGCCGTGGCGGCCGGGCCGCCGGCCGCCACCTCGGTGATCTCCACCCCGCCGGGCGGGACGCCCTGCTGCGGGGTGAGCTCGCGCACCGACACGCCCAGCCAGCTCCGCACCACCCGGCCGCGATCGCGGAGCTGCCCCACGATCTCCTTGGCCATGTTGATGGGGATGGCGAAGCCGATGCCCTGCCCGGTGGCGTTCACCGCGGTGGCGATCCCGACCACCTCGCCGCGCAGGTTGAGCAGCGGGCCGCCGGAGTTGCCCGGGTTGATGGACGCGTCGGTCTGGATGAAGTCGTAGGTGCCCGGGCGGCCCACCGGCGAGATGTCGTTGCGGCCGGTGTGGCTGATGATGCCGAGCGTGACCGAGTGGTCGAGGCCGAACGGGCTGCCGATCACCATCACCCACTCGGCCACGGTGATCCGGTCGGAGTCGCCCAGCGGCACCACCGGGAGCGGCCGCGGCGTCTCCACCTTGAGCAGCGCCACGTCCGACTCTCCGTCGAGCCCCACCACGCGCGCCGGCAGCCGCGGGACGCCGCCCCCCAGGTCCACCTCGACGCGGTCGGCGCCCTCCACCACGTGGGCGTTCGTGAGCACCCAGCCATCGCGCTGGATCACGAACCCCGACCCGATCCCCCGGCGCGGCCCGTCGTGCAGCTTGTCGAACAGCTCGCGCAGGCCGTCGTCGCCGCCCTGCTGCGGCGGGTCGGGCTGGAGCGTCACCACGCCGACCACCGCCGGGATGGCCGCCTCGGCGAGCCGGGAGAGGTCGGGGAGGCCCGCCATCGCCTGCGGGGGCGGCGCGGAGGACCGCGCGGCCTCGGTGTAGAGCGCCCCGCGCGCGGAGGCCCCGGGGGACGCCGCCGCGGCCGCCGCCGCCGAGGCGGCCGAGGCGGCCGAGCCGGCCGCGGGCGCCGCCGCTGCGGCCGCAGGGGCCACCCCTCGCGCGCCGGGCGCGGCCCCCGCGACCAGCTGCACCGCCGCCAGCAGCACCGTCCACCCGGACATGGCCACCTCCGCCCGCGGAGCGCGGGCTCCCGATCCAAGGTGGGGCGGCGGCGAGGAGGTGCGCAAGAAGGCGCACCCGCGTGTCAGGGCGCGAACCCGGGCCAGCGCCGGGCGGGCGGGCGGCGGGTCGTCCGGCGCGACGCTCGCGCGGGCGGCGGGGAGGGGACCTCAGCGTCCGTCGAGGTGCTCGGCCACGATGCGGTCGAGCGCCCGGCGGTCCGCCTCGGTGTGGCCCTCGGTCGGCCGCGCCGGGGCGCCGCCGCGGCCGGGCTGCTGCCGGGCCTGCGCCGGCGGGCGCGCGGCCGGCGCCTTCGCGGGCGCCGTGCCCTTCATCTCGGCCCAGGTCCGGTCCACGAACTCCGACGGGGTCCGGGCGGCCTTCCAGCGGTCGCCCAGCGTCCGCCCGCCGAACGGCACGAACGCCCACACCGCGGCCAGCGCGGCGCCGGCGACGGCGAGCTTCAGCACGAGCTTCAGCATGGGAGTCCGGGTAGCACGCCCGCGCCCGCGCGGCGAGTTTTCGGAGCCCCGCCGCGCGGTCCGGGCGGCGCCGCCGCGCGCCCGCGCCGCGGCCTTGCCCGGCGCCCTCACGCGAGCCACGGGACCAGCTCCGCGGCGCTCTCCACCAGCACCGTCGCGCCCGCATCCAGGAGCGCGGCGCGGCTGCGCAGGCCCCAGCCCACCGCGACCATCTGCACGCCGGCGGCGCGGGCCGTCGCGACGTCCACCGGGCTGTCCCCCACGAACACGGTCTCGGCGTCGGTGGCGCCCACCCGCGACTGGATGATGCGGATGCCCTCGGGATCCGGCTTGCGCGGCGCCTCGTCGCCGCCCACCACCACGGCGAAGCGGCCCAGCAGCCCGAGCCCGTCGAGGATCCGGCGGGCCATGGCGCCCGGCTTGTTCGTATGCACCGCGAGCGTGCGGCCGGCCCCGGCGAGCGCCGCGGCGAGGCCGGGGTACGGGCGGGTCGCGTCGAGGCAGTGGACCTCGTAGTGCGCGCGCCAGGCCGCGAGCGCCGGCTCGAGCCGCTCGGCGTGGGATCCGAGCGCCCGCTCGAGCAGCAGTCGCGCGCCCTCGCCCACGAAGCCGCGGATCTCGTCGCGGGTGCGGGGCGGCAGGCCCACGGTGGCGAGCGCGTGGTTCACCGAGGCGGCGAGGTCGTCGAGCGAGTCGACCAGCGTGCCGTCGAGGTCGAGGATGGCGAGGCGCGGCATGGCGGGGGGAGTCTACACCCGCGCCGCGCTCACGCCGCGCTCTCGGCGCGGCCCGCGGGCGGGAGCGCGCCGCGGCGCCGGAGCACCGCGACGAGCGCGTCGTGCACCGCCGGATCGAGCTGCGCCCCGCGCAGCTCCGCCAGCACCGCCGCCGCCGCCGCCGGCCCGAGCGCCGCCTGGTACGGCCGGTCGGAGGTGCAGGCGTCCCAGGTGTCGGCCGCGTTCACGATGCGCGCCGCGAGCGGGATGTCGCCGCCCGCCAGCCGGTCGGGGTAGCCGGCGCCGTCCCAGCGCTCGTGGTGGCAGCGGATGGCGGGGAGCGCCTCGCGCAGGAACTCGACCCCGCCCACGATGTCCGCCCCGATGCGCGGGTGCTCGCGCATGAGCGCCATCTCCTCGGGCGTGAGCGGCACCGGCTTCGCGAGCACGTGGTCGGGGATGCCGATCTTGCCCACGTCGTGCAGCACGCCCCCGTACTCGAGCGCGAGCAGCGCCGGCGCGCCGAGCCCCAGCTCGCGGCCGATCTCGACCGCCAGCTCGGCGACCCGCTGCGAGTGGCCGCGGGTGTACGGGTCCTTCGCGTCGATGGCGGAGGCCAGGCTGCGGATGGTGTCGAGGTAGCCGCGCTCGAGCGCCGCCACCAGCCGCCGGTTCTCCGCGTCGTAGCCGGCCAGCTCGCGCGACATGTGGTTGAACGCGTGCGCGAGGTCGCCCAGCTCGTCGCGGCTCCGCACCGCGACCTGCCGGCCGAAGCGGCCGCGCGCGATCTCCAGCGCGCCCTGCACGCTGGCGCGGATCGGCTCGGTGAACCGGCGCGCCACCCAGGCCGAGAGGGCCGCCGAGAGCGCGGCCGACGCGAGCACCGCCGCGGCCGGCGCCGCGTCCAGCCCGCCGCGGTCGCGGACCAGCACGACGGCGAGCACGGCGGTGGGCAGCGCGCTGGCCGCCAGCATCGAGAGGAACAGGGTCCGGAACACCCTCATCGCGCCCGCACCGCCCGCTCCAGCGCGCGCGCCAGCGCCCGGCGCGTCACCGGCTTCTCCAGCACCACCTCGGCCGCGTCGGCGCCCTCCACCCCGCGGACGCTCCGGCCGCTGATGGCGGTCAGGAGCACGGCGGGGGCGCGCGAGCCGGCCTCGCGGATGGCGCGGAGCGCGTCCAGCCCGGAGAGCCGCGGCATGAGGAAGTCGAGGACGAGCAGGTCGGGCGCCTCGCGGGCCGCCAGCTCCACCGCCTCCGGCCCGCTCCCGGCCGCGACCACCTCGTGACCGAGCTCGGCGAGCAGGTCGGCGACCAGGGTCCGGATCAGCCGGTCGTCGTCTGCGATGAGGACCTTCACGCGCCGCCCCCGGAGCGGGGAGGATAGCACGCCGGCCGGGCGCGGCCGCGGTGCGGGCGGGCGCCCGGTGGGCGCCTCACGGGCCCAGGCCCACCCACTCCGACCCGTCCTCGTACACCTCGCGCTTCCAGATCGGGACGTCCTGCTTCAGCCGCTCGATGCAGGCCTCGCAGGCCCGGAACGCCGGGGTGCGGTGCGGGGCGGCGCAGGCGATGACCACCGCCGCCTCGCCGGGCGTGAGCACCCCCACGCGGTGCACGATGCCACCCGCACCCCGTGCTCGCGTCCCACCGCCTCGCCGATCTCGGCGAGCTTCCGCTCCGCCATGCCCGGGTAGGCCTCGTACTCGAGGCGCAGCACGCGGCGGCCGCGGGTCGCGTCCCGCACCGTGCCGGTGAACGTCACGATGCCGCCCAGCCCCGGGCCGGAGACCGCGTCCACCACCTCGGCCAGCGCGAGCGGGCGGTCCACCACGGCGAACGGCGGCGCGCCGCCCGCCACCGGCGGGATGAGCGCCACCTCGGCGCCGTCGCGGATGGCGTCGCCGTCCTCGGCGAACGCCTGGTCCACCGAGATGCGGCAGCGCGGCAGGATCCGGGCGAGCGCCGGGTGCGCCGCGGCGAGCGCGCGGCGCAGGTCGGCCACGGTGGCGGGGGCCTCGGCGAGCGTCTCGCGCGAGGTGCCGGCCGCGTCGCGGGCGCCGGCGAAGTAGAGGACGTGGACGGGCATGGCAGGAGCGTAGCGCGCCGGGCGGGCCGGTTCAGCGCCCGCGCAGGCGGGCCAGGTCGCCGAACACGGTGACCGCGAGGAGGAGCCCCACGAGCGCGACGAAGCCGATGAGGTGCAGCGCGTTCTCCACCCGCGCGTTCACCCGCCGCCGCGTGACGATCTCGTAGGCCAGGAACACCAGGCGCCCGCCGTCGAGCGCCGGGATGGGGAACAGGTTCAGCAGCGCCAGCGCCACCGAGATGGTCCAGACCAGGGTGAAGAAGCGCTCCACGCCCTCGTGCGCGCCGCGCACCAGCTCCTGCGCGATGCCCACCGGGCCGGACAGCTCCGCCTTCTGCCGGCCGGAGAACGCCTGGCCGAACGCGGCGAGCTGGCCGCCGAGCTGGGCGTTGGTGCGCGAGAAGCCGTCGGCGAGCGCGCCGAGCGCGCCGCGCCGTACCAGCACGTCGTGCTGGCGGAAGCCGACCCGGCCCACGCCGTCGTCGTCCTCCGGGGTGATGGGCAGCGCCAGGCGCGCCGCCGCCGCGCCCTCGCCTCGCTCCACGTCGAGCACGATGCGCTGGCCGGGGTGGCGCTGGAGCAGGCCGACGAGGTCGGTCCAGGTCTCGACCGGCTGCCCGTCCACCGCGGCGATCCGGTCGCCGGGGCGCAGCCCGGCCACCTCGGCCGGCTTCCCCGGCACGAGCGCGCCCACCCGCGCCGAGGCGTCGGGGCTGCGCAGCCCCACGCTCGCGAGCAGCGCCGCCGCGATCAGCACCGCGGCCAGGTAGTTCATGGCGGGCCCGGCCAGGATCACCACGAAGCGCCGCCAGGCCGGCTGGTTCGCGTAGGCGCCGCGGTCGGCCGGGTCCACGTCCTCGCCCGGCGCCATGCCGGCGATGCGCACGTAGCCGCCCAGCGGCAGCGCCGAGATCGCGAACTCGGTCTCGCCGCGGCGGAAGGAGAGCACCACCGGGCCGAACCCGACGCTGAAGCGCTCGACCCGCATGCCGGAGCGGCGGGCGGCCAGGTAGTGCCCGGCCTCGTGCACCACGATGAGCAGCGACACCGCCAGGATGGCGGCGATCACGGCGACGGCGGTCGTCAATGCGTGGGCTCCTCGCCGAACTCGTCGGCCTCGAACAGCTCGACCTCGGCGTCCGGCTCCTGCCAGGCGCGCGCGGGGAGGCCGGCCTTCAGGCACACGTGCTTCAGGAAGGTGGCGGCGTCCCAGCCGTGCTCGACCGCCACCTTGGGGAGGAGCGCGCCGCGGTGCCAGCCCTGCTTCACCAGCAGGCCGTGCCGGCCGACCTGCAGCTCGCCCGGGTCGGCCATGCGCCGGGGCGTGCCCAGGGCCGACACCGACACGGTGAGCCGGGCGATCTCGCCGGCCGCGAGCGGCGCGAAGCGCGGGTCCTCGTGGGCGGCGGCGACCGCCATGGCGGCCACGGTGGCGGCGAGGCTGCCCGCGGGCTGGAAGGTGCCGATGCAGCCGCGCAGCTCCCCGTCCACCTGGAGCGTGACGAACGCGCCGCGCGGCTCGCCCAGCGCGCCCTCCTCGGGCAGCGGGCGCGGCGGGGCCAGGCCGAGGTGGGCGAGGATCGCGCCGCGGGCGATGCCGAGCAGGGCGGCGCGGTCGGTGGCGGAGAGCGGGGTCATGGGCGGCGGCGCGCGCCGGTGAGCAGCAGGCGCCGGGCGTCGGCGAGGATCTCGGCGTGATCGAAGGCGATGGGCGAGGGCAGCGCGTCCCAGGAGAAGGCCCGCGCCTCCTCCGCGTCGTCGGCGCCGGCCGGCTCGCCCGCGGCGCGCCCGACGAACACCGCCGAGAGCGTGTGGCGGCGGGGGTCGCGGCGGGGGTCCGAGTACACGTAGACCAGGTCCTCGAGCGTCACCTCGAGGCCGGTCTCCTCGCGCGCCTCGCGGATCGCGGCCGCCTCGAGCGTCTCGCCGGCGTCCACGAAGCCGCCCGGCAGCGCCCAGCCGGGCGGCGGGTACTTGCGGCGCACCATCACGACCCGGTCCCCGGGCAGGAGGATCACCACGTCGACGGTGGCGGACGGACCGGCGGGGGGCGGCACGGTGCAGAGGTAGCGCAGGCCGCCCCGTGGGTCAATTCGCGAGGGGGGCCGGGCATTTCGGCGCGACGGTTCACCGCGGCGCCACGATGAGCGGCGAGCCCTCGCCGGGCGGGACCGCGCCGGCGTCGGGGCCGGGGGCGGCCGGCGCCGCGGGCGGGAACGCCTTCTCGAGGAGCCGCCGGGCGAACGGGATCTCGCCCGCCGGCGTGCCCGCCACCAGCGCGCGCGCGGCCGCGGCGGCGGCGCGGGCGTTCGCGGCGTCGCCGGCGGCGTCGAGGTGCTCGGCCACCGAGTAGAGGCGGCCCGCCAGCAGCGTGCGCCGCGGCGGCTCGAGGTAGCGGGCGACGGCCTCGTCCAGGACGCGCGCCAGCTGCTCGGCGCGCTGCCGTTCGTCGAGGTAGAGCGGCGAGACCGACACCTCGTCGAGCCGCGCCGCGACCTCGCGCAGGTAGCCCTCCTCGGCGAACCAGCCGCGCAGGAGCGGCAGGTCGTGGAGCGCGCCGGAGGCCTCCAGCGCGGCGGCCTCCTCCGCGCCGGGGAGCGCCGGGAAGCGCGCGGCCGGATCCGGGAGCGGCGCGGCGGGCCCGAGCTGCGCCAGCCACAGGTCGGCGCCCTCGGGCACGCGCTGGCCGGTCACCTCGTTGCGCGCGCGGGCCTCGGCCACCAGCGCGTGCGCGCGGGCGCGCTCGAGCTCGCCCACGCCCATGGCGGCGCCGCGGTCGAGGATGCCGCGGGCGAACGCGCGCCACTCCTTGCGCCCGAGCAGCGCAACCTGCAGCTCCACCAGGCCGCGCTCGTCGGAGATCACCGCCTGGCCCACCTCGATGCCCTTGCCCGGCACGGCGCGCGAGAGCCAGACGGCGCGCTCGCCGCGGCCGTCCACCGCCGAGGCGTAGGCGGGCGGGGCCGGCTCCGCCGGCGCGGGTGCGGCGGCGGGCGGCGCGGGCCGCGGCGGCTCCGGCACCTGCACCCCGCGTGCGCGCAGGAGGTGCAGCCCGCGCTTCGCCTCCTTGGCGACGTCGCGGGACGCGTGGCCGGCGAGCGCCGCCAGCACGTCGGCACGGGGCGCCACGAGCGCGGCGTGCGACAGCGCCAGCGCCAGCGGGGCCGGGAGGGTCGCGATCTCCTCCGGCTTCGCGCGGGCGAGCCCGAGCACCAGCCGGGCGGCGCGGCCCACCTCCTCGCGCGGCGCGCCGACGAGCGCCGCGATCTCCTGGCTCTCCACGTTCGGGTCGCGGAGCATGGCCAGCAGCCGTTCGGGGTCGATGGTCGTCACGCCGGGGAATCTAGCGGCCATACCGGGGCGGGTCCACCCGGCGTCCCCCGGCCGCCCCGGGTGCGGCGGTCCTTCGCTTGACACGCCGGCGCACCGGTTCCTAGGCTTCGCGCTTCACGCCGGCCGCCCGCGGCCGTCCACACCGTTGGAGACGACCATGATCCGGATGCTCCTCGCGGCCGCTGCCGCCTTCGCCGTGTTCGCCGCGCAGCCGGTGCTCGCGTGCGACGACTGCAAGAACTGCCCGATGCACAAGGCCGCGCAGGCGGACAAGGGCGACAAGAAGGACGCCAAGGTGGGCTGTCCGTGCGCCGGCGAGGGCAAGGAGTGCAAGTGCGGCCCGAGCTGCCAGTGCCCGCACTGCGCCGCCAAGAAGGCCGCCGAGAAGAAGGACGAGACCAAGAAGAGCTAGGTCTTCGCCGCAGCGCAGCATCGATGGGGCCGCCTCGGGAACGGGGCGGCCCTTCGCGTTCCGGTGGGTTGTCGCCGGCGGGCAGGCGCTCTAACCTGTCCGGCCCGCCCCGGCCCCGGGCGAGGTCAGAGAGGAGCCCCTTGGCACTGCTCGACGAGATCCTGGAGGACAACCGGAGGGTGGCTGGCCCGGGCAAGGACCCCGGCAGCTACATCGCCCACCGGCACCTGTGCATCGTCACCTGCGTGGACCCGCGGCTGACGCACTTCTTCGGCAGCGCGCTCGGCGTCGAGCGCGGCCACGCGGTGGCGCTCCGCGTGCCCGGCGCGCGCATCGCGCCCGGCTCCGAGCTGATGCGGGCGCTGGCCGCGTCCGTGTACGTGAACGACTGCCAGGAGATCCTGGTCATCCCGCACACCGACTGCGGCGTCGCCAGCGTCGGCGCCACCGAGCTGCGCCGCGTGATGCGCGCCCGCGGCGTGGCCGACGCGGACATCCCGCAGGACCCGGGCGCCTTCTTCGGCCTGGTGCCGGACGTCCGCGAGGGCGCCCGCGAGACGGTGCGCGCCATCCGCGAGTCGCCGTTCCTCCCGCGCCACATCCCCGTGCACGCCGCGCTGATGGACATCCGCACCGGCGCGCTCGAGGTGATCGAGCGCGGGTACGAGCACGTGTTTGGGTAGCGCTCGGTCCCCGACGCCCCGCGCGCGGGCTACACCGCCGCGGAGCGCTCGGCCGCGCGGGGCGGCGCCGCGCGGCGGCGGGCGGCGTGGGCCGCGAGCACCTTCGCCAGGTACTGGCCGGTGTGGCTGCCGCGCGCCCGCGCGACCTCCTCCGGCGTCCCCTCGGCGATGATCCGGCCGCCCTCGTCGCCGCCCTCCGGCCCGAGGTCGATGACCCAGTCCGCGTACTTGATGACGTCGAGGTTGTGCTCGATGACGATCACGCTGTTCCCGGCGTCCACCAGCCGGTCGAGCACGTGGAGGAGCCGCTTCACGTCCTCGAAGTGCAGGCCGGTGGTGGGCTCGTCGAGCACGTAGAGCGTCCGCCCGGTGCCCACGCGCGCCAGCTCGCGCGACAGCTTGATGCGCTGCGCCTCGCCGCCGGAGAGGGTGGTGGAGGGCTGGCCCAGCTTCAGGTAGCCGAGCCCGACGTCCTCGAGCGTCCGGAGGATGCGGGCGATCTCCTTGTGGTTCTGGAACAGCGCGGTCGCCTCGGTGACCGAGAGGTCGAGCACCTCGGCGACGTTCTTGCCCTTGAACGTGACCCGGAGGGTGGCGTCGTTGAAGCGCTTGCCGCCGCACACCTCGCACGGCACCAGCACGTCGGCGAGGAAGTGCATCTCGACGAGCTTCATGCCGTCGCCCTGGCACGCCTCGCAGCGCCCGCCCTTCACGTTGAAGCTGAAGCGCCCGGGCTGGTAGCCGAACGCGCGCGCCTCGGGCGTCTGGGCGAACACCTCGCGGATGTGGTCGAAGAGCTTGGTGTAGGTGGCCGGGTTCGACCGCGGGGTGCGGCCGATGGGCTGCTGGTTGATGTCGATGACCTTGTCCACCAGCGCCGCGCCCTCCAGCCGCTCGTGGGCGCCGGGTGCCTCGCGCGTACCGTAGTGGTGGCGCATGAGCGCCGGGCGCAGGATGCGGTTCACCAGCGTGGACTTGCCCGCGCCGGACACGCCGGTCACGGCCACGAAGCGGCCCAGCGGGAAGCTGGCGGTCACGTCCTTCAGGTTGTGCTCGCGCGCGCCGAAGATGGTGATGGCGCCGTGGTCCCCGGCGCGGCGTCGCTCGGGGAGGGCGATCTCCGCCCGGCCGGACAGGTACGCGCCGGTGAGCGAGCGCGGGTTGCGCTTCACCTGCTCGGGCGTGCCCTCGGCCACCACCTCGCCGCCGTGCGCCCCGGCGCCCGGGCCGAAGTCCACGATCCAGTCGGCCTCCTCCATCGTCTCCTCGTCGTGCTCCACCACGATGACGGAGTTGCCCACGTCGCGGAGCCGCTTGAGCGTGGCGAGGAGCTTGCCGTTGTCGCGCTGGTGCAGGCCGATCGACGGCTCGTCGAGGATGTAGATGACGCCGGTGAGCTCCGACCCCATCTGCGAGGCGAGCCGGATGCGCTGGCTCTCGCCGCCGGAGAGCGACGGGCCGGGGCGGTCGAGCGTGAGGTAGCCGAGGCCCACGTCGAGCAGGAACTTGAGCCGGTTGCGGATCTCCTTCAGCAGCTCGTCGGCGATGCGCGCCTCGTTGCCGGCGAGGTCGAGCGCGGAGAGCCACGCGTGCGCCTCGGCGATGGTGAGGTGCGACAGCTCCACGATGCCGCGGCCGCGGATCCGCACCGCCCGGCTCTCCGGCTTGAGCCGCTCGCCGCCGCAGGTCGGGCACGGCTTGTCGGAGAAGAAGCGCATGTACCAGCGCCGCATCGCCTCCGAGCCGGTGGCCTTGAAGCGCCGGTAGAGCTGGTTGACCACGCCCTCCCACTCGAGCCGGTACCGGCCGTTCCCGGCGGCCTCCGTCCCGAGCATGATCACGTCGCGGTCCTTCTTCGGCAGCTTGGACCAGGGCGTGTCGAGGTCGAGCTTCAGCGCGCGCGACAGGTGCTCGACGAACTCGAACGTCCAGCCCTCGCCGCGCTCCATCCCGCTCGCCCAGGGCTCCACCGCGCCCTCGCGGATGGTGAGCGACGGGTCCGGGACGATGAGGTCCGGGTCCATCTCCGGGCGCGTGCCCAGGCCCTGGCAGTCGGTGCAGAAGCCGATGGGGGAGTTGAACGAGAACCCGGGCGGCGTGAGCTCGCCGAAGCTGAGGCCGCAGGCGTGGCAGGCGTTCAGCTCGGAGAAGAAGCGGTCGTGCCGCTTGTACTCCTCCGGATCGCCGGGCCCGACCTTCTGCTCCTTGTCGGCGTCGGCCACCACCAGCGTGCCCTTGCCCTCGCGGAGCGCGGTCTCCACCGAGTCGGTGAGGCGCGGGCGGATGCCCTCCTTCACCACCAGGCGATCCACCACCAGCTCGATGTCGTGCTTCAGCTTCTTGTCGAGCGCGAGCCGGTCGGTGAGCTGGTGGATCATCCCGTCCACGCGCACGCGCGAGAACCCGCGCTTGGCGAGGTCGGTGAACAGGTCGCGGTACTCGCCCTTGCGGTTCTGCACCAGCGGCGCGAGCACCAGGATGCGCGCGCCCTCCGGCATCGCCAGCACCGTCTCCACGATCTGCTGCGCGGTCTGCTTGCCCACCTGCCGGCCGCAGCCCGGGCAGTGCTGCACGCCGATGGAGGCGTACAGCACGCGCAGGTAGTCGTGGACCTCGGTGATGGTGCCGACGGTGGACCGCGGGTTGTTCGAGGCCGCCTTCTGCTCGATGGAGATGGTCGGCGAGAGCCCGCGGAGGGTGTCGTACTTCGGCTTCTCCATCTGCCCGAGGAACTGCCGGGCGTAGGACGAGAGCGACTCGACGTAGCGGCGCTGGCCCTCGGCGTAGAGGGTGTCGAAGGCGAGCGAGGACTTGCCGGATCCGGAGACGCCCGTGAAGACCACCAGCTTCTTCTTGGGGATCTCGAACGTGACCGACTTCAGGTTGTGCTCGCGCGCCCCCTTGACGGTGATGAACTCGGGCTCGCTCATGAAGCGGTCTACTTAACGGAGGATTCCGACATTGGCCAGCGCCGCTGGCCGCCCGGCGGCGCGCCTTCCGCGTTTCCCGCGAAGGTGATAGCACCGACTGGCCCATGTCCCCTTCCGAGACCCCTGCCGGCGCGCTCGCGCCGCGCGACGCGGCGGCCGCCCGGACGGCGGGGGCGGCGGCGGCCGGCGAGCGCCCGGCCGGCCGGACGCGGCTCCGGCGGCGGGCCCGGGCGCTCCTGTTCGCGTCCGCGGTGCTGTTCGGCGCCTCGGCCGCGCTGGCGAAGCTCGCCGCGCGCCAGGGCATGTCCGGCGGGCAGGCCACGCTGGTCCGTTTCGCGATCGGGCTCGCCGCGGTGCTGGCGCTCTTCCGGGCGCGGCCCGGGACGTTCCGGCCTCACCGCAAGGACCTGCTCTTCGCGCGGGGCCTCTTCGGCGGGATCGCGGCGCTGCTCTACTTCCTCGCCATCGAGCGCATCGCCGCGGGCGAGGCCACGCTGCTCAACAACACCTTCCCCATCTGGGCGGTGCTCCTCTCGCTGTTCGTGCTGAACGAGCGCCCGACGGTGCACCTCTGGATCGCGCTCGCGGTGGCGAGCGCGGGCGTGTGGCTGGTGCTGGGCGGCGGGAGCGTCCGCCTCGGCCTGGGCTGGGGCGAGGGGCTGGGGATCGTCTCCGGCGTGCTCGGCGGCGCGGCGGTGACCGCGATCCGCGCGCTCCGCGCCACCGACAACGCCCCGACCATCTTCTTCGCGTTCTCGGTGGGCGGGCTGGTCGTGTCGCTGCCGTTCGCGCTCGGCGCCTGGCCGTCCGCGCCGGGCGCCTACCTGGCGGCGCTGGGCGTCGGGGTGGTCGCGTTCCTGGCGCAGCTCTCCATGACCGAGGCCTACGGCGCGCTCTCGGTGCCCGAGGCGGCGCTCTGGCAGCAGCTCACCCCCATCGCCAGCTACCTGTGGGCGCTCTCGCTGGGCGAGCGGCTCTCGCTCGCGACGGTGGTCGGCGTGCTGCTCGGCCTCGGCGGCATCCTCTACGGCAGCCTGCTCGGCCACGCGCCGCGCGAGGCCCGGTCGCGCGAGGCGCGCCTGGCCGAGGGCCTGCCCGCTGAGGAGCCGTGACGCCCGAGCCCGCCGCCACGCCCGCCGCGCCGGCGCGCAGCCCGGGGTCGCCGCGCCCGCAGCCGCGCTGGCTCGCCCGCCTCGAGCTGCTCGGCGCGGCGCTCTCCTTCGGCCTCATGGCGGTGCTGGCGCGGCGGCTGTCGCGCGGCGGCGCGGCGTTCTCGGCCGGCCAGCTCACCGTGATCCGCTTCGTGGTGGGCGCGGCGGTGTCGCTGGTCGCGTTCCGGATCCGCCCCGGGCTGTACCGGCCGCACGACCTCCGCCTGCTGTGGACCCGCGGCTTCTCGGGCGGCATCGTGGTGGTGCTGTACTTCCTCGCGCTCGCGCGCATCCCGGCCGGCGAGGCCGGCATGCTCTACAACCTGTTCCCGGTCATCGCGACCGCGATGAGCATCCGCGCGTTCGGCGAGCGCCCCACCGTGCACCTGGTGCTGGCGCTGCTCGTCGCGACCGGCGGCGTGGTGCTGGTGCTGGGGAACGGGTCGCTCGCGCTCGGGATCGGGCCGGGCGAGGCGCTCGCGGTGGCGGCCGCGGTGTTCGCCGCGTTCTCCTCGGTCGTCATCCGCGCCATGCGGGCCACCGACAACGCGCCGACGATCTTCTTCTACTTCTGCCTGGGCGGGCTCCCGGTGGCGCTCCCGTTCGCGCTCGGCGCGTGGCCCACCGATCCCGTCGCCTGGGCGCTGGCGGCGGGGATGGGGCTGGCCGCGTACGCCGCGCAGGTGCTCATGACCGAGGCCTACGGCGCGCTCTCGATCGGCGAGGCCGCCGTGTGGCTGCAGCTCACGCCGCTCGCGCAGTACGCGCTCGCGGCGCTCCTGCTCGGCGAGCCGGTCAGCGCCGCGGGCATGGCCGGCATGCTGGTGGGGGTCGCCGGGGTGGCCTACGGCACGGTGCTCGGGCACCGGCCGCGCGCGCGGGGCGCCTGATCAGGCGGTCGCCGCGTGCGCGGGCAGGTCCGGCGCGGGCGCCGCGGCGGGCAGGGTGAAGCTCACCGTGGTGCCGGCCCCGGGCGCGCTCTCCGCCCAGATCCGCCCGCCGTGCGCCTCGACCAGGCCGCGCGATGGCGAGCCCCAGGCCCGAGCCGCGCCAGCGCGCCGCGCTGCCGCGCTGGAAGCGGTCGAACACGTGCGGCAGGTCGGCGTCGGGGATGCCCGGGCCGGTGTCGCGGATGCGGAAGACCACCGCCCCGTCCCCCTGCGCCTCGGCGGCGAGGCACACCGCGCCCTCCTCGGTGGCCTTCACCGCGTTCGAGGCGACGTTGCCGAGCACCTGCAGCACGCGGTCGCGATCGCACGCGACCGGCGGCAGGCCGGGCGCCGCGGACAGGCACAGGTCGAGCCCCTTCGCGCGCGCCGCCTCGCGGAGCTGGTCGGCCGCCTCGCCCAGCAGGTCGGCCGGGTCGCACGGCTCCGGCCGCATCGAGAGCCGGCCCTCCTCGAGCGTCTCGAGGTCGAGCAGGTCGTCGATGAGCCGGTTCATGCGGCGGCCGGCGGCGGCGAGCCGCGCGGCGGCGCGCCGGGCCTGCGCGGCGGCGTCCGGCCCGTCGGCCAGCCGCGTCAGCGCGGCGGCGCCCAGCGTCACCGCGGAGAGCGGCGTCCGCAGGTCGTGCGAGACGACCTGCAGGACCTCGTCGCGGTTGCGCACGGCGCGCCGCAGCTCGGTTACGTCGAGCAGCGTGGTGACCGCGCCGACCACGCGCCCCTCGCCGTCGCGGATGGGCGCGGCGCCGTTCAGCACCACCGCCTGCGTCCCGTCGAAGCGGTCGATCTCGACCAGCTCGCCCCCGACCGCCTCGCCGGAGCGGAGCGCGCGCTGCAGCGCCCAGTCGCCGGGCGCGAGCGGCGCGCCGGAGTCGGCCCGCCGCGCGCGCTGCTCGCGGTAGAGCGCGCCCGGCCGGAACGGCGCGCGCGAGCCCCAGATGCGCCGGGCCGCGTCGTTCGCCTGCACCACCTGCCCGCCGGCGTCGGCCATGAGCACGCCCACCGGCAGCACCCGCAGCACCGCCTCCAGCCGGCGCCGGTCGGCCTCGACCTGCTCCCGGGCGCGGACCTGCTCGGTCACCTCGGTGATCATCAGCACGAGGTCCCGCCCGCCGCCGCCGGACTCGACGGCGCGCACCGACCACCGCCACCAGGTCGTGCCCCGGGCGAACCCGTCGTACCGGTACTCCTGCTCCTCGTGCGCGACGTCGCCGGCCGCCACCTCGCGCAGGAGCGCGACCAGGCCGGCCTCGTGCGCGCGCGGGAGGAACTCCTCCAGCCGGAGCCCCTGCACGCCGGCGCCGCGGAACGGCGCGTCGAGGAACGCCACGTACGCCTGGTTCGCCCAGCGCACCCGCAGCTCCGCCGGGTCCAGGATCAGCACGCCGACCGGCGCCTCGGCGAACGCCGCCTCGAAGCGGCGGCGGGCGGCGTCGAGGTGCCGCGCCATCTGCGCGTAGGCGGCGCCGAGCCGGATCACCTCGTCCGGGCCGGTGAGCGGCCCCGGCGCCTCGCCCCGCCCCAGCGCGGCGGCGTGGCGCTCCAGCCGGCGCAGCGCGCGCGAGGTGTGCGCGCCCACCACCCAGCTCGCGCCCAGCGCGACCAGCGCCACCAGGCCAGCCCCGGCCACGCCCAGCGCCAGCTCGCGCCGCATGGGCGCGAGCATGGCCGCGCGCGGCTGCGTCGCGCGCACCGCCCAGCCCAGCTCGGGCACCGGCACCGCGGCGGCGAGCCGCGCGGGGCCGCCGCCCTCGGCGCGCATCGGGCCGGCCGCCTCGGCGCCCGCCAGCGCCGCGCGGACCAGGTCCTGCGTCCCGGCGATCAGCCGCTCGTCCCAGGCGAGCGGCATGGCCGGGGCGCGCGCCACCAGCCGCCCCGTGCGATCCACGATCGCGACGCTGCCCTCGCCCTCGCGGTCGGGCAGCACGCGCGCCGCCAGCCGCTCGGGGTCCACCGCGGCCAGGAGCGCGCCCGAGAGCCGCCCCGCGCCGTCGCGCACCGCGGTCGCGATCGCCACCACCGGCGCGCCGTCGGCCGGGTTGCGCACCAGGTCCCCGACCGCCACCGCGTCGCCGGCGAGCAGGCGCCGCAGCTCGGCCCGGTCGGCGAACGACACCTCGTGGAGCCGCGCGTCGCTGGACGCCACCACCTGGCCGTCCGGCGCCACCCAGGACAGGTCGCGGACCACGCCGGAGTCCCGCACCGCCACCGCGAGCAGCCGGGCCGCGTCCTCGCCGAGGATGCGGCCGCCCTCGAGCGCGTGCCCGAGCACCGCGCTGGCGCGGGCTACCCCGTCGACCTGGGCGCGCAGCGCGGCCGCGGCGGTCCGCGCGACCTCGAGGTTCGAGAGCTGCTCGCCCTCGGCCCGCGCGCGGAGCGAGCGGACCGAGACGAGCGCGCCGAGCGCGACGAACGCGAGCGAGGCGAGCCCCACCAGCAGGAACAGGCGGGAACGGATGGTGCGGAGCATGCGGGTGCGGATTCCTCCGGCGGTGCGAACGGGGGTCGCCGGCGGTGTATTCCGCCGTCGCACGGGCACCCAGGGACGGGGACCGCGTCCGCCCGCCCGGCCGGCCGCCGCGGTCGATCCGCGCCCGCGGCCATGCCCGCGGCGTCGTCCACAGGGAGGGGCCCGGCCGGACGCAGGGGTGGCGAGGGCCCACCCGGGGCCACCGGCGGCCGGCTGCCCCGGGGCGCGGCGCGCGGTAGATTGGCGGGACCTCTCGATCACCAGGAGTCAAGCATGCGCAAGGCCGCTGCGGTCGCCGCCCTCCTCCTCGCCCTCCCCACCGGCGCGCTGGCGCGCGAGGTGGCCGGCGTCCAGCTGCAGGACACCGTCGAGGTCGGCGGGAAGCCGCTCACCCTGAACGGCGCCGGCATCCGCAAGAAGCTCTGGATCGAGGTCTACGTGGGGGCGCTCTACCTCGCGACCCCGTCCTCCGACGCGAACGCGATCCTCGCCGCCGACGAGCCGAAGCGCGTGCGGATGGTCTTCCGCCGCGACGTGGACCAGAAGTCCATCATGGGCGCGTTCCGCGAGGGCTTCGAGGCGAACTCCGGCGCCGAGGCGGCCACGCTCGTGCCGCAGCTCGACCGGATCGCGCCGGCCATCGGCGACGTGAAGAAGGGCGGCGAGATCACCGTGACGTACCTGCCCGGCACCGGGGCGGTGGTCACCGGGCCGAAGGGCACCGCCACGGTCGAGGGCAAGGCGTTCGCCGACGCGCTGTTCCGCAACTGGCTCGGCAAGAAGCCCGCCGACGACGACCTGAAGCGCCGCATGCTCGGGAAGAAGTAGCGGGGACGGCCATGGGCGCGCCCGCGGTCGCGTTCGAGCCGTTCACCGAGGACCACCAGGCGTTCCGCCGGACGGTCCGCGCGTTCGTGGAGCAGGAGCTCGCGCCGCACGGGCGCGAGTGGGACGAGGCGGGGAGCTTCCCGCGCGCGCTGTTCCGGCGCTTCGGCGAGCTGGGCCTGTTCGGCATCCGGCAGCCGCCGGACGTGGGCGGCTCGGGCCTCGACTGGTGGTACGTGGTCGCCTACGCGGAGGAGCTGGCGCGCTGCCGCAACGCCGGGCTGGCCGTCTCCATGCTGGTGCACGGGGAGATGGCCATCCCGGTGATCGGCGAGCTGGGCACCGAGGCGCAGCGCCGCGAGTTCCTCGCCCCGGCGGTCCGCGGCGAGCGGGTGGCCGCGCTGGCCGTCTCCGAGCCGGACGCCGGCTCGGACGTGGCCGCCATCCGCACCACCGCGCGGCGCGACGGCGGCGACCTCGTGGTGAACGGCTCGAAGATGTGGATCACGAACGGCGCCCGGGCCGACTTCCTCACCCTGGCGGTGCGCACCGGCGAGGCCGGCCACGGCGGGCTCTCGCTGCTCCTGTTCCCCACCGACACGAAGGGCTTCCAGGTCTCGCGCACGCTGGAGAAGGTGGGGCTGCCCTCGTCGGACACCGCGGTGCTGTTCTTCGAGGACTGCCGCGTGCCGGCGGCGAACCTGCTCGGCGAGCAGGACCAGGGCTTCTACCACGTGATGGCGAACTTCCAGGGCGAGCGGCTGGTCGCGGCGGTCCAGGCCGTGGCCGGGATGCAGCTCATGCTGGAGGACGCGATCCGCTACGGCGGCGAGCGCAGCGCGTTCGGGCGGCCGGTCGGGAAGTTCCAGGCCTGGCGGCACCGGCTCGCGGATCACCTCACGTCGGTGGAGGCGGCGCGCTGGCTCACCTACCGGGCGGCCGACCTGCTGGCCCGGGGCGAGCCGGCGGTGCGCGAGATCTCGATGGCGAAGCTGTTCGCCTGCGAGCTGGCCCAGCGGGTGGCCTACGACTGCATGCAGCTCCACGGCGGCATGGGCTACGTGCTGGAGAGCGACATCGCCCGCGCCTGGCGCGACGTGCGGGCCATGACCATCGCCGGGGGCACCTCGGAGATCATGCGCGAGCTGGTGTCGCGCGCGGCGGGGCTGTGACGCGGCCGGCGGCGGGGCGGGGGAGGGCGGGATGACCGACGCGCGCGTGGTGCTGGTGACCGCGCCCGACGCGGACGCGGCGGCGCGGCTGGCGCGGGCGCTGGTCGAGGAGCGGCTCGCGGCCTGCGGCAACGTGGTGCCGGCGATCCGGTCGATCTACCGGTGGGAGGGGAGCGTCCACGACGAGGGCGAGGCGCTCCTCGTGCTCAAGACCCGCGCCGCGCGCGTGGACGCGCTCCGCGCGCGCGTGCTCGAGCTGCACCCGTACCAGGTGCCGGAGGTGCTGGTCCTGCCGGTCGAGGCGGGGAGCGAGGCCTACCTCGCCTGGATCGCGGCCGAGACGGCGTGAGCGCCCGCTCCGCCTCCCGCTCACCCCGAGCGTAGGCGGCCCGCAGGGCCGCCGGAGTCGAAGGGTCGCGCTACTTCTTCCGGAACAGCGCCTCGAGCGCGTCGCGGGGATCCTCGGCGGGCCTCGGCGCGTCGCCGAACAGCGCGCCGAGCGCGTTGCGCGCGGCGTCGGCGCGGCCGGTGCGCCGGCGCGAGGCGCCGTCGCCGAGCTGGAACAGGTCGCAGGCGTTCGAGGCGTCCTTCTCCACGATGTGGTCGGCGTGGGGCTCCCGGCACTGGTGCGCCGCGGACTCGTCGTAGTGGCGGCAGTTCATGCAGGTGTGCAGATCCGCGTCGCACTCGGCGCAGGTAGACCGGCGTCCCACGGGTCCGTCGATGCGCAGCGTCGCCCCGCAGCCGTAGCAGGTGGTCGCCATCGAGGTATCATAGCCGGACCCCCGGGCCCCCTGCATGCGGAAGCCCATACCCTACGGCCGGTTCCTCCTCCTCGACCGCATCGCGGTCGGCGGCATGGCCGAGGTGTACGTCGCGATCCGCCGCGGCGAGCCGGCCGGGCGCCTGTACGCGCTGAAGCGGATCCTCCCGACGCTCGCCGAGGACGCCGAGTTCATCACGATGTTCCTCGACGAGGCGCGCCTGGTCGTCCAGCTCGACCACCCCGCCATCGTCCCCATCCACGAGCTGGGGATGCACGGCGAGGGCTACTACATCGCGATGGACTACCTGCCCGGCAAGGACCTGCGGGCGCTCCTCGACCGGCTGCGCGCGCGCGGCGAGCCGATGCCGGTGCCGCTCGCGGCCCACGTGGCGGCGCGGGTGGCCGACGCGCTCGACCACGCGCACCGCAAGCGCGACGCGCTCGGCACGCCGCTGCGCGTGGTCCACCGCGACGTCTCGCCCGCGAACGTGCTGCTCGGCTTCGACGGCTCGGTGCGGATCATCGACTTCGGGATCGCCCAGGCGGCGATGCGCACGCGCCGCCAGGACACCGTGCTGCGGGGCAAGTTCGGCTACATGAGCCCGGAGATGGTGCGCGGCCAGCCGGTGGATCACCGCTCCGACGTGTTCTCGCTGGGCGTGGTGCTGCACGAGATGCTCACCGGCGCCCGGCTGTTCAGCGGGAAGTCCGAGCTCTCGGTGCTGGAGCGGGTGCGCCGCGCCGAGGTGCCGCCGCCGTCGCGGGCGCGCCCCGGGCTGCCGCCCGAGCTGGACGCCCTCGTGCTGCGCGCGCTGGCGCGCGACCCGGCACAGCGCTTCGAGTGGGCCAGCGACCTGCGCGACGCGCTGCTCCCGTTCACGCACGGCGTGCGGCCCGACGAGCCCCCCGGCGACCCGCCGGCGCTGGCGCGGATCATGGCGACCTCGTTCCCCGGCGAGCTGCGGGCCGAGCTGGACCGGCTCGAGAAGCTGCGCGCCGCGCCGGCCCCGGTGCGCGAGCCGTCGCCCGCCGAGCGCACCCAGGTCATCGCGGTCCGCCCCGAGGAGCCGCCGGCCCCCGGGGGCGGCGCGGACGGCGCCGACGGCGGGCTCGCGGCGCCCCCGTTCTTCCGCCTGCCCGAGGCGCTCGCCGCGCCGGCCCCGTCCCGCCCGGCGCTCGTGACCGGGCGCACCGCGGCCGCGGCGGGGTTCGGCGCGCTGGTGGCGGTCGCCGCGGTGCTGGCGTTCACCGGCCCGCGCCGGCCGCAGGCCCCCGGCGCGCCCGCGGCGGCGGCGCCCGCCGTCCCCGCGGCCGCCCCGGCCGTCCCGGCGCCGCCCGGCACCGGCCCGGCCCTGGGGCGCACCGCGCCGGGCCGGCCGGCCACCGGGCGGCTCTCGGTGCAGGCGCGCGTGGCGGCCACGCTGGTCCTGGACGGCGAGGCGCAGCGCCCGCCGCTCGGGGCGGGCGAGGTGCGCACGCTGGAGGTGACGGTGGGGCGCCACCGGGTCGAGTTCCGCACCGAGGACGGCTTCCGCGCCGGCGCGACCGTGGACGTGCGCGCGGGCGAGACCGCGGAGCTGCTCGGGGTGGCGCTGGAGTAGCGGCGATCAGGCGCGCGCGCCGGCGAGGTCCAGGTCCTCGAGGTGCGGCGGGCTCTCGGCCAGGTCGGCGGAGAGCACCGCCACCGTCTCGACGTCGAGCCGGATGCGCTCCCAGTCCTCCGGCGGCACCG
Organism: Anaeromyxobacter sp. Red801; assembly: GCF_049201065.2. Taxonomy (NCBI): domain Bacteria; kingdom Pseudomonadati; phylum Myxococcota; class Myxococcia; order Myxococcales; family Anaeromyxobacteraceae; genus Anaeromyxobacter; species Anaeromyxobacter sp. Red801. The sequence continues at coordinate 3,303,524 of NZ_CM181236.1, read as the reverse complement.
AGACGAACGCGTCCACCACGCGCGGGTCGAACTGCGTCCCGCGGCAGCGGAGGATCTCCTCGCGCGCCTCCGCGAACGGGCGCGAGCGCCGGTAGGGCCGGTCGCTGGTGATGGCGTCGAGCGTGTCCACCACGTGGAAGATGCGCGCCCCGATGACGATCCCCTCGCCGACCAGCCCGGAGGGATAGCCGCTGCCGTCCCACTTCTCCTGGTGCTGCAGCACGATGGCCGAGGCGGGCCGCAGGTAGTCCACCCGCTGCAGGAGCGCCCACCCGAGCTCGGGGTGGCGCTTCATCTCGGTCCACTCCTCGCCGGTGAGCGGCCCGGGCTTCAGCAGCACGCGGTCGCGCACGCCGATCTTGCCGATGTCGTGCAGCAGCGCGCCGTGCTCGATGACGGTGAGCTCCGGCTCGTCCATGCCGAGCTGCCGGGCCAGGCGGCGCGCGTAGAGCGAGACGCGCCGCGAGTGCCACTGGGTCTCGGCGTCGCGGTAGTCGAGCGCGGCGATGAGCCCCTCCAGCAGCGCCTGCGTGCGCTGCTGCACCATCTGCTCGAGCCGGGTGTTGATCTCCTTCAGCTGCCCGTTCTGCCGGTGCACCTCGGCGGTGAGCCGCTCGTTCTCGATGCGCAGGCGCGCCGCCTCGGCGGCCTGGCTCACGGTCGTGAGCAGCTCCTGCTGGTGCCACGGCTTCGAGATGATCCGGAAGACCTCGCCCGCGTTCACCGCCTGGAGCGCCACGCGGAAGTCCTCGGCGGCGGTGCACAGGATGCGGACCGCGGCGGGGAAGCGGGCGCGGGCCGCCTTGAGGAAGGCGACCCCGTCCATGCTCGGCATCATGTAGTCGGAGATCACCACCACCGGGGCGTCCGCCTCGATGGCCTCGAGCGCGTCGGCCGGCCGCAGGAAGCAGCGGGTCTCGTAGCCGGACAGCTCCAGCACGCGCGAGAGCGCCTTCAGGATCAGCTCGTCGTCGTCGACGATGAAGACCCGGTCCGCGTTCATCGCGCGAGTAGAGCAGGGCGGGGCGGGCGGGGCAAGGCGCTGATCCATGGGGGCCGATTCTATCGACCGGGATCGGCGGCCGCACGGCCCGGCGTGTGCGTGCACCGGGGGTGAGGGAGCAGGCGGGCGTGTGGCGCGCCGCCCCCGCGGAGCGTGCCCGGGCGGCACGCCTCACGGGCCTTGCGCGGCAAAGCCGCGCCCGCGGGGACGTCGCGCGAGCCCGCGAAGGCGGGCGCGCGAGGTCACGGGCCCCGCGCAGCAGGGTGGGGCCCCGCGGACCCTTCGACGGGCTCAGGGTCCGCGGGGCGGGGCGCAGCCCCGTTCAGAAGCTCTGCAGGAACTCGTCGTTCGAGTCGAACTCGGAGAGCTTCTTGAGCAGCCGCTCCATGGCCTCGACCGGCTTCAGCGAGGCGAGCGCGCCGCGGAGGCGCCGCACCTTCTCGATGTCCTTCGACGAGAAGAGCTTCTCCTCCTTGCGGGTGCCGGACGCGCCGATGTCGATGGCCGGGAAGATGCGCCGCTCGGCGAGCTGCCGCGAGAGCACCACCTCCATGTTGCCGGTGCCCTTGAACTCCTCAAAGATCACCTCGTCCATGCGCGAGCCGGTGTCGATGAGCGCGGTCGCGATGATGGTGAGCGAGCCGCCCTCCTCGGCCTTGCGCGCCGAGCCGAACAGCCGCTTCGGGCGCTCCAGCGCGCGCGAGTCCACGCCGCCGGTGAGCGTGCGGCCGGAGGACTCGACCTCCTTGTTGTAGGCGCGCGAGAGGCGGGTGATCGAGTCGAGCAGGATCACCACGTCCTTGCCGCCCTCCACCAGCCGCTTGGAGCGCTCCAGCACCATCTCGGCGACGTGGATGTGCTCCTCCGTCGGCCGGTCGTTGGACGAGCCGATCACCTCGCCCTTGATGTTCCGCTTCATGTCGGTGACCTCCTCGGGACGCTCGTCCACGAGGAGCACCGTGAGGTGCACGTCCGGGCGGTTCGCGGTGATGGCCTGCGCGATCCGCTGCAGCATGATGGTCTTGCCGGCCTTCGGCGGCGAGGTGATGAGGCCGCGGGCGCCCAGGCCGATGGGCGAGATGAGGTCGAGGACCCGCCCGATCAGCTCGTCGGAGCGGGTCTCCATCACCAGGCGCTCGGTGGGGTCGGTGGCGGTGAGGTTCTGGAAGTGCGTGCGCCGCACCACCGCCATCGGATCGGTGCCCTCCAGCGTGTCGATCCGCGAGAGCACCCGCTTCATGTTGCGGACGGTGGCGACGCCCTTGACCAGCATGCCCGGCTGCAGGTGGGTGCGGTCGATGAGCCAGCGCGGGACCTCGACGTCGAACGGCTGGGGCAGGTAGCTGCGCTTCGCCTCCCGCAGCCAGCCGTTGCCCTTGCCCTCGAACTGCAGCACGCCCTCGACCTCCTCGGTCGCCTCGGGCTGCGCGGCCGGGGCGGGCTGGCCCTGCGGCGCGGTCCCGTTCGCGGGGGCCGGCGCGCCGGGCTGTCCGCCGGCGCCCATCGGCGCGGGGGCGCCGCCCGGCGCCTGCGGCTGTCCGCCGCGGCCCCGGCGTCCCCGGCGGCGGCGGCGGCGCCGGCCCCCCTGGCCGGGCGCGCCGCCCGGGGCCGGGGTCCGCCGTCGGCGGCGTCCGCCGAGGCGGCGGGCTGGCTCTGGCTGCTGGTGGACTGCGGGGCCCCGCCTTCACCCGGGGTCGGGGTCTGCTCATGCTCGTTCATGCTGTCGTCTGCTCCGACCGCGGGGCGTTGCTCGCCCCCCAGCGGTCTCTACGTCGCGTCTGGAACGGCGCCGTTCGCGGGCTCGGAAGGATTCGTCGTTCCGCGAACCGCCTGCCCCCGGTCCCGTCGCTGGCGCGCCGCGCGGTCATCGCGCGGCGGCGGCTCGTCTTCGTGGTGCCAGGAGCCGGTCGACCGGGGGTCGGTCACCCCGCCGCCTCGAAACGTAGGTCGCTCGCAGAGGGGGGACAAGGCAATCCATAGCAAAAAAGATCCTGGAGCGAAAGCCCTCACGAAGCCCGGTAGGGTCCCGTGATCACGGGCCCGCCTCCGGGGCCACCCACTCCTCCGGGATCGCGAGCACCGGCCCGATCTCGGCCAGGAGCGCCAGCGCGGACAGCTCGGGGAACGCGCGCGCGAGCCCGGCGAGCGGCGGCTCGGGCGCCGCCGTCAGCGCGCGGCCGGCCACGCGCGCGAGGGCGCCGCCGCCGTCCGCCCGCCGCACCTCCACCACGTCGTCCGGCGCGAGCCCCGCCCGCTCGCGCGCCAGCCGGATGGCGTCGGCCAGCGTGCCGATGCGATCGACGAGCCGGCGCTCCAGCGCCTGCTGCCCGGTCCACACGCGCCCGCCGGCGACCGCCTCGACCTCGGCCGCGGTGAGCCGCCGCCCCTCGGCCACGCGGGCCACGAACTGGCGGTAGAAGGCCGAGATCTGCTTCTCGAGCACCGCGCGCTCGGCGGCGGTCCAGGGCTTCAGCACCGAGACCAGCCGGGCGTTCTCGCCGCGCTGGTAGGCCTCCGGGTGGATCGAGAGCTTCGCGAGCAGGCCGGACAGGTCGGGCTTCGCCGCGAACACGCCGATCGAGCCGGTGAGCGTCGAGGGCTCGGCCAGGATCGCGTCGGCGCCGACCGCCACCAGGTACCCGCCGCTCGCCGCCAGGTCGCCCATCGAGGCGATCACCGGCTTGCCCTTGCGCCGCGCCCGCACCGCCTCGCGCCAGATGAGGTCGGAGGCGAGCCCGTCGCCGCCGCCGGACTCGATCCGGAGCACGATGGCGCGGACCGCGGCGTCGTCGGCGGCGCGGTGGAGCTCGGCGGCGATGGTCTCGGCGCCCGCCACGCCGTCGCCGCCGATCGGGTCGGGGCGGCTCCGGCCGCGCGCGATGATCCCCTCCACGCGCACCACCTGGATCACCGCGGGCCGGCCCCAGCGCTGCGCGAGCCGCTCCGGCTCGGGGCGGTACGCGCCGCGCTCGAACAGCCGGCGGCCGGCGACGGCGCGCCCCCACTTCTCGAGCTCGTCGGGCCAGGCCACCGCGTCCAGCAGCCCTGCCTCCTTCGCCTCCTCGGCGCCGAACAGCCCCTGGTCCACCAGCGCGCGCACGCGCTCCGGGGCCAGGTGCCGCGCCTCGGCGACCTGCGCCACGAAGCGCCCGAACACGTCGTCCAGGACCGCGTCGGTGGCCTCGCGGGCCTCGGGCGAGGGCGCGTCGCGCACCAGCGGCTCGGCGGCGCTCTTGTACGCGCCGGCCTTCACCACGTCGAACGCGATCCCGAGCCGCGCCAGCCCGGCGCGCAGGAAGAGCTGGGAGGTGGAGATGCCGTTCACGATGAGCGGCGCCCCGGGCGGCGCGGCGATGGCGGTGGCGCCGGTGGCGAGCCAGTACTCGCGGGTCCCGCCGCCCTCCAGGTACGCGAGCACCGGCTTCCGCGCGCGGATCGCGGCGAGCAGCGCGCGCAGCTCCTCGACGCGGCCGCCGCCCAGCGGCAGGCCGCCGATGCGCACCAGCAGCGCCCCGACCTCGGGGTCGTCGCGCGCCGCCTCCAGCCGCGTCACCAGCGTGCCGTAGGGATCGCGGTCGCCCACGTCGAACACGAGCACGCGGCGCCGCCGGAGCTCGCGGTCCACGTCCACCGTCGGCATCACGATGCCCGGCCCGCCGGAGCGGTAGCGCTCCTGCGAGAGCCGCGCGCCGCCCAGCCACCCGCCGCGCCCGCCCACGCCGGCCCCCGCGAACGTGACGCCGGAGTGCGGCGCGTTCCAGGTGACCGACACGAGCCCGAGCGGATCGCCGGCGTCGCCGGGGAGGTCGCGCAGCGGGAGCTGCACCTGGACCCCGAGCGCCACGCCGCGCCACAGCTCGGCGGCGGCGCCGAACGCGAGGTGGTCGGAGCGGAACGCGTCGCGCGCCTCGTCGTCGGCGAGCAGGTCGGCGGAGAGCGTGAGGCGGTCGCGCCAGAGCCGGGTCGCGAGCCCGAGGTCGTAGCGGACCGGGACGTCCGCGCCGCCCAGCCGCGCGTCGCGGCCCAGCATGGCGGCGCCGACGGAGAGCCAGCGGGCGGGCCGGAGCGTCAGCCCGAGGTCCCACCCGCCCGCCTGGTCGAGCGCGTCGTTCCGCGAGGAGATCCAGGTCCAGGCGACGCCCAGCGAGAGCGCGCGGCCGTCGCCGAGCGTGAGCCCGAGCCGGCTGCGCCGCCAGCGCTCGGCGCCCGCGTCGAGGCCGGGCCGGAGCCACTCCACCGAGTAGCCCAGCCCGAGCGGCCCGAAGCGATCGCCCGCGTACAGGCCGTCGCCGCGCGCGCCGGGCCGCAGCCCGGACTCGTGGAAGTACTGGAGCCCCAGGCCGCCCAGGAACCCGATCGCCGCCGGGTTGGTGGACAGGTCGGCGGGCTCCTCCGCGGCGGCGGCGCCCAGCGAGGGCACCGCCAGGCCCGCCGGCAGGCCCTGCACACGGTCGGTGACGGCGGAGAGCTGCGCGCGGGCGGCGGCGGGGGCGGCGAGCGCGAGCGCCAGCGCCGCGAGGTTCACGAACCGTGTCATGGTGGCTCCGGCGCGGATTCTACCGGAGCCGGCCGCGGCGCGGGGCCGGCGCCGCGGGCGCCGCGACGCACGGCCCCAAGCGGTCACTCCTCGTTGCCGGCGTCCTCGACCGCGCGGAGGTGCTCCTCCGCCAGCGGGACCAGGTTGCCGGCGCGGTACTCGCGGAACACCTGCAGGAGCTGCTCCTTGTGCGGGCGCACCTTGCCGAGCGGGCACGCCTCCCACTCCTTCACCGGCTCGTCGCAGTACCCCATGCGCTTGTCGCCGCACTTCGGCTGCAGGTACCCGCCGATCTCCGGGACGGCCTTCATCACCTCGCGCCGCATGAGCGCCACCATGTGGCGGATCTCCCACTGCGCGCGCCAGCACAGCCGCAGGTCGGCGATGTGCAGCAGCTCGGTGAAGTTCACCATCACCTGGAAGTTGGTGGGCGTGGCGTTCGGGAGGACGAAGCGCGCGTCCTCGGCCGGGATGCCCTTCGCGAGCGCGTCCTCGTAGACGCGGGTGATCTCGCGCATGAGCCGGTCGTACTCGTCCGCCATCCCGGCGACCTTCTGCCAGGTCTTCGGCATGACGTAGTCGAGCCGCTCCTCCTTGTACTTCACGTACCGCTGCGACTGCTGCTCGAAGCTGATGCCGATGCGGTGGCGGACGAACTGGTGCGAGAGCGCGCGCGAGACGCCGGAGATGCCGAACCAGAACACCACCTGCTCGAGCGGCGAGGCGTGGCCGGTCTTGAGCCGCTCGCCGATGAAGTCGCGGATCCGGTCGGCGGAGATGGAGCCGTCGCGGATCTCGCCCCAGACCTCGCCGGGCGTCTTCGGCGTGTAGCAGGTGCGGTACGCGCCGTAGAGCTTCTGCAGCGGGTCGCGCGCGTAGTCGATGAGGGTGACCTCGAGCGGCATGGATCGGCTCCGGGGAAGGGCGCGCATCTTACGACGAACCCACGACAGCCGGGAGGGGCGCCCCGCCCCGTGCTAAGGGTGGCGCATGCCAGCCCCCAAGCCCGCCGCCGACTCGCGCGTCGAGGTCACGCATCTCGTGATGCCGTTCGACGCGAACACGCTCGGCACCGCGTTCGGCGGCACCGTCATGCAGTGGACCGACCTGGCCGCGGCCATGGCCGCCATGCGGCACGCGCGCGTCCCGGTCGTGACGGCCTCCATCGACCAGCTCTCCTTCCTCGCGCCGATCCGCATCGGCCAGATGGCCATCCTGCACGCGCAGGTGAACGCGGTGTTCGGGACCTCGATGGAGGTCGGCGTCGAGGTGCAGACCGAGGACCCGCTCACCGGCGAGCGGAAGAAGTGCTGCGACGCGTTCCTCACGTTCGTCTCGCTCGGGTCCGACGGCCAACCCACCCGGGCCCCGCCGCTGCGGACCGACACCGACGAGGAGCGCCGGCGCGAGCGCGAGGCGCGCGAGCGCCGCGCGGCGCGGCTGGCCGCGCGGACGCCGCGCGCGCCGTGACGGGCGGGCGGCGTTTCGCTTGAGGGCCAGGCACCGCGGGGCCATATTGCCGCGTCCGGGCGGCGTCCGCCGCCCCGCTCCCTCAGGAGGCCGACGTGCGCCGCATCCTCTCCTTCGCCGCCCTCATCGCCCTCGCCGCCTGCCGCACCGCGCCGACGGCGCCGCCCTCGGCGGCGGCCGCCGCGGCCACGCCGCTCCCGCCGCTCGACGAGGCCGCGCTCGATCGCTCGGCCGACGCCTGCCAGGACTTCTACCAGTTCGCCTGCGGCGGCTGGATGGCGCGCACCGAGATCCCCGCCGATCGCTCGGTGTGGAGCCGCGGGTTCGCCGAGCTGGACGAGCGCAACACCGTCCAGCTCCGCCGCATCCTCGAGGCCGCGGCGGCCGGGCGCGCCGACCCGGCCGACGCGTTCTCGGGGAAGGTGGGCGACTACTTCGGCTCCTGCATGGACGAGGGGGGCATCGAGGCGCGCGGCCTGGCCGACCTGAAGGCGGGGTGGGCGCGCATCGACGCGATCGCGGATCGGCCGGCGCTCGCGGCCGAGCTGGCGCGCCTGCACGGCGCCGGGATGGCCGCGCCGTTCGGGCTGCTCGCCGACCAGGACGCGAAGGACGCGACCCAGGTGATCCTGATCGTGAACCAGGGCGGGCTCTCGCTGCCGGATCGCGAGTACTACCTGTCCGACGCCGGCAAGAACCCGGAGATCCGCCGGGCGTGGGCCGCCCACCTGCGGAAGATGCTCGGCCTGGCCGGCCTGCCGCCGGCGCAGGCCGAGGCGGGCGCCGCCGCGGTCGAGCGGTTCGAGACCGCGCTGGCGCGCACGCACTGGACCCGCGCCGAGCTGCGCGACCCCTCGCGCGTCTACAACCGCGTGGACCGCGCCGGCCTCGCGCGGCTCGCGCCGGACTTCCCCTGGGCCCGCTTCTTCGCCGACCTCGGCCAGCCCGGGCTCGACGCGGTGAGCGTGACCACGCCGGCGTTCGTGGCCGAGGTCGGCAAGCAGTTCGCGTCGGCCCCGCTCGACGCCTGGAAGGCCTACCTCCGCTGGCACCTGCTCGACGACATGGCCGCGTTCCGCGCGGTGCCGGCGGCGCTGGTCCAGGAGCGCTTCGCGTTCCAGAGCGCGAGCTTCTCCGGCGCGAAGGAGCTCGCGCCGCGCTGGAAGCACTGCGTGGGCGTGACGGACGAGGCGCTCGGGTTCGCGGTCGGGCAGGCGTACGTCCGCCGCCACTTCGGCGCGGAGGGGAAGGACCGGACCACGCGCCTGGTGGCCGAGATCGAGAAGGCCATGGAGGCCGACCTGGGCTCGCTCTCGTGGATGGACGCGCCCACGCGCGAGCGCGCCCGCGAGAAGCTCGCCCGCGTGGTCAACAAGGTCGGCTACCCGGACGCCTGGCGCGACTACGGGACGCTGCGCGTGGACCGCGGCTCGTTCTTCGCGAACGTGCTCGCGGCGGGCCGGTTCGAGACGAACCGGCAGCTCGCCAAGATCGGCAAGCCGGTGGACCGCGGCGAGTGGTTCATGAGCCCGCCCACCGTGAACGCCTACTACAACGCGTCGATGAACGAGATGGTGTTCCCGGCCGGCATCCTGCAGCCGCCCTTCTTCAACCGCGAGGCGCCCGAGACCGTGAACTACGGCGCCATCGGGATGGTGGTGGGGCACGAGCTGACGCACGGGTTCGACGACGAGGGTCGCCAGTACGACGCGCTCGGGAACCTGCGCGACTGGTGGACGCCGGCGGTGGGGGCCGAGTTCGACCGGCGCGCCGCGTGCCTGGTGAAGCAGTACGGCGCCTACGAGGCGCTGCCGGGCGTGCACCTCGACGGCAAGCTCACGCTGGGCGAGAACATCGCCGACCTGGGCGGGCTGAAGCTCGCGTTCGCGGCCATGCAGGCGGCCCGGCGCGCGCAGCCGGGGGTCGATCGCCCCGTGCTCGGCTTCACGCCGGAGCAGCAGTTCTTCGTGGGCTACGCCCAGTCCTGGTGCTCGAAGTACCGCGAGCAGGAGGCGCGCCGGCGCGCGGTGGTGGACTCGCACTCGCCGCCGCGGTTCCGCGTGAACGGGCCGCTCTCGAACCTGCCGGACTTCGCGCGCGCGTTCGCCTGCGCGGAGGGGACGCCCATGGCCCGGCCCGCGGCGGAGCGCTGCGAGATCTGGTGATCAGGCCGCGCCGCGCAGGCGCAGGAACAGGGCCGCGGCGTCGTACAGGCTGAGCCGCGCGGCGCCGGCCTCGAGCACCACGCCCACCGGCAGCGGCACGGGCTCGCGCCCGATCCGCATGCCCGCGAGGCGCGTGCCGTTCGACGAGCCCACGTCGGCGACGCGCCAGCGGGCCTCGCCGTCGCGCACCAGCTCGAGGTGCGCGCGCGAGAGGGTCGGGTCGTCGATGACGATGTCGTTCCCGGCGGCGCGGCCCACCCGCAGCGGCGCGCCGTCGGCGCTCGGCTCCAGCACGATGGCGATGGGCTCCTTCGCCGTCGCGGCGAAGCGCACCTCCTCGGTGCGCAGCGTCTCGCGCCGGCGCGAGGGCGGCCGCCACGGGCCCGCCTCCCAGACCAGCCAGTCCTGCGGGTGCTCGCGCACGAACGCCCGCAGGTCGGCGTCGCGGTACTGGCGCGCGAGCCACGTGAGCAGGTAGCCCCTCAACGCTTCCCCCCGGCCGGCCCGAGACGGAGGCCGTCACCCGGAGCAAACCAGAACTCGCACCCAGTGTCGATGCGGGTCTCCGCGTACCCCGTGCGGTGCTCAGCCGCGGATCCCCGCCAGCACGACCGCGGGGAGATCGCGCCAGCGGCCGCGCGTCTCGAGCCGGACCAGGCTGCGGCCGAGCGCGTCGGTGGTCGCGTGGCTGGGGAAGTACGGCGGCTTCGGGAACGTCCGCGCCGGATGCCAGACGACGACCTTCTCCACGCCCTCCAGCATGACCGTGTTGTGCACGAAGCCGCGCCCGCTCTGCACGTCCTCGAGCGTCGAGCCCGGGAACGCGCCCCAGGGCGCGGTGCCGAGGCCGTAGCCGTAGCCGGCCCAGGTGTTCACCGCGACCGTGCCGTAGCGGAGGCGCCGGACGGCGCGCTGGACCGCGGCGTTCAGCGCCGGGTCGGCGAGGGTGCGGGGGTGGACGACGATGTGCGCCGCGAGCGTCCCCCAGAGGCGGTCGTTCGAGAACGCCACGGCCTGCTCCAGGAAGTCCACCGGGTCCTCGGAGCCGATCGTGGTCTCGGACAGGATCGAGCAGAACGGCTCGGTGACGAAGGCCGGGTCCTCCGAGCCGGAGTCGAGCCCGGTCACGAGCGTCCACGGCAGCGCGTCCTCGCCCTGGCCCACCTTGCGCACCGAGGGGCGCCCCTCGGTGAGCGCGCGGTAGCGCTCGGCCGCGCCGGGGTACCAGGCCCGGCGCGCCGGCGACAGCGCCATGAAGTGCTCGACCGCGGCCAGGAACGCGTCGCGCCGCCGCCAGCCGCCCGGGAGCACGAGCAGCTTGGCCGCGTTGCAGTTGAACGAGGCGTTGTACGTCACCATCCCGGCGACGCTCTCCGCCTGGAAGCGCAGCGTGGCGGCGTCCCAGGGGCCCGGCACCACCAGCACCGGCGAGACGTTGCCGAGTTCGCTCGTGATCTCCTTCCCGAGCAGCGGCGTGCCGCTGGCGCGCCGCGCGTCGCGCTCGGCCCCGGGCGGCCCCCACACGATGACGTCGTGCGTCCGGTCCGAGCCGGTGATGTGCACCTCGTCCACGCCGGGGTGGTGCGCGAGGTAGCCGCCCACGTCGGCGCCGCCGTACACGACGGCGAGCACGTTCCGGGCGATGGCGGCCGAGAACGCGTCCTCGAGGATGGGCCCGAGGTAGGCGTTCACCGGGTTCATCTTGAGGACGCAGACCTTGCCCTCGTTGAACAGCTTCCCGGCCACGTCCACCGCCGGGATCGAGTTGATGTTCCCGGCGCCGAGCACCAGGCACACCTTGCCCTGGTGGTCGGGCGCCTTGTGGAACCGGGCGCGCGTCTCGTGCAGCCGCTCCTCGGTCATGCCCTCGACGAGGTGCGCCTCGGCGCGGACGCCCGCCAGGAGCAGCGCGTCCTGCCGCGTGAGCGGGAAGACCTGCACCGACAGGCGGCCGTCCACCGTCTCGGTGAGCTTGCCCACCGGCGTGTTGCCGTTGCGGGCGAGCAGCTTCAGCGAGCGCTCGAGCTGGCGCAGGATGCGCGCCGTCACGTAGGGGCCGGAGAGCCACTCCTCGCCGGCCTGCGGCGCGTCGGCGGGGAGCCCCTTCGCCGCGCAGGCCGCTTCCACGGCGCGGGCCGCGGTGCGGCCCACGCCGTCCAGCATGGCGCGCGCGAGCGCGGCCCGGTCGCCGAGCGAGGCCGCGGCCCAGCCGGGCGCGGCCTGGCGCAGGCGGGCGACGGCCTCGTCGAGCGCTCGGGGTTCGGTCGGGACGGGCGCGGCGGCGGCGGGCATCGAGGCTCCCATGGCGGCAGCGTACGCGAGATCCGGTGCCGCGCGCCCGTGCTCCGTGGGGCCCCGCCGGCGGCTGGCGCCGCGCGCCGCGGGCCCCGGCCTCAGGCCGGCTCGGCGCGGCGCAGGGTGGCGAGCGTGACCTCCGGGCTCGCGTTCACGCGCACCCGGATGCCCGACATGCCGATCCCGCGGTTCACGTACAGCTGAACGGCGCCGAGCTGGTAGCGGCCGCGCACGTACGGCTCGCGGGCCACGCTGGCGAGGAACAGCGGCGTGATGATGGGGATGTTGATCTGCCCCCCGTGCGTGTGGCCGGAGAGGCAGACCATGGGGCGGTCGAGGTGCCGCAGCTTGTCCGCGGTGCGCGGGCCGTGCGCGAGCACCAGCGGCGCGGCCCCCGGCGGCAGGCCCTTCACGGCGCGTTGCACGTCGTCGCGCCGGGTGAGGTGGTCGCCGACGCCGACCACGTGCAGCGGCGCGCCGCGCAGCCGGATCGAGGTCCACCCGTTCTCCAGCACCTCGTACCCGTGCCCCTTCAGCGCGCCGGCCGCGCCGTCGGGATCCACCCAGACGTCGTGGTTCCCGAGCACCGCGATGGTGGGGGCCACCAGGCCGCCGAGCAGGTCGCGCATGGCGGCGAGCTCGCGCCGGCTGTGCGAGAGGTAGTCGCCGGTCAGCACCACCAGGTCGGGCGCGAACGCGTTCGCGTCCTCGATGGCGGCGCGGACCGTGGCGGCGGGCGTGCGCGGGCCGACGTGGAGGTCGGAGAGCTGCGCCACGCGCAGGCCGTCGTGGGCGGGGTCGAGGCCGGGCACCTCGAACGTCACCGGGTCGGTGTCGGGGAGCCGGGGCTCGGCGGCGCGCGAGGCGGCGGGCACCAGGCCGGCCGCCCCGGCCGCGCCCAGCAACGCCGCACCCTTCAGGAACTGCCGCCGTCCGAACGAATCCATCGAGCCCGCTCCTCCCGCCTTGGCGGCCCCATGCCGCGCCGCGTGAAGGTAGGAACCTCCCGCCGGCGGAAGCGATTCCACGCCCGGGCACCGCCGCCACGCCGAGGGTCCCGCCTCGGAGCGACGCGCCGGCCCGGCCGGATGTTCAACGCCCCGGCCGCTCAGCGCTTTCGGGCGGCGACCTTGCGGAGGTGCGCGAGCACCACCTCGTCCACGGTGCCGTCCTTGCGGGTGCGGCCCTCCAGGTTCTCCCACCCCTGGAAGTCCTCCAGGGCCTGCTGGCTGGCCGCGTCCCAGGCGCCGGTCGGCGCGGCCGGCGGCTTCAGGAACCCGAGCCGCAGGAGCAGGCCCTGCACCTCGCGCGCGACCTTCGCGTCGAGCGGGACCGCCCGCAGCGTCTCGCCGAAGTAGAACTGGTGCACGTCGCGGTAGAGCCGGGTGAGCTCGGCGATGGGCTGCGGGTGGTCGTCCACGCGCAGGTCCACCCAGACGTCGCCGGAGCCGCCGTACCCGCCGCCCGGCTTCACCACCAGCAACGCCGCGCTCTCCTGGCCGCGCCGGTCGCCGCCCGCCGCCTGCCCGGCCGCGAGCGCCGCGAGGAGCCGCTCGGCGAGCGGCTTGCCCGCGTCGCGCGCCGCCTGGTAGGCGCGGGCCATCGCCTCCGGGACCGCGCGCCCGGCGAGGATGTTCCCCTGCACCGAGAACCCCGGGCCGGTGACGTGGCTGGCGTGGTCGAAGCACCGCGCGCCGGTGTACGCGGCGGCGTTCCCCTTCGCGTCCACCAGCCCGATCTGCCGGTCGGCGGCCTGCGGGTCCGCCGCCACCAGCCGCTTCACCACCTCCTCCGCCGGCACGCCCGCGGCGAGCAGCCGCAGCGCCTCCGCGCGCCAGGCCTCGTTCGCGAGCGCCTGCGTCGCCACGCCGCCGACGCCGGCGCGCGCGGCCGGGACGAGCGCGCCCACCGCAGGGAACTTGGACTGCACCGCCACGCCGATCTGGCCGGTGGCCGGATCGGCGGCGACGATGCTGAAGGTGCCGAGCGCGAGCGCGAGCAGGGGAGCGATCACCGTGACCTCCGGGGTTGACGCGCCGACCGGCGGGGCCGAAGGTAGCGCTCCTCGGGACGCCGGGCGGGAGGGAACGTGGCGAGCATCCTCGACAGGGCGCCGGACTTCAAGCTGCGGGCGGTGCGCGGGCGGGGCGAGCCGGTGGAGGTCTCGCTGTCCGCGCTGGCCGGCCGCTGGGGCGTGCTGCTGTTCTACCCGCGCGACTTCACCGCGGTCTGCCCGACCGAGGTGCTGGAGCTCTCGAAGCGCATGCCGGAGCTGCGCGCGCTCGGCGCCGAGGCGATCGGCATCTCGGTGGACGACCTCGACACGCACCGCAGGTGGATCGAGGAGAAGCTGGGCGAGGTGGCGTTCCCGCTCGCGGCCGATCCGGACCGGGCGGTGTCGCGCGCGTACGGCGCCCTGCTGGAGCGGGAGGGGGTGGCGGCGCGGGCCACCTTCGTCGTGGATCCGGAGGGCGTGGTGCAGTACGCCGCGTTCCACAACCTCAGGGTGGGCCGGTCGATCTCTGAGATCGTCCGCGTGCTCGAGGCGCTCGAGACGGGCGAGAAGGCGCCGGCCGAGTGGAGGCCGGGCGCGCCGACGCTGGGACGTTGAGCCGCGGCGCCCGCGACGAGGCGGGGAGGGACGGGCCGGGGATCGGGGTGTCGGGCGGGGCCGGGGCTAGCGGCCGCCGAGCAGCGCGGCCGGCGGGACGCCGAGGGCCTTCGCCATCTTCTCGATGGTCTCGAGCGGCGGCGAGCGCTGCCCGCGCTCCAGCATCGAGACGTACGACACGGAGATCCCGACCTTGTCGGCCAGCGCCTTCTGCGAGAGGTTCTTCTTCGAGCGGAGGCGCCGCACGTTGCCGGCAAAGCGCGTCAGGAGATCCATGGCGCGACAGTTAGCAAAGGGGTCCCACAGCAGCAGCGTCCTTTTCGGGTCTGTCCCCGGTCGTTCTCGACCCACAGTGATGGCCCCAGCGCCCGGCCGTGAACATGATCAGCCTCCGATCCCCCACGGGAAGGAGCAGCGGATGGCGAAGGCGATCTGGAAGGTCGAGGTCGGCGACGAGGCGCCCGACTTCGAGCTGATGGCGACGGGCGACACCGCGGGCAAGGGCGCCGCTCGACGGAAGGTGAAGCTCTCGGAATACCGCGGGAAGAAGAACGTGGTGCTGGCGTTCTACCCGGCCGCGTTCACCCCGGTCTGAACGGTGCAGATGCCCTCGTACGAGGAGGATCTCTCCGAGTTCGAGCGGCGCAATGCCCAGGTCCTGGGCATCTCCACCGACCAGGTGTTCACCAACGAGGCGTGGGCGAAGTCGATGGGCGGCCTGTCGTACCCGCTGCTCTCGGATCACTGGCCCCACGGCCAGGTGTGCTCGGCGTACGGCGTGCTGCGCGGCGACTCCGGCCAGGCCGAGCGCGCCATCTTCGTGATCGACCGGCAGGGCAAGGTCGCCTACGTGGACATCCACGACATCGGCGAGCAGCCCCCCACCGACAAGATCATGCAGGCGCTCGACAAGCTGAAGTAGCCGAGGAGGACCGCCATGGCGGACGAAGCCGCGCCCAGGCCGCTCGAGCTGTCCCGCTACTGCGTGCCGTTCACGCCGTTCGCCGGCAGGCTGGAGGAGGCGACGATCTGCCTCGTCTCCACCGCGGCGGTGCGGCTCGCCTCCGACCGTCCGTTCGACACCGGCGGCGACACCACCTGGCGCGCCATCCCCGGCGACGCCGAGGCGAAGGACCTCCGCTACGACGACACGCACTACGACCACGCCTGCGTGGACGCGGACCTGAACTGCGTGTTCCCCATCGACCGCGTCCGCGAGCTGGCGCGGGACGGGCGGGTGGGCGGGCTCACCGCCCGGCACTTCTCGCTCGGCTACAGCCAGGCGCTGCGCGAGCTGCGCGAGCGGACCATCCCGGCGCTGGTCCGGGAGATCGACCGCGAGCGGCCGGGCGCGGTGCTGCTCACCGGCGGCTGACGGCTGTGCCACCGCACGGTGGTCACCGTGCAGCGCAGCATCGAGCTGGTGGGCATCCCGACGGTGGTGATCACGGTCGAGCCGGAGGAGACGCTGCAGGCGAGGCCGCCGCGGGCGCTGTGCCCGCGCGGCTTCGTCGCCGGCCACTCGCTGGGCCGGGCCGGCGACGCCGCGCTGCAGAAGTGGATCCTGACCGACGCGCTCGCGCTGCTCACCGCGGAGCCGCGCCCGGGCCAGGTGGTCGTGCGCGACTACGCGTGAAGGCGCCCCGCCCCGCCCCGCGCGCCGGCGCGGGACGGGGACGCGCCCGTCACGGGCCCGCGTACACCGTCACGCCGCCCGGCCCGTACTTCTGGCTGGGCCCGTGCGCGAGGTACACCATGCGCGGCGACGCCCACCGGTCGATCTGGATGCTGCGCACGGGGTTCCACGCCATCCGCGGCGCGCCCTGCGGCACCGTCCCCGAGGCCAGCCACGCGCCGTCCTTGTAGCGCCCGAAGCCGCCCCACCCGAAGCCGACCCAGATCGACCCGTCCGACGGATCGCAGGCGATGGCGCTGGCCTGGTTGCCGGTGCCGGCGGGCAGGTCGATGCGCTGCACCGAGAACGCGTTCGCCGGATCGCTCACGGTCTTCGCCCGGTCGATGGTCACGCGCGCGATGCCCTTGCCCGCCGAGGCGACCCACAGCGTCCCGTCGTCGCAGAACGTCAGCCCGGAGACGTTGTCCCAGTACGTGTCGTCCGCCGGATCGCCGCCGAAGAACGTCGCGTGCGGCGTCGGCGGCGCCATGCTGCCCCACCAGCCGTTCCAGCTCGGGCGGTTCATGGTCGCGTAGTCGGGCAGGCTCGCGGTCCGGACCTCGTTCGAGAACCAGGGCACGTTCGCGATCGGGTCGAGCGCGAGGCCGGTGGACTCGCCGGTGAGGAAGCGGCCGTCGCTGCCGGTGATGGCGGGGTGCTCGTGCTCGAAGACGGCGAAGCTGTCGGCGAACGCCGCGTCGCCCTTGATGTAGTCGAGCCAGCCGCGCTGCTCCGGGTGGGCCGCCAGGATCGAGAGCACCGCGTGCGAGGAGCCGAGGTAGACGTCGCCCTGCGAGAGCGGGCGGCCGGCGTCGTGGTTCACCACGATCCGGTGCACCACCCGGCCCTTGCCGCGCCTCCCGGACACCCAGGTCGAGTCGGACCAGGTCTCGCCGCAGACGGTGTTCCACGGGACCTGGGGGTAGTTGCTGTTGTCCCAGTGCTCGCAGACGACGCCCGGCGGCGAGGCGATGAACACGTGGCGCTGCAGCGTCACCCGCGTCCCGTCGAACGCCACCACGTCGGCGCCGCCCGAGCGCCGCGCCCACTCCGCGTCGTAGTCGTAGTCCGAGCCCACGCCGCGGTAGCCCACCACCGCCGCGCCCGCGGCCGCGCCCGCCACCGAGATGATGGGGCAGACGGCGGCCGGGCTCTGCGGCGCCGCGACCGCGATCTCCGCCGGGTCGTGGCAGCTCGCGGTGAGGCCGGCCGCGGCCGGGTCCACCCGGACGAAGTCGCGGTCGTCGCGGCGCTTCACGAACAGCGCCGCCCCGCCCGCCACGTACACGTTCCCGCCCTCGTCCGCCGAGGCGTCGCTCACGTCCGCGGTGAGCCCCTGCGCCTCGCCGTAGAAGGTGAACCCGCCCACCGCGGCGGGCGGCTCGACCGGCGGCGGCGGGGGCGGCGGAGGCGGAGGGCACGGGAGCGCCGGACAGCCCGGCGCGACCGGGCAGGTGCCGTCGCAGACCGGGGTCGGGTCGGACGGCTTCGGCTTGGACGAGCCGGACCCGCACGCCGTCAGCGCGGCCAGCGCCGCGCCCGCCACCAGCCCCACCGCCAGCCAGAACCCTCGCATGCCCCGCCCTCGCTCCCGCGGCCCGGCGGCCGCTCGTGTGCGCCGGGAAAGCTGGGCCCCGCGGTGAAACGGGCCAAGCCGCGCTCGCGGGGAGGCCCCCTCTGCCGCCCTCGCCCCTGCCGGACGGCGGCGGGCTCGCCCCGCCCCGCGGGCCGTGCCAGAATCCGCCGGTGCTCCAGGGCGATCTCGCCACCTTCCCGCTCCCGGACCTGTTCCAGTGGCTCGACCAGGGCCGCCGCGACGGCGTGCTCGAGATCGACTCGGGCGACGGCGCGCGCTTCTGGCTCCAGGTGCAGGACCGCCGCATCCGGGCGGCCGCCCGCCCGCCCGCCGAGCACGTGGGCCTCGGGACGCTCGCCGGCTGGCACCACGCCGAGCCGCCGGAGGCGCTCTGGCCGGAGGCCTGCGCCGACCGGATCGTGGACCTGTTCCTGGCGCCGCCCGGCGGCCGCTTCGCGCTGGTGGACGGCGCGGCCGGGTTCGAGGACGGCGTCCCGCTCGACCTCTCCATCGGGCAGATGACGCTGGAGGGGCTGCGCCGGCTGGACGAGTGGCCCGACCTCGACCGGCGCTATCCGTCCGAGTCGGCGCTGCTCTGCGCCGACGGCGCCGGCGCGCCGCGCACGCCGGGGCAGCGCGCGCTGCTGGAGGCGGCGCGGCGCCGGGTGTCGATCGCCGAGGCGCGCCTCGCGCTCCACCTCTCGCGCCCCGCCACGCTCCGCCGCATCGAGGCGCTCCGGGAGCTCGGGCTGGCCCACGTGGAGGGCGTGGCCGCGCACGCCGACCCGGTCTCGTCGCTCATCGACAAGGCGCAGCTGCTCGTCGGCGAGCGGCAGTTCGACGAGGCGGCCATCGTGTTCCGCAGCCTGCTCGCCGCCGATCCGTCGGATCGCCGGGTGCGCGCGCTGCTGCGCGAGGCCGAGCGCGAGCAGGTGGCGGCGCTGTACGAGGAGCTGTCGCCGATGGCGGTCCCGGTGCTGCTCGGCGGCCCCGCCTCGCTGGAGTCGCCCGCGGGCCGCCGGCTCGGGAACATCGACCGCGAGGTCGCCTCGCGCGTGAACGGCGCGTGGGACGTGGCCAGCGTCGCCCTGTCCTGCCCCCTGCGCGAGGTCGAGACCCTCAAGTCGCTCCGGAAGCTCGTCCGGCTCGGGCTGGTGGACCTGCGCGACGGCGCCGCGCCACCCGCGCGCGGGCTGCGGCGCGGCGGCCCCGGCTCGGCGTAGGAACCCGCGTGGGCGACGCAGGCCGGTGACACGCGCGTGACGCGGGCGGACTAATCCTGTTCCGGAGGGAGAGGTCCATGGAACGGGTGATCGACCCCGCGGTGCGCCCCGGGAAGCCGCTGCTGCGCGGCGTCTCGCACGAGATCGCCGCCTCGCTGTCGCTCGCCGCCTGGGTGGCGATGGCGCTCACGGCCCCGCCGGGCCGCGCCAGCGTCGCCGCCCACGTGTACGGCGCGTCGCTGTTCACGCTGTTCGCCGTGAGCGCGCTCTACCACCGGCCCATGTGGTCGCCGCGGCCGCGCCTGCTGATGCGGCGCCTCGACCACTCCGCCATCTTCCTGCTCATCGCCGGCACCTACACGCCCATGTGCCTGCTGCTGGGCGAGCGGGGCACGCCGGTGCTGGCGCTGGTGTGGACCGGCGCGGTGCTCGGCATCTTCCGCGCGGTGCTCTGGCCGCAGGCGCCGCGCTGGCTCAGCGCGGCCCTGTACGTGCTGCTCGGCTGGCTCATCCTGCCGCTCCTGCCGGCCGTGGCGCAGGCGGCCGGCGCGGGCGGGCTGGTGCTGCTCGGGCTCGGCGGCCTGGTGTACAGCCTCGGCGCGGTGGTCTACGCCACCAAGCGGCCCAACCCGTTCCCGGGCGTGTTCGGGTACCACGAGGTCTTCCACGCGATGGTGATCGCGGCGGCCGCGCTCCACTTCGCGGTGGTGGTGAGCGCGCTGCGCCGGATCGGCTGAGGCGCCCGGCGCGAGCGGGTCCTTCAGATCCGCTCGAGCTTCACCATCGCGGCCACGAGCAGGTGCAGCGCGAACAGCGCCTCCGGCTCGGTGACCGCCGCGTCCGGCTTCGCCGCGATCCGGCCGAGGCGCAGGAACTCGCGCCCGTCCAGGCCGAGCAGCGTGGCGCGCGCCGCCGGCGCCGCCTCGTCCACCCGCAGCCCGGCGAGGAGCTCCGCGACCGCCTCCGCGGCGCGCCGCGCCGCCGGCCCGTAGGAGCGCTCGCGGAGGTCGTGCTCCACGTCGGCGAGCGCGGCGCCGCGCCCCGGGAACATCCGCGCGAAGGACAGGCCCAGGAGCTGGCCGCGGTCGCGGTACGCCTCGGGTGCGGAGGGATCGGCGCGGGGCGCGGGCGGGCGGCCGGCGGGCGCCGCGACACCCTGGGCGGCCGGTTCGGGCGCCTCGGCCGCGGCGGAGATCCGGGAGGCCAGCTCGGAGCCGCCGCCGGAGAAGCCCTGCCGCGGGGCGGCGCGGTGCGGGTGGCGCGCGTCGAGATCCTTCACCACGCGTCGCGTGATCTCCTTCAGCGCCGCGAGCAGCCCCTCGCCGCGGCTCGCCACCGTCTCGAAGTCCGGCGCGCCGAGCAGGTTGAGCTGGCGCCGCAGCTCGGCCACCGGCAGCACGCCGGGCAGGTCGCGCTTGTTGTACTGGAGGACGTGCGGGAACGCGGGCAGGTCGATGCCCATCTCGGCCAGGTTGGACTCGAGGTTCGCGAACGACTCCAGGTTCGAGTCGAGTACCGACGCCTGCGAGTCGGCCACGAACACCACGCCGTCGGCGCCGTTCAGCACCAGCTTGCGGGTGGCGTCGTAGAAGACCTGGCCCGGGACCGTGTAGAGCTGCAGCCGCAGGGTGAGCCCGCGCACCTGCTCGGACTTGAGCGGCAGGAAGTCGAAGAACAGCGTCCGGTCGCCCTCGGTGGAGAGGCTCACCAGCTGGCCGCGGCTCTCCGGCCGCACGCTCGCGTGGATCTGCTGGAGGCTGGTCGTCTTCCCGGACAGGCCGGGGCCGTAATAGACGATCTTGGCCGAGATCTCGCGCGCGAGCGCGTTGACGGTGGACACGGCCGCGCATTGTAGCCGTCGCCCGGGGGATGGCGAGGTGGGCACGGCCCCCGCCGCGCCCGGGGGTGAAGGTGGAGGTGCGCGCGGGTCGCCGGTCCGGCGACGGGCCGGCTCACATCCGGTAGCCGACCACGAAGCTCGCCACCGGCGCCGCGGCGGTGGTGGACCACGCCACGTCGAGCCCGAGCGCGGGCAGGGCGACGTCGGCGACGTGCAGCCGCAGGCCCAGGCCCGGCGCGACGTACCGCGTCGTATCGCCGCGCCAGCGGGCGACGCCGGCGTCGAGCAGCGCCACGCCGGTCGCGACGCCCCACCGCGGCCTCCAGATCGGCACCGCGTACTCGAGCGCGGTGCTGGCGGCGCGCTCGGCCCACAGCCCGCCCACCGGGAAGCCGCGCGCGCCGGGCCCGCCGCCCAGGCGCAGCGCGTCCACCGCCGCGTCCCCCTCGACCCCCTGGCCGGCGATCCCGATCGACCAGGCGTGGCCGAGCCGGTTCGCGCCGCCCCAGCTCGCGCGCGCCTCGGCCTGGCGCAGGTCGCGCCCGCCCCCGAGCGCCGCGGCGGCGTGGCGGTAGCGGACGCGCGCGGTGACGCCGCGCTCGTGGAACAGGTGGAAGTCGCTCCCGTCGTACGCCACCGACGCGACCAGGCCGCGGGCCGGCCCGACGTCCGCGGGCGGGGCCCAGCCGTCCTCGGCGCCCGCGTCCGTCCACAGCCCGAACCAGCCCGCGCTCACCGACAGCCGCTCGGTGAGCCGGCGCCCGAGCGCCGCCGACAGGTCGGTGCGCGCGTCGCGGTAGGCGTAGACCACGTCGCCGCCGTCGGTCCGCTCGCGCCGCGCCTCCTGGCGCAGGGCGAATGCGTCCACCGTCCAGCGCGTGCCGGCCACCGCGCGATCCCAGTACCCGGCCATCCCCGTCGCGCCGCGCGTGGACAGGGTCCCGCCCGCCACCAGCTGCTTCCCCCATCCGAACAGGTTCGTCTCCACCAGCAGCAGGCCGCCGCCGGTCTCCCCGCCCGAGGAGGTGAACATGGGGATGGGCAGCAGCGTCCACCGCTCCTGGACGTCCACCTCGAGCGCCACGCCGCCGTCGCCGTCCGGCCGCGGGGTCACCCGGACGCCCTTGAACAGCCGGAGGTTGAGCAGGCGCTGCTCGAGCGCGGCCGCGTCGCCGTCGAACCGGTCGCCCACGTCGAGCTCGAGCGCCTGCCGGACGTAGGCGGTGGCGGTGCGCTGGTTCCCGGTGACGGAGATCTCGCGCACCACCGCCGGCTCGCCGCCCGCGGCGAGCTGCGCGGCGAGGAGGAGGCAGAGCCCCTGGAGCGCGAGCATCGCGGGTGTCTAGTCGGGGGGCGGCCCGCCGTCCACCGTGATAAACAGGCGCGCATGGCGTCCACCTCGCTGACGTTCGCGACCCGGGCCGAGCACCGGGCCTGGCTCGAGTCCCGGTCCGCGCTGCCGGAGGGCTTCCGCATCGGGACCTGCGCGTTCGAGTTCGTGCCGGTGGAGGTCCCGAAGCCGGGCCGCATGCGGCTCACGCTCATCGCGCTCGACCGGCCGACGCCCGCGTTCGCGGCGAAGTTCACGCGCAACGCGTTCCCGGGCGCGCCCGTGCTGGTGGGGCGCCGCCGGCTGGACGGCGCGGCGCTCGGCGCGGTGGTGATCAACAACAAGGTGGCGAACGTGTGCGCGCCGGGCGGCGTCGAGGCCGCCGAGCGCGTCTGCGCCGAGGCGGCGCGGCTGCTCGGGCTCGCGCCTGAGGAGGTCCTGCCGTCCTCGACCGGCGTCATCGGCTGGCGGCTGCCGGTGGACCGGATGGTGGAGGCGCTGCCCGCCGCGGCGGCGGCGCTGCAGGGCGCCTCGGCCCTGCCCGGCGCCGAGGCGATCATGACCACCGACCTCTACCCGAAGCTGCGCCGGGCCGAGGTGGGCGGCGGGAGCATCGTGGGGTTCGCGAAGGGCGCCGGGATGGTCGAGCCGAACCTCGCGACCATGCTCGTGTACCTCCTCACCGATCTCGACGTGCCGCGCGACGCGCTCCGCGCCGCGCTGGACCGGGCGGTGGAGGGCAGCTTCAACCGCATCTCGGTGGACTCCGACACGAGCACCTCCGACACCGTGGTGCTGCTCTCCTCGCGCCGGCGCCCGGCGCCGCCGGCCGACGACTTCGCCGCGGCGCTCGCGCGCGTGTGCGGCGACCTCGCCGAGGACGTGGTCCGGAACGGCGAGGGCGTGCACCACGTGGTGCGCGTGGCGGTCCGCGGGGCGCCGTCGGACGGGGCGGCGCACCTGGTGGGCAAGGCGGTGGTGAACTCGCCGCTGCTCAAGGCCGCCGTGAACGGGAACGACCCGAACGTCGGCCGGCTGCTGTGCGCGGTGGGAAAGGTCGCCGGCGCGGCCGGGATCGCGCTCGACCCGGCGCGCGCGGTGATGCGGGTGGGCGGCGAGGTGGTGCTGGAGGGCGGCGCCATGCGGCTCGACCCGGAGAAGGAGCGGCGGCTGGTGGCGCACATGAAGGCGGCGGAGCTGTACGCCAGCACGCCGCCCGCCGACGGCGTCTCCTTCCGGCCGCCGATCGACCACCCGCCGCACGAGCGGCGGGTGGAGATCGAGATCGACCTGGGGATGGGCGCCGGCGGCTGCGACGTCCTGGGCGGCGACCTCTCGCACGAGTACGTCACCGAGAACGCCGACTACCGGAGCTGAACCCGCTCACCCCCGAGCCCGTCGAGGGGCGAGCGGATGGGGCTCGTTCCGCCGCGTGACGCTCGTGGTTCGACGGGCTCACCACGAGCGGATCCCGAAGCTCCGCTGCCCCGAGCATCCGCTCACCCCGAGCCTGTCGAGGGGCGAGCGGGTGGGGCTCGATCCGCCGCGTGACGCTCGTGGTTCGACGGGCTCACCACGAGCGGATCCCGAAGCTCCGCTGCGCCGAGCATCCGCTCACCCCGAGCCTGTCGAGGGGCGAGCGGGTGGGGCTCGATCCGCCGCGTGACGCTCGTGGTTCGACGGGCTCACCACGAGCGGATCCCGAAGCTCCGCTGCGCCGAGCATCCGCTCACCCCGAGCCTGTCGAGGGGCGAGCGGATGGGGCTCGCCGGCTCAGCGGATCCCGATGGCCGGGCGCGGCGTGCCGTACCGGCGGCAGCGCTCGGCGAGGCCGGGGAAGTCCTGCTCCCAGCCGCCGCAGCGGGGCGGCGGCGGCGCGGGGGTCCACGCGGTCGGGCGGCGCGCGTCGCCGGGGCCGGGCACCACCAGCGAGCCGACGTAGTCGCCCTTCTCGTAGACCCGCCGGATCTGCGCGGCGAGGCGCGCCACCTCGGCGTCGCCGATCCGGCCGCTCGCCGTCGCCTGGTAGAACTGCACCGTCACGCGCACCGGGAAGCGCGGGTCGCGCTCGACGGCGAGCCCGGCGAGCTCGGTGTACGGGCCGTCCAGCGCGCCGTGGCCCAGCACCGCCGTCTCGAGGTCCTGCGCCGGCGCCCCCATCGACTTCGCCTGCGGCGCGGGCGCGGCGGCCATGGGCGCCTGCTCGTACACCTGGGCGCGGCGCGGCGGCTCGCGGCGGCGCAGCGGCACCTGCACCAGCATGAGCACGTTCGCGTCGTCGCCCAGCTGGGCGGCGTCCTCGCCGTTCATGGTGGTGCCGCGCCCGCGCACGTCGGAGAGGCGCTCCGCGGTCAGCGGGGCGCGCTCGCCGCCCGCGTTGAAGAACAGCCGCTGGCCCCAGCTCGCGCCGCCGGAGACGGTGTCGCGCGCGTTGTCCACCACCGTGAGCGAGGTGCCCTGGCGCGTCACCAGGATGGTGAGGACCGCCGGGTCGCCGGCGGTGGACTGGTAGTTGAAGATCACCGGGTGGAAGGTGGCGCGGCCCTGGCGCGGCACGGGCAGGAACGCCGCCTGCGCGGAGACGAGCGCGTGCGTGTCGCGCGGCGCGAGCAGGGAGCCGCCGCGGATGGCGCCGTCGCGCGGCGAGGACAGCCAGCGCGCCGGGTCGGCGAGCAGCTCGCGGAGCGTGATGACGCGCTCGCGCCCGCCCTCGCGCGCGTTGCCCACCCGCAGCCAGATCCGGTCGAGCGGCACGTCGGCGGTGCGGTCGGCGAAGTTCGGGAAGCGGAGCACCGGCATGAGCGCGAGCTTGCGGGCGTCGCCGTCCTCGGAGACGACCTCCAGCGTCACGTCGCTGATGTTCGGGCCGAGCGACGAGCCCTGCCAGCGGCCGGTGTCCTCCCAGGTGACGTTCACGAGGTTCAGCCCGTGCGCCTCCGCCGCGCGGCGGGCCTCGGGATCCGAGACCATCCCGGCCACGCGCTGGACCACGGCAGGATAGGGCTCGGGGCGCGGGTCGCCGCGCCGCGCCGAGGCGGCGGCCGGCGGCACGAGGAGCGCGAGGGCGGTTCCGAGGGCGAGGAGGCGGAAGGGCAGGGCGCGGCGTCGGGTCATGGCGTTCCTCCGGGTGGTTCGCAGGGGTGAACGCACCGCCTGCGAAACGGATCTGCCGGCGCCCGTCCGGGCCGCGGACGCCCCCGGTCGCCGGGCGGACGTTGGGCGGCTGCATCCCCAGGAACCGATGCGCGGTTGCGAGCGTGCGCGCCGGCACCGGCGGTGCATTCGCGACGCGCATGTCCACGATCGAGAACGTTCGGAGCGCGGCCGGCGCCGGGAGCGTCCGGTGATCGCCGCCGCGGAGCGAGGGCGCGCCGAGGCGCGCGAGGCGGCCGGACGGCGCGAGGCGCGCGACGCCGGTCGGCGGTTCGACGAGGCCCTGCAGCGGGCGCGGCGGGCCGGTGAGAGTGCCCGGGACGGCGCCGCCGACGCCGCGCGCGCGGGGCGGTGGCGCGGGGAGGCGGCGCGCGGGGAAGGGGAGGGCGCGGCGGGAGACGGGCCGCGCGCCGGAGGACCGGGGCGCGGCGCGCCGCGCGCGGCGGGCGCGCCGACCGGGCGCGCGGGCCTCGACGAGGCCGGTTCCGCGGCCGCCGCCGCCCAGGCGCCGGCGGCCGCGGCCACGCTCGCCGGCGGGTCCCCCGCACCTGTCGCCGCCGACGTCGCCGCGCTCCGCGCCACCGTCCGCGCGCTGCCCGCCGCGATCGAGGCGGCGCAGCGGGCCGACGGCTCCGCGCTGACGCTCGCGTTCGGGTCCGCGCTGGGCGTGGACCTGCGCGCCGGCGCCGGCGGCATCGAGCTGACGCTCCGCCCCGCCGCCGCGCTCGCGCACGCCGCCCGGGCCGAGCTCCCCGGCCTCGCCGCCGCGCTCCGCGCCCGCGGCCTGCGGGTCGCCCGCGCCGAGGTCCGCGCCCGCCCGGACGCCCGGGCGCCCGCCCAGGCCGACGCGGCCGGATACCGCTCGCCCGCCCGCGTTGACGGCGCAGCGGGGCTCCTATAAAAGGCTGACCCGGCACGGCACCGTCGCCAAGTGGTAAGGCCCGGGTCTGCAAAACCCGTATTCGGCGGTTCGAATCCGCCCGGTGCCTCTCGAACATCACGAGGAATCCAGGAGGGCGCCCGTCGGGCGCCCTTCGTCGTTGGGGCAGGTGGGAGCAGCCGTCGACGGGCCCGGAGCAGACCCATGGCCGACAACAGGTACGACGACGCCGTCGTGTTCACGAACTACAGCCGGATGCCCCGGTCCGTCGGCGGCCTGGCCGAGGCCGGCGAGTGGACCGCCTTCCGGGAGCTGCTGCCGGAGCTCCGTGGGAAGCGGGTGCTCGACCTCGGCTGCGGCTTCGGGTGGCACTGCCGCCATGCGCTGGAGCAGGGCGCGAGCGCCGTGGTCGGCGTCGACGTCTCCGAGCGGATGCTCGAGCGCGCGCGGGCGCTGGGCGCCGACGCCAGGCTCAGCTACGTGCACGCGGCCATCGAGGACCTCGAGCTCCCGCCCGCGTCGTTCGACGTGGTGATCAGCTCGCTGGCGCTCCACTACGTGGCCGACCTGCCGAAGGTCCTCGCGCAGGTCCGCGCGTGGCTTCGCCCGGGAGGCGCGCTGGTGTTCTCGGTGGAGCATCCGATCTTCACCGCCCGCGCCGAGCAGGACTGGTGCCTGGGACCGGACGGCGCGCGGCGCCACTGGCCGGTGGACCGCTACCAGGACGAGGGGCCGCGCACGACGACGTGGATGGGTGCGACCGTCGTGAAGCACCACCGGACCGTCGCCACCTGGGTGGACTCGGTGCTCGAGGCCGGGTTCCGCCTGGAGCGGCTGGTCGAGCCCCAGCCGCCGCCGGAGCTCCTGGAGGTGCACCCGGACTGGAAGGACGAGCGCCGGCGCCCGATGATGCTGCTCGTGTCGGCCCGCGGGGATGCGCACGGTGAGTGAACTCGCTCGCAGGTCTTGAAGCACCCGGGCCGTCACCACCTGGGTGAGCCAGGTTCGCGGCGCCGGGCTTCGCCGGGTGCGGCTGCTCGAGCCTCGGCCGCCGCCGGAGGGATCTCGCCGCGCGGAGGGCGCTTCGTGGCGCGGAGGGCGCTTCGTGGCGCGTCCCGAGGCCCTGTCTGCGGCAGGCGGCCGCGCCCGCGAGGAACGCAGACGTCGCCGGGTCGCCGGCGGCCGCTCACACCGGTCCCGGCGGCGCACATCGCCGGTCGCCCCCGGACGCTCCGCTCGCCGACCTGGTGCGTCGACACGCTTCCTGCATGAACGCATGCGCGGGGGCCGGGTGGACCGCACGCCGAGGCTCCTCACGGGATACCGACATGCTCGCCAACCTGAAGATCCGCACCAAGCTCGCCCTCCTCGTCGTCGTGGCCTCCCTCGCGCTCCTCGCCGTCGCCTCCGCCGCGCTGGTGCAAGGGCGCGCGAGCGACGCCACCATCGGCCGCATGGCCGGGAGCGACCTCGATCTCCTGGTCGGCCTCGAGTCGATGTACTCGGCGGGCCTGCAGACCGGGCAGGCGACCCGCAACGTCCTGCTCAACCCGGCCGACGGCACCGCCAAGAAGAACTACCGGGACGCGCACGAGGCGTTCTCGAAGACCCTCGAGGACGCGCGGCAGCTCGCGCCTCCCGAGCTGAAGGCCCGGCTGCAGGACGTCGACCGCCTCTGGGCCGCGGACCACGTGCTCAAGCAGGAGGTGATGAAGCTCTCCGAGGCCGGCGACCGCGACGAGGCCGTCGCGGTCCTGGTGGGCAAGGAGACGCCGGTGTGGCGCGAGGTGAAGCAGGTCATCCTCGAGCTCCGCGACGAGCAGCGGCGCGCGTTCTCGAGGAGCGAGGAGGCCGCCCTCCACGCGACGGCCGTGGTGAGGCAGGTGGTGATCGCCACGATCGTCGCGGCCGCAGCGGCCTTCGTCCTCGTCTCCGTGGTCCTCGCGCGGAGCATCGCCGCTCCACTGCGGGAGGCCGTCCGGGTCGCGGCGGCGATCTCGCGCGGCGACCTGACGGTGACCGTCGCGGCCGATCGTCGCGACGAGGTCGGTCAGCTCCACGCGGAGCTGGGCGCCATGGCGCAGAAGCTGGCCCAGGTGATCGGCGAGGTCCGGAGCGGCGCGGAGGCGCTGGCCGGCGCCTCGCAGCAGGTCTCCGCGACGTCCCAGGCGCTCTCGCAGGGCACCGGCGAGCAGGCGAGCAGCGTGGAGGAGACGACGGCGTCGCTCGAGGAGATGAGCGCGTCGATCACCCAGAACGCGGAGAGCTCCCGGGCGACGGAGGCGGCCTCGAACGAGAGCGCCGCGAACGCGGAGGAGGGCGGGAGGTCGGTCCGGCAGACCGTCGGCGCGATGAAGGCGATCGTGGAGAAGATCTCGATCATCGAGGAGATCGCCTACCAGACGAACCTGCTCGCCCTGAACGCGGCCATCGAGGCCGCGCGGGCGGGAGAGCACGGCCGGGGGTTCGCCGTGGTGGCGACCGAGGTCCGGAAGCTCGCGGAGCGCTCGCAGAGGGCCGCCCAGGACATCGGCGGCCTGGCCGGGTCGAGCGTCGCGGCCGCCGAGCGCTCGGGCGAGCTCGTCGAGACGCTGGTGCCGGCGATCCGCAGGACCGCGGCGCTGGTCCACGAGGTGGCGGCGGCCTCCCGGGAGCAGTCCGCCGGCGTCGGGCAGGTCTCGAAGGCGATGGCGCTCGTCGATCAGGTGACGCAGCGGAACGCGTCCGCCGCCGAGGAGCTCAGCTCCACCGCCGAGGAGATGGCGTCGCAGGCGGAGGGGCTGCAGCAGCTCATCTCGTTCTTCCAGGTGAAGCGCGAGGGCGCTCGCGCCGCGGTCGCCGCGCAGCCGCCGCAGCACGTGCCAGCCTCGGGGCGGTGACTGGAGAGCCCCGGGCGCAGGGGGAGCAAGAAGTGGCTGGGGGGTTGCCTGCAACTCGCAGGGCCCCTGCGCGCCGGGAGGACGAAACCTAGTTTACTCAGCGTCCTCGCGCAAGGATTCGCACGCGCGGACGCGCGAATTGTCGTGGAGCACACGCGCGCACATCACGCCGGGTGACACGCACCCGGCGTGACGGCGGCGCACGGCTACAGCGAGGCGAGGTCGATGACGAAGCGGTACCGCACGTCGCCGCGGATCATCCGCTCGTAGGCCTCGTTGATCTTCTCGATCGGGATGACCTCCACGTCCGAGACGACCTGCTTCTCGGCGCAGAAGTCCAGCATCTCCTGCGTCTCGGCGATGCCGCCGATCAGCGAGCCGGCCAGCGTGCGGCGGCCGCCGATGAGCGAGTGCGCGTGCAGGGGGGTGCGCTCGGGCGGCACGCCCACCAGCACCATCGCCCCGTCCACCTTCACCATCCCCAGGTACCTGTCGTAGTCGTGCGGCGCCGAGATGGTGTCGAGGATGAAGTCGAAGTGGTTGTGCAGCCGGCGGAAGTTGGCGTCGTCGCGGGTCAGCGCGAAGCCGCTCGCGCCCAGGCGTCGCGCGTCGGCCTCCTTGCCCGGCGAGGTGCTGAGCATGGTGACCTCCGCGCCCATCGCCGCGGCGAGCTTCACCGCCATGTGGCCGAGGCCGCCCAGGCCGACCACGCCGACCTTCTGGCCCGGCCCCACCTTCCAGTGGCGCAGCGGCGAGTAGGTGGTGATGCCGGCGCAGAGGAGCGGCGCGGCCGCGGCGAGGTCGAGCGACGGCGAGACCTTCAGCGCGAAGTCCTCGGTCACCACCACCTGCTTCGAGTAGCCGCCGTGCGTCGGCGTCCGGCGGTCCATCTCGGTGCTGTTGTAGGTCCAGGCCGGGCCGCGCTCGCAGAACTGCTCGAGGTCGCGCCGGCACGGCTCGCAGGTGCGGCACGAGTCCACCAGGCAGCCGACGCCGGCGTGATCGCCGGGCCGGAAGCGCGTGACCTTCGCGCCGACGCGGGCGACGCGGCCGACGATCTCGTGGCCCGGCACCATCGGGAAGGTGGCCCCGCCCCACTCGTCGCGCGCCTGGTGGAGGTCCGAGTGGCAGACGCCGCAGTAGGCGACGTCGATGAGGACGTCGCGCTCGCCCACCTCGCGGCGCTCGATGGCGTGGGGGACGAGGGGCGCGCCGGCGGCCGGCGCGGCCCAGGCCTTGACCTGAGTCATGTGGTGTTGCCTCCTGTAGACGATCTCGAGGGGGACGGATCTAGCGCCGGGCGCCCGCGCCGCAGCGAAATTCGCGCGCGGGCGCGGCGGGGCGGTCGGGCTCGCCCGTCGGCGTGCGGCCGCCGGTCGCGCCGCCGGGCCGGGGAGGCTGGCCGGCGCGGGGAGGCGGCGTTAGACGACGGGGATGGCCACCGAGCTGTGCCAGTACTGCGGCGTCGATCTGGACGAGGTGCCGCCCGCGCAGGAGACCGGCTGGCTGTACGGGGTGGAGTGCAGCCGCTGCCCGGCGGATCGCCGCCGCTCGCTGGTGCTGCCCCGCCGCGAGCGCGCCACCGAGCTGACGTGCCCGGGCTGCGGCGCGCGGCTCGCGCCCGCCGAGCAGCACCCGGACGTGCTGGTGGTGAAGCAGGTGACCTACGAGATCTGCAGCGCCTGCGGCGAGCGCTGCGGGGTGGCCGCCATCCGCAAGGTGCGCGACGTGAGCGGCGGCACCATGTAGCGCCGCCGCGCGCGCTCACCGCCCGCGGAGCAGCTCGGCCACGGTCTCCGGCGCCTTGCGCGCGCGGACGTTCTTCTCCAGCCACTGCACGGTGTCGAAGAGCGTCTCCTGCGGATCGCGCGCCGAGAACCCGAGCGCCTCCTCCGCCTTGCGCGAGTCGCAGTACCAGAAGTGCTCGCCCATCTCGACCGAGGGCGCGTCGATGGGCGCCTCGGCGCCGCGCCACCCGGAGAGCTTCTCGAGCAGCCGCGCCCCGGCGACGTTCAGGCCCCCCGGCAGCGCCAGCCGCGGCGCGGGCACGCCCGAGAGCCGCTCCAGGCGGCCGAAGAAGTCGCGGAAGCTCAGGTTCGCGCCGCCGAGCAGGTACCGCTCGCCGGGCCGCCCGCGCTCGAGCGCCGCCGCGAACGCGCGCGCCGCGTCGCGGACGTCCACGAAGGAGAGGCCGCCGGTGGGCATCGCCGGGATGCGCCGCTCCAGGAACTTGAACACGACGTCGGTGGAGGAGAGGCGGGTGTCGCCCGGGCCGAGCAGGAGCGACGGGTTCAGCACCACCAGCGGGAGCCCGGTGTCGCGGTGGATCCGGAGCGCGGCCTTCTCCTGGAAGATCTTGGAGAGGTAGTAGGGCCAGCCCGCCACCGCGGCGATGGGGTAGGGGTCGGCCTCGGTGGCGACCCGCTCCTCCTTCGACACGGCGATGGTGCCGGAGGTGGAGGCGAGGACCACGCGCCGCACGCCCGCGGCGACGCAGGCCTCCAGCAGCCGGCGGGTGCCCTGCACGTGCAGCTCGTACAGGCGCGCCGGCTCGGCGGGATCGAAGTCCACCTGGCCGGCGAGGTGGAACACCGCGTCCACCCCGTCGAGCGCGGCCCGGACCGCCTCGGCGTCCTCGAGCGCGGCGCGGCGCACGTCGGCGCCGAGCGCCTCGGCCTCCGGCGCCGCCGAGCGCTGCAGCAGCCGGAGGCGGTGGCCGGCCCGGGCGAGCAGCGGGACGAGCGCGGCGCCGAGGAACCCGGTGCCGCCGGTGACGAGCAGGTTCACGCGTCCTCCGGGCGCCCGGGGCGGTGCCGCGGCGCCGGGCCGGCGCCCGGGGCGGCGGGCTCGGCGGGCTCGGCCGCGGCGGCCGGAGCGCGCGCGGCCGGCGCGGCGGACCCGGAACCGGTGCGCTCGCCCGCCGGGGCGGGCGGCGCCGCCCCGTGCTCCTCGAGCCAGGCCTGGCGAAGCCCCTTCACCGCGGCCTCCATCACCTGCGTGGCGGCCCGGTACGCGTCGCCCCGCGCCAGGCCGGCGGTCTGCGCGCGCAGGTCGTCCACGCGGATGGGCTCGCCGAAGCGGACCTCGAGGTCGGCGCGGCGCGGCAGGGCCCGGCCCGGCGGCAGCGCCTCGTGCGTGCCCGCCAGGTAGATCGGGAGCACGTCCACGTCGCACTGCAGCGCGAGGTAGCCGGCGGTCGGGTAGAACGCCCGCATCGCGCCGTCGCGGGTGCGCGTGCCCTCCGGGAAGATGAGCAGGTGGTAGCCGCGCCGCAGCGCCTCGGCCGCCGCGCGCAGGCTGGCCTTCAGCGCGCCGTCGCGCTCCATGGGGATGAGGTTGGTGAAGTTCTCGAAGTAGGCGCGCTTCAGCGCCGTGTCGAAGAAGTAGTCCTTCGCCGCCAGCGCCGCGAGGCGCTTCCCCTCGTCGCCGAGCGCCACCTTCACCAGGCCCATGTCGAGGTGGCTGGCGTGGTTCGCGACCACCAGCACGTTGCGGTCGTGGGGCACGTGCGCCGCGCCGACCACCCGCGCCCGGTAGAGGTCGCGGTAGAGCGCGCGCTGGCCGGCGGAGAGCACCCGCCGCCCCAGGCGCGCCACCGTCGCGGGCACCGGGATCTCCCCGTCGTCCTTCGCCGCGCCGGGCGCCTTCGCGGCGGTCGCCTCGCGCGCCGGGGGCCGCTCGGCGCCGCGCCGGGCCGCGCCGCCCACCGCGCGGGCCAGCTCGCCCGCGGTCTGCACCGCGTGCAGCCCCTCCAGCGCCGCCGGCGGCACGCCCGCCTCCTCCAGCGCCGCGGACAGCTCGGTGAGCATGAGCGAGTCCACCCCGAGCTCCGCCTGCAGGCGCGAGTCGGGCCCGATCTCGGCGCGCGGGCGCCGGCACACCTCGGCCAGCAGGTCGAGCACCCAGCCCTCGCCCTGCGCGTCGCGCGCCTCCTCGCGCGCGCGCCGGCCCCGGGCCGCGGCGGCCTCGAGCCGCATCAGCTCCTCGCGCACCAGCGGCCGCTTCACCTTGCGGGTGGAGGTCTTCGGGAGGTCGCCCTCGAAGACGTGCCACACCTTCACACGCTGGGGGAACGGGAGCGAGGCGGAGACCGCGCGCACGTGCGCGTCCAGCTCGGCGCGGACCTCGGCCCGGTCGCGCTCGCCGTACTCGGGCACCACGATCATCGCGACCTTCTCGGCCGCGCCGTCGGGCAGCCCGACCACGCACAGCTCCTTCACCAGCGCGTCGTCGCGGTAGCGCTCCTCGACCTCGTCCGGGTAGACGTTCTTCCCGTTCGCGTCGATGATGACGTCCTTCTTGCGCCCGACCAGCGTGAGGTTGCCGTCGGCGTCGAGCCTGCCGAGGTCCCCGGTGCGGAGCCAGCCGTCCTCGAGCACCTGCC
Organism: Anaeromyxobacter sp. Red801; assembly: GCF_049201065.2. Taxonomy (NCBI): domain Bacteria; kingdom Pseudomonadati; phylum Myxococcota; class Myxococcia; order Myxococcales; family Anaeromyxobacteraceae; genus Anaeromyxobacter; species Anaeromyxobacter sp. Red801. The sequence continues at coordinate 3,270,503 of NZ_CM181236.1, read as the reverse complement.
CGCTGAGCGCCGGGTCCACCCCCGCGCCCTGGCCCGGTGCGGCGCCGCGCCAGTAGCCCAGCATCACGTTCGGCCCGCGGGCCAGCACCTCGCCCACGCCGCTCGCGTCGGGGTCGGCGATGCGCAGCTCGATCCCGGGGAGCGCCGGCCCCACGCTGCCCGCCGGCGCGTCGCCGCCGGGCTTCGAGACCGCCAGCACCGGCGCGGCCTCGGTGAGGCCGTAGCCCTCGTACATGTCGAAGCCGAGCGCGCGGAACGCGTCCTGGACCTGCGGGTCGAGCGCCGAGCCGCCGGACACGAGCAGCCGCAGCCGCCCGCCGAAGCGGCGGTGCACCGGCCAGAACAGCGCCTTGCCCAGGTTCCACGCGAGCGCCGAGTCGCGCAGCGCCGCGTTGCCCTTCATGAGCCCGCGGAACGCCTGCTCCACCACGCCCGGCTTCGCGGCCAGCTCCTGGGTGATGCGCCGGTGCAGGAGCGCCCACAGCGCCGGCACGCCGATCATGGCGGTGACGCGGCCCGAGCCGAGCGCGTCGCCGATCCGGTCGGCGGTGAGCTCGTCGAGGTACTCCACCTCGGCGCCGCGCGAGAGCGGCACGAGCAGGCCGCACGTGAACTCGAAGGTGTGGTGCAGCGGGAGCACCGACAGCATGCCGTCGCCGGGGCCGAGGTCGAACACCGTGACCAGCTTCGCGACCAGCGAGGCGAAGTTGCGGTGCGAGAGCATCACGCCCTTGGGCGTGCCGGTGGTGCCGCTCGTGAAGATGAGCGAGGCGAGGTCGTCCGGCGACAGGCGGATCGACGGCACCGCGGGGCCGCCGCGCAGCGCCTCGCCGAGCGCGACCACCCGCGCCTCGGGCACCGCCGCGGCGGCGAGCGCGCCGAGGCCGGGCAGCGCGTCGGCGGCGTCGTCGGAGAGGAGCGCGAGCCGGGCGCCGGCGCTCCGCCAGAGGTTGGCCAGCTCCGGCTCGGACAGCTTCGGGTCCACCGGCACCGCCGCGGCGCCGGCCCGCAGGATGCCGAAGTAGGCCACCGCCCACTCCGGCCGGTTCTCGCTCGCGAGCAGGACCCGGTCGCCCTTCGCCACGCCGGCCGCGGCCAGGAACGCGGCCACGCGGCCGGAGAGCGCGTGCAGCTCGCCGTACGTGAGGCGGTCCTTGGCGGCGCCCTCCAGGCGCAGCGCGGTGCGGTCGCGCCAGCGCTCGCAGGCGGAGTCGAGCAGCTCGAGCAGGTCGCGGTGCGCCTTGGGCGCGTGGACCCGCTTCTCGGCCTCCTCCTCCAGGCCGGGGAACACCCACTCCTCCATGCCCTTCAGGTGGACGTCGAGCCAGTAGGCGCGCCAGTCGAGCGCCTCGGGGTCCCACGGGATGCGCGCGCGGTCGGCGGGCGAGAGCCGCGCGCGCAGCTCGCGCATGCCCGCGCAGCGGAACACGTAGCGGTTGTCCCAGGTGAAGGGCAGGTACATCGCCCAGATGGCCTCGGTCTTCTCGAGCTGGCTGGTCAGCTCGTCGAGCGCCTCGCCCGCCCGGTGCGCCAGCGCGGACAGCCGCGGCGCGCCCCAGGACGGCGCCCGCTCGCGGAGCAGCTTGCCGGCGCCGCGCGCCAGCGCCGCCAGCGCGGGCGCGGAGAACGCCTCGTACTGGGCGCGGGTCACCGGGTACGGCTCGACGCGCGAGAGCAGCCGGTTCCAGGTGCGGTTGCCCTCCTCGCGCTCGCGGTAGAAGCGCCGCCGGTACAGCGCGGTCAGCTCCACCGCGCGCCGGGCCCAGAGCGGGTTCACGTCGCCGGAGGCGAGGTGGTACACGCGGCCGGGCGCGGCGCCCGGGGTGCCGCGGCGCTCCTGCAGCTCGGCCGCGGCCGCGACGATCCCGGCGCAGACCAGGTCCACCGGGACGACGTCCAGGATGGCCTTCTCGGCGGCGGGGAAGGAGCGGTGCCCCTTCAGCCCCATGAACGCGAGCGGCGCGCTGGTGGTGAACCCCTCGTTCCAGCCCGGGAACGGGTAGCGGAGCGCGCTCTCCACGATGGAGGGGCGCACGATCGCGTACGGCACGCCCGCCGCGGCGATGGCCTGCTCGCCGAGCGACTTCGTGTACGTGTACGTGTTGGGCCAGCCCCAGTGGAGCGCGCGGGTCCGGCCGATCTCGACGAGCTGCTGCGAGACCCAGAGCCGCTTCTCGCGCCCGACGGCGAGCCGCAGCGCCTTCTCGTCGGCGGCGGCGCGCCCCTCCTCGCGGAGCCGGTCCAGCGCGCGCTCGCGGAACTCCGACTGGCGCACCCGGTCGTCGGCCAGCGCGCGGACCTCGGCGATGCGCCGGGCCGCGTCGGCGAGCTCGGTCTCGAGCGAGAAGTCGGCGCCGTCCAGCGCGGCGGCGCGCGGGCGGCCCTCCACGCCCTCGCGCCGGGGGAAGTAGCCGGCGATCTCCTCGTCCTCGAACACCACCCCGTCGCGGTTGCCGGCCACGAAGCAGGTCGAGACGTGCACCAGGCCGGCGCCGGTGCGGCGGCACAGCTCCGCCGCGTGGCGCGCGCCGTCCACGTTGACGCCGAGCGCGAGCTCCAGGGACGCGTCGAAGTCCACCAGCCCGGCGGAGTTGATCACCAGGTCGAGCCCGTCGAGCCGGGCCAGGTCGGCCTCCGACAGCCCGAGCAGCGGGTCCGACACGTCGCCCGCGAGCGGCACGCACTTGTCGCGCAGGAACGCGTCGAAGCCGGCGCCGTGGCGGGCGCGGAGCGGGTCGAACGGCCGGCTCGGCGCCACCTTGCCGAAGAAGCGGCCCTCGGCGGTGCCGCCCGCGCCCGGGCGGACCAGCACGAACACGCGCCCGACCTCGGGGTAGCGGTCGAGCAGCATCGACAGCGCCACCTTGCCCACGAAGCCGGTGGCGCCGGTGACGAGCACCCGGCGCCCGGCCAGCAGCGCCGCCACGTCGAGCGCGGGGGGGCCGGCCGGCGCGCCGCCGGGAAGGGCCGGGTGCGGGTGGCCGTGGGGGCCGCGCGTCCTCTTGCCGTGGCCGCTCATCGCTCAGCCCAGGTTCTGCGTCATGACGATGGGCGGGTGGTGCATCATGGTGACCTGGGCGCCGCGGCCGTGCTCGGAGCGGGCCATGTCGATGGCCTCGGAGAGCGTCTCGGCGGTGTCCCAGCCCATCAGCCGCGGCACCTGCGCGTTGTCCGCGCCCACCGCGATGATGCGGCCCATGTGCTGCCGCCCGTTCTCGCCCCAGTACCACATGAAGAACGGGTGGGCCCCGTGGTACGCGTGGCCGGTCCGGTACAGGTGGACGTAGGTCGGGTTCTCGGCGAACTCGCGCTCGTACTTCGCCTCGAGCACCTTCGCGTCGCGGGTCTCGGGCAGCAGCCGGTGGAAGAACTCGATGTAGCTCGGGTGCGCCACCGGGTCGAACACGTCGGAGCAGGGGTGCGCGAGGATGAGCGTGCCGCCCGGCTTGAGCAGCGGCTTGCCGCGGTAGAAGTTGAAGAAGTACCCGCAGGCCATCACCTGGACCAGCAGCGGGTTCAGGATGGAGTTCACGTTGTACGGGGAGACGAACGGGATCCCGTACACCAGCACGTCGGCCTGGTAGTCCACGTCCACCGCGTACTGGGCCCAGCTCGCCTTCAGGATCTTCGCGTGCGTGGGCTCGGTGACGCCGGCCGCCACCGCGATGATGTCGTAGGCCGCGGGCACCGCCTGGAAGATCTTCCGCTTCGCCGCGGCGGGCAGCCCCTTCAGCGCGGCGCGCAGCGCGGCGAGCTTCAGCCGGTCGGTCTCGCCGTACGCCTCCTCGCGCTTCATGAGGAAGTCCATCGGCCCGTCGAACATGCGGTTGTTGACGGTGGTCTCGATGTGGAAGACCTTCAGCGACCGGTCGATGTAGCGCCCGATGCGGTCCACCGAGCGGTGCATCTCGGAGCGCTCGGGGTCCATGTACGAGTGGCTCTTGCGGATGTGGTGCGGCGTGTGGTGCGCCTTCACGCCCTCGTAGTTCGTGAGCCCGGTGCCGACCGACTTGTGCCCGCCGTCCATGGGCACGAAGTTCACGTTCACGTAGATGAGCAGGTCGGACTCGGCGGCGCGCCGGTTGATGATGACCTTCTCGCCGTGCTCGGTGGTGCCGAGCGTCACCAGGCCGTCGGGGTCCTCGGCGTCGTGGTTGTAGTAGCGGTCCGGGTAGAACGCGTCGAAGATCTCCGCGCCCACCATCCGCTTCATCTCCGCCTCGGTCATGTGGCGGTGCAGCGCCACCGCGACGACGAGGTGCACGTCGTCCACGCCGGACTCCGCCAGCAGCGGCAGGATCACCTCCAGCACCTGCTGGCGCACGTCGGGCGTGCGCATGGGCGGCAGCGGCAGCGAGATGTCGTCGAGCGCGATGGTGACCTTCATGCCGGGGCGCAGCATCGCGTGGAGCGGCTCGCACCCCTCCGGCCGGTTGATGGCGCTCCGGATGGCCGCCTTCACGTTGGGCAGCCCCTCCACCGGCGGCTTCGGGTAGATCACCCGCGTCCCGACCGGCAGGTCCTCCACCAGCAGGTCCTCGCCGGAGAAGAGCACGCGCGGCGGCGAGTCCCGGTCGATGGTGACGATCTGCTCGGTCGCCTCGTAGAAGCGGGAGAGGCTCCGGGGCTCGCGCATGGTGTCTCAACCCTCCGTGGTGCGCAGGACGGGCCACTCGTAGGCCCGGGCCACGCGGGCGAGCCGCGCGTCCGGGTTGACCGCCGCGGGGTGGCCCACCACCGCGAGCATGGGGTAGTCGGAGAAGGAGTCGGAGTACGCGAAGCTCTTCTCGAGCGCCACGCCGTTCCGCACGCACCAGTCGCGGATCACGAGCGCCTTGTGCGCGCCCTCGATGATGGGCGGCATGACGCGCCCGGTGGCGACGCCCTGCACGAAGCGCATCCGGTTGGCGATGAGGTCGTCGGCGCCGAGGTGGTCGGCCAGGCGCCGCACCGTGAAGTCGAGCGCGCCGGTGACGAACACCACCCGGCAGCCGGCGCGGCGCGCCTCGTCCACCAGGCGCCGCGAGCCGGGGTGCACCGCCGGCTCCAGCACGTCCTCGAACAGCTCGGCCGCGAGCGTCTCCAGCCGGTCCTCGCTCTGGCCGCGGTAGTACCCGTAGAACAGCTCGTTGAACGCCTTCCGGTTCACCCGGTCCGCGGCCATGAAGAGGGGCACGGAGAGGAGGGTGCGGGCGGTCTGCCAGGCGGTGCCGAGGATCGTCCCCTGGTTCATCGCGTAGAACGCGAACGCGTGCACGATGTTCGTGCGCACGAGCGTTCCGTCGATGTCGAAGAACGCAGCCTTGCCGGGATCCGCCATGACCCGCGAGGCATACGCAATGGACGACCCGGTTGGCAAGGGCGTAGCGGGGGCTGCGAAGGCCTACAGCCACCCGGCGGCGCGGTACCAGGCGGCCGCCCGGGCCATCGACGCGGCGAGTGAAGTCGTCGCCTCGAAGCCGAGCCGCTCGCGCGCCTTCGACGCGTCGCACACCCAGCCCGGCGCGAGCACCTGCGCGACCAGCTTCGAGCCGACCGGCAGCCGCCGCCCCAGCGCGCGGCCCACCGCGTCACCGGCGCGCCCGGCCCCGCGCAGCAGCGCCTCGGGGACCGGCAGGCGGCGCGCCCGTACGCCGAGCGCCCGCGCCGCCTCCTCCATCAGCCCTCGCGCGGTGACCGGCTCCGGCGCCGCCAGGAAGAACGCCTCCCCGCGCGCCGCGTCGCGATCGGCGAGCAGCAGCAGCCCGCGGGCGCAGTCGTCCACGTCGATCCAGGACAGCGGGCGGTCGCCCAGGTCGAGCGCGAGCCGGGCCCGGGCGATCCGGAAGAAGAGCAGGTTCTCGCGGTCGCCGGGGCCCATGATGCGGGGCGGCCGCGCGATGGCCACCGGGACCTGCGCCGCGAAGGCCAGCGCCTCGCGCTCCGCCTCGGCCTTGGACGCACCGTACGGCTCGACCGGCGCGAGCGGCGCGTCCTCGCGGATCGGCTCCCGCGACGGCGCGCAGGCGGCGCGCGAGCCGGCCAGCACGAAGCGCCGGAGCCCGGGCGCGCGCTCCACGCACGCCTCCAGCGCGAGCCGCGTCGAGCCGGCGTTCACCCGCAGGAACTCCGCCGGGTCCGCGGCGCGCCGCACGCCCGCGAGGTGGAACACGAGCTCCTGCCCGGCCACCGCGGCGCGGAGCGCCCGCGGGTCGGTGACGTCGCCGACCATCACCTCGGCGCCGGCCGCGGCGAGCGCCTCCGACGGGCGGCGGACCAGCGCGCGCACGCGGTCGCCCCGGGCGGCCAGCGCACGCACCAGCGCCATGCCGAGGAAGCCGCCGGCGCCGGTGACGAGGGCTCGCATGGACGCCCGGATGTGAACCACGCGGCCCGGCGCCCGTCAACCCGGCCGAGGGGCGGCGCCACCCCCTTGTCCCCCGGCGGTCGCGCGCCCCAGCTTGATTCGAACCCGGACGGGAGGTCCGTCGGGAAAGGGGGGAGGGGCGATGAGATACCTGAGGGCGCTGGTGGCGGTGGTGGCGCTGGCGGTGGGGGTCCAGGCCGCCCGGGCGGACGACGACGTGTACGTGCGACGGCACGCCAACCCGGTGGGCACGGTCGCGCGCGACACGATCGCGGGCGGCGTGGCCGGCTCCGCGGTGGCGGGCGGGATCATCCTCTACAACATGGGGATCCAGGACCACTCGAACTACGACTGGGGTCGCACGCTGGCCTGGGGCGCGCTGATCGGCGCCGGCGTCGGCCTGCTGTGGGGCGTCGTGGACGTGGCCACCGCGCCGGACTACGCGATGCGGACCGCGGTGGCGCGGGCGCCGGTGCGCGACGGCCAGTCGTTCACCATGGACCTGCGCCGGCGGGACCAGTCGAGGCAGGAGACGTTCGGGCTGGTGGCCGGCAGGTTCTGAGCCGTCGCCGTCGGGCGCGGGGGCGGCAGGGCAGGCGCCCCCGCGCCCGACGCGCGATCCGCCGCCCGGCCGCACGACGGGTCGCGCCGCCGGCGGCGCTCGATTATCCTCGCGCGCGCCATGCCCACGCTCGCGCGCTCCGTCTGCCCGTTCGACTGCCCCGACGCCTGCGGCCTGCTCGTCGAGGTCGAGGACGGGCGCGCCGCGAAGGTCCGGGGCGACCCGGAGCACCCGTACTCGCAGGGCACCCTGTGCCCGAAGATGAACGGCTACGACCGGACGGTGCACTCGCCCGACCGGCTCACCCATCCTCTGATCCGGACCGGCCCGAAGGGCGCCGGGGCGTTCCGGCGCGCGACCTGGGACGAGGCGGTCGCGCTCGTCGCCGGGCGCTGGAAGGAGATCCTGGCCGCCGAGGGCGGCGAGGCGATCCTGCCGTACTCCTACGCGGGCTCGATGGGCCTGGTGCAGCGGAACGCCGGCTTCCCGTTCTTCCACCGCCTGGGCGCGTCGCGGCTGGCCCGCACCATCTGCACGCCGGCCCAGGACGCCGGCTGGACCTCGGTGATGGGCGCCACCCCGGGCCCGGACCCGGACACGGTGCTCGGCTCGGACCTGGTGGTGCTCTGGGGCATCAACGCGGTCGCGACCAGCATCCACTTCGCCCAGCGGGCCCGGGAGGCGCGGCGGCGCGGCGCGCGGGTGCTGCTGGTGGACACCTACCGGAACGACACCGCCGCCCTCGCGGACGAGGTGATCCTGGTCCGGCCCGGCTCGGACGGCATGCTCGCGCTCGGCCTGGTCCACGTGATCGCGCGCGAGGGGCTGGCGGACGAGGCGTTCCTGGCGAGCGAGACGGTCGGGTGGCCGGAGCTGAAGGCGGTCGCGCTCGCGGAGTGCCCGCCGGACGCGGTCGCGGCCGCGACCGGGCTCGCGCCCGAGGCCATCGTGGCGCTGGCGCGGACGCTGGCGCGGGCGCGCGCGCCGTTCTTCCGCATCGGCGGCGGCCCCTCGCGCTACGGCAACGGCGCCATGACCGTCCGCAGCGTGGTCGCGCTCGCGGCGGTGCTGGGCGCGTTCGGCCGCGCGGGCGGCGGCTGCCTCACCTCCACCGCCTCGTCGCAGGCGTTCGACCTCTCGCCGGTGCGCCGCGAGGACCTGCTCCCGCGGCCGGTGCGCGAGGTGAACATGAACCGCCTGGGCTGGGCGCTGAACGAGCTGCGCGACCCGCCCATCCGCTCGATGTACGTGTGGTGCTCGAACCCGGCCGCGGTCGCGCCCGACCAGAACGCGGTGCTGCGCGGGCTCTCGCGCGAGGACCTGTTCCTGGTGGTGCACGAGCGCTTCCTCACCGACACGGCGCGCCACGCGGACGTGGTGCTGCCGGCGACCACCTCGCTCGAGCACCTCGACGTCTACCGCTCCTACGGGCACTACTCGATCCAGCGCGCCGCCGCCGCGATCCCGCCGGTCGGCGAGGCGAAGCCGAACTGGGAGGCCTTCCAGCTCCTCGCCGCGGCCATGGGCTTCGACGAGCCGGTGTTCCGGACCAGCGCCGCGGAGATGGCGGACCAGCTGCTCGCGCAGCGGTCGGCGTGGTGGGACGCGGTGGACCGCTCGCGGCTGGCGGAGGGGAAGGCGGTCCGCATCGCGCCGCCGCCGGGGCCGCGCTGGCGCACCGCCTCCGGCCGGATCGAGCTCGCGAACCCCGCGCTCCGCGAGCCGGTGCCGCGGCCGCGCCCGCCGCACGCGGACGGCGATCCGCTGCCGCTGAAGCTCGTCACCGCGCCCGCGCTCTACACGCTCAACTCCACGTTCCAGGAGCGGCCCGAGCTGCGCGCCAAGGCGGGCGGGATGCTGCTGAAGCTCGCCCCCTCGGAGGCCGCCGCGCGCGGGCTCTCCGACGGGCAGGGGGTGGTGGCCTGGAACGGCCTCGGCGAGGCGGCGTTCGTGCTGCGCGTCGAGGACGGCGTGCCCCCCGGCGTCGCGGTGGCCGAGGGGGTGTTCTGGCTCGCGCACGCCCCGGGCGCACGGAACGTGAACGCGCTCACCTCGCAGCGGCTCACCGACGAGGCGGGCGGCTCCACCTTCTACGACAACCGCGTGGACGTCCGGCCGGCCTAGGCCGCCCGGGGCCGCGACCCCGTCCCGAACCGCTCCGCCGCGCGCCGGCTCTCGCCCGGACGGGCGAGCCGCGCGCCGGACCGGGATCGTGCGGGGGCGAGACCTTGGGCCGCGGATGTTCTCGCGGGCCTTTGTGGTTTCATGAGCGGCACCAGGAAGGGTAGCTGCTCCCCATTTTTGCCGATCGGACGCCCTCTCCTGTATCTTGCGCGCGATCATTTCCCGTTTCTCGGGAAGGAATGGGCACATGAACGACTATCGGTACGACTACCAGACCGTCCAGGGGTTCATCCTCTCGGCGATGTTCTGGGGCGTCGTCGGGATCCTGCTCGGGCTCCTCATCAGCGTGCAGCTGTGGGCGCCCGCCGCGAACTTCGCGCCGTACCTGACCTACGGCCGGCTGCGCCCGGTGCACACCAACGGCCTGATCTTCGGCCTGGGCGCGGGCGCCATCTTCGGCCTCTTCTATTACATCACCATGCGGCTCTGTAAGCGGCCGCTGCTGTTCCCGCGCCTCGCGCGCGTGCAGCTCTGGCTGTTCAACGCCGGCATCGTCGCCGCGGCGGTCTCGCTGCTGCTCGGCCAGACCCAGTCGCTCGAGTACGCCGAGCTGGAGTGGCCGCTCGACCTCGCCATCGTGGTGCTGTGGGTGATGCTGGCGGTGAACGTCTTCGGGACGATCCTGAAGCGGCGCGAGGAGCAGATGTACGTGTCGCTCTGGTACATCGTGGCGACCGTCATCACCATCGCCATCCTCTACATCGTCAACAACCTCGCGGTGCCGGTGAGCCTGGGCAAGAGCTACCCGCTGTTCGCCGGGGTGAACTCCGCCAACGTGCAGTGGTGGTACGGGCACAACGCGGTCGGCTTCCTGCTCACCACGCCGATCCTGGCGATGTTCTACTACTTCCTCCCGAAGTCCACCGGGCTGCCCATCTACAGCCACCGGCTCTCGATCGTCGCGTTCTGGTCGCTGATCTTCGCGTACCTGTGGACCGGCGCGCACCACCTCGTCTACACGCCGCTGCCGGACTGGATCCAGACGCTCGCCATCGTGTTCACGATGTTCCTCATCGCGCCGTCGTGGGGCTCGGTGGTGAACGGCTACTACACGGTGGGCCAGGACTGGACCACGATGCGGTCCAACTACCTCACCAAGTTCTTCATCCTCGGCATCACCTTCTACGGCCTGCAGACGGTGCAGGGGCCGACGCAGGGCCTCCGCGTCGTGTCGCAGCTCATCCACTTCACCGACTGGGTCCCCGGCCACGTGCACATGGGCACGATGGGCTGGGTGACCATGATCATCTGCGCGTCCATCTACTACGTGGTGCCGCGCATCAACGGGACCGAGCTGTACTCGGAGAAGCTCGCCAACGTGCACTTCTGGCTGGTGCTGGTGGGCCAGCTCCTGTTCTCGATCACGATGTGGATCACCGGCATCCGGCAGGGCTGGATGTGGAAGGCCACCGACGAGGCCGGCAAGCTCAAGTACACGTTCATGGACGGGGTGATCGGGAACTATCCGTACTGGCACACGCGCACGCTGGCCGGGATCATCTTCGCCGCGGGCATGGTGGTGTTCGTCTACAACGTGCTCATGACCATCCGGAAGGGGAAGGCCGCGCAGGCGGCGGCCGGCTCGGCCCCGACCACGGTGGCGGCGTAGGAGGGGATGACCATGAGTGAATCCAGCATCTACCGCAAGCCGGTGGCGTTCGCGGTGCTCGCGACCGTGGTGGTCCTCGCCGGCACCATCGTCACCATGGCGTACCCGATGCTCCGCCCCGAGCTGCACCCGAAGGTCGAGGGGCTGAAGCCGCTCTCGCCGCTGGAGCTGGCGGGGCGCGACGTCTACCAGCGCGAGGGCTGCGTGAACTGCCACACGCAGACGGTCCGCCCGCTCAAGAGCGAGGTGGTCCGCTACAAGGGCAACCGCGCGCCGGAGCCGTCCGGCCAGTACTCGCTGGCCGGCGAGTTCGCCTACGACCACCCGTTCCTGTGGGGCTCGAAGCGCACCGGCCCGGACCTCGCGTTCGAGGGCTGGATCAAGCCCTCCAAGGACTGGCACTACGCGCACTTCGAGGACCCGCAGAAGGTGGTGCCGCGCTCCAACATGCCGAAGTACGCGTTCCTGCGCGGCAACGCGCTCGAGGCCGCGAAGGTCCAGGCCAGCATGCGCGGGCTGCGCACGCTGGGCGTGCCGTACGGCGACGCCGACCTCGCGGCGGTGCCCGCCGCGGTCGAGGGCAAGACCGAGATGGACGCGCTGGTCGCGTACACCGTCTCGCTCGGCAAGGCGGTGAACCGCGCCGCCGCCGGCGGCGGCGACGTGGACCTCGAGGCGCCGAACCCGTTCGCCACCGACGTGGCCGCGATCGCGAAGGGCAAGACGCTGTTCGACGCGAACGCCTGCTCCGCCTGCCACGGGGACGAGGCGCAGGGCCAGGAGGGCGTGGCCCCGAACCTCATCGACGACCAGTTCCTGGGCGCCTCGCCCGACCTGCCCGACGCGGCGTACTTCGCCATGATCAAGGGCGGCAGCGACGCGAAGAAGGCGCTCGGGCGCCCCGGCGTGCCGGACGGCGGCATGGCGGCGTTCGGCGGCGACCTGTCCGACGACGACATCTGGGCGATCGTCGCGTGGCTCCGGAACCAGAAGGCGCACGAGGCGGCCGAGGGCCACCCGGGCGGCCACTAGGAGACCCACCATGTCCGAAGAGCTCGACGACCTGACGAAGTTCGAGGCGAAGGACACGTCCCACCACCTGCCGGTGGGCTGGCTGGCGCTGTTCTGGGGCCTGATCGTCTGGGGCGCCTACTACTACTGGGCGTACTCCCCGGCCCTGGGCGGCTGGTCGCAGGCGAAGGACCTGGAGACCGGCGGCGCCAGCTCCGGCGCCAACCTGCTCTGGACCATCGCGTTCACCGCCATCCCCGCGCTGGTGGCGATCTGGATGGGCCTCACCCAGAAGAAGAGGAAGGCGCGGTAGCGGAGGGCCCGATGGGAAGCCAGGAGCTCGCCTACACGATCTTCGGCGGCACGATGTGCGTGGCGCTGCTGGGGATCATCGTCTTCTACTACTCGCGGAGGCGGAAGGACCGGGTGGAGGAGGCGAAGTACAAGATGCTCGAGGATGACGACGGCTAGGCGGTTCCAGAGGTGGCGGCGCATCGCGGGGGCAGCCCAGGCACTCATCGTGCTCGGGCTGCCCTTCGTGTCCGTCGGCGGCGAGAGCGCGCTGCGGCTCGACGTGCCGGGGGGCCGCCTGCACGCGTTCGGCGCCTCGTACGCGGTGGACGAGATGTTCGTGGTGCTCGCGGCCACGCTCGCGCTCACCGCCGCGCTCCTGCTCGTCACCCTGCTGTTCGGCCGCGTCTGGTGCGGGTGGTCCTGCCCGCAGACGCTGCTCGGCGACCTCACCGCCTGGGTGGAGCCGGAGCGCCGCAAGCGCCCGCGCCGCTGGCGGCGGCCGCTCGGCTTCGCGGCGGTGGCGCTCGTGTCGGCGGTCGCCTCGGCCAACCTGGTCTGGTACTTCGTGCCGCCGGGGGAGTTCTTCCGGCGGCTCGCCGGCGGGGCCCTCGGCCCGGTGGTGGCCGGCTCCTGGGCGGCCGGGTTCGCGGTGCTGTTCCTCGACCTCGCCTTCCTGCGGCAGCGCTTCTGCGCCACCGCCTGCCCGTACGCGAAGCTGCAGGGCGTGCTGTTCGACCGCAGCACGCTGGTGGTGGCCTACGACGCGCGCCGCGCCGCCGACTGCGTGGACTGCGGCGCCTGCGTGCGGGTGTGCCCCACCGGCATCGACATCCGGCACGGGCTGCAGATGGAGTGCATCGCGTGCGCGGCCTGCATCGACGCCTGCGAGCCGGTCATGCGCCGCCTGCGCCGCGCGCCCGACCTCATCGGCTACTTCTACGGCGAGCCCGGCGGGCGGCCGCGCCTGGCGCGCCCCGCGGCCCTGCTGCTCGCCGCCGTCACCGCGGCCACGCTGGCGGTGCTGGTCGCCACCGTGGCCGGGCGGGCGCCGCTCGGCCTCACCGTGCTCGGCGACGAGGCCTACGCGCCGCGCCGCACGCCCGACGGCCGCGTGCTGAACGCGCTCTCCGTCGGGGTCGAGAACCGCGGCCGGCGGCCGGTGGAGGTGGAGCTGGCGCTGGAGGCGGGCGCCGGCGCCGAGGCCGAGCTCCGCCCGGCCCGCGTCGCGCTCGCGGCCGGCGAGCACCGCCAGGTGCGCGTGCTCGCCGCCGTGCGCGGGCTGCCGGAGGGGCGCAGCGCCGCCCGCGTCGTCGCCCGCCCGCGGTCCGAGGACGGCGCCGCCGGCGAGCCCGCCGCGGCCGCCGTCTCCCTCGTCGCACCGGAGGTGAAGTGAAGCCCGTCATCGCCCTCGCCGTCCTGGCCGCGCTCGGCGCGGTGGGCGGCACCATCTGGATCGGCAGCCTGGTCCGCGAGGACACCGTGGTCGCCCAGCCCTACGAGGAGGGGCTGGAGTACGACCGCGAGCGGCGCGGGCGCGAGGCGCTCGGCTGGAGCGTGGAGGTGGCGCCGGCCGTCGCCGGCCCGGGCGCGCTCGCGTTCGCGCTCCGCGACGGCGCCGGGCGCCCGCTCGACGGCGCCGAGGTCGCGCTCACCGTGGGCCGGCCCGACAGCGGGCGCGGGCAGTGGACCGCCGCCGCGCGCCCGCGCGAGGGGGGCGGCTACGCCGCGGACCTGGCCTTCCCGGCGCCGGGGCCGTGGGAGATCCGCTTCGACGTGCGCCGCGGGACGGATCGCGTGCGCCTGACGCGCACGGTGGACGTGCCCGCCGCCGCGCCCGCCTGCGACCTCGCCGCCGGGCCGTGCACGGTCGAGCTCGGCGGCGCCGCGGTCACGCTGGAGCTCTCGCCGCGCCCGCCGCGCGCGCTCGCCGAGCTCCGGGTGCTCGCCGACGTCCGCGCCGGCGGCGCGCCGCTCGACGGCGCGGAGCTCTCGGTGCGCTTCGGCATGAAGGGCATGGAGATGTTCCCGGCCGAGGCGCGGCTCGCGCCGGCCGGGCCGGGGCGCTACCGGGGCCAGGCCGTGCTGGTCCGCTGCCCGAGCGGCCGCACCGACTGGACCGCCACCGTGTCCCTCGCCCGCCCCGGCGCGCCGGGCGCCACCGCGGAGCTGGGGTTCAAGGCCGCCGAGTGACCGCCGCGCTCGCCACCGCGCTCGCCACCGGGCTCCTCGGCGGCTTCGGCCACTGCCTCGGCATGTGCGGGCCGCTGGTGGGCGCGTTCGCGCTCGCGGCCGGGCCGCGCGGCACCGGGCGCGCGCTGCAGGGGCAGCTCGCGTACCACGCCGGCCGCATCACCACCTACGCGCTGGTGGGCGCGCTGATGGGGCTCACCGGCTCGTTCGTGAACCTGGCCGGCCGGCTCGCCGGCGTGGCCGCGGTGGCCTCGGTGATCGCCGGCGTCCTCATGATCGCGATGGGGCTGGGCGCGGCGGGGCTGAGCCTGACGGTGAAGCGGCTCGAGGCGCGCGCGGCGGGGCGGGTGTCGGCGCTGGCGCGCGGCCTGCTCGAGGGCGGCGGCGCGGGGCGGCTCTACCCGGTGGGCCTGGTGCTGGGGCTGCTGCCCTGCGGCCTCTCCTGGTCGCTGTTCGTGGGCGCGGCCGGCACCGGCAGCGCGGGGCAGGGGTTCCTGCTCGCGCTCGCGTTCGGGGTGGCGACGCTCCCGGCGCTGCTGCTGGCCGGGGCGGCGGCGACGCTCGTCGGCGCGCGCGCGCGCGGCGTCCTCTACCGGGCCGGCGGCGTGCTGGTGATCGCGCTCGGCGTCCTCTTCCTGCTGCGCGGGCTCGGCGTCGATGCGCTGTGATCACTGCCTGCTCGAGTTCCCCGAGCGCGAGGCGGTGCGGGCCGTGGTGGCCGGGGCGCCGCGGGTGTTCTGCTGCGCGGGCTGCCGCGGCGTCTTCGAGCTGATCCAGGGCGAGGGGCTGGGCGCGTACTACGACAGCCGCCGCTGGACCGAGGTGGGCCCGCAGGCCGCGGCCGCGCTCGACCTGGCCGCGTTCCGCGAGGCGGTGCGAGAGGCGCACGGCGCGGCCGAGCTGGACGTGGCCATCGACGGCATCCGCTGCGCGTCCTGCGTCTGGCTGAACGAGAAGCTGCTGCAGCGCACGCCGGGCGTGCTGGCGGCCCGGGTGAACTACGCCACGCACCGGGCGCGGATCCGCTTCGACCCCGCCGCGGTCGGCCTGGAGCGCGTGCTCGGGCGCATCCAGGCCGCCGGCTACCAGCCCAAGCCGTGGTCCGACGCGGAGCAGCTCCAGGCGCGGCGAGCCGAGGCGAAGGACCTGCTGGTTCGGCTCGGGACCGCGCTGTTCCTCGCCTCGCAGCTCATGATCTACCAGGCGGCCCTCTACGCCGGGTACTTCCAGGGCATCGACGCGCCGACGCGACGGCTGATGGAGTGGATCTCGCTCGGCCTCACGCTGCCGGTGGTCTTCTACTCCGGCGCCCCGTTCCTGCGCGCCACCGGGCGCGGGCTCCGCCACCTGCGCTTCAACATGGACTCGCTGGTGGTGATCGGCTCGCTCGCCGCGCTCGCCTACAGCGTGTACGGCATGCTGCGCGGCGGCGAGGTCTACTTCGACACCGCGGCCATGATCCCGACGCTGGTGCTGGTCGGGCGCTACGTGGAGGCGGCGGCGAAGGGGCGCGCCTCCGAGGCGGTGGCGCGGCTCGCCAGCCTGGCGCCGCGCGAGGCCCGCCGGCTCGAGCCCGGCCCCGGCGGCCGCGCCGAGCGGCGGGCGGTGCCGGTCGCGGAGATCCGGCCGGGCGAGCGGATCGAGGTGATCCCGGGCGAGCGGATCCCGCTCGACGGCGTGGTGCGCGAGGGCGCCTCCGAGGTGGACGAGTCGCTCGTCACCGGCGAGTCGCGCCCGGTGGCGAAGGCCGCGGGCGCGGCCGTGATCGGCGGCACCGTCAATCAGCACGGCGCGCTGGTCGTCGAGGTCACGCGGGTGGGCAAGGACACGGTGCTCGCCGGCATCGTCCGCGCGGTGGAGGAGGCGCAGGCGCAGAAGCCGCGCATCCAGGCGGTGGCGGACCGGGTGGTGGGCGGGTTCGTGCCGGCCATGCTGGTGCTGGCGGCGCTCACGGTGGCGGCCTGGCTGGCGCGCGGCGCGCCGATCGAGCGGGCGCTCATGACCGGCATCTCGGTGGTGGTGATCGCCTGCCCGTGCGCGCTCGGCCTCGCCACGCCCATCGCGGTGCTGATCTCGACCGGCCTGGCCAGCGCGCGCGGCCTGCTCGTGAAGGGCGGGGACGTGGTGGAGCGCGCGGGGCGCGCCACCGACGTCCTGCTCGACAAGACCGGGACGGTGACGCGCGGGCGCCCGGCGCTCCGGGCGCTCGTGCCGATCGCTCCCGGCATCGGCGAGGACGAGGCGCTGGCGCTCGCGGCGGCGGTGGAGCGGCGCAGCGAGCACCACGTCGGGCGGGCGGTGGCCGAGGCCGCGCGGGCGCTCCCGGCGGGCGCCGAGCCGGAGGCGGCCGGGTTCCGCGCGGTGCCCGGGCGCGGGGTCGTCGCCGAGGTGGGCGGCGTCGAGGTGCTGGTGGGCAACCGCGCGCTGCTGGCGGAGCGCGGGGTGGCGCTCGCGCCGGGGGCGGACGCGCGGGCGCGGGAGCTGGAGGCGCGCGGCGACACGGTGGCGTTCCTGGCCCGCGCCGGCCGCCCGCTCGCGCTCGTGGCGGTGGCCGATCCCATCCGCGAGGAGGCGCCTGCGGCCATCGCGGCGCTGCGCGCGCTCGGGCTGCGCGTCGCGATCGTGAGCGGCGACGGCCGGGTCACCACCGGCGCGGTGGCGGCGGCGCTCGGGGTCGAGGCGGTCGCCGAGGCGTCGCCGGTCGAGAAGCGCGAGGCGGTGGCGGCGCGGCAGCGGGCCGGCCGGCGGGTGCTGTTCGCCGGCGACGGCATCAACGACGCGCCCGCGCTGACCCAGGCCGAGGTGGGCGCCGCCATGGGGCGCGGCACCGACGTCACCATGGAGAGCGCCGACGCGGTGCTGGTGCGCGACGACCTCCGGCTGCTCCCGGACCTGGTGCGCCTGTCGCGCCGGACCTACGCCGTCATCCGCCAGAACGTGTTCTGGGCCTTCTTCTACAACGCCGTCGCGATCCCGCTCGCCATGGCCGGCCTGCTCCACCCCATCGTCGCCGCGGGCGCCATGGCCGCCAGCTCGCTGTTCGTGGTCGGGAACTCGGCGCGGCTCCGGCGGGCCCTGTAAGAGGAGGGAGCGCGCATGGGCACCATCGGCTTCCTCATCGTCCTGTCGCTGTCGCTCGGGGTGGCCGCCTGGCTGTTCTTCCTCTGGTCGGTGAAGAGCGGCCAGTACGACGATCCGGAGGGTCCCAAGTACCGGATGCTGGACGACGACGACGAGCCGCCTGCCCGGCCGGCGCCCCCGGCTCGCGAGGCGGGCGGGCCGGACCGGGAGCGCTAGCGGGCGCCCGCCCGCTCCCGCTCCCAATGTGGACCGGTCAGGTCCCGAAAAGCGACGTCCTTCCGCGATGTTCGGCGGGTGGGCGCGGCTGACACCCGCATGCGGTCGTGCTATACGGCATCGCTTTTTCCGATCTTTCCACCCGCACCCAGATCCGAAGGAGGAGCCCTGTGATCGAGGCGTACCTGAAGCACGAGGCCGAGCGGAAGGCCCAGGGGATCCCGCCGAAGCCCCTCGACCCCGAGCAGACGAAGGGGCTGGTCCAGCTCCTCGAGGCGCCGCCCAAGGGCCAGGAGGCGTTCCTCCTCGGGCTGCTGCGCGACCGCGTGTCGCCCGGCGTGGACCCGGCCGCCGAGGTGAAGGCGAAGTTCCTCGCCGACGTCGTCTCCGGCGCGAAGAAGTGCCCGCTCGTCTCGCGCGCCGAGGCGGTGGAGCTGCTCGGCACGATGATGGGCGGCTACAACGTGCCGCCGCTCGTGGCCGCGCTGAAGGACCCGGAGCTGGCCGCCGCGGCCGCCAAGGCGCTCTCGCACACGACCTACGTCTACGGCGCGTTCGACGACGTGCTGGCGCTCTCGAAGACCAACGCCGCCGCGAAGTCGGTGGTGGAGGCGTGGGCCAAGGCCGAGTGGTTCTCCTCGCGCCCCGGCGTGCCCGAGACCATCAAGGTCAAGGTCTTCAAGGTGGACGGCGAGATCAACACCGACGACTTCTCGCCCGCCGGCGACGCCTCCACCCGCCCGGACATCCCGCTCCACGCGCTGGCCATGGGCAAGACCCGCTTCCCGGGGGGCCTGAAGACCATCGCCGAGTTCCGCGCCCAGGGCTTCCAGGTCGCGTTCGTGGGCGACGTGGTCGGCACCGGCTCCTCCCGCAAGTCGGCCTGCAACTCGGTGCTCTGGGCCATCGGCGAGGACATCCCGTTCGTGCCGAACAAGCGCCGCGGCGGCGTGATCATCGGCGGCGTCATCGCCCCGATCTTCTTCAACACCGCGCAGGACTCGGGCGCGCTGCCCATCCGCACCGACGTCACCAGGCTGAAGACCGGCGACGTGGTGGTGATCGACACGAAGAAGGGCGAGGTCCGCACCGAGCAGGGCGAGGTGCTCTCCACCTTCAAGCTCGAGCCGGTCACCGTGCCGGACGAGTTCCGCGCCGGCGGCCGCATCCCGCTCATCATCGGGCGCGCGCTCACCGACAAGGCGCGCAAGGCGCTCGGGCTGAAGGAGATCGACCTGTTCGCGGTGGCGAAGAACCCGCAGCCGAAGGCCGGCCAGGGCTACTCGCTCGCTCAGAAGATGGTCGGCAAGGCGTGCGGCATCGCCGGCGCGCTGCCCGGCGGCTACTACGAGCCGAAGATGACCACGGTCGGCTCGCAGGACACCACCGGCCCCATGACCGCCGACGAGCTGAAGGAGCTCGCCTGCCTGAAGTTCCAGGCGCCCATGGTGATGCAGTCGTTCTGCCACACCGCGGCCTACCCGAAGCCGGCCGACGTGAAGATGCACGGCTCGCTGCCCTCGTTCATCCAGCAGCGCGGCGGCGTGGCGCTCCGGCCGGGCGACGGCGTGATCCACTCCTGGCTGAACCGCCTCCTGCTCCCCGACACGGTGGGCACCGGCGGCGACTCGCACACCCGCTTCCCCATCGGCATCTCCTTCCCGGCCGGCTCCGGCCTGGTGGCGTTCGGCGCGGCGCTCGGCTTCATGCCGCTCGACATGCCGGAGAGCGTGCTGGTGCGGTTCAAGGGCAAGCTCAACGCGGGCATCACGCTCCGTGACGTGGTGAACGCGATCCCGTACTGGGCCATCAAGCAGGGCCTGCTCACCGTCCCGAAGAAGAACAAGAAGAACGTCTTCAACGGCCGGATCCTGGAGATGGAGGGCCTGCCGGACCTCACCGTCGAGCAGGCGTTCGAGCTGACCGACGCGGCGGCGGAGCGCAGCGCCGCGGCGGCCGCGGTGGACCTCTCGGAGAAGAGCGTCGCGACGTACCTCCGCTCCAACGTGGCGCTGATGCGGAAGATGATCTCCGACGGCTACGGGGACAAGGCGGCGCTGGAGGCCCGCATCGCCGCGGTGGAGGCCTGGCTGGCGAAGCCGGCGCTGCTCCGCGCCGACAAGAACGCCGAGTACGCGGCGGTGATCGAGATCGACCTGGCCGAGATCACCGAGCCGATCCTGGCGTGCCCGAACGACCCGGACGACGTGAAGCTGCTGTCCGACGTCCAGAACACGAAGATCGACGACGTGTTCCTGGGCTCCTGCATGACCAACATCGGCCACTTCCGCGCGGCCGGCGAGATCTGGAAGGGCCAGAAGAACACCGGCCTGGTCCGCACCTGGCTCTGCCCGCCCACGCGGATGGACCAGCAGGAGCTCCGCGACGAGGCGTACTTCTCGGTCTACAGCCAGATCGGCGCCCGCATCGAGATCGCCGGCTGCTCGCTGTGCATGGGCAACCAGGCGCGCGTGCCGGACGGCGTGAACGTCTACTCGACGTCCACCCGCAACTTCGACGACCGCATGGGCAACGGCGCCCGCGTGTTCCTCGGCTCGGCCGAGCTGGGCGCGGTGGCGGCGAACCTGGGGCGGCTGCCGACGGTGGCCGAGTACTTCGCGGTCTACAACGAGAAGATCGCGCCGAAGGCCGGCCAGGTGTACCGCTACCTCCAGTTCGACGAGCTGGCGGAGTACAAGGGCCTGCGCGTCGTCGCCTAGCGCACGGCACGGCCGTCGCCGTCCTCGAGGCCCCTCTCCCGCGGCGCGGGGGAGGGGCCTCGTCGTTCGCGCGCCCAGCGGGGCGGTGGCGCGGCCGGAGGGGCAGGCGGTCGCGCCGGGAGGGGCGAGGCGGGCGCCGGCGGGGGCGGCGGGCGTGGTCTCCGATCGGCCGCCGGAGGGCGCGCGCGCACGCGCACGAATGCGCTTGACGGCTCCGGCGCCCGAAGGTAGAAGACGCGCCCCGTCGGACGAAGGGCAGCACGAACGCAGGAAGAACGAAGCGATCTTCC